>NZ_JAPSKE010000026.1:62167-81133 GCF_031177825.1 Paenibacillus sp. | reverse complement strand
TAATACGCCCCGTACCCGCAGCTCGGGCAGGAAAACCCGTTCGGCCATCGCCGCCGAAAGAAATACGCCACCTGTTCCGCTTGATCCATGAACGACGCCTCCTTTTCCTTATTATACCGAACGTATGTTCTAATTTCAATCGGATATTTCGAATTCGCGAGGTGCCTGAACAGAGGAAATCAGCTTGGAAAGGAGATTGCGAAAAGGGGGCGGCGCTTGGTCCTGACGAGAGGAAATCGCCGAGGCGATCGTCGGTAACGCCGCGCGGATCGGGGGGCTAGAACGAGAGGGAGCCGGCGGAGACGCCGGTTGTTTCGTCATGGTACAATAGGAAACAATTCCAATCTTTCGGAGGGATCCATGACGCGTTCGACGTTGCGCCCGATGGGCGTCGGTCCGATGCTGGACCGTTCATTGCAAGTTTATCGAAAGCTGTTCGCGTCTCTGTTTCTGGGGACGCTGCTCGCGTTCGGTCCGTTCTATTTGGTGTCGAACGTATTGCTCGTCAATCTGGACGCGCTGCCGCTCGTGCCGAATTTCGACTTCGGCGATATGGATCGATTTTGGGAAAGCCGATTTTCGGAAGAGCTCTTCGCCGGCGGGACGGCCGTATGGGCGAGGGCGGTCGGCATTTTCCTCATCGGGTTGGTCTTGGTGTTTCTTGTCGTTCCCGTCTATTTCGCTTGGGCCGTCATTCTCTCGAATCGCGCGATCGACGGCGAGGCGACGACGTCCGGCGACGCGCTGCGCGAGGCGTGGCGGCGGTACGGCCGCGTACTGGGCAACGGGCTGTTGTACTGGCTCATCTCGATGGGCGCTTACAGTATCGTGTCGGTCGGCAACTTCGTGTTGAGCCTCGTGTACGGCGGGGCGATCTTGTCGACGGCGGCGTTAGGCAATTCGGAAGCGGCGGTCACGGCCGCGGGCGCGTTCGCGTTGGTCGTGTACGTGTTATTCGCGTACGGCGGCGCATTGGCGTATTACTACTTTCTCATTCGATTCGGGTATTTCTTGCCGCCGCTGCTGTTCGAGAACGAGTCGGTCGCGATCGGCCGCAGCTGGTCGCTCACCCGGCGGAGCTTCTGGCGGCTGTTGGCCGTCTATATCAATTTCGCGGCGCTGACGTACGTCTTCGCGGTCGCGGTGGGCATCGTCGTAGCCGGACTCGGCGTCAGCGTCGTCGGACTGCTGCTCACCCTCGTCGTCGTCAGCGCGTTCCTGCCCGCCGGGCTGGTCGTCTATGCGCTGACGTATCGGGTGCAGAAGACGCGCACGGACGCGGACGATATCGAAGCCGCGCTGGCGCGGCTTCGCGGACCGGATCCGACGCAAGGATCGGAGCCGCGGGAAGCCGAGGGGACGAGATGACGCCGGAGAAGGAGGAGCTGCTCGACATCCTCTCGCAGCGCGAATTTACGGATTATTTGAAGGAAGCGGAGGAGCCGGGGCAAAATCTGCTCCTCTATTGGCTGGAGCGGCTGTTCGACGCGCTCGGCAAGCTGTTCCCGGAGCTGGAGATGGCGGAAGGGTCGGGGGACGCGCTCGGGTACGCCATTATCGGCGGAGGGCTCGTTGCGCTCGCGGCGCTGTCGCTCTTTCTGTTCCGTCTGCTCTGGGTGGAGCGTCGCGCGCTCCGGCGCAAGGCCGCGGCGAGCGCGGACGAGATGGAGACGGCGCCTGCCGGCCTGCTCGACCGGTCCCGAACGGCGGCGGCGAACGGAGCGTACCGCGAGGCGTCGCGTCTCTTGTTCTTAGCGCTGCTGCTCGGCTTCCAGGAGCGCGGTTTGCTGCGCGTGACGGATTGGAAGACGAACTGGGAATACGCGGAGGAGCTGGCCGGGAAGGGTGGTGCGGCGGCGTTGTTCCGGTCGTCGGCGGTACGGTTCGACGCGATATGGTACGGAGGACGGGACATCGCTCCCGCCGAATACGACGGTTGGCGCCGCGAGGTCGAAGCGGCGATCGCGGACGAGGGGGCGGCGTCATGAAGGGGCCGGCTCGCGCGGACCATCGAATTTCTTTCTTATACGCCGCGTTCGCTTTATGTCTCTTTCTCTTGATCGGCCTCGCGTTCGCGACGACACGTCCGGGTCTAGTCGACTATGCGCCGTATTTGTCGTTCTCCCCGGACAAGGACGGGGTGAAGGGGCTGCGCCTCTTGATGGAGCGGCGAGACACCGAGGTAGCGGAGTGGCGGCTTGCGCCGGAGCGGCTGCCCGAGGCCGAGGGGCAGCTCTTCGTCACGGTGGAGCCGGTCGGCATGACGGCCGAGTCGGCGGAACGGCTGCGCGCCTGGGCGGCGCTCGGGAACGACGTCGTCGTGTTCGGTCCTGCCTACGAGCTGCTCGGAGACGAGACGACGATCGCGTACGTGGATCCGGACGAGGCGACCGGCGAGGTGACGGTGTTCGGCCAAGGCGGGACGGCGATTCGGTCGGAGAAGGCCGTTGTCCAGGGCGAGCGCCGCTTCGTGCCGGCGTCGGCCGCCGCCGCGGCGCGGATCGGCGATGCCGCCGGCGTGCTTGCCGTGCGCGCTGCGGTCGGCGGAGGGTCGATAACGGCGGCGCTGCCCGCGGAGTGGCTGCGGAACGACACGATTCTTGAAGAGCGGCATTTCGAGCTGGTTTGGATGCTGCTCGGCGGAGATTCGCTCGCCGGACGGACGGTTTACTTCGACGAGTACCATCATGGGTATTCGGTATCGCCCGGCATCGGCCAAGTGTATCCGGCCTGGCTGCTGGCGGCGCTGCTGCAAGGGGCGATCGCCGGCGTCGTTTGGCTGTGGCGACGCGGCAAGCGGTTCGGCCCGGCGTATACGCCGAGAGCGTTCCTCGTCCGCCGCGGCGACGAGACGCTGCTCGCGGTCGCGGGCTGGCACAAGCGCGGCCGGCTGACGGTCGAGGCGCTGGACGCGACGGTCTTGCGCTTGCGCCGCACGCTGCAGACGCGCGCCGGCATTCCCGCCGACGCGGGCGCGGCGGCGCTCGTCGACGCGGCGGAACGCGAGCTCGGCGAGCGGCTGCGGTCGCCGTCGGCGCTGCGCGCCGCGCTCGCGCGGTGGGAGGCGCAGCGGCGAACGATCGCCGCCGGCGGGAAGCCGGAGTACGGCGAGAAGACGTGGCTCGCGGACAGCGTCGCCCTGGCGGAGGCGCTCAACTTACTCGAGGAGGATCGATAAGATGGATCGATTAATAGAAGCCATGGAGCGGACGATTTTCGGCCAGCGCACGAACGTGCGCCTCGTCGTCGCCGCGATGCTCGCCGGCGGTCACGTGCTGCTCGAAGGCGTGCCGGGGCTCGGCAAGACGAAGCTGGCGCGGACGCTCGCGGCGCTGACCGACGGGTCGTACCGGCGCGTACAGTTCACGCCGGACATGATGCCGAGCGACATTACGGGGAACGTGATTTACAATCTGCAAGAAAATCGATACGTCGCGGTCGAGGGTCCCGTCTTCTGCAACATCTTGCTGGCGGACGAAATCAACCGGACCGGACCGAAGACGCAATCGGCGCTGCTCGAGGCGATGGAGGAACGGCAGGTGACGATCCAAGGCGAGACGCGCGCGCTGCCGTCGCCGTTCTTCGTCGTCGCCACGCAAAACCCGGTCGAATACGAGGGGACGTATCCGCTTCCGGAAGCGCAGCTCGACCGGTTTTTATTCAAGCTGACGCTCGATTACCCGGCGGAGACGCAGGAGATCGAGGTATACAAGACGCACGGCCTCGGCGCGTCCGGCAACGGCGCGATCGAGCCGGTATGCTCGCTCGCGGACGTACTGGCGCATCGCGAGAAGATGAGCCGCGTGACGGTGGAGGACGGCATCGTCGAATATATCGCGCACATCGTTCGGCGGACGCGCGACGACAAGAAGGTGCTGCTCGGCGCCAGCCCGAGAGCGGGTCTCGCCATGCTGAACGCCTCGAAGGCGTGGGCCTATCTCGACGGCCGCGATTACGCGACGCCCGACGACGTGAAGCTGGTGGCCCGCCCGGCGTTGCGGCACAGGCTGCTGCTCGCCCCGCAGGCCGAATTGGAGGGTGTGACGAGTGACGTTATCGTCGAAGAGACGCTCGCCGGGATCCCGGTACCGCGATAAGCTTCGCATCGTGCCCACGTTCCGGCTCGCGGGCTGGCTGGCGGCTGGCGCGCCGGCCGCAGGTCTCGCCTATGCGGCGAACCCGGAGCTCGGTTTGCTGGCGATGATCGCATGGAACGGCACGTTGGCCGCGTTCTCCGCCGCCGATCTATGGTCGCTGCCGGCGGCATCCGCCGTCCGCGCCCGCCGCGACGCGCCGGGGAAGGTCGATCTCGGAAGGCCGTTCGAGACGACGCTCGCGGTGGCGATCGACGGAGCGCGGCTGCCGAAGCGCGGCTCGCTGCTCGACGATCTGCCGGACGCGTTCGATACCGAGGCCGGGACGACGCCGCGCGAGCTTGCCTTCGACGGCGCCGACGCGACGGTCCGATACGACGTGCTCCCCCGCGAACGGGGCCGGTACGCGCTGCGCTCCGTCTTCGTGCGGCTTCGCGGCGCGCTCGGCCTCTGGGAACGACAGGCGCATGTCCCATGCGAGAGCGAGGTGCGCGTGCTGCCGGACCTCAGCGGCGTTCGGGGCATGCTCGCATCGCTGCAGCGGACGCTCGTGTTGGACGGCAAGCGCGTTTATCGCCGCGCGTCGGCCGGCACGGAGCTGCAAGGCATCCGCGATTACACGCCGGACGACGATCCTCGCGCGATCAACTGGTCGGCGACGGCTCGCGCGCTGCAGACGAAGGTGAACGTCTTCCAGCCGGAGCGCGGCAAGATCGTTACGCTCTTGATCGATTGCGGACGGATGATGGGCGTCGAGCTGGAGGCGCAGACGAAGCTCGACCGGAGTCTCGAGGCGGCGTTGACGCTGGCGGCGGTCGCGCTGCAGCGCGGCGATCAGGTGGCGGCGCTGGCCTTCTCGGGACGGCTGTCGACGTACGTGCCGCCGGGCAAGGGCCTTGCGCATCTGCAGACGCTGATCGACGCGGTCTACGACCTGAAGAGCGATACGGCGGAGTCGAACTACGCCTTGGCGCTCGCGCACTTGGCGCGGGTGCAGAAGAAGCGCAGCTTGATCGTCCTGTTTACGGATATGGAAAACGTCCTGTTCGAAACGGAGCTCGTGCCGTACTTGATTCGGCTGCGGCGAACGCATCCGGTACTGCTGCTGTGCTTGCAGGATCCTGTTCTGCGCGAGTGGTCTCGGATCGGGGTGACGCGGCTGAAGGACGCCTACGTGAAGAGCGCGGCGTATAAGTTCATGGAGGACCGAAGGGCTTTCGCGGCGCGAATGGCCGCGCTCGGCATCGAGGCGTTGGACGTTCCGGCGAACGAGCTGGCGCTCGCCGCCGTGAATTCGTATTTGGAGTTGAAGTCAAGAGACGCGCTGTAGCCGCTCCGCCCGTTCGCCGGCTTCGATCGCAACTTTCTTCAAGCCGTATGCGTAATAGACGGCAAGCAGCGCCAGGGTGAGACCGGCGACGCCGTATTTCAGCGCGAGCGGCATCGTCGTCGGGGTGATGTACCCCTCGATCAGTCCGGCGGCGACGAACAGCGGCACGGTGCCGATGAGCAGCAGCGCGGATTCCTTCGCGGCGGTCAGGAAGCGGAAGCGGCGGGTGAACGGTCCCGGGGCGAGGAAGACGTAGCCCATGTACAGCCCCGCGCCGCCGGCGATGAAGATGGCCGTCAACTCGATGACGCCGTGGGGAAGGATGTACGCCCAGAATTCGTACCCGGCCCCTTCGCGGTGGAACAGCGCGGCGAGCGCGCCGATCAGAATGCCGTTGTACACGAGCAGGTACAGCGTTCCGACGCCGAGCGTAATGCCGCTCGCGAACGCTAAGATCGCGACGCGAATATTGTTCGTCATGATCGAAGCGGACATGACGGACGACTGCAGGTTTTCGCGCTCGTCCGTCACGCGGCTCGGGTCGACGCCCGCGTATTCCGCGGGTACGATGGCCGCGAGCTTCAGCGGGTCGATCCAGACGGCGGCGAAGCCGGACAGGAAGCCGATCGCGACGAGCAGCGCGGCGGCGGCGACGAAGACGCCGCGGGCGCGAAGCATCGAGACGAACCCGGTGCGGAAGAAGGCGCGGATCGACTCCGTGCTGTTCCATTGATCGCGGTACAGCGCGTGATGCGACCGCGAGACGAGCCGGTTCAAATGCGCCGTCGCCTCGTGATTCGGATGATGCGTATATAAATAGGCCAGATGCGAGGACGCTTGCTTGTGCAGCGAGGCGAATCGATCGACGTCCTCCGCCTTCGGGCGGGCGCCGCGCTTCGACATCTCGTCGGTCCGGCGATCGAGCTCGCTCCAGAGCGGCTTGTTCTTGCGCATGAACGCGGTCAGTTCCAACATTCGGGCGGACTCCTTCGAAGGGGAATTCCATATGTATGATTATTAGACCTATTATAGAGAAAAAGAACGGGAGGAGGAAGGGCGCGAATGAATGAGTTCCATGAGGCGGCGCCGCCGCGGCGGATCGTCGTGACGACGCCGGAGCACGTCGAGCTGCGCTTCGAGACGGCGGGCATCGGCAGCCGGGTCGGCGCGCAGCTGATCGACGCGCTCATCTTGTTGCTTGTGAACGTCGCGCTAGTGTTGACGTGGATGCTGGCCGTCGAAGCGGTTCCCGGAGAAGCGGCCGCATGGCTGGACGAATACGCCGCCGCGGTCGCGATCGTCGTCCTCGCCGCCTTGAACGGCGGCTACTTCCTCATCGGCGAATACGCGACGGGCGGCCGGACGATCGGGAAGCGCGCGATGGGCCTTCGGGTCATGCAGGACAACGGCCGGCCGCTTAGCTTCCTTGCTTCGGTCATCCGCAACCTGCTGCGGATGATCGATACGCTGCCGATGCTCTACGTCGTCGGCGCGCTGTGCAGCTTCTTCCATCCGCACGACAAGCGGCTCGGCGACTTGGCCGCCGGCACCGTCGTCGTCTACGACGTCGGCGGCGCCAAGAAGCGGACGAAGCGGATGGAGAAGCAGCTTCGCGCGTGGGGGCCGTTCCTGCCGGAGCTGACGCTCGAGCCATGGGTGCGAGAACGGGTGAACGAGGAGGAGTGGGAGCTGTTGTCCGCCTTCGCGGAGCGTCTGCCGTATTTGGCGCCGCGGCGTGCGGAGGAGCTTGCGAAGGGTATCGTCTCGCTGGTCGTTCCGAAGCTCGGGCTTAACGAACGTTGGGCGGAGGCGCTTGAGGCCGCATCGACGCCTTGGAGCGCAGCCCGACCGCCCGCTCCGGATTCAGGGCCGCTCGAGGCGGCCGCGCAAGAGTCGGCGCAGCCCCAACCGCAGACGGCGCAACAACCGCAACCGCTGCCGCGCCCGGCGCCGTCCGGCCGCCCGGCGTCCGTTGCATGGGCGCTTGCGCTGCATATGGCGTTGCGGCAGGATTGGGAGCTTCTCCAAGGCGGAGGTGGCGCGTAAATGGAACGATTCGTCGAATTGATCTACGAGGAGCTGCTGCCGAATATCGAGGTGCAAAGCCTCGACCCGCATGACCCCGTCGTCGTCTCCGAGCTGCCGAAGCCGTGGATCACGATCGGCCGCGGCAACTACGCCGTCGTCGTCGCGCATCCGGATTTCCCGGACCGCGTCGTCAAGCTGTACGCGCCGGGTCGGAACGGGTGGGAGGAAGAGGTCGAAGTGTACCGTCGGCTCGGACGTCACGAAGCGTACTCCGAATGCTTGCATTCCGACAAGGATCGGGAGTTTCTCGTCCTCAAGAGGCTATACGGCAAGACGCTGTACGAATGCTTGATGAAGGGCGTCCGCATCCCGAAGCGCATCATCGAGGACATCGAAGAGGCGCTCGACTATGCAAGGGGGCGGGGCCTGAACCCGCACGACGTCCACGGGAAGAACGTCATGATGACGAGCGACGGTCGCGGCGTCGTCGTCGACGTATCGGACTTCCTTAAGCCGGAGCCATGCACCATGTGGCGGGATTTGAAACGGGCGTACCACCGCATCTACCTGCCCTTCCTGCACGACCGCCCCGTCGCGGTTCCAAGCTCCCTAATGAATGGGGTTCGCAAAGGATACCGTATCTTCCGCAAGGGCCGCCGACTCTGGGGGAGCGACTCGTGACGGCGGCGAATTCGAAGCGCGGCGGCTTCGAACAAGTCTTCGTTGGCCTCGCCGGCTGGGGCGGCCACGATACGGTGTACCCGGCGGCGACGCCCGCCTCGCGAAAGCTGGCGATGTACGCCCGGCAATTCGCGCTCGTCGAGGTGGATAATTCGTTCTACGCGATCCCGACGCCGGAGTCGGTGCAGCGCTGGGTCGACGAGACGCCGGACGATTTCGGCTTCGTCGTGAAGGCGTTCCAGGGTATGACCGGTCACGACCGGGACGCCGGGCGCCGCGCGATCGGCAAGCTGCTGACGGGAGAGGCGGTGCCGTCCGGCGACGCGCTCGGGGAGCTGACCGAGGAGCAGGAAGCGACGATGTTCGCCGCGTTCCGGTCCGCGTTCGAGCCGATGGCGCGCGCCGGGAAGCTGCGGGCGTTCCTGTTCCAATACCCGCCCTGGTTCGATTGTACGCGAGACAACGTCGCGGCGCTGCGCCGGGCGAAGACGCTCATGGGGAACGCGCCGGTCGCGCTCGAATTCCGGCATCAGAGCTGGTTCGCGCCGGAGTACCGCGCGAAAACCCTCGCGTTCATGGAGCGCGAAGGTTGGATGCACAGCGTCTGCGACGAGCCGCAGGCCGGACTCGGCTCGATTCCGATCGTGCCGGAGCCGACGCATCCGGACCGGACGATCGTAAGATTCCACGGGCGCAACGTCGGCGGCTGGCATTCGAGCGGCAGTCCCGACTGGCGGGCGGTGCGATACTTGTACGATTACAACGACGAAGAGCTGCGCGAGTGGGTGGGCCTCTTGGAGGCGATGCTGAAGCGGACGTCTGCGATCGACGTCGTCTTCAACAACAACTCGGGCGGCCACGGCGCCGGCAACGCGAAGCGGCTTATGGCGATGCTCGGGCAATCGCGCGGCGAGCCGCCGCCGGAGCAAATCTCGTTGTTCTGACTTACACGACGTCGGCGCGGCCGATGCTGCGCAGCGTCGGCACGACGGCGGTCAGCCCGCCGTCTAAATCTTTTTTTTCATTCCATCCGGTCGAAGATTAAGCACTGCGGCCTCCCCCCTTCGAGAAACTTCATGAAGATACTCCTCGAGCATTGATTTTTGACGGCGTAAACGCGAATCGTGCGTTCCCCGGCTTTCTTCAAGTTGGAAGAGAGCAGCAAGCTGTGGGCGGATCTGAACCGCGGCGGCAGCATGCCGTTCGACGTCATCAACGTGCATACGTACGCACGGAACGCGGCCGGCACGTCCGGGATCAGCCCCGAGGAGTTCAACCTGAAAGGGCGTCTCGCGGAACTGGTCGACTATCGCAACCGGTATATGCCGGGCAAGGAAGTATGGCTGTCCGAAATCGGCTACGATACGAACCCCGGCTCCGTGCAACGCGCGCCGGCGATCGGCTCGTTCTCGGCCGAAGAAGTGCAAGGGCAGTGGCTCGTGCGCTCGTATATGGAGATCGCGGCCGCCGGCGTGGACCGCGCGACGATGTATATGCTGCGGGACGTGGACGCGGCCTCCGCGACGATGTATTCGTCCTCCGGCCTCGTCACGAAGTTCGGCGAGTGGACGCCGAAGACGTCGTGGTACTACGTCTACACGATGAAGAACGCGCTGACCGGCATGAAGTTCCTCGGCGAACAGGCTTCCGGGAACGCCAATGTGCGCATGTACAAATTCAAGAGCGCTTCGGGCAACGGCGGTGCCTACGTCGTATGGGCGCCGACCAGCAACCAGACGATGGTGACCGACTATCAGTTGACGCTTCAAGGCTCCCCGTCGAGCGCGACGAAGATCGAGATGGTTCACGGCGACACGGACGGCGTCTCCTCGGCGCTGAAGATCTCCGGCGGCAAGGTAACCGTGGACGTAAGCGAACGCCCGATGTTCATTCAAGTGAATCAGATGCAGTAAGAACGCGAAGCATCCCCTTCCGTGCAGGTACGGAAGGGGATGTTTCGTTGTTTTACAAATTCTTCATTCCGTTCTGACATGGGGTTAACATAAGTCCCCTATGCTGAGGAAGCATTCCATTCGGACGAGGGGCGTGAATGATCCGTGGAGACGAGTCGAAGCGCATGGGGCGCGAAGGCGAGGCCGCAGACGGCTGCGGGCGCGGCGCGAAGCGGGGGAAGGGCGATTCGCTGGAAAGAAGAGCTGGCCGCATACACCTTCTTAGCGCCCTCGCTGCTGTTGTTCGTCGCGTTCGTCTTTTATCCTATGGCGCAATCGATGTATTTGAGCTTGCATGTAACCGACCCGCAAGGGCGTATCGCGCAATTCGTCGGTTTGGAAAATTACGCGTCGTTGTTCGCCTCCCCGCTGTTCTACAGCGGACTGCGCGTCACGGGGCAATTCATTCTATACACGGTGCCGACGACGATCGCGATCGGCTTGCTGCTGGCGATGCTGACGCATCGGGCGCTGCCCGGCATGCGGTGGTTCCGCTTCGTCTTCTCGCTGCCGGTCGCGATATCGGTCGGCACGGCCGCCGTCATCTGGCTGCTGCTGTTCCACCCGAGCGTCGGTATGCTGAATTACTTCCTCGGCGAGCTCGGCGTCGCGCCGATCTTCTGGCTGTCGGATCCGAAGTGGGCGATGATCTCGGTATCGATCATGACCGTCTGGATGAATCTCGGGTTCGTCTACATCGTGCTGCTGGGCGGGCTGAACGGGATCGCCGAGGACATCTTCGACAGCTTGAGCGTCGACGGGGCGGGGCCGCTTCGCAAGTACGGGCAAATCGTGCTGCCGCTGCTGTCGCCGTCGCTGTTTTTCATTACGATCGTATCGATCATCGGGTCGTTCCAGGCGTTCGGGCAGTTCCACATCTTGACCAAGGGCGGTCCGATGAACCAGACGAACGTGGTCGTCTATCAAATATATCAAGACGCCTTCGTCAACTTCCGCTTCGGGACGGGCAGCGCGCAAGCGCTCGTCTTGTTCGCGATTCTCCTTGTCTTGACCATCGTACAATTCGTATTCGTGGAAAAGAAGGTGCATTACCAATGACGCTGGCATCCTCCGGTCTTCGGCCGGTTCCCGCGGCGCGTCCCCGGCGCTTCCGCGCGAGGCCGTCGCTCTGGCTGCGGTACGCGATCCTTGGCGTCGCGGCGATTGTTCTGCTGTATCCGCTGTTGTTTACGTTCCTGGCCAGCTTCATGACCGCGGAGGAAGCGGGGCGGTATCCGCCGCCGTTGTTCCCGGAGGGACTGTACCTGGGCAACTTCAGGACCGCGCTCGAGCTGGCGCCGATCCCGCGCTTCCTCTGGAACAGCTTCGTCATGGCCGGCGCGGTCACGCTCGGGCAGCTCGTCACCTGCAGCATGGCGGCGTACGCGTTCGCGTTCGTCGGGTTCCGCGGCAAGACGGCGCTGTTCGCGGCGTTCCTCTCCACGATGATGATCCCGTGGGAAGTAACGATCATCCCGAACTATCTGACGATCAAGACGCTCGGCTGGATGGACTCGTACCCGGGACTCATCGTGCCGTTCCTCGCTTCGGCGTTCGGCGTCTTCTTGCTGCGGCAGTTTTTCCTCCAGCTCCCTAAGGAGCTGTTCGAGGCGGCGCGCATCGACGGCTGCGGACATGCGAGAGCGTTTTTTCAACTCGTACTTCCGCTCGGCCGCCCCGCGCTCGCGACGCTCGCCGTCTACACGTTCCTGAATCAGTGGAACAGCTATTTGTGGCCGCTGCTCGTCACGAACCGCGAGGAGATGCGGACGGTACAGATCGGCGTCACGATGCTGCAGTGGGAAGAGATGATGTCTTGGAATTTAGTGCTTGCCGGCGTGGCGATGGTGCTGCTGCCGTCGCTGCTGCTGCTCGCGTTCGGGCTGAAGCAGCTGGTGAGAGGCATTACGGCGGGCGCGGTGAAGGGCTGAGACGATGGGGTCGGTGGCAGCGCCGCGGCGTAAAGCTGCGGCTCCACATATACATTTTCGGAAAAGAGAGAGGGAGAGAATTTCATGAAGGCAGGCAAATCGATAGGTGCGCTTCTGGCGGCGACGGCGATGCTGACGCTCGCGGCATGCGGCGGCGGCAACGCGGAGCAAACGTCCTCGACCGACAACCAGGCGGCGGCTCCGGCCGAACCGGCTGCGAGTACGCCGGCGGCGACCGAAGCCGAACCGGCCGCGGCGACGGAACCGACGAAGGTCGTCTTCTGGCACGCGATGGGCGGCGAGCTCGGGAAAGCCGTAGACAAGCTCGTGGCGGATTTCAACGCGCAGAGCGACACGGTCGAAGTCGAAGCGGTGTTCCAGGGCTCGTACGACGAAGCGCTGAACAAGCTGAAGACGACGCTCGGCACGAACGAAGGCCCGACGATGATGCAGGTGTACGAAATCGGCAGCCGCTTCATGATCGATACGGGCGCGATTCAGCCGATCCAGAAATTCGTGGACGCAGAAGGCTACGATCTGTCGCAGCTGGAGGAAAACATCCTCGGCTACTACACGTTCGACGGACAGCTGAACTCGATGCCGTTCAATACGTCGAACCCGATTCTCTACTATAACAAGGATATGTTCGCCGCGGCGGGCCTCGATCCGGAGCAGCCGCCGAAGACGTACGAGGAAGTGGCGGAGTACGCGAAGAAGCTGACGAAGGACGGCCAATACGGCGTGTCGTTCGCGCTGTACGGCTGGTTCATGGAGCAGTTCCACGCGAACGCGGGCGTCGACTACGTCGACAACGGCAACGGCCGGAACGCGATGGCGTCGACGTCGCTCGTGAACGGCGACCTGGCCGTCCGGACGATGGAATGGTGGACGGGCATGGTGAAGGACGGCACGGCGCTCAACCTCGGCCGCAAGACGTCCGACACGAAGGCGGCGTTCGCGGCGGGCCAAGTGGCGATGACGCTCGACTCCACGGCGGGTCTGCGCGGTTACGTCGACGCGGTCGGCGGCAAGTTCGAAGTGGGCACGGGCTTCCTGCCGAAGCCGGCCGACGCGGCGGAGGGCGGCGTCATCGTCGGCGGCGCGAGCCTCTGGATGCTGAACAACCGTCCGGAGGCGGAGCAGCAGGCGGCTTGGGAATTTATGAAGTTCCTCGTCTCCCCGGAGCAGCAAGCTTGGTGGCACGTGAATACGGGTTACTTCCCGATCACGAAGGCGGCGTACGATCAAGCGATCGTCAAGGAGAACGCGGAGAAGTTCCCGCAATTCCAGACGGCGGTGGACCAGCTGCACAGCACGAAGCTGAGCACGGCGACGCAAGGCGCGGTCATGGGCGTGTTTCCGGAAGCGCGCCAATTGGTCGAGACGGCGATGGAGGAAGCGGTCAACGGCGCGAAGTCGGCGAAGGAAGCGCTGGACGCGGCCGCGGCGGAAATTACGAAGAAGATCGGCGAATACAACGCAACGGTGAAGAAATAATGGATTCGAGCCGGCGCCCTGCGGGGCGTCGGCTTTCTTTTGCCTGCCGCCGCGGCGTGGTATCATGGGTGGAACGAAACGTTCTCGAGAAGGGAGCTGCCGCTCATGGCCATGAAGGCGTTATTGTTGGATCGTCCGGGGACTCCGGACACGCTGCGGATCGGAGACATCGACCTCCCCGCGCCGGGTCCCGGCGAAATTCGAGTCAGGGTGCATGCGGCTTCGCTGAACCCGGCCGATTATAAAATTATGGGCGGCGGCTTGCCGACCTGGACGTACCCGCATATTCCCGGACTCGACGGCGCAGGCGTCGTCGACGCGGTCGGTCCGGGCGCGGCGCCGTGGAAGGTCGGCGATCGCGTGTATTATCACGGCGATATGACGAAACGGGGGGCGCTCGCCGAATACGCCGTCGCGTCCGCGGCCGCCGCGGCTCGCATTCCGGACGCAGTGTCGTTCGCGGACGCGGCGTCGATCCCGACCGCGGGCTTGACCGCGTATCAGGCGTTGAACCGGAAGATGCAACTCCGCGAAGGACAGACGCTGCTCGTGCATGGCGGAGCCGGCGGCGTCGGCGGGTTCGCGGTGCAATACGCCGCGTCGGTCGGGGCGAGGGTGCTCGCGACGGCGTCGGCGGCGAACCACGACTACGTGCGAAGCCTCGGCGCCGAAGCCGTCGTCGATTATACGACGGAGTCGCTGCGGGACCGCGTAATGGAATGGACGAACGGGGAAGGCGTCGACGCGGCGCTGAACACGGTGAACCGGGCGACGGCGCAGGCGGATCTCGAGCTGCTCGCGTTCGGCGGCCAGCTCGCCTGCATCGCGGGGGCGCCGGAGAACGTCGCGGACTTCAAGCCGTCGTCGAAGACGTTCACCGTGCACAAGCTCATGTTGGGCGGCGCGTTCGGACACCCGAAGGCGGAGGCGGAGTTGGGCGCGCTGGCGGAGGAGTTCGTCGCGCTGTACGTCGAACGCGGCTTCCGGTCGATCGTCGCCGAGACGATCCCGCTCGAAGACGTGCCGGCCGCATTGGTCCGGCTGTCGGGGCGGCACGTGCGGGGCAAGATCGTCGCATGGCTAGGATCATTGAAAGAAGGGGAGGAATTCGCCGGATGATCCGCGTTTATCCGAAGCATACGAGAATCAGCCACGATCACGGGTGGCTGCAGTCGAACTTCAGCTTCTCCTTCGGGGAGGACTTCGACGAGAACAATTCCAAATTCGGCCCGATGCGCGTGTGCAACGACGACGTCATCGCGCCGAGGCGCGGGTTCGGCGCTCATCCGCACGCGGACATGGAGATCGTGTCCGTCGTGCTGAGCGGGAAGCTGCGCCACGAGGACAGCATGGGCAACGTCGCCGTTACGGGCTTCGGCGAGGTGCAGCGCATGTCGGCGGGTACCGGCGTCGTACATACGGAGGCGAATCCGTCCGACGACGAGCCGGTGAACCTGCTTCAGCTATGGTTCGAGCCGGAGGAGACGGGGCTGACGCCTTCGTACGAGACGTCTGCTTTCGATCCCGAGGCGTTGATCGGCGACCTTGTGCCGATCGTAACGCCGGACGGCGGGCCGAACGCGGCAAGCATCAACCAGCACTTGGCGATCTTCCTGTCCCGTCTGCCGGCGGGGGAGACGGTCGAGTTTCTGCAAGGCATGGACCGGCGCGTCTTTCTGTTCGTCATCGAAGGCTCGCTGTACGTCGCGAACGGGGGCGATCCGACGGAAACGGCGACGTTGCGGGCGCGGGATACGGCTCGCATTACGGAGACCCCGGATTTGAAATTTACGGCGGCGGGCGGGGAAGAAGCGTTCTTCCTGCTGATCGACTTGCCGTAAGCGTCGGAAGGAGTGACGGAGATGCAAGGAAGATTGCTGATCAAGCACGCGGTCGGCGGGCGGACGTTCGTGGACACGGCGAAGACGCCGGCGGCGTTCGCGGTGAACGAGCTGCCGGACGGAGCGGGCTGGGCGTTCGAGGCGAAGCTCGAGAACGGTCCGGCCGTTCGGAACGTATTGTCGTGGCGCCGGGAGCTCAACGTCTTCGTCTTCGAGGAGCATCGGCAGCCGGTCGTGAAGCATTGGTATTACGTCGATCCGGAGAGCGTGGCGTACGACGAGGCGTCTTCGACGCTGCGCCTGCGGGCGGTCTCGAAGCTGGCGTACGTGCCCGACGAGTACGCGTGGTGAAATCGTCCATCTCATTGCGCGGGAAAGCATGTCGAAAATGGACATGAACGGAGAACCTCCATCTCATCGAACGGGAATACGGCGAAATCGGCCGTTCTCGCGGAGTGAGACGGAGGTTTTCTCGTTCGTCGGCTCGGCCGCCTACTCGATGACAATGCCGAAATAAGTACGGAGCGCCTCTTTATATTCTTCCTCCGATTGCGGAGTAAATGCATGGACGCCCTCCGGGGTGAAGAGCCGGAACTCCTTCCCCGCGACGGAGTTGCGGCCGCTGCGGGTCCGAATCGCGATCATGGCTCCCTGCCGGAAGATCGAGTCCGGCGCATGCTCGCACCAGTAGCTCGCCATCGTATAGTCCTTCGGCAACTGCGGCTCCTCGGTGAACGAATACAGCTTGCTCCATTCTCCGCGCTTCCACTCGCAAAGCATCCACCCGAAGGAAGGGTCCTTCTCCATGCGATACCGTTCGTCCCCTTGCGCCTGTTCCAGACCTTCCGCCAAGACGATCGGCCGGCGAGGAACGATGCCGCCGACGCCGACGTCGCATAAGTAAGAGCCGCCTTCGGCTTCGACCTTCAGCACTTGATGGCGGCGCTTCGGCGGGGGGGACGGCTCGTCTCGCCAGAAGCGGGCGAACAAATCGGTCGCCGGGTAGCCGAGCTCGCGCAGCAGCCAGCCGAACAAGGCGTTCAGTTCGAAGCAATAGCCGCCGCGGCGGCGAACGACGATCTTGTCGAACAGATCGTCGACGGCGAGCGACAGCGGCACGCCGCGCAGAATGTCCAAATTTTCGTACGGCACGGCATGAAGATGGCAATCTTGCAAGCCGGCCAACGCCTCGACGCTGCCGTCCAAGGGGCCGTCATAGCCGATCCGGTCTAAATAGAGGCGTACGCGCTCGTTCATACATGGTTCTCCCGCGCGTACAAGATGTAGTCGACCGTCGTCGGCTCGAGCCCCGCGCCGCGCAGCTTCGCGTTGATTTGGCCGCGGTGATAGCTGCCGTGCAAGAAGACGTGCGTCAGGATGTCCGAGACGGAGGTGCGGGCCTCGGCGCCGGTGCTGAGTCGGTAGACGGCGATCCTTGAGAAGTCGTCGCACGTTTCGATCAAACGCGAGTAGTTCGTCAGCGTCTCCTCGGACGCTTCGCGGCTCGCCGCGACGTCCCACGCGGGGAACACCGGGACGGGGTAGCTGTCGCCGCCTTCGATGCGCGACAGCCAAATCGTCTCCGCCCCGACGATGTGGGCGTACCACTTCACGGCATCCGCCGGAGCGTCCGGAGCCGCCGCGAGCGCCGCGCCGATGCGGCGGTCCGCCCAAGCCATATGGCGGAGCATGTTTGCGAACAAGTCTTTCATGGGTTCGTTTCGCCTCCTCTTTTTCTAAACAGTACCATGGGTTCGGCGCTTCGTGTGAAAAACATTTGTTTGCACCGCGCCAAGAAAAGACAATTTAGGGTGCCAGAATGAGGAATTCTGAAAATTTGACTTTTTCCAACGGATGTGCCATAATAAATTTATCGTATATGAGACTTTTTTGAGTCACCTATTGGAAAGGGTTGCGATGCCGCGCCTTTTTTGATCGGTGGCTTTTTATATAGTCCATGTAACAATAAACATTTTGGAGGCTACACACAATGCAAACAGGTACAGTGAAATGGTTCAACGCGGAAAAGGGTTTCGGATTCATCGAGGTTGAAGGCGGCGAAGACGTATTCGTACACTTCAGCGCGATTACGGGCGAAGGCTTCAAGTCGCTTGACGAAGGCCAACGCGTAGAATTCAACGTCGTTCAAGGCCAACGCGGCAAGCAAGCCGAGAACGTCGTAAAAGTATACTAAGATGAAGAAAACGGCTGCCCTGCTTTCCGAGTAGGGCAGCCTTTTTTCTAGGAAAGACCAAGAAGGGTGGGGCTGACATGTTTTACTCTCGGAAGCGATCGTTCGACGATTTCCCCAGCGAAATGACGTCCATCTGGTCCTGTACGAAGGAAAGCTGCAACGGATGGATGCGAGCGGATTATTCGTTCGCGGACGTCCCGACCTGCCCGCAGTGCCGTTCGGCGATGGTCGGCGATACGAAGAGCCTGCCGATTCTCATCGATTCGGGCTACGATTTGAAGAAGGCGATCAAGAAGTTGGGCGCCGAGTAACGATACGGTATCGAAGAGAGAGCTCCCGCGAGGGGGCTTTTTTGTTTTTTTCGGCGCATTTGGTATAGTCAAGGGGTGTGATTTTCGTTAAAGCGGAAGGGAGCGAATCGGAATGACGATATCGGCGAAAGGTCTCGCGGACGCGACGACCCTGAACAACGGCGTGAAGATGCCTTGGCTCGGCCTCGGCGTGTGGCGGGTGGAGGAAGGTTCGCAGGTGGAGCAATCGGTCGCGGCGGCGATCGCGAACGGATATCGGAGCATCGACACGGCGGCGGTGTACGGCAACGAAGTCGGCGTCGGCAAGGCGGTGCGGGAGAGCGGCGTGAAGCGGGAGGAGCTCTTCATCACGACGAAGGTATGGAACGCGGACCAAGGCTTCGACAGCACGCTGCGCGCGCACGAAGCGAGCCTCGAGAAGCTCGGGCTCGACTACGTCGATCTGTATCTGGTGCACTGGCCGGTGAAGGGCAAGTACCGCGACACGTGGAAGGCGCTCGTGAAGCTGTACGAGGAGAAGCGGGTGCGCGCGATCGGCGTCAGCAACCACCATATCCATCACCTCGACGACATCATTAACGACACGGGCGTCGTGCCGGCAGTCAATCAGGTGGAGTATCATCCGCTGTTGTCGCAGGTGGAGCTGCTGTCGTATTGCAAGTCGAAGGGCATCCAGATGGAGGCATGGAGCCCGCTCATGCAGGGCAACAACCTCGATCACCCGACGCTGAAGGAGCTTGCGACGAAGCATGGCAAGTCGACGGCGCAGATCGTGCTGCGATGGGACCTCCAGCACGGCGTCGTCACGATTCCGAAGTCGACGAAGGAAGCGCGGATTCGGGAAAACGCGGACGTGTTCGACTTCGAGCTGAGCGCGGAAGACATGGGCAAGATCGACGCCATGAACGAAAATCGCCGGTTCGGCGCCGACCCGGACAACTTCAACTTCTAAAGGTTAGCGCGGGGCGAAGCCGTCCTGCGACACGAATATGCGGTCTGACGGGAAGTGGGGGGCGGACAAGGAGGCGCCATAATAGGGGTGTTGGGGGGCGGCCCCGGCCGGGAGCCCCCCCGGGGGGGGGGGGGGGCCCCAACCGCGAGCGGCGG
>NZ_JAPSKE010000026.1:0-62157 GCF_031177825.1 Paenibacillus sp. | reverse complement strand
AGTGCGCGGCGAACATGCCGCGCACTTCTTGCAGTTTCTCGGGCGCGTACCAGTCCGCGAGCCCGAGCGCTTGGAGGCGGCTCCCCATGCCGAGCGCTTCGGAACGCCGTCCGCTCGCGCCGTCGCCGAGCGCGAACGTGTCCAGGGTGACGCGGTCCGTCACCCCGGCCAGCGCGGCGGCGAAGTCCGCCGTGCACGGGAGCAGCGGCGCGACCGCCGCTTGGGTGGCGATGCCGGCGTCCCGCAGCCGGCGCAGCGCGCGGAGCCGCCCGGCGATCGGCGGCGAAACCGGGGCGAACGCGCGGCGCATGTCGTCGCGGTCGGTCTCGACCGTGACGCTCACGCGGAGCCGTTCGGCCGGAAACCGCGCGAACAGGTCCGTATCGCGCGCGACGAGGGGGCTGCGCGTCTGCACGAACAGGAACGCGGGCGGGTCGTCCGCGAGCAGCTCCAGCAGCTCGCGCGTCAGGCGCAACCCGTGCTCCGCGGGCTGGTACGGGTCGGTGGCCGACGAGAGGAAGATCGACGTCGGCCCCTTCTTGTACGCGCGTGCGAGCTCGCGGCGGAACGCGTCCGGGTCGAACCGCTTCGCGGCGACCCAGGCCCCCCACGGCTCGCCCCGGAACAGGGCGACGGGCATCCGGCGCACGTAGCAATAGGCGCATGCGAACGAACAACCGCTGTACGGATTCAGCGTATGGGTATAGCCGGAGAGGAAGCCGCCGGTCGGCGTCAGCATCGTCTTCGGCGTCGTCTCGCTCAGCTTTGCGTTCGTTTTCTCAGCCATCTACGATCGAGCTCCTTCTTCGCGCCAAGCGCCGGGGGTGACGCCCGTCCGCCGCTTGAACGCCTTCGAAAAATGGTGAATGTCCGCGAAGCCGCAATACGCCGCGACGGCCTCCTGCGACAGCGCCGTCGTGCGCAGCAGCTCCCGCGCGTGGGACAGCCGCATCTCGAGCAAATACCGGTGCGGCGGCAAGCCGTACGTCGCCTTGAACTTCGCGGCGAAGCGAGACGGCGACAAGCCGGCGCGGGCGGCCATCGTATCGACGGACAGCGGCTCGTGCAGATGAAGCGACAAATACGACGGAATCCAGCGGAGCGCGTCGGGCGGCTCGTGCTTCGGCGTGCCGCCCTGTCCCGCCGGCGCGTGATCCTCCGCGATCATCGCGACGAGCTCCGTCGCCGGCGCTTGCGCGCGCAGCGACGCGAACGGCCCTCCCTCCAGCCACGCATCGACCAGCCGCAGCAGGGCGTCCCGCATCCGCTTCGGATCCCGCGGGCGGAGCCGGACGGGGACGGGGTAGCCTAAGACGTCGTCCAGCCGGGGCTGCAGCAGATCGGCATACGCGGACAAATCCGTCTGTCCCGGCCGCGTCGGGAAGCTACGCTCCCGGCCGGGGGTATAGAAAATATCGAAATGCGCGAACGGCGTCTCCGTCTCCGTCAGTCCCTCCAGCTCGCAGAGGGAGCCGGGTTGGATCAGGACGAAGGCGCCGTCCCGGAACGCATGCCGCCGCCCGTCGATCGTAAAGACGCAGCTCCCGCGCCGGACGAACACGAGCAAATAATCGAGCAGCCGCCGCTCCGGCACGCGCCAGGGCCGGCGCGACGCATGGTCGCTCTCCCGGACGTACGGGGCGATCGGTCCCGCCGTCGACATCGCCTTCCTCCCCCTTTACCGCAAATCAAATGACATCAGTCGGTTTTGACAAGCGAAGGAGAAGATTTAGACAATGCCTCGCCCGTCCGTTATGCATTACTATGAATGTACCATAACGGGTCAGGATCGTTAAAGACAAAGGGAGGAACGAGGGATGGAAGAAGTCGAACGGGAATTGCCGCCGGGGTTGTCGGAGGACTATCCGCTCGCCGCGTCGCAGATCGAAGCGTATGCGCGGGACGGTCACATCCTGCTGCGCGGCGTCGCGAGCGAGGAGGAGGTCGCCGCGTACGAGCCGCTGCTGTCGGAGCTGGTGCGGCGCGGCAACCGCCACGACAAGCCGGTCGAGCAGCGGGACACGTACGGGAAGGCGTTCATTCAGGTAGGCAACCTGTGGGAGAAGAGCGAGGCCGCGGCGCGGTTCACGCTGGCCCGCCGGTTCGCGAAGATCGCCGCGGAGCTGATGGGGGTCGACGGCGTGCGGCTGTACCACGATCAGGCGCTGTACAAGGAGCCGGGCGGCGGCCATACGCCGTGGCATCAGGACCAAATCTACTGGCCGCTGGACACCGACAAGACGATCACGCTGTGGATGCCGCTCGTCCCGATTCCCGAGGCGGTCGGCTCCATGACGTTCGCGTCCGGCTCGCACCGGAACGGGCTCATCGACAAGACCGTCATCTCCGACGAATCGCACCGAACGCTCGCGCAGTATATCGAAGGGAAGGGCTTCCCACGGAAAACGTACGGCGCGATGCGTCCCGGCGACGCGACGTTCCATGCGGGCTGGACCGTGCACAGCGCCCCGGGCAACCCGACGGATGTGATGCGCAAAGTGATGACGATCATCTATGTGGCGGACGGCGTTCGCATCGCGGAGCCGGACAGCAACGCCCGCCGGGCCGACTTGGCAACGTGGCTGCCCGGCTTAGCCCCGGGGGACGTCGCAGCGTCCCGGTTAAACCCGCTGCTCTACTCCCGCAAGTCCGAAGCGCCATAACGGCATGAAGAAAAAAGAAGGCTGCGACCGGATCCGAAACTCGGACCGGCCGCAGCCTTCTTCGCGTTACCTTACTTCGACATCGCTTCGTGCAGCAGAATCGCGAACTCGCCGCGCGTGATGGCTGCGTTCGCGTCGCCGTCGATCGCAGGCGCTTCGCCGAAGGCGCGCTCCAGCACGAGCGCGGCTTGGCCCTTCGTCAGCGCTGCGTCCGGGTGGAACGAGCCGCCCGGGAGGCCGAGGAAGATGCCGGCTTCCTTCGCCGCGAGCAATTCCTTCGCGAAGCCGTGGTCGGCCGCGACGTCCGAGAACGCCGACGCCGCTTCCGGCAGCTTGAGGCCGAGGCCGCGGGCCAGCCAGACGGCCGTGTCGATCCGCTTCAGCCCGTCCTTCGGAGCGAACGCGTCGCCGCCCGCGGACAATTCCGGGAAGACGTCCTTCGTCGCGAGCGCCTGGACGGCTTCATAAGCCGGATGGTCCGTGCCGGCGTCGACGAAGACGCGGGTAATGCGGCCTTCGACGCTCGGCGACGCCGTCTCGAGCGTCGCGAGGTAGCCGGTGAACGCATCGTAGTCGACGACGAACAGATCCGTCTGGCGGCCGTCGTCTTTCGCCCGCTTGAAGACGGCGTAATTGTCGCCGCCGTCAGCCATGTAGGCGTTCGTCGCGAGCGTATACGTCGCCTTCGGATCGATCGGCGCGTACGAGCCGTCCGCGGCGGCGACCTTGACGTTCGAGACGCGTTCGCCGGCCGGCTTCGCCAAGTTGTAAGCGAACGTAAGACCGGCGACATGCGGGAAGCGGCCTTGGCCTTCCTCGACGGCGCCGACGCCGTTCTCGAGCGCTTCGACGACTTCCGCGCCGGTCAGGTCGAGCGTCACCATCGTGTTGCCGAACGGCATGACGGTCAGCACTTCGCCGAGCGAAATGTCGCCGGCGTCGATCGAGGCGCGGATGCCGCCGCCGTTCGTCAGCGCGATCGTCGCGCCGGCCGGCTTCGCCGCGTGCAGCACCGCGTTCGCGATCAGGTTGCCGAGGTTCGTCTCGCCGCGGCGCACTTGCGTCCGGCTGCCTTCGAGGTAGACGTCGGAGACGCCGACGATCTCGGCTTTCATCGCTTCGATCGGCGCTTGCAGCTCCGCGAGCTTCGCTTCGAACGCTTCGTCGGAAGCGATCAAGTACTCGCCCGCTTCGTTCTGAGCGTCGACCTCGATGAGGTCGTACGTCCAGTCGGTCAGGACGCCCTTGTCGTCGAAGTCGGCGTCGAGGCGGCCGAGGTATTGGCCGTATTCGCCGGTTTGCGCGATGAGCGTCGGCGCGCCGTCTTCGTTCACGACGACCGCGTCGTCGAGGCGCGTGTGCGAATGGCCGCCGATAATGATGTCGATGCCTTCGACCGCCTCGGCGAGCCGGACGTCGTTGTTATAGCCGATGTGGGTGAGGGCGATGATCTTATCGAAGCCCTTGGCGGTCAGATCGGCGACCGTCGCCTTCGCGGCGGCGATCTCTTCCTTGAACGCGACGTTGTCTCCCGGAGTGGCGAGGAACGCCGTCTCCGGCGTCGTCAGGCCGAATACCGCGTACGATTCGCCTCCGACTTCGAGCACCGTCGCCGGGTAGATCGCGCCGCCGGCGGCGGCCGCCGACACATCGGATTTGACGAGGCCGCGAAGCTCGGGCTCCTTCGAGTAATCTACGTTCGCGCTGACGATCGGGAACGAAGCCTTTTCCACGAAATCGGCGAACGGAGCGGGACCCTTATCGAATTCATGATTGCCCGGCACCATGGCGTCGTAGCCCATCTCGTTCATGAACCCTAGGTCGGCTTGTCCTGCGTATTGATTGAAATACAGCGTACCGGAGAACACGTCCCCGGCGTCCAAGAGGATCGAATTCGGCGTCTCCGCGCGAATGTCCTGGATCGCGGCCCAGCGGCGAGCGACGTTGTCCAGATGCGCATGCGTGTCGTTGGTGAAGATGACGGTCAGGTCGCTCGGATCCGCGGCCCGGGCTTGCGGCTGAACGGCGAACAGGCCGGCCAAGAGACTCGTGGCGGCGGCGACGATCAAGGCTTTGCGTGGAGCTTTCTTCGTCGTAAGATAGGGCATTCGGTTCTTTCCTCCTATACGCTCTATAAAAATATGAAAACACTCTACTAGCATACTATATTTTCGAGGGTTGAGTGTTAACCAATTGTTAATTCTATCTGTTGACAACGATTCTCAATAGAATTATAATCATAACTAGATTAGAATTATTATAAATTAATAATTATGCAAAATATTAACGAGGTGAAGGAATCGATGAGCGAACAAGAACGCAATTTTCTCACGACGAACCAAGGCGTACCCGTAGGCGACAACCAGAATTCCCGTACGGCCGGTCCGAACGGACCGACGCTGCTAGAAGACTATCATCTCATCGAGAAGCTCGCGCACTTCGACCGGGAGCGGATCCCGGAGCGCGTCGTGCACGCAAGAGGCTCGGGCGCCCACGGCGTCTTCGTCCTCGAGAACAGCATGAAGCGATATACGAAAGCGAAGTTTCTGCAAGAGCCGGGCGCCGAGACGCCGGTGTTCGTCCGCTTTTCCACCGTCATCCACGGGCAAGGCTCGCCGGAGACGGCGCGCGATCCGCGCGGGTTCGCGACGAAGTTTTACACCGAAGAGGGCAACTACGATCTCGTCGGCAACAACCTGCCGGTGTTCTTCATCCGCGACGCCATCAAGTTCCCGGACATGGTGCATTCGCTCAAGCCCGCGCCGGACACGAACATCCAATCGGGCGACCGCTATTGGGATTTCATGAGCCTGACGCCGGAATCGACGCATATGATGACATGGGTCATGTCCGATTACGGCACGCCGGCGAACTATCGCGAGATGGAAGGCAACGGCGTCCACGCCTTCAAGTGGATTAACGCGCACGGCAACTATGTGTACGTGAAATACAAGTGGGTGCCGCATCAAGGCATCCGGAACTTGACTCGGGCGCAGGCGAAGGAAGTGCAGGGGAACGACTTCAATCACGCGACGCGCGACTTGTACGACAACATCGCCGCGGGCAACTTCCCGAAGTGGGATCTGTGCGTGCAGATCGTCGCGCCGGAGGATCTGGACAGCTTCGACTTCGATCCGCTCGATCCGACGAAGCTGTGGCCGGAGGAGCGAATTCCGCTGCAGAGGGTCGGCACGATGACGCTGAACCGCAATCCGGACAATTTCTTCGCGGAGGTCGAGCAGGTCGCGTTCGCGCCGAGCGCGCTCGTGCCGGGCATCGAAGCGTCCGAGGATAAGCTGCTGCAAGGCCGGTTGTTCTCGTATCCGGATACGCAGCGGTACCGTCTGGGCGCGAACTATTTGAACCTGCCGATCAACTGTCCTTACGCGCCTGTGCGCAACAATCAGCGCGACGGCTTCATGCAGACGAAGCAGAACGACTCGCCGATCAATTACGAGCCGAACCGCTACGCGGACGCGCCGAAGGAAGCGCCGGAGTACCGCGACAGCAGCATGCCGCTCGGCGGCGACGCCGGCCGCCGGAAGATCGCGAAGACGAACGATTTCGGTCAAGTCGGCTACACGTATCGCAAGTTCACGCAGGAGGAACAGGACAATCTGGTCGCGAACCTGATCGACGAATTGAGCGCGGTGCACGAGCGGACGCGGCTGCTTTCGATCTGCAACTTCTTCCGCGGCGATCGGGAGCTCGGGGAGCGCATCGCGTCCGGTCTCGGCATCGACATCTCCGGGTACTTGTCGCAGGCGGCGGCGGCGAGGCATCAATAACGGGCTGAAACGATGGAACAAGGGGAGGGCTCGCCGATGGAATCCGCGTCGACGCTCGCAGCCGCTCGCGAGAGGCTGGAGCGCCTTCACATTCGACTGACGCCGCTGCGCCGCGCCGTGCTGGAGACGATGCACGGGGAGGCCGCGCGGCCGTCCGTGGACGCGTTGTGCCGGCTCCTCCGGCCCCGATTTCCGCGCGTGAACGCGACGGCCGTCCGCAACGCGGTGCTCGTCTTCGATAAGCTGGGCTTGCTGCCGCCGTCGGACGGCGGCGGATCGAGCCGGGCGGGCTGACGAAACCTCTCGAGGCGCTTGTCTCGAGAGGTTTTTTTGCGCGTGCGCCGGCGGGGCGGAACGATGCGCGAGCGGAGCTCGCCGGGACAAGCGCATAAAAAAAGAAGTTGACACCGCTGTCAAGGGCATGGTAATTTACCACTTGTAAACAATTGGCTGCACACTACTCGAACGAAACGGAAAGGAGGGATCGCAATGTTGTCCAACGTCAATGCAGGAATGCTTGTTCGTCGTCTCCATGGATTCGTCGGCCATTGCGTGACCTCCTTGTCTCCGGATTCGCGTACCGGAACGCTCGCCCGATCGGCGTAGCGTCTCCGGCACGCGTCATATACGGATTCTCAAGCGCAGGTCACGAATCTTCACTTCGTGGCGTGCGCTTTTTCATTTCATTCGAGGAATGAACGAAGCACACCGCGCATACGTCAGAGCGGTGTGCTTTTTTTTCGCATAGGAGAGGGGTTGGAATTGTAACATGTTGTCCGTATTGGGGAAATTAGGTTGGTTTTTCCGACTGGAATGGAAGCGGTACGCGATCGCGATTCCGCTATTGATTTTCGTCGGGATTCTGGAAATTATTCCGCCGAAGCTGGTGGGCGACACGATCGATACGATCCAGCAGGGCGCGCTGACGATGCCGAAGCTGGCGGAGACGCTTCTGCTGCTCGCCGGCATCGCCGTCGTCGTGTACGGCGTCACGTACATATGGATGTCGCGCCTGTTCGGCGGCGCCTTCGTCGTCGAGCGGCTGCTGCGGTCGCGCCTTATGAAGCATCTGCTCAAGATGACGCCGACGTTCTACGAGAAAAATCGGACCGGAGACCTGATGGCCCGCGCGACGAACGACCTGAAGGACGTCTCGATGACGGCCGGGTTCGGCATCCTGACGCTCGTCGATTCGACGGTGTGGATGCTGACGCTGCTTGTCGTCATGACGACGCTCGTCTCGTGGAAGCTGACGCTCGCGGCGATCATTCCGCTGCCGGTGCTGGCGATCTGCATTCAAGTGTACGGGAACTGGATTCACACCCGGTTCAAGGAAGCGCAGGACGCCTTCGGCGACATGAACGACGGCGTGCTCGAGACGATCTCCGGCGTGCGCGTCATCCGCGCGTTCGTGCAGGAGCGGGCCGCGGAGAAGCGGTTCGCCGGCGTGACCGGAGACGTGCTCGATAAGAACATCGCCGTCGCCCGCGTCGACGCGCTCTTCGAGCCGACGATCAAGATCGTCGTCGGCCTGAGCTACCTGATCGGCATCGGATACGGCGCTTACCTCGTCTTCCGCAACGAATTGACGGTCGGCGCGCTGGTCACGTTCAACGTCTATCTCGGCATGCTCATCTGGCCGATGTTCGCGATCGGCGAGCTGATCAACATTATGCAGCGAGGCAACGCGTCGCTCGACCGCGTGAACGAGACGCTGTCGTACGAACCTGACGTCAAGGAGCATCCGGAGCCGCAGCGCGCGGCGCAAGCGGGGACGATCGAGTTCCGCGACGTCACGTTCCGTTACCCGACCTCGGAGACGGTCAACCTCGACCGCGTCAGCGTGACGCTCGAGCCGGGCCGGACGCTCGGCATCGTCGGACGGACGGGGAGCGGCAAGACGACGTTCGTAAAGCAGCTGCTTCGCGAATACCCTGCCGGCGAAGGCGAAATTTCGATCGGCGGCGTGCCGATCGAACGGCTCGCCTACGACGACCTGAAGGGCTGGATCGGCTACGTGCCGCAAAGCCCGTTCCTGTTCTCGCGTTCGGTGCGGGAGAACATCCTGTACGCGAAGGGCGAGGACGGCGCGGATCGGCTCGACGAGGCGATCGAGCTGTCGGCGTTCAAGAAAGACCTGGAGTTCTTGCCGAGTAAAATCAGCACCCTCGTAGGCGAGAAGGGCGTCGCGCTCTCGGGCGGCCAGAAGCAGCGGGTGTCGATCGCGCGGGCGCTGCTCGCCGATCCGCAAATTCTCATTCTCGACGACGCGCTGTCGGCGGTCGACGCGAAGACGGAAGCGGAAATCATCGGCAACATCCGCCGGTCCCGCCAGGGGAAGACGACGATCATCGTCACGCACCGCATCTCGGCCGTGCAGCATGCGGACCGCATTCTCGTGCTGGACGAAGGACGCGTCGTCGAGGAAGGCACGCACGAGGCGCTGCTCTCGCGAGGCGGATGGTACAAGGAGCAATTCGAACGGCAGCAGGCGGAGGCGTCCAATCAAGCGGACGCGGTCGTCTAGCGCGCCGCGGAAGAGAATATAGAGAAAGCGGGAGGGATCCCAACGTATGCATGACGAGGACTTCGAATGGGAGCTGGACCGGGACGCGGTACGACGCGCGAAGCCGGGAAAGCGACTGTTCCAATATGCAATGACGTATAAGAGAACGATTATTTTCGCCCTCGCGATGCTGCTGATCGCGATCGGCACGGAGCTCGTCGGCCCGTTCATCGCGAAGCGCATGATCGACGTGCACATCGCGGGCATCGAGCAGCCGTGGTACCGCGCGACGGCCGAAGACGCGAAGACGGTGCCGTACGACGGCGCGCTCTGGAAGCGGGCGGACCGGTTCGCCGAAGGCGAAACCCGGGGCGAGGAGGCGCGCGTGCTGCAGGTCGGCCGCGGCTTCGTATTCGTGCCCGGCGGGATCGAAGCGGACGGCGCTCGGTCGATCACCGAGGACGGCGACCTGCGGGTCGAGCGGGACGGCGAGAGCCGAGTCTACGACGCGAGCGTCTTGACGAACGCCGACATCTTCGCCTTCTACCGCCCGGAGGTCGCCGGCATTCTGCAGCTGTCCTGGCTGTATCTGGGACTGCTGCTCGTCTCGGCCGGCTTCAGCTGGGGGCAGCGGTATTATTTGCAGGCGTCGGCGAATCGGATCATCCGCAAGATGCGCGACGACGTGTTCGCGCATATCAACCGGCTGCCGATCCGTTACTTCGACAACCTGCCGGCCGGCAAGGTCGTCTCGCGCATTACGAACGACACCGAGGCGATTAAAGAGCTGTACGTGACGGTGCTCGCGAACTTTTTCTCCGGGACCTTATATATCCTTGCGATTATCGGCGCGATGTTCTTCCTGGACGCGCGGCTCGCGCTCGCCTGCACGCTCGTCATTCCGCTGCTCGCGCTGTGGATCGTCGTGTACCGGAAGTTCGCGGCGGGCTACAACCGGGTCATCCGGTCCACGCTGAGCGAGATGAACGGCATGATCAACGAGTCGATCCAGGGCATGCCGATCATTCAGGCGTTCCGACGCGAGAAGCAGACCGAGACGGAATTCGAGACGATGAACACGCGGTACTTCGACTATCGCAACAAGATGCTGCGCCTGAACTCGCTGACGTCGCACAACCTGGTCGGCGTGTTCCGGAACGTCGCCTTCGTCGCGATGATCTGGTATTTCGGCGGCGTCTCCATCAACGGGGTGCAGGGCGCGGTGTCGCTCGGCGTGCTGTACGCGTTCGTCGACTATTTGAACCGGATGTTCCAGCCGGTCGTCAACATCGTCAACCAGCTGCCGAACCTCGAACAGGCGCTCGTCAGCGCGGAGCGGGTGTTCGTCCTGCTGGACGAGAAGGGAGAGGACGTCGCGGACGAGACGATGCCTCGCTACCGCGGCGACGTGAAATTCGACGACGTCTGCTTCTCTTATAAGGAAGGGGAGCCGGTGCTCAAGGGCATCTCGTTCGAGGCGAAGCAAGGCCAGACGGTGGCTCTCGTCGGGCATACCGGCTCGGGCAAGAGCTCCATCTTGAACCTGCTCTTCCGGTTTTACGACGTCGACTCCGGCCGGATTACGGTGGACGGCGTCGACATCAACACGCTGCCGCGGCAGACGCTGCGCCGGCATATGGGCATCGTGCTGCAGGATCCGTTCCTGTTCACGGGCACGATCGCTTCGAACGTATCGCTGGACGATCCGTCGATCTCGCGCGAGCGCATCGAGAAGGCGCTGAAGGACGTCGGCGGCGATCGGATGCTGGCGTCGCTCGCGAACGGCATCGACGAGCCCGTCATCGAGAAGGGCAGCACGCTCTCGGCAGGCCAGCGTCAGCTCATCTCGTTCGCCCGCGCGCTCGCGTACGATCCCGCGATTCTGATCCTGGACGAAGCGACGTCGAACATCGATACCGAGACGGAAGCGGTCATCCAAGAGGCGCTGGACGTCGTGAAGCAAGGTCGCACGACGTTCGTCATCGCGCATCGGCTGTCGACGATCAAGAGCGCCGACCAAATTCTCGTGCTCGATCGGGGCGTCGTCGCCGAACGCGGCAGCCACGACGAACTGATGGCGCTCGGCGGGAAGTACTACCAGATGTATCAGCTGCAGCAGGGCGGCGCGAGAGCGGACGTCGGCGCGCCGGCGTCCCCCGGGGCGGCCGCCGGAACGCCCGCCATCGCGGCGCAGGCGTAAACCGGGATTCGCGGCAGGAGAAGTGTGAACGTTTGGTTACATCGGGGGCGGGAGTTTGCGCGAGGCGGTTCGTTTTCATTATGATGGGGGTAGCACGTAATCCAAGGATAAGGACGGGATTGAAGTGGCACCGACTCAAGAACGGAACTATACCCCTCTCATCGTGACGCTGTCCATCGTGATCAACGCGCTCGTGGCGATCCTGTTTTTCCTGCCGGAGGCCGAGGGGCTCGATCATATCGACTGGACGATCCTTCCGATGCTGAACGCGATCTTCAACAGCTTCACCTTCGTCTTCCTGCTGGCGGCGCTCTTCTTCATTACGCAGCGCAATATCCGGATGCATCGCAATTTCATCTTCGCGGCGTTCGCGTCGACGACGCTGTTCCTGCTGTCGTACGTGACGTACCATTACGCGACGGAATCGACGGCGTACGGCGGCGAAGGCGCGCTTCGGTACGTATACTTCTTCATCCTGATCACGCACATTTTGCTCGCCATCGCCATCGTGCCGCTGGCGCTCGTGACGACGGCGCGCGGATTGACGAATCAGACGGCGAAGCATCGCAAGATCGCGCGGTGGACGATGCCGATCTGGTTGTACGTCAGCTTGACGGGCGTTGTCGTCTACCTGATGATTTCGCCGTATTACGCATAACGAAGGCGCGTTTCGAGCCGGTCCGGGAATATCCCGGGCCGGCTCGTCGTCGTTTTGGGTGAATTGTTCGATTCTGGGAAAAGTAATGGTACAACGGTCGACGGAGGACGCTGACGTCATGGAAATACGTCTCGGTTACGTGTCGACGGCGCTCGCCCTCTTCCATAACACGCCGAGCTCCACGTTCACTTATAAGCGCTTCGGCGCGCTCCCGAGGGAAGAGGCGACGGAGCGGCTGTTGCAGGTCGCCCGGAACAATCTGGAGGCGACGCGGCGCATCCTCTACTATAACGCCGCCCACGGCGTGCGGCTGTTCCGGCTGAGCTCGGCGCTCGTGCCGCTCGCGACGCATCCGGACGTCGAGCTCGACGTCCGAGAGCGATTCGGCGTTACGCTCGCCGAACTGGGCGCCTTCGCGCGCAAGGAGCGGATGCGGCTGTCGATGCACCCGAACCAGTTCACGCTGCTGAACGGCAGCGACGCGGTCGTCGCGGCGGCGATCCGCGACCTGGAATACCATGCCGCGATTCTCGAGGGGATGGGGCTCGATGAGGAGCATATCGTCAACATCCATATCGGCGGCGTCTACGGGGACAAGCCGTCCGCGATCGAGCGGCTGCACGAGCAGCTGCCGCGGGTGCCGGAACGGATCCGCGCTCGATTGACGTTCGAGAACGACGACAAGACGTACACGCTCGAGGAGACGCTAGCCGTCTGCGAGCGCGCCGGGCAGCCGATGATGCTCGATCTGCATCACGACGCGTGCAACCCGTCGCCCTCGCCGCCGCTCGAGTATCTCTCCCGCGTCGCGGCCAGCTGGGGCGGGCGGCCGATGAAAATTCACGTCTCGTCGCCGAAGTCCGAGAAGGAGTTTCGCTCGCATGCGGACGACGTGGAGGCGGGGCCGGTCGCCGCGTTCCTCAAGGGATGCCGCGAGGCGGGATTGCCGCGGATCGACGTCATGGTGGAGGCGAAGCGGAAGGATCTCGCATGCTTCCGTCTCGCGGAGGAATTGGCCGGCATTCGAGGGATCAAACGAATAGAGGGGGCGGTATTGCAATGGTGAGGCGCCGCGGAGGAACGGGTATGCCGACGCGCCGGAGCGCGCACGACTTCCCGGATGTACTAAAATATGCTAATATGAACATGATTGGCGTCATGGAAGTCGCTGATTCATCTGGAATGGAAACAGACCAAGAGGATTCGGTGAAGCGAGCGGACATGATGATTCAAGAGGAATTGAAGAAGATTAGCAGCTATGTCAGTAAGCTGCTGCGGCAGAAGTTCGGGCGCGGCCCGGAGGCATGCTTCGCGTCGGCCGGCAGCCGGTTTTTGGTGATCACGATCCGGGGATTTCTCTCCCCGATGGAGGAAGTGCTGCTACAGCACAACAAGGAAGACAGCGTCGACACGACGCGGTCGATTATCGTCTCTTCGATGCTTCCCGAGCTCAAGGGCGTAATCAGCGTATCGCTCGGCGTCGAAGTCGATCGCTTCTATCACGATTGGAACTACTCCAATAACGCGGGCGTCGTCATCGCCGTGTTCGGGAAGGAGCTGCCTTTCGCGCGGACGGTCGACCTGCCGCCGCTGCGCACCGCGATGGACGTCGAGGCGTTCCGCGAGGAAGTGAACCGCATCAGCGGGTACGTACAGAAGGTGCCCGAAGGGGTGGATATCCATGCGATTACGCCGAAGCTGGTCGTCGTCCTCCGCGTCGGGATCCTGATCCCGATCGAGAAAGCCCTTCTCGGGCGCGGCTTTGACAGGGAACTGCGCATCGCCAAGGATCGACTGGAGAAGGAGCACTTTCAACAAAGCCCGGTTTTTGCCCGCCTCCTGGGAGGGCCGCTCGAGAACGTATTCGTCGACTGGAACTTCCTGAACGACGAAGGGATCGTCTGTTTTCAATTGAAATAAGGGAACGGTAAATGAGAGAAACATCCGTTGGATGCCGTCTGATCATGGCCTAGCTTTCTAAACGGGAGTTAGGTCTTCTTTATGTTCCGAGGAACCGGAAGGCAGGTGATTGGGAATGAGAACGGTCGCGTACGTCGGCGTGGCGTCGGTCGCCCTTGCGATCGACTGGTGGCTCAGCAGCGTATTGATCGGGCCCGCGCGGTACGTGTGGATCGGGGGATCGAACGCCGTTCTCTTCGTCATCTTCGGCCTGGCGATGCGCAAGCTCTATCGAGACATTCGGACGGCGGAACGGGGGCTGATGCGATTCACGCGGGAAGCCGTAAGCTTGTACTCGCTTCAAGGGCAGTCGATGGATATGAACGAGCAGAGCGAACGGCTCACCGGATATTCGAAGGGCGAGCTGCAGGGCATGCCGTTCGACGCTTGGTTCCCCGAGCATTGGCGTCCCCGGGCCCGCGAGGCGTTCGCGATGGCCGCGGAGGGACGCCCGCAGCACTTCGACTCCGTCTGCGTCTGCAAGGACAAGACGAACGTCGATGTCGAAGTGTCGTACGTCCCGGTGTTGTCGGGCAACCGAATCGTCGGCGTGTACGGCATCCTGAAGGACATCTCGGAGATGAAGCGGAACCGCGAGCTGCTGCAGCAATCGGAGAAGCTGGCCGTCGTCGGCGAGCTGGCGGCCGGGATCGCGCATGAGATTCGCAATCCGCTTACGAGCCTGAAGGGTTTTATGCAGCTGTCCCACAAGAATCACCCGACGTACTATACGCAGATCATGCTTTCGGAGATCGACCGCATTCACGCGATCACGAGCGAGCTGCTGTTGCTCGGGAAGCCGAAGGCGCTCGATTTCGAAAATAAAGCGTTAATGCCTCTGCTCGAGGCGATCCTAACGCTCGTCAACACGCAAGCGATCTTGTACAACGTGCAGATCGTGACGCTCGTCCGGCCCGGCGCGGACGGCGTCGTCGTACGCTGCGAGGAGACGAAGATCAAGCAGGTGTTCTTGAACGTGTTGAAGAACGCCGTCGAAGCGATGCCGAACGGGGGGGACTTGACGATTGCGTTGGAACGCGAGGGCGCCTTCGTGAGAGTGAGCGTCGCGGATCAGGGCGTGGGCATCTCGCAAGAGCAGCTCGCGAAGCTCGGCCAGGCGTTCTTCACGACGAAGGAGAACGGCACCGGACTCGGGCTGATGATCAGCCTCAATATCATCGAGCAGCACGGCGGACGCCTCGCGATCGAGAGCGAGGAGGGCGTCGGCACGAAGGTGGACATTCGGCTGCCGATCATTGAAACCTAGGGGGGATATCATGAACGGAACAGAGGAGCAGCGGAGGTACATGGAAGAAGCGGTCCGACTCGCCGAGCGCAACGTGACGAGCGGGAACGGCGGGCCGTTCGGCGCCGTCATCGTGAAGGACGGGCGCATCGTGGCGACCGGGGTGAACGAGGTGACGAAGAAGCACGATCCGACGGCGCACGCCGAGGTGCAGGCGATTCGCGAGGCGTGCCGCGTCTTGGGATCGTTCCAGCTGGAGGACTGCGAGCTGTACACGAGCTGCGAGCCGTGTCCGATGTGCATCGGGGCGATCTATTGGGCGCGCCCGAAGGCGGTCTACTTCGCCGGCACGAAGGACGAAGCCGCGGCGATCGCGTTCGACGATAAATTTATTTACGACGAACTGGGGCGGCCGATGGCGGAACGTCGGCTGCCGATGGTTCGCATTACGCCGGAGGGGTACACCGCGCCGTTCGAGGCGTGGGCCGCGTCGGAGCGGAAAGTGGAATATTGATATGGATAGCGAACGAAAATCGACGCATCGATCGGGGTTCCCGGATCGATGCGTCGATTTTTCGTCCGTCGATCGCGTTACCAACCGAAGGCGGCCGCGCCGGTCAGCGCGGCGATCCCGACCAGCGCCCAAGGCGGCAGCTTCCAGAAGGCGAGCAAGGCGTAAAGCGCCGCGGCGATCGCGAAGTCGGCGGACGACGTCACGGCGCCCGTGAAGAGCGGATCGTACAGCGCCGCGAGCAGAAGTCCGACGACGGCGGCATTGATGCCGTACACGACATGCGCGACGCCGGCGATGCGGCGAAGCGACTGCCAGAACGGCAGGGCGCCGATGACGAGCAGGTAGCCGGGCAGGAAGATCGCGACGGTGGCGACGACCGCGCCGGTCCAGCCGTGCGAGTCGGCGCCGAGATACGACGCGAACGTGAACAGCGGTCCCGGCATCGCCTGCGTCGCCGCGTAGCCGGCCGCGAACGATTCGGCGGATACCCAGCCGCTCGGCACGACCTCGCGCTCGAGCAGCGGCAGGACGACGTGGCCGCCGCCGAAGACGAGCGACCCGGCGCGGTAGAAGCTCTCGAACAGCGAGAGCAGCGGCGGCAGGGCGCCGGCTTCGCGGGCGATCGGGAGCCCGACGAGCAGCGCGGCGAAGAGGAGCAGCAGCGCTGTCGCGCCGGAGCGACCGCCCGCCGCCGCGGCGGGAGGCTGCGCCTCGGCGGCGGGAGGCGCGCCGCGCTTCAGCGCGAAGCCGACCGCGCCGGCGGCCGCGATAGCCGCGACCTGCGTCCAGGCGTACGGCAGCAGCAGCACGGCGGCCGCGGTCGCGACGAGAATCGCGACGCGCGGCTTGTCCGGGGCCAGCGTGCGGCCCATGCCGAGCACGGCGGATGCCACGATCGCGACCGCCGCCAGCTCGAGGCCGCGAAGCCAGCCGGCGTCCGCCGCTCCCGGAACGGACGACCGCACCCAGGCGAAGGCGGCGAGAATCGCCGCGGACGGCAGCGTGAAGCCGATCCATGCGGCGAGGGAGCCGAGCCAGCCGGCGCGCATCCAGCCGATCGCGATGCCGACCTGGCTGCTCGCCGGTCCCGGAAGCAGCTGACAGAGCGCCACCAAGTCGGCGAAGCTGCGGTCGTCGAGCCACCTTTTCCGATTCACGTACTCTTCCCGAAAATATCCGATATGCGCCGTAGGCCCCCCGAACGAGAGCAGCCCCAGCTTCAGCGCGGTCGCGAACGACTGCAGCCAACCGTGTTTCATCCGAATCCCATCCTCTCAGAAGCATTCTAGCATACCGCCGGAATTCATGTGTAAAGCGAGGGTAAAAACCATTGACGGCGCGGCGGGCGATGATTACGATTAGGGGACAACAACGGAAAAAGAAGGCGTTCGCGATATGTTGGCACGAATCAATGCGGGATTGGAGAAGGCGCTCCCGCTGATTACGCCGGTCAGCGTCTGTATCGGCGTCCTCTTAGGAGGCTACTTATCGGGCTATCGGGAGTGGACGCCTTGGATCTTCGCGTTCATGACGTTCTCGGGCAGCATCGGCATGAGCTTGAAGCAGTTCGTGGGCGTGCTCGCCCATCCGACGCCCCTATTCGTCACGCTCGGCATCCTTCACGCGGCGATGCCGCTGCTGGCGCTCGCCGTCGGGCATGCGTTATACCCGAACGACGCGTATACGATTACCGGCCTCGTCGTCGCCGCGGCGATCCCGACCGGCATCACCAGCTTCGTCTGGGTCGCTATTCTGAAAGGGAATACGCCGTTGACGCTCTCCATCATTTTGGTCGACACGATGCTGGCGCCGTTCGTCGTGCCGCACACGGTTTCGTATTTGATCGGGGCGAAGGTGCAGATGGATACGGCCGCGATGATGCAGGGGCTGTTCTGGATGATCGTGCTGCCGTCGCTGCTCGGCATGGCGCTCCATCAGTGGACGCGGGGGCGCGTCAAGGAAGTCTGGGGCCCGCGCCTCAGCCCGTTCTCGAAGGTGGCGATGGGCGTCGTCGTCGCCATCAACGCTTCGGTCGTCGCGCCGTACCTGCAGCGCGTCGACGTCCGGCTGCTCGGCATCGCGGGAACGGTGCTCGCGCTGGCGGCGGCGGGCTACGGGCTCGGCTGGCTGGCCGGGCGGTGGCTGAAGGTCGATCGGGGGACGGTCGTCGCGCTGACGCTGAACGGCGGCATGCGCAACATTAGCGCGGGAGCGGTGCTGGCGGTGACGTACTTCGCCCCGCCGGTCGCCGTGCCCGTCGTGCTCGGCATGCTGTTCCAGCAGTCGCTCGCCTCGTTCTTCGGCCGTCTGCTGAGCCGGGAGCGGACGCAGCGGATGCCGCCCGCGACGCCGGTATCCGCCGAACCGCATCGTCGGCGTACGGGAGGGACGTTGTAAGTCGGCGAAAACCAGGAAGGGGCCGCCCCTCGAGTAGAATGCTTCTACTTGAGGGTGCGACCCCTTTTGTTTCTTAATTCGCTCTCGTCGCTTGCAGCGCCGCGTCCTTCTCCTCGCAAACTTCGGAGCAGTATCCGCCTTTCGCCTCTTCGCAAGCCTCGCACACGATATGATGATTGTGGCAGAAATCGTACGTGCAGTTGATGTACTTCTCCGACGGCGTGCCGCAGTGGAGGCACTTGCCGACGACCGTCTCCTCGTCGGTCTGGTTCACGCGTACCGTGATGCGCTCGTCGAACACGTACAGCTTGCCGTCCCAGAGTCGGCCTTGCACCTCCGGATCCTTGCCGTACGTCACGATGCCGCCATCCAGCTGGCTGACGTCTTTGAAGCCCTCGCGGATCAAGAAGCCCGACAGCTTCTCGCAGCGAATGCCGCCCGTGCAATACGTCAGCACCTTCTTGTCCTTGAACTGCGCCAAGTTCTCCCGAATCCACTCCGGGAACTCCCGGAACGACTCGACCTCCGGACGAATCGCGCCGCGGAAATGGCCGACGTCGAATTCGTAATCGTTGCGCCCGTCGAGCACGATGACGTCCTCTTGCTGCAGCGCCTCCATGAACTCCTTCGGCTTCAGCCGCTTGCCCGTCAGCTCGTTCGGGTTGATATCGTCCTCTAACCGGAACGTCACCAGCTCGGGGCGCGGGCGGACGAAGATTTTCTTGAACGCGTGCCCGTCCGCCTCGTCCACCTTGAAGATCATGCCTTGGAACAGCGGATGGGCATGCATATGGTCCATATACGCCTGCGTCTGTTCTACCGTGCCGGACAGCGTGCCGTTAATGCCTTCGCGAGCGACGAGAATGCGCCCCTTCACGCCGAGCTCCTTGCAGTAAGCCAAGTGCTCCTTCGCGAATTCTTCGTAGTTCTCGATCGTTACATATTTATAGTAGAGCAAGACTCTGTACGGTTTCGTTTCGGTCGTCATGCGTTCACACCTTTTTCCTTCTAATTTCGAAAATGCCGCGCTGCCCCTATGATACCACAGTTCGAACGAGCCATACAAAAACCCCGCCGCGGCGGGGTCCGAACGAGAAAACGGTTATTGAATGTTCCGGACGATGGACACTTCGACGCGGCGATTCTGCGCCCGTCCTTCCGCGGTGTCGTTCGAAGCGACCGGCTTGTACTCGCTGTATCCGACGCTGGAGAAGCGGTTTTCCCCGACGTCCGGATTTTCCAGCAGCACGGCCATGAACGTGAGCGCTCGTTCGGCGCTCAGATGGAAGTTGGACGGGAATTGCGACGTCTTGATCGGCACGTTGTCCGTGTGGCCCGAGACGACGACCTCGTAGCTCGGATATTGCTCGAGCAGCTCCGAGATCGTGCCGGCCAACGCGCGGGATTCCTGCTTCAGCTGCGCGCTTCCCGAAGCGAACAGCGTATTGTCGCTGATCGTGATCTTGAGCTGTTGATTGTCGAGCTGAGTTTCGAGCTGCGTCGTCAGTCCGTTCTCGTCGATGTATTGATCGATCTTGCGCTTCAACTCGAGCAGCTGCTCGGTCTCTTTCTTCCGGAGCTGTTCCTCCAGCTCGCTCGCGCTCTGTTCGTCCTTCTCTCTCTTGCCCTCGTTGTCGATCCCGACGTTGTCGCGGCTCGGGACGGGGGAGACGTTGTCCATAAAGCTAGGCCCGCCGCTAAGCGCCGATTGGAACGACATCTTGATCTGTTCGAACTTCTTCTGATCGATCTGGCTGGAGGCGAACAAGACGATAAACAAGGCGAGCAGCAGCGTCAGGATATCGGCATACGGGACGAGCCACGACTCGTCCATATGCTCTTCATGCTCATGCTTGCGCTGTTTTTTGCTCACCGGCCGCTTCCCCTTTCTGCTCCGCCGCCCGTTCGGTTGGGGTCAGGTATACGGAAAGCTTCTGGTTAATCGCGACGGTGGAGACGCCGGATTGAATGGAGAGGAGGCCTTCGACCATCATCGTCTTCAACTCGATCTCTTGCTTGGAGAAGCGCTTGAGCTTATTCGCCATCGGGTGCCATAATACGTACCCGGTGAAAATCCCGAGCAGCGTCGCGATGAACGCCGCGGCGATGGAGTGGCCGAGCTTCTCGATGTCCGATAAATTGCCGAGCGCCGCGACGAGGCCGACGACGGCGCCGAGCACCCCGAGCGTAGGCGCGTATGTACCCATTTGGGAGAAAATCAACGCCCCGGACTTATGGCGTTCTTCGATCGCGTGAACTTCTTCCATCAACACGTCATGGACGAAATCTTGATCGTTGCCGTCGATGATCATCCGCATCCCGTTGCGAAGGAACGGCTCTTCGATCTCGTCGACCTTGCTCTCGAGCGCGAGCAAGCCTTCCCGGCGCGTGATCGTCGCCCATTCCATAAACATGCGGATGATTTCGGTTTTGCCGATATGCTTCTGCCCTAAGACGGCTATTTTAAACAACTTCGGCATCTTCTTGAGCTCCGACATCGGAAAGCCTATGAAAATCGTCGCGATCGTTCCCCCGATAATGATCAAGAATGCCGCGGGGTTATTTAAGCTGGACATCGGCGCTCCCTTCAGCATCATCCCGACGAATACCGAGATGACCGCCAGCACTAACCCTACGATCGTTGACTTCTCCATGTCAAAGCACGCTCCTCTTCCGTATGTACCAATACTTCCTATATTATATTAACTTTCGACACGATGAAAGAATCTACGATATATATCGGCAGGATTCGCTATTATTTTAGATTCGCGCCAATGGAAGATATACCATGTTGACAACGAAATGCGCGCCTCTTCCGGGAATCGGCAGCTCGTACTCGTCGACCGCGCGGAAACCGGCCCGTTCATACGCTCTAACCGCGCGGACGTTGCGCTTCTCGACCTCGAGATCGACGACGCAGCCGGGGTGAAGCGCCGCGGTCTCCCGGGCGAGGAACGACGCGAAGCGGGCGCCTCGGCCCGCGCCGCAGTCGTCCGGATGCAGCCCCAGGCCGAGGCGCACGACCGGGGGGCCGACTTCGGCGGCCAGGGGAAGCCATTGCGCGAAGCCGCAAAGTCGGCCGCCGCGCCGCACGGCGCGGTAGTGGCGCTCCCGCAGCGCCGGGTCGGCGAAGTCGCGCCCTTCGCGAACGGCGACATCCCACGCGGGCCAATCGTAAATATCGTACGGCGCGGGGTACCGCCATTCGCAGATTTCGGCGGCGTCGCGCTCGGTCATCGGCGTCAGGACGTATTCGGAAGCGTCGGTCGGCTCGATCCGCTCGGTCGGATGCATAACTTCGAACTCCTTTTAGGGAATATTACAGTTTGATTATAATGTGCGGACGACACTTCTCACGAATCGGACTCTCTGCTAATATAGCAGAAAGCGCTTGTGACAGGTTGTACGGAAATCAGAAAGGGTGTAGAGAATGCGGCATATCGTAAGTTTGGAGAAGGCGTATGCGAAGTGGAAGGACCGGGAGGCGGTATTCGTGGACTGCCGCTTCGCGCTGGGACAACCGCAATCGGGTGCCGACGCTTACGTGACGGAGCACATTCCGGGCGCCTTTTATTTAGATTTGGAGAAGGACCTCTCCGCCCCGAAGCGCGAGGACGGCGTCGGCGGAAGGCACCCGCTGCCGGACATCGACGAGCTGGCCGGTAAGTTGTCTCGCATCGGGATCGTTAAGGGCCGCTGCGTCGTCGCTTACGACGATCAAGGCGGCGCGATGGCGTCGCGCCTCTGGTGGCTGCTCGCATATATGGGGCATGACGAAGCCTACATCTTGGACGGAGGCTTCGCGTCGTGGAAGCAGGCGGGACATCCGACGGCGAGCGGAGCCGAGCAGACGCCGGAGGCCGATACGCGGTTCGTGCCGCAGGTGCGCCGCGATTGGCTCGTCACCGCGGAAGACATCGCGGCCAAGCGGGAGAAGATCGAATCGGGGAAGGTCGTCCTGCTCGATTCGAGGGAAGATTCGCGGTACCGCGGCATCGCGGAGCCGATCGACAAGGTCGCGGGCCATATTCCCGGCGCCCGCCACCTGTTCTGGAAGGCGAACTTGGACGCGGAAGGCCGTTACCGTTCCGTGAAGGAGCAGATGAAGCGGTTCGAGCCGTACCAGGGCGCCGAGGAGATCATCGTCTATTGCGGCTCCGGCGTGACGGCATGCCCGAACGTGCTGGCGCTGCGCGAGGTCGGCTTCACGAACGTGAAGCTGTACGCGGGAAGCTGGAGCGACTGGATCAGCGACGCGTCGCGTCCGGTCGTCGCGGGGGAGAAGTAGAAACAAGTAGCAACGACGAATCGAGGGCCGTCCGCGGAATCAACGCGCCGACGGCCCTCTTTCGTTTGGGTTCGGGCGGGTCCGGGGCCGACGGATTACGTCATGCTTGACCTTGGGGTGCGCCCCAAGGTGTATGATGCAAGAGGAGGCGGAACCATGTACAAGGTCAGCGAATTTTCGGCCATGACGGGACTCAGCAGAGACGCCCTGAGATACTACGACGAGATCAAGCTGCTCGAGCCGGCCCGCATCGACCCGAACAACGGCTATCGGTACTACGACGACGGCTCGTACGTCCTCGCCGTCCTTCTCGTCAAGCTGCGTGGTCTCGGCTTCACGATCCAAGAGATGGTCTCCGTCATGAACGACGAATCGTTCGCCAACCTGGAGAGCTTGCTGCTGCGGAAGCGGGAGCGCATCCAGTCGGAAATCGACGGCCTCCAAGCCAAAATGAAAGACATCGACGAATTTCTGGCATCGGGAAGGGAGAGCGATTCATGATTCAATGGAAGGAAGAGATCGTCATCGACGCGGACCTCGAGACCGTGTGGGCGTTGTTCGCCGTCGAAAACATGCATCGGATCATGCCGAACATCGCCGAAAATCGGTGGAAAGAACGGAAGGAGGGAGTCGTCGGCTCTTCGTTCCTGCAGACGTACCGGGAAGGCAAGCGCTCGGAGACGTACGAAGTGTCCGTCGTGGAATATATGGACGCGCCGGAGGAGAAGCGGCTGCGGCTTGCGTTCGTCCTCGCGAAGGCGTTCGAGATCGACTTCGCGTTCACGCTGCGGCGCATCGACGACGGGCGGACGAAGCTCGGATACGAAGGCTCGAATCGGGGCGTCAACTTCGTCGGAAGGGCGATGACGAAGCTGGGCGGGGAGAGCAACAACAAGAAGGTCGTCGCCGACTTCCTGCGGACGGTGGAGCGGGAGGCGACGTCAAGGTAAGCGGGACGCCGCCGGCGCCCCGGCTCAGTCGGCCAGCTCCAAGGAGACCGGACAATGGTCGCTGCCCATGACCTCGCATTCGATCGAGGCGTCGACGAGGCGCGGCTTCAGCCGCTCGGATATCAAGAAATAATCGATGCGCCAGCCGACGTTCCGTTCGCGGACCTTCGGCATGTACGACCACCACGAATAGACGTCCCCGCGATCGGGATACAGATGGCGGAACGAATCGACGAAGCCGGCGTTCAACAGCCGAGTCATCTTCTCGCGTTCTTCGTCCGTAAAGCCGGAGTTGCCCCGGTTCGCCTTCGCGTTCTTAATGTCGATCTCCTCGTGAGCGACGTTCAGATCGCCGCAGACGACGACGGGCTTCTTGGCGTCGAGCTCGAGCAGGTATGCGAGGAACCGATCCTCCCATTCCATGCGGAAGTCGAGGCGGGACAAGTCGCGCCGCGCGTTGGGCGTATACACGTTCACCAGGTAGAAGTCCTCGAACTCCAGAGTGATTACCCGACCCTCCGGTTCGGCGTCTTCCTCGAGGCCGTATCGAACCGAAATCGGCGCCACCCTCGTGAATACCGCAGTGCCGGAATACCCTTTCTTCTCCGCGTAATTCCAGTAGGACGCATACCCTTCGAACGGCGCTAGGTCGAGCTGGCCTTCCTGCAGCTTCGTCTCCTGCACGCAGAAGACGTCCGCCTCCGACCGCTGAAGGAAGTCCAGAAACCCTTTATTGATGCAAGCCCTCAGGCCGTTCACGTTCCAAGAAACCAATTTCATCGAATCTCGCGCCTCTCCTATGGGATCTATTCCAGTATATACGATAATAGCCGCAGCGGCTCGCCTCTCGGCTTACGCTGCGGCTATCGATCCTCTGCTCTCGCCCGAATCACAATCCGGCCAGTTGCTTCAGCTTCTCGTGGTCCGGGAGGAAAATCCGCTTTTTCTCGACGATGATGATCCCTTCCTCGGACAGCTCCTGCAGTACCTTCGTGGCCGATTCCCGTGCCGTGCCCGCGAAGCTCGCCAGCTGCTGGTGCGTCATGCGAATGTCGACCAGCAGGCCGTCGCCGAGCTTGACGCCGCGCTCCTCCGCGAGACGGAGAATCGTGCGGATGATACGCGACCGGACGTCGAGGAACGTCAGGTTGTAGATTTGATCGTTCGCGTTCCGGAGGCGCTGCACCGTCACCTCGAGCAGTTTAATGCAGATGCGCGGGTGCTTCTCCATGAACTCGTAGAAGACGGACCGCTTCATCGTATAAATCAAACAAGACTCTAACGTTTCCGCGGTGGCGGAGCGGTTGAGAGCCGGTTGAATGACCGCCATTTCGCCGAAGAAGTCGCCGGGACCGAAGAGCGCCAGAATGATTTCCTTCTCGTCGTCGAAGCGGTAAATTTTGACGACGCCGGACTTCACGACGAACAGCTCGTCGCCCGGGTCGCCTTCCATGAAGAGCAGCTTCCCGCGATTCCACTTGTTCTCTTGGAACAAGGGGGCGATCGTCCGCAGCTCTTCCTCCGTCAAATCTTGAAACAAAGGGACGTTGCGCAATAGCCCGACAAGGGCGCTCATGACGAATCCTGGCCTTTCTGCAGCGAGGATTGGGACTTGTTATCCGGCGTAGGATCGGATGTCGCCCACGGATCGAATCATGATGTTGAGATGCTTCGCCAGTTGGAGTTCGTAAGGGGTTTTCAATTCTTCTCCGTTAGGGTTCGTCAATACGCGGATCGTCGGCCGCTGCAAGCACGACGAGTCGAGGCGGGAGACGACCCCCTTCTCGCCGGTGTTCAACGTGACCGCCGTACCTGGAGGGAAGATCGCTACCTTGTTTCTAAATTGCTCTACCTTACCACGATCATACGCGCTTTCGACGTTCGCGTAAAGATAATCCATCGCTTCGTGCGGCAGCATGGCGTTCCGGTAGCTCCGGTGGCTGACGAGCGCGTCGTAGGCGTCGATCATACCGATGAGCTTGGCATACGGGTGAATGTCGCTGCCCCGCAGCCCGAAGGGGTAGCCGAGGCCGTCCACGCGCTCGTGATGCTGCAGCGCGCATTGCGCGGCGACGAGCGAGACGCTGCCGTCGTTCTTGAGCAGCCTGTATCCGAGCTCCGCATGGCGGCGGAGCGTCCGGAGGTCCTCGTCGCTCAGCCTCGTCCGCTTCGACAGCAGCTCCTGAGGGACGAGCAGCTTGCCGATGTCGTGAAACAGCGCGGCGGCGCATACGGTGCGCAGCTCGTCCGCGGAGGCGCCTTCGGCCATGGCGAGCTTCGTCGCGAAGACGGAGACGTTCAAGGCGTTATTGACGAAATGATGTTCGAGCTTGTCGCCCGTCGCGGCCGTCGACCGAATATGGACGATCGGCATGTTACGGTTCAAGACGACGTCGTCTACGATACTATTGACGCTGTCCGAGACGAGCCGAGAGAACGTCACGACGCGTCCGCCGCCGGCGGGACCGCCCGCCCGGACGTAGTCCATGCATTGTTGGAGCGAGCCGTGCACGAGACGCCGCGTCTCTTCCCGAATCGTCTCTTCGACGACGATATCGTCCGTCCGCGGATCGTCGATATATAGTTGATGAATGCCCATATTTCGCAGACGAAGAATAACGGGTTGGGTCAGCTCGTACCCGTACCCGAGCAGTACTTGCCCGTGCTCCGTCAGGACGGCCTTGCCGAGCTTCATGCCCGGAGCGCAGGATTCGATCGTTACTAATCTCATGACTTTCTCACACCTCGGAAAACCGCTTGAATCGGTCGGCCACCGCCGCCGCCTACGTATTATGTCACAGATGCCTGAGGGATTCTGTGAGTTGGGTAACAAAACACAACATATCCGTCACATTCTTGCATGAAAATGGGGAAAAGGAACCGCCTGAATCCGGGAGTAACGACTCTGTTGCGTGCGGCTGAGGTTCGGCGGAGCGGAAGGAAAGCGGAATTCGTGCGCCTATGGATGTCTTTCGACGTAGGTATCGAGGGGATGGGGAAAAGAAAAACCCCCGATGCGCTTGGATCGCATCGGGGGTTTCGACGTTACATGCGCTGCCGCAGCGATTCGACGACGTCTTCGACCGAGACGTCCTCGCCCGCATGCTCGGCCGCGAGCTCCGCCGCTTCCGTCGAAAGCACGACGTCTTCCGTCACGGCGGCCGCTTCCGGCGCTGCAGGGGCCGGTGCGGCCGGCGCTTGCGCGACGACCGGCGCCGCCGGAGCGGCTTCCGTCGCGAGGGCGACGTATTGCGTCTCGTCGAAGACGCGACGCGCAGTGACGTAACGCTTGGAATAATAGCTGTCGTTCATCTTGCTGATCGACACGCCGCGGGAGCTGGAAGAATGGGCGAAGTTGCCGTCTCCCATATAGATGCCGACGTGCGAGATGCCCTTGCCGTCCGTGTTGAAAAATACCAGGTCGCCCGGACGAAGCTCGTCCTTGCCGACCTTCGCGCCGACGGTCGCTTGATCCGCGGATCGACGAGGCAGGTCGATGCCGAGCTTCTCGAAGACGTAGCCGGTAAACCCGGAGCAGTCGAAGCCCTTCGTCGTCGTGCCTCCGTACTTGTAATCGATGCCGACCAATTGATCGACGGCCGTCTCGAGTTCCGTAGCCGCGGCCGCGCCGCCGGCGAACGCGCCGAACCCGATGGACAATGCCAACACCAGAGATGCTGCCTTCTTCAATTGTATACCCCTTCCGATGCCGACGAGGTTAGCTTAAGGGTTCGGTTGAAGGTTCCCTATGATCCCTAGTTGCGAGATCAATTCACCCAAGACTGGTTCCCCCGTAGCCCGGGTCGCAAGGCGACGCGGACATTAGGCACTAATCGATTTTTTTCGACCTACGGTATATTCGACAGCATTCGTCGGAATCCTCCTATTCTAGTAAAATATTCAGCCGTTAAATGATAGTGACGGACGATCGAAAAAAGAGGCGGCCGATCAAGCGGGAACGTGAACGCGCCGTTCCAACGAGAGAGCGAAGGAGAAAATCGCCGGCGATGAGATTCGATCTATACCGGCACGAGGCGCTAGAAATAGCCAAAGTTCGAAGGAGGATTCGAAGTGTCGGAACGGACGCATTTCGCGTTCGAAACGAGGATCCGGAGCGAACGATGTCGCTTTCCGCCGCATGGTTCGGATGGGCGTACGAGGAAGCGACGGGAGGGAAGCGGTCATGGCTTCGAGCGTGCCGCAGGGCGCAATAACGAAGAAGAGGACATCGAGCGCGCATGGCGCCCGATGTCCTCGTATTATATATGAACTTACCGATGCGCCGACCAGAGATGATACTGGGCGCTGATGCCCCATAGTTTCAGCAGGGCGCGAACGATCGGGTACGACTGATGGATGACGACCGCGAAGAAGCCGGCCCACCAGAGCGACAGCGCGCTCGCGGTCAAGCTGACGGCGAGGCCGACCGCGAACGTCGCGAGCGCGAGGGCGGCGATCGGCAGCCCTCGGCGGGCGAACAGCCCAAGTCCGGCCCAGCCGCCGCGTCCCTCGACGATGCCGAAGCCGACGTACATGAAGGCGAGATCCAGGATGCCTTGATATACGAGCCAACCGATCGCATACGGGGCGGCCGCTGCCGCGACGGACGGCCAATCGTACGCGGCCGACGCCGCCTCGAGCGCCCGCGGAATCGCCCAGACGAGCGGCGCGAACGTCAGCAGCGTCTGCAGTCCGTACAGCAGCAGGAACGGCTTCGCGTACGTCTTCGCCCCGCGGACGAACGCTCTCCGGTGGCCGTCCCCGCCGTTCGCCAGCGCGTTGTAGATCCCGCCGTTCAGCAGCGGAGTGAGCAGCATGCGGACGAGCAGCAGGACGAGAATCGTCCACGCGTAAGGGGCGATCAGGTCGGTCTTCGTCAGTTGGAATTCCGCCTCCAGCCAGAACAGGCGGTCCGCGGATTGCGCCAGCTCGCCGCCGGGGTAGCGATGAAGCAGCGGAACGACGATCGACTTCACATATTTATAGAGCGCGAAGCCCCATCCGTACTGATATAAGAAAATGAGAAACAATAGAAACCAACTGCGACGGGCGGCGGCCCATCCCGATTTCGCGTACGACCACATGAAGCGCGCCTCCTCTCCGTAATCTCGGCTCGTTCGTTACCAGACCACCGTGCCGAACAGCGCTTCGAGCAGCTTCGCGACGCCCATCGTCCAGCGGGTCTCTAGTCTTTCGTCCACGTCGGTCTTCATGAAATTGTTAATGCGCTTATGCTCGAGAACGACGCCGTGTTCCGGGTCGACGACGACGTGCTTCAGCTTCGCGGCGTGCGGCGGCAGCGCGAAGACGACGCTGTCTTCCTTCCCCGGCCATTCCTCGCGGATCGTCTGACCGTCCTCGTAGAGGAACCGGACGGATACCGGACCGTCCTTGCCGCCGCGGCTCGATACGGTGACGCGGTAAGCGTACGTCCCGTCGTCCGACTTCGCGCGTTCGATGCGCTCCACCGCGTAATCGGCCATCTGGTCGCCGTAGACGAACTGATCGAAGAACGGCGCCCAGCTTTGTTTCGTTACGTCTTCCGCCGTCTTCTGGAAGTCGCCCGTCGACGGGTGCCGAAACTTCCACCGGTCGAAGTAGGCGCGAAGCACGCGTTTCATCTTCGCTTCGCCGATCTCCTTTTCCATCGCCAGCAGCACGAGCTTCCCCCGAATGTACACGTTGTCCGCGTAATGATCGTGGCTGTCGAAGTTCCAGGCGAAGCGGGTGAGCGAGGCCGGGTTCGTCATGTAGCTCGCTTCCAGCGTCGTGCTCGGCGTCAAGCCGTATTCGGCTTCCATGAGCTTATCCTCGGCGTACGAGGTGAAGCCTTCGTCCAACCACGCTTCCTCGAATTCATTGCTCGCGACCATGCCGTACCAATATTGATGGCCGATCTCGTGCACGACGACGCGTTCGAGCTCGTACCCGACGTCCGCCGAATCCGCCGCCCAAGCAGTGACGAGCGTAGGGTATTCCATGCCGCCCGCGCCGCCCGCGCCTTCCGGGGGCACGACGATCGACAGCGTGCTGTACGGATAAGGGCCGTACCATTCGCTGAAGTGCTGCAGCGACTTCTTGGCCGCGTAGAGGTATCGCTCCTTCAGCTCCAGATGCGTCGGATCGAGATACAGCTTGATCTTGACGCCGGGCACGTTCGGCGCCGAATACGGCTCCTCCGCGTAGATGAAGTGAGGCGAAGCCGACCATGCGAAGTCGTGTACGTCGTCCGCGTAGAAGTGGTACGTCTTCGTGCCCGACTTCTTATCGACGACGGCGGGCTTCGGCGGAAACCCGGTAGCGGCGACGACGTAGTCGGTCGGAACCTTGATCTTCACGTTATAGATGCCGAAGTCCGCGTAGTATTCGGAATTGCCGTGATATTGGTGGGCGTTCCATCCCTCGCCCGTACGGCCGCGCGTCCCGGCGGGCTCGTAAACCGCGATCTTCGGAAACCATTGCCCGGCCATCACGAAGTCGTCCTTGTAGCCCATGCGGGCGAACACCTCGGGCAGCTGCACGGTGAACGACATCTTCAGCGTCACCGTTCCGTTCGGGGGAACCGCCTTCGGCAAGCGGAGCTTCGCCAGCGTCTTGTCCGCCTTGTTGCCGTCGTCGGGCTGCTCGAACGAGAGGCGATGGGTCAGATCGAGCCCCTCGGTCGTCTCGATCGAGGAGATCGTCATGCCGCCGTAGCTGTTCGCCGTCCGCTTATCCTCGCGCAGCTTGCCCCCCGACTCCCTCATGAAGGTCGTCTTGTCGGATTCGAACGCGTTCGGATATAAGTGGAAGTACAGCTCTTGCACCTTCTCCTTGCCCGGATTGCGCCAGGTCACGGTCTGCGTGCCGTGGAGCGCATGGTTTTCCGCGTCCAGCGCCACGCCGATGTGGTATTCCACGACGCGATTGCTCATCGGCTTCGGAGCGGGAGGCTTCTCGGGGACCGGGGGCGCCGCGTTCGGAGCCGGGTTCGGATTCGCGCCCGAGTTCGTCTTCGGCGCCTGCGCCTTCTCCGGGCCGGCGCCGCCGAACGTCGCGACCGCTTCGCCGAAGGAACTGTCGCCGGCGGCGGGGGCGCCGAGCTCGCCCCAGAGCGCGACCCATACCGCGAAGGCGACGCCGGCGATCGCGACCGGCCGCCAGCGCCCTAACTTCATCTTTTTCATGATTTTCACCCCGTTGACAAGCGTCTAGTGGATGTATATGTTTGTCCCCCGGGGATTATTTCGGGTACAATAGAAGAAATTCTAACGAGGAACGAAGGTGGGGGCGCACGTGGAAATCGGCGGGAAGAAGATCAATGCGCTGAACGTCGTCAGCAATAAGGAGCATAAGGGGTTCGGCGCGGGCTCCATCGATTTGAACAACGTATCGGCCGTCATTATCGATAAGGACGGGGAAGAAGCCTACATCGACCTGGGCGCGCTGCATGCGAAGAGCAAGGTGGAGAAGGGCATCAAATTTTCCGCGAACAAGGACGACGTACCGAACGGCCGCCGCTGCTGGATCGTGTGGATCGCGGTAGACAAGCGCGAAGAGGGCATGTATTACGCGGGAGCGACGGCTTGCGAGATGCTGGTCGATCCCGAAGCGCGGCGCGGGTGGAAGATTCTCGCGGATCACGTGAACAAGATGGATTACGCGATGAAGCGACGCATCATTCTGGACGGGATGTCCGACGGGGAGAAGGCGGCGTTGAAGCGTTGCCTGATCGAGTACAACGAGGGCATGTGGCACGCTTCGACCGACGAGTTGAAGGAGAAGCTGGGGTAGACGGATCGACCGCTTTCGCGCGGAACGTCGCGCGGGGGCGGTTTTTCGCGCGAGCCGGTTGGACGAAGGGGACCGTGTCATGGCTAAGCCCGATCGCAAAACATTCGTAGATCGTTCCAATCAATTGATCGCCTATATTCGAACGAATTTGGCGAACGGCACTTATCGGGTCGGCGATTATTTGCCGTCGGAGGTCGCGTTCGCCGAACAGTTCGATCTGAGCAAAAACTCCGTCCGCGCCGCGATGGGGAAGCTGGTGGAGGAAGGCTTGATCCGGAAGGTCCCGCGCGTGGGCACGCAGGTGGCGGCGTCGGGCCGGCAGAACGCGCTTCGCCTCGGGCTGTACCCGTCGTTACACGCGGACGCGAAGCTGAACGACTTGTTGGCGTCGTATCGACGGGAGCATCCCGAGGTCCGCGTGGAGACGGTAACGCTCCCGTATTCGAATCCGGATTCCATTCGGCAGCTGTTGGCGTACGGCGTCGTGGACGTCGTGCTGCTGAACAATCTGGACTATTTCTATTTCCGGGACAACCGACTCCTATCGTTATTCGAGCCCCAGGCTCCGCAAGCGAGCGCGTTCCCCTTTTTAAATAAGCTGTTTATGGAACGTACGGAGCCGAACCGGGCTTACTTGCGGCCGTTCGTGTTCTCGCCTGTGATCCTGTGCTATAACCGCGATCATTTCCGGGAAGCGGGAGCGTTCGAACCGGACAGCAGCTGGACGTGGAGCGACCTGCGGCAAGCCTTGAAGAAGCTGGCCGGGGAGAGCCGGTACGGCTTATTCTTTCACTTGTCCTCCCACAACCGGTGGCCGATCTTCCTGCTGCAAAACGGCGTCGCCTTCGACCGGGAGGACGGGCTCCCGCTTCCGGGACGATCGAACCGGCTCGACGCGTTCCGGGACGTGAGGGAGCTCATCCACGAAGACGGTTTATTTCCGCGCATGCTGTCGTTCAGCTTGCACGACGTGGAGCTGCTCTTCAAGCAGGAGAAGGTTTCCGCCATACTGACGACGTATTATCGGTTGAACGAGCTGGCGGACGCGGGGTTTCCGTTCGATATCGCGCAGCTGCCGCGATCCGAGGGCGGGAGCGGCGATACGCTGCTCCTGTGCACCGGCGTCGGCGTCAACGCGTCGTCGGCGCAGAAGAAAGAGGCGGAAAGCCTGGCGAATTTCCTCTTATCGGAGGAAGCGGCGACGACGATTCGCCGCGGCACGTTCACGCTTCCCGCGAATAAGCGGGTCGCGGACGGGATCGCGTCGGAGCTGCCGAACGCGCCGAGGCGGTTCGATATGTACCGCGAGATGATCCCGAGCTTCGCGACCTACGAGCGGCTGGGGTTGGTTCCCGAGGAGATCGAGACGTTCGGGAAATGTCTCGGACAATACTTCGCGAAGCTGATTGACGAAGAAGGTCTTATTCATATGTTTCATACGTTGATCCGGGAAGGGAACACGCATACGCAAGGATAAAGGTTCATCATGCAACCCACAGAGGGTGCAGGATGGACTTTTTTTGTTTACCCGCTCATTTTCTCGTTGATATTCCGATTTTCATTCTTTAAAATGAACTACAAATGAACCACAACTATTATTTTAGGAGGTTAATAGAAGTTAATTCCTTTTATGTGATCCACATGTAAACTAGTTCGCGACAAATTCGAAAGGTTGTGAATGCGATGTTTGAAAGCGTTATCCATCATGGGAAGAAATTCGCTTCCGTCGTGCTTTCCGCGGCGTTGATCGGCGCGGTCGCCTTGCCGGCCCCGCCGGATTCGAATGCGCTGGCGGCGGATGCCGTCGTCGTTCCGAGAACGTTCTCGGTTCCCGAGGATCTCGGTACCCAGGTGACGGCGCCGAATACGTTCAATGCCGCGTTCGGCGCGGAGGACGGGAAAGACGTCATGTATACCACGGTAGCGGGTTCCGCCGTGCATTCCGCGATCTTCAGCGTCGTCGATCTGGATACGAACCGGGTCGTCCGGGAGCTTCCCTTAAGCGGCGGGGGCCAATCCTGGGGTCACGCCATCGATTCTCAAGGAAATGTGTATACCGTGGCGGGCAACGTATTGTACGCGTATTCTCCCGTAACGAAGCACATTCGAACGATCGGAGCCGTGCCGGAGGCGACGTCGTTATATTCGATCGTCGTGGACGAGTCGGATCGCGTCTACGGCGGAGGATATCCGAGCGGCAAGGTGTTCGTGTACGACCCGGCGCAAGACAAACTGACGCTGTTGACCGGCCAGCTGGCCGAGGCGCAGCAATACGTTCGAGGGATCGCTTATTACGACGGGTATTTGTACGCGGGAACCGGGACGAAGGGCGGCTTGTTCCGAATCGATCCGGCCGACGGCGCGAAGACGCAAATCCCTTTTCCGGAAAACGCGCTGTTCTCGCCCGCCGACGCTCCCACCGTGTATTCCATGAACGCCGTCGGTCATTATTTGTTCGTTATGATGAGTACGAGTCCGACGTCGCTTTTCATTTATGATTTGGAAAACGGGCGCTGGGCGGGAATCGTTGAAAATTATAGAGGCTTGTACGTGTCGCCGGAGAAAGACGGCAAAGTGTATTTCCCGGCCGACGGAGAGCTGAAGTCGTTCGATCTGACGACGGAGGAAGTGGCGGGCACCGGAATCGTGTTCGGCACCTACATCCGGACCGGCGCTTGGGTCGAGCTGGACGATCAGGAGCGGTTCCCGGGCATGTCGCTGGTCACGGTGACGTTCAACGGCGCTCCGTTGATCGCGAACGTCGAGACAGGCGTCGCGACTAGCTTCCCTTCCCTTATCTCCGGCACGCCGGTTTCCATTCAATCGATCGCGACCGGACCCGACGGGTTGATTTACAGCACCGGCTACCAAGGGACGAAGGGCGCCCGGTACGACATCGACACCGGGGAGATCGAGCATTTTCGGATGGGGCAGGCCGAAGGGATGATCGCGTGGGGCGACAAGGTCGTCTTCGGCGAATATCCCGGAGGCTACATCTACGAGCTCGACACGAAGCAGCCGATCGGCGACGACAACCCGAAGTCGATCTATCATATCGGCGGCAAGCAGGATCGCCCGTTCGCTTTGGCGGTTTCCCCTGACCGGTTGTTTATCGGGACGATCCCGAAAACCGGCGAGCTCGGAGGCGCCCTGACCGTCTACGACGGCACGGAATGGAAGGTGTTCGCCGAGATGTTCCAGCCCGGCGGCCCGCTGGAAAACCAGAGCGTGATGGGATTGGCTTATCACGACGGCATGCTGTACGGTTCCACGACCGTATGGGGCGGTCTCGGCATCGATCCGGCGGCGGACAAGGCGAAGGTATTCGTCTGGGACGTGGCGGAGGAACGATTGGTGACCGCATTCTCGCCGGACGTCGCGCAAGCGAGCGGCGTAGCGGCCCGGTCGATCGGCGGGCTGTCGGTCGGTCCGGACGGGCTGCTGTGGGCGGCCGCCTACGGCACGATCTTCGCGATGGATCCGGCCGATGGATACAGGGTCGTGAAGCAGAAGGAAATGTACCCGACCAATTGGGATTTCAGCCATTACTGGGTGCCGGTGAAGCTGCTGTGGGACCCGAAGGGCGACGGCGTTCTGTACACGACGCTAGGCAGCACCGTGACCGCGGTCGACACGAATACGATGGCGCACGCGCAGGTTCCCGGGACGAAGACGAACCTGATGACGATCGGGCCGGACGGAAACTTGTATTTCAACACGGCGGATATGCTGAAGAAAATTACGGTCACGGAAGAATCGCCGCCGCTGTACGCGGACGTTGCCGTTCCGCTCGTCAATAGCGGCTTCGAAGCGCGGACGGCGGACGGTACGATTCCAGGCTGGGACGACTTCGGCCAGTCGACGGCGACAGGCTATTCCGAGATCAGCGGGGCGCGCGCGTCGGAAGGCGAGAGCAGCCTTAGAATCTTCGACTCGACCGATCGGCAAGAAGTCGGCGTCATCTCGCTCCCGTTCGCCGTGGAGCCGGGCGCCGAGTACAAAGTCTCGGCGGACATCTACTTGGCGTCCGGCCGGACGATCGCCGCGATGCGGTATTACGACGCGAACGGGCAGGAGATCAAGCTGACGCCGGCGCCGGCCGCGTACCATCAAGGCTCGCTCGGCGCATGGAGTCCCGCGAATTTCAGCTCGATCGCGCCGGAAGGGGCCGTCGCGGGAAGAATCGTCTTGTTCTGTTCGCTCGGCTGGGCGACGGACGCGTACTACGACAACGTGAAGGTGACGAAGCGCGTTCCGTTCGAGCTTCCGCCGGAGCAGCCGGTCCTCGGCCGGCTGAAGCTGACGAATCCGGGCTTCGAGAGCGCGGGCGCGGACGGGGCGATTCCGGGGTGGACGCAGCGCAATCTCGACAAGTATACGGCGGACGCCTACGTGCGATTGTCGCAAGACACGGTGAAAAGCGGAACGCAAAGCTTGCTTCTCTACGATAATAGTACGACGATCGAAGTGGCGGCCGAATCCGACTTCATTCCCGTCGTCGGCGGAAAGACGTATACGGCTTCCGTCGATGTGTACCGAGGGGACAATCCGCCGGGACGCAGCTCCAACCGGCCGATTCTGCAGACGCGGTATTACGATGCGAATAAGGTCATGTTAAGCACAAGCGCCGCGGTGAATCCCGGCCCGTGGAGTAAAGAAGCGACCGTGCCGCTGGGACGTTGGGGAACGGAAACGTTGACGAATACCGCGCATGCCGCAGCGAAATATATGCGCGTGTTTATGGTCGTGCCGGCGACTTATGTGGCCAATGCCTATATCGACAACGTCCAAGTGTCGACCGCGTTGGAGCCAAGCGAGGTGGCGTCGTTCCGCATGCACGCGGAGCCGTATTCGCACCTTGCCGCGGGCGGCGACGTCGTATTCCAGGCGGCGGCTTCGGAGGGTTCGAGAATCGTCGTGGAAGAGAACGGGGCCGTCGTAGCGGATGTGCCCGCCGTCGGACTCCAAACGCCGGTTTCCGTGACCGTCCCGTCGCCTGCGGCGGGAGTGCACGGCTACACCGCGTACGCGGTTAAGGGAATCAGCCAGTCGGCGCCGTACGGCATCTCGACGACGATTCATGCGCTCGACGACTTGGCGCTCGTTCCCGACGCGCTGGAGCTGCTGACCGGCGAGACGAAGCCGATCGCCGCGACGGCTTGGTTCGGACCGTTGGCCGTCGACGTCGTGCCGGAGGTTGCGGTGGCGTCCGGCGACGCCGTGAGCGTAAGCGGCGCGGCGGTGACGGGCGTTAGCGCGGGCGAAGCCGTATTAAGCGTCGCTTACGGAGGCATGCAGAAGACGCTTCGCGCGTCGGTCAGCCAAGGCGCGCTGGCATCGATTCGCATCGCGCTGCCGAAATCGACGATCGGGCTCGGAGAATCGGTGACGGTTCAAGTGTACGGTACGTACGACAATCCGTTCGACGCGGCGCAAGAAGAGGTTGTCATCGAGGAAGGGGTGACGTTGACCGCGGAGCCCGCCGGCGTCGTCTCGATCCAAGGCTCGACCGTGACGGGCGCTTCGACCGGAAGCGCGGTCCTCCACGCCGAATACGAAGGCTTGTCGGCGTCCGCCGCGATCGCCGTCGAGCGCGGCAACGGTCCGCCGGATCCGGAAGCCCCGAAGCTTGCCGCGATTCGATTGGATCTCTCCGAGACTCGGATCGGCGTCGGACAGAGGGTGACCGCTCAAGTGTTCGGCGTATACGCCGGCGCATCGAAGCCGGTTGCGCTGACGGAAGACGTCGCGCTCTTCGCCGACGATTCCGGCGTCGCGAACGTCGACGGACTGACGCTGACGGGGATCGACGAGGGGCATACGTTAATCCGGGCCGAGTACGGCGGGAAGACCGCTACCGCCTCGATCGTCGTCCGAAACCGAGATGCGAACGGTCCGCCGGATTCGAACGGACCGAAACGCGGCTCCATGCCGTCCCCCGAAGAGGAATGACGACGATGTCGCGCTGAAAGCCGCATAGGACGGAAGGCTGCCTCGCATCGAGGCAGCCTTCCGTATTTTTTAATACGGGATACATGGCTTGCGTTGTCTTACGCCTCCGCTGCGCCGGCATGACGGTCGAGCCAGCCGACGATGTCGCGCAGCACGTCGTCCCGCTCCGGCTCGTTCATGATTTCGTGGTGCAGTCCGGGCAGCAGGCGTACGTCTTTATCCGGCGAAGCGACGCGGCGCCCGAAGTCGAGCGACGGTTCGGGCGCGATAATTTCGTCCGCGCCGCCGTGCAGCAGGAGCAGCGGCAGCGAGATCGCCTCGGCTTCGGCGAGAGCCGCCGCTTGCGCGCGGAGCAGCTCGTTGTAGAAGCGCACGCTCGCGACGTACACCATCAGCGGGTCGGCGGCCGTCGCGAGCAGAACGTCTTCGCTGCGCGTGACGCGCTGCTGCTTCAAGCCGCTCGGCATGCGCAGCCGGGGCAGCACGCCGTCGAGCCGCCGGCCGAGCGCTTCCTTCCACGCCGGGATCGGGAATCGCAGCCGGAAGGCCGGCGACGTCAGGACGGCGCCCGACAGCGCGCCGGCGAGCGGCGACGTCTGCAGCAGCCGCGCGGCGACGAGCCCTCCGACGCTGTGCCCGAGCAGGAAGAGCGGAAGATCCGATCGACGGCTCCGGGCGTCCTCGATCCAAGACGAGACGACGTCGACGAAGTCGTCGAACCGGTCGATATGGCCGCGCAGCCCTCCGGAACGGCCGTGTCCCGGCAAGTCGCCGGAGACGACGTCGTACCCCGCCGCGTTCAACGCCGCGGCGACGTGCGCGTAGCGCCCGCAGTGTTCGCCTTGTCCGTGGACGAGCACGACCGCCGCCTTCGCCGGCGTCTCGTTCGAAGTCGGCCAATCCTTCCGGTATCGTTCCCATGCCATAGCTATTCGCCTCCGGTACATTCTAGTTGATTCCATACTATAAGGTTTTCGTGCAAAAGAAAATGGAGAAGCGGGAAAACCTCCCGTTCATAACGGGCAGGGGAAACGCTTCTCCCTATGGTCAAATCGGCTAAAAGATAGGAAACAAGAAACCCGGAGAGCTATAAGCTCCCCGGGTTCCAATAAGGCTAACTGTTCCACCAGCGCTTCAGATCGTCCCACCAATTGCGTTCTTGCTCCTGCTGCGGCGCGTCCTGCGGCAGCGGCTCGGCGCCGTGGCCGGTGCACGATTCGGTCGGCTCGGTGCCGGCGATGAACGACTCTAACCGCGGATTCGGGCAGTCGGCCGTCGCCAGCAGCCCCGTCGCCGGGTCGATGTACACGGTCGTTACGCCCTCCGGCACCTCGAACAGCTTCGGCGGCACCGCCGACAGCGTCCGCTCCGTAAACTCCGCGAAGATCGGCGAGGCGGTGTGCGCTTCGACGGAGGTGACGGCCCGGCCCTTATCGTAGCCGACCCAGACGGCCGTCGCGAGCTCCGGCGTGAAGCCGACCATCCAAGCGTCGGTGTTCGTCGTGCCGGTCTTGCCGGCGACGGGCCGCTTGATCAAGTCGGACACCCGCCGGCCGGTGCCGCCGTCGTCGAACACGCTTTGCATCAAGTGCGTGAGAATGTACGTGTATTGCGGCGCCACGACCCGCTGCTCGCGGGGCTTCGCCTCGTACAGCACCCGGCCGTACATGTCCTCGATCCGCAAAATCGCGACCGGCTCCCGCCGGATGCCGCCGCCCGCGATCGTGGCGAACGCGGACGCCATCTCGTACGGGCTGACCGGGTACGTCCCGAGCGCGAGCGACGGCAGCGGCTCCATCTCGCTCGTGATGCCGAGGCTCTTCGCCGTCTCGATCACCCGTTCCGGCCCGACCTGCATCATCGTGTTCACCGCATAGATGTTATCGGACTTCGAGATGGCGTAACGCAAGTCTACCAGCTTATTCGGGTATTTGTTCCCGTAGTTCTGCGGCGAATACGTCTTCCGTCCTTCGTCGTAGGTGAAGACGGTCGGCTCGCTCATGAATCGGGTGACGGCCGTGAAGCCTTCCTGCTGCAGCGCCGTCAGGTACAGAATCGGCTTGAACGACGATCCGGGCTGACGCGTCTCCGCGAACGCGCGGTTGTATTGGTTCTCCTCGTAATTCCGGCCGCCGACCATCGCCTGAATATGCCCGTTGCGCGGGTCGATCGAGACGAGCGCGGCTTGCAGCTCTTCGTGCGGTTCCAAATATTTCGCGACCGCCGCTTCCGCGTTCTCCTGCGCGTGCAGGTCGAGCGTCGTAAAGATCCGAAGTCCCCCGGAGTCGTACAGCCGCTCGTCGATGCCGAGCTTGCCGACGGCGACGCTGCGGACATAGTCCCGGAAGTAGGGGGCTTTGGAGGATTCCTTGTCCGTCAGGGGCAGGAGGTTCAGCTCTTCCGCATACACCGCCGCCGCTTCCGCGTCCGTAATGACGCCTTGCTTGGCCATGGTCGTCAGCACGAGTTTCTGCCGCTCGCGCGACCGCTCGTAATCCATGTGCGGCGAGTAGTACTTCCAGCTCTTCATGACCCCGGCGAGCATCGAGCTTTCGGCGAGGGTCAGCTCGGACGCGCGCTTGCCGAAATACAAATTCGACGCGGCTTCGATGCCGTACGCGCCGTGTCCGAAGTAGATCTGATTCAAATACATCGCGAGGATCTCGTCTTTCGTATACGCCATCTCGAGCTGCAGCGCGTACATCGCTTCCTTGATCTTCCGCGACCACGTCTTCTCGTGGGTGAGGAACAAGTTGCGCGCGAGCTGCTGCGTCAGCGTGCTGGCGCCTTGGCTGTTCGCGTCGAGCGAACGGATGTTCACCCAGATCGCGCGGGCGAGCCCCCTTGGGTCGATGCCGAAATGGCGGTAAAACCGCTTATCCTCGATGGCGAGCGTCGCCTTAAGCATATTGGGCGAGATGCTGGAGAGGTCGACGATGTGCCGATTCTGCCCGTCGTGGAACGAATCGATGAGCGAGCCGTGAACGTCGAGCAGCTCGGTCGACTGCGAGAACGACAACGGCGGCATCGGTTGCACCCGCAAGTAGAGCAGCAGTCCCGCGAACAGGACGGACGCCAAGACGATCATAGCGATCGAAAATACGATAAGCCGCTTCGCGGCCCGCAGAAATCGAAGCGGAGCGGGCTCGCGGTGCGCCGCGAGGCGCGGCGGTTGATGCAACGGTTCGTCCATGGGAATCGCTCCTTCGCCAAACTGGCACTTCTTAAGGAAAATGATACCTCTCTCTCCATTATGGGTGGAAACGTTATGGGCTATACTTTGGTTGCATTTTTAGGTAAGTTCTCTATAATACAACTTGTTGCGGTTTCGCGCGGAAGAACTTGGAACCTTACGGATATGGACGAAGAGAGGGATTTAACCATGGATTTATGGTATACGGAGAAGCAAACCGACAATTTCGGCATCACGATGAAGGTGACGAAAACATACGAAAACGAGCAGACGGACTTCCAGCATCTGACGATGATCGAGACGGAAGAATGGGGCACGATGCTCACCCTCGACGGCATGGTCATGACGAGCGTGCGCGACGAGTTCGTCTACCATGAGATGGTGGCGCATCCGGCGCTCGTGACGCACCCGAATCCGGAGCACGTGCTCGTGGTCGGCGGCGGCGACGGAGGGGTCATCCGCGAAGTGATGAAGCACCCGAAGGTGAAGAAGGCCGTGCTCGTCGACATCGACGGCAAAGTCATCGAATATTCGAAGAAGTACCTCCCGACGATCGCGGGCGAGCTCGACAACCCGCGCGTCGAAGTGATCGTCGGCGACGGCTACATGCATATCGCCAAGCACAAGAACGCGTATGACGTCATCATGGTCGATTCGACGGAGCCGGTCGGCCCGGCGGTCGAGCTGTTCTCCAAGGGCTTCTACCAAGGCATCTACGAAGCGCTCAAGGAAGACGGCATCTTCGTCGCCCAGACGGACAACCCTTGGTTCAAGGCGGACCTCATTCAGACGGTCAATCGCGACGTGAAGGAAATCTTCCCGATCGTGCGCGTCTACGGCGCCAACATCCCGACGTATCCGAGCGGTCTCTGGACGTTCACGATGGGCAGCAAGAAACACGATCCGCTGGCGGTCGAAGCGGCGTCCATTCCGGAATTCGAGACGAAGTATTACACGCCTCGCCTGCACGCGGCGGCGTTCGTTCTGCCGAAATTCGTGGAGGATTTGGTGAAATGAAAATCGATCAAGCGTATTCGGGCAACGTCTTCATCCTAAGCTCCGAGGAGTACGAGAAGTCGCAAGCCGTCATTTACGGCATGCCGATGGACTATACGGTCAGCTTCCGTCCGGGCTCCCGCTTCGGACCGGCGGCGATCCGCCGTTCCTCGATCGGCCTCGAGGAATATAGCCCTTACTTGGACAAGCACCTGGAGGAAATTACGTACTTCGACGCGGGCGACCTGCTGCTGCCGTTCGGCAACGCGGCGAAGAGTCTCGATCTGATCGGCGAGTACGTGCGGCGGCTGCTGGACGACGGCAAGGTGCCGGTCGGACTCGGCGGCGAGCATCTGGTGTCGTGGCCGGTCATTCGCGAAGTGTTCGCGAAATATCCGGACCTGCACCTGATCCACATCGACGCGCACGCGGACCTGCGGGAGCAGTACGAGGGCGAGCCGCTGTCGCATTCGACGCCGATCCGCAAGGCCGCCGAGCTGATCGGCGGCAAGCGCGTGTATCAGTTCGGCATTCGCTCGGGCATGCGCGAGGAATTCGCGTGGGGCCGCGAGAACGTCAACTTCTTCCCGTTCGACGTGCTGGAGCCGCTGCAGAAGGTGCTGCCGCAGCTCGAAGGCAAGCCGGTGTACGTCACGATCGACATCGACGTGCTCGATCCGTCGGCGGCGCCGGGCACGGGCACGGCGGAAGCGGGCGGCATTACGTCGAAGGAGCTGCTCGGCGCGGTGCACGCGATCGCGAAGAGCGGCGCGAACGTCGTCGGCTTCGACCTCGTCGAGGTCGCGCCGATATACGATCCTACGGAGCAGACGCCTATCGTGGCCGCGAAGCTCATTCGCGAGATGCTGCTCGGGTTCTTGAAATAAGATGACGGCCCCCTCGGGAATGCGAGGCGGGCCGTTTTTTTCTTGGGCGCAAGACTTAGGTCCGGCCGCGCGCTCGACCCGGAACTATGGTTCGGGAAAGGTCGAACGCGCCATAATGAGAACGGAGGTGAACGTTCGTTGGAAGCGTTGGCTTGGCTGGAACGGGTTTTCGAACAATACGGATACCTCGTCCTGTTGATCGGACTGCCGATCGACTTCATCGCGCTGCCGCTGCCGCCGGGGCAGACGACGCTCGCGTATACGGGGTACTTACTATACAAAGAGGCGCTGTCGCCGGTCGCAGCCGTCGCTGCGGCGTTCCTGGGCGCGTCCATCGGCGTGACGGCGACGTATACGATCGGCTATCAAGCGGGGGCGCGCCTGCTCGAGAAGTTCGGCAGGCGGCTGATGATCCGCCCGGACGTGCTTGAGAAGTCGAGAGGGTATTACGAGCGGTACGGCAACCGGTTTCTGTTCGCGAGCTTCTTCATCCCGGGGGTGCGCCAATTCGCGGGGTACGCGGTCGGCATGCTGCGGGTGCCGTTCCGCACGTTCGCGGTCTACGCCTATGGGGGCGCCGCGTGCTGGACGGGGGCGTTCATCGCGATCGGGTACGCGTTCGGCGAGCAGTGGGAGGCCGCGTTCCTGTTGGTCGAGCGGTACTTGCTCTTCGTCTGCATCGCGGTCGGCGTCGTCGCGGCGGCGTATGTCGCATGGGTTCTCTATAAGAAGCGAAGGAAGGCGGAGTAACCCGGTATTACCGCGTAACACTCGAAGCCCCTTAGCCGAGGAACAGCTGCCGGAACTGGCTTGGGGTCATGCCTTCCTGCTGCTTGAACAGCTTGATGAAATAGCTCGTATGACCATAGCCGACGCGGCGTCCGACCTCCGCCACGGCGAGCGAGAAGTCGGCGAGGAGCAGCTCCTTCGCGCGGCGCAGCCGATGCTTCGTCACGTACTCGAACGGACGCATGCCGAACGAACGCCGGAACAGCGCGCAGGCGTACTGCGGCGTCACGCCGAGCGTTCCGGCGAGGTCGTCCAGCGACAAGTCGTCCGCGTACCGCTCTTCGATCAACCGCAGCATCGGAGCGATGTTCTGCAGGTGCTGCTGCCGCGATCCGCCGGCTTTGAACGAGCTCCGTTTGGCCAGGTCGAGCAGCAGCCGGTACAGCAGGGCGGAGCCTTCGTAGCCCCGGAGCGGATCGCTCCCGGACATGACCTCCGCGGCGCGGTCCAGCTGATCGAGCAGCGACTCGGGCTCCGACACGGTATAGACGCCCGATTCCTTCAGCCTTAGGCGCTCCAACATCTCGGGTACGACGCTGCCGTGGAACGTCACCCACACCACGCTCCAAGGCTCCTGCACCGCGTAATAGCGATGAGGGACGCCCGCATACAGCAGCATGCCTTGCCCCTCGCCGACGTCGGCGGCCGTGCCGCCGAGCTCGAGCCGCCCTTGCCCCCTCAAGCACTGAATCCATTGGAACGAGAAAAATCCGTCCGGCCGGTCCGTCCGCTCCTGATTGATCCATCCGCCCGCGCTCGTGAGATACATAGGCAGCTGCAGCTCGAGTTCGGTCAGCACCGGGAAGAAGTTTCGGTCTCTCATCGTCCACCCGCCTCGGTAAAGTTTCATATCGTTATATTATCAAGAACAGCGGCGGATGGATAGAAAGCGGAAACGCTTGAAGACGCGTCCGGGCGCCCGGTTGCAAAGGAGAAGAACGTTAGAGTACACTGAAAATCATGAATGAGCACAAGCGGAACGTCCGCGTCCGGCTGACCACCGTGAACGACGGACGGAAATCGATCGTCGACACCGACGGCGCAGCGTACTTGCGGGGCGGTCATACGTATATTCGATATCAAGAGACGTCCGCGGACCTCGCCGGCGTCACGACGACGGTGAAGCTCGAGGAGGGCGGCGTCTCGGTCATTCGCCAAGGCGCCGTGCGCGCGGAGCAGCGGTTCGTCCCGAACGGCATCGCCGTCGGCTATTACGAGACCGCGCACGGGTCGTTCCCGCTCGAGACGAAGACGGGAGCCATCTCCGTTCGCTTCGAGGGCGGCGTCGGCGTCGCGTCGTGGTCGTACGAACTATGGGTCGGTGGCGCGGAAGCGGGACGGTTTCAAGTGAACTTGGACGTGCAGGAGGCGGAAGAAGCAGGATGAACGCATTGGAGCAGCAAAAACAGAAGGTGACCGACGCGCTGCGGCAGGCGGCGGTGAAGGCGGGGCTCGTTCCCGAAGGGGAAGTGCCCGTCATAACGCTCGAGGTGCCGAAGGAGAAGGCGCACGGCGACCTCGCGACGAACTTCGCGATGCAAATGACGAAGGCGGCGAAGAAGCCGCCGCGGGCGATCGCCGAAGCGCTCTTGACGGCGTTGGACGGCAAGGCGGCCGGCGTGGAGCGCGCCGAGATCGCGGGTCCCGGCTTCATTAACTTGTTCATGGACAAGTCGTACCTGCGCGAGATCGTCGTCCAGGCGGTAAGCCAGGGGGACGATTACGGCCGCACGAACTTCGGCAAAGGCGCGAAGGTGCAGGTCGAGTTCGTCAGCGCCAACCCGACCGGCAGCCTGCATCTCGGGCACGCGCGCGGCGCGGCGGTAGGCGATGCGCTGTGCAACGTGCTGGACTTCGCCGGCTACCGCGTCGAGCGGGAATATTACATTAACGACGCGGGCAATCAGATCGCGAACCTCGCGTATTCGATCGAAGCGCGCTATAAGCAGGCGCTCGGGCAAGACGCGGCGATGCCGGAAGACGGCTACCACGGCGAAGACATCGTCGCCTTCGGGCGCGAGCTGGCCGAGTCGAAGGGCGACGCGCTGCTGTCGCTGCCGGACGGCGAACGGTTCGCCTTCTTCCGGCAGTACGGGCTCGAGCGCGAGCTGGACAAGATCAAGCGGGACCTCGAGCGGTTCCGCGTCCGCTTCGACCACTGGTTCAGCGAGACGTCGATCTATACCGACGGGCTCATCGAGCCGACGCTGGCGAAGCTGCGCGAGAACGGCCACGTGTTCGAACACGAAGGCGCCGTCTGGCTGCGCACGACGCCGTTCGGCGACGACAAGGATCGCGTGCTGATCAAGAACGACGGCTCGTACACGTACTTGCTGCCGGACATCGCGTACCACCTGAACAAGTACAGCCGCGGCTACGACCGCATGATCAACATCTGGGGCGCCGATCACCACGGTTACGTGCCGCGCATGAAGGCCGCGATGGAAGCGCTCGGCGAGGACCCTGCGAAGCTGACGGTGCTCATCGCGCAGATGGTAAGCTTGTACCAAGGCGGCGAGAAGGTCAAGATGTCCAAGCGGACCGGCAAGGCGGTCACGATGGAAGACTTGATGGACGAAGTCGGCGTGGACGCGACCCGATACTTCTTCGCGATGCGCAGCACCGATTCGCATCTCGACTTCGATATGGATCTGGCCGTGTCGCAATCGAACGAGAACCCGGTGTTTTATGTACAATACGCGCATGCCCGAATTTGCAGCGTGTTCCGCCAAGCCGAGGAGAAGGGCATCGCCGTGCCGACGACGGCCGAAGGCGTCGACCTGTCGCCGCTCGCGTCGGAAGCGGCATACGATCTGCTGCGGAAAATCGGCGAATTGCCGGCCGAGGTCGCCGAAGCGGCCGAGTCGCTCGCGCCGCATCGCGTCGTCCGTTACGTCTTCGAGCTGGCCTCTCAGTTCCACAGCTATTATAAGGCGGAGCGTGTGCTGACCGAGGACGAGTCGGAGACGAGAGCGAAGCTGGCGTTGTTCCTCGCGCTGAAGCACGCCTTCGTCAATGCCCTGCGCCTCATCGGCGTACATGCCCCCGACCGGATGTAAGACGCCGGCCGGGAGCGAGCCTTATCCTTTCAAGTGCCGGAAGGCGCGCACCGCATCGAGGCGGCCCGGATACCGGGTCGCTTTTTTCGGCAGCTTGAGCGGCACCTGCGCCGCGGCGATGAGCCGCTTCGCCTGCGTCGGCGTCAGTCCCGGACGCGCGGCCATCGCCAGCGCGAGCACCCCGGTCACGTGCGCCGTCGCCATGGACGTGCCGTTCATCTCGTGGTAGCGTCCCTTCGGCCACGTCGACATCACCTTCTCGCCGGGGGCGAACACGTCGATCCGCTTGCCTCGGTTGCTGAACGGGGCGATGGCGCCCTTCGCGTCGACCGCGCCGACGCTGATCGTCTGCGGGAAGCGCGCGGGATAATCGATGAAGCCGCGGCGTCCGTCGTTGCCCGACGAGGCGACGATGATGACGCCCGACCGCTTCGCGTTGCGGACCGCCTCCAGCATCGATTCGCTCCGCTGCTTCATGCCGAAGCTCATGTTGATGATGTGCACGCCTTGGTGGACGCACCAATCGATGCCCTTGATAATGTCGGAGACGTACGCCGAGCCTTCATGGTCGAACGCCTTCACCGGCAGCAGCACGGCGTGAGGGGCGATGCCCGTCATCGCGAAGCGGCCGGCGGCCGCGATCGTGCCGGCGATATGGGTGCCGTGCCCGTTGTCGTCGTACGGCAGCGTGCGCGGGTGAACTAGGTTGATGCCGCGGGACAGCGCCGGCTGCAAATCCGGATGGTTGTAGTCGACGCCGGTATCGATGACGCCGATCTTCACGCGGTCGCCTCGCGAATGCTTCCACACGGCGGGGACGCGTACGGTCCGGATGCCGGACGGGACGAAAGGGCGCTTGATGCGGCCCGGCGGGACGGGCGAGCCGGCCCCGTGCGCCGGCAGGGCGTGCACGGAGACGGCGACATCGTCTTCGATCGTAACGAGGCCGGCGAATTTCCGCAGGAAGGCGGGGTTCAAGGCGCCGTTGTACGAGAACGCGTGGATGAGCGGCAGCGGACGGACGGACGCGAGCCGCCGGAAGACGCCCTTGGTTTCCTGGATCGTCTTTGCGATGCGATGATAATCGGCGGCGTTCGCCACGCGGAGAATGTGGCGGCCGGATTCCCTCCTCTTCGGGCGGGTTAGCGCCTGATGGAGCATTTTCACAAAGGCAACGGCTTCCATGAACGACCCCCCAACATAATGTAGCTTCAATCCGTTAGTTGCCAACAGGGAATGGAATGTCACATTGTATGTGGTTGATGGGACGTAGGGATGAGCGTTCGCCGTTTTTTCAAGAAATGGGCATGAATACGTAGCGCTCTGCGTCGCGCGTCATACAATATAGGGAGAGTTGAGAAACTCCCGATTCCCGAACGCCGGCGCCCCGCTCGTGCGCCGGCGAAGCGGATACAGTCAAGGCGAAGGGAGCCCCCCTTCGCCTCCGCTTTTTTCCAGGGGGTCAGTTGCTTTTTTCTAAAAAATAGGTTTTACTAAGATGTGAAAATGGAAAGGGTAGCAGTATACATATTCTCGCGCGTCCGATGCGTCTCGTCGGCCGGAGAACCGAAAGGGTTGTGCATACCGTGAGCGAGTACAAGCTGAAGTTTACGCCCGATCAAGCGAAGGAAATTCCGATGGTCGACGTGGCGTTTGAAATCTTAAAGGCGGCCAATACGCCGTATTATTACCGGGACTTAATGCGGGAGATCGCGAAGTTCAAGGGGCTCTCCGAGGAAGAAGCGAAGGAAGTCATCGCGCAGGTGTACACGGAGATCAACATCGACGGGCGCTTCGCGTGCGTCGGGCAGAATCTGTGGGGCCTGAAGCGTTGGTATCCGGTCGAGAAGGGCGACGAAGCCGTCACGGGCGGCGCCAAGCGTCCGCGCATTATCAACGACGAAGACGATGACGACGACGATCTGTACACGGAGGAAGAAGAGGAAACCTACGACGGCGATCGCGAGGAAGTCGAAGATTTCGACGCGCTGGACGAGGATCGCGACGAGTTCCTGGAGGAAGAAGAGGAAGAAGTCGACGAGGAGCTGGACGACGAGGACGCGGAGGATGACGCCGACCTCGACGAGGACGCGGAAGCCGAGGAGGCCGACGAAGAAGTCGACGACTTCGAGGACGACTTGGAGGACGACGACGAGAAGTAAGCGAAGCGCCGTTATCTTGCGGGGAGCATGTATTGACATGCTCCTTCCGGCAAGGTAAACTATCTTTTGGGCTTCAGCCGGATATAGGTAATAATGATAAAGTGCCCCGCACCCGCGGTGTCACTTTTTCTTTGTTTATTCGCATAATTTTCGTAAATTTCGCCTCGATAGAGGTTGCGTCCTAGGAGGAATCACGTCATGACGAAGTATATTTTCGTAACCGGAGGTGTCGTATCGTCTCTCGGGAAGGGCATCACCGCAGCGTCGCTCGGCCGTCTGTTGAAGAACCGGGGACTCAAGGTCACGATTCAGAAGTTCGATCCGTACATTAACGTCGACCCGGGCACGATGAGCCCGTACCAGCACGGCGAAGTATTCGTGACGGACGACGGCGCGGAGACCGACCTCGATCTCGGCCACTACGAGCGCTTTATCGACATCAACCTGAGCAAGAACAATAACGTCACCACGGGCAAGATCTATTCCTCCGTCATTACGAAAGAACGGCGCGGCGAATATTTGGGCGGCACCGTACAAGTCATTCCTCATATCACGAACGAGATCAAGGAGCGCATCCTTCGCGCCGGCCGGGAGACGCAGCCGGACGTCGTCATCACGGAGATCGGCGGCACCGTCGGCGACATCGAGAGCTTGCCGTTCCTCGAGGCGATTCGTCAGATGAAGAACGACATCGGCCGCCAGAACGTCATGTACATACACGTGACGTTGATCCCGTACCTGAAGGCGGCGGGCGAAGTGAAGACGAAGCCGACGCAGCACAGCGTCAAGGAGCTGCGCAGCATCGGCATCCAGCCGCAGGTCATCGTCTGCCGAACCGAGCATCCGCTCGCCGACGACATGAAGCGGAAGATCGCGCAGTTCTGCGACGTCGATTCCGACGCGGTCGTCGAGTGCATCGACGCCGAGACGCTTTACGAAGTGCCGCTTATGCTGCAAGCGCAGCGCCTCGACGATATCGTCCTGCGCCATCTCGGATTGGACGTGCCTCCGGCCGACATGACCGAATGGCAGGACCTCGTGCGCCGCGTGAAGTCGCTCACGCACCGGACGGAGATCGCCATCGTCGGCAAATACGTCGCGCTGCACGACGCGTACCTCAGCATCGTGGAAGCGCTCGGCCATGCGGGCATCGACGCGAACACGGAAGTGAACATCCGCTGGGTGAACGCCGAGGAAGTGTACGATCATAACGTAGCGGAGCTTCTCGCCGGCGTGCACGGCATTCTCGTGCCGGGCGGCTTCGGCGACCGCGGCATCGAAGGCAAGATCGCGGCGATCCGCTACGCGCGGGAGCAGCGCATCCCGTTCTTCGGCATCTGCCTCGGCATGCAAGTGGCCGTCATCGAATACGCGCGCAACGTGCTCGGTCTTCGGGGCGCGAACTCCTCGGAGATTCACGCGGCGACGCCGTACCCGGTCATCGACCTGCTGCCGGAGCAAAAGGATATCGAAAATCTCGGCGGCACGATGCGCCTGGGCTTGTACCCGTGCAAGCTCGACGAATCGTCGCTCGCGGCGCGCTGCTACAACGACGAACTCGTATACGAGCGTCACCGCCATCGGTACGAGTTCAACAACGCGTACCGGGACCGCATGGAAGCGGCGGGCCTCCGCTTCTCCGGCACGTCGCCGGACGGCCGCCTCATCGAGATCGTCGAGCTGCCGGATCACCCGTGGTTCCTCGCGGTGCAATTCCATCCGGAATTCACGTCGAGACCGAATCGTCCGCAGCCGTTGTTCCGCGAGTTCGTCAGCGCGGCGCTCCGCCTGCAACAATAAATAAAATGTAGAAAAAGGTTGCCTTCTAGCGGATTTTGTCGCTTGATGGCGACCTTTTTTCCATCTCTGCAAATTGTATGCTTTCCTATGGTTTTTTTTGAAAAAAAGAGAAGGAATACGTGCGCGGGACGCGAACTATATTGTTTAACAGTCGGACCGTCAGCCCTTTGTCAAGGGTTTGGCGACGGGAGGAGAAGCCATCATGCATAATAATAAGGTACTCATCGTGGACGATCAGAATGGCATCCGGGTGCTGCTGACCGAAGTATTCAGCAGCGAGGGTTACAAGACGTATCAGGCTTCCAACGGCAAGCTCGCTTTGGACATCGTAAGGAACGATAAGCCGGATCTCGTGCTCTTGGACATGAAGATCCCGGGCATGGACGGACTGGAAATTTTAAAGCATATCAAGAAGATCGACGCGAGCATCAAGGTCATCATGATGACGGCGTACGGCGAGCTCGATATGATCAAGGAAGCGACGGAATCGGGGGCGCTCATGCACTTCACGAAGCCGTTCGATATCGACGAGCTTCGCTCGGCGGTCAACGACCAGCTGCGCGGCGGATCGTCTTACTCCCGCATGGCGGTGGAGTCGTAAGAATATTCGCAGTGATTTCCGTCAATACCATTCGCGGCGCGATTGTGTTATAATTTGCTTCGGGTCGCGTCCGGCGGACAAGTATCGCGTGCGTTTTCGGGCACGGCCTTCGAATAGGAGATACATACTAGGGAGGTTATACTTGTGCCGCTTGTTTCAATGAACGAATTCTTACCGAAGGCGAAAGCTAACAAGTTCGCCGTCGGCCAATTCAACATGAACAACCTGGAGTTTGCGAAAGCCATTACGGAAGCCGCCATGGCGGAGAAATCCCCGTTTATTTTCGGCGTTAGCGAAGGCGCGTTGAAATACATGGGCATCGAGTACACGGTCGCGATCGCGGAAGCCGCGGCGAAGCAATCGGGTCTGCCGATCGCGCTTCACCTTGACCACGGCAGCACGTTCGAAGTCGCGATGAAGTGTATCCGCGCGGGCTTCTCTTCCGTCATGTTCGACGGCTCTCACCATTCGTTCGAAGACAACATTCGCCTGACGAAGGAAGTCGTGAAAGCGGCTCGCGCGATGGGCGTGTCCGTCGAGGGCGAGCTCGGCACGATCGGCGGCGTGGAAGACGACATCAGCGTCGACGAAGCGGATGCCGCGCTGGCGAAGCCGGAAGAAGCGATTCGATTCTACGAAGAGACGGGCGTCGATTGCGTCGCGATCGCGGTCGGTACGGCGCACGGCATGTATAAGGGCGAAGTCAAGATCCGCTACGACATCATCGAAGAAGTGGCGAAGGCGATTCCGGTTCCGGTCGTGCTTCACGGCGGTTCGGGCGTACCGGACGAAGCGATTCGCTTGTCGATCGCGGCCGGCGTAGGCAAGATCAACGTCAACACGGAAAACCAAGTCGCATGCACCGAAGCGATCCGCGAAGTGCTGAATAAGGACGCGAAGGTATACGATCCGCGCAAATACCTCACTCCGGCGAAGAACGCGATGGTCGAGGTCGTCAGATCGAAGATTCAATTGTTCGGCAGCAGCAACCAGGCGTAAGGGCAACAATACAGCGTCAGGCGAAGCGGGGAAATTCATTCGACGGACATTCCGGCGCCGAGTGGTTTCCCTGTCTCTTTTTTTCTAACCGGAAAACCTTGCCGACCGTGGGAGAGGCGGGGTTTTCATTTCGAGCAGGGGGAACAGTTACGAATGACGGATAAGCTCATGATCGCCGGCGGCCGGCCGCTGCGCGGAACGGTTACGATAAGCGGCGCGAAGAACAGCGCGGTGGCTCTAATCCCCGCGGCGCTTCTCGCCGAGACGACCGTCGTCTTGGACAATCTGCCCGATATTAGCGACGTCGCCATCTACGCCGAATTGCTCGAGGAACTGGGCGCCAAGGTGCGCTACGCGGACGGCCAGATGACGATCGACCCGAGCGGGCTGCGCTCGAAGCCGCTTCCGAACGGGAACGTAAAGAAGCTTCGAGCTTCCTATTACTTGATGGGAGCATTGTTAGGCCGATTCGGCGAAGCGCTGATCGGCATGCCGGGCGGCTGCAACTTCGAGCCTCGCCCGATCGACCAACATATCAAAGGGTTCGAAGCGCTCGGCGCCACCGTCGAGAACGAACACGGCTCCATTCATATCACCTCCAAATCCTTGCAAGGCGCGAAAATTTACCTCGACGTCGCCAGCGTCGGGGCCACGATCAATATTATGCTAGCTTCCGCTCGCGCGAGCGGAGTCACGATTATCGAAAACGCGGCAAAAGAGCCTGAAATCATAGATGTAGCAACGTTGTTAAGCTCCATGGGGGCGAAGATCAAAGGCGCGGGCACGGAGACGATTCGCATCCAAGGCGTGAAGGAGATGCACGGCTGCCGCCATTCGATCATTCCGGATCGGATTCAGGCCGGCACGTACATGATCGCCGCGGCGGCGACGTCCGGCGACGTGTTGGTCGACAACGTCATACCGAAGCATATGGAGGCGCTCACGGCGAAGCTGCAAGAGATGGGCGCGCACGTCTACGAGATGGACGAAGCGATCCGCGTCGTCGGGCAGCCGGAGTATGCGCACATCGACGTGAAGGCTCTCGTGTACCCGGGCTTCGCGACGGACCTGCAGTCGCCGATGACGAGCCTGCTCACCCGCGGCAACGGCGTCAGCATTTTGACGGACTACGTCTATAGCAGTCGATTCAAGCATGTGCCGGAGCTGCAGCGCATGGGCGCGAACATTCGCGTCGAAGGCCGATCGGCCATCATTCAGAAGAGCGTGCTGAACGGCGCCAAGGTGCGGGCGACCGACCTGCGCGCAGGCGCAGCGTTGTTCATCGCGGGCTTGATGGTCCCGAACGGCGGCGTGACGGAAATTACCGGGTACGAATACATTCGACGCGGGTACGACCTGCTGACCGACAACTTGTCGCGCCTCGGCGCGGAAGTGTGGCTGGAGCGCGAATAGAACCGCGCGTTCTCGTCTATAACTGGAACGATAGGGTTTCGAACGAACGCTATTTTTATAAGAAATGTGGTGGTCATACGATATGGATCTCACTTTAGCCGACTTGGAAGCGCTGAAGTTGACGGAGCTGTACAAGCTTGCGAAATCGTATCAGATTCCCTATTACGGACAGATGAAGAAGAAAGAATTGGTCTTCTCGATCCTTAGGGCGCAAGCGGAAAAATCCGGACTTATGTTTATGCAAGGCGTACTGGAAATTTTGCCAGAGGGCTTCGGGTTCCTCAGGCCGATCAATTACTTGCCGAGCTCGGAGGATATCTACATCTCGGCTTCGCAAATTCGCAAGTTCGACCTGCGATCGGGCGACTTGGTTTCCGGCAAATGCCGGCCTCCCAAAGAGAGCGAACGCTACTTCGGCTTGCTGCACGTGACTGCGGTCAACGGAGAAGACCCGGAGACGGCGTCCGAACGATTGCATTTCCCCGCGCTTACCCCATTGTATCCGCAGGAGAAAATCGTCTTAGAAACCGCCCCTAACGAAATTTCCACCCGCTTGATGGATTTGTTCACGCCGGTCGGCCTCGGCCAACGGGGCTTGATCGTCGCTCCGCCGAAAGCCGGCAAGACGCTGCTGCTGAAGAAAATCGCGAACAGCATCTCGAAGAACTACCCGGACATCAAGCTGTTCATCTTGCTCATCGACGAGCGTCCGGAGGAAGTGACCGACATGCAGCGGTCCGTCGACGCGGAGGTCGTATCCTCGACGTTCGACGAAGTGCCGGAAAATCATATCAAGGTGGCGGAGCTCGTGCTCGAGCGGGCGCTGCGTCTCGTCGAGCATAAGAAGGACGTCGTTATTTTGCTCGACAGCATCACGCGGCTCGCGCGCGCGTACAACCTCGTCATTCCGCCGTCCGGGCGCACGCTCTCCGGCGGCGTCGATCCGGCCGCGTTCCATCGGCCGAAGCGGTTCTTCGGCGCGGCGCGCAACGTGGAGGAAGGCGGCAGCTTGACGATTCTCGCGACGGCGCTCGTAGAGACGGGCTCGCGAATGGACGACGTCATCTACGAGGAATTCAAGGGAACGGGCAACATGGAGCTGCATCTGGACCGTAAGCTCGCCGAACGTCGCGTGTTCCCGGCGATCGATATTCGCCGATCGGGAACGCGGCGCGAGGAAGTGCTGCTGACGAAGGAAGAGCTCGAGAAGGTGTGGGCGATCCGCAAGTCGATGCAGGATTCTCACGAATATACCGAGGCGCTGCTGAAGAAGCTGGCGGATACGAAGACGAACGAAGAGTTCTTGAAGACGATCGAGACGAAGCGGGGCTCCTCCGCGGGCGGAACGACCGGCTCGTCCGGCGGCTCGTCCGCTTCGTCCTCCGGAACCCGCTCGGCCGGAGTCCGCAAGACGAGCTCGGCCGTCGGCACGCAGCCTAGGACGTAACGACATCTTGCAAGATACGAAGAAGGTGAAAGTTCCATGCAATTGGTTTATGCGGATGCGGAAGGCAACGTATACGATCACCCCGATTACGTCGCGCTCGGGCGCGGCGGAGACGCGATCACGGACATTCTGGAGGAGGAGCTGATTCCCCTTCCCGAAGGAGCGACGCTCGTGTCGCTGCCCGGCACGCGCCCCGTCGCCGCGGATCGCGAGACGGGCGAGATGGTGCGGCTGGACGAGGGCGACGTCTTCGCGGTCGGCGCCTTGCTGCCGCAAGGATTTACCCGGCTTCTGTTGCCCGGGTACGTGAAGCGGCCGGGCGCGGAGCCGCTGCCGCTGTTCGGATACTCGGCCGTCGTCTGGAAGGACGGCGCGTTCTACGTCGCGGCGCGGCAATCGGACGATCCGGAGCGGTGGAATCCGAAAAACTGCGACGTGGATGTGTTGGAAGCGGGCGTGAAGCGGCTGACAGAAGCGTATCCGGACAATCGCTTGTTCCAGCACTTGTCCCACTGCGCGCTCGGATACGAATGCCTGACGGCGTCGAACACGTTCCTGCAGCGGTGGGAAGGGGCCGTGCCGGTCTCGTTCTCCTGCAACGCGGGCTGCTTCGGCTGCATCTCGGAGCAGCCGGACGACAGCGGCTTCCCGGCGCCGCAAACGCGCCTGAAGTTCAAGCCGACCGTGGACGAAGTCGTCGAAATCATGCTCGAACATCTGCGAACGCCGGAGAGCATCATCTCCTTCGGCCAAGGCTGCGAGGGCGAACCCGCCACGCAGGCGCCGACGATCATCGAGGCGATCAAGCGCGTTCGAGCGAAGACGAGCCTCGGCTACATCAACATCAATACGAACGCGGGACTCAGCGACCATATTCGCGGCATCGTGGACGCGGGGCTCGATCTGATGCGCGTAAGCACGATCAGCGCGCTGGACGAGCATTATAACGCGTACTATAAACCGCGCGGGTATACGCTGAAGAACGTCGAGAAGTCGCTCGTCTATGCGGAGAGCAAGGGCGTCTACACGTCGATCAATTATTTGATCTTCCCGGGCGTAACCGACCGCGAAGAAGAGCTCGAAGCGATGATCGAATTCGCCCGCCGGACGAAGCTGAAGCTGATTCAGCTGCGCAACCTGAACATCGACCCGGAGAGCTACCTCGCGATCATTCCGAAGCCGCAAGGCGAGCTGCTCGGCATGAAGCAAGCGATCGAAATTTTGGAGGCCGAGCTGCCCGACGTGAAGATCGGCTCGTACACGCACGTTCCACTTCGGACTTGACAAGGGGGATTTTGTCTTGTTGCAAACGGTGCGGGCGCGTGATATAATCACATCTGCTATGAATTTTACTCTGGATCGACCACAGATTCAGGGCGGAAAGAGGGGACTCCCACATGAAAACTGCGATCCAACCGAAATATAATGTGACGACGGTAACGTGCGCTTGCGGCAACTCGTTCGAGACGGGCTCGGTGAAGCCGAACCTTCGCGTCGAAATTTGCTCCAACTGCCACCCGTTCTTCACTGGTAAGCAGAAGTTCTTGGATGTCGGCGGCCGCGTCGACAAGTTCAAGAAGAAATACGGCATCTAATCATTACCAAGCATATAAGGGCGCCTCGGCCGGGTACGATAACGGCAGGAGGTGCCTTTTTCTTATGAAGAGCGATCGGGGAACGAAGCGGAGCATCCCCCTAACGATGTTATTGCTGTCCGCGCTGCTGCTCGTCGGCGGCTGCGGAAGCGAACCGAATCATATGGACGCGAATCATTACGCGGAAGACGGATATCTCGGGATGAGCAATTCGAATCCGAATTTTCGGACGAACCCGTCCCATCATAACTACACGAAGGATCGCCAGTTGATGCGGCAGGCGCTGCGAGAGATGGATCTCGATAAGCGGTCGTCGATCCTCATGAGCGGCACGGACGTGACGGTGACGATCCGCATGGATAACCTGACGCCGGCGGAAGCGGCCGCGATTCGGTCGGATGCTTACTTGCTGCTGAAGGGCAATGCGCCGCGGTACGACTACCATATCCGATTCGAGTGACCGCGCGTATGGGAATGGTTGGACTCGTCTTGCTATTTCCTATCGAGATGGAGTATACTTAAGTTCGGTCGGGGCCCTGGCAATGGGTGCCTACGAACCCGGTCAGGTCCGGAAGGAAGCAGCCGTAAGTAGGATGTCTCATGTGCCGGGGTCCCCGGCCTCTTCTATTGTTCACAAAGCATACGCCTCATCCGCTTGCGGGAAGCCGCCGCCGGACGAGGCGTTTTTTCTTGCCCTTGGAAGGAAATGGCGCCGCCCGAAGCGAAACATATCCATATCCGGCAACTGGGAAGGCGGTGTGCGGCATGCTTGAACCATATTGGTGGACGGTACATAAGACGAATCGAAAGGATGAACTGACGGATATCTTCGACGGATTGTTTTTGGTCCTCGACGGCGCCGGCTGCATCTGTTACGCGCAATCGGACCTGGCGTCGGCGCTCGGCCTGCGCACCGAGGAATTGATCGGCCGACCGTTCGCCGAGCTTGCCGTAGACGCTTCTTCGTTCGAGGAGGTGCTGGAGAGGGCGATCGGTTCGCCTCGCCCGACGCTGGCGCTGCGCGCGCCCGGCGTTGCCGCGCTGACTACCGAGTACAGCGCGTTCCGGATCGAAGGGGCGGAGCGGGTCCGCTACATCTTGTCGCTGCATCGATTGAACGGGGACGTCCGGCTGAATATGCTGCAGCGATTCGCCGGCGCCTTCATGAAGGACGTCAACTTAGGCGTGCTGTTAATGAATCCGGAGTTCGAGCTGGTGGAGATCAGCGACACCGCCTGCCGCATTCTCGGCGTGAAGCGCGAGGCGGCGATCGGTCGGTCGATGGACGACGTGTTCGAGGGCGTACCGGTGCAGCATCGCCTCGTGCAGCGGACGCTGCTCGACGGCATGGTCGTGAAAAACCACGCCGTCTCCTGGACGAACGATCGAGAGCGCTTCGAGCTGATCATGGACACGAGCTTGTTGAAGGATGCCGAGGGGCGGGTCGCGGGCGCTTACGTCATTTTCAAAGACGTCTCGAACTTACGCTCGCTCGAGCAGCAAGTGCAGCGCAGCGATCGGTTGGCCATGATCGGACAGATCGCGGCGGGCACGGCGCATGAAATACGGAACCCGTTGACGTCGATCAAGGGTTTCCTACAAGTCTTGAAGAAGTCGCTCGGGGAACGCGGCATGACCAAGGAGTTCGGCTACGCGGAACTGATGCTCAGCGAGATCGATCGCATCAACGATCTGGTCAGCGAGTTCTTGCTGCTGAGCAAGCCGAAGGACACGACGTTCTCGTCGATCGACGCGGCGGCCGTCATTCGGGAAATTCTGCCGATCATCAACAACGAAGCGATTCTTCACGGCGTGACGGTCGAGTACCGGGCGGAGCTCGATCCGCCGCCGATCGTGGCGGACCGCGAATTGCTGAAGCAAGTGTTCATTAATTTGAGCAAGAACGGGATCGAGGCGATGGCCGCCGAGGGCGGCACGCTGACGATCACGGAGAAGACGGACCGAATCCAGCAGCGGTTTAACGTGTACGTCCAGGATACGGGGCCTGGCATCCCGCCGTTCTTGATCGATAAAATATTCGATCCGTTCTTCACGACGAAAGAAGAAGGCACCGGCCTCGGGCTGGCGGTGTGCCAACGTATCGTGCACGACATGGGCGGGACGCTCCGGGTATCTTCGAAGGGCTACGGCACGATCTTCGTCGTATCGATCCCTTACACGAAGCCGTAAAGGAGGTCTCGTCCTTCTCGACCTGTTACGTTCTTCGCCGAACTGGTATAATAAGAAGGATCATGAGGAGCACTGCCGTAACGGGCGGGAGCGACCGAGGAAGTCAGAGGGGAAGCGTATGGCGCGCATGGCGTTGTACCGCGCATGGCGGTCACAGACGTTCGAGGACGTTATCGGACAACAGCATATTACGCAGACGCTTCAGAATTCGATCCGCGAAGGCCGGCTGTCGCACGCTTATTTGTTTAACGGGCCGCGAGGCACCGGCAAGACGAGTACGGCGAAGATTTTGGCGAAGGCCGTCAATTGCGAGCGCGGCCCGTCGGCGGAGCCTTGCAACGAATGCGACGCTTGCCGCCGGATTACGTCGGGCGCTTGCATCGACGTCAGCGAATTCGACGCCGCGTCGAACCGAGGCGTCGAGGAAATCCGCGACATTCGGGACAAGGTGAAGTACGCGCCGACCGAAGTGCGATACAAGGTGTACATCATCGACGAGGTGCACATGCTCACGACGGAGGCCTTCAATGCGCTGCTGAAGACGTTGGAGGAGCCTCCGGAGCATGTCCTGTTCATTCTAGCGACGACCGAGCCGCATAAGGTGCCGGCGACGATTCATTCGCGCTGCCAGCGGTTCGACTTCCGGCGCATTACGCCGGTCGAGCAGGCGGCTCGGATGCGCCGCATCTGCGAGGCCGAGTCGATCGACGCCGACGAAGAAGCGCTGGCGTTGATCGCGCGTCTGTCGGACGGCGGCATGCGCGACGCGCTCAGTCTGCTCGATCAAGCGACGTCGTACGCAGGGGGACGCGTGACGGCGGACGGCGTGCTCGCGATGACCGGCGGCGTCGCCGGCGAGCAATACGGCGCCTTGGCCGAAGCGGTGCTGAAGCAGGACGTCGGCTTCGTGCTCGATTTCGTCGACAAGCTGATGCGGGACGGGAAGAGCGCGGACAAGTGTCTGGAGGGCTTCCTGTCGTTCTTGCGGGATCTGCTCCTGGTCAAGCTCGTGCCCGGCTCCAATGCGGTGACCGACCGGCTGGCGCCCGCGGAACGGGATCGGCTCTCCGCCGTGGCGGGGGCGTTCGCGAACGATCGTCTCTTCCAGATGATCGACATCGTGAACGGGTATCTCGGCGAGATGAAATACGCCGCGATGCCGCAGACGATGCTGGAGGTCGCGCTGCTGAAGCTGTGCGTCCCGGGGGCGGGGGATTCCGCCGCGGCGGCTTCGACTTCGGCGGCGTCCGCCGGAAGCGGCGTGGCGGCGGCCGCTACGAGCGGCGCCGACGTGAGCGGCTTGTCGGCGGAGCTGCGGCGGCTCGCGGCGCGAGTCGAGCGGCTCGAGTCGCGACCGGCCGCGCCGGCGGAGAGCGCCGGCGGCGCGACGGCGTCCGCCGCGCCCGCGAAGGCGCCGCCGCCGCCGCCGAAGCCGATGAAGACGCCCGCGGCGCTGCAGCCGTTCCTGGCTTCTCGCGATTCCGAGCCGTATCGGCTCGCGATGCGGGATTGGCAGACCGTGCTGCAGCGGGTCAAGGAGCGGAAGATCACGGTTCACGCCTGGCTCGTGGACGGCGAGCCGGTGTCGGCGACGGAAGACGTCGTCCTGGTGGCGTTCAAGAACACGTTCCACCGGGACACGACCGAGAAGCCGGCGAACAAGGAGCTGATCGAGAGCGCGATGGCCGAGGTGTTCGGGCGGCCGGTTCGATTGGCGACGATGCTGCTGAAGGATTGGAAGGCGGCGGAGGAGACGGCGGCCGGCACGGCCGCTGCCGCGGAGGTGCTGGAGCTGACGCCGGACGACGGCGGGTCGGAACCGGCCGACGGCAAGAAGTATAGGGAAGACTGGATCAACGAGGCGATCGACGTCTTCGGCGAAAACCTCGTCGTAGTGAAAGAGTAGGACCCTTTTCGGACAAAATCAATTCCATTCTTACGTGTGAGGTGCTGGTACGGATGATGCGGGGCGGAAATCGCGGCGGCATGGGCGGCGGCGGCAATATGAATCAAATGTTGAAGCAAGTGAAGAAGATGCAGGAGCAGATGTTGAAAGCGCAGGAAGAGCTCGCGACCAAGACGGTCGAAGGCACGGCCGGAGGCGGCGTCGTATCGGTCGTCGTCAACGGGCAGAAGAGCGTATTGTCCGTCACGATCAAGCCGGAGGCGGTCGATCCGGAAGATGTGGAGATGCTGCAGGACCTCGTGATGACGGCCGTGAACGACGCGTTGACGAAAGCCGAAGAGCTGGCGAACCAAGACATGGGCAAATTCACGGGCGGTATGAACATCCCGGGATTGTTCTAAGGAGACGTTCTTTTTGTTCTACCCGGAACCGATAGCGAAATTGATTGATTCCTTCAGCAGACTTCCCGGGGTCGGTCCGAAGACCGCGGCCCGGTTGGCGTTCTACGTGCTTCGAATGAAGGAAGAGGACGTCATGAACTTCGCCAAGGCGTTGGTGAACGTGAAGCGGAATCTGTTGTACTGCTCCGTGTGCTGCAATATTACGGATACGGATCCGTGCCGCGTGTGCTCCGATAAGCAGCGGGACCGCTCGGTCATCTGCGTCGTGCAGGAACCGCGGGATTTGGTCGCGATGGAGCGAACGAAGGAATATCACGGCATGTACCACGTGCTGCAAGGCGCGATCTCTCCGATGGAGGGCATCGGGCCGGACGATATCCGGGTGGCGGATCTGCTTCGGCGATTGGCCGACGACGAGGTGCAGGAGTTGATCCTGGCCACGAACCCGAACATCGAGGGCGAAGCGACCGCGATGTACTTGTCCCGGCTCGTGAAGCCGTTCCAGATCAAGGTGACGCGCATCGCGCACGGTTTGCCGGTCGGCGGGGATCTGGAGTATGCGGACGAGGTCACGTTGTCGAAGGCGCTGGAAGGAAGAAGAGAGTTAAGTTAAGTCGATGGGAACGCGTCGGGCCGGGTACGGTCGGATCGCGGATGACCCGGGGCGAATGTGCCTCGGGTCTTTTCTTGTTTATCGGGACAGGGTCTAGGCTTGTGGGACAGGTTGCTGTTCTATTTCAAGGAGCTCGTACTTATATCTATATAGAGCCCGGTTACATCGGGTATCTGCGAGATATCGGGGGACGGGATATGCAAGCGAAGTGGAAGCGATGGACGGAGCAAGTCAGAAACCTGGGAACACAGATGAAGCCGGCGAAAAAGGGAAAACCCGACGTGTTCGGGCCTGCGGGCAACGAACATGACGCGCTGTTACGGGAGCTTCGGATCGCGCATCGCGAATGGGCGTGCGCGCAGCATCGACTCGACCATGTGCTCGGGGACGACGAAGTCGATTACGCGATCTTCGCGCTCGAGACGGCGGAGAAGCGGTACGGCATGCTGCTGAAGCAGGCGAAGGCGATGAAGGCGTCCGGGTTCGGCGTATACGCGCAATCGACGAATACGACCCGCGCTCGGGAGAGCGGGCGCACATTGGAGGGGTGAAGAGGACATGCTGACTTCGATTTGGTTATGGGTGTTCGTCGGGTCGATCTTAGGTCTTGCGTTCCTAACGCTGCGTCGACGCATCGGCTTTCGTTGGCTCGGGGTCGTCGCTCTGAACATCGCGATCGCCGGCATCTTGCTGTATTTCCTCGGTCTCGCCGAGCCGTATACGCATTTCCATCTGCCGATCAACATGGTGACCGTAACGACGGTCGCGGCGCTTGGGGTGCCGGGTTTGGCGGCGTTAGTCGGGTTGAAATTTTTAGTGGTCGTTTAAAATAAAAAGGGTGTTGACTTCGAGAATTGGGCTGTGATATATTATTGCTTGTCGTCGTGAGAACGATGACGCCGAAATGCGAAGCGGCAACGGTGGGAAACTTTACCGGTTGCAATGAGAGTTTCGGGTGTGGTAAATTAATAGTCCGGCCTTGAGCCGACAGCTTGTTCCTTGAAAACTGAACAACGAGCGCATACGCGCTGTGAGCTTCGGCTCATAGCAAAGTTTTGAAAGCTAGCTTGTAATGAGCGCAGCATATTGAACTACCCTTTTTGGAGAGTTTGATCCTGGCTCAGGACGAACGCTGGCGGCGTGCCTAATACATGCAAGTCGAGCGGAGTTGTTCCTTCGGGGACAGCTTAGCGGCGGACGGGTGAGTAACAC
>NZ_JAPSKE010000004.1 GCF_031177825.1 Paenibacillus sp. | reverse complement strand
ACTATTTTTCGGCCTCCAAAGGAGTGGACTTTCTTGATTAGCCAATTGTCATGGAAAATCGGCGGACAACAAGGGGAAGGCGTTGAAAGTACCGACCGTATTTTCTCGACTGCGCTCAACCGGCTCGGGTATTACTTGTACGGATATCGTCACTTCTCTTCCCGAATCAAGGGCGGACATACCAACAACAAGATTCGGATTTCCACGAAAGCGATTCGCGCGATTTCGGACGATCTCGACATCCTCGTCGCGTTCGACCAAGAGACGATCGATTTGAACTCTCATGAATTGCGCAAGGGCGGCGTCATCGTGGCCGACGCGAAATTCAATCCGACGGTGCCGGAAGGCATCGATGCAAGACTGTTCCCGGTCCCGATCACCTCGATCGCGGAAGAGCTTGGCACATCCCTGTTCAAGAACATGGTCGCTTCCGGCGCATCCTGGGCGCTGCTCGGATTGCCGCTCGAGGTGTTCAATAAAGCGGTAGAAGAAGAGTTCGGACGTAAAGGTCCGGCGATCGTCGAGAAGAACGTCGAAGCGGTGCGCCGCGGCGCGGAATTCGTTCTCGAGCTGGCGGGCGGTTCGCTCGCGGACTTCCAGCTGGAGCCTTCCGACGGCAAGGCGAAGCTGTTCATGATCGGCAACGACGCGATCGCCCTCGGCGCCGTCGTCGGCGGCTGCCGCTTCATGCCGGCTTACCCGATTACGCCGGCTTCCGAAATCATGGAATACCTCGTCAAGACGCTGCCGAAGTTCGGCGGCACCGTCATTCAGACGGAAGACGAGATCGCGGCCGTCACGATGGCCATCGGCGCCAACTACGGCGGCGTGCGTACGTTGACCGCTTCGGCGGGCCCGGGTCTGTCGCTCATGATGGAAGCGATCGGCCTCGCCGGCATGACCGAGACGCCGGTCGTCATCGTCGATACGCAGCGCGGCGGACCGTCCACCGGTCTTCCGACGAAGCAGGAGCAGTCCGACATCAACGCGATGATCTACGGCACGCACGGGGAAATTCCGAAGATCGTCATCGCGCCGAGCACGGTCGAAGAATGCTTCTACGATGCGATCGAAGCGTTCAACCTGGCGGAGAAGTTCCAATGCCCGGTCATCATCGTGACCGACCTGCAGCTGTCTCTCGGCAAGCAAACCGCGGAAAACCTCGAGCTCGATAAGATTAAGATCGACCGCGGCGCGCTGCAAACCGGCGAGCTGCCGCAGCTCGAAGAAAACAAGCTGTTCAAGCGATACGAGTTTACGGAAGACGGCGTATCGCCTCGCGTCCTGCCGGGCATGAAGAACGGCATCCACCACGTGACGGGCGTCGAGCACGACCAAGAAGGCCGTCCTTCCGAAAGCCCGATCAACCGCAAGAAGATGATGGATAAGCGATTGAAGAAGCTCGAAAGCGTACGGATCACGAACCCGATCCATATCGATGCGCCGCACGAAGAGCCGGACGTTCTGATCGTCGGCATGAGCTCCATCGGCGGCACGATCGACGAAGCGCGCGAGCGTCTGACGAAGGACGGCATCAAGTCGAACCACATGACGGTTCGCCAGCTGTTCCCGTTCCCGACCGAGCTCGTGGCGCCGTACGTCGAGAAAGCGAAGACGGTCGTCATCGTCGAAAACAACGCGACAGGCCAGCTGGCGGATCAGCTGAAGCTGCGCGTCGGTCATGCGAACAAAGTGAAGAACTTCCTGAAATACGACGGGACGCCGTTCCTGCCTTCCGAAATTCACACCGGCTGCAAGGAGTTGTTATAAGCGATGGCAACATTTAAAGACTTCCGTAACAACATCAAACCGAACTGGTGCCCGGGCTGCGGAGATTTCTCGGTGCAAGCCGCGATCCAACGCGCCGCCGCGAACGTCGGCCTCGAGCCGGATAACCTTGCGGTCGTCTCCGGCATCGGCTGTTCCGGACGCATCTCCGGTTACATTAACGCTTATGGCTTCCACGGCATCCACGGCCGCGCGCTGCCGATCGCCCAAGGCCTCAAGATGGCGAACCGCGAGCTGACGGTCATCGCATCCGGAGGCGACGGCGACGGCTTCGCGATCGGACTCGGACATACGGTGCACGCGATCCGACGCAACATGAACGTAACGTACATCGTTATGGATAACCAAATCTACGGGTTGACGAAGGGCCAGACGTCGCCGCGAAGCGCGGAAGGCTTCAAGACGAAGTCGACGCCGGAAGGTTCGATCGAAGGCACGCTCAGCCCGCTCGAGATCGCGTTGTCCGCAGGCGCGACGTTCGTGGCGCAGTCGTTCTCCAGCAACATCAAGCAGCTGACGGCGCTCATCGAAGAAGCGATCAAGCACGAAGGCTTCTCGATCGTCAACGTATTCAGCCCTTGCGTCACGTTCAACAAAATCAACACGTACGACTGGTTCAAGGAGCATATCGTCGATCTCGACGAGCAGTCCGACTACGATCCGTCCAACCGGATCGCGGCCATGACGAAAATCATGGAGACGAACAGCATGCTGTGCGGGCTGATCTATCAAGACAAGAGCAAGAAGCCTTACGAGGCATTGGTCAAGGGCTTCCATCCGGAAGGCCTGGCGAAGCAAGATCTGACGATTACGGAAGAGCAGTTCGCGAAGCTCGTCGCGGAATTCCGTTAAATAGATCGCAACGAACGAGAGCATTCGGGGACTTCCCGTATGCTCTTTTCGTTTGCATGGAATACTGAACAAGGCTATGATTGGGTGGAAAAGGGAATCGATCACACCGCAAGGACCGAGGAGGACGACAAGCATGTACGAAATTCCGATCGGGGTGTCCGCCCGTCACATTCACTTGGCGCCGGAGCATATCGACATCTTATTCGGTCAAGGATACGAGCTGAAGACGTTGAAGCCGTTGTCGCAACCGGGACAATTCGCGGCGGAGGAGACGGTGGCCGTCGTCGGGCCGAAAGGCCGTTTCGACAAAGTTCGGATTCTCGGACCGGCGAGAGGGAACACGCAGCTGGAAATTTCCCGCACCGACGCGTTCGCGCTCGGCGTCGACGCGCCGGTCCGGTTGTCCGGAAATATCGACGGGACGCCCGGGATCCGAATCGTCGGACCGAAGGGCGAAGCGACGGTCGAACGCGGGGTCATCGTCGCTTCCCGTCACATTCATTTGCATACGGACGATGCGGCGCGGATGAACGTGAAGGATAAACAGATCGTCAGCGTGAAGACGCAAGGCGAGCGGGCGGTCACGTTCGCGAACGTCGTCTGCCGCGTCTCCGATCAATTCGCCCTCGACATGCATATCGACACGGACGAAGCGAACGCCGCGGGCATCAAGAACGGAGACAAGGGAACGATCGTCTTGGAATAATGGGAAGCGGCTCCGGCGACGGGGCTGTTTCTTTTTCGATGAATGGATTCTTTATTCGCCCTTATGTTATAATTTCCGAATGGGACATTCAGCATAAGAGGAAGTGAACGATAGCGATGAGCGCGAAGGAACCGAAGGACTATTCCAAATATTTCGATTTTTCGAGCGCGAAGGTCGTAAGCGTGGAGGACGGCAAGACGACGTACCGGCTGAACGGGCGCAACATTCAAATAAATTCGCAACCGGATTATAAAGCGGGGAAGAAGCGCGGGAAGGAAGAGGTCGAAGTGCATTACGGCTTCGACATCCCCGAAGAGATGCGGACGTTCGGCGCGGGAAAGCGCTACCTCGTAACGACGTACGGCTGCCAGATGAACGAGCACGACTCCGAGACGATGAAGGGGATGCTCGAGGCGATGGGCTACGTCTCGACGGACGATAAGCGCGAAGCCGACGTCATCCTCTTGAATACGTGCGCGATCCGCGAGAACGCGGAGGACAAGGTTTTCGGCGAGCTCGGCCATCTGAAGCATCTGAAGCTGGAGCGTCCGAACGTCATTCTCGGCGTATGCGGTTGCATGTCGCAAGAGGAAGGCGTCGTGCAGCGCATCTTGACGAAGCATCAACACGTCGACCTCATCTTCGGCACGCATAACATCCACCGCCTGCCGAGGCTGCTGCAGGACGCGTATTACGATAAAGAAATGGTCGTCGAGGTTTGGTCCAAGGAAGGCGACATCGTCGAGAACTTGCCGAAGAAGCGCGAAGGCATGAAGGCTTGGGTCAACATCATGTACGGCTGCGACAAGTTCTGCACGTACTGCATCGTGCCGTATACGCGAGGCAAGGAGCGCAGCCGCCGGCCGGAGGACGTCATCGCCGAGGTTCGCGAGCTGGCGCGGCAAGGGTACAAGGAAGTCACCCTGCTCGGGCAGAACGTCAACGCCTACGGCAAGGACTTCGAAGACATCGAATACCGATTCGGCGATTTGATGGACGACATTCGGAAGATCGACATTCCGCGCATCCGGTTCACGACGTCGCATCCGCGCGACTTCGACGATCATCTGATCGAGGTGCTGGCTGCGGGAGGCAATCTCGTGGAGCATATCCATCTGCCGGTGCAATCCGGCAATACGGACGTGCTGAAGAAGATGAGCCGGAAATATTCGCGGGAGCAGTACCTCGAGCTCGTCGCGAAGATCAAGCGGGCGATCCCGGACGTCGTGCTGACGACGGACATTATCGTCGGCTTCCCGGGCGAGACGGAGGAACAGTTCCTGGACACGCTGTCGCTCGTCAAGGAAGTGCGCTACGACTCGGCGTACACGTTCATCTACAGCCCGCGGGAAGGAACGCCGGCCGCCGAGATGGCGGACGACATTCCGGCCGAGGAGAAGTCCGCACGGCTCATTCGCCTGAACGACGCGCTGAACGAAATCAGCCGCGAAGCGAACGAGCGATTGCGCGGACAGACGGTGGAGGTGCTTGTCGAAGGCGTCAGCAAGAACAATGCCGACATGCTGTCGGGACGGACGCGATCCAATAAGCTTGTTCATTTCCAAGGTCCTCGCGAGTTGATCGGCACGTTCGCGAAGGTGACCGTCACCGAACCGATGACTTGGTTTATCAAAGGCGAACTGGCGGGAACCGATTCGCCTGCCGTCGCCAACTTATAGAAGGTTATAGAAGGAGCGAAACCCATGGCGCATCATCATCTGTATCGGCATGAAGGACATGCGGGGCACGCGTGCAGCGCGGAAGCCGACGGCAAGCCGATGAAGCATTATCATACGAAGGATCTGCTCGTCCGGGAGGACATTATGGCGAAGGCGAAGGAAGTCGCCGAGCTGCTGTCGTCGTCCGACGAAGCGGACGTCTTCCGCAAGGCGGAGAAGCGGGTCAACGAACATCCGGAGATCCAACGCTTGATCGCCGCGATTAAGAAGAAGCAGAAGGAAATCGTCGCGTTCGAGACGACGTTCAAGAACGCGGATATGGTGAAGAAGATCGAAGCCGAGATCGAAGAGCTGCAGAACCAGCTCGACGACTATCCGATCGTGACGCAATTCCGCCAGTCGCAATCCGACTTAAACTATACGCTGCAGCTTGTGTTCAACCTCATTCGCGATACGCTGTCCGAGAAGATCGCGGTCGAAGACGCGGCGACGACGGCGGCTTCCGCCGGGGGCGCTTGCGGCGACTAATGTTTCATTCGAATATGCTCCTCCTGTAAGACGATTCCGAACGCGTTCGGGGTCGTCTTTTTTTCGTCTGCATGAACGCTCCTTAACATCTCCATACTAATCCAGATTTAGAAAATCGGGGAGCGGATTTCTATCGAAGCCATGGAGGAACTAAAGCAAAAAATTATCGCGCAACTGAAGGGCGCCTCGGACCTAATACAGAAGACAATGCATCGGGAGCAAACGAGCGTAGACCTGATGTACGTGCGCACCGTCGCCGACGAAGCCAAAGTGTTCGATTTGTTGGTTACGCCGTTTTACAACAAAGCGATGTTCGCGAACTATGACGACTACGTCGTTAGCTTGCCGAACCGGGTCGCTCCGAAATCGGAGAAGGAGATCCTGTCGTTGCTCGCGGACGGTTACGCGATTTTATTGTCGGGAACGGATGTATACGTATATGACGTTCGTAAATTTCCGCTCGGAACCATTCGGGAAGCGACCGTCGAAACGGTCATCCAAGGACCGCTCAACGCGTTCAGCGAAGATCTGGGGACGAATATTACGCTGCTTCGCCAGCGTTATAACCAACCCTCGCTTCGGGTGGAGAAGGCGAAGGTAGGAACCGTTACGCAGACGGGGTTGACGATTTTGTACGATAGCGCCACGGCCGACCCGAATCTGATCGCCGAGCTGAAGCGTCGGATCGACAGCGTTACCATGGCGGTCGTCCAATCGACGGGACAACTGGTTCAACTGCTCGGGGAGCCGAAGCGAAGCCTATTTCCACGCATCATGATCACGGAAAGGCCCGACCGGGCGACGCTCAATCTTTCGCAGGGGAAGGTCGTCCTCTTAATGGAAGGGACGGCGTTCGCGCTCATCGCGCCATCGACGTTTTACGACTTTCTGGCGTCTATGGAAGACCTTTACCAACAATATTTCATCAGCCGCTTCTTAATTATTCTGAGGTATGCTTCCTTGCTCATCAGCTTAACGCTTCCGGCGGCGTACGTCGCGGTCTCCGCTTATAATCCCGAGATCCTGCGGGCGCAGCTGGCGCTCTCGATCGCCGGAAGCCGGGTACCCGTTCCGTATCCGGCGTTCCTGGAGGTGCTCCTGATGCTGCTGGCCATGGAGCTGCTGGTCGAGGCTTCGATCCGTCTGCCGAAGGCGATCGGCTCGACGGCGACGACGGTCGGCGGTTTGATTCTCGGTACGGCCGCTACCGAAGCGAGCCTAGTGAGCAGCATCATGATTATCATCGTCGCGACCGTAGCCATCTCGAATTTCGTCGTGCCGATCAACTCGATGAGCTTCGCGCTGCGGGTCGCCAAATACGGTATCCTGCTCTTCGCCACGCTGTTCGGATTGATCGGCATCGTGCTCGGGATCATTGCCTTGATCGGGTACTTGGTATCGCTGGAAAGCTTCGGGAAGCCTTACATGAAGCTGTTCGAAAACGACGACCGTCACGTGAAGCCGACGCAGAGACAACCCGAATCGGGCGTGTAGGAGGAAACTATGAACCGGTATTTGGTTTATTTCTTGGTCTTGAATATGTTGACGAACATCGTATCGCAGGTGTCGATCCTTCTGCAGGAAGATCGATATAGCGGGACGGTTCCTTCGATCTTGATCGGAATTCCGCTAGGCGGCTTGATGCTGTTCGTCTTCGTGCGACTGTTCAGCCGATTCCCGAAGCAAGGCTTGCCGGAAATTATGGCCGGCGCGCTTCCTCGATGGATCGGTGCGCCCTTCCTCCTCCTGCAAACCGCGTTGTGGTTCGTCGGCGGGTTCGTCATCCTGCTGTACATCTCAGAGGTGACCAAACGGTTCATTAATCCGGATTTCGCTCCAGTGGAGGCGTTGGCGTTATTTCTGACGGTCGTGGTGCTGCTGGCGAACATGCCTTCGACCAAGGTTTTGTATTTAATGGAGATTATCCTCGTTCTTGCCGCCCCCTTCGTCGTGTTCGTGATCGTGAAAGCCGTGTTCAGCGACAGCCTCATGTTCGACAGCATTCGGGAGGTTACGACGCATGTATATGAGATGCCATCCCCGTTGGCGTTCAACGGCACGATGTTTATTTTCTCGGGATTTATGGCATTATGCGTCTTTAACCGCGTCATCGCGCCGGACGTGAAGCGTTGGTGGGTGTATATGGCGATGACGGCCACCGGCGCGGCTATGCTGTTAATCACGTTCCTGCTGCCGATCGGTTTCCACGGCGCGGACGGCGTGCTCGGATGGACGTACCCGTGGTTCGCCACGGCGGATTCGCTCCGGCTGAAGTACGGGTTCATCGAGAGGTTGTTGTTTTTCTTCCTCCTGTTGAACGTAATGATCAGCGTCGTCGCGATCATCGTGTATTGGCATTCCGGACTGCAGCTCTTCAAATCCGTGCTGCCTCGCCGCATCGGGGCGTCGTGGTCTCAGGTCGTCTTGCCTTACGGTTTGTTGGCGGCGGCGGCGTTCGCTTCGATTTATATCGACCTGAATTTCGGCCTTCGCTTCATCCGCGAGGTCGCAAGGTTGTGGCTTTGGATTCAAATGCCGAACACCTTGCTCGTGCTGGCGATCCTCGTCTGGGCCGCCTATGTCCAAAGCCGAGCGAGGCGGAAGAAGGGGGAGCGGAATGAGGCTTGCTAAGCTCGAGTTCTTCGCGAGATCGGCGCTTGTCCTCGCCCTGCTCATGTTCGCCGGCATCGGTTTTAACGGGTATAAGGATATCGATAAGCGATTCTTCGTCGTATCGATGGGCGTCGATGAAGGAAAGAACGGTTTTTTGTATGAAGTAACGTTAAAGCTGGCGCTGCCGCAGGCGGACCCGAAGGCCGCGAAGAACGAGTTTCTGCTGATCAAGCGGGAGTCGAACTCGATCGGGGAGGCCGTCGCCTTCATGAAGTCTCAGGTCGACAAGGAGTTCGACTTCGGTCATATGAAGATGATTTTCATCGGGGAGAGTCTCGCGAAGCGGAATTGGTTGAAGACGATGGATTGGTTTTTCCGCAGGCGGGATATTCAGAAGATCGCGTACGTCGCTGTCGCACGCCCCGACGCGGCGACCGCGCTGAACATTAAGCCGATGTTCGAGCAGTTGCCTTCGAGCTCGCTGTTCACCGCGTTCGGAGACGAGGGCAGCGAGACCCCGTATATCGTGACCGAATACTTATTCGACTTGCATCGTAGATTGCATGAGAGGGGGATCGATCCTGTCGTGCCGATCGTCGAGCCTTACAAGAAGCAATTCGACATCCAAAAGGCATACATCGTGACGCGTTCCGGCATCAAGACGGCCCTGAACCCGCAAGAGACGGGTTTATACAGCATGCTTCTGAATCGGGCGGAGCGGGCGACGTTAAGCGTCCAACGGGGAACGGACAGCTTCTCCGTGACAGCGGACGAAATCAAGCTGGATCACGAATTAAGGACGGGAGCGAAGCCGACCGTTACCGTGAAAGGAACGGTTCTCGGAACGGTGGAGGTCGCGAGCGAGACGGTAGAACCGAGCGAGCTGGGGAAATTCGAAAGCGCGCTCGAACAACGGATGAACGAGGACATTATCTCGTTACTTAAGAAGCTGCAGGAAGACGATGTAGACCCGTTCGGATTCGGGCTTCATTATCGCGCGACGCATTACAACAATGATACGGAATGGGAGGACTGGCGGAAGATCTACCCGAAGCTTACTTTCGAAAGCGAAATTCGAGTCGTTCTCGAGACCCCGGGCGTGGTCGAATAATCTTCCGTTGTGCGGCGGACGCCGTTGCCCTATAATGGGTAATGTTTGGAAGCTTCCGAAGGAGTGATGTAATATGGTGAACCTTGCAACTGTCCGCGCTGCGGTCAACGTCGTCTCGTCGTTCGTCGGTAAGGCAAAAGCACATCAATCGATTCGCGCAAGAGGATTCGCCGGTTCCCTATAATATGAAGCTTCCGTCGGCCGGTACGTCCTCCGAGCGATATTATTGGAGGATCCGAATGTCGGAATTGGAACGATACGGTTGGAATGAAGCGCGGGAGGCGGCGTTCGCCTCGTCCCGCGCCAAAGGTTGGACTCCGGGCCGAGTGTCCCTGGAGCATAAGCGAATGTACCGCATCTGGACGGAGAACGGAGAGCTGCTCGCCGAGCTGTCCGGCAAGCTTCGATTCGAAGCGTTGGGGCGGGACGACTTGCCCGCCGTAGGCGACTGGGTCGCCGTATCGGCGCGCGACGAGGAAGGGAAAGCGACGATCCACGGCGTGCTGCCGCGCACGAGCAAGTTTTCCCGTAAAGCGGCCGGCGGCGAGACGACGGAGCAGATCGTCGCCGCCAACGTCGATACGGTGTTCTTGGTCAGCTCGTTGAATATGGACTTCAATCCGAGGAGATTGGAGCGTTATTTGCTGCTGGCCTGGGAGAGCGGGGCGAACCCGGTCATCGTCTTGACGAAGGCGGACCTCTGTCCGGATCCTGCGCCCTATCTCGAGCAGGCGGAGGCGATCGCCCTGGGCGTGCCGGTATATGCGGCGTCGGCGGAGACGGGCGAGGGCATGGACGCGATCCGCGCCTACGCGACCCGCGGACGCACCGCGGCGCTGCTCGGCTCGAGCGGCGTCGGGAAGTCGACGCTCGCGAACGCGCTGCTCGGCGAAGCGCGCCTCGCCGTCGCGGGCATCCGCGAGCAGGACGCTCGCGGCCGGCATACGACGACGCATCGGGAGATGTTCGTCCTGCCGTCCGGCGGCCTGCTGATCGATACGCCGGGGATGCGGGAGATTCAGCTCTGGGACGTCGGTCAGGGGTTGTCCGAGACGTTCGAGGACGTCGTCGCCGTCGCGAGCGGCTGCCGGTTCGGCGATTGCCGGCATGAGCGAGAGCCGGGCTGCGCCGTACGCGAGGCGCTGCGGGCCGGGACGCTCTCCGAAGGGCGGTACCGGAACTATCGCAAGATGGAAGCCGAAGCAGCCTATGCGGCCCGCAAGGAGTCCGCGCGGCTGCAGGCGGCTATGAAGCGAAAACATCGAAGATAAACGGGGAGGCGGAAGAGGCGGATGAAGCGCGCCATCGTGTTTACCGGCGGCGGCACGGCCGGCCATGTGACCGTGAATTTAGCCTTGATGCCGAGGTTTTTGCGCGACGGCTGGGATGTGCATTATATCGGTTCGGAGCGCGGCATCGAACGGGAGCTCGTCGCCGGCGTTCCGCAAGTGACGTACCACGGCATCGCTACCGGCAAGCTGCGGCGGTATATGGATTGGAACAACGCGAAGGACCCGTTCCGCGTCGTGAAGGGCGTCTGGCAGGCGTATCGGCTGATGGCCGCGATCCGGCCCGGCGTCGTCTTCTCCAAGGGAGGGTTCGTGTCGGTGCCGGTCGTCGCGGGAGCTTGGCTGAATCGGATCCCGTCGATCATCCACGAATCCGACTTTACGCCGGGTCTGGCGAACAAGCTGTCGATTCCGATGGCGACGAAGGTATGCACGACGTTCCAGGACACGGCGAAGCATCTGCCGCCGAACAAGGCGGTGCACGTCGGAGCGGTCGTGCGAGAGGAGCTGTTCCGCGGCGAAGCGGTCCGCGGTCTCGCGATGTGCGACTTCGTGCGCACGAAGCCGGTGCTGCTCGTCATGGGCGGCAGCCTCGGCTCGCAGCGGATTAACCGAGCGATCCGCGAGGAGCTCGACGCGCTGACCGAGACGTTCCAGATCGTACATCTGTGCGGGAAGGGCAATGCCGATCCCTCGGCGTCGACAAGATCGTACCGTCAGTTCGAATACGTGACGGACGAACTGCCGGACCTGCTTGCGGCGGCGGACGTCGTCGTCTCTCGCGCCGGCTCGAATTCGATCTTCGAATTCCTGGCGTTGAAGAAGCCGATGCTGCTCATCCCGCTGCCGCTCGCCCAGAGCCGCGGCGATCAGATCGCGAACGCGGAAAGCTTCCGCGAGCGCGGCGTCGCCGAGGTGCTGCCGGAGGAGACGCTCACCGGCGAGACGTTCCTGCGCGCCGTTCGAGAACTGTACGAAAACCGCGCCCGTTACGTCGAAGCGATGGAGCGGGAGCCGAAGCGGGAGCCGCTGCAGCAGCTGTACGACTTGATCCTCGAAGCGGCGGGGACGGGATGAGGCTCCCGATCGCAAGTCGCATGCATGCGAACGCGTCGAAAATAAAAAACCTTCGTTCCATTGCGACCGCGTCTTAGGAGACGCAGCGCGGAACGAAGGTTTTTCGTTTTCCCGTCAATGGGTGTAATCCGTCTTCTCCACTTCGATCTTATTCCCGACCGACTTCGCCCAATCGAGGAACGCCTTGCCGTTCACCGTCGGTTGGCCGTCGCCGGAGTTGTTGAACGAGAACTTCCCCTCGCGTTCGAGCCGGCGGATCGTATCGAAGCCGAGCCCCGTCATGCCCGCCAAGACGTCCAGAGGGTAGTTCGTGCCTTCGTCGAGCTCCTTCACCTTCATCTCGTATTCCATCGGTTTCGGTTACGCTCCTTCCCGACGTTCGAACGTCTGACAGTTCGTGTCCTGGCATTCGTTGCTGTCGCGGCCCGTAATTTCGATCGCCTTCGCGACGCAGCGGGCGCCTTCCCCCCAATATTCGCAGGAGGAGACGGTGCAGGCGACGGACGGATGGACCGCGTACGCCGGATTGACCAGTCCCATGACGGTTCCGGCTAAGTTAATGTTGTCCGCCGAACCTAAATAATTGGCGAGGCTGCTCGCATGGACGAACGACTTGCACATCGTCTGTTCGACGACTTGGGACATCATCGTCTCCTCTTCATGCAGGATATCGATGTTTTTCGCGCCGCAGCGATCCCCGTACAAATAGTGGGTGCATGTGTTGACGACGCATTTGACCTCCGGCATTGCCATTCACTCGCTTTCCAAGTGGGTTATCGCTAGTATTCCCACCCGAGCGGAACATAGTCCGCCGCGCGGTGGGCAACCTAACCGGTAAAACCAGCTTGGCAGACGAAGGGAGCGTTCAGCGATATGAGAGCGGAACGATTAGCGAGGGATGTGTATTGGAAAAGGCTGCTGATCGTCAATATGGCGTTCATCGGCCGACCGGGGGCGAAGAACGGGGAGTGGGCGCTCGTGGATACGGGATTGCCGTACTCGGCGGAGGCGATCGAGAGAGATGCGAAGGAGTGGCTGGGCTATGAAGGCGCGCCGAGCTGCATCGTGCTGACGCACGCGCACTTCGACCATGTCGGCGCCGTCCGGGAGCTGGCGAAGAAGTGGGACGTGCCGGTATACGCGCACGAGAGGGAGCTGCCTCACATTACGGGCAAGGCGGCGTATCCGCGGCCGGATCCGACGGTGGGCGGAGGCGGCATGGCGCGGCTGTCGGTCATGTTCCCGACGAAGGCGATCGACCTCGGCGAACGGGCGAAGCCGCTTCCCGCGGACGGCTCCGTGCCGGGCTTGCCGGAGTGGCGATGGGTGGCGACGCCGGGTCATTCCGACGGCCATATCTCGTTGTTCCGGGATGCGGATCGGACGTTGATCGCGGGCGACGCGTTCGTCACGGTGGCGCAGGAATCGCTCGGAGGCGTGTTGATGCAGCGCAGCGCCATTCACGGACCGCCCGCGTACTTGACGACCGACTGGGAGGCGGCGCGCCGGTCCGTGGCCGAGCTGCGCGAGTTGCGGCCGCATGTCGCGCTGACGGGGCACGGCGTTCCCGTCGTGGGCGAATACGATTGTAGCCTGCTGCTCGATATTTTGACCGATCGGTTCGACGAGATCGCGGTCCCGCGGCAGAGCAAGTTCCTCAACCGGAAGTAGAGGTAACGTTATATTTCTTAAGCGCGTCCAAGGGGAAGCGGATCGGGTCCCGCGGCAGCTTGTCGAGGTCGAAGCCGGCGACGAGCTCCGCTGGGCGGATCGGCTCGGGCCGGTCGATGAGGCGCGCCGACCAAGCGACGAGTCCGACGAGCGTCTCCGCGGGGACGCCGGCTTCCCTCAGCGCGGCGGCGGCGAGCGACTTCTGACGCTTCGACAGCCGTTCGCCTCGTTCGTCGCAGAGGAGCGGCACGTGCGCGAAGGCCGGCGGCGTCAGACCGAGCGCCTCGTACAGCCACAGCTGTCGCGGGGTGGAGTCGAGCAGGTCGGCGCCGCGCAGCGCGTGCGTTACGTTCATCGCGGCGTCGTCGACGACGACGGCGAGCTGATAGCCGATAATGCCGTCGGCTCTGCGCACGACGAAGTCGCCGCCCGCGCCGGGCGGGAAATCGACGCGGCCGTAGACGGCGTCCTCGAAGGCGACGGGCGCGTCCGGCGGAACGGCGAAGCGGAGGGAGGGCGTCTTCGTCTCGGCCCTCCGAGACCGCTCTTCCGGCGGCAGGAAGCGGCAGGAGCCGCCGTACGCAGGTCCTTCGGAGGAGAGTCCGTGCGGAGCGCTCGCGACCGAGAACAGCTCGGCGCGGCTGCAGAAGCACGGGTAGAGCCTGCCGTGCGCCAGCAACGCGTCGAGCGCGGCTTCATAACGGTCCGCCCGCTCGCTCTGCGTATAAGGAGCGTACGGACCGCCGACGTCCGGACCCTCGTCCCAATCCAAACCGAACCAGCGCAAGTCTTTCAGAACCAGTTCGGCGAGGTCGGGCTTGCAGCGCGGCTTGTCGATGTCCTCCATGCGCAGCGCGAAAGCGCCCCCTGCGCTTCTCGCGTGGAGCCACGCCATCAGCGCGGCGTACAGGTTGCCGAGATGGAGGCGTCCGGACGGCGTCGGGGCGAAACGGCCTCGGTACATAGCTAACCCTCCTGGAATAGAAAACAATCCCGACACGAATGTGACGAGACTGTTGAATAGGTATGTATGGCGGAGCTGACGGGATTCGAACCCGCGGTCTCCTGCGTGACAGGCAGGCATGTTAGGCCTCTACACCACAGCTCCTAATGGACACAAGCGTTATCATACCACGACGCAGTTGGTTAAATCAACCTCTACTTTCTTGTCGATAATATTTCCACGTCGTCAGCAGCGTCTTATGGCCCGCCAGCGCCTTGAGCCGCTCGACGGGGACGCCCTGCTCCGCAAGCCTGCGGCAGAACGTATTCCGCAGCGATTGGCTCGAGAGCGGGATGCCGAGTTTGACGCTGTAGGTCTCGATCACGAACTGCACGGCGCGCGGCTGCATCTTGCCGGACCGCTCCGTGACGAACAGCGCGTCGCTCAGAGCGTGAACCTCCTTCGCCGAAGCGAGGCGAAGGCGAAGCCAAGCGTCGAGCTTCGCGAACGCGAACGGCGAGAGCGGCACGGTCCGAACGCGAACCCCGTCGTCGTACACGTCCAGCTCGCCGCCGCGGAGGGCGCCGATGGGCAGCTGCGGCAGTTCCTCCACCTTCACGCCCGCATACAGCATGGCGGCGATCAACGCTTCGTTGCGGACGCGTTGGAAGACGGTCGACTCCTTCGCGACGACGTCCAGCAGCGCCGCTTCCTCCTCGGGCGTCAACCATCGAGGCGGCTCGTCCTTCTTCGACGCCGGCAGCCGAAGCCGCCGTGCGAAGTTGTCGCCGGCGAGGCCGTTCGATTGCGCCCACTTGAAGAACGTGCTAAGCGTCGAGACGGACTTATTGACGGTCGCGGTCTTCATGCCGCGGCCGACGAGCGCGTCTCGGTATTCGGAGAACGCGGCCTGCGACAGCTCGGACAGACCGGCGTTCCGGATGGAACACCACCCGAGGAAGCCTTCGGCTTCGTGTACGTACGCTTTAATCGTATTTTCTTCTTTCCCCTGACTCTTAAGGTATCTTCGGTATGACTCTATGATCGAATCCATGCATGCGCGCCGGCCTCTCCGTTATAGTCTCTCTTATTATAAGAACGCAACCCTTCAGGCGCAATCGCGCGGCTAGGCTCTTCCCAATTCGGCGCGATTCGTGTATGGTAAGGGTCGAAGAATGGTTGCGGAGGTGTCGGCATGAGCGAGAGGCTGCCGATCGAAGAAGCGCTGCCCGCCTTGAAGAAGGCGCTGGCCGCCGGTCCGAACGCGGTCGTGACGGCGCCCCCGGGCGCGGGCAAGACGACGATGGTGCCGCTTGCGCTGCTCCGGGAGCCGTGGGCGGGAAGCGGGCGCATCGTCATGCTGGAGCCGCGGCGCATCGCGGCGCGAGGGGCGGCGCGGCGCATGGCGTCGCTGCTCGGCGAACGCGCCGGCGAGACGGTCGGCTATCGGACGAAGGGGGACACGAAGGTCGGTCCCCGCACGCGCATCGAAGTCGTCACGGAAGGCGTCCTGACGCGGATGCTGCAGCAGGATCCGGCGCTGGACGGCGTCGCGTGCGTCCTGTTCGACGAATTCCACGAACGAAGCGTGCACGCCGATCTCGGGCTTGCCTTGGCGCTGCAGACGCAAGGGCTGTTTCGGGACGACCTGCGGCTCGTCGTCATGTCGGCGACGATCGAGGCCGACGCGACGGCGCGGCTGCTCGGCGGCTGCGCCGTCGTACACAGCGAAGGGCGGATGTATCCGGTCGAGACGCGGTACGAAGAACGGCGAACGGAGCTTTCGGTCGAACGCCGCGCCGCGGCGACCGTGAAGGAAGCGCTCCTGCGTCATCCGGAGGGAGACGTGCTTGCGTTTCTGCCGGGCGGACGTGAAATTCGACGCACGGCCGGGGAGCTGGAGCGGCTCGGCCTGCCTCCGGGCGTTCGCGTCGCCCCGCTCTATGGGGCGCTGTCTCCCGAAGAGCAGGACGCGGCGATCGCGCCGGCTCGGCCGGGCGAACGCAAGGTCGTGCTCGCGACGAGCATCGCGGAGACGAGCTTGACCGTCGAGGGCGTGCGGATCGTCGTCGACTCGGGGCTCAGCCGGGTGCCGCGGTATTCGCCGCGGACGGGATTGACGGCGCTCGAGACGACGGCGGTCACGGTCGCCTCCGCCGATCAGCGGCGCGGCCGCGCCGGCCGGGTCGCCCCGGGCGTCTGCTACCGGCTGTGGACGGAGGAGGAGCACCGCCGGCTCGAGCCGTTCGGCGAACCGGAGATTCTCGCGACGGACGTGACGCCGCTCGCGCTCGAACTCGCCGTCTGGGGCGTCCGCGACCCGCTGGAGCTCTCCTGGCTCGACCCGCCGCCGGAAGGCGCCTATAAGCAGGCTATCGACCTGCTGCAGCGGCTCGGGGCGCTGGACGCGCGCGGCGTCGTCACGCCGGAGGGCCGCCGCATGGCGGAGCTCGGGATGCACCCGCGGCTCGCGCATATGACGCTGCGCGGCATGGAAGGCGGGCGCGGGGATCTCGCCTGCGAGCTGGCGACGCTGCTCGAAGAGCGCGACGCGCAGGCGCCCGGCGGCGCCGATATGCGCCTGCGCGTCGAGGCGCTGCGCCGGGGCGCGACGCCCGCGGCGGCGAAGCAGCGCGAGGTAGCGGCGCGTCGGATGCGGGACGCCGGCGTCGTTCGGGACAGCCGGCCGACGGCGGCCGCCGCGTCGGGCGAGCTGCTCGCGCTCGCGTTCCCGGACCGCGTCGCGATGCGGCGCGCGAACGGCAAATACGTGCTCGCCGGCGGGCGCGGCGCGGAATTCGCGGGGGACGAGCCGCTCTCCCGCGAGACGTTCCTCGCCATCGCCGAGCTCGACGGGGCGGGCGTCGACAGCCGGATCCGGTCGGCGGCGCCGGTAAGCGCGGAGGCGCTCCGGCGCGTCTGCGCGGACCGGATCCGCACGGAGGACGACGTCTATTGGGACGCCGCCTCGGCCTCGGTTCGCGCGCGGCGGCGAACGACGCTCGACGCGATCGTGCTCGAGGAGACGCCGGCGGCGGCGCCCGATCCGGAACGCGTGAAGGACGCGTTGCTGCGCGGCATCGCGGAGACCGGTCTGCATCTGCTGCCGTGGACGAAGGCGGCGGATCAATGCCGCAAGAGGCTCTTGTTCCTCCGCCGGCATGCGGGCGAGGAATGGCCGGACGTCTCCGACGAACGCTTGCTCGAGACGCTGCCGGACTGGCTCGGATCTTACGTCTTCGGCATGAAGTCGAAGGGCGATCTCGAACGCGTGCGTCTCGTCGAAGCGCTCGAAGCGCCGCTCTCCTGGGAGCAGCGTCGCCGAATGGACGATTGGGCGCCGACGCATCTGACGGTGCCCAGCGGCTCGAGGCTGGCGATCGATTATAGCGACCCGGACGCGCCCGCGTTGTCCGCTAAGCTGCAGGAGCTGTTCGGCTGGGCCGAAACGCCGCGAATCGGAGGGGGCCGGGTGCCGGTGACGATCCATCTGCTGTCGCCGGCGCAGCGGCCCGTGCAAATTACGAGAGACCTGGCCAATTTCTGGCGCGAAACGTACTTCGAAATTAAGAAAGACCTTAAGGGTCGATATCCGAAGCATTACTGGCCGGACGAGCCGACCGCGGCGATCGCGACGCGCGGGACGCGGCCGAAGATAACTCAGCGCGACTAGGAGGGACTTCCAAAAACCTATGGAGACGACGATTTTCGAACAACTCGGGGGCGAGGCGACGATCCGGAGGCTCGTCGACGCGTTCTACGACCGCGTCGTGCGAGACCCGAAGTTGTCGCCGCTGTTCGCCGGCAGCGACATCGACGAAGTGAAACGGAAGCAGAAGATGTTCCTGACGCAATTCCTCGGCGGCCCGCAGCTGTACTCCGAGGAGTTCGGGCATCCGATGATGCGGTATAGACATCTGCCGTTCCCGATTACGACGTCGCACGCCGAAGCGTGGCTCGGCTGCATGGCCGCCGCGATGGACGAGGTCGGCCTCGAAGGCGGCGCGCGCGAATTTTTCTTCGGGCGGCTGACGCAGGTCGCGCATCATATGGTGAATACCGAAGACGGCTCCCTCGATCGATGAGGCGGGCCGTTTTCCATATTTCTTAGGGAATCCTTAAGATTGCTTAAGGTTATGTAAGGGTCGAAGAAAACCGGAAGCGAATGTTGTATAGTGTTGGGAAGAGAAAGGAGATTTAGACGCCAGTGAACTATCGCATCTTAATCGTGGACGACGACCGGGAAATCGCCGGTCTGATCGAAATTTATTTGCGCAACGACGGCTACGACACCGTGCTGGCGTACGACGGGGAGGAGGCGCTTCGCGCGCTCGAAGGAGACGAACCCGTACACCTCGTCGTGCTTGACGTCATGATGCCGAAGATGGACGGTCTGACGGTATGCCGCCGCATTCGCGAGGAGAAGCATCTGCCCATCCTCATGGTCAGCGCGAAAGCCGAAGACATGGATAAGATTCTCGGTCTGATGACCGGGGCGGACGACTATATGGTGAAGCCGTTCAACCCGCTCGAGCTAAGCGCGCGCGTGAAGTCGCTGCTGCGTCGCGCGTACCGGATGCCGGCGGAGGCGCCGGCCGCGGACGACGCGATCCGAGTCGGGGCGCTGCGGATCGACAAGACTACGCATCGGGCCGAGGTCGACGGGAAGCCGCTCCATCTCACGTCGACCGAATTCGGCATCCTGCACCTGCTCGCGAGCAACCGCGGCCGGGTGTTCAGCGCGGAGGACATTTTCCAACAGGTGTGGAAGGAGAAATACTTCGATTCGAACAACACGGTCATGGTGCATATCAGTCATCTGCGCGACAAGCTTGAGCAGGAGACGGGAGATAAGATGATCGCGACCGTATGGGGGGTCGGCTACAAAATTGACGGATAACATCGTACGCAGGCTCGTCTTCAAGTTCGTGCTCCAAGTGTTCCTCAGCGTGTTCTGGACCGGCCTGGCCACGGTCGTCACGGGCGTCGTCGTCGCCGCCGCGGCGGATGCCCGAAATATCGTGGGCTATTTTCTGAGGTTTTTGTTCAGTCTGTTTCCGGCCGAGGGCTGGGGCGTCTTGGCGCTAATCTTCTACTTCCTAACGTTCCTTACGCTGTACCAGTATCGCCGCTTCCGCTATTACGGGGAGATGATTCGCGCCGTTCGGCACATCGCCGAAGGGCGATTCGACGTTGCCGTGCCCGTGAAGCAGAAGGACGACTTCGGCGTGCTGGCGACCGATATGAATTCGTTGATCGCACGGCTGCGCACGTCGATCGAGGAGGAGCGGCGCGCCGAACAGACGAAGAACGAGCTCATCACGAACGTCTCGCACGATCTTCGGACGCCGCTGACGTCTATCCTCGGTTACCTCGGTTTGATCGACGACGACAAATACCGGGACGAGCTCGAGCTGCGCCATTACGTGCAGATCGCGAACGCGAAGGCGAAGCGGCTGCATGTGCTGATCGACGATCTGTTCGAGTATACGCGGATGCGCCACGGCGGCATGCCGCTGCGGAAGACGCGGTTCAATCTGACGGAGCTGCTCGGGCAGCTGCTCTCCCAGCATCGTCTCGGCTTGCAGCAGGCGGGCATGACCGCCTCGCTGTCGGCGCCGCAGGAGGCGGTGGAGGTCGTCGGGGATCCGGATAAGCTCGTACGCGTCTTCGAAAATTTGCTGACCAACGCGATGCGGTACGGACGGGACGGGAAGCGGATCGACGTCGCGATCCGAACGGGGGGCGGCGCCGCCGAGGTCGACGTGGCCAATTACGGCGAGCCGATTTCGGCCGCGGACTTGCCGTATATTTTCGAGCGGTTTTACCGCGCGGACAAATCCCGGACGGAGGCGGACGGCGTGCCGGGCTCGGGGCTCGGCCTCGCGATCGCCAAGGGCATCGTCGACCAGCACGGCGGCGCGATCGTCGCGTACAGCGACGCGAGAAGCACCGTCTTTCAGGTGCGGTTGCCGCGGGGAGAGCATCGTCCGATTTCATAAGAGCGCCGCGGAACGAACGTTCCGCGGCGTTTTTTTAATCCGTTCTTAAGAAATTCTTATGGTTTCGTTACTACGTTCTTAATCTTGCGCCTGTACAATGAAGCTTAGAAAACGGAGATGAGCGAGGTGAACGCAGGATGGCGTTCGAAGAGAAAGTCTTGCTGCTGAGGCGGTACGAGCAACGCGTCTATTCGATTTGTCTTCATCTCGTCGGGGAGGAACCGCTCGCGAGCGAAGCGGCCGAAGCGGCGCTCGTCGCCTTGTTCGGCGACCCGGCGTTCGCCGCCGGATCGGAAGGGGAGCGTTCCCGCTCGGCGCGCGCCGCCGCCGTCCGCCACGCTCTGCTGCTACATTCCAAAGAGAGAGGGTTCGCTCATGCACGCGCACACGGTTGAGAAACACCCGACGGTCGCTTTCTTGTTATCCCTGATTCCCGGGGTAGGCCATCTGTACTTGGGGAAATACATCAGGACGCTGCTGTACGGCGGCGCCGCGGCCGCCCCGCTCGCGCTGCTAGTTTTGTTTACTCTGGCGGAAGGGTTCGCGATCGAGGCGTTTTCCCTTGCGGCGGTGGCGGTATTTTTCGTCTGGTGCGTCAATATGATCGATATGGCGATTACGCTGACGCTGCGGAAACCGTACGCGCCGAGCGGCCTTCCCGAGGCTCCGTCTCCGCGGCGGGATCGAACGATCGCGACGATGCTGTCGCTGCTTCCGGGCATCGGCCATATCTATTTAGGACGGAGTCGACGAGGATTGACGCTCTTGCTCGCCGCGGCCGCCTGCGGCATCGTTCCGCTCCTCGCGGCGCTCGCGCTGGGCGAAGAGACGATGCTGCTCGGCTGGTTCGCGGTGCCGGCGCTCGTCGCATTCGCCGCGATCGACGCCGCGGAAGCGGCGAAACGCTCCGAATACGACGCCTTGCGGCCCGAGGACGACTTCGACGCTTGGTTCGTTCCCGGGTCGGACGGCCGTCGTCCGGTCGTCGCCCTATTCCTCTCGCTCGTACCCGGAGTAGGGCATCTGTACCTCGGCTCGTTGTTCGCCGGGCTGCGACAGCTCGGCGCCTTGCTCCTGCTCTTATTCCTGAAGCGGGAATACGGCATCGACTTGGCGGTTTACGCGCTGCCGCTCCTGTGGTGTTGGGCGTTCTTCGACGTGCTCCGCCGCGTGTCGCCGGGCGGCTTCGGCGGCTTGGACGCCGACGAGCCGCCGGTATGGTCGTCCGCGGTGACGCGCTGGGCGGGCATCGGACTGATCGTGCTCGGGGGATACGTCGCCTTCGACCGCATCGTCGTCTCGGCGGCGCTCGAGTGGCTGCCGAACGCGGAGTGGTTGTTCAGGTATCGCCGCTGGGCGGAGCCGATGCTGATCGCCGGGCTGTTCCTCGGCGTCGGGCTCGAGCTGCTGCGCGGCCGGCATCGTTCATAACGGAAGGGGGAGAGCGGAGACGCTCTCCCTCTTGGCGTTGCCCCCCCTTCCTATGGTATAAAGAGGGGAGGAGGCGATGAGATGGCAACGTTCGAACAACATTTACATAACTACGTGAGCTTGGGGGTTCGGGTCGGCGTCAATCTGCAGCCGGGCCAGACGCTCGTCATTCAGGCGCCCACGACGGCGGCAGAGCTCGTCCGGTTGGCGGCGAAAGAGGCGTATTCGCTCGGCGCCCGTTACGTGCACGTCGAATGGAACGACGATCCGTTGACGCGCATTCGGTACGAGCTTGCGCCGGAGGAGTCGTTCGGCGACGGTCCGGCGCTGCGGGCGCACAATTACGACCAGCTGATCGCGCGCGACGCCGCGTTCTTGTCGCTCGTATCCGCCAATCCGGACCTGCTGACGGGGATCGACCCCGATCGGGTGGCGGCGGCGACGAAGGCGACCCGTTCGGCGATGACGAACTTCTACGACGGGGTGCGTTCCGACAAGTTCAGCTGGAGCATTCTTGCCGTGGCGACCGACGTATGGGCGGAGAAGATGTTCCCGAACGAACCGCAGGAACGCCGGCTCGAGACGCTCTGGAACGCCATCTTCCGCGCGACGCGGGCGGATCTGGCGGATCCGGTGGGCGCATGGAACGCGCACTTGCAGCAGCTAGCCGAGAAGAGCGATTATCTGAACGCCAAGCGGTACCGCGCGCTGCATTATACCGCGCCGGGCACCGATCTCGTCGTGGAGCTGGCGGACGATCATCTATGGGTCGCCGGGGACAGCGTGAACGAGAAGGGCACGACGTTCGTCGCCAACATGCCTACGGAAGAAGTGTTCACCGCGCCGAAGCGCGAAGGCGTGAACGGCACGGTGCGCAGCACGAAGCCGCTCAATTACGGCGGAACGCTGATCGACGACTTCGCCTTCACGTTCAAGGACGGGAAGATCGTCGACTTCTCGGCGGGCACCGGGGGCGAGACGCTGCAGCGTCTGCTCGATACCGACGAGGGGGCTCGCTATTTGGGCGAGGCCGCGCTCGTCCCGCATCGTTCCCCGATCTCGGATACGGGAATGATCTACTACAATACGCTGTTCGACGAGAACGCGTCGAACCATCTCGCCATCGGCAGCGCCTACGCCTTCAGCGTGAAAGGCGGCAAGACGATGACGAAGGAGCAGCTCGCGTCCAAGGGGCTGAACGACAGCTTGACGCACGTCGACTTCATGATCGGCTCCGCCGAAATGAACGTCGACGGGCTGACGGCGGACGGCGCGCGGGAGCCGATCTTCCGCGGCGGCAATTGGGCGATATAATCGATCGGTACGTATTGAAAAAGGCCGGCATCGGGTTCCCGATGCCGGCCTTGCTTGCGCTTCGCTCCTATTCTGCGCGAAGCACGTCTTCGATGCGCTGCAGCTCTTCGCTCGCGAAGTCGAGGTTGTCCAGCGCGGCGACGTTCTCCTCGATTTGGCTCGCCCGGCTGGCGCCGATGAGCGCAGACGTCACTCTTCCTTCGCGGAGCACCCAAGCGAGCGCCAACTGCGCCAGGGACTGTCCGCGAGCGGAGGCGATCTCGTTCAGCTTGCGCACCTTCGCGATTTTCTCCTCGGTGACGTCCTTCGCGTTCAGGAACGGCGACGTCGTCTTCGCCGCGCGAGAATCGCTCGGGATGTCTCCGGCGAAGTACTTGTTGGTCAGCAGTCCTTGCGCCAGCGGCGTGAAGGCGATGCTGCCGACGCCGTTCTGCTCGAGAACGTCTTGCAAGCCGTTCTCGATCCATCGGTTGAACATCGAATAAGACGGTTGATGAATCAACAGCGGCGTGCCCAGCTCGCGGAGGATGCGAACCGCTTCGCTCGTCTGCTCGGCCGAGTAATTGGAGAGGCCGACGTACAGCGCCTTGCCTTGCCGGACGACGTGGTCGAGCGCGGCCATCGTCTCCTCGAGCGGCGTCTCCGGGTCGGGGCGGTGAGAGTAGAAAATATCGACGTAATCGAGATGGAGCCGCTTCAAGCTCTGGTCGAGACTCGAGACGATGGATTTCCGCGAGCCCCACTCGCCGTACGGCCCCGGCCACATATAGTAGCCCGCTTTCGTCGAGACGATCAGCTCGTCCCGGTACGGCGCCAAGTCGGTCTGCAGCAGGCGGCCGAACATCTCTTCGGCGGAGCCCGGAGGCGGTCCGTAATTGTTCGCCAGGTCGAAGTGCGTAATGCCGAGGTCGAACGCCCTCTTCACCATGTCGCGGCCGTTCTCGAACGCGTCGACGCCCCCGAAGTTGTGCCAGAGGCCGAGAGAGATCGCCGGCAGCTTCAAGCCGGAAGCTCCGGTACGCCGGTACTTCATTCCTTCGTATCTCGAAGAATTGGCTACATATGGCATAAAAAAGATTCCTCCCGTTCGTAGTTTCGTGTAACATATACCATTATAGTGAAACCGCATTCGCGAAAGCAAAGGAGGAGTTGCATTCGATTTCGAATCGCGCTTCGGCTATAATGAACGCGATTGGATTTCGAAACGGAGAGACGAGGGAATAATCGATGAGCAGATGGAAGTGGATCCCCGCCATGCTCGCCTCGGCGCTTGCGGGCGGCGCCGTGGCTTATACATACGCGAGCTTGAACCAGAGCGGAATCTCCAAGTTGGAAAACGCGATGGATCTGATCGAAGACGGGTATTTGGAACCGGTCGACCGGTCGAAGCTGATCGACGGCGCGATCGAAGGCATGCTGCGGTCGCTCGAGGATCCGTATACGACGTATATGGACCAAGAGGAAGCGAAAGCGTTCTACGAAAGTATCAACGCTTCGTTCGAAGGCATCGGCGCCACGATGGAGGAGATCGACGGGCGCATCGTCATCGTGGCTCCGATCAAGGGCTCGCCCGCGGAGGCGGCCGGCGTTAAGCCGGGCGATCAGGTGATCAAGGTCGGAGACACCAGCTTGGAGGGCATGAAGGTGCACGAAGCCGTCCTGCTTATTCGAGGGAAGAAAGGTACGACCGCCGACTTGACGATCGTTCGGGACGGCAAAGAGGTGAAGCTGTCGATCGTGAGAGACACGATCCCGCTCCAGACGGTATACGCCGAGCTGCGGGGAGACGGCGTGGGCGTCATTCGGATTTCGTCGTTCGCGGAGACGACGTCCGAGGAATATGTGAAGGAAGCGAAGCGGCTTCTGGGCGAAGGGATGAAGGGGCTCGTGCTCGACCTCCGGCAAAATCCGGGCGGCCTCACCGACACGGCCGAGGAAGTCGCGGAGACGCTTGTGCCCGACGGAGAACCGATCGTTCAATTCAAGCGACGCGACCACCCCGCGGAAGTGTCCCGATCCGACTATAACGATATCGGTCTCGGAGAGCTTCCCGTCGTCGTGCTGATCGACGCCGGGAGCGCGAGCGCGGCGGAGATCGTCGCAGGGGCGCTGCAGCAGTCCGCGGGCGTTCGGCTCGTCGGCGAGAAGTCGTTCGGGAAGGGGACGGCGCAGCTCAGCCAACCGTTCCAAGACGGCTCGAACATGAAGTATACGGTCGCCGAGTGGCTGACGCCGAACGGGAACACGATCAACAAGAGCGGACTGACGCCGGACGTTCCCGTCTCGCTGCCGTCGTACGCCTCGCTGCCGATCGTCGAGTCCGATCTCGTCATGAAGGAGAACGGATTTTCCGGCGAAATCAAGACCGTCCAGACGATGCTGAAAGCGGTCGGCTTCGATCCGGGCCGGGAGGACGGCTTCTTCGACGCGAACACGACGAAAGCCGTGCGGGAGTATCAGGCGTCGAAGAAGCTCGAGTCGACCGGGATCGCGACAGGGGAGACGACGCGCGCGCTGATCGAGGATGTCAGGGCTCTGATCCAAGCGAACGATACGCAGTTGGAAAAGGCGGCGGAGCTCGTCAAGGAACAAATGAAATGACGAGTCGACAACAAACGATAATAAACAGTTGTAAATAACAGTATAATGCAATAAACTGGGAATATCGCCGTAACGGTACCGATAACCTTCTTTATGACAAGGGAGAGAGAACAGATGCCAGCATTGGATATGCCGTTGGAACAGTTGAAACAATATAAGGGACGCAGTCCGAAGCCGGACGACTTCGACGCGTACTGGTCGAGAGCGTTGGCGGAGCTCGACGCGACGGCGCCGGACGTCGAGCTGACGCCCAGCGCGTTCCAAGCGCCGAACGCGGAATGCTTCGATCTGACGTTTACCGGCGTGCGGGGCGCTCGGGTGTATGCCAAACATCTGCGGCCGAAGGGCGCGTCCGGTCCGACGCCGGCGGTGCTGATGTTCCACGGATACAGCGGCAGCTCGGGCGATTGGGCGGACAAACTCAACTGGGTGAACCTCGGCTTCTCCGTGTTCGCGATGGATTGCCGCGGTCAGGGCGGCAAGTCCGAGGACGTAGGCGGCGTGAAGGGAAATACGCTGCGCGGTCTGTTTATCCGCGGATTGGATTCCGGACCGGATCACTTGACGATGCGTCACGTATTCCTGGACACGGCGCAGCTCGCGCGGGCGGCGATGGCGATGCCGGAGATCGATGCGGATCGCGTCGGCGTGACCGGCGGTTCGCAAGGCGGCGCGCTGGCGCTCGTCTGCGCCGCGCTCGAGCCGAGGGTGAAGCGCTGCGTCTCGATCTTCCCGTTCCTGAGCGACTACAAGCGCGTATGGCAGATGGACCTCGCGAAAGACGCTTACGAAGAGCTGCGGACCTACTTCCGCTTGTTCGATCCTCGCCACGAGCGGGAGGACGAGGTGTTCCGGACGCTCGGTTACATCGACGTTCAATATTTGGCGGAGCGCATTCAAGGCGAGGTATTGATGGGGATCAGTCTGATGGATTCGGTCTGCCCGCCATCGACGCAGTTCGCGGCGTACAATCGAATTTCCGCGCCGAAGCGCCATATCATCTATCCGGATTTCGGCCACGAAGGGCTTCCGGGCTTTAACGACGACGCGTACTTGTTTTTATCCAAGTTATAACGATTCGTTTATCGGCATAATTCCTTTCGGAACGGACGACATTACCATTGAGGTGGTGTCGATGAACAGAGCGATTATTACGGGTCTCAGCACGATCGCGGCGACCCAAGCCCTGAAGCTGCCGCTCGAATACGCGACGAACGGCACATGGAACTGGAAGACGTTGTTTCGCACCGGAGGCATGCCGAGCTCCCACTCCGCGGGCGTCGCTTCGCTGGCGACGTACATCGCGTTGAAGAAGGGCGTCAAGGCGGTCGACTTCGCGATCAGCTCCATTTTCGGACTTATCGTAATGTATGACGCCATGGGCATCCGCCGCCATGCCGGCGAGATGGCGGTGGAGTTGAACGATCTGGACGAGAGGGTCGAGAAGCTCGCCGATCAGCATCCGGGGTTGTATCATCGGGAGCGCCGCGCGGAGCTGAAGGAAGAGCTCGGCCACTTGCCGAGGGAGGTCGCCGTCGGCGCGATGCTCGGCATCGCGGCGGGCATTCTCAGTTACGCATGGGAATCATGAATCATTCGAACGAGCGAGGCCTTCCTTCGGGAAGGCCTCTTTCGTGTGCGGCCGCGGTTTGGTATAGTTGATTTTATCCAAGGAATGGAAATCAAGGGGGGGACCGGATGGCGTATCGGTATTGGGAAGGGGAGCGGATCGCGCTTCGGGCGCTTCGGGCGTCCGACGCCGCCTTGTTTCGGTCGTTCGACGACGAGGTCTCGCGCAATCTCGACGGCGTTCACGGGCCGATGTCGGATGCGAAGTTTCAAAGCTGGTTCGAACAGCAGCAGAAGGCTCGATTCGACGATTCGAATCGATGGGTCGCCGACGACAAGGAGGGCGTTCCCGTCGGAACGATCGACACGTTCCAGTGCAATCCCCGGCACGGCACGTTCAAGTACGGTATCGTCGTCGCCGACGGACATCGCGGCCGGGGATACGCGTCGGAGATGATCGTAATGACGCTCCGGTATTACTTCCTCGAACTCGGGTATCAGAAGGTCACGCCGCATGCGTTCGCGTTCAACGAGGCGTCGATCCGGCTGCATGAGAAGCTTGGCTTCCGGCTCGAAGGCCGGCTGCGGAGCATGATGTACACGAACGGCGCGTATCACGACGAGCTGCATTACGGCATGACGCGCGACGAATTCGCCGCGCTTCACGGTGCGGGACGATGAGCGCGAAGTCGGCCGCGTTCATCGGGCTTCGGCTGCTAGCCATATACTGGGCCGTTCGCAGTCTTGAAGCGTGGGGCCAGCTGTTGACGCTGCTCGTTCCGGAGCTGCCTTGGAGCGAAATCAATCGTTCCTCCGTCGCGATCGCCGGGATGATTCCCGGCGCCGTGCAAGGAGGAATCGCCGCCGCCCTCTGGCTGTCTGCGGGGCGAGCGGCGTCCGCGATCGCCGGCGTATCGAAGACGCCCGAACCTGAAGGGGAGTCGGCCCCGGACGATTGGGCGTCGTCGGCGCTCGCCGTCGCGGGCATCGTCGCGGCCGTCTCGGCGCTTCCCGGATTGGCCGGATCGACGTACACGATCATGCAGCCGCCTGTAGTCGGGTTCGAGCTCAACGAGTATCAGACGATTGTGTACAGGGGCGCCTTGATCGAAGGCGTCTTACAGCTTGCGGTCGGACTCGCCTTAGCGTTCGGCTCCCGCCGTATCGCGGCGATCGTCAAGCGTTTCGGGGCGAGAAATTGAACGATTCGGAAGACTTCCGATTGCGGATGTCTTCCTTTTTTTATATAGTAGAGAAGGTTTTTGCGATAGGAGGGGAGTCCTATGAGGGATATGAAACAATCTATCGGCATCGACGCCGGAGGCACGTTAATCAAAATCGCGCACGAGACGCCGGACGGCGCCGTGCGCTTTCTTAAATTCAGATCGGACGATCTCGAAGGCGCGGCGGCATGGCTGCTGGCGCGCGGGGATGATGCGGCCGTCGCCCTTACGGGCGGCAAGGCGAAGCCGCTGCAAGCGCTGATCGGGCGACCGGCGTCGTATTTAGTCGAATTCGAAGCGACCTGCAGCGGCGTTCGTTGGTTGATGCGCCAGGGCGGCATGGAGCAAGCTTCGTTCTTGCTTACGAACGTAGGGACCGGTACGTCGATTCACTATGTCGACGGGGAGCGGCATACGCGCATCGGCGGCACCGGCGTCGGAGGCGGTACGCTCGTCGGGCTGTCCGCGATGACGACCGGCGTGCGGGAATTCGATGAAATCGTGCGTTTGGCTTCCACGGGGAAGCGCGACGACATCGATCTGCTCGTCAGTCACATCTATGAAGGCTCGACGCCGCCGATTCCCGGCGAGCTGACGGCCAGCAACTTCGGACGATGGCTCCAAACCGGCGGGAGCGACCGGCCGGAAGACGTGCTCGCGTCCATCGTCGGCCTTGTCGGGGAGACGGTCGCGTCGGTCAGCGTCCATGCGGCCGGACAATGCGGCGCGTCTTGCGTGCTGTACATCGGCTCGTCGTTCATTCGCAACGACCTGCTCCGCAAGGTCGTCGCCGGGTATACGGAGCTCCGCGGGTCACGCGCGGTCATGGTGCCGGACGGCGAATACAGCGGAGCGCTCGGCGCGTTGCTGTCTTTGAAGACGGGGGAAGCGGGATGAAGCGTTGGCTGCAGCGTGCCGGAGGCGTCTTCCTCGGATACGCGTTCGCGGAGCTCCTTCTGCACGCGGCGCGCGCGTCCGCTTACGGATTGAAGGCGCAGACGCTCGCGGGGAAGCTCGGCGCGCTCCTGTTCGGCGTCGCCGTCTTGGCGGGCTGCATCGTTTGGTTGAAGCGGCGCTTCCCGAGGAGCTTCTATCATGGGTTTATCGTGTCGACCGGATTGTTCTTCAGCTTCGATATCGTCGCGTTTCATTGGATCTTCGGACTTCATCGCATCACGGACGGGCCGGAAGCGAACGTATTGGAGCCGATTCTCGTGGCGGTCGGATGCTTTTTGCTGGTCCGCGGTTTGCGGGACGAGCTTCGTTTTCAAAAAAGAAATGAAAATGATTGAAAAATGCGTTGACAAAGCAAGTGCAGATCCTTTATATTTACTCAAGGGAAAACATTCCCAATACTTAAACGAAGGGGTGATGGAACATGTTTACGATCGCGACGGCGGCTCTTACGGTACAACTGAACAGAACGTCTTTGCTCACCCGGTTCCGTCATACCCGGGAACGCAACGCTGACGCGTGATGTCTTCAGCTTGCGGTCCATATGTGTGATGGGTAACTCAGCCACGGTGAACGATGTTCGCCGTGGCTTTTTTACGTCCAAAATCGAGAGGAGCGATCTACAAAACATGCAGCAGCACACCGCCGGTAATGTCATGGTAGTCTCGATGTTTCAATCGCAACGTTTGGCAAAGCACTACAATAAAACAAGAAAACGAAGGTGAAGGTTAACATGGAATTGATGGGTTACGTAGCGGAACAATTGGCCGCACAAAAGCATAGCAACTTGGAACACGAAGCGCACTTGGCGCTTCTCGCGAAGACGAACGCGGCGGGTCCGTCGTGGAAGCGCGCATTCGCGTTCAAACTGTGGAACGTCGAAGTGACGGTCCGTACCGCTCGCAAGACGGTTCATATGTAATATTCCTTTGAAAAAGCGGTGCGTTTCGGAAACCCGAAGGTTTTCGAACGCGCCGTTTTTTCATTTTCAAGACGAGTTCGTCTTTCTTATGGTAAAATGTCATCTGCAATCTATTATCCTATGCATTGAAGAGAAGGAGAATCGCGCATGACGATCGCAATGCTGATCATCGATATGCAAGTCGGGTTTATCGGCGAGGAAAAGAGGAAGGATGACGTCCGCATCGCATCGGAGTATATCAATTATGCAGCGAATCTCATTCGACAAAGCGGCAACATCGTCGTCCACGTGCAGGACGAGGACGTCGAGGGAGGCAGGGATTCCGCGAACTACGAGATCGTTCCATCGATCGTTCGCGCCGCCGGGGATTTATATGTAAATAAGAAATGGTCGAACTCGTTCTGGAATACCGAGCTGGAGTCGATGCTTAAGGAGCGCGGCGTCCGCTACGTGATCGTCTCCGGGTTCGCGGCGGAGCATTGCGTGCTCTTTACGTACAACGGAGCGTCGGAGAGAGGCTTCAAACCCGCGGTGCTTCAGCATGGGGTCGTCGGGGAGCGAGCAGGCTCCGCCGAGATGCTGCAGCGGGATCGAGCCGTCATCTCTTGCAACGTTATCGGTTGGTTGACCGAGAAAAAGTAGAAGGTAACGAAGCTGACAGCTTGCAGCTATGAAATTTCAGAAATGAGAGAGACTTATGAAAGCTGGCGTCGGTTACGCCATATTGGCTTATTTATCATGGGGCATGCTCCCGCTGTATTGGAACTTGTTCAAGGGGGTGCCTTCGGACGTCGTGCTCGGTCATCGCGTCGTATGGTCGTTCCTCTTCGTGATGGTTCTATTGGCTTGGTCGAAGCGGTTGAAAGCATGGAAGTGGATGTTCCAGTCGAAGCGGTCGTTGTTCTCGGTCCTTGCGGCTTCGGTTCTCATCTCCGCGAATTGGCTGCTGTTCATTCACGCCGTGAACAGCGGGCACGTCGTGGAAGCCAGCCTCGGGTATTATATCAATCCGCTCGTTAGCGTCGTATTGGCGGTCTTCTTTCTCGGCGAGCGTCCGAAGCCGCTGCAGTGGGCGGCGATCGCCATGGCGGCGGTCGGCGTCGCGCTGCTGACGATCTCGTTCGGGAAGCCGCCGTGGATCGCGCTCGCGCTGGCAGTCAGTTTCGCGTTCTATGGCGTCGTGAAGAAGAAGTCGTCCGCCGACGCGGTCTCCGGGTTATTCGGCGAGACGTTGGTCGTGCTTCCGCCGGCGCTCATTTACTTGCTCTTCGCCGGCGGCCTGGACGCGCCGTTCCGGTCCGTCGACGCCTGGCCGTTAGTGCTCGCCGGCGTCGCGACGACGCTCCCGCTGCTTTGGTTCGCGCAGGCGGCGAAGCGGTTGCCGTTGTCCACAGTCGGCTTGATCCAATACGTATCCCCGACGATAACGCTCGCGATCGGCGTCTTGCTCTTCCGGGAGCCGTTTACGAGCGGGCATGCCTGGAGCTTTGCGCTCATCTGGAGCGCGCTGGCGTTGTACACGGTCGCTTCTCTGCGGTCGGCGCGCCCGACGCGGCCTGCACCCGCGGGTGTAAAGAATGGCGTGAACTGATTAATGGGATCAATGTTTATGGGATTAATAATTAATAGCATGAAATGACGAGGTGGACGAACATGATTCGCCAGGCGGATGCGCGGGATATCCCGGCGATTTTGGACATTTATAACGACGCGATCCTGCATACGACGGCCGTCTACGACTACGAGCCGCATCCATTGGAGAGGCGGAAACAGTGGTACGACGCGAAGGTCGAGGAAGGGTATCCGGTCCTCGTCTACGAAAGCGACGGCCGCGTCGCGGGCTTCGCTTCGTTCGGTCCGTTCCGCGCTTGGGCGGCGTATCGGTACACGATCGAGCATTCGATCTACGTTCATCGCGATTTTCGTAAGCAAGGCATCGGTCAAGCGCTCTTGGAGCGATTAATCGACATCGCGAACGAACGGGAATATGCGGTCATGGTCGGCGGGATCGACGCCTCCAACGAGAATAGCATTCGCTTGCACGAGAAGCTCGGCTTTCGGCATTCCGGCACGATCGCGAAGGCCGGTTATAAGTTCGGGCGTTGGTTGGATTTGGCTTTTTACCAGCGGGAGTTGAACGGGCCGAAGCAACCGTAGTTTACAGATAGAATGAATCGGATAGGAAAGAGGGATCGTATGATTAAATTGGCTGCATTCGACGTCGACGGGACGCTCCGGGAGCGCGACTATTTGCCCGAGTCGACGCGGTCGGCGCTGCGGAAGCTCAAGGAGAAGGGCGTCGCGCTTGCGATCTGCACCGGCCGAAGCGAGTTCGAGCTCGTCGCGCTGCGGGAAGAGCTCGGGATCGATTGGGCGGTGTCGTGCAACGGTAGCCATATCGGGTACCGGGGGACGACGGTGGCGGGGACGCCTTTTCCTAAGAAACTGATTCAGTCGTGGCTGACGTTGGCCGAAGCGCAAGGTCATGAGGTGTTGCTGTACGCCGGGGATTCGATGTATTTGAACCGGGCGGATGCGCCGCGGTTCCGGCAAGCGCAGCTGGAGATCGGGTTCCTGGAACCGACGGTGTTGTCGGAGGAGCGTTGGGCGTCCATTCCGGACATCTACCAATGTATCGTCTATTGCGAGGCGCACGAGCAGGAAGCTTATACGTCTCTTGCGGACGGGGATCTCTATGTGCATCGCTGGCGCCCGTGGGCGGTCGACTTCAACCCGCGCGGCATGAACAAGGCCGTCGGACTGAAGCGGCTGCTGGAGCATCTGTCGTTGGCGCCGGAGGAAACCGCCGCGTTCGGCGACGGCCTGAACGATCTAGAGATGATGGCGCTCGTCGGCAACGCGATCGTGATGGGGAACGGCTGCGACGAGCTGAAGGCGCTCGCGACGTTCGTGACGAAGTCGCTGCGCGAAGACGGCATCGCGCACGCCGTGGACCATCTGGAACGGACGTCGGCGATTTAATACGGCAAGGGAGGGACGGCGAATGGCATCGGCAACGCGGGTCGCGATCGTGACCGGCGCCTCGAGCGGCTTCGGCCTGCTCGCTTCGGTCGAGTTGGCGCGCCGGGGATATACGGTCGTAGCGGCGATGCGCGACCCGGAAGGGCGCGGGCGGCGCTTGCTCGAAGCGGCGACGCTGGAGGGCGTCGAGCGGCGCATCGCTCCGTCGCGGCTCGACGTGACGGACGCGAGCCGCGCGGAGGCGGTCGTCGCGGAAACGATCTCGGCGCACGGACGCATCGACGTGCTTGTGAACAACGCCGGCTTCGCGCAAGGCGGCTTCGTCGAGGACGTGTCGCTCGAGGCGCTGCGCGCGCAGTTCGAGACGAACGTGTGGGGCACGATCGCGATGACGAAGGCGGCGCTGCCTCATATGCGGGAACGCCGCAGCGGCAAGATCGTGAATATGAGCAGCGTCAGCGGCCGGATCGCGATCCCCGGCTTCGCGCCGTACGCCGCGTCGAAGTACGCGATCGAAGGCTTCAGCGAGTCGCTGCGGCTCGAGATGCGGCCGTTCGGCGTGTCCGTCGTGCTGATCGAACCGGCTTCGTACCGAACCGACATCTGGGATAAGGGCTTCGCGGCGATGGCCGGCGGCCCCGACTCGGCGTACGCGGCGCCGCTCGCCCGCATCCGCGGCTTGGCGGAGCGATCCGCCCGTAAGGGCGGGGACCCGCGGGACGTGGCGCGGTTGATCGGCCGCGTCGCGGACGCCCGCCGGCCGCGGCTGCGGTACGCGATCCCGCGCCGCGCGGGCTGGATGGCGGCGGCACGGGACTTGCTGCCGTGGTCTTGGTACGAAGCGGCGATCAGGCGCTTGCTGCGTTAGCGGCGGCAGGCCGCCCGATTGCGCCGTGGCGTGAAAACGTAGGAGTTTCTCCGACTACAGGCCGCTCGGTGGGGAGCACCTCCCCAATAAAGTTGGCGCGCTGCCCCGATGATTGCGGAACCCCGCCGCATTTCCCTCGAACCCACCGAAACTCGCCAGTCCCGCCGAAACGAATGCCACCGTTAGATAATGGAACGTCCTCCCAGCCTAGCATTCGCTGCATATCCCGATCATTGTAGAAATTTATAATGAATCGCAATGATTCGTTGTAGTCTTCTTCACCTATGTTCTTTATAATAGCTGGAAGAGCTTGTATCCGTTTGGATAAACATGCAACAAACGTTCGAAGAGGTGGGAGAAGCATCATGGGAGATGAACCGCAACCGATTCTAAGAACTGTAAGCGTTTCCAGAGTGTTCGGGCAAGGCGAAGGGGCGGTGCATGCGCTGCGCAACGCGAATTTAGCGATCCCGCGCGGACGGCTCGTCGCGTTGAAAGGGCGATCCGGTTCCGGTAAGACGACGCTGCTGAACCTGTTGGCGACGCTGGATGCGCCGACGACGGGCCATGTGTTCTACGACGGGAGAGACGTCCAGGCGATGAGCGACGGTGGCCGCGACGAGCTGCGCCGTACGGAGATCGGGCTTATTTTCCAGTCGTTCGGCCTCGTGCCGTATATGTCCGCTTACGAGAACGTGGAATTCTCGCAGCGTATCGCGGGCGTGACGCCGGCGACGCGACGGAAGGAGAACGCCTTGCAGGCGCTGGAGTTCGTTGGGTTGAAGCCGCGCATGCACCACCGCCCGCAGGAGATGTCCGGCGGGGAGCAGCAGCGCACCGCCATCGCGCGCGCGATCGCGCATCGGCCGAAGGTGCTGCTCGCGGACGAACCGACGGCGGAGCTCGACACGAAGATGGGCTTCCAAATCATTAAGGTGTTTCGGGATTTGGTGGAGCAGGAAGGGATCAGCATCGTGATGACGACGCACGACCCGGCGATCATGGATGTCGTCGACAACGTATACGCATTGGAGGATGGGGAAATTGTCGAACAACAAGGCGAACGGTAACGTCGCGCCGCGCCGCGGCGGAGGCCGGCCGGAGCGAGCGCATCACGGTAGACGCATCGCGCAACAATCCAAGCGGGTCGCCGGCCTCGCGATCTTGCTGTCGGCGTCCGTCGCCGCATCGGGCTGCTCGCTGCTGCCCTCGGAGGAGCAGCCGCTCAAGCCGCCGCTCGTGAAACCGGCCGAAGCGCGCATCGTGACGGCCGAACCGAAGATCGGCACGATCGAACGGGCGCTCTCCGGCTCGGGGACGTTCGAGTCGGTGCGGACGGCGTATCACCGATTCACGGAAACCGGCGGCCGCGTCGAGGAAGTGCTCGTCCGCTCCGGAGACGAGGTGAAGGCGGGCGATGTTTTGCTCCGCCTCGATACGGGCGAGATGCGGATGACGCTGCTGCAGCGGCGGCTCGAGGTCGAGAAGAAGAAGTTAGCGCTCGACGAGGCGAAGGAGACGGGCGACGCCCGGCGCGTGAACATCGCGGAGCTCGAGCTCGAGATCGCGACGATGGCATACGATTCGATCGAAAACACGTTCGATCACCGGGAGCTGCGCTCGGAGATCGACGGCGTCGTGACGTTCGCCGCGGACCTGGAGCCGGGAGATTTCGTGGAGGAATATCGGACGTTGTTTACCGTCTCGGATCCGTCGGAGATGCGCCTCGCGTTCGGCGTATCGTCGGGCAGCGCCGTCTCCGAAGCGCAGGTCGGCATGGCGGCGGATATCGTGTTCAAAGACAAGAACTATGCCGGGAAAGTCGTGCAGACGCCGTCTTCTGCGCCTTTCGAAGAGGACGAACGACTGCGAGACCGGTATTCGAAGACGTTGTACATCGAGGTCGAGGGGCTGCCGGAGGAAGCGGAGATCGGCGATTCCGCCTCGGTGCGCATCATTACGGCGAGGAGCGAGGACACGCTGATCCTGCCGAAGAGCGGCGTGCGGAAGCTGTTCGGTCGGACGTTCGTGCAGGTGATCGAAGGCGAGAGCCGCCGGGAGCTCGATGTCGAGACGGGACTCGAGACGGCGACGGAAGTGGAAATCGTGAACGGGTTGGAAGCCGGAGCGAAGGTCGTATTACAGTAATAGGATTGTAGGAGGACATAGAAGTGATAGCGATCCTGACGATGCTGTTCCGGAAGATGGCGAAGAACCGATGGCTCGTCGCCGGGTTATTGGCGGGCATGTGCCTCTGCACGGCGTTGACGAGCAGCATGCCCATTTATAAGAACGCCTCGCTGCAGCGCATGCTGACGAAAGAGCTGGAGCGGCACTACGAAAGAACGAGCACGTACCCGGGATCGATCGTGGCGACGGGCACCCCGAACTTCCAACCGGAGGACGTGGGGAAGCAAGCCGCATTCCTCAGAACGTACGACGCTTTATGGGAAAAGGACGCCCTGCTGGATCCGAGTCTAACGGTGCTGGATTATGTGAAGGAACGGCAGACGGTGACGTTCCGCATCGTTCCGGCGGATCCGACCCGGATGGATCCGGAGGAAAACCGCGTCGCCAAGCTCGCGATGCGAACGGGGCTGAAGGAGCATGTCCGGCTCATCGACGGCCGCATGCCGTCGCCAGAGCCGCAGAACGGCGTATACGAGGCGCTGGTGACCGATAGCATGCTTGTGAAGTTGGGTATGGTGCTCGGGGTGGAGGTCGTCAGCGACGACGACGACTGGGCGGAGCAGATTCGCATCGTTCCCGTCGGGGTCGTCGCGGAGTCGGATCTCAACGATATGTACTGGGATTTCATGCGGCTAAGCGGATACGACGCGACGTTCTTCGTCGACGACGCATTGTTCGAAGCCGAGATCGTCGACGGGGCGAAGGTACCGGTCGGGAACGTCCGATGGGAGGCCAGCTTTGACTACAGCCGCTTTACGCTGGAATCCGCGATCCGCTTCACCGAGGCGAAGGAACGTCTTGATGCCGCGTACAAGCAGCGGATGCCGTTCAACTCCAACGTTCGCGCTCCAGCGGAGGCGATTATGTCCGTATACGAGGAGAAGGAAGCCACGTTGGAGTCGCTTCTCTGGTCGTTGAACGTGCCGTTGTATATCCTCGTCGCGTTTTACTTGTATATGGTGTCCGGGTTGCTCGTCGAAAAGCAAAAATCCGAGGTCGCCGTGCTGCGCAGCCGCGGCGCGGGACGATGGCAGATCATCGCATTGTTCGCGATGGAGTCGGCGGTTCTGTCGATCGTCGCGCTGATGGTCGGTCCGTACTTAGGGGCGGCGTTCACGGCGGTGCTGGGCTCGAGCGACAGCTTCATGAGCTTCGTGCAGCGCAAGGCGCTCCCGGTACGGGTGGACGGCGATAGCTTCGCGTTCGCAGGGGCGGCGGCCGCCTTTTCGTTCGTCGTGTACTTGATCCCGGTTTTCCTTGCGACGCGCTTCAGCATCGTGGATCAGAAGCGCGCCTCCGCCCGAGGCAACCGCGCTTCCGTCTGGCACAGATTCGGGTTGGACGCGGTGCTGCTTGCAGTCTCGCTATACGGATTGTACACGTTCCGCAAGCGCATTGCGGAAATGACGGCGCTCGGTCTCGACGCCGGCGCTATCGCGACCGACCCGCTGTTGTTCGCGGTGCCGTCGATGTTTATTCTCGGGTTCGGCTTGGCGCTGCTGAGGTTATACCCGTGGTTCGTCAAGCTCGTCTACTGGATCGGGAAGTCGCGTTGGACGGCGTCGCAGTATTCTTCGCTGCTCCAGGTCGGCCGCCGAAGCCGGCAATACGAGCTGTTCATGATGTTCCTGGTGTTGACCGTCGGAACGGGGTTGTACAGCGCCAGCGCCGCGAGAACGATCAACGGGAATATGGAGGATCAGATTTGGTACGCCCAAGGCGCCGACGTCGTGCTGCGTCAGGATTGGGTCGACGATGCGCCTCCCCCGGCGGGACCGGGCATGGAGGCGCCGCCGCCGGTCAGCGATCGGATCAATTATCTCGAGCCCGACTTCGACGTGTTCTCGTCGCTGCCCGGCGTTCGGAGCGCCGCTCGCGTCTTCACGAAGGAGAAAGCCGTCGTATGGACGAAGGAAGAGAACGTTCAAGCCCGCTTGATCGGGATCCATACCGATGAGTTCGGAATGACGTCATGGATGAAGGACGGATTGCTGCCCTACCATTTCTACGAATATTTGAATCTAATTGCGCCGGATCCGAGAGCGGTGCTCGTCTCGCGATCGATGGCGGAGGCGTTCGAGCTGACGCCCGGCGACGTCATCGACGTCGGTTGGAGCGACACGTCGCGGATGCAGGCGACGGTGTACGGAACGATCGATTACTTCCCGACGTTCAACCCGAACCCGGCCGGAGCGGAGACGAATCCCGACGCGCCGAAGCCGTACCTCGTCGTCGGACATCTCGAGACGATCCAGAACGAACTGGCGTTGGAGCCGTACGACGTCTGGATCGACGTCGCTTCGCCGGACGATCGGGAGGCGTTATATGCGGCGATCGGGGAAAAACGAATTCAACTCGTCTCGATCCATGATACGAACGAACTAGTCGCGGACAGCCGGAGCGATCCGTTCCGGATGGCGATGAACGGCGTCATGAGCCTTGGTTTTCTGTTGTCGCTTGCGATCACGCTGGTCGGGTTTCTCTTGTATTGGGTGCTGGCGCTGCAGGGGAGAACGCTGCAATTCGGCATTTTCCGAGCGATGGGTCTTACGTTCCGCAACATTGTCGGCATGCTCGGCACCGAACAGCTGCTCACGTCGGGCGCGGGCTTCGCGATCGGACTGTTGTCCGGCGCGACAGCCAGCTACTTATTCGTGCCGTTGTTTCAGCTATCGTTCGATCCGGGGCGCGTCGTGCCGCCGTTCCAGGTGATGATCGAATCGCAGGATACGACGCGGCTGCTGCTCTTCATCGCCGCGATGCTCGTCGTCGCGCTGGTCGCGCTGGCGGCGTCGCTGAGCAGGGTCAAGCTGCATCAAGCGCTCAAGCTGGGCGAGGATTAACGGGGAGGAGGCGTGCCGGGTGATCAAATGCGAGAACTTGGTCAAAATCTATAAGACGTCCGACCTGGAGGTCGTCGCGCTGCAAGGGCTGGATCTCACGATCGAGCAAGGGGAACTGACGGCGATTATCGGCAATTCGGGCAGCGGGAAGTCGACGCTTCTCAATATGCTGGGCGGGCTCGATCGCCCGTCCGCGGGTCGGCTCTGGGTGGACGGGAAGGACATGCTGAAATTCAGCGAACGGGAGCTGACGCGGTATAAGAAAGAGACCGTCGGATTCGTGTGGCAGAACAAGGCGCGGAATCTGATTCCGTACTTAACGGCGAGGGAAAACGTGGAGATCCCGATCCTGCTGAAAGGTCGGCGAAAGCGGCTTCGCGCCATGGAGCTGCTCGAAGCCGTCGGCATGTCCCATCGTCGAGACAATCGGCTCGATCAGTTGTCCGGCGGGGAGCAGCAGCGCGTCGCGATCGCGATCGCGCTCGCCAACCACCCGAAGCTGCTGCTCGCGGACGAGCCGACCGGTTCGGTCGATACGAAGACCGCGGCGCTGATTATGGAACTGTTCAACCGATTGAATCAAGAATTGGGGCTGACGATCGTCATCGTGACGCACGACCAGCAATTGGCGAAGCAGGTCAGCCGCGTCGTGGCGATCCGGGACGGGCGAACGTCAAGCGAGCTCGTCCGCCGCGCCTCGTACGCCGAACGGCTGGCGGAGATGGAGTCGGAAGCCGCGGCGACGTCCGCGGTAGAAGACTCGCACGAGGAATACGTCGTCATGGACGGCGCGGGCCGCATCCAGGTGCCGGCTAATTACCTCGAGGCGCTCGGCCTCTCGGGAAGTAAGCGAATCAAGCTGCAGCTCGAGGGCGACCGCATCGTGATGACGTCCCCGGCCGGCAAGCCGGAAGCATGACGCAAGAAAAAGACGCGCCCGTTCCGCCGGTATGGCGGGCGGGCGTATGTTTTCGCACTGGACGTCACCGGCGGGATGGCATATAATGGTTTGTGTAAACGTTAACACATCCAAGTCGAAACGAAGGTGCGCGGCATGACGAAGAAGCTGACGGTGAAGGACGTCGCTCGCGAAGCCGGGGTCTCGACCGCTACGGTTTCCAGAGTGTTGAACCGCACCGGATACGTCAGCGAGTCGGTGCGGGAGCAGGTGCTCGGCGTCGTGGAACGGCTGAAGTACCAGCCGAACTCGATCGCGAGAAGCTTGAAACAAGAGAAGAGCTACACGATCGGCATCGTCATTCCCGACATGACGAATCCGTACTTCATGACGATCGCTAGGCATATCCAGAGGCGATGCATGAGCGCCGGATACCATCTCCTGTTCATGGATTCCGAGGAGGATGCCGGGAAGGAGAGCGTGGCGCTCGACCTGCTGATGGAGAAGCGGGTGGAAGCGATCGTACTCGCGGGCACCGATCGCAATCGGGAGAAGCTCGAGTCGATTCGCGCGAACGGAACGGCGCTCGTATTGATCGACCGGCGCATCGACGGCGTCGACGCGGACATCGTCTGCGAGGATAACGCGAACGTTACGTTCCGAGCGGTATCCGAGCTGCTCGACCGAGGCCATACCCGGATCGGCGTCATCGCGGGTCCCGAAGGGATCGTCACGGCAAGAGAGCGTTACGAGGGCATCGCGGCGGCGCTGCGGGAGAAGAGCGTAGAGCTGGACCCCGCGTTGGTGTACGAGGGCGATTATACGAAAGAATCCGGTCGCGGCGCCGTTCGTTCCTTATTGGCGTCGACGCCTCCGCCGACCGCGGTCGTCTCCTGCAACAACGAGATGACGTACGGATTTTACCTTGGCTTGCAGGAGGCCGGCATCGATACGGCTTCCGTGGAAGTCGTATCGTTCGGCGATCTGGAGTTTTCCCCGCTGTTCCGACAGCGTCTCACGGTCATCAAGCAAGACCCTGTATGGATCGGGGCTACGGCAGGCGATACGGTGCTGGCCCGGATCTCGGAGCCGAGCCTAGAGAAGGTTACAAAGATAAGGATCCCTACGGTAGAGGCGAAGTCGTAATTTTTTTTCGATGGTGTGTAAACGATTACACATACATGCAATCATTTTCTCTGGGAGGAATGGACTTATGAAGAACGGATCGATCATTCGTAACCGCTTGCAAGGGGAGATGCCGAAGATCGGCATTCGCCCGATCATCGACGGTCGCCTCGGCGGCATCCGGGAATCGCTCGAGGAGCCGACGATGAAGATGGCCGAGGCGTGCGCGAAATTTCTGTCCGAGCATTTGCGTCACTCGAACGGCCTGCCGGTCGAATGCGTCGTGGCGGACACGACGATCGGCGGCGTCGCGGAGGCGGCGCGTACGGCGGAGAAATTCCGCAAGGAAGGGGTCGGCGTCACGATCTCCGTGACCCCGTCCTGGTGTTATCCGCTCGAGACGATCGACGCCGACCCGCACATGCCGAAGGCGATCTGGGGCTTCAACGGCACCGAGCGGCCGGGGGCGGTCTATCTCGCCTCCGCGCTCGCCGCGCATAACCAGAAGGGGATTCCGTCGTTCAGCATTTACGGACGCGACGTGCAGGATATCGGCGACGAGACGATTCCAGAGGACGTGCAGGCGAAGCTGCTCCGGTTCGCGAAGGCGGGTCTCGCCGTCGCGACGATGCGCGGCAAGTCGTATTTGTCGCTCGGCGGCGTCTCGATGGGCATCGCCGGCTGCATCGTGGACGAGAGCTTCTACCAGGAATACCTCGGCATGCGCAACGAATACGTCGACATGACGGAGTTCGTGCGGCGGATGGATCGCGGCATCTACGACCGCGACGAGTACGCCAAGGCGCTCGCCTGGACGAAGGAGCATTGCCGCATCGGCGAAGACGTCAATCCGCCGGAGTTGACGCGGACCGCCGAGCAGAAGGAGCAAGATTGGGAGACTGTCGTGAAGATGTCGCTCATCGCGCGCGATCTGATGATCGGCAACCCGAAGCTGGCGGAGATGGGGTACGGGGAAGAGGCGCAAGGTCATAACGCGATCGCCGCGGGCTTCCAAGGGCAGCGGGCGTGGACGGATCACTTCCCGACCGGCGACTTCCTGGAAGCGATCCTCTCGAGCTCCTTCGACTGGAACGGGATTCGCGAGCCGTTCATTATGTCGACGGAGAACGACAATCTGAATGCGGTGACGATGCTGTTCGGCCATCTGCTGACGGATCGGGCGCAAATCTTCGCGGACGTGCGCACGTATTGGAGTCCGGAGGCGGTGAAACGCGTCACCGGGCATGCGCTTGAAGGCGCGGCTGCCGGCGGCGTCATCCACCTGATCAACTCCGGACCCGCGGCGTTGGACGGCACGGGCGAGCAGAAGGACGCGGACGGACGCCCGACGATGAAGCCGTTCTGGGACATTACCGCCGAGGACGTCGAAAGCTGCCTCGCCGCGACGAAGTGGTGCCCCGCGGTCGACTTCTTCCGCGGCGGCGGTTATTCCACCGACTTCACGACGCGCGGCGGCATGCCGATGACGATGGCGCGGCTAAACCTGATCAAAGGCGTCGGTCCGGTGCTGCAAATCGCCGAGGGATATACCGTCGAGCTGCCGCAGGATGTGCACGACGCGCTCGATCGTCGATCGAACCCGACGTGGCCGACGACATGGTTCGTGCCGAATCTGACGAGCGATCCGGCGTTCAAGGACGTCTATGCCGTTATGAACAACTGGGGCTCCAACCATTGCGCCGTCAGCTACGGCCACGTCGGCGCCGATCTGATCACGCTCGCGTCGATGCTGCGTATTCCGGTGTGCATGCACAATGTGCCGAGCGACCGGCTGTTCCGCCCGAGCGCATGGACCGCGTTCGGCGCGAACGAGCCGACGGGCGCCGATTATCGCGCCTGCGCGGCGTACGGTCCGTTGTATAAGTAAGCCCAGCGCTCCTCATGCGGAGAACATTTTCGCTTGGGGGGCATTTTTTTTTACGACCGACGGACAGAAACCATCGCCTCCTTGCGAACGTTGTAAGGACCCGCATTCCGCGGAAAGAAGGAGGCGCTGTTGATGAAAGTGTTGGTAGCCGACGACGATCCGAACGTATGCGAAATTATCCGCATCTATTTCGAACAACAAAACATCGAGCTGCTGGAAGCGTACGACGGCGCGGCGGCGCTCGAGCTCGTCGAGAAGGAAACGCCGGACCTCGTCATTCTCGACGTGATGATGCCGAAGATGGACGGCTATGAGGCTTGCCGGGAAATCTTGAAGCGGCGGGACGTGCCGATCATTATGCTCACCGCCAAAGGAGACGAGTTCGACCGCGTGCTCGGTCTCGAGTTAGGCGCGGACGATTATATGACGAAGCCGTTCAGCCCGCGAGAGCTCGTCGCCCGCATGAAGGCGATCTTCCGTCGCGTGCAGCCGCGGCAAGCGGCGAACGGGGAAGAGGCGGCGAAAGCGGCCGCGTACGAATTCGAGGGGTTGTCCATCCATCCGGACCGTCGGGAAGTGCTTTCGGACGGAGAGCGCGTGTCGCTGCGGCCGAAGGAGTTCGATCTGTTGGCGCATCTGGCGAAGTCGCCCGGTACCGTGTTTACGAGAGAACAGCTGCTTGAGCTCGTCTGGGGGTACGACTTTATCGGCGACATCCGCACCGTCGACGTGCACGTCAAGAACGTACGCAAAAAGCTGAATCAGCCCGAACGGGAATATATTCATACCGTTTGGGGCGTCGGTTATAAATTCGAGGCGCCGCGATGAAGAAGCTCGGCATGAATAAGACGATCTTCCGCCGTCTGCTCCTCGGCAATCTGGCGATCGTACTGCTGGGACTCGGCGCGGTCGGCATCGCCATCTCAATGATGGTGAAGGGATACTTATACGATGTAACGCAGCAGGAGCTGCTTCGCAAGGCGAAGAAGGTCAACCTATCGATTCAAGAATTTCAAACCGCGGACGAAAATATGTTGGCGTTGCTGACGTTCCTCGACCAGACGTTCGATACCCGCATCTGGATTTTCGACAGCCGAGGCGAAATTATCGCCACATCGACGCAGGACGAAGTGTCCGTAGGCAAGTCCGTGTCGGGAAAGATTGCGGAACGAGTCATGCAAGGGAACGCGGTGAGCGACGAGCTCCACTTCGAAGGGTTGACGGAACCGATGCTCTCGGTCGCAGTCCCGTGGGGGAAGGAAGACGCGTTATACGGCGGCATCGTGCTCCACGCGCCCGTCAACGGCGTCACGCATGCGATCCTTCAGGTGAGAGAGACGATTCTCTGGGTCACCTTGTTCGGGATGTTGATCTCGATCGCCGTCGTGTTGTATTTATCTCGGTCGATCTCGAGGCCGCTGCAGCATATCGCGAGGACCGCGACGGAAATCGGCATGGGACAGTACGACCGGAGGCTCGAGGCGGAAGGCGCGGACGAAATCGACGACTTGGCGTCGTCGATCAATTCGTTGGCCGGCAAGCTGGAACGCATGGACGAGGAGCGTCGCAAATCGGATCGGATGCGCGACGACTTCCTTGCGAATTTGTCGCATGAGCTGCGAACGCCGCTGACCGCGATGCAAGGTTTCTTGGAAGCGCTGCAAGACGGACTCATCCCGGAAGAAGGCCGGGAGAAATATTACGACGTGATGTATCAAGAGACGCATCATATGACGCGGCTCGTCGACGACCTGCTCGATCTGATGAAGCTGGAACGGGAAGAAGTGGCGATCGATCGGCATCCGCTCGACGTCGCTCCGCTGCTGCGGAAGGTGGCGTTCAAGTTCGAGCCCGACGCAAGAGAGCGCGGGCTGGACCTGCGGGTGGAAGCGGACGACGCGCTGCCGAAGGCGTACGCGGACGGCGACCGCTTGGAGCAGATCGTGGCGAATCTCGTTCGCAACGCGGTCAAGTTTACGGATCGCGGCTACATCCTGCTTAAGACATTCGCGGAGGAGGACGAAGTCGTCCTCGAAGTGACAGATACGGGCGTAGGCATCTCCGAAGCGGATCAAGCCCGCATCTGGGAACGATTCTTTAAGGCGGACCGCGGGCGTTCCCGGAAAAACAAGGGCGCGGGTCTCGGCCTCGCCATCGTGAAGGAACTCGTCGAGCGGCACGAAGGAACGATCGAGGTGGACAGTCGATTGGAGCAAGGCTCGACGTTCCGGGTCCGAATTCCCGCGTACCGGGATCCCTCGGAAGTCGTCGTCGCGAAGATCGGCGATTCCTCCGTTCATCGAACGAACATATTTCTTCATAAAAAGTTCCCGAACCGAAAATCGAACGATCACACGTTTCCGGTAAAGTAAAGGTGTACCAAAGAACACCGAAAACCAAAGATCGAAGGGAGAGGTTCGGAATGAGAAAGAAAACGTGGTGGACGGCGCTTGCGGTTGCCGTTATGTCGATGGGGTTGTTGATCGGGTGCAGCGGCGAGGGCGGCGAGCCGTCGATGGACGCGCCAGCGGGAGGCCAGCCGATGGAGCCGGGCATGACCGCGCCGGAAGCGACGGAGGCGCCCGAGGCGACAGAGACGCCGGAAGTAACGGAGACGCCGGAAGCGACGGAAACGCCGGAAGCGACCGAGGCGCCAGAGGCGTCCGAGGAGACGATGGCGCCGGAAGCGGAGACGTTACCGGAAGCGACGGAATAACGCGACTGACCTACACATACGTATCCCCATGAAACAGAGAAGAAGCTCCAGGGCGCCGCCGCGCCGCTGGAGCTTCTTCTCTTGTAGGCGGGAATGACTTTACAGAACGTCCCGCGCCGTTACGTAATGATCGGACCAATAGTTCGAGTTGATATCCGAGACGCCGACTCCGTCGAAGATCGGAGACGCATGGATGAAGTCGCCGCCGCCGATGTACATGCCGACGTGGTTAATGCTGCCGTTGTCGTTCGTGTCGAAGAAGACGAGATCGCCCGGCTTTAAATTCGATTTCTTAACGTATGTACCTTCCTTCGCCTGCTGCCGGCTTGTCCGCGGCAGGTCGACGTTGTGCTTGCGGAAGACGAGCTCCATGTAAGAAGAGCAATCCGCGTATTTGTACCCCGTGTTCCACGGCTCGGCGCCCCAATCGTATTCGAAGTCGCCTTTGTACGATTTCGCGGTCGCGACGATCGCGCTTCGGCTCGGGGACACGGAACCGGAGGAGCCGACGGAACCGCTGGAACCGCTGGAACCGCCTTTATAGTCCGTATACTTTCCATTATCAGATATGTATCCGGTCGTGCCGCTCTTCGTCCGCACCTTCAGCCAGTTGCCGTCCGCTTCTTCGATGACGCGTAGGTCTTCGCCGCGATTCAGCATCCGGATGACCTTGCTCGACGTGCTAGGCTTCGTCCTTAGATTCACGCCGTAGGTTACTTCCGTATCGTAGCGCGCCGCCGACGCATCGAAGCTCGTATATTTGTCGTCATCCGATATGTATCCGATCGTGCCGCTCTTCGTTTGGATTTTGAGCCAGTGGTCGGCGACGCCGTCGATGACGTGGACGTCTTCGCCGCGCTGCAGCATGCGAATCACCTTGCCCGACATGCTCGGTTCGCTCCTCATATTAACGCCGTACTTGACTTCCGTCTCGTAACTCGTCGCCGCCGAAGCGGATGTTGCCAGTGCTGCGGATCCTACTACCGATGCGAGGAATATCATGGTTTTTCGCATCCTAATCACCTCCATAACCAGAATACCCCACGCTCGTCCGGCTCGGGGAGGGGCCAAATGTTGGGATTCGAGATGAACGCGTATACATTCGGCATATTTATCCATGCCTCCGGCCGTCCGAGCGGCAGCAAGAGATGGACATCGCCGCCCTGTAAACGTCGGTGCCGCGCCGGCGGATATGGTAAACTAGAGGGAATGAAAAAGAGGAAAGGATGACGGCACATGTACGAGCATATCGTCGTATTTAAATTTCGGACCGAGCTGCCCGCGGCGCAGGAGGAGGGCTTGCTGACGCAGCTGCGGTCGTTCCAGGGAGTCATTCCGGGCATCGTCTCGATGAGCGCGGGCCGCAACGTTACGCGCGAGACCGAGAACATCCATGGCTTTTCGATCGGGCTGCGCATTACGTTCGAGGATCATGCCGCCTTGATGGCTTACGGACCGCATCCGGCGCATCAAGCGTTCGTCGCTTCGTTGGACGGCCTCGTCGAACAAGTCGTCGTCGTGGACTACGAGATCGGGAAGGAGACGAACCGCGCATGAAGCTGACGCCGGTGGAGATCGAATCGCGGCTGCCGTCGGCGCCCGGATGGCGTCTGGAAGACGGGAAGTGGATCACCAAGAAATATCGCTTCCCCTCGTATCTCGACGGGATCGCCTTCGTCGGCCGGGTCGCCGCGGAAGCGGAACGGCTCGATCATCATCCGTTCATCGCGATCGAATATAAGCTGATTACGCTTCGGCTGACGTCCTGGCATGCCGGCGGACTAACGGCGCTTGACTTCGAGGCGGCCGAAGCGTTCGATCGGGCGGCGCCGGCGCCGCCGGGGACGTAATCGTTTTCGGGAAATGGGTTGACAGCGTCCGCGCCGTTCGATACAGTAAAATTACGCTTAATTCTCGGTCGACATCCGTTCGGCGGGAAGCGGGGGAACCAATGTACGTGGGGCGAATCGTTCCGAAGTTTGGACCGTAGGGAACCATCTTATCCCGAGCCCGGCAGCTAACCTCGTCAGCAGGAGATGGGTCGATTTTTTACTGCATACTTAGCTTATACTTGCCGAGACCCGATTCCGTTCGGGCATTCGTGCGTCCATACGACCCCGTTCGTACCTCCGCTGGCGAGACATGTCTTCATCATGTCGTCGGCGGAGTTTTTTGCGTTCCCGCCGGCGACCGAAACTTCGAATCGAGGGAGGAATGCGCATGGCGCAGCCGAAGTACATCACCGACATCGACAAGCTCGAAGCGATCCCGGAAGAAGAAAGAAGTCGATTGAAGCGAATTACGGAGAAGTTCGTGTTTCGCGTGAACGACTACTACTTAAAGCTGATCGATTGGAACGATCCCGAGGACCCGATTCGCAAGCTCGTCATTCCGAACGAGGGGGAGCTGCTCGAATACGGGCGCTGGGACGCCTCCGACGAGGATACGAATTACGTGGTGCCCGGCTGCCAACATAAGTACCGATCCACGGCGCTCTTGATCGTATCGGAGGTGTGCGGCGCGTATTGCCGGTACTGCTTCCGGAAGCGGCTGTTCCGTACGGACGTGAAGGAAGCGATGTCCGACGTCGAGCCGGGGCTCGCGTATATCGCGGCGCATCCCGAAATCGACAACGTACTGCTGACCGGCGGCGACAGTCTCATTCTGGCGACGCCGAAGCTGAAATCGATCTTGGAGCGGCTTCGCGCCATTCCGCATGTGAAGATCATTCGCCTCGGTTCGAAGCTGCCCGTCTTCAACCCGATGCGGATCTACGAGGATCCGGAGCTGCTCGAGACGATTCGCGCTCACTCCACGCCCGAACGCCGAATCTACGTTATGGCGCATATCAATCACCCTCGCGAAATTACGACCGAGGCGAAGCTCGGGTTCGAAGCGCTGCATCAAGCGGGCGCTATCGTGGTCAATCAGACGCCCGTGCTGCGGGGGATCAACGACGATCCGGCGGTGCTCGGGGAGCTGCTCGATAAGCTGAGCTGGGCGGGCGTGACCCCGTATTATTTCTTCGTCAATCGTCCCGTCGCCGGCAATTCGGATTTCGTCCTGCCGCTCGAGCGGGTGTACCGAATCGTCGAAGAGGCGAAAGCGCGCACGTCGGGGCTCGGCAAGCGGGTGCGGCTGTCGATGAGTCATACATCAGGGAAGATCGAAATTCTCGCGATCGAAGACGGGAAGGCGTATCTGAAATACCATCAATCGCGCGAAGGCGCATACGGTAAGTTTCTAACGCTCGATTGCCCGAGCGACGCGGCTTGGTTCGACGATCTGCCCGGCAACGAACGGTATTGGAAGCGGCCGGTCAAGCGCACGGACGCTGTCGTTTCGGTCAACGAGCTGCCGGATGTGCCTCGGCGGGCGACGAAAATCGCAAAGTAATCGCAAACGGCTCGCTCCTCGGTTGTTCGGGGAGGGGCCGTTTTTTCTTAACCGAAGGAGAATAGCCCTGCGCCGATAGGTAAAAATACCGATCATACCGAAGACTCCCAACCGAGGTGAACGTTAGATGAACCATGCCACGTTGGCGGCGCACGAGTCGCTCGACCTTCATGAGACGCTTAATCTCAAGACGCTTTGCTTGGCGAAATCGAAATTAATGCAAGGGCTCGTCTTCGATCAAGAACTGCGGGCCTTGATGCAGAAGGACGTCGAACAAAGCCTGAAGGCGCTCGCCGACCTGCAGGCGTTGTACGAGAAGGCGCCGTTCCGGACTCCCGTACCGGTAATCCGGCCGACTCCCATCCTAGACGGAAGGTGACCTTACTCCATGAATAACGATTATCTTGATCCGATGAACGCCCTCGGCATGCCGGAGCTGGCGGATATGACGTTCGCCATGGACTTCCTCGTCCGGGCGAAGGACGGCGTCCGCAACGCCGCCGCCGCCTTGACGGAAGCCGCTTCCCCGGAAGCGCGAGCGCTGCTGCGGAATCAGCTTCGCGAAGCGCTCGCGATGCATCAAGAAATTACGGAATTGATGGTTCGGAAGAGATGGTTCCATCCGTACGAGCTCGGCGAACAATACAAGCTGGATCAGCTGTCGGCGAAAAATACGGCGATGATCGGCGGCATGAAGCTATTCCGGGACGACACGTCAAGAAAAGGGATGTTCGACCGCCTGCCGGACGAAGGGCTGAGAGGAGATCGAGCATGAAAGCCGTTACGTATCAGGGCGTCAAAAATGTCGTGGTCAAAGAGGTTCCGGATCCGACCATCGTAAAGCCCGACGACATGATCATTCGGGTGACGAGCAGCGCGATCTGCGGCTCGGACTTGCATCTGCTGCACGCGATGATTCCGAACCTGCCGGAGGATTACGTTATCGGGCACGAACCGATGGGCGTCGTCGAAGAAGTCGGTCCCGGCGTGACGAAGCTGAAGAAGGGCGACCGGGTCGTCATCCCGTTCAACGTCTCTTGCGGCGAATGCTTCTATTGCAAACATCAGCTGGAAAGCCAATGCGACAACTCGAACGAAAACGGAGAGATGGGCGGTTTCTTCGGATACTCGCATACGACGGGCGGTTATGCCGGAGGGCAAGCGGAATATTTGCGCGTGCCGTTCGCCAACTTCACCCACTTTAAGATCCCAGACGACAGCGAAGTGGAAGACGAGAAGCTGTGCTTGATTTCGGACGCGATGACGACCGCCTATTGGACCGTGGACAACGCGGGCGTGAAAGACGGCGACACGGTCATCGTGCTCGGCTGCGGACCGGTGGGGCTGCTCGCGCAGAAATTTTGCTGGCTCAAGGGAGCGAAGCGCGTCATCGCGGTCGATTATGTCGGCTACCGGCTGGAACATGCGAAACGCACGAATCGGGTAGAGATCGTCGATTTCGAATCGAAGGAGCATATCGGCGAGTATTTGAAGGAGCTGACGAGCGGCGGAGCGGACGTCGTCATCGACGCGGTCGGCATGGACGGCAAAATGACCGACCTCGACTTTCTCGCGACGGGCATGAGGCTGCAGAGCGGCGCGCTCGGCCCGCTCGTCATCGCCTCGCAAGCGGTGCGAAAGGGCGGCACCATTCAGATTACGGGCGTGTACGGCGGGCGGTACAACGGGTTCCCGCTCGGCGACTTGTTTCAGCGCAACGTCAACATCCGCACCGGTCAGGCGCCCGTCATCCATTACATGCCGTATATGTACGAACTGATCGCTTCGGGGAAGGTGGACCCGGGCGATATCGTTACGCATAAACTTCCGCTACAAGATGCGAGACGCGGGTACGAGGCGTTCGACACGAAGACGGACGATTGTATTAAGGTGATTCTAAAGCCGTAATAAATTCCGCCGCGCAACAGGAGGTTCGATAAGGAAATGCAACAAGGATACGCATTGCACGAAACGCTGGAGGTACACGAGCTGGCCGGGGCCCGGACGGTCGGCTTGACGAAGTCGAAGACGATGAAGGCGCTGGTATCCGACGACGCGCTGAAACAGCTCATGCAAGCGGACGTCGAGCTGTCGACGCGCCATCTGGAGGAGCTTCGCGACATTCTGAAAAAAGCGAAACGGTAGGGGGATCCGACCGATGAATATTATTTTGGAAAAGCTGACCGGCCTCGGTTCGTTGACCGATCAGGTGGTCGCGATGGACTTCTTGAACACGGTGAAGAGCGGAGTGCGCAATTACGCGATGGCGGTCACCGATACGGTCACCCCGGAAATCAAAACGATCTTGTCTCGGCAGCTGGAGGAGTTGATCGACCTTCACGAACGCGTCGCGACGTATGCGGCGGAGAAGGGGATTTACCATCCGTGGAACGTCACCGAACAGATCGAGGTCGATTTGAACCATATCGAAATGGCTTTGAAGGCGCCTACGCTGTGAACGTCTATTAGCGTCGGATGCTGCGTCCCGAACCCGGGACGCTTTTTTTTCTATTACCGCATTCTTCCTGTAAAATGGATCGTGGAATGATATCCAATGATAGGAAGGCGGAAGACGATGAATGCTACGGTGAAGTGGGGAATCATGGGCCCGGGGGGAATCGCGCGCGCGTTCGCGGCGGATCTGAAGACGGTCCCCGGGGCGGAGCTGGTCGCGGTCGCGTCCAAGTCGAGGCAGCGCGCCGATGCGTTCGCCGGCGAGTTCGGCATCCCGCGAGCGTACGACGACTACGAAGCGTTCGTTCGGGACGAAGAGGTCGAGATCGTCTATATCGGGACGCTCCACCCGGCGCATAAGGAGTTGATGCTGCTATGTCTTCGGCACGGCAAGGCGGTCGTCTGCGAGAAGCCGTTCACGATGAACGCGAGCGAAGCCGAAGAAGTGGCGAACGCGGCGCGAGCGAACGGCACGTTCGCGATGGAGGCGATGTGGACGCGGTTTCTGCCGCCGATCGTGCAAGCGCGCGCATGGATCGCGGAAGGCCGAATCGGAGAAGTGAAAGCGGTCACCGCCAATTTCGGCTTCGATGTCGGGTGGCGCCCGGAGAGCCGGTTGCTGAATAAGGAGCTTGGCGGCGGAGCGCTATTGGACGCCGGCATCTATCCCGTGTCGTTCGCCTCGATGATCTTCGGCCGCCAGCCGGAGCGCATTTCCAGTTCCGCCTGGATCGGCGAGACCGGCGTGGACGAGCGATTCGCGGCGCTCTTCGAATACGACGGGGGACGCACGGCGCAGATCGGCGCGAGCGTGCGGCTGCGCACCTCCAACGACGCATACGTCTACGGCTCCGAAGGGTATATCCATCTGCCGAATTTCCTGTTCGGCCGTACGGCGTCGCTGCACCTTCCGAACGCGGAGCCCGTCGTATGCGCGGACGACCGCCTCGAGCAGGGCTATCGATTCGAAGCGATGGAGGCGATGGCCTGCCTACGGGACGGTCGGCTCGAGAGCGCGGTCATGCCGCTCGACGAGACGGTGGACATTATGCGTACGCTCGATCGCCTGCGGGAGCAGTGGGGGCTAGAGTATTAGGGCGAGCCGGCGCCTCGTCGATCCCATAATTCTCCTCTAAGTGGTCATACTAAGTTCGCGTCGCGATGATTGAGGACGGGAACTGTTACGCTTGGAGGAGATATTTATTTTGTCAACGCAACGGAAGAGCATCGATTCGCAGTATATTCAACAGCATCTCGCGAATGAACGGACGTTCCTGGCATGGGTTCGAACCGCCGTCGCTATGGCGGGAGTAGGTTTCCTAGCGGCCGGGGTCGCGTTTCGGTCCAACGAATACGAAGCCCTCGGGCAGCTCTTCGCGGTCGTTACGGGAGTCGGGTCCGTGCTGCTCGGCGGATTGATCATCGGATGCGCGACAAGAGATTATTTCATGAAGCGGAAGACGATCAACGACTGCAGCTTTCTAGCTCCGAGGTTATCGATATGGGTCGCGTTCGCGAGCCTTGGGATTATAGATGTGTTATTAATGATTCTCGTCATTTTATTGCTGATAGGATAAAATGCGATTACAAGGAAACTGACATGTAGGTATACAGCATTATTTTAAAAATTTAAAAGACAGCGGGTACGCTTCGATATATGTTCGAGATCCTTTTGCCTACCGAATTCGAGATGCCGATCTACCGACAGCTATACCTTCAAATTCGGGAGATGATCGTCAGCGGCCGCCTTCCCGACGGAACGAAACTGCCGTCCGTTCGCGCCCTGCAGGTTCAATTGAATATAAGCAAAACCCCGATCGAGACGGCCTATCAGATGCTGACGTCGGAAGGGTATGTCGTCAGTAAGCCTCGTTCCGGGCTATTCGCGGCGACGCATGGATTTCGGGATGCGGAGCGGACGAAGGCGGAGGCGCCGAGCCGGAACGCAACCCGTTCGGAGCAGCCGGCGCCTGCCGAGCGTCCCGCCTTCGTCGCGGATTTCGATCCGACGGCGTTGGGTTCGGACTTGTTTCCTTGGCGGACATGGATGAAGACGATGAAAGAAGCCATGGAGAAGAGAGCGGGGGACATCGGGAAGTACGGCCATCCGCAAGGAGAATTCGAGCTTCGGCTGGCGTTAGCCGACTACTTGCGCAATTCGCGAGGAGTGAACGCCTCTCCGGAACGCATCGCGGTCGGCGTCGGCATGGCGTATAGCATCGGCGTATTGACGAAGCTGCTGCCCGGTGAGCGGCGCGTCGCGGTCGAGGAACCGGGGTATCATCTGGTGCGGGATCAATTCGAGCTGAACGGCTACGAGATCGTCCCGGTTCCGGTCGGCGAAAGAGGGATTTCTCCAGACGTTCTCGAGCAAGTTTCTGTTCGGGCGGTGTACGTCACGCCGTCGCACCAATTTCCGACCGGCGTCGTCATGCCGTATCCCGAGAGGCAGCGTCTCCTCGAATGGGCCGTCTTGAATAACGCTTATATTATCGAGGACGATTACGACGGCGAATTCCGATACAACGGCAAGCCGATCCCTTCCTTGCAAAGCTTGGACGTTCATGGAAGAGTCGTGTACATCGGTACGTTTTCGAAGGCGTTGACGCCGGCTTTGCGCATGAATTACATGGTGCTGCCTCCGAGCTTGCTTGCGCGTCTATCCGACCTGCCGCACGAGATCGTCTATGCCCCTTCGCGCGTCGAACAGTGGGCGATGCAATCGTTCATCGAACAAGGTCATTGGTATCGGCACATTCGCAAAGCCCGCAATGCGTACCGACGGAAGCATCGCCACATCATCGATTCGATCCGAGCGGAACTGGGCGATCGGGTCGAAATAACGGGACAAGACGCCGGACTGCACATCCGATTGACCGTAAAGACGGGACGAACGACGGAGGAGTTGATCGGACTGGCGGCGGCGGCGGGAGTAAAGGTGTACGATTTTCGGAAAATGTGGTTGACCCCGCCGGCCGTACCTCCCGAGTATCCCCAATGTTTCTTAGGATTCGCGGGAATCGACGGGGAGGACATAACCATCGGCGTTCGCTCTCTTCGTCGGGCGTGGTTTCGAGATTGACGACTTGCTCGCCACAAAAACGCCCGATTGGATCAGAGCGAGACCGGCAACCATGCTCCAGCGGATCGTCTCGTTCATCAGCAGTAACACGAAGTATAACGAGCCCCGCATCAAAAGCGCGCTTCCTTCGGAAATGCAGTAAACAATATCTTCAATTCCTGGATGATCGCATCTCGATAGCGCGCTCCGTTGTCTTCGCGGTAAAGCTCGCCGATGCGTCGATACGTCCGATCCAGATTCGACATGTACTCGGGGCGGGATTTGTCCGGATGTTCCTCCTTAAAGCGATCCATTGCCGCTTGGATATAAGCGGGACGCGCGCCCCAACGCCCTAGCACATCGCCGTTCGTGTTTAGAAACGCCGCGACCGGCTGCGCGCGACCGCCGTCGGTCAGGAACAAATCCATGACGTCAAGATGCTCCTCCATCGGGAGAATTTCGCCGGGAATGCCGCAGGTTTCTAAAACCCGAAGCAATAGGGGCACGTTCCAGATGACGTCCGGGCACCAATCCGTGCAGAGGATCAGGCAATGACCAAGGTCGGAACGCTCGCGGATGCCCGAAAAGTACGTTCGGTCCTCTTCGTTTCTCCAAGCAAACTGTTCGTATTCGGTAATAAATCGTTGTTTCGTATTCTGGATCCCGCTGAGCTCCATTGTGCGGATTTGCATCCCGTCTACGAAATCTTGAGGGGACATGCCCCGGCCGATGCTACGTCGTAAGTTCAATCCTTGGCGATCCATGTTTTTCACGCAACCTTTCGTCTGAAGGAGATATACCGAATGTAACGGAATACTGACCATTAAGAAATGGTCAGTCCGACGTAGTATTCGAAAGACAGAACGAGAAGGTCCGAATCCGCTCGATTCCGGTTGGTTCGGTCGGGCGCAAGATCATATGATTTCAACTTAAGATATAGTAAAATGGTTCCATGCTTGCCTGACGAACCGAATAAGGAGGAGTGACATGCGGCGTCTTGTCAGAATTACAGACAGCGACTTCTTCGGCGGCGCTCCGGCGTACTTGGATTCGGTTTCCCGATACGGCGCTAGAGGCGTGTTATTAGATGAACGTTCGAACGTAGGCATGATGTATATGTCCGCCTCGGACTTGTACAAGCTGCCGGGCGGCGGCGTAGACAAGGGCGAAGATCCGCGGGACGCCTTCGTTCGCGAAATTTTGGAAGAGACGGGCTTCGAAGCGGAGATCGTCCATGAGCTCGGCTGGGCGGAGGAGCATAAGAATCGGAATCGATTCATGCAATACTCTTATTGTTATTTGGCCAGAGCGCTTCGAAATACGGGGAAGACGATGCTTAGCGCCAACGAGCGAAGGCTTGGCATGACGATCGCGTGGCTAACGCCGTCCGAGGCGTTGGAAGCGATGAAGAACGCGGTGCAACGCAACGACGATTATTCAAAGCGGTTCATGTTGATGCGGGATCGCGCGATTTTGGAGCACGCGATCAAGTTGATGCGTTAGGAAGCACGAGCGAAGCGTGCGGGGTGCCGGCACATATCGTATGACCAATAACGCTTGTCGTTACGGGGAGGAGAAGGCAGTGCGCGAATTCGTCGGAAACTGTCGATCGTGCGAATCGCCGATTTACTGCAACGAAGGCTTCTTGAACGGAATCGTTATGGAAGATAAGACGCTGTTATGCTTCGACTGCTCCGAAGAACCGAATGAGGAGAAGGAAGAATGAACCAAGGAATGTCCGCCGGATGCGCGGACATTCCTTGGTTTTCGTTATGGGGCGGAACCGTGTTCCGCATCGCACTGCCGCTAGGGCGAATCGAAACGGAGGTCTCTCGGCGTTAACGGAGGGGCCTCGTTTCCGTTCCCAAGCGCATCAGCAGGAAAGCGCCGATCAGCAACACGACGGTGAACATGCCGAAGATGACGAGGTAGCCGACTTGGTTGTCGATGAACGCCCCGACCAGGAACGGCGCGACGATGCTGCCGACCCGGCCGAAGGCGGCCGCGAAGCCGGCGCCCGAAGCTCTAACGCGGGCGGGGTAATTTTCCGGAGTATACGCGTAAAGCGCGCCCCAGGCCCCCAAGTTAAAGAAGGAAAGCAATGCGCCGAACGACAGGAGGAAGCCGTCGGATTCGCTTGCGCCGAATCCGACGGCGGCGACGGCCGTCATCGCCATGAACGCGGCCAGCGTAGGCTTGCGACCCCACCGCTCGACCAGGTAGGCCGCAGAGAAGTACCCCGGCAGCTGCGCCAGCGTCATCAGGAGCACGTATTCGAAGCTTTTGAGTAACGTATACCCTTTGTCCACCAGTACGGAGGGAAGCCAGAGAAACATGCCGTAGTAAGAAAAGGAGATCGCGAGCCATACGCTCCAAAGCGCGATCGTCGGCTTCCGGTACGCCGTGAAGATTTCGCGAAGGTTCGCGCGATCCTCGTCGCTTCGGACGAACGCCGGGGATTCCGGAATGTTTCTTCGAATCGCGACGGCGTACACCAACGGGAACGCCCCGATGAGGACTGCCGTACGCCATCCGTACGCGGGCATGACGTAGTAAGCGATGACGGCCGCCAAGATCCAACCGAACGCCCAGAAGCTCTCCAACAGCACGACGGCTCTGCCTCGCTTCGCTTCCGGCGCGAATTCGTTCACAAGCGTCGATGCGACAGGAAGCTCCGCCCCGAGTCCCAAGCCCATCAGGAAACGGAGGGCGAGCATCGACAGAAAGCCCGTCGCCGCCGCGCTGCAGACGCTCGCCAATCCGAACAGCGCCAACGTATAAAGAAATACGGGGCGTCTGCCGATACGATCGGCGTAATATCCTCCTAAGAACGCGCCGAGCGCCATGCCGACCATATTCATCGTCCCTAGCATTCCGCCCTCGCTCGGCGTCAGATGCCACTCTTCCTTCAGCATCACAAGAATGAAAGAAAGCAAGCCGACATCCATGGCGTCGAACATCCACCCGAATCCGGCCGACCAGAAAACCTTCCGATAAGTGCTCGTAGTCGAAGTCGACATCGAAGGACTTCACCCTCTCCGCATGTTCCTTCCTAGGAGTATTCTCCATTTCGCCGTAGCTCATGTGAAGGATCGGCGAAAATAAACGTATATCATTCAAAATGCAATTGATAAAACAGATCATTAAGTATATATTTTAAGTATAGGGTATACGTAAGTAACTATACTTCATCAGCGGGGGAGCCACCGGAATGAATCAAACATGGCAAGCGAAGTGGATCTGGATCGATGCACCGGAGCGAACGCCCAACGTATATGCCGAAGCGCGGACCGTCTTTCCAGTCGATGCGCAGGTTCGCTCGGCCGCGTTGCGGATTTCCGCGAATCAAGAGTATAAGGTATACGTGAACGGCGTCGAGATCGGGAACGGGCCGTCGCCGTCCGACGTCGCTTGGAAGTATTATGACGAGTACGACGTGGCGGATCGCCTAACGATCGGCGACAATTGCCTTGCGATCGTCGCATATAACTTCGGGACGACGGACATCGTGACGATGCAGCGTCAAGGTCCCGGCGGGATGATCGCGCAGCTGGACGTTCGGACCGATGCGGGCGACCTGACGGTCGGGACGGACGAATCGTGGAGATGCCGGCGCTCGCCGCGATGGGTGAACAACGTCTCCAGAATGCACAACTGGGGCGGGTATAAAGAAATCTACTTAGCGGACAAGGAAGACGGCTGGGAGCTGGCGGGGTACGACGATTCGTCATGGCAGAATGCTAGGGTCGTCGCAGACGCGATGCAGGCGGATTCCGCATGGCCGAGGCTGCTGCCGCGGGAAATTCCGTTCTTGCGCCGGGAGGCCGTTCGACCTAACGCGATCGTCCGAATCGAGGAGAACTACGGTTCGCTGTTCGGGGCGGAGCAGATGATCGCTTATGGGGACGAAGACGGCGATGCTTCCGTCGGCCGGATGGTGCTCGACGCGAGCGTTCCGGGATCGCTGCCCGGCGTCGTGTTCGATTTCTCCGCCGTGAAGGTCGGATATCCGGAGCTTCTCGTTCATGCGCCGGAGGGCGGCGTGCTGCAGCTGTTTTACGGGGAGTCCTTAGAGTTAACGCTGTTGGACACCTTCGTTCTGAAGCGCGGGGAGAATCGACTGTCTCCATACGGCAGAAGGGCGTTTCGTTATTTGAAGCTGTCGGCTCAGGCGACCCCCGCTCCGATCGCGTTGGAATCGTTCCAAATGCGGTTCGTACGTTACCCGTTCGAGCGGAACGGCGATTTCGAATGCAGCGATCCGCTGTTGAACCGGATCTGGGACATCGGCCGGTATACGACCGAGGTTAACAGTCAAGATCATCTGGAGGATTGTCCGTACCGCGAACAAGCGCTGTGGGTCGTGGACGCGGTCGTGATGGCCAAGGTCATCTACCAGACGTTCGGGGATACGGCCTTGGTTCGGAAATGCTTGCTGCAGGGAGCCAGAATTCAGAACGAGGACGGCTCCATCCCCGGCACCGGTCCGGAGCGGAACGACTTCCTGCTGCCCGACTTTAACGCTTATTGGTTTCTAGGCGTCTTCGATTATTGGAAGTATTCCGCGGACGATGCGTTCGTGAAGGAAGTGTGGGAGCCGATCCGGCGATTGATCGGATGGTTCCGGGAGCAGGAAGACGAGAATGGATTGTTCGCCCGGGCGGATCGGGGCAGCTGGTGGTGTTTCGTCGACTGGGCCGACTATATCGACAAGCGGGATCGGGTCACGGCCGTATCCTGCCTGCATCACAAGGTGCTCCGGAAGGCTGCGGTTCTCTCGGCGGCGTTCGGAGACGCGTCGTTCGCGGCGGAGCTTACCGAACGGGCCGATCGGCTGCGCGATTCGATCCGTTCGCTGCTGTGGATTCCGGAGAAGCGCATGTTCGCGGATTGTTTGACGGACGACGGCTTATCCGACAACGTCACGTTCCAGACGAACTTCATCGCGGTATGGTCCGGCATTATGACGGACGAGGAAGCGGAGCATTTTCTAACGGAAGGGTTTCTGCGCGGGGCGTGTCCCGAGCTCAAGGGAGCTTTCTTCTATCATATCGTGCTCGAGGTGCTGTTCGAACGAGGGTACGCGGACGCGGCGCTGGACATTATTCGCGCTTACTGGGGCGAGATGGTGGCGAGAGGCGCCACGACGTGGTGGGAGACGTTCGATCCGTCGTCCCCGCGCTGTACCGTGCCGAGCCCTTATCAGGGCAACACGCCGACGTATTTGTCCGACTATATCCCGGTCAGTCATTGCCACGGCTGGGGCGCGTCACCGACGTACGTGCTGACGGAACGCACGCTCGGCATCGACGTGCGCGAGATCGCGTCGGGCGCGTTCGAATTCCGGCCGGCGCTCGGCGATCTCGACTGGGCGAAGGGAACGGTGCCGACCGCCTTCGGACCGATCCGCGCGTCATGCGTGCGAGAGGCCGACGGGAGCGTATCCGTCGCGTTGGAGCATCCGGAACGGTTACAGCTTCGTTCGCCGGCGTTGGAACCTCTCGCATGCGAGCGGCGGGGCGAAAGCGTTCTCGTCCGAGGCCGATGGGTCGACCGCGCCGATCGCGCCGACGGTATGGGCGTCGTCGAACGGATCGAGAATGCGGGAAGGGGGTCGATCGCATGACGGAGCGGACGAACCGGGAAAACCGCGAACGTTACGTCGGCCTGTTTTATTTCCTGTGGCTCGGCCAACACGGGACGGAGGGGCCGTTCGACAATACGAACATTTTGCAGGCGGCCCCCGATGCGGTGTTCGATCCCGATCATCCGTTATGGGGACCGCAAGATGCGTTCCACTTCTGGGGGGAGCCGCTGTACGGGTACTATTTGAACGACGACGCGTGGGTGCTCCGGAAGCACGTGCAGCTGCTGACGGCCGCCGGCGTCGATTTCCTCGTGTTCGATACGACCAACGCGGTTACGTATAAGAACGTCTACGACGTCTTGTTCGAGATACTGGAAGACGTCCGGCGTCAAGGCTTCGACGTGCCCCGGATCGTCTTCTACACGAATACGCGCTCCGGCGAGACGATCGCGAAGCTGTACGAGGACATCTACAAGCCCGGACGGTACGCGGAGCTCTGGTTTCACTGGAAAGGGAAGCCGCTGATGATCGGAGATCCCGGGGAATGCGGCGAGGACATTCGGACGTTCTTCACGTTCCGGCTGAACCAATGGCCGTTCGACGAGCGCAAGACGAACGGGTTTCCTTGGATCGAGTTTTGCCGGCCGCAGCGGGTCTATTTCAACGACGAAGGCGAGAAGGAAATCGTCAGCGTATCGGTGGCGCAGCATCCGACCGTCGCTATGAGCGACACCCCCTTCTACAATCACGGCGTCAATTGGGGAAGAAGCTTTCATAACGGCGCCAACGACGACGCTCCCGGCGCCGCATACGCGGGCTATAACATCGCGGAGCAATGGGAGTTCGCGCTCGCCGAGGACCCCGACATCGTGTTCGTGACGGGCTGGAACGAATGGATCGCGATGCGGCTTAAGGGACCGCCCGAACGTCCGATCTTGTTCGTCGATCAAGCGACGTTGAACTTCAGCCGAGACATCGAACCGATGAAGGGGGGATATAACGACAATTATTACCTTCAGATGGTCGAATACATTCGGCGGTATAAGAGAACGCCGCCGACGCCGGCGGCCGGTCCCGGGCGAACGATTCCGATGGAGCGGAATTTCCGAGGATGGGACGATGTCCTTCCGGAATACCGCGACTTCGCGGGCGACACCGTTCCGAGGCGACATCGCGGGTACGGAAGCCTCCTGTATTCCGACGATACCGGACGGAACGACTTCGTGACGATGAAGGCGACGCACGACGAGGCGTACGTATACTTTTACGCGCGCACGCGAGAGGCCGTCACGCCGCATACCGACCGACACTGGATGATGCTGCTGATCGACACGGGCGGATCGCCGGACGAAGGCTGGCACGGGTACGATTACATCGTGAACCGGACGGTGAAGGACGCCTCGCGGTCGGCGCTGGAGCGCAGCGTCGGGGGATGGCGGTGGGAAGCGGTCTGCGACGTCCGGTACGTCGTCCAGGGGAACGAGCTTCAGCTCGCCGTGCCGAGGGCGGCGCTCGGCTTGAACCGTCCGGGGGAGCCGCTGCGCTTCGAGTTCAAGTGGGTCGACCATATGCAGAGCGAAGGGGATTTCATGGACTTCTACCGGCACGGCGACGTCGCGCCGGAAGGCAGGCTGAATTTTATTTATCGGGAAGCCGGATCAGACAAGGGTTGACAGCGCTTACCAGGGGAGTAAGAATCCCATAAGGGGAGATGCGGACATGCCGAAGTATAAGCATGCAAGCTACGCTAATGAAACGATTCGGTTGGACAACGGGAAGATCCGCGTGGACGTCCATAAGCGGCTGACCGGATGGGGATGGGCGGAAATCCATGCCGGGAACGGCGCTTACATCGGTGTGCTCGAACATCTCGGCGAGGTGATGCTCCGGGATCAGGAGATGCCGATGCGGCTCGAGGCGGCGGACGCCGTTCGTTCGAGCGGCGACTTCGGCGAGCGGCTGACGTTCGCGGTCGCGTCGCTCGTCGTGCAGCAGAAGCTGAAGGGCACGTCCTTCGAGCAGTGGATTCATTATCCGTTCGCGGAGCCCGTCATGGAAGGCGAGGTGACGCTGACCGTTCCGGCGGACGAGGCGGCGCTCCTGCTCTCGTTCCGGCTGCGGTCGCGAAGCAATCTATTCGCTCGTTACGTACGCGGGCCGTGGTTCAAGTTCGGGGAAGGCGACTTCGGAACGGCGAAGACGGACGCGATCTTTCCCGGCGTGGAATGGCTCCAGGGCGACGAATGGTCCAGCGGCACCGACTGGTTCAAAGATCCGTGGGCGCAGCGGTTCGCGCCGCATCCGAACAAGGTCGCCAGCCCGTTAATGGCGATCAGCCGCGGAGGCGTCTTCGCTTCGCTATCGTGGGATCCGCGGCAGGACGCGACGCGATGGTTCAACGATCGCATCCATCGTCCGCAGCCCGTGTTCGCCGTGCCGAACTTCATCGACCGGATGAACAATCAATTAATGGGGGTCATGGTTCCCGACGCGCAAGGGGAAGGCGCGGAGAATCGCGTGTACGCGGATCCCCCGCTCGAGCTGCACAAGGATCAGGAAGTACGCTTCGATGCTGCGATTCGTATCGGCGCGGGGGACAGCCTGGAGGCCGTCGTCGATTGGGTGAAGCGATACGGGCTGCCGGCGCCGCCGCCGCCGAGATGGCCGCTCGAGCAAGCGCTGGAGCGAATCGCGACGGCGTACGATACCCGGTATTGGCACGAAGGCAAGGGCTTCGGCTTCGCGCAGCATCCCGGGGCGGAAGGGCCGCATGAGCCCGGCTTCGCCGAAGGGTATCTTCGACTGCTTCCGGACGGAGCGGCCGCGCCCGGGCTGCGGGAGAAACTCGCGTGGTGCCGCGCCCAGCCGGAATATGCCAAGCCGCAGCTGCGGTTCGGCGCCGTCTCGCGGATCCGGGACATGTCTCCCGAGCGGCTCGCGGCGTACGGCGAGGAGCTTCTCTCGTATCAACGGGAAGACGGAGCGTTCCCGTTCGACCCCGACGGGAGGCACTACATGAAGGACGACTTCGTCGTCGCGAGGGAATACCTGGAGCCGATGGGTCGCGCCGGCGATACGGCGCTGGATATTTGCATCGTGCCCGCCGCGGAGTTGATCGCACTATGGGAAGCGACGGGCGAGACGAAGTATCGGGACGCCGCGGCGCTGGCATTGGAGTTCTGCATGCCGATGAAGCGTCCCGAGGGCGGGGACTTCTGGGAGACGCCGCTGCGCAGTCCGAATCTGCTCGCCGCGGGACACGCGGCTCTGGCCTATACGTACGCCTACCGGGCGTTCGGCGAGCCGCGGTATCGGGAGAAGGCGGTCTATTGGCTGCGCGCTCTGCTGCCGTTCACGCATCTGTGGCATCCGGACCGTCTGCCGATGATGTACAATACGAAGCCATGCCTCTGCTCGAGCGATTGGTATTTCGCCAACTGGGTGCGGGATCACGTGCAATGGGAGGCGCTCGTCACGTTCGCGGCCGCGTCGGAGATGGGCTTCGACTGGGGCGCGCTCGATCCGGAGATCGACTGGCATCGGTATCAGGAGGGCATTACGGTCGCGGCGCTTCGCTGGATGGTCGATCATCGGGACAACGCCTGGCAGCCGCACAATCTCCCTTGGACGCTGGAGCTCTATCGCCAAGGGGCGCTCGACGATTGCTACGCCGATACCCACAACGCCGTCACGGGCCATTACGGCGGAATGGTCATTCCGCCCGATCCGATCGCGATCAATCTGATCGCCGTTCTGGAACGGAACAATACCGCGGAAGAGAGGTGCCGGACATGAAAATCACCGACGTGAAGGTGTACGTCACGGGCAGGAAGCCCGCGGCGAACGCTCCGGAAGCCGCCGCGGGCGCAGGATGCCCCGCCGCCGCGAAGAAGGGCTCGTGGCTGTCCGAGACGGTCATCGCCAACCCGATGTCCATGTACCCGGAATATTTCGACCGGCGATCGTCTTGGACCGGCATGGGCGGCCGCACGATCGTTGCGCTCGAGACCGACGAAGGGCTCGTCGGGATCGGCGAGACGGCGTCGGGCATGGCGACGGCTCCGATCATCAAGCAGCATCTAAGCCGGTTTTTGCTCGGGCAGAGCCCATTCCAAGTCGAACGATTGTGGGACATTATGTTTAAAGCGACGCTGCCGTACGGACGGAAGGGCGCTCCGATCATGGCGATCTCCGCGGTCGATCTAGCGCTCTGGGACTTGATCGCGAAGGCGCGGCAAGAGCCGCTGTATCGAACGCTCGGCGGGCCGGTCAAGGATCGAGTGCCGGCCTATTGCACCGGGAACGAGTTCGAGAAGACGAAGGATCGCGGCTTCCTCGGGCAGAAGCTGGCGATGCCGTACGGTCCCGCCTCCGGCTTCGAGGGAATGCGCAAAAACGCCGAGCTGGTCGCGCGCGCGAGGGAGGCGCTCGGCCCGGAGAAGGAAATCATGTTGGACTGTTACATGGCATGGAACGTCGACTACACGGTGCGCATGACGGAGCTCGTCGCGCCGTACCGCGTGAAGTGGATCGAAGAATCGTTGCCGCCCGACGACTACGAAGGCTACGGAATCGTCCATCGCAAGGTGAATTCGTCCGCGATCGCCACGGGCGAGCACGAATATACCCGGTACGGGTTCCAACAGCTGCTGGACGCCCGGGCCGCGGACATTTTGCAGCCGGACGTCTGTTGGTGCGGCGGCATCACGGAGGCGCGAAAAATTAGCGCGATGGCGTCCGCGAAGCACATTCCCGTCATTCCGCACGCGGGCGGACTGCAGCCTTGGGCGCTCCATCTCATTTTCGCGGATCCGAATATGCCGATGGCGGAGTTCGCTTATATCAACGGGGCCGATCTGCCGAATCAAGACCCTGTGTTGGCGGGCATTCCGGCGCCGAAGGACGGGGGGTTCGAGCTGCCGCAAGGCATGGGCGCCGGCATCGAATTCCGCCCGGACGCGCGCGATCACCTGATCGAGCTCGAGGGGTAAGAGGGGGGCGCGAACGATGAACAACGACGCGGCGAAGACGCCCGAGTACCGCGTGAGATGCTTGCGGACGGCCACCCATACGGCGCCCGAGCCGGTCTTCCTCTACATGAAGGGCTTCGGCCGCACGGTGGACGTCAACTGCTACTTCTGGCTCGTGCAAGGCGGCGGACGGAACGCGCTCGTCGATACCGGCATGGGCGGCGACTACCCGGGGCGGCTGACGGAGAGCGCTCGCAAGAGCGAAGCGGGCTTCCCCGTCGGCGACGGCGAGGATACGCTGTCGCAGCTTCGCAAGCACGGATTGCGGCCGGGAGACATCGACCTCGTGATCCTGACGCATCTGCATTACGATCATATCGCGAACGTACAGCTGTTCGAGAACGCCGACATCGTCGTCAATCGAAAGGGGTGGGAGGCGGCCTTGTCTCCGACCCATCCCGTGTTCGACGTCTTCCCGAAGGACGTGCTCGCGCATATGGCGACGCGGATGAAAGCGCAGCTCCGGCTGGCGGCGGACGAGGAGACGATCGCGCCGGGCATCGACGTCCTCTGGACCGGAGGGCATACGCGCTGCTCGCAAGCCGTGAAGATTCGAACCGCGAAGGGTGCCGTCGTCTTGACCGGAGACGTCGCGTATTTGTACGACAACCTGGAGACGGAGCATCCGGTCGGCCTCGGCGTCAGCTTGTACGAGTCGGTCGAGGCGCTTCGGCGTTTGAAGCGGGAAGGGGACGTGCTGCTCCCCGGCCACGACAAGCGAATCTTAGATCGCTATCCGGACGGGATTATCGCGTGAGGGCCCGCTCCGAAGTGGACGCGAAGGGTTCGTTCGGTTACGCGGATGCGGATTTCCGAGACGCGCTCCAGCTGCTGGCCGACTCGAACGTCAGCGAGCGCGAGTGGACCGAGCTTCGGCCGTTGTCGGCCGGGGCGGAAGCTTTCCGGGAGCTCGTCTCCGGACGTTGTCCGCCGGGGAAAATATTGCTACAGACGTAAGCGAGCGAGGGGGCGGACCAGATGAAGCTTGAGGGCAAGGTCGCCGTCGTTACCGGAGGAAGCCGAGGCATCGGCGCCGGCATCTGCGAAGAGCTGGCCGCGGCGGGGGCGGCCGTCGCGGTCAATTATACGGATCAAGAGCAAGAGGCGAACGCCGTCGTCGAACGACTGCGCGGGGCGGGCGTTCCGGCGCGGGCGTTCCGGGCCGACGTCTCGAAGAAGGGCGAGGTCGACGGCATGATGGACGCGGTGGCGGAAGCGTTCGGGAGGATCGACATCCTGGTGAATAACGCCGGGATCTGTCCCTTCTCCGATTTCTTCGCGATCGACGAGGCGACGTGGCGGCGGACGATCGACGTCAATCTCGCCGGCGCGTTCTTCTGCTCCCAGGCGGCCGGTCGCCATATGCGGCGTCAGGGCGGCGGCTCCATCATTCACATCAGCACGGTAACCGCTTTCCGCGGCGGTCCGGAGCAAGTGCACTATGCGGCGAGCAAGGGCGGTTTGAATTCGCTGACGTCGTCCATGGCGGTCGCGCTCGGCCCTTACGGCATTCGAACGAACGCCATTTTGTGCGGCGGCGTCCCGACGGACATGAACCGCCACCAGTTCGCGAACGGCGTCCCGCCGCCGAGGGCGAAGAGCGGCGGAGTGCCCGCGGGCAGAATCGGAAGCCCGGAGGATATCGGGAAGGCGGTCGTCTTTCTCGCCTCCGGGGACAGCGAGTGGGTGACCGGCGCGGCGCTCGCCGTCGACGGCGGCGCGCTCGTCATGTAAATCGAAACGGGAGGTACAGTCATGTTGGAACGCATCGCGAAGACGAAAGATCCCAGAACGCGGTATTACGTTACGCCGACCCGCGTCTTGTGGGAAGCGGAGGGCGAAGGGGTCGAGGTTCTAGCGGCCGAAGCGCTGCTTCGGAACCGCGACGGACAGGCGACGCTCGGCGGCGGCGAAGCCTGCATCCTGAGCAACCGGGGCGGGCAGGCCGGTCTGCTGCTCGATTTCGGCACGGAGCTGCAGGGCGGCGTGCAGATTACGCTCTGGACGGCCGGCACCGGCGCGAAGACGACGAAACTGCGCGTGCGGTTCGGCGAATCGGCGGCGGAAGCGATGAGCGAGCGCGGCCCGTCCTCCACCGCGACGAACGATCATGCGGTCCGCGATTCCGTCGTCGAAGTGTCGAGCTTCCTCGGCACGACGGAAATCGGCAATACCGGCTTCCGCTTCGTGCGGATCGATCTGGCGGACCCCGACGAGAGCGTGCGGATCAAGAGCGTGCGGGCGTTCCTGTTGATTCGGGAGCTCGAGCAGCCGGGGAGCTTCCGCTGCAGCGACGCGCTGCTGACGCGAATCTGGGAGGTTGGGGCGTACACCGTGCACTTGAATATGCAGGAATATTTATGGGACGGCGTGAAGCGGGACCGCTTGGTATGGGTCGGAGATATGCATCCGGAGGCGTCGACGATCCAAGCGGTGTTCGGCAATCCCGAGGTCGTGCCGCGCAGCCTGGACTTCAGCCGCGACGAAACCCCGCTGCCCGGGTGGATGAACGGATTCCCCAGTTATTCGATGTGGTGGATCCTGATTCACCGCGATTGGTACCGTCAATCCGGCGACCTGAATTATTTGATGGAGCAGAAGCCGTACCTGCTCGGCTTATTGGCGGCGCTCATCGGCCATGTGCGGGAAGACGGCACGCACGACGCGCCGAGCCCGTTCCTGGATTGGCCGACGTCCCCCAACCGAGCGGGCGTGGAAGCGGGCGTCCATGCGCTGTTCGTCTTGGCGCTGCAGGCCGGCGCGGAGCTGTGCGGCTTGTTGGGGGCGCCGGAGGCGGAGCGCGATTGCCGGCAGGCGGAGCGAACGCTGCGCCGGCGCGTACCGGAGCACGGCGGCAGCAAGCAGGCGGCCGCTCTGATGGCGCTCTCCGGGCTGGTCGATCCCGTCGAAGCGAACGAGCGGGTCCTGGCGGTAGACGGCCCCCGAGGCATCTCGACGTTCCTTGGGTACTACGTGCTGAAGGCGCGGGGCGAAGCGGGCGATATCGCGGGAGCGCTCGACGTCATCCGACGATATTGGGGCGGCATGCTGGAGCTCGGGGCGACGACGTTCTGGGAAGATTTCGACCTGTCTTGGATGGAAAACGGTTCGCGCATCGACGAGCTGCCGTCGCCCGGGAAGGTCGATGTCCATGGAACGTATGGAGATTACTGTTATGAAGGCTATCGGCACAGCCTATGCCACGGCTGGGCGTCCGGCCCGACGGCCTGGCTGTCCGAGTACGTGCTCGGCGTCCGCATCGCCGAGCATGGCTGCCGCAAGCTTGCGATTCGGCCGCAGCTGGGGGATTTGGAATGGGCGGAAGGCAGCTTCCCGACGCCGTTCGGTCCCGTGCGCGTCGCCCACCGGCGGCGCGCGGACGGCGCGGTGGAGACGAAGGTCGAAGCCCCGGACGGCGTCGAGATCGTATACGCATGATCCTATAGAACGATGACCGGCCTTTCGTCTGCGACGGGAGGCCGGTCCTTTTTCCGAATGCGCCTTGAAATGGGATAAACACATAAAGTATACTTAAGTCATGACAAGGAGCGGAGCGTGCTATCATTGAAACTTGAGAAAACCCCGATGTATCAAACGATCGTCGACGATTTGAAGCGAAAGATCACGGCGGGGGCGTTCGATCTGAACGAACCGCTGCCGACGCAGGTCGAATTCGCAAAATTATACAATACCAGCGAAATTACGACGCGCCGGGCGCTGACGGAGCTTGCGAACGAAGGATATATTTATCGCGTGCGCGGAAGGGGCACGTTCATTCGCCTGGAATCGGACGGGAAGCCGAAGGACAAGACGATCGCGCTTGAGCGCATCTATCTCGCGCATTCCTCGATTCCGCTCGGGACGTTCAGCCATCGATTCTACGGGGATCTCGCCGCCGGCATCCAAGAGGTGTGCGAGGAACACGGCATCCGGTTTCATCTCTTGGACGTCGGCAGTAAGAACGCGCTTCCCGCGAAAGACGAGAAGACGGGCTTCGTTCTGCTGCCGAACGCGAACACGAATCCGGATTTGCTGCGCCGCTGGAAGGAAGAGGTGCGCAAGCTCGTCACCGTCCATTTCTATTACCCGCAGCTCCAAATTCCGTACGTCATCGTCGATAACTTGACGGGCGGCTTCTTGGCGACGCAGCATCTGCTGTCTCTCGGTCATCGCCGCATCGGCATCGTGCTGACGGGGAAGTCGGCGCTCGAGATGAATCAGGAGTTTTCGCTGCGGCTGCAGGGCTATCGGCTGGCGCTGTCGCAATATAACGTCGACTTCGACCCGGATCTCGTCTCCGTCATCGAGATGGACGAGGAATCGGCGGAAATGGGCTACGCAGGAGCGAGGAAGCTGCTCTCGCTGCCGGAGCCGCCGACGGCGATGTTCGTGACGAGCGACTTCAAGGCGTTCGGCGCGCTGCAGGCGATCAAGGACGGCGGACTTCGCATTCCCGAGGACATCAGCGTGATCGGATACGACGATACGTTGATCAGCGCTTATTTGGAGCCGAGTTTGACGACGATCAATCAAAATACGCTGTCCGTCGGACGCAGAGCCGCGGAGATGCTCATTTTCGAATGGAAGCAGCACGAGGAGGGGCGGCTGCTGAAGGAAGAGATCGTCCCGAGGCTGATCGTGCGCGACAGCACGACGGAGCTAGATGCATACGCATGAACATCCTGACGCCGTAAGGCGTTATTTTTTTCGACACCAATCAACAAAGTATTCTGATTAAAATTAGAATATACTTATTGATAATCATTTACTTTGTGTATATAATGAAATTAATAAGTATACGTTTTATATCCTCGAGTGGAAACGGAGGTGTACGAAATTTTCGGCGGCATTATGTAAGCGCTTTGATGAGCATTCATTCTCGGATGGATCCTATCGTTGAAAAGGAGAGGTCGTTACATGCGGCTAAAGAAATCAATCTCGTTGCTTCTGACCCTGATGTTGTCTGGCTCGCTCCTCGCGGCCTGCACGAAATCCGGCGGGGACGCAGCCGAGGAACCGCCTGCGGAGCAGCCCGCGCAACAAACCGAGCCGAAGCCGACGACGGAGACGCCGGCGCCGGACGCGTCGGCTCCGGAATTGGAAGGGACGATTCGCATCTCGCTTCCGAACGCGTCCGCGGCCGTCTGGAACGCCGTCGCGCAAGGCTATATGGCGAAGCACCCGAAGGTGAACGTCGTCGTCGACAATAAACCGCTAGAGGGCTATCGGGAATGGCTGACGGCGCAATTCGCGGCCGGCACGCCGGACGTCGACTTCGTCGTCTCCAACGAAGTCGCCTCTCTTCACGAGAGCCAGAAATTCGTCGACATGTACCCGTTCTTCGAGAAGGATAATCCGTATACGGGCAAGAAGTGGAAAGAGAGTCTGGATTTAGACGCGATGGGCATCAATTATTCCGGGATCGGCGCGGACGATCATCTCTACATGTTGAACTTCGAGTCCGTCCAGATCGTGTGGCTGTACAACAAAGAAATCTTTAACGCGGTGGGCATATCCGAAGCGCCGAAGACGTTCAACGAGCTGATCGCGGCGTTCGAGAAAATTAAGGCGGCGGGGTACACGCCGCTCGCGCTCGCCGGCAACTCCAATTCGATGTGGAGCGGCGAAGCCGGCTGGCTCGTTCGAATCTATGCGGACCAGTACATGCGGGATTCGATCAACATCGTCCGCTCGCAGCCTGACGATTACACCTATCTGCCGGAAGTGGACGACAGCTGGACGTTCGATCCGAACGATCCGTATAACGATTCCAACAGCAAGGTCACGAAGAACGATCTTCGCGTATGGAAAGCGATTCAGGACAAGGAAGGTCCGTTCAAGGTGGCGGACAATCCGAAGTGGTCGGCGTTCATGGAAAACTTAAAGGCATTGTTCCAGTATACGCCGGACGGATTTTTCGGCGTCAACGCCGAGCAGGCTTACAGCTTGTTCCTGACCGGCAAGGCGGCGACGATGATGAGCACGCCGGGTTCGTTCTGGCAGCTGCCGAAGGACTTCGCGAGCGAAGAGAAGACCGGCGCGCAAGGCGGCGTGAAGCCGTTCGAGTACGGATTCTTCAACATGCCGTCCATGGAAGGTCCCGAGGTTATGGCGCCCGCGCGGACGATCCACATTCCGATCGGCTTCTACAGCTTCGTCGCGAAGGATGCGAAGCAGACGGAACTGGACATGGATTTCATGATGTACCTGACGAGCCCGGAAGGGTATAAGGTGTACTTGACCGCGATCCAAAACAGCGACGACGCGGCGCTCTCGGGCTCCCCGGCGCTGAAGGACATCGTGCTGCCGGACGAAATGGCGGCGGCGTTCGCCAACTTCGAGCCGATCGGCAACACGGAAGGGTTCCCGAGCGCGTCGAACTCCTTGGCTCGCGGCGTGTGGGATCACCAGCCGTCGGTGCAGGACTGGGTCGGTCTCGTGCAGCGGTATTTCGGCGGCCAAGTGACGACCGAGCAATACTTGAACGAATATCAAGGCATCGTCGACAAATATTTGGAGCCGGCGCTGAAGGAGAAGAAGCTCGAGCGGAGCGATCTGGAGCATCCGGAACGCAGGCCGCCGGAGCGCAGCTAGAACCAAAGAACAGACGGAGACGAACCGTGCGCGCCGATCTAGCCGCGCGGTTCGTTGCCTAGAGAACTCGCTGAGGGGGAGTAGAGATGTCGGTACGCGGCAAAATCGCAGCGTTGGCGGGCTGCCTCGCGATCTGCGCTTCGTTCTTGTTTACGGGAGCGGCGCACGGGAACGGGGGGTGGTCGCTGGCGGAACCGGAGAATATTACATCTTTGTCGTTATCCGAGGACGGAACGAGAATCGCGGTCGGCAGCTACGGCGCGAAAGCGTATTCCTTCCAAGCCGACGGCGCCGAGCAGTTCGCGTTCGAGACGCGCAACGTCGTGACCGGCGTGGCGTTCTTGACGGACGGCAGCTTGCTCGTCTCGTCCGACGACCGGCGTCTCTACAAGGTTGACGCAGAGGGTAACCCGATCTGGGAGCTGGACGTGAAGCGGCAGGTGAAGAGCGTCGCCGCGTCGAAGGACGGCGCGGTCGCCGTCTATATCGCGCAAGGGCGATCGACGGTGGCGTTCTTCGACGTCGCCTCGGGCGAGACGGTTCGCGAGGCGGACATCGGCATTACGCCGTCGCATGTGCAGGTGTCGCCGGACGGGCGGTTCGTGGCGGTCGGCGCGCCGGACCAGTACGCGTATGTGCTGGACGCGGAAGGCGCGTTATTGCGCAAGGTCGGGGTATCCGGGACGATCGAAGCGATCGGCGTTTCGAACGACGGCGCCGTCGTCGTCGGCACGTCCCGGAGCGAGGCCGTCGCCTTCGACGGGGAGGGGAATCAGACGACGGTCTATTCCGTGAAGGACGTCGTCACGGACGTGGACGTGTCGGCGGACGGCGGATATGTCGCGGCTTCGGACTTCTTGGGCAACTTCTACGTCTTCGCGGCCGACGGGAAACCGCTCTGGACGGCTCGGGTCGACGGCGCGGGCCGGCAAGTGAAGTTCAATTCGGACGCGACGATGCTGTACGCGGGGACGGGCAACGGCGCGCTGTTCGCTTACGACGTCGGGGAGATCGTCGCCTCGGCGAAGAGCGGCGCGACGATCCGGCTGTTCTCGTGGATCGCGGCCGCCGCGGCCGGCGCTGCGATCGTCGCCTTCGGGCTGCTGTGGATGAAGCGTCGGCAGAAGCTCGGCGTTTTCGTCGAGATGTGGCGTTCCAAGTATATCTATCTCGCGCTTGCGCCGAGCTTCGCGCTTGTGTTCGCCTTCTTGTATTATCCGGCGTTTTCCGGATTGTTCCACTCCTTGTACGACTGGAATCCGGGCGGCCGGACGGTATTCGTCGGTCTCGACAACTTCGAGCGTATGGCGAACGATCCGTACGTCACGAAGGGGCTCGGCAACCTGGCGCTCTTGATCGTCACGGGCATCGTCAAGTCGCTGCTGCCTCCCTTGATCGCGGCGGAGCTCATCTATCATCTGCGCAGCAAGAAGGCCCAGTACTGGTACCGCACCGCGTTCGTCGCGTCCATGGTCATACCGGCGGTCGCCGGACTGCTGATCTGGCAAAACCTGTACGACCCTAACGTCGGCCTCATCAACAACGTGTTGGAGGCGGTCGGCCTGCCGGGACACGCATGGTTGGGCGACCCGAACACGGCGCTCTGGGCGGTCATCTTCATCGGCTTCCCGTTCATCGGCATCCTCCAGCTGCTCGTGTTTTACGCGGGACTGCTAGCGATTCCGGAGGAGCTCGTAGAGTCCGCGAAGATCGACGGCGCCAGCCTCTGGCGCATCATCCGCTCGATCCATCTGCCGCTCTTGTCCGGGCAATTCAAGCTGCTCGTCATTCTGGCGCTGATCGGCATCATTCAAGATTTCGGCGGCATCTTGATCGTCACCGGCGGCGGACCGATGGATTCGACGTACGTCCCGGCGCTTCAGATGTATTACGCCGCGACGATCTTCAACGATCTCGGGTACGCGTCCGCGCTCGGCGTCGCCATGTTCGCCGTCATTCTGGCGATCACGATCGTCAATATGAAGCTGATCAAAACCGCGAACGATTAAGGGAGGAGACCGCTCATGCATTCCGTGAAAACCGCCAAGCTGTCGACGATCGTTCAGCGGAGCCGGTCTTCCGACCTGTCCGCGGCGCAGATCGCATCCTATACGATCTTGTCGTTGTTAGTTTTCTTAACGCTCGTTCCGATTTTCTTCATGCTGTTCAGCTCGCTGAAGAGCAACGCGCAAATCTTGGGCAACTTCTGGGCGCTGCCCGCGCCGCCGCAATGGGGCAACTACGGCGAAGCGTTCGGAGCGATCTGGCGTTACGTCGTCAACACGGTCGTCTACGCGGTCGCGGGCAGTACGCTCGTCTGTTTGCTCTCCTCCGTGTCGGGGTACATCTTCGCCAAGAAGACGTTCCCCGGCAAGGAGACGTTGTTCATAATGATGCTCGCCATGATGATGATTCCCGGCGTGCTCACGTTAATTCCGTCCTACGTGCTGTACAACAGCCTCGGCTTAACGAACACGCCGTGGGTCATCATCGTCGCGGCCGCCGCAGGCGGGCAAATTTTCGGAACGTTCCTGTGCCGAAGCTTCATGTCCGGCGTGCCGAACGAGCTGTTCGAAGCGGCGAGAATCGACGGGGCGCATGAAGTCACCGTGTTTACGAGAATCGTCCTGCCGTTGTCGGTGCCGATCTTGGCTACGTTGTTCATCATGCAATCGGTCGGCGTCTATAACGACTACATTTGGCCGCTGCTAACGATTCGAGACAGCAGCATCCAAGTGATCGGCGTCGGGCTGACCGTATTCGAAAATCAATTCGGCATTACGAATATGGGGGTGCAGTTCGCGGCTTACGCGTTGTCGTCGGTGCCGTTGGTGCTCATTTTCGCCTTCGGCATGAAATATTACATCCAAGGGATGACCCAAGGCGCTTTGAAAATGTAGATGAACCCAAGGGAGGATTCGTAATTGATGAACCGAACTGCAAAGTGGACGGCCGGGTGTATCGCCTGGCTGTTGGTTTGCCATGCCTTCTTAGCGTCCTTCGCCGTCGCGGCGCCCTACGATCCGGGGCTTACGCCCTCTCCGAACGTGTCGAACGGCACGGCGGTGTATCCCGCGAAAATCATTAACGACTTCAATACGGCCGCCGACGTGGCGACCTGGTCCGCCGGCGAAAATACGAAGAGCGTGAACTTCGTGACAGGTATCTTGAACGGTCCCGGCAGCGTCTACGAAGGGGCCGGCGCGCTCGAGCAGCAGCCGGAGCGAGTGAAGGTGTACGCGTGGCGCACGATTTACCGCGACTTCGCGACGCCGCTCGACCTGTCCGACTCCCGATACTTGGCATTCGCGGCCAACAGCTGGGGCTGGCAGCCGGTAGAATACGTGCTGCGCATCCGGCTTCACGGCGCGGACGGCGTGAACGAGTCGATCGCTCATATTAAGCCGGACAGCTGGAGAACGGTATTCGTGGACGTCTCGAATTGGTCGGGCCGCGGAGCGATCTCCAAGATGGAAATTTCGTTCATGCAAAACTTCGATCTCGAAGGAGTGCCGCCGGGAGCGCCCGGATACGATTATTGGGACGGCCGGTTCCAGATCGACCAGATCTCGGCGACGAACGTGCTCGATATGCGATTCTCGAAGCCGGGCGATCCCGAAGGGTTCACGGCGGCGCAAGGCGCGGTGGCGGTCGACGCGGGGGCGCTGCAGTGGACGGTCGCCGGGGCGGGCGATGCCCTGACGTCGGGATCGTTCGCGCTGTCGATCGCGGAGCGCAACGCGATCTCGTTGACGCTCGCGAACGGAACGCCCGCGGAACGGTTGAAGGTGTCGTGGACGACCGAGGAGGATCCGGTCTGGGACGACGAGAAGTCGAAGACGTTCGATGTGGATCCGTCGTCCGGGATGAAGGCGTACGACTTCAATCTGTCCGATAAGCTGAACTGGAGCGGCACGCTGCAGGCGTTCCGCATCCAACCGGTGCTGGAGGAAGGAGAGGGGGGCGTCATTCAATTGGACGAAGCGGAGTTCAAGATTTTGCCGCCGTTGCCGCCGGAGACGATCGGCGAGCTGGCGCGGCCGGTCATCGGCGGAGACGGCAGCGTCGTCGTCGCGGGTTCGATCACGTCCGCCTCGGTCGAGATCGATCCAGAAGCTCGACTAACGCTCTACGAGCTGCCTACCTATTCGGACCCGTTCGATCCGGCGTCGGAGCGCGTGAAGCTGGGCGAACAACCGGCGGCGGCGAGTTTCTCCTTCGCGTTTCCGCTGCTGGACGATAGCCGCAGCCGCCTGTACTCGAAATTCGCCGTCGCGCTGGAGACGGACGACGCGACGCTCTGGGTCGATGCGCCCCAGTACATCGCGAATCCGCAGACACTCGCCGAGAATACGTATCCGTTCCCGGAGGCGAAGAGCAAGAAGGGGCTGCAGGTGCAGTATACGGACGACGCCGAGGAGCTCGGCATCAGCCACGCCGCCCTGAACGTCGCTTACGATCAGATGCTGTACTTAACCGATAGTCAGCCGGCCAATACGATTCCGTACGAATTCCAAGGCAAGACGTATTACTTCAAGAAAAACGTCGTCGAAAATCTCGATCTGCAAATCAAGAGCTTGTCCGACAACGACAATATCGTTTCGCTCATCTTGATCATGTACCGGAATCTCGATCCGAATACGCCGAACCATATTCTGATCCATCCGGATTCGGAGCCGGGCGGCACCGTCTACGCCGTCAATACGAAGACGGCGGAGGGCATCGGGTATTACGGCGCGATCACGAGCTTCTTGGCGGAGCGTTATACCCGCGAGGACGAAGCGTACGGACGCGCGGTGAACTATATCGTCGGCAACGAGATCGGCCAAAACAAGGTTTGGAACAACATGGGACCGAAGCTCATTCACGAATACGTAGAGGACTACGCGCGTACGCTGCGGCTGACCGATACGATCATCCGAAGCCATTACGACAAGGCGCGCGCATACGTCTCCCTGGATCACTTCTGGGACGAAAATCTGCCTTCGGATTCGCTCTGGAAGTACGACAACAAGAACATCGTCGACCTGCTGACCGAGCACCTGAAGACGAACGGCGACATTCCGTGGAACATGGCGTTCCATCCGTATCCGGAAAACTTGTTCAATCCGAAGTTCTGGGAGGACGCCACGGCGACTTTCGATTTCAATACGCAGCGCATAACGTTCAAGAACTTGTCCGTCCTTGTGGATTACCTGCGGCAGCCGGAGTACTTATACGAAGGCGAGATGCGGCGTATCATCTTGTCGGAGCAGGGCTTTCACAGCCTCGATAATTCCGAGCAGGCGCAGAACATTCAAGCGGCCGCTTACGCGTACGCCTACTACATCGTCGAATTTCTTGACGGCATCGATTCGTTCATTCTGCACCGTCACGTCGACCATGCCTTCGAAGGCGGTCTGAATCTGGGCCTCTGGACGAATTTGCCGGGCGAGACGGCGACGCCCGATCGGAAGAAATTGGCCTATCACGTGTTCCGCGATATCGATACGGCGAAGTCGCTCGAGGCGACGAGCTTCGCGCTCGACGTGATCGGCATCGACTCGTGGGAAGCCGCGATTCCGGGCTTCGATCCGGCGAAGCTGAACGACCGCGTCGCCCCGGCGTACGCGCCGGCCGAGTTGAACGGCCCGTCGCAAGGCCATGACCCGAAGGCGGTTCGGATCTCTACATTCGAGAACGGCACCGACGGCTGGACGTTCGCCGACAACAGCAACGGCGTATCCAGCGCGGCGGGCGACGCGTACGAAGGGGCGTCCGCCTTGCGGGTAACGTTCAGCGCGCTGTCCAAAATGTGGCGCGGCGCCGACTTGCAACTGTCGTCGCCGGTCGATCTCTCGAATACGCCGGTGCTTAAGCTGGCGCTTAAGGTGCCGGGAACGCTGCCGGATCGGACGCACTACGCGAAGGTGAAAGTGTACAGCGGTTCCACGAGCGCGGAAGCGGTCGTAGCTTTGCCGAACCCGGGCGAATGGCAATCGATCGCCGCCGACTTCCGCGGCTTCGACGGCATCGGCGCGGTGGATCGAATCAAGGTATGGATGTCTTCGCCGGCGACGACGAACTGGAACGGCTCGTTCCTCATCGACGACGTGTCGTTCGAGCGGAAGGGCGAGACGCGGGAATCCGTCGCGAACCTCGACGTCTCCGCGCGGCTCTTGGCAGACCCGCTCGGGGTCGGCTCGAACCTCGAAGTGACCGTTACGAATTACGACGATAAGAAGCTGTCGGGGGAAATCGCGGTGACGTCCGAGCATGCGACCTTCTCGACATCGGCCTTGGACGTGAACCGCGTGTTGCCCGGAGAATCGAAGACGTTCCTTGTGTCGGTCGTCGACTACGCGCCGCCGCCCGCCGGCGGGAACGTGACGATGACGTTCACATATCGGGAGACGGCGGTAACGAAGACGATCGGCGCAGTGAAGCCGAACGGGGAAGACCAAGTGCCGAGCAACGTCGAGCTGCTGCACAACTTCGAAACCGGCTTGCAAGGCTGGGAGGCAGTCGACAATCTGGCCGGGCTCCGGACCGTGGAGACGTTCCCGAACGGCCCGACGAAGCCGATCCTCGGCAGCTACGCGCTGAACGCCAGATCCGCGGTCGCCCCGGCGACCTCATGGAAGACGGCGAAGGTTGCGCCGGAGACGGCGATCGATATGAGCGAAGCGCATACGTTCTTTTACCATATCGATTCGTACGGCGGCGTTCCGAACGCCACGTATGAGACGCGTGTCGTCTTAACGGGCGCCGACGGCACGACGCATATGCATACGCAGGCGATGCAGGCGGATCGCTGGAATCGCATCGCGACGGACGTCAGCGGTTGGGCCGGTCGAAGCGCCGTGACGTCGATCGAGATCGGCTACCGCGCCGTCGGCAACGATATGGCATGGAATCCTGAAATCCAATACGACTACATCGGCTTCGAAAAATAAAAATCCGCTCGAAACAGACGATCCTGAGGGGTCGTCTGTTTCGGTTTTCGTCGATATTATCTTCGCATTGTTCGTATATGAATTAAAGGGCGCAGTCGAAAAGCCGGCGGTGCGCTGCGCACCGCGAACAGCAATCAGGACTCAATTCATTGGGGCGCTGCTCCGCATTCATTAGGGCATGGCACCCCGAAAATCGTGGAACTCCTCCCCAACTGGCCGCACCACACGAGTTTCGCCTTGGTGGAAGCAACGATTCGAGGCGCAGCTAAAATAGCGAGGTCAATTCTGTAAATCGTTAATGTTACTATTTACACGAAAGGTATAACGCGTTACAATCGACCTCGTAATTAATCGTAATGATTACTAATAGGGAGGTCGGGTATCCGACATGAATCCGAAGGAACAACGCATTCCCGTCACCGTGTTAAGCGGTTATTTGGGCTCGGGCAAGACGACGCTGCTAAATCATGTATTGAACAACCGCGAGGGGTTGAAGGTGGCGGTCATCGTCAACGACATGAGCGAGGTCAATATCGACGCGGCTCTCGTCGGCCGGGAGACGCAGTTGTCGCGAACCGAAGAGAAGCTGGTCGAGATGTCGAACGGCTGCATCTGCTGCACCTTGCGGGACGATCTGCTCCGGGAGGTCGAGCGTCTCGCGACGGAAGGCAGGTTCGATTATATTTTGATCGAATCGACCGGGATCGGCGAGCCGGTTCCGGTCGCGCAGACATTTTCCTACGCGGACGAAGAGTCCGGCATCGACCTAGCCCGCTTCGCCAAGCTCGACTGCATGGTAACGGTCGTAGACGCATACCGATTCTGGCACGACTTCGCCTCGGGCGACAGCTTATTGGAGCGTAATCAAGCCGCGGGGGAAGACGACACGCGATCGGTCGTAGACTTGTTGATCGATCAGATCGAATTTTGCGACGTGCTCATTTTGAACAAGTGCGATTTGGTCGGAGACGAGGAACTGAATCAACTGGAGAAGGTACTCCGTACGCTGCAGCCCGCCGCCCGCGTCATCCGAGCCGTCAAAGGCCGAATTTCGCCGTCGGCGATCCTGAACACGGGCCTGTTCGACTTCGAAGAAGCCAGTCGGTCCGCAGGTTGGATCCGGGAGCTTCAGCGACCGGCGCATACGCCGGAGACGGAGGAGTACGGGATCGGCTCCATCGTCTATCGAAGACGCAGGCCGTTCCATCCGGAGCGATTGCTGCAATGGTTGGAAGAATGGCCTGAAGACGTCGTCCGGGCCAAGGGAATCGTCTGGCTCGCCAGCCGCAACGGCATCGCCGGGATGATCAGTCAAGCGGGACCGTCCATTCAGTTCGGTCCGTCCGGACATTGGATCGCCTCCTTGCCTACGGAAGAACAGATTGCGCTCCGCTCGGAACAACCGGAACTGTTCGAGACTTGGGACGACGTTCACGGCGACCGACAGACCGAGCTCGTACTCATCGGCATCGACATGGTTCGAGAAGCGATCGAAGCCGGATTGGACGACTGCCTGCTGACGGACGAAGAGATGGCGCTGCCCGACTGGAGCGCGTTGTCCGACCCGCTGCCCGCGTGGGCCGTCGTCGAATGACGGAAATCGAATTTGAATCCATACATACGGAGGTAGATCCATGATGAGATTTACGGTTCTAAGCGGAGTGACCATCGCCGTGCTGGCGGCTGTTCTTTCCGCTTGCGGGAACGGCGTCGCCGTACAGAGCGAGCCGCCGCGCGGGAGCTTGTCCATCGTCGACGATACAGGAGAGGCGCTGACGTTCGCGAAGCCGGTCGAGCGAATCGCCTGCGTCGTCTCGCTCTGCATCGATTTGACTGCGGAGCTCGGCATGGAGCCGATCGCGATCGGGGAAAGCGGCGTCCGGACGATCGCCATGCAGCCGGAGTTTTACGGCGAGAAGGGACGAAGCTTCGCTTCGATCGGCGGCAGCTTCTTCGAGCCGAACGTAGAGGACCTCGTCGCGGCGAAGCCGGATCTCGTGATCGGATTGGAGGGCGTGCACGACGCTCTAAGGGAGGGCTTATCCGGAATCGCCCCGGTCCTGCTCGTCAATCCCGTCAGCTATTCCGAGTCGGTCGAGCTGCTTATGGCGGTCGGCGGCGTTACCGGGCGGACGAAAGAAGCGCAGGCGTCCGCCGACGCGTTCCTCGCCAAGCTCGAAGAAGCGAAACGCAAGTCGCCGAAAGATCGGAAGGCGCTCATTATGTACGGCAGCGACGTGAATTTCGCGATCGTGACCGACAGCGGTCTCGGGGGCACGGTGTTACGGGAAATCGCGGCGTACCCATGGAAGGTGAACGATCCTTCCGAAGATCCATTCGGGGAAGGCGCGATTCCGTATTCGCTGGAAAAGCTGTTGGCGGAAAACCCGGACGCGATCTTCGTTGAAAGTTATTCGTTCCAACCCGGGGCGAAACAGCTGTCGGAGCAATTGTCGCAGCTTCCGCTATGGAGCGAACTGAAAGCGGTCCAGGAAGGGAAGGTCGCGGAAGTTCGGTCCCCGATTTGGGGAGACGGGCGCGGCACGCGTTCGCTCGGCATCATGGTCGACGAAGCGATGGCGTTCCTGTATCCTGAGCTTCCCTAACGGAATTGACATGAGACCTCGCGTTCGATCCGTACTGCTGCCGATTTTGCTGATACTCGTCGTTCTCGCTTCGTCGGCGGCGCAGGCTGCCTTAGGAACCCCCAACTTGACGTGGGGCGAGCTGTTCGGCATCGTCTTCCGGAACGAGGGGGAACCGCTCGCGCGTACGATCGTCTTGGAGATGCGTCTGCCTCGGGCCGCGCTTGGCGTCTTAATCGGCGCGATGCTCGGAGCGTCAGGTACGCTAGTGCAAGGCGCGATGAACAACCGCTTGGCGGGACCTGAGCTGCTAGGCGTATCGTCCGGGGCGTCCCTCGCGATGGGGGCGATCGCTGTGCTGCAGCTTCCGGTATCCTGGCATGCGCAGCCGTTGTTCGCGTTGCTGGGAGGAATGGCGGGGGGAGTGTGCGTATTGCTGGCCGCAAGAGGCAGCCGCGGCGCGGTGGGCATGCTTCTCATCGGCATGACTGTATCCGCCATCCTGAACGGCACGCTCATTCTCTTGATCGCGCTCGGTACGAGCAACGACGTGAATCAGCTTTATTTATACTTGCTCGGCTCGCTTGCCAATCGAAGCTGGGAGCATGTCGAGCGCACCCTGCCATGGTTCGCAGCGATGGCGCCGATGGCGTTCCTCTACCTCCGAACTTTGAATGTCATGCAGCTTGGCGACGATGTGGCCGCGGGTCTCGGCGTGAACGTCGAGCGGTCGCGTCGCGCGATCTTAGCGCTGTGTACCGGATTCGTAGGGGTGACCGTGGCTCAGTGCGGTCCGATCGGGTTTATCTCGCTGCTCGCCCCGCATCTCGCAAGATCGATGCTCGGAACCAACGACGCCCGGTTAACGCTGCCGTTTTCGATGCTGTGCGGCGGCGCGTTGCTCGTCTCCGCGGACGCGGTTGCGCGGCTGCTGCTGTACCCGGCGGAAATTCCGGTCGGGGTCTGGACGACGCTGCTCGGCGGGAGCTGTTTCTTGATTCTCATGGTCAGACGGCAAGGAGGAGTCGCGAATGGGTGAAGGGAATGGAACGTATGCGGGTAATAAAACGAGGATGGTCCTGCTGACGATGGCGTTCGCACTCTTGGGTTGTTTCGTGCTCTACATCGGCTTCGGAAAGACGCCTTATTCCTTCGCGGAAGTCATACGGGCTTTGTTTCGCGTCGAAACGGATGCCGGGACGCGGCACGTCATCTGGAATTTGCGCCTTCCGAGAGCGCTCATCGCCGTTGCGGCGGGCGCCATGCTGGGTACGGCGGGGGCGATGCTGCAATCGATCTTGCGGAATCCGCTCGTCGAGCCGGGTCTGATGGGCTCCTCGGCCGGCGCCGTCCTGTTCGCGGTCCTGTGGCTGACGTTCGCGGCGGGCTCGTTCGGGGACAACGTTCCGCTGCAGCTCGTTGCGCTCTTCGGAGGCGTCGGCGCTACGCTGCTCGTCCTGGCGTTGAACTCGCGTCAGAGCGCCGACCGCGCGCGATTCGCCTTCATCGGCGTCGTGACCGCGTCGATCTTGCAGTCCGCGACGTCGCTCCTGCTGCTCCATAGACAGCAGGGACTGTCCTCGATCTTTCTATGGCTGTTCGGTTCGCTTAACGGGAGAGGCTGGAGCAGTTGGTCGGCGCTCTGGCCATGGGCGTTGTTCGGGATCGGCCTGGCGCTGGCGTACGCGCGGAAGGCAGAAATTTTACAGCTCGGAGACGACTCGGCCGCCGGGCTGGGCCTCGCCGTGAATCGTACCCGTTTCCTGCTGCTCGCGATCGCTTCCGCGCTGACCGCCGCCTCCGTCTCCGTCGTCGGATCGATCGGCTTCATCGGATTGATCGGTCCCCATGTCGCGGGGTGGTTCGTTGGGAGGCGCCCGACGGCGTTGTTTCCGACGAGCGCGCTCTTCTCGGCCTTGTTGCTCCTCGCATCGGACTGGGTCGGCCAAAGCGCGGCGATCCGATTGCCCCTGCCGGGGATGGAACACCACGTCGCAAGTTTGCCCGTCGGCGCAGTTACTACGCTGTTGGGGGCGCCGTTCTTTTTATATTTGCTCCGCCGTTCGAAGGAAAAACCTTACTCTTGAGTCGGGGGTTCGTCCAGCGCTTCGTAATTCGGATACACGTACGGGGTTTCCGGCGAATCGATGTCGGCGACTTCCGCCGCCTCGATCTTTACGATCTCCACGCCGCCCCAATCGGCGGTCCCGATCGTCCCCGTCACCCGGATCCAAGTATCCTCCGCGAACCGCGACGCTCCTTGGGATTGAACTAGAAATCCATAGGGCGTCGCATCGGCGGAACAACAATCCATGGCCATCCTCGCCACGACGAATTCATCCGCGGCCATCTCTTCCGTTCGATATACGAACCCTTCGATTTGCACGCGCTTCCCGACGAATCGATTCATAAAGAGGTCGATCGCCGTGATCATCTCTAAGTAAGCATCCTCCCGAACGATCATGGGATCTTGTTTTATTAATCGTACCGCCATGCTTGCATATTGGTCTTCGTACAGATCGCCGGTCAGGAACGTCTGCAACAATTGTTCGTCCTGCAGCGGCTCCGGCTCCGAAACGGGCGTTCGCGCGGGCGTCGCTTCCCGAGGAGCGGCAGGCGTCACCGGTTCGCTGCGGCTGAGAACGATGCCCTTCTTGTCGACCAGATCGCTTCCGAGCGCAAGGTCGGGAAGGAAATAGCCGAACGCGAGCGGGGAGAACAATAATACGTACGTTATCGCATTGCGCCACGCCGACGAGGAGGGGGGATGCTCGCAACCGCAATCGACGCGACGTCCTCTCGCGCCCGCGAACATCGCGAACACTTGAACGACGGCGAACATCATCAAGACGATGGCCGATAGTTTTACGTAAATTTCCATTCTCGGCGCGATATAATATTGCAGGGCATCGATCTTTACCAAGTAAATAATGTATGTAGAAAACCCTGCCGACACGAGCGCTCGAAATAATTGGTGGATCGCCATGCGGTTCCTCTCCTTACTAGTTTTTTAGATGAATCTCCCAAGTAAAAATACGCCGGCGGAGACCGCAACGAACGTAAAGAAGGCGACGAACAATACGAACCTGCGTCGGAACACCGCCAACATCATCAACGTACTCTTCACGTCCAACATCGGTCCGAAGACAAGGAAGGCGACCAGAGACGACGCGGAAAAGGTAGACGCGAACGAGGAGGCGACGAACGCATCGGAAGTAGAGCAGATCGATAGAATATAAGCGAATCCCATCATGAACCAGTTGGAAAGCCATTCGGAATTCGCGATGGCGAGCAGACTGCTTCGGTCTAAAAAGGTTTGAACGCCTGCCGTAAGGAGGGCGCCGAACACTAGATATTTGCCCATGTCGATAAATTCGCCGGACGCGTGCTCGAAGGTCGTAAACAGCTTATTTCCGGTACCGGCCGAGGGGTTGTCGCGATGGTGATGATCATGGTGATGCGCGTGACTCGGAACGGGCTTCAACGGATCCTTCTTTACGAAGGCGTAAACCAATAGCCCTACGACCGCGGCGACGGCAAACGCTAACCCCATCCGCGAATAGACGATCTCAGGTCTCGATCGGAACGCCATATAGGTCGAGGCGAATACGACGGGGTTGAGAATCGGTCCCGCGAGCAGGAAAACAACCGCGGAGTAGAGCGGTAGCCCCTTCTTCACGAGCCTTCTGGCGACAGGGATCATTCCGCACTCGCAGATCGGGAAGATGACGCCCAACAAACAGGATACTAGGACGCCAAGCACAGGGTTTTTCGGGATCAATCGCTGGACGACGCGGTCGGGTACGAATACTTGCAGGATCGACGACAGCACGACGCCAAGCAAAATAAAGGGGAAAGCCTCCAGGACGATGCTGACGAACATCGTTTTGAACGTTTGGATACTGGAGGTTTGCAACTCGGGCAGGTTGCGGATAACCTCCGGATTCATAAATAAGACGATAAGGAAACTTGCGAACACGAGCAACGCAAGCGACAAACCAAGCCGAACGGCAGGAGCGATCATTGCATAAACCTCCAGAAATATTCCGTTTGCGAATCAGTCAAGCTATCTCATATTATTCGTAATTATTACGATTATTCGCGGAGACGTCAACCTTTTTTCCGGAAAAAGAGAGACCTTCGTCGGCGGTCTTCTACGGAACGGTTCGCGTCGCGCGCAACGCGGCCGCGAACCTCGCGACGCCGGGTACGATCTGCTCCATAGGAGGCCGTGCGTACGTGAAACGAACATACCCTGCGTCGGAGCCGAAAACGGTCCCTGGAACGAAGAGAACCCCTTGCTTGAACCCGTTTTCCAACAACGCGTTGTCTTGGATCGGTCGATGAATGCGACACCATACATTCAAGCCGCCTCTGGGGATCTCGAAGGAGAGTTCCCCGGGCAGCTCCCGGATTGAAACATCGGCAGCGAATAGCCGTACGAAGGATTCTCGATGGCGATCGCGTGACCGGGACTCAACAAACATTGGGCGATCAAGTACAAGGACTGCTGCGAACCCGACGTAATGAAGACGGACTCGTCCGTCGCTTGAATGCTTCGGTATTCGGATAGGAAGGAGGACAACGCCGCGCGCAGGGGGACATACCCTTGCGGGTCTCCATACCCCAGCGGTTCTTGGAAAGAACGATTCCCCATCGCTTGCCGAATCGCCTCGTTAGGCGACAGTTCCGGAGCCAACTCGCCGCTTGCGAAGTTGATGTACGCTTCTTCCCTTCGGATGCCTTCGCGGATTTTGCGCATGAGCGGAAGGTTCGGCAGGAACGTGCCGCCTCCGACGTAACGGTTCCAATTCGGCGTGCGGGCGAGTGCCATCCCCCACTGATACGAACTGACGCGAGTCCCGCTGCCAGTTACGCTCTCGATGACGCCGGAGGCGCGCAGTTCCTCGTACGCTTGAACGACCGTGCTTCGATTCACGCCGAGCTGCTCGGCGAATTTGCGTTCGGAGGGGAGCGCGCTGGCCGGCGGCAATTCCCCGAAGGCGATCCGCCGCTCGATATGCTCGGCAATTTGCCGGTACAACGGCTTGGGGCTGTTACGATCCGGCTTCCACAATAGACGACACCTCTTCGCGAAGATATACGGAATCAAGCGCAAGACGACCTGTTCTTAGTGTACCAACCACGGGAAGAATGACAAGTGGATGGGTCAAATGCCGTCCGATTGGATGGTTTCAACTCGCCGAGCTCGGCCTATGATAAGAAAAAAGGTGGGGAAACGCAATGCCGCAGTATATTTATATCATATTGGTTTGTTTTTTCTTGCTCGTCGGCATCGTCGGCACGATCGCGGTTGGGGTTTCCAAGGAAAACCGGGAAGGCAATCCCGAATATGAACGAAAGACGAAAGGGAACTGGACGCGTCTAACGCTCTACTACGTCGTTTCCGCGGTCGCGGGGGTTGTCGGGCTGATCGCGTTTATCCAATTCCAATCTTAGGGAAAACGGCTGTATCGATTTCCGAACCGGAGTCGATGCAGCTTTTTTTTCATCCGGGCGTCGCGCGATGAAGCGGATTTCTTCCTCGGGCCGTCTAATAGGTTGGAGGTGGTGATCCAGTGAAGCCGGCCGGCTTGAAGAGGAAAGAGGATTTTTCGAAGGATCCCGCGGGAGCGCTCGAGCAGCTCATGGAGCATTACGGCGCGACCGTCATGCGGACCGCTTATTTTTATACCGGGGATCGGCATCTCGCCGAGGATATCAGTCAGGAAGTATTCCTGCGAGCTTATCGGTCATGGACGTCGTTCCGCGGGGAGAGCGCGGTGAAGACGTGGTTGACGACGATCGCGGTCAACGCGTGCAGAGACAAGATGGGCGTGCGGATGTTCTCGGAGCAGCCGACCGACCCGGGTCGGATGGAGCGGGTTCGAACGATCAGCGTGGAAGAGGAAGCGCTCGAGCGGATGAAGAAGAGCGAACTGCTGCAGCACGTGCTTCGCTTGCCCCTCCCTTACCAAGAAGCGTTGTTTCTATACTATTACTCGGATCTAAGCACGCCGGAGATCGCGGATGCGACGTCGACGCCCGAAGGCACCGTGCGGAACCGATTGCACCGGGCGCGCGAGGCGTTGGCTCGGAGAATAAAAGAAGGAGGAGAGTTTAATGACGGATACGGATCGTAAGCTGCGTCAACAATTTCGAGAGGAGTCGGACGAGATGTTATTTACCAATATAGAGATGAGCGAAGATTTGAAAGCGAAAGTTCGGCGGGCGGCGGCGGCGGAAAAGGCGGTTCGGCGAACGGCTTTCCCGAAGTCTTGGACGATGGGGACGGCGGCGTTGGCAGCCGCGGTCATGCTCCTGATCGGCTATCCGATGGTGCAGCAGCCGGCCGCCCCGGCGCCGGGAGACAATCCGGCCGTTAGCGAGCCGCCGTCGAACGGAGGCGCCGTCGGCTCGGAGCTTTCTCCATTGATTACGACGCCGCTCGGCACCGTTGAAGAGGCGGAGGCGGCGTTCGGACCGGTCCTGCTCGTTCCGAACGCCCTGCCCAAGGGTTTCGCGCTGTCGGAGATCGTTGCGGTGGGGATGGAGGGCGAACCGGCGCGAGACGCGATCTTCACGTACGTTTCGGGCGAGAAGACATTGACGTTCGTCGCCAGCCGTTTACCGGCCGCGTTCCCGGCAGAAATGTTCTCGAAGACGACGGTCGGCGATGCGGGCGGATTCGTGTTCGAACAACCCGGGCTCACCGAGTTGTTCTGGACCGCGAACGGGATCCACTATTCCGTCACCGGCCAAATTTCAGGGGAAGAAGCGTTACAGGTCGCCGAGTCCGCGCAATAACCGTTATGGACAACCCAGAATGTTCCAGAAAACGTAAGGGAATCGACGATTGATGCGGGTTCGTTTCGCTTGTCAAAGCCACAGCGCGACCCGCGAGCGAAATCGGCGCTTGAGATTGATTTCCATCCCGTGATACGCTTACATCGGTAATTACACGCAAGGATAGTCTGTCTCCTCGTTCATGATACGACCAGGGAGGGATGCGGATTGAAGTGTAAACCATGCGAAGGTACGGGGAAGGTGAAATGCGCCGCGTGCTCGGGAGAAGGGGTCCAATACGGCCGAAGCAAATGTACCTCTTGCAGCGGAGTAGGATTGACCGGATGCGACAAGTGCGGCGGGCAAGGCAAGATCGGATTTTTTCGTTGGTTGAAGTCGTGATCACTTCCCGCGTTTTCGAAATTTATTCGGGCCGTCCTGCGATCGCAGAGCGGCCTTTCCTTATGAGGGGGATCCGAGCGGGCGATCCGTAATATAATGATAAAACATCATCGTGACGCTTTGCACGATCAGATATATCATAAACGAGTCATGCAGCCCGTATCCATCTTTGTAATGGAATACGCCGACGACGGAGCATAATAACTCGAAAGCAGTCGAAAAGACGGCCCAAAGCACGATGTAGCCGATTTTCAGGAGTCCGCGTACGCGGAAAAGATCGTAAAAGTAGACGAAGAAATAGCCGAACGGCGCGTAAAGAAAGTAAAGCGTAAAATCCATGAAGGTATAGGCCGGCCCGTCCATAATGTCGTAGAGATCGAATATATGTCCGCCGATGGAGTTGTCCAATATACTTGCGAACGTTGCGCTGAAAAGGAAGATTAATAGCATGGTAGATTGGGATAACCGCTTCGGCATAAAATAAATCGAACTATACGAAAGGACGATGCAGCCAAGCACAAACCAATCGTTCAGATCGAAGGCCTTCTCGAAAAGCCAATTAGGTCCTTGCATGAATGCACATCCTTCGAAAGAATCGCAAGGCTATGAGCGGCAGGATATACAAGAGAGTACGATAGCCGGCCAACCAATAAAATACGTAAACCTCGTTGTAAATTACAATGCGAAGATAGCGGCTAAGACCCTCCAAGCCTATAAGAAACGCGATCGAAGCGACGTGTACGGCGACCTTGCGGGGGACGGTTCGAACGAGTGCCGAACCGTTCGCCGTCACCGCGACGAATAGCGGAACGATCGCGCTTTGCAGCAGCGAGAAGGAAACGAAGCTCGCCGGATTCTTCGAGATTTCGAAGATATGAAGCGTTTGGCTGGACCAATAATAAACATTGGTATTGATGAAATTCGACAATAGAAAAACAAAGGCGAATTCCTGACGCGACGACTTTCGAACGACAACCGCCGTCGCGATAAGCATCCAGCTTGCGGCGATAGAGAAGGATAGTAACATGGTGACCTCGCGGATAGGGTATAAACCGTATTATTTCCGTTTCAATGCATTACATACCTTACCCTAGCAACGCTGATAGAAATATATTGAACGACGAATGAAAGAATACCCTTGCGATCTCGTGCATGAAATGCAAGGTTCCATCGTTCGTCATGCGCTATAGTGAAGTCGGAAGGATGATCGCGATGGATTGGGTCGACCGGATGAATCGAGCAATCGGTTATATCGAGGAGCATATGTTAGAAGAAATCGATTACGAAGACGTTGCGAAAGTCGCATGCTGCTCGGTGTATCACTTCCAACGGATGTTCTCCTTTATTACGAACGTTCCGTTATCGGAATATGTGAGACGCAGAAGGTTAACCTTAGCGGCGTTCGAGCTTCAGCGCGGGAAGGCGAAAGTGATCGATATCGCGTTGAAGTACGGCTATGAGTCGCCGGAAGCGTTCGCCCGCGCTTTTCTAAACCTGCACGGGACGACGCCGACCGCCGCGCGGAATAGCGGCACCCCTCTTCGGGCCTATCCGCGAATCTCCTTCCAAATATCGATTCAAGGGGTCGTGGGAATGAAATATCGGATCGAAGAAGCAGAGGCATTCGCCGTCGTAGGCGTGCAAGAGAGGATCAAGACGGAGGATGCTTCCGATGCCGTACCGCGCGCGTGGACAAGCGCGATGAAGGAAGGACTGTTCGATAGGCTGTGGGAAGTGCGGGCATCCCATCCGAACATGAGAGGCATCTTGGGCGTATGCGCGGACGGCGATCACGGGAAGAACGAATCGTTCCATTACATCATGTCCGTCGCGTCCGTCCAAGCCCCGCCGGAAGGCATGGTCAAGCGCGAGTTCCCGGCTGCGACTTGGGTTGTTTTCGAAGCGGATGGAGGACCGGAAGGGATCGGGGAGATGTGGAAGAGGTTATATACCGAATGGCTCCCGACCTCCGCATACGACTTGGCGTATTTGCCGGCGATTGAATGCTATTTGCCGCCGGAAGAAAACAAAAACGAGCTATGGGTGCCTGTCGTGAAAAAACAGCCGATGGAAGTCCAGCGCCATACCCAGTCTTAAGTTCAGGCTGGAATAACGGAGGCATCGTTCATGTACGCGTACAATCGAGGATCGCCCGCTCGATCAATCCTCGATTTTCGCGGCGTAGGCGTATTGTTCCTACATTCGATCCTGCTTCTTAGTAGGCAAACCGGGCTAGGACGAACGGTCTTCGAGTGGTCCGCGCTTCCGCTTGCGGCAGCCGTTTCGCTCTTCGCCGCCGTCTTGCTGCTCCTGCCGATGATCCGCTCGACCCGGTCTGATTTGTCCGGATCTCGCGGAAGATCGGCGCGATCGACCGTCTAGTCGCTCGAACGACCGGGACCTACCTTGCATCCGTAAGGTAAGGTCCCTTTTTTATGTCGAACCTGCGCTCATGGCTGCGTCTGAACGAAAAGCCTTGACCCTCGATATCCTCCGCGTAAAACAGCTTCGAAGCTTAACGAAACTCGAATGAATTCACGGAATCCCCTGAACTATGAGGCAATGATTATTGTCATAATGACAAGGATCATTTACATTTCGCCAAAGATCATTTACAATTGGGTGTATCACATGGTGGAAGGAACGCGATCATGCTTGAAAACCGGGTACGCGAGCTTCGCGCGCGTTACAAGTGGACGCAGCAGGACTTAGCCGACGCCGTCGGGGCGACTCGGCAGACGATCGGCCTGATCGAGAAGGGGGATTACGCCCCGTCCGTGACATTGGCATTAAAGATTTCGAAGGCGTTCCGCGTACCGGTCGAAGACATATTTTTTATAAAGGAGTAGCGGCTACATGCTTCAACGAATCGTGCGATCCCCGTTTGTCCCGGCGTTCTTTCTTTTGATCGTTATCGGATTTCTCGTCTTATCTTTATTGGCTCCGAAGGTCGATCCTTCGCTGCTCCGTCTTGGCCTCTTGATTCTAACGGCGGTTACGGCGATATGGACCGCGCTCATTTTTTTGTATAACCGGAGACATCCGAAGCATCGCGTGAAAGCGTTAGGGTTCGTTCCCGCAGAGTTTCGCGAGACGGATGAAGGCCACCAATGGGTTACTTTCAAGGCATGTCGGAACGTATATATCTACTATACGTTAGCGTTGCCCGCGGCGGCCGGCGCGTGTTTCGTATTTGCGGATTACCGGCTGACGGCGCTAGTCGGCATAGGCGCTTTAGGATTGGGTCAATACCTTGTGTATTGGCTGACGATCCGCAAGCTCAATCAATATTGAAGCGGGGGATGGACAGGTGTTGGAGTGGGCTGAAGAAGCGAGTGCGATGTGGCAATATATTGTTTTATTCCTGCTAGCGGCGGCGCCTTGGATGGACGTATCCCTCGTCGTGCCCCTTGGGGTACTGTGGGGATTGTCGCCGATATGGGTTAGCGTGGTGGCTTTCGTCGGGAATTTCTTGCTCATCCTGATTCTAGGATTGTTCTTCAAGCAAATCTCGGAATGGAGGCAAGCGAGAAGAGCGAAGAGAGGGATCACCGGTCCGACGAAGAAGGAAACGCGATCGAGAGCGATATGGGAAAAGTACGGCATCCCCGGGTTAGCGCTCATCGCGCCGATCTTCGTCGGAACCGATATCGCCGCGGTGTTGGCTTTGACGTTCGGCGCTTCCAAAATTCGCGTCGTCGGTTGGATGACCGTCAGCTTAGCGTTGTGGACGATCGTGTTCGCCGTCGGTTCCGTGTACGGGTTTAGCTTCTTGAATGTAATCTAGCGTCGTCGGCGCCCTTGCTCCGGGAGAATCCTGAGGCAAGGGCGTTCTTTTCGTTCGGAGCCTTATCGATGCAGGGCACGGTACGACTTCGGGGTCATACCTTCCGCTTGAACGAAACAGCGGATGAAGTACGTGGAGCTGTTAAAGCCGACGTCCGTCGCGATGCGGTGTACGGGTATGTCGGTGCGCATCAAGAGCGACTTCGCTTGACGCAGCCGCAGCCCGTTCACGTATGCCAACGGCGTGCACCCGTATACTTGTTTCATGCAGCGCGCCAAATACGCCGGGTGGAAATGAAGGCGTTCTTTCAACGCCGCGTTCGTGATCGGCGCGAGGTAGTGCTGTCGCAAATATAAAGCCGTCTGCTCGGCCACGCGATATACCGGCGAATTCCACAGCTCCCTCTGCCTGGAATTCAACTCTCGAACGATTTCCTGAAATAAAATTTGCTGTTCCCAGGGCGCGCCGGCCGCCGTCTGCATCTCGAGCAAACGGGCGAAGTTCGCCTGCATGCGAGCGGGGTTCGCCAAGCTGCAAAAGCGGGGCAAGTCGATCATGAACGAGGCGATCGGCAAATAAGGGTCGTCCGGCGGCCGATAATCGCTCGGCGTCTCGTCGGAAAGCTCCCGCCAGCCGCCTGTCGTTTGGAAGTGAAGCCAGTAGAAATGAGTGTCTGCGGTACAAGGCTTGTACGCATGGTGTTGGAGGTCTGGCCTGAGGATCAGCGCCTTCCCTGACGTAACGTCGTACTCTCGGTCCTCCTCGGCCATGTAGAGGCCGCCTTGCGTCACGAACAGCAAGTCGAATACCCCGATCTTGCTGCGGCTAAGGTGCTTGCGCCCGGACGGATATCGATCTTCTCCGCCGATCGTGAAATGCGGCAGCGGAGGCGCAAGGAATTGCAGCACGGTCATGGGGGGGCCTCCTATGTTCATTAGGTTGCAAAAGTTTGACGAATGTATGACGGCAAGTCGGAGATATAGACGATCATACACGTAAAATAACATATGTAAGCCATTGCATAAAGAGGGGGCGGATGCAGACGAAGTTCATTCCGTACGATTGTTTGGTTCACATCCGATCTGTCGAAGGCTCGTTTCGTTTTATATACTGAGACTGATCATAAGGCCGTGCCCGACGCACGGCGCAAAGGAGAGAGAGTACCTTGACCATCGCGCATCGACTACAACCTGCTTATCGGCTTCCGGCGGAGCCTGCATTCGAGGAGCTGCCGCTCGGATCGATCCTGCCTTCGGGTTGGTTGAAGGATCAGCTTGTCATTCAATCCAAAGGATTCACGGGAAGGCTGCCCCGCCATTGGGACCACCTCGGTCCGGACAGCGGCTGGCTCGGCGGTCCGGGGGAAAGGTGGGAGCGAGGTCCGTATTATATCGACGGCTTGCTGCCGCTCGCTTATTTACTGCAGGACGAAGCCTTGATGGCCGAAGCGCATCCGTGGATCGAGTGGACGTTGCGCAGTCAGCAGCCGGACGGGCAATTCGGTCCGGCGGACGAAGAAGACTGGTGGCCGCGCATGGTAATGGTCAAGGCGTTGATTCAGTACGCGGAAGCGACGGAGGACGAACGCGTCGTTCCGTTCCTGTTGAACTACTTCCGATATCAGTCGGCGCATATCGAAGAAAGACCGCTAAGGGACTGGGGCAAAGCGCGGGGCGGCGAAGCGATCCTGTCGCTTCAATGGTTGTATCGGCGCACCGGCGAGCGATTTCTGTTGGAACTGGCGGCGACGATTCACGCGCAGACGGAGGATTGGACCGGTCTGTTTACCGATTTTCCGTATTGGCGGTATCAGACGAAGTTCGATCATCGCATCCATGTCGTCAATGTGGCGATGGGACTGAAGGAGCCTGCGCTGTATTTTTTAATGTCGAACCGGGAGGAGCACCGCGCAGCTTCCCGTAAGGGGATCGAAGCGCTGATGCGCTACCATGGGCAGCTGCACGGCATGTTTTCGGGCGACGAATGGCTCGCCGGCACGCATCCCAGTCAAGGCGTAGAGCTGTGCGCGGTCGTGGAGTACATGTACACGCTGGAGCATCTCGTGCGGATCTTCGGCGACGGCTGGTACGGGGACATTCTGGAGCGGGTCGCCTACAACGCGCTGCCGGCGACGATCTCCGCCGATTGGACCAGCCATCAATACGTGCAGCAAGTCAATCAGATCAAATGCACGAAGGAGCACCGCAATTGGACGGAAAACCGAGATGACGCGAATATGTTCGGACTGGAGCCGAACTTCGGCTGCTGCACGGCGAACATGCATCAAGGGTGGCCGAAGTTCGCCGCCCGACTCTGGATGGGGGCGCCCGACGGTGGCGTCGCGTTGATCGCTTACGCCCCTTGCGCGGTGAACACCGAGGTGGCCGGCGGCGTCGACGCGACGTTCGAAGTGCGGACCGAATATCCGTTCCGCGACGCGGTCGAGATCGAAGTCCGCCCGAGCCGCGCTTGCCGCTTCCCGTTGAAGCTTCGCATGCCGGCTTGGTGCGGCCGGCCGCAGGTTCGCGTCAACGGAGCGGACGTCGCGCTCGACATCGTCTCGGGGTTCGCGACGGTCGAGCGCGAGTGGGCGCCGGGCGACCGCGTAACCGTCTCGCTGCCGATGGAGGTCGCGTTGGAGAAGCGAGCCAACGACGCGGTCGGCGTCACGCGGGGTCCGCTTGTATATGCGCTGCCGCTGCCGGAGCGCTGGTCGCGTCGATCGGGCAACCTTCCGTTCGCGGACTGGGAAATCGTTCCCGCTCCCGGGGCCGCTTGGAACTACGGACTGACGGCGGGCGGGAAGAGCGGCGCCTTCGCCGTCGAGGAAGCGGAGGTCCGGGAACAGCCTTATTTGGCCGAACAGGCGCCGGTACGGTTGAAAGCGAGAGCGAAGCGCGTCGCGCAATGGCGGGAGGAGTTGAATTCCGCCGGGGAGCTGCCGCCCAGTCCGGTCGCCTCGACGGAAGCCGAAGAAGAGATCGTCTTAGTGCCGTACGCGTCCGCGAAGCTGCGGATCGCCGAATTTCCCGTAACGAAGGAATGACGTGATAGGGCTTGCCTATCCTTTCGGACAATTCATTCCCATGGGCGGATGCGCATACCTTATTTGCATGACGCAAGTAAGGAGTGGAGGCGCGTATGGAGATGAAATCGATGACTTACGAAGAAGCATCCTTGTTCGAACTCCGGTTTTGGCTGCAAGTATTGGGGGATCATGCCCGTTTCATCCTTAACGCGTTGTCCCCGGAAGAGCGAGAAGAGGGAAGCAGGGCGGAGTCGTTCATTCGTTCCTTCGACGCGATGCTGGAGACGGCCAGAGCCGAGCCGCCGGCGCAGACGATCCTTGAACTCAATCGGAGCGCGTACCGAAACGGGCAAGACATTCGCTTTTTCAAGCTGCATCTTCTTCAACGTCATCTTGCGGGCAATATTAAAATCAACCTGCCGCCCACGTTCCTTAATCATATGGTGAACGAGGTCGAAGAAGCGTTATCCGTCTTTCATTATCTGCAGGAGAGTCAAATTCCTCCGCGACAGGAAGCGCTCCATCATCATCTGGTATGGCTGCAGGACGCATTCGGTCATTCCGCGGCGATCAGCGCGGAGCTCGATCCGGTCGAGAAGAAATTAAAGCACGCCAGCGAAGCTTTCACGAAACAATTCGAAGCGTTTTACCTGAAAGCCGTGGAATTGGCCGGCTATACCCGGACAGGGCTTCGACAATTCCCGGCGCTGCAGCGTTTCAACAAACAAGTCGAGCTCGAGATGCTCTTGTTTACGAAGTTCTTGGAAGAGCTGGAAGAGATGAGACTGACGAAAGAGGTACTAGGCGCTCTCATGCCGCTTATGGCCGATCATATGGCAAGGGAAGAATGCTATTACTTAACGAAACTATCATGGGTATCGGAGGTGCAGCCTCCGGACTGCGACCCTGGAAAACCGAGAGTGGAAACGTAATGCCATTCGAGTTTCGAACGTGTCCACGCGAAAAAACGAGAAACGAATGGAAATATTAACAATTCTATGGTAGCTTTTATTGTAACTTACTAGGTATCGAGTAGAACGGTATGATGGAAAGCCGAGGGGCAGTCCGCGAGGTAACGGCGGGCTGTCTTTTTGCGCAAGCAACGATCAATAGGCGGGAAACAGGATGCAGACCGGTTGAACGACATCCTCGCGTACATCGACCTATCGAAAGCGAAGGCGATCGCCGTCATCGAGGAGTTATTCGCCCGATCGCGCACGTAACGTTCCCGACCGATATTCCCGAATTTCCGGGAATGGACCTCTATTCGTCGTGTCGCGGTATTCGATATGCTGAATACCAGTAACCGACGAGAGGGGATTAAGGAATATGCTAGCATCGACAACAGTAACAAACCAGCCGAAGCGCTGGAAGCGAATCGGATTCGGCGTCGTCGCCGTTCTGTTCGCGTTATTCGGATTTTTCTTCCTGCAAGGGGCCACGGAGGCGTTGGAGCCTTGGGTGCCGTCCGATTGCGGAGGCTGCAACGACGAGACGTTCGTTCCGGATTCGTATCGTTGGCTCGCGGCTTCGCACGGAGCGCTGCTCGCGTTCCTATTCGGAGGCTGTCTCATCGCCTTGCTGCGCAAGCCTTACGAGAAGCCGGTGTTGCTTCATGTATACGCCGTCGGTCATCTCGCGTTCCTGGCCGTCCTCGCGATCACATCGCCGCAGATGGCGCTCCAGAAGGCGTTCGTCTTCGTAATGTTCCTTCTCGTGCTGCTCGTGCTGTTCGCCTTCTACCATCGCCGTTCGGCGGCGATCAAGCTTGAACCGGCCGGCGGTTACGCCCGACCGCTTCTAGCGATGTCCGCCGCCGCCGCGCTGATCCTCGTTCCGGTGGCGATTCACGCCGGCATGCAGCAGATGGGAGAAACCGCGGACCAATTCCGCTGGGGCGAAGAGGCGGCGATGCTCCTCGTGCTGCTGTACGCCGGGTTCCTCGCTTCCGCGAAACGGGCCGGTTCGTTCGCGCTCGGCGTCATCGTCAGCCTCACGTACGTCTATCTGGGGGCTGCGGCGCTCGCGGTGCCGACCCATCCGGGAAGCTGGGGTCTCGCGGGGGGCGCCGCATCGATCGTCTTCGGTCTCGCCTTCGCCGGTACGTTATATTACACTCAACGCTCGAGGTGATTTTCGTTCATGACCGCAGAGGGGAAAGCGTCCTTCGCTACGTCGACCGAACCAAGCCGCCGCCGGAAAATCCGGCGGCTGTCCGCGTTATACGTCGCTGCGACGGCGGGAGCGCTCGGGCTGACCGCCTGCTTCCTCGCGGCGCTGCCGTTCTATTACGACTATCTGATATCGACGTGCTACGGTCCGACCTCGGGCTGCGAATGGGCGACCATGAGTCCGATCGCGGCCGCACCGGGCGGCGCGCCGTTATTCGGCATCGCCGGAACGGCCTGGCTTCACTTGGGACTGGACGCCGTCTTCTACGCGGTGTACGCCGCCGTCGCCGGGCTGATCTTGCTCTTGAAGCCGAAGGATTCGCTCGGCTCGATCGCGGCTTTCTCTTTAGTTTGCTTCGCGTTCGGCAACCAAACCTATCTAGGCTGGGAAGGGGCCGCGTGGCTCGTTCCCGCGGCGCAAACCGCCGCTATCGCCGGCTTCATGGCATTCGCCCTTCTGTTCCCGAGCGGGCGCGCGACGAGGTCGTGGCTTCCCTGGGTCGCGATCGCAGCGTTCCTGGTTCGGAATGTTCCGGATGTACTGCCCTACCCGGCGATCCATGTCGAGCGTTGGCCGCTCGCGCTGTCGCTGCTCTGGATGGTGGTCTTCTACGGTTCGTTATCCTATAGTCAATTCACGCAGTACCGGGAAGCCTCGGCGGAACAAGGCCGAGAGGCGATTCGGAAGGTGGCCGTCGGGTTCATCGGCGCCTTCGCGACGCTCATCGCCGTCAGCCTGCCTCTGGTCGCGTGGCCCGAATTCTATGGCGGGCACTTGTTCTGGCTGGATTTGGCGGCGCGATCGGCGATGCTGTGGATTCCCCTGTCGCTGGGCGCGGCGCTGCTGAAGCACAGACTTTGGGGCGTGCCCCCCGTCGTCAGGAGCGGTATCGTCTACGCCGCGTTGCTCGTAATTTCGTTCGCGATCTATCTTGCCGTCGTTGCGTATCTGGCATTGGTCTTCCAGACGGAGAGCGGCGTGTTCCGGCTGATCGCGACGGGCGTCGTCGCCGTGCTGTTTTCGCCGATCAAGAACGCGTTGGATAAGCTGTCGAATCGGATCGTCTACGGACGAAGGGAGGATCCCGTGACGTTCCTCGTCCGTCTCGGCGATCGGCTGCGCGAGCCGTTCGCCCCCGAACGGGTATTGGATTCGGTGACGGCGACGATCCGGGAGGCGATGCGGCTGCCGCATGCGTCGATTACGATCAAGATTCGCGGCGTCGAGACGGAAGCGGCCGCATCGGGCGGCGGGAGGGATGCTTCCGCCGTTCGGCTGCCGCTCGTCGTCGGCGGAGAGGAACTGGGCGGGCTGTACGCCATGCCGCGCGCGCCGGGCGAGCCGCTCTCCTCCGCCGACGGCAAGCTGCTGCAGTTATTCGCGCGGGAAGCGGCCAGAATCTTGTACGACCTCAAGCAGTCGCTCGATATCGGGAGACTTATGCAAGAGCTGCAAGCATCCAGGGAGAAGTTGGTGTACGCCAGGGAAGAGGAGCGTCGCACGATCCGCAACAATCTGCACGACGATCTCGCGCCGCGCCTAGCCTCGCTGGCGCTGCTCGCTTCCGCCGCACGCGACTTGATGGAACGGGATCCGTCCCGCGCCAAGAAGATCGTATCGGAGCTCGAGACGGATATCCGGGAGGCGGCCGGGGATATCCGCGCCTTCGTGAACAATCTGCGTCCCCCGGCGCTGGACCAATACGGCTTGTCGGAAGCCGTTCGCCAACGGGCCGAGCGCTGGACGCAGCTCGAAGGGGCCAATGTGCGCATCGTCGTTACATCGGACGGGGAGCTGCCGCCGCTGCCGGCGGCCGTCGAGGCGGCGGCGTACCGCATCGTATCCGAGGCGCTCGCCAACGTCGTGAAGCATGCGTCCGCGACGGAATGCCGCGTATCGATCGCGCCTAAGGAAGGCGAGCTGCATATCGAAGTAAGGGACGACGGGATCGGACTCTCGGAAGAGAAGAAACCGCTCAGGGACGACGGCGCCGGCGGCGTCGGACTGACATCGCTTCGAGAGCGGGCGGAGGAGCTGGGCGGAACGCTGCGGATCGAGTCTCCGCAGGACGGCTTCGGAGGAACCCGGATCTCCGCCCGGCTGCCGATGACGCCGCGCGAGGAAAGGAGAGGGACGGACTGAACATTCGAATCATGATCGCTGACGATCATCCGATGTACCGCAAGGGCGTTCGGACGATTCTGGAGACGGCGGGCGACATGGACGTAGTCGCCGAGGCGACGAACGGCGCCGAGGCCGTCCAACGCTGCGAGGAGCTGAAGCCGGACGTCGCCCTCGTCGACATTCGTATGCCGGAGATGAACGGCGTCGAGGCGGCTCGGCGCATGAAGGAGCGGCACCCGGGCGTACAGATCTTGTTTTTGACGATGCATCAGGACGATGCGTCCGTCATGGCGGCGATGCGGACGGGCGCGCGAGGATACATCTTGAAGGACGCCGACCGGGACGAGATTCTCCGGGCGATCCGCGCCGTCGCGGCGGGAGAGGCGATCTTCAGCGGCGAAGTGGCGACGCGGATGATCGATTACGCGACGCGTCCTTTCACGCATCTGGACGCGTTCCCGCAGCTGACCGCACGGGAGAAGGAAGTGCTGCATTGGATCGCCGAGGGAGCCTCGAACGCGCAGATCGGCGAAAGAATGGGGCTATCCTCCAAGACGGTATCCAACTACGTGACGATCGTCCTGAATAAGCTGCCCGCCGCCGACCGATCGGAAGCCATTCGGTTGGTGGAGAAGTCGAAGGGCGGGTGGTAATCGGCGAGGTTCGGTTTCGCCCTGAACGAACCTTGTCCCGGCGGAGCGGTTCGAACGTACGGCAAGGGGATGATCGACGAGATCCGGGACTTGCTAACGATACACACATTGACATTCGCGGAGGTTTTCCGCAAAATGTAACATGTGATGTATATCGAATTGAAAAATTGAGGTAATGTACATGAGTGGTCAATCAGATCGACTGTCGTTTCAAGAGAAATTGGATTATATGGTCTCCACACTCCGCTCAGAAATCATCAACGGGACTCGCAAGCCTGGATCGTATTTGCCGGCTGAGAGCGCGCTGGCGAAACAATTCCACCTCAGCAACAAGTCCGTCCGCAAAGGATTGGACGAGCTGGTAGCCGAAGGGCTGATCGTGAAGATCGATCGCGTCGGCAGCATGGTCTCGAAGGATCGGCAGGTCGTCACCGTCAATTTCGGGTGCAACCCGTCGCTGACGGACGACATTCAGATGACCGAGCTGTTGGAGGAATTTCATCGCAGGCATCCCGGCATTCGCGTTCGCGCCATTCCCCTAGATTTCTTCGAACACGTGAGTTCGGCGGGCGAGATGTTATCGAGCGGCTTGCTGGACGTCGTCTCCTTCAGTAATTCTCAATTCCAGGAGCTGGTCGAAAACGACGAACGACTCTCGCTGCTTGAGCCGCTCGAGCCGGACGAAGGCATCTACCCGATCGCCAGCGAAGCGTTCCGTTGCGACGGTCGACTGTACGCAAGAGCCGTATCTTTCTCGCCGGTCGTGCTTTGTTACAACAAGGGGCACTTCCGGGAAGCGGGTCTGCCGGAACCGGACAGCTATTGGACGTGGGACGATCTCGTGGACACCGCGCAGAAGCTGACGGCGCACAGCGGAAGACATTCGGTCTATTTCGTTCCGGCATCGCTGAATCGATATTCCTTGTTTTTATTGCAAAGCGGGATGGAGACGAGCCGAGACGAGGCGGGCCGCGTCCGCATCGGTCCCAAGCTGGCCTACAGCTTGCGTAAATTCAGCGATATCGTGAACGATCATGACATCTTCCCCAAGTATTTCTCGGGAACGAACGAGGACGATTCGGTTTCGTTGTTCATGCAGGAGAAGGTGTCTATGATTTTGACGACGTATTTCAGCCTGAACGCCTTCAAGTCGCTTCCGCTCGAATACGATATTTCGCCGGTTCCGCTGCTGCGCCGCGGGGGGGAGCAGAAGACGCTGCTGCTATCGATCGGCGTGGGCGTCAACCGGCGCGCGAAGGAGAAGGAGGCGGCGCTGGCGTTCGCCGACTTCTTGGCATCGCCGGAAGCCCAGCTCGTCGTTCGCGAGAGGACGACGAGCATTCCCGCAAGAAAGCTGGTGGCGGAGCAGGGGACGACGGATCAGTTGAACCGTCCCGGAAGATATTTGATGTACCGAGAACTGTTCCCGTCGTTTATGTATCATAAGGATTTGGGGCTTTCCATTCCGTCCTTGAAATCGATCAGCAACCGGCTGAAAGAATATTGGTCCGGCATATCCGATGAGAGAGATCTTCACATGAGATTAGAAGAACTTATCATTGAATCGAATCCGTAGCGAATGAATCCGCTGTCACTGCCATTTACCGTCAGGTAAATGGCTTTTTTTGTGTTGACAACATTTTCTCGGGAGCATTATAATCAAAATACATCAGTGATACATCAGAAAGCTCAATGAAAGCATTTATTCATGTTTTTTCCCGGGGGAATGAAATCAATTGGGAATTAGGTGGTGGTGGTGGGAACCGCGGAAGGGATTTCGGAAGCGCTTTCGAAATGGGTGTTCAAGGGTCGCAAGGTTATATTCCTACATATTCGGGAGGTTATACGGTGAATAAGACGAAACGGTACGCTTTGCTTGGTTTATCGCTGACGATGGCGGGTTCGGTCGTATTATCCGCATGTTCCGCAAATACCGAAGAACCCCCCGCTCCGTCCGCTTCCCCGGAGCCGGGGGCGACGACCGACGCCGGCGCGGCTCGGCGCGACGTCGGAGGGCTGACGCTTCCCATCGCGGCCGACAAGCTGGAATTGTCGCTGTGGGCGCCGAGCGGCGGCAACTTCAAAGGCAAGGACTTCAACGACAAGTTTTCCTTCCGGAAGATGGAGGAGAATACGAACATCCATATCGCGTTCCAGCACGCCGCGGAAGCGGCGAGCGCGGAGGCGTTCACGCTCATGATGTCCTCCGGCCAGCTTCCGGACATGGTCTACACATCGAATTGGGATAAGGAAGCAAGCAAGTACGGCACCCAAGGCGCGCTGCTGCCGCTCGAGGAGCTGCTGAAGGAGCATGCGCCGAACTTCTCGAGAATTCTCGAAGATAATCCCGCGATCCGCGGCCAAATCACCTCGCCGGACGGGCATATTTACTACATGCCGAACATCGTGCTCGACAACACGAACTTGACGCAGATGTTTCCGCAAATTCGCCAGGATTGGCTCGACAAGCTCGGCCTCGAAGCGCCGAAGACGACCGACGATTGGTATAACGTCCTGAAGAGCTTCCGCGACGGCGATCCGAACGGCAACGGGAAGCAAGACGAAATTCCGTTCGTCACGGTCCATCTCAATAACGTCATGTTTCAGTTCGCGCCGGCGTTCGGCGTGCAATACGACTTCTTCGTCGAAGACGGCAAGGTCGACTACGGTCCGTACGACCCGCGCTTTAAGGACGTCGTCGCCTTCCTGAACAAGCTGTACCAAGAGAAACTCCTCGATCCGAACTATCTGGTCGACAACACCTTCGATACGCTCACCGAGAAGGTGACCTCGGACGTTGCGGGCGCCTGGTTCGGCTGGTCGGGATCTTATATGGGCAACTTCACGACATTGATGGCGGGCAAGCATCCGACCTTCAAGATCGCGCCCATGCTGCCGCCGATCGGACCGAACGGCGACCAATCGCACGTGTCGTTCCGTTATCCCGCCGCCGGTATCGGCATCGCGGTGTCCGCGCGGACGGAGCATCCGGAGGAAGTCGTGAAGTGGCTCGACTACCAGTATTCGGAAGAGGGCATCATCCTCAACAACTTCGGGGTCGACGGCGTCTCCTACGACCTGGCGGACGGCAAGCCGGTGTACAAGCGCGAGGTGACCCATCCCGAAGACGGTACCACGAACACCGAAAAGCTGCTCAGCCACACGATCGGCGGCGGCAGCTGGGCGACGGTCGTCGACCCAAGCTACCCGCAGCAAATTCGAGAGGCGAACGGGCAGATGGAAAATCCGCTTGAACTGTACGGCGATTTCATCGATTTCGACAAGAAGATGCCGCCGGTCCAATTCCTTCCGGAGGAGAACGACGTCATCGTGCCGATCATGGCCGACGTCGCGACGTACGTCGACGAGTCGATCAACGCGTTCGTCATGGGCCGTAAAGCGATCGAGGAATACGACGCCTTCCTCGCCGAGCTGAAGCGAATGGGGATCGAAGACGTTCTCGCGCAATATCAAATCGCTTACGAACGCTTTACCTCCGCGAATTGATTCTCTTACTTAAAGCGTAGAAGCGGATCCCCGCTCACGGGGATCCGCTCGAGAGAGGGGGACACGGGATGGCACCGCCCATGGGGGCGACCGGCGCGGCTCGTCGGCTCGACCATCGTAGAAGATACGGCATCCTGCTCCGGCGGATCGCCGCCAACAAATATTTGTATCTCATGCTGCTTCCGGTCGTCGTCTACTTTTTGCTCTTCGAATATAAGCCGATGTACGGCGCGCTGATCGCGTTTAAAAATTTCAACCCGTACCAAGGCGTATGGGACAGCCCGTGGGTCGGATTCAAGCATTTCCTGCACTTTTTCGAAAGCCACTATTTCGTTCGATTGCTTCGAAACACGCTGCTGCTCAGCGTATACTCGCTCGTCTTCATTTTCCCGGCTTCGATCGCCTTCGCCTTGCTGCTCAACGAGCTGCGCTTGAAGCGATTGAAATCCGTCGTTCAGACGCTATCCTACTTGCCTCATTTCATCTCGTTGATCGTCATCGCCGGCATGATCGTCGACTTCACGCAGCCCGACGGCATCATGAACCGCGTCCTAATGGCTGTGGGCTTCATTTCGGAGCCGATCTCGTTCCTCATCCTGCCGGAATGGTTCCGTACCCTCTATATCGGCTCCGGATTGTGGCAGAGCGTCGGTTGGAACTCGATCATCTTCCTCGCCGCGTTGGCGGGGATCAATCCAAGTCTGTACGAGGCGGCCGTCATCGACGGCGCCGACCGCTGGAAGCAGCTCGTGCATGTTACGCTGCCCGGCATTCTCCCGACGATTTTGATCCTGCTCATCCTAAACATCGGGTCCCTCATGAACGTGGGATGGGACAAAATTATCCTGCTGTACAATGCGGCGACGTACGAGACGGCCGACGTGATCTCGACCTTCGTCTACCGCAGGGGCATCATTAACGCGGATTACAGCTTCTCCGCGGCCGTCGGCCTATTCAATTCCGCGATCAACTTCGCGCTGCTGCTTCTCGCGAACCGCATCAGCCGCAAGACGACCGAAAACAGTCTGTGGTAAAGGAGGAGAGCGCCTAATGTACAAGCAAGCAAGCTGGGCGGGAAGGTTGTTCGACGGCGCCAACGTCATCTTTTTGACCGTCTGTTCGTTCCTCTTCCTATACCCGGTCTGGTTCGTCGTCGTCTCCTCGTTCAGCGACGCGCACGCGATCGCGGCGGGCGAAGTTTCCTTATGGCCGGTGGGCCTCAATCTGGAGGCGTACCGATTCGTGTTCGCCGATTCGATGATTTGGGACGCTTACCTCAACACGTTCTTCTATGTCGGCGTCGGCACGGCGATCAATCTGGTGATGACGACGTTAGGCGCTTACCCGCTATCGCGGAGCCAGTTGTACGGCCGCGGCGCCGTCATGGCGTTCATCGTCTTCACGATGTTTTTCAGCGGAGGGCTCATTCCGAGTTATTTGAACATACGGGAATTAGGGCTGTTCGATACGCGATGGGCGCTGCTGTTGCCCGGCGCGATCAGCGCCTTCAACCTGATCGTTATGCGCACCTTCTTCCAGTCGATTCCGGAAGGACTCGTCGAATCGGCGAAGATCGACGGGGCGAACGACTTCCGCGTCTTGTGGTCGATCGTGCTGCCGCTCTCGAAGCCGGTGCTCGCCGTGATGACGCTGTTCTATGCGGTCGGCCATTGGAACAGCTGGTTTTCCGCGATGATCTTCCTGCAGGACCGCGCGCTGTTCCCGCTTCAGCTCATCCTGCGGGAAATCTTGATCCAATCGTCGGCGCAAAACCTGGCGTCCGGCATCGCGCAGGACGAATTGTCCAAGGTAAGCGAGGCGATCAAGTACGCGACGATCGTCGTCGCGACCGTTCCGATTCTCGTCATTTATCCGTTCCTGCAGAAATATTTCGTCAACGGCGTCATGATCGGCGCTTTGAAAGAGTAGATCCGCTCGCGATTCCGCATGCAGACAAGGAGAGAGGCCATGAAGGCAGTAGTGACGCAAGAAGGAAAAATCCGCGTGGCCGACGTGCCGATGCCGACGGTCGAGGCGAACGGCGTATTGGTGAAGAGCGCATACTCCGCCATCAGCCCCGGTACGGAACAGATGATGAGCCGCGCGGCGCATAAGCATCCGGTCTCGCTTGGGTACAGCTCGGCGGGCGTCGTCCAAGAGGTCGGTCCGCTCGCGACGCATCTGAAGGTCGGGGACCGCGTCGCCTGCTACGGCGCGCCCTACGTTAGACATGCCGAATGGTTGAGCGTTCCGCGGCATCTGGCCGTTCCGATTCCCGACAACGTGACGACCGCGGACGCGTCGACCGTCGGTCTCGGCGCCATCGCGATTCACGGGCTGCGGCAGGCAGGACTGCAATTCGGCGAAACCGCGGTCGTCGTGGGGCTCGGCATCCTCGGTCAGCTGCTCGCGCAAATCGCGCTCGCCGCGGGATACCGCGTCGTCGCTTGCGACGTGTCGGAAGCGCGGTGCGCGCTCGCCGAATCGCTCGGCATTCCGAACGTCTGCCGGAGCTCTGACGACGTAGAGGCTTGCATCGCCGAGGCTGCGGTCGGCCTCGGTGCCGACGCCGTCGTGCTGTGCGTCAGCGCGAAAACCGGGGATTTGATCGATCGAAGCCTCGGTTGGATCCGGGACCGCGGGAAGGTCGTCGTGGTCGGCGACCTGAAGATGGATTTCTCGAGGGAGCTGATGTTCGCCAAGGAAGCGACGGTGCTTATCTCGCGCGCCGGCGGTCCGGGTCGGTACGACGATACGTACGAACGGCAGGGCGTCGACTACCCGATCGGCTTCGCGCGGTGGACGGAAGGCCGCAATATGGAGGCGTACTTGCGCTTGGCGGCGGAAGGCAAGGTGCGGATCGGACCGCTGCTCTCCCGCGTCGTGCCGGTTCGCCAAGCGGACGACGCGTTCCGGATGCTTACGGAGGATCCTCAAGGCACGACGGGCGTCGTGTTGGAATACCGATGAGCGCGGTTCGAATCGGGACGCCGATCCGCGGCATCTGCGTCTGGGCGGCCGCCTACGGACGGGCGAACGGGCGCGACTCCATCTATGCCGTGTCTTCGGGCGAGCGGTGCTTGTTTTTCGTCATCGACTCGGATTCGGGAGAATGTCTCCATCGGTTCGAGATGGCGGAAGCGAAGCATTGCTGGGGCGTCGTCGCGACGGGGGATGCGGCTTACGCGGTCGCCGACGGCCATCTGTACCGCTATCGTACGACGCCGCCCGGGAACGGCTTGGAGCATCTTGGGACGGCGATCGAGGGGGAGCATTATTCGTGGCGGCTGGCGGCGGACGACGACGGCGCGATCTACGGCGGTTGTTACCCCGGCGGCAAAGCGTTCCGCTACGATCCTCGAACCGGCGCGTTCCGCGATTACGGCGTCATCGTCGAGGGCGAGCAGTACGTGCGCTGCATGAAGGCGTACGGCGGCGCGCTGTATATGGGGATCGGCACCGTCGCCCCGCGGCTCGTCGCGATGCGGGTCGACAGCGGGGAACGGAAGGAAATCCCGCTGCCAGTCGCCGCCGCGAACGACAGCATGGTGTACGACCTGGACATCGCTTGGCCGTACCTCTATATCCGGCTGACGCCGTCGAATACGATGCGCGTGTACGACCTTACCGAAGAAGTTTGGATCGACGAAATCCCCGGCGCGATGGGGCTGGCCGTATCGCCGCCGGACGCATATGGAAGCGTCTACTTCGCGAAAGACGAACGGCTTCATCGGTACGATGCCGCGACGAGGCGATCCGAGGACGTCGGCGTGCCTCTTGAGGGTCCCTGCGTCGATTTCGGCTGGATCGCGCCCGAGGGCGCTTCGGCCGCAACCGCGGCGAGCCGATTGATTTGCATCCGGCGCGACGGCAGCTATTGGACGTACGATCCGACGACCGGACGCCGCGAGGAACGGGATCCGGGGTTGCCCGGCGGACCCGTGACGATTCATTCGTTGGCGCCGGGGCCCGATGGCCGCATCTATTGCGGCGGCTATTTCGCCGGCGGCTTCGCGAGCTTCGACCCGGCGACCGACGCGCTGTCGGACGCCCGCGCCTTCGGACAGATCGAAGGGATGGCGGCGTTCGGCGATAAGCTTTATCTCGGCGTGTATCCGAAGGCGGTTCTGTACGAATACGACCCGGAACGGCCGTGGGTCCCCGGGGTCAATCCGACGAAGCTCGCCTCGCTTCAAGATGAAGGCCAAGATCGGCCCTTTGCCTTCTGCGCCGCGGGCGATGCGCTCGCCGTCGGCACGGTGCCGGACTACGGGCGGCTCGGAGGGGCGCTGGCGCTCGTTCGGCCCGCGGAGCGCCGCATCGATCGATACCCGGGCATCGCCGGAACGCAAAGCGTCACCTCGCTGGCGTACCGGTCCGGGACGCTGTATCTCGGCGGCTGCGTCTGGGGCGGGTTGGGCGTGAAGCCGATCGATGCGGAGGCGTTGCTGCTCGCCTGGGATCCGGCGACGCGACGGGAGCTTCGGAGGACGATCCCGGTCCCGGGGGAGAAGGCGATCTCCGCGCTTGCGTTCGCTCCGAACGGACGATTATGGGGCGTAACGGCGGGGAAGCTGTTCGAGTTCGACGTCGACGACTGGCGGCTCGTCCGCGCCGTAGAGATCGTACCGTTCGATTGGAGCTCGCGCGGCCACTTCTGGCGGGGCGGGTCGCTGCGGTTCGAGGGGAACGTCGGCATCGTGGGCACGTCCGTCGGAACGTTATTTCATTACGATCCTGCGCTCGACCGGGTGACGGCGGAGGCGAAGGACGTATGGTTGTCGACGGGGGAACGGGAAGGGCGGACGTACTTCTCGATCGGTACGTCGTTATACAAGCGATAAGGAGGAGAGCGCATGCCGAGTATCGGAGTGCCGGGACTCGTTCTCGTCGTCGCGATCGCGCTGCTGTTGTTCGGGCCGAAGAAGCTTCCCGAACTGGGGCGGGCGGTCGGGACGACGATCCGAGAGTTCAAGTCGGGGGCGAGGAAGCTTGTCGAAGACGCGGAGTCGCAGGAATCGAAATCGACGCGCAAGGAGGACATGGAATGAACGAGAAAAAGCGGGATGCGAAGCCGGAGTCGATCTTAAGCCGACGCGAGGCGCTTAAGGTGCTGGGAGCCGCAGGCGCGGTCGTCGTCGGCAGTATGTTGGGAGGCGGGGCGGTGCTGGCCGAGTCGACGCAGGGCGATGCGCCGAATCCGGAGGGGAATGCGGAACAGACGCCTCAAGGGACGGATCCGTTCCCGGCCGTCCATGGCGCGACGCCCCCGGCGAGGATGGAAGCCGTCCCGGACGTACAGACGCTGTTATCGCTGAATACGAGCCGCCTGTCTCCGAACGCCCTGACGTACGTCGCAGGGTATTATATGCCCGGGGACGGCGGAGGCAAGCTCGTCCGGTGGGTGCCGGACAGCATGAAGCCGGACGACGGCGGCACCGTGCACCGTCCTTCGGCGGACGCGCCGGGAGCCTGGGAGACGCTGCACGACGGCGTCGCGGACTTCCGCTGGTTCGGCCTCTTCGGACCGGCGACGAACGCGGACGACGCGCTCGACGCGATGGCGAACGATCCTTCGATCCGCCGCATCGAAGCGCATACCGACCTCAACTTCGTCCGCCGCCACGTGTTCCGCCGAAGCTTCCTCGAGGTCGACTTCGGCGGGCGCCGCGTGACGACGGACGGCATCGAGCTGAATGCGCTCGACAATCCGTTCGGCGCGGTGCTGTTTTTCCAAGGCACGCCCGCAGGGCCGACGACCGCCGTCACGCTGTCCGCGGCGATTCCCGAGGGGAGCGACATCCTCGAAGTGCCGAGCGCTTCGATGTTCGCCGTCGACGACTGGTGGATCGCCCAAATTTCGGCGCTTCCCGGCGGCCGGGCGCAGCGCGAGCTCGACTATCTGGTGAAGGTCACGGAGATCGTCGACGCTACGCATATTCGGGTCAACTACAAGTGCGGGTGGACGCTGGATGCCGGTCGGACGATTACTTATAAGAAAATGAACCCGGTCTTCCGGTGCCACGTCCGCAATATGAACTTCGTCGGCGTGCCGGTGCCGCCGACGCAGTCGACGAGCCAGCGTCCGTTCGAGACGTGGGACCAGATCGGCTCGAACCCGGTCGCTTACGAATTCGCGGTGGAGTGCGACGTCTCCGGCATCCGGGCGACGAAGGTGTTCTGGCCGGTCGTGCAGCGGCGGTATAACTCCCGCTACGTGACGGAGAGCTGCGAGTTGATCAATCCGGAGGAGCGCGATTGGGGCGGGACCGGGTATTTAACTCAACAGCTGAACGTGTTGTACGGCAACGTCCGCAATTGCAACACGAGCAACGCCCGTCACTTGAACGACTTCACGTGCGCCGCGTATTGCCTCGTCGAAAATTGCCACGGCGACGGAGACGACTACGGCCCGTTCGTCACGCACGGCCAGTTCGAGCACGACCTCGTCTACATCGGCAATTCCGGACTGCTGTCGTTCGCGAACAGCGGCACGCATTGGGGAGACAGCGCGAAGCGAATTACGGTCAAGAAGCATATCGCGACGCGCATCGTCGCGAACAAGAAGCTTACCGATCTGACGTTGGAAGATTGCTATGCGATCTCGAAGGCGTCGCTCGCCAACTCCGGCTCGATCTGGGCGAACGTCGACGGGCTTCAGATGCGAGGGTGCACGGCCGACAATATGATCACGCTGTCCCAGAGTTCTTCGCGCACGCGCCGACCGAACGTGATCGACGGCTGCTCCTTCGGCATGCTGAACGGGTACGAGATCGCAAGGCCGATCCGCAGCGCCAACGTCGGCCTCACGCCGGTCGAGGCGGACGTGACGTTCGCGAATTGCGAATTCCGCAACGTAGAGAACGTCAATATCGGAAGCATTCGCCGATTGACGCTGCATCATTGCTGGTTCCGGGGCGCCGCCCCGGCGGGCGGGATCGTTCGCGTCGGCAGCAAGGAGGTCGCGGTCATCGGCGGCGGACTCGAGAACTGCGGGTTCGTCTTCACCGGGGCGTGGGACCGGACGCTCGTCGGCGAAGACCGGCAGCGGCTGTCGCTGGACGGGGGCGCCGCGCTTCGCGGATCGAACGTCGAGAAGGCATTCGTTAAGTACGCTTCGTCCGGCGCGTTCGAGCTGCACTACGGAAGCTGCGAAAGCGCGGCGGGCGATGCGGCGACGTCGCACTTCCAGGTCGAAGGCGGCCGTCTGTCGCTGAGGGCGGTCGGCGCGCGCTTCGAGGGCGGTCGGTTCGCCGTCGCCGCAAGCGGCGTCGGGTCGGGCGGCTACTTCTTTATCAATGGCTGCATCGAGGAACGGGTAGACCGATCCGCGCTACCGCCGGAAGGGGCCGGCATCTCGCATAGTGCAGGCAATCTCATCGTTCATTGATGATTCGATATTATGGAGGACTGAGTCGTGGAAGAAAAACAACTGTTCGATCAGATGTGCGAGTCGCTGTACGCCGCGGTCATCTCGGATACGCTCGACGAGCTTGGCTACCGGGATCAGGCGATGCGGGAGAACTTGAATCCGATCGACCCGAATTGGGTCGTGGCGGGCCGGGCGAAGACGATCTTGTCCGTCGACGTGCATCACCTGCCGGCGGATCCGTACGCCAAGGAGATCGAAGCGGTCGACAGCGTGAAGCCGAACGAGGTCGTCATCGGCTGTACGAACGAGTCGAGGCAGAACGGTCTATGGGGCGAGCTGCTGTCGACGGCGTCGAAGATGCGCGGCGCGCGCGGGGCGGTCGTGGACGGGTTGATCCGCGACACGAAGAAAATTCTCGAACTCGACTTTCCCGTGTTCGCGACGGGCACGAAGCCGGTCGACTCGCAGGGCCGCGGTCTCGTCATCGACTATGACGTGCCGGTTCGCTGCGGCGGCGTGCTCGTGCACCCGGGCGACGTCGTCTTCGGCGATCGGGACGGGATCGTCGTCATTCCGGCCGGCATCGTCGACGAAGTCGTCCGCCGGGCGCTCGACAAGGTTCAACGGGAAAACCATACGAGAACGGAGCTGCTCGAGGGCCGCACGCTTCGTCAGGTGTACGACAAGTACGGAGTGCTCTAAGCCGACCGGAGGCGATTCCAATGAGACTGAGACTGCAAGGGAAGAGGGCGCTCGTCACCGGCGCGGCTCGCGGCATCGGCCTCGGCATCGCCGAGAAGTTTCTGTCGGAAGGCGCCAGCGTCGTGCTGCTCGACCGGAGCGAAGCCGAGCTGGAACGCGCCTGCGATTCGCTTGCCGACTACGGCGCGCGCGTCGCGGCGGAGGCGTGCGACCTGCGGAAGCTCGACCAGCTTGATGCTGCTGCGGGCCGCGCCTTCGACCGGTTCGGCGGGATCGATATCGTCGTCAATAACGCGGGCGTCGCGTTCCGGGAGCCGTTCCTCGACATCGCGCCGGAGAGGTGGGACGCGGTGTTCGACGTCAACGTCCGGGCCGCGTTCCGCCTCGGACAGCTCGCCGCGCGTCGGATGATCGCGCAGGGCGGGAGCGGCGCGATCGTGAACATGAGCTCGAAGAACGGGCTTGCGGGAAGCGGCGCGCTGGCGCACTACAATGCCTCTAAAGCCGCGGTGCTGCTGCTCACGGAATCGATGGCGGCGGAGCTGGCGCCGTACGGCATCCGCGTGAACGCGGTCGCCCCGGGCTTCGTCGATACGCCGCTCGACCGGGAGCTGCGGGAGCGTTCGAAGCTCCCTGCCTTCTCCGCGCATACGCCGATGAAACGGGCCGCGACCGTCGAGGAAGTGGCGAACGCGTTCCTGTTTCTCGCGTCCGGCGAAGCGTCCTATATTACGGGAACGACGCTGCGCGTGGACGGGGGCCACTTGGCGAACGGGAGCGAGCTGTAAGCGTAAGGAAAACACGCGTAGGAGGGGTCCGATGATTTTCGATTGTCATACGCATCTGTTCGGTCCGGGTATGGTGAGCGGGCCGACGGACGCCGCGATCAAGCGGGCGTGGGGGCCGGACATGCATATCGAAGCGACGCCGGACCAGCATCGGGCGAATCTCGAAGGGTTCGACGGCGCGATCGTGCTCGCGATGGCGGCCGGCGCGACGGGGCTCGTCGTGCCGAACGAATACGTAGCCGCGTATTGCGCCGAGGCGCCGAGCCGGTTGTTCGGCTTCGCGAGCGTCGATCCGAACGACCCGAACGCGGTCCCGGATTTCGAGACGGCCGTTCGCGAGCTGGGCTTGAAGGGCCTCAAGCTCGGGCCGATTTATCAGAACTTCTATCCGGACCGGCCGGAGCACTACCCGCTGTACGCCAAGGCGGAGGAGCTGAACGTGCCGATTCTCTGGCATCAGGGCACGTCGTTCGTGCCGGAAGGGTACTTGGACGCGTCCCGTCCGGCGATGCTCGACCCGATCGCCCGGGCGTTCCCGAGGCTGAAGATGATCGTGGCGCATATGGGCCACCCGTGGGTGGACGAATGCATCTCGCTGGTTCGCAAACACCCGAATTTGTATATGGATCTCTCGGCGCTGGCCAGCCGCCCGTGGCAGTATTACAACGCCTTGGTGTCCGCGATGGAGTACGGAGTGACCGACAAAATCTTGTTCGGCTCCGATTACCCGTTCTTCACGACGCAGCAGACGGTCGACGCGCTGCGGCGCGTCAACGACCTCGCGGAAGGCACCCGGCTGCCCCGCGTGCCGGAGCGCGCGCTGGAAGCGATTTTGCATCGAGATACGCCGGGCCTGCTCGGCCTGGCATGAACCGCACGAGAGGGGAGACGGTCGTGTCCGAGGAGCATCAGAAGTCTGGCCCCGGCGGCGGGCTGAGGAGCGAGAAGTATTTTCAAGAAAAGGAATTATGGGGCTTCATTCATCGATCGTTCACGAAGTCGATGGGGTACACGGACGAGGATTTGAAGAAGCCGGTCATCGGCATCTGCAATACGTTCAGCGAGCTGAACAAATGTCATTCGCACTTCAACGAGCTCGTCGAATACGTGAAACGCGGCGTCTGGCAGGCCGGCGGCGTGCCGATGGAATTTCCGACGATCTCGATCGGCGAGCCGTACGTGAAGCCGACGACGATGCTGCTGCGCAATCTGATGGCGATGGATACCGAGGAGATGATGAAGGCGCATCCGATCGACGGCGTCGTGCTGCTCGGCGGGTGCGACAAGACGGTGCCGGCGCAGCTGATGGCGGCCGCGAGCGCAAACCTTCCCTCGATCGTCCTGACGGGAGGACCGATGCTGAACGGGCGGCTGAACGGGCGCAGCCTCGGCGCGTGCACGGATTGTTACGGCTTCACGCTGGAGCATAAGGCGGGCAATCTGACCGACGAAGAGCTTGCCGTCGCCGAGGATGCGATCTGCCGCAGCGACGGGCATTGCATGGTCATGGGGACGGCGAGCACGATGGCGTCGATCGCCGAGGCGATCGGCATGGCGCTGCCCGGCTGCGCCGCGATTCCGGCGCCGGACAGCCGGCGGAAGCATCTGGCGGAGCGGACGGGGAAGAGAATCGTGGAGCTCGTCCGGCGCGATCTTCGCCCGCGCGAGATCATGACGGCGGACGCGATCGACAACGCGATTCGCGTCACGATGGCGAGCGGCGGCTCGACGAACGCGATCATTCATCTCGTCGCTATCGCCGGCCGCCTCGGCCTCAAGCTGCCGCTGCGGCGATTCGACGAGCTGAGCGCGGAGACGCCGCTGCTGCTCAATCTTCGACCGTCGGGGCAATACCAGATGGAGGAGTATTTCGAGGCGGGCGGCGTGCCGGCGCTGATGAAGGAGCTGGAGCCGCTGCTGAACGGGGATTGCTTGACGGTGACGGGGCGAACGATTCGGGAAAATATCGCTTCCGCGCGTACGCTGAACCGCGACGTCATCCGCAGCCTCGAGGCGCCGCTCGATCCGCAGGGCGGCATCGCCGTGCTGCAGGGCAATCTGGCGCCGGACGGCGCCTTGATCAAGCAGTCGGCCGTCTCCCCGGGGCTGAAGCGGCATCGCGGCCGCGCGGTCGTCTTCAATAGCCCCGCGGACTTGGCGGCGCGCATCGACGACCCGGCGCTCGACGTCGACGAGAACAGCGTGCTCGTGCTGAAGAACGCGGGTCCGAAGGGGGCGCCGGCGATGCCGGAAATCGGGCAAATTCCGATTCCGTCGAAGCTGTTGAAGCGCGGCGTGCGCGACATGGTGCGCCTCTCCGACGCGCGCATCAGCGGCACCTCGTACGGCGCGCTCGTCGTGCATGTCGCGCCGGAAGCGGCGATCGGCGGGCCGCTCGCGCTCGTGCAGGACGGTGACGAGATCGAGCTCGACGTCGCCGAGAGGCGCCTCGCGCTGCTCGTGCCGGCGGAGGAACTGGCGGAGCGTCGTCGGGCTTGGCAGCCCCCGCGTCCCCACTATGATCGGGGATACGGGTACCTGTTCCAGGAACGCGTCCTTCAGGCGAATTTGGGATGCGACTTTGACTTTTTGCTGCCGAAAGAGCGAAGGGAAGACCTCCTGCTTGGAAAATGACACGGCGGAACGTTTCGCCGTTCCGAAAGGCATCCCGTTATATTCTGACGGGGTGCTTTTTCTTTTTTCGAATATGGAGCCCAATTCTCGATTGTAGAGGAAACATTTCACCTCCTGGCACCGTCTAATTAGCAAAGTTTGGGGATGCATACGCCAAGGAGATGAGTCATTTGAGAAAAGCGATATCCGCGTTGGTCGCCATCATGACGATGTTCGCTGTGTTCCTTCCGCACCAGACGCAAGCCGCTTCCGTCATTCGGATTTATATTGACGGGACATTGCTTCAGACGGATCAGAACCCCGTAATCGTCAATGGACGTACCCTAGTGCCGTTACGAGGCATCTACGAAGCCTTGAACGCAAGCGTCATGTGGGATCAGAAGACGCAGACGGTGACCGCGTTCAAGCGCGGGACGACTGTCGCGTTGAAGATCGGCGACCGAACGGCGACCATCGATCAACAGACGACGCAGCTGGATACACCGGCCCAAATCGTTAACGGCCGCACGGTTGTGCCGGTGCGATTCGTCAGCGAAGCGCTCGGCGAAGAGGTGACGTGGGACCCGAAAGCGCAAATCGTAATCATCACCACCTCCCCAGAGGAGGTAGAGGCCGTCTTTAACGTCAGCGTCGCGTTAGAGAACTTATACACCGACGGGCGCGACATGAACGTCAAATTTACGCCGCCGTCGGATCAGACCGATGTCCGACATTATCGAATTTTCGTCGTGAAGGCGGAGCAAGCGTCGTCCTTCGATTTGACGAAGGCGAAGAAGGTGAGATCCTCCAACTATACGACCGTGTCGGTCAACAATGCGAATCGAAACACCGCTCTTTCGTCCCAGACGAAAGATGTGGACGGCGAGTTGATCCGGGCGAACCAGGCCTACCGCGTGTTCGTCATGACGGTTGGCAGCGAGTCCTATGCGCTATCCCATTCTTCCTCGCCTATCGTCATTACAGGAAGTCCGGCGGCGGGTGCCGTTACGCAGGTGACGATGAGCGACGTCAGCGACTATGGGGACGGACGGGATGTGTTGGTCAGCTTCGCGAAGGCCCAGGTCGACGCGAATATTTCCGGTTACCGCGTGATGCTCGTCAAGAGCAAAGACGCTTCGAAGTTCAACCTCGCGGCGGCGAACGCGGTGACCAGCGATTATTACATCGCGGTTTCGAAGGGCAATAGCAGCACACTGAGCGCCATGTTCGGTTCCGCCGCAAGAGACGTTTCCGGGGAATTGATAACAAACGGAGAAACCTATACCGCCTTCGTTCTGTCTGTAAGCCATAACGCCGTGGCTTCTCTGAACCGACTGTCGGCGCCTTCCAATGCCGTGACGCTCGCGGCCGTCGTTTCGGTTCCGGCGATTACGAGCGTGGCCGACGTCGGGAATAACGGCGACGGGCGGGATTTAAGGGTCAGCTTTAGGAAGGCGCCTGACGAATCCCGGGTTCGCGGCTATCGGGTGTTCGTCGTGCGTTCGGCGGATGCGGGCAACTTTACGCTGGCGGAGGCGGCGAAGGTGTCCTCCGGAAGATATCACGAAGTTTCCAAAACCGGGAGCGATATGAGCCTGACGCTGCCTTCCGGCATGAGAGACGTCAAGGGGAATGCCGTGACGAACGGAGTATCGTACCGGGTATTCGTCATGGGCGTCGCGAACAGCTCGTTATATTCGAATGCGTTGTCCGCGCCGTCATCCAGCATTACGCTGTCGAACGCGAATACGGTCGAGGCTGTGACTTCGATCAGCGTCGGCGACGCAGGCGACGCCAATAACGGTCAGGATTTGCGCGTCTCGTTCCGGAAAGCGGCCGGAGAAAACAATATTAATCACTACCGTATTTTCGTAGTGAAGGACGCCAATGCCAATAGCTTCCACTTAGCAACGGCCAACGCGATTACGGACCCGGCATTCTATACGATCGCGTATAAGACCGGAGGAGATCTCAGCTTGCAGCTGCCGACCGGCGCTCGGGACGTGAACGGCGCTTTGATCCAGAACGGCGTGAAATACCGCGTGTTCGTCATGTCGGTCGGGGATGGCATCTATTGGGGGACCAATGCGTTGTCCTCGGCTTCCGCAGCGATCACCCTGACGAACAACAGCGTGTCCCCGGCGACGAATGTGACGGTGAACGATGTGAACGATACCGGCACCGGTCAGGACCTGAAAGTGACGTTCGCCAAAGCCGCGGACGAGGGCCGCGTGCAGTATTATCGCATTTTCGTCGTAAGGTCGGGGAATGCCGGCAGCTTTACGCTTTCGACGGCGAATGCGATCGCTCACCCTGAATATTACACTACCGTGTACAAAACCGGCGGGGATCTCAGTCAGGTGCTGTCTTCCCAAGCGCGCGACGTGAACGGGGCGTATATCCAGAACGGGGTGAGCTACCGTGTCTTCGTCCTGTCGGTCGGAGGCGGCAGTTACAACGGAACCAATGCGCTGTCCGCCGCTTCGCCCGAAATTACGCTTTCTAACCAAAGGGCCGTTGCCGCGGTAAAAAACGTAAAGGCCGTCGTAAAAGGAACGAACGGAGACCCGAGCGACATCGAAGTAAGCTTCAATATGTCGGAAACGGAATACGCCGTGAACGATTACCGAGCGATCGTGGTGCCGGCAGGAGCAGCCGATACGTACACGTTGGCGGACGCAAACCGGGCCGTGACGAACGGGAATTACGTATGGATCCAAAAGCTGGGGAGAGATATTAGCCAACGATTGACCGCGACGCTGAAGGATTCCGAAGGCCAAACGATTCGAAGCGGAGACCGATACAGGGTATTCGTGCTGGCGACGGCGAACGGCAATGCGTCCCCTGCGCTATCCAGTCCGTCGGACGATATCGTCTCCATCGGTCAACGGACGATCCCTGCGCCTGAAGTGCAGAACGTCGCGGCGGAACAAGGCGTCGGCCCGATGAATGTAATCGTAAGCTTTACCAATTCGAATGAAGCCGGGATCGCCCATTACGCCATTCTGCTCGTACGAGATTCGGACGGCGGCTTGACCGAGAGCACGGCGAACGGTTACTATTCGGCCGGCAATTACACGAGGGTGGACCGTACCGCGAGATCGGCCGTATTGACCGGCGCGACCGTAGACGTAAACGGGGCGCCGCTGGCCTACAATACGCCGTATAAGGTGTACGTATTGTCCATCGCCGACGGAGCGGCCGCGACCGTGAATAAGTTGGCTGCCTCCGCGGCAAGCGTGACGTTACGAGAAAATTGAAAAACGACGAGGCTGCCGGCACGATGACGGCGGCCTCGCTTCATTTTCGGAAATAATCTGCACTGCCCATTCATACGTTAGGTATAGGAGAAAAACGGGACATGACGGGGGTCTGCGGATCGTTAGGAACAGTGAAAAAAATTTAAAAAAAAGAGATATAGTTGATTTTTGTTCTACATAGCTTTATAACTTAGATTAGAGTTATTATTATCTACTATTTAATTTAATTTGTGAGGGGATGTTCAAATGGACTCTATGGCCGCAACTACCGGAAAGTGCCCGTTCTTGCATGGCAGCGCTACCAGTCACAACCCAAGCGCAACGTCGAATAAACACTGGTGGCCCAACCAGTTGAACTTGAATATCCTGCACCAGCATGACAGAAAATCGAACCCGATGGGCGACGACTTCGACTATGCGGAGCAATTCAAAAAGCTAGACTATCAGGCCCTGAAACAAGATCTGTACGATCTCATGACGAACAGTCAAGAGTGGTGGCCTGCCGACTACGGACATTATGGTCCGTTCTTTATTCGCATGGCATGGCACTCCGCGGGTACATATCGTACAGGCGACGGACGGGGAGGCGCCGGCACCGGTACGCAGCGTTTCGCTCCGCTGAACAGCTGGCCGGACAACGGCAACCTGGATAAGGCTCGCCGACTGTTATGGCCGATCAAGCAAAAGTACGGCAACAAGATTTCTTGGGCCGACCTGTTCATTCTGGCGGGGAACGCCGCAATCGAATCCATGGGCGGCAAGACGATCGGCTTCGGCGGCGGACGCGCGGACGTTTGGCATCCCGAAGAAGACATCTACTGGGGCGCGGAAAAGGAATGGCTCGGGGATCAACGGTACACCGGCGATCGCGAGCTCGAGAATCCGTTGGCCGCTGTCCAGATGGGCCTGATTTACGTAAATCCGGAAGGTCCGAACGGCAATCCGGATCCGCTGGCCAGCGCCCGCGACATTCGCGAAACGTTCAAGCGGATGGGCATGAACGACGAAGAAACCGTGGCGCTCGTAGCCGGCGGCCATACGTTCGGCAAGGCGCACGGCGCAGGAGACGCCGCGCTCGTCGGACCGGAACCGGAAGGCGCTCCCGTCGAAGCGATGGGCTTAGGATGGTTGAGCGCGCACGGCTCCGGCAAAGGCCGAGACGCCATCACCAGCGGGATCGAAGGGGCTTGGACCCCGAACCCGACGCAATGGGATAACGGCTTCTTCGATCTCTTGTTCGGCTATGAATGGCAGCTTACCAAGAGTCCGGCCGGCGCGCACCAGTGGGCTGCGGTCAATCCGGCCGAGGAGCATCTCGCGCCAGACGCCGAAGACGCTTCCGTCCGCGTGCCGACGATCATGACGACCGCGGATATGGCATTGCGCGCGGATCCGGAATACGAGAAGATCGCTCGCCGTTACCATGCGAATCCCGAGGAGTTCGCCGATGCTTTCGCTCGCGCCTGGTTCAAGCTTACGCACCGAGACATGGGGCCGCGCGCTAGATATCTGGGCCCTGAAGTTCCGGAAGAAGTGTTCATCTGGCAAGATCCTATCCCGGCTGCCGGCGATGAACTGACCGATGCCGATATCGCCGAGCTGAAAACAAAGATTTTGGACTCGGGCCTTACCGTCGGCGAGCTCGTTACGACCGCGTGGGCTTCCGCCAGCACCTTCCGGGGCTCCGACATGCGCGGCGGCGCGAACGGCGCCCGCATCCGTCTTGCTCCGCAGAACAATTGGGAAGTGAATCAACCGGCGCAGCTTGCCAAAGTACTTAACATTCTGGAAGCCATTCAACAGGATTTCGGCAAGAACGTCAGCATGGCCGACTTGATCGTACTCGGCGGTACGGCCGCAGTAGAAAAAGCTGCGCGGGACGCCGGCTTCGATGTGACCGTTCCCTTCGCCGGCGGGCGCGGCGATGCAACGCAAGAGCAAACGGATATCGAAAGCTTCGCCGTGTTGGAGCCTGCCGCCGACGGGTTCCGCAACTACCGGAAGAAGCAGTATAGCGTAAGTCCGGCGGAGCTTCTCGTAGACAAGGCGCAGCTGCTGAACCTGACCGCGCCGGAGATGACGGTGCTTGTCGGCGGCATGCGCGTGCTCGGTACGAATTACGGCGGCACGCAGCACGGCGTATTTACGGATCGGGTGGGCGCGCTCACGAACGACTTCTTCGTGAACGTGCTTGACATGGGAGTCCAGTGGAAGCCGGCCGACGGAGGCGTATATGAAGGGCGCGATCGCAAAACGGGCGAAGTCGTGCGTACGGCGACTACCGTCGACCTCGTGTTCGGTTCGAACTCCGTCTTGCGCGCCATCGCCGAAGTGTATGCTCAAGACGACAACAAAGAGAAGTTCGTACGAGATTTCGTGGCTGCCTGGGTCAAAGTCATGAACGCGGATCGGTTCGACCTGAAAGCGTAAGGTGTAAAGCAAAGAGCAGTATTGTTGTTCAATACTGCTCTTTGCTTTTTTACGTTATATTGAACATATTTATTTTTTTGATAAATCTGATTATTATAAAATTGCATGTTATAATACTACAAATCAAACTGCATGAAATGTGGTGACTCGGATGAATTCAACGGAAAGAACGCCTTTGTATCAGATGGTCCAAGAGTACATACGCGATTTGATTACGTCGCAACAATTGAAGGTCGGAGACCGTATTCCTACGGAGAAGGAATTGATGGAGCGGTTTGGAGTCAGCAAGATCACTGTCGTTAATGCTCTATCCGGTTTGGTGAACGAAAGAATTATCAATAGGGTGCCCGGGAAAGGGACTTTCGTAAGCGATCCTGAATATGAGATCCCGACGACTGTTAAAAGCGCTGTCAAGCGTGCCGATACAGCCAGAAGAGAAATGCGGACACGGTTGATAGGCCTCATATTACCCAGCATTTACGACTATTTTACCATCCGACTTGTGCAAGGTATTCAGCAAGCGTTAAACGAGAACGGGTACCGATGCGTGATCTATTTCTCCGAAGGCGACATCGATAAAGAGAAAGAAGCTATCAAAACATGCAGGAACATCGGAGTGGAAGGATTATTGATTTTCCCGGTTGACGAGGAATTGTTTAACGAGGAAATTTTAAGCATGAAATTCGCTGGATTTCCGTTCGTGCTCATCGACCGCTACCTTCCGGGGGTGGAAACTCATTATATAGCTTCAGACGGCAGGTTCGGGGTCGATCTAGCTGTAAATTACCTGTGGGAGCTGGGGCATCGCGAGATCGCCATATGCTCCGATTCGCCCATACAAACCGTTACCGTTCAAGAGCGGATCGATGGTTATATGAATGCCCTAAAGGAAAAAGGATCGCTGATTAACCCTGCCCACATCGTAACCGGTTTTGAATTAGGGAATCTAGACCAGGTTGAAACGCATCCGCTGTACCGCTACATCCATAATCGAATGGCAACGGCTTACATCACACTGAATGGAAGTCTTGGAGTGAAAATCCTCCAGATTGCGCGTCAGGCCGGATTGAAGGTGCCTCAGGACATCTCCATTATCAGTTTTGACGATCCGACTTCGATTATCGAGGGATACAGCACCTTCACTCATGTGAAACAGTTTGAACGGGACATGGGCTACCGTGCGGCCTATACGCTGCATGAGGTCATTAACGGTGTTGACGGTGAACATGGAAAATACATTAAAACGCTAGTGGAGCCGGAATTGGTCATTGGCGAGACGACGGGAAAAAGGGTTTCCTCCGCTTCATGATTTGAACACCCTAATGAATGAGTCCGGCAAGCTTTTATATTCAAACCAGACGTTGGGGCGAAGGCGAGTTGGACTCTTCTGCCAGGTAAACGACAACTTCCTTGATGCAAACCTCCAAATAAGTCCCCGAAATCCTATAGAAATCCACCACAAGCTCTTCAAATCTTTCATATCATTAATAACTTTATATTGAATATGATGTATTATTAACAAAACATAAGTACGTCCAAAATAAAGAAACAAGACTCCTCCATAAGTCAATGGCAGATCTTCTCCATGTACCCCTCCAAAAAAATGCCCATTAGAACCTTGTTTTTCGACCATAAGGGTACATTTTCCCTATATGAGGCAATTATAGAAAATTTCTACCGACATATTGAATATATTTATTAAAAGGAATATATTATAACCAAGGAATTGAAATCGCTTGCATGAGGAAGGGGGAGTCGTTCGCAATATGCCCTACGAAAAAGTAAGACCGGAATCGTTGAAATCAATGTTAAGGCGTCTGGAGAAGTCCATATATGTTCCGCTTTCGGAGTTACACGTTACCGTCTGGGTGACGCCCGAGCCGGTTCCATACGGTGAGAGGCGTTCAGGGCAAAGATCGGAACTTCGTGCTGGAGATCGATGGGGGAACCTATGGGACTGCGGGTGGTTTCATTTCACAGGCCAAGTGCCCAAGGAAGCGACAGGCACGAAAGTCGTGTTGCTCATCGATGTAAACGGCGAATTGTGCATCGTGGATCATGAAGGCAACCCGAAACAGGGGCTGACGAATATTAATTCGGAGTTTGACACCTCCCTCGGACTTCCGGGGAAACGCGTCGTACATATTTGCGAGTCGTCGACGGGGGAGGAAACGATCGACCTATGGGCCGATGCCGGCTGCAACGATCTATTCGGACAGTTCCGGAGCGGAACGTTGAAGGAAGCGGTAATCGCGATTTGCCGGGAGCAAGTTAGACAGTTGTATTATGACGCGGAGGTGCTGATTGAAACCGCCGAGCAGCTGCCATCGGGTTCGGCCCGGAAGGAGAAGATGTACCGCGCGTTATCCGATGTTTCCCTGCTATTAACGGAGCTGACCGATGAACGAGTAGCGGAAGCGCGCCGCATTCTCGGCAAGGAACTAGCGATGCGCGGAGGCGATCCGGCGTTGACGATCAGCGCCATCGGGCATGCGCACATCGACCTTGCATGGCTGTGGCCGATTCGAGAGACGATTCGCAAAGGAGCGAGATCGTTTTCGACGGCGTTGAGAATGATGGAACGTTATCCGGATTATGTGTTCGGCGCGAGCCAACCTCAATTGTACGATTGGATGAAAGCGTATTATCCGAAACTGTACTCGGAGATCAAAGAGAGAATCAAGGAAGGAAGATGGGAACCTCAAGGCGCGATGTGGGTCGAGTCGGATACGAATGTGCCAGGGGGGGAATCGCTTGTTAGGCAAGTTTTATACGGTAAACGGTATTTTCAACAAGAATTCGGGCACGAAATCAATACATTATGGATGCCTGACGTGTTCGGATACTCCGCCAGCTTACCTCAAATCTTAAAGAAATCCGGCGTTACCTACATGATGACCCAGAAGCTTTCTTGGAACATGTACAACCGGCACCCTCATCATACCTTCTTTTGGGAAGGGATCGACGGCTCTAGAGTTCTCACTCATATGCCGCCAGAAGATACCTACAACAGCCCTGCAGCACCTCGATCCATTATGAAAGCGGAGAAGGAATATTTGGATAAGAACGTTTCCGATCGTTGCCTCATGCTGTTCGGCATCGGCGACGGAGGCGGCGGTCCCGGGGAGGAGCATCTTGAGAGACTTAGCCGAGTGAAAAATCTACTTGGATTAGCTCCCGTAGTACAAGAACCTTCGGAACGTTTCTTTGAAAAACTTGCCGAAGACGGCGCACGATATCAATCTTGGCGCGGGGAGCTATATTTGGAAAAACATCAAGGAACCTTAACGAGTCAAGCGCGAAACAAACGTTTCAATCGGAAGATGGAAAAAGCGTTGCGCGAGCTTGAATTCGCCTCCGTGCTCGCATGGATGACAAATGGATATCCATATCCATCCGAGGAATTGGAGAGGATTTGGAAGGAAGTGCTGCTCTACCAATTTCACGACATCCTTCCGGGATCCTCGATTAAACGGGTTTATGACGAGTCATTAGAACGATATGCGATGATGCTCGACCAAGTCGAGCGGATGATCGCAACGAGCTATAAATCCATAGCGAGTTCCATGTGCTTACCCGATCAGAAAGAAAAAAGCATCGTAATGTTCAATTCGCTGCCATGGGAGCGGGAAGAATGGCTGAAGCTGGACGATGAATGGCTGCGGCTGCGCGTCCCGTCGATGGGCTTCGTCTCGGGGGATTCCGGTATCGTTTCTATCGCGAACAAGGATGCGACCTTATCGGAGATGAGGGTATCGCTTACCGAGCGAGCGGCGGAGAACGACCTTCTTAAAGTGACGTTCGGCACGGACGGCGGCATCGTTTCCATCTGGGACAAGGAATCCGAAAGGGAAGTCATCCTTCCGGGGGAAACGGCCAATGCCCTTCGCCTATATCACGATGAAGGGGATGCTTGGGATTTCCCGTCTACCTACCGGCAATCCGGCGGAACGCCGCTAATGATCGAAGGATTTGAACCTTTCATTGACGGTCCGACCACCGGATTCTTGATCCGTTACAGATTCGGTCAATCCAGTCTGTCGCAGAAAGTCGTTCTTACCGCCGGGAGCAGAAGAATCGATTTCGTAACGGAAGTAGATTGGAAGGAATCGAGTAGAATGCTCCGGACATCGTTCCCGGTGAACGTTCGTTCGGATCACGTCAACTGCGAAATCCAATTCGGGTATATGAAGCGGCCGACTCACCGCAATACGATGTGGGATTATGCGAAAGACGAAATTTGCGCCCACCATTGGATCGATCTATCGGAGCCGGACTACGGGGTCGCTCTGCTTAACGATTGCAAATACGGGCACCGCGCAGAGGACAACGTTCTCGACTTGAACCTGCTGCGAAGTCCGAGTTACCCGGATCCCGAGGCGGATCGCGCGAAACATGGTTTCATTTACTCGCTCTTCCCGCATCAAGGGGACCATGTTCAAGCGGAAGTGTATAAGCGCGGTTACGAATTAAATGTTCCGCTTCGTACCGTCGAAACACCGAATCACATCGGCGAAGGCACTGTCGCTAAGCCGGCTGGAACGGATTCGTTCCTGAAGCTTGACCATCCGAACGTCATGGTCGAAACCGTGAAACGGGCGGAAGACGGCGAGGATATCATCATTAGATTGTATGAAACGGCGGGTACCCGGATCCAAACCACTCTGCACACAGCCTTTCGGATGTCCGAAGCATGGCTTGCCGATATGCTGGAAAGGCGTATCCAACCATTGGATATCAAAGGACAAACATTGAACCTTACCTTCGCCCCTTTCGAAATTATGTCCCTTAGATTGACCGCACCATAAAATCGATCCATCGAAGATGTAGGAGGTGTTCAGTGAATGATACCAAGAGGGTTTACAGTCCCTGGATTTGAGCAAGTAAAAAAGAACAAAAAATTGTCCAAGATATGGTATTTCAGGCATATTTACTTGTTTTTGCTTCCTGCCATCGTGTGGTTTCTAGTTTTTGCTTACTATCCGATGTACGGCATTTTGATAGCGTTCAAAGATTTCAAATATAACCTGGGAATATTGGGGAGCCCGTGGGCAGGTTTTAAATTTTTCGAACAGTTTTTACACGACTCCAGTTTCTATGATGTACTCCGGAATACGCTGTCCATTAGCGCCCTTAAACTTATTTTCGGGTTCCCGGCTCCGCTGATCTTGGCATTAATGCTGAATGCAGTCATGCACGAAAAAGTCAAAAAGGTGTTTCAAACGATTTCCTATCTGCCGCACTTCGTTTCATGGGTCGTTGTCGTTACCTTACTTCAAAAAATCCTATCTCCGAACGTAGGGCTTATTAACGACATTCGGTACCAAATGGGTTTGGATCCTATCTTTTTTATGGGAAAGCCGGAATTATTTTATCCGCTTGTAGTCATTTCCGACATCTGGAAAGGCGTAGGCTGGGGATCGATCATTTACTTAGCCGCTTTGACGAACATCGATCCGCACTTGTATGAAGCCGCGGAAATCGACGGGGCAGGCCGATGGAGCAAACTATTTAAGATCACGCTTCCGTGCCTTACGCCGACGATCGGCATATTGCTTATCTTTTCCCTCAGCGGAATACTGAACGCGGGGTTTGACCAAATCTGGCTGATGCAGTCCCCGGCCACATTAAGCGTATCGGAGATCTTGGACACTTATGTACTAAAAACAGGTCTCCAACAGGGGCAATTAGCCTATTCCACGGCAATCGGTTTGTTCAAGTCCGCGATCTCGCTGCTTCTCATCGTTGCTGTAAATCATATATCCAGACGCGTGAGCGACGTATCGCTTTGGTAATAAGCCGGCGATGGACATAAGGAGGTGTGTGCATGGGTGCGAGAAGGCTGACGTTAGCAGATCGAATGTATATGTCGCTTAACTATTCGGTGCTGCTTTTATTCTGCGTCACGGCAGTATATCCGTTCATCTATTTCCTAGCCCTCTCTTTTAATGACGGTTACGATGCGATGAAGGGCGGAATCTATTTTTTTCCTAGAGTGTTTACATTAGAAAACTATGCTAAGGCTTTTAACAACCCTTTGATCTTAAATTCGTTTTATATTTCCATTACTCGAACCCTTGTGGTAACGGTTGCTTCCGTATTTTTGACGGCTTTATTGGCCTACGCGCTTTCGCGGAAAGGGTTGCCCGGGAGAAAGTACATTGTATTCTTCTTTTTCTTTACGACTTTGTTCAGCGGAGGACTGATTCCAACCTTTATCCTGTTCCGGCAATTACACATCCTAAATACGTTTTGGGTGCTGGTCTTGCCGTCGCTTTATAACTTTTTCAATGCGATTATCATGAAAACCTTCTTCGACGGGATTCCTGAAGGTTTATCCGAATCGGCCCGAATCGACGGAGCAAGCGAGTTGTCGGTATTTTATAGAATTATTTTGCCCCTGTCGATGCCGGTGCTTGCTACCATCGCTTTGTTTGTCGGAGTAGGAGTCTGGAATGACTGGTTTACCGGGCAGTTTTTCATACAGAATGAAAATCTGCAGCCTGCAGCCACATTCCTTAACAAGATGATCAGCGAAGCGTCGTTCCAGTCGATGACGTCGTCGTCGGGAAATAGCGGATCCGCGATTCAAAACATGACCGAGTCTCAGATGGAACTGCGAGGAGTAACGCCGGAAGCCTTGAGGATGACTTTCGTCATTATTATTACGACCCCGATTATCTGCGTGTATCCATTTCTTCAGAAATATTTCGTAAAGGGCGTATTGGTAGGTTCGCTTAAGGAGTAGTTGGTATAGAAGGCTATGCCTTTTATATAAAAATGAGCTTTGAAGGGAGATTAGAAAATGAGCAGGAACAAGTACAAAAGGTTTATTTGCACGACGCTTGCCATACCGCTGCTGACCTTAGCCGCCTGTAACGGGTCGGGAGGGAGCGAGACCGGCAACACGGAGCCAACCGATACGGGGTCCGATCAACCTAAGCAGGTCACGTTGACTTTCCTCAGTGCTTGGAACGGCGGCGGAGCCGGTTTCCCGCAGGACCAGGTAAATAATCCCGTAGCTCAAAAAATTAGAGAGAAAACCGGCGTAACGTTAAAACTGGAATCCATCACAACCAGCGAAGTCGAAAAACTGAACACCATATTTGCTTCCGGCACGGTTCCGGATATCGTGAACGCACCCTTCTGGTCTACTACTGGAGGGGAGGGTCAAGTCATCAAGAAGGCGGCTATGGAAGGACAGCTTCTGGATTTAACTCCATATCTCGATAAATACCCGAATATTAAGAGGCTCGTGACTACCGGGATCGCGAAGGATTTCGCCGAGTTCGATCTCAATAGTCCCGAATTCGAGGGCAAAAGTTATCTCATTCCTACGGAGACCCCGGACGGAACCCCTGAAAGCATTCATAATTGGAATTACGGCCTCTTTGCCAGGGGAGATATCCTGAAAGCTTTAAATGTAAAAGCGGAGGATATCGATACGCAAGAAGAACTGTATGACCTGTTGGTAAAAATTAGAGACGGCGGTTTTAAGGATATTGGCGGGAAGCCGGTCATACCGGCCGGAACCATGTGGAATGGTTGGGATTACGGCCAGTTCCTTGCCGGGTGGACGGATTACACGATTTCGGACTTCCGCGAGGTAGACGGAAAGCTGATCCATTGGACGCAATCCAAGGACCATGAAGCCAGGTTGTTATATATGAGGAAATTGTTATCGGAAGGTTTGTTCGATCTTGAAGCCTTCAGCAATACGAGTACGACAGCGAACGAAAAGCTTACTACGGGCAAGCTTGCCGTATTCGGCGCCCAACCGATGTTAGCCGATTTACAAAAGACGCTTTATAAGACGAATCCGGAAATGCAATATGAATTGTTGGGTCCGATGAAGAATAAGAGCGGAGAAATCCGAACGCAAGTGGAAAAACCCGGACGCTCCGGTTTCCCTGTTCTTTTCTTAAGCGCTTCCATTAAAGATCCCGATGCGGCATTGCGATACATTGATTACGTCAACAGCGAAGAAGGCCGATTGCTTGCGCACTTCGGGATCGAAGGAACGCACTACAATTTGGAAAACGGGATACCCCAATGGATTCCTGACGTGAAAACGCAATTCGATGATAACCCGGATTTGAAAAGAGATGCAGGGCTCAATTTCCTTCCAGGCAGATTTATTGGCGCATTCTCCCCCGATGTCGCTTGGCCTAAAACCGAGGATCAGAAAACAGAGTGGGAAAAACTGGAGGAAAGCTTCTCGGAAAGAATGCCTATCAAGATCATTGACAAAATAAGCGCCAGCTACCTAGCAAGAGAGTGGCCTAAATATCAGGAGTTTAGAGATAAAACTAGCAGCTTGAATTTCGACGAGGAATTTAAGAAAGCATTTTTTGCGGCGTCCGACGAAGAGGCTTTAAATATGCTTCATAATGTTCAAGAGAAATTTAGAGCTGCCGGCGTGGAAGAAATGTCGGAGTTCGTGGCTCAAAAAGCTGCGGAAAGAGATGATGTAGGGTTCTAATGAAGGAAGGGTATCCATGGTGGGATGGTGTCGCTGCCATCCCATACCGTATTTACTTTCCAGGATTTCATCGGTAATTCCTATCTGGGAGATGACGAAGTCATGAATCGAGCGCGTACGGAAGAACGGACCGGCTTTCAAATCGGTGCTCCCTACGGACCGACTTACGATCTGCAAACCGATTTCGTTATGGTATACGGCGTCGGTCCGGATATGCCGGATCGGATTCGCCAATGGGCCGATCGCGGGTACGTAGTACACTTGATGACAGGAGTTTCTTGGGGCTCCTATCAGGATTACTTGAACGGTAGGGTGGACGGACGCGAGCATTGGGATGAAGCGCAGATGAACCGGTATGGGGAAACCATTATTCACGGCACTTCGAAAGACATCCCCTATATGGTTCCGACGATCGCCTTTACGGAATTTTTAACGAACCGGATCAAACAGGCGGTCGATGCCGGCGTCGAAGCCATTCATCTGGAAGAACCGGAATTCTGGGTGGAAGGAGGGTACTCGCAAGCTTTCCGTCGGGAATGGCTGTTGTATTACAACGAGCCCTGGATCGCCCCGCATGAGTCCGTCGACGCGCAGTTTCGTTCCGCAAAGTTGAAAGCATATCTCTATACTCGCTGTTTGGATCGGCTCTGTTCAGCCTTGAAGGAATACGCCATGATCACCTATAACCGCCATCTCCGGTTCTATGTACCGACGCATAGTCTAATCAATTATACGCAGTGGCGGATTGTAAGTCCTGAGTCATGGCTGCTCGATCTTCCGACCATAGACGGTTATATTGCGCAAATTTGGACGGGAACGTCGCGGACGCCGAATGTTTACGAAGGAAAGCGGAAGGAACGCACGTTCGAAACGGCTTTCCTCGAATACGGCGTGATGCAGGAGTTAGTCCGCGGTACGAATCGACGGATGTGGTTTTTGCACGACCCGATCGAGGATGATCCGAAGCACACCTGGAGGGACTATCGCGAAAATTATTTGAAGACTGTAGTCGCTTCGCTGCTGCACCCGCAAATCTCTCATTACGAAGTAGCTCCTTGGCCCAGCCGCATATTCGAAGGGAAGTATCCCAAGGAGGACGGAGACGGCCGAGAAGGAATTCCGGATCACTACGCCACATTGCTTTTGAACGTGATGCACACGCTCGGGGACATGCAGCAAGAAAAGATCCAATTCCATGGCGAAGACTGCATGATCGGAGTGCTGCTTTCGGACACTGCGATGTATCAGCGGAATGTTCCCGGTACAAGCGAATCGGAAACTTCATTTAAATATGACGGAACGGTCGTCGAATCCGCTCAAGGCTCCGAATTCAGGGATCTGTTAGATTGGTCTCCGTTTTATGGACTTACGCTGCCCTTGCTCAAACATGGAATGACGGTGCGTCCCGTGCAGTTGGAGAATATCCGGCGATTTCCCGCCTATCTGGACGATTACCGCGTGTTGGTTCTTAGTTACGAGTTCATGAAGCCGGAATCTCCGGATATCCATAATGCCATTGCGGATTGGGTGCGCAACGGCGGCATTCTGATTTACGTCGGAGACGGCCGCGATCCGTTCCACAGCGTGCGGGCATGGTGGAATCAAGGGAAAAGGGTATACGCCACACCCGCCGAGCATTTATTCGGTTGCCTCGGTTTGAACGCGGACGCGGCCGAGGGGATCTATCCGATCGGACAGGGGATCGCCGGACATTTACGACTGGATCCGTCCCTATGCGCGAAGACGATGGAGGGGGCGGACCGCCTTCGTCGAATGGTTGCCGATGCGATCGCCGCACTTGGGGACCACAGCTTGCAATGGAGCCCGAAAAATTATTTCCTGCTTCATCGCGGACCTTATGTCATCGCTGCGGTCCTGGACGAATCCGTCGGCGCCGAACCGCTTGTATTGAATGGAATGTATGTGAATCTGTTTGACCCGAAACTAAGCGTTACGGAGCAAATTGAGATTTCCCCTGGCGAAAATGCATTGCTATACGATCTGAATTCCGTACCCGTTGCGGAAGAGCCTTCCGTTATCGGCGCATCATCAAGGATCGAACAGATTCCTTCGAATCAAGCGGGATTCAGCTTTATCGCCAAAGGTCCGCAGCGCGTTCAAGCGGTTGCCTGCATCCGGAGCAAAACGAAACCTGCGTCCGTGCGATTGGAACAATCCGGCGCAGAGACGGAAATTACATTCGCATGGCACGAGCAAAGTCGCACCCTTCATCTGCAGTATCCTAATCATCCCGACGGAGTCAGGATTACGTTATTGTTTTCATAAACAGTAGGCCGGTCTTCTTTCAAACACGCAAGGGGGGGACAACACATGTTAAACCCGATCGTTGCCGAAGGCGCATTCACGGATCTCGATCGATTTATTTTCGAATCGTGGGGTTACTTTGTCATTCCGAATGTGCTGTCGAAAGAGGAAATTCAAGAATGTCTGCATGCATCCATACGAATTCATGAAGCGGCGGGAACCAACGGATTTGGTCAAGTCGGCAGAGGGTATGAGACGGAGCCGGCGATTGAAAATTTAATGGATCATCCATCGGTTTTACCGAAAATCAGAGGTTTACTCGGAGATCGATTCATTGTGCAGTCCGGATGGAATACGAAGCAGCCGGCGCGCGGCGGTATGGGAGGCTGGCATCAAGACGGATCCGGCGCCTACGATTTTAAGAAGTTAGGGTATCCGATTCCCCTCATACAGCTCCGAGCTTCCTTTCTATTAACCGACCAAGAAGAGCCTGGCATGGGGAATATGGAGTTCATTCCAGGCAGTCACCGCAGTATCGCTCCTCTTCCGGAATCGATCCGTACCGCAAAGTCGAGTACGCCGATCAGCCATGTGTTATGCGCATCCGCAGGGTCGGTCCTGGTGTTTCATAACGCTGTATGGCATCGAACCTACGAACATAACTGGGATTACGATCGCTATACCATGCATTACATCTACAGCCCTCCGTGGGTAAAGCCTTCGGACCGTTTCCATAACGATGTCGATTTTATGCAAAGAACTACGCCTCTTCGGAGAGCTTTAATGGGAGACTTCTCGAGGCCTGACGCGCCATTCGGAGCGAATTATACGCCGCCTCCCTTTGAAGTGGACTGAACCATTCTAAAAAAACGTAACGATGACGGAGGGAATTCGAATGTTGAACGTTGCGATGTTGAGTAAGTGGCATGTGCATGCAGCCGATTACGCAAGAAAGTTACAATCTCACGGAAATGTGAAGCTCACGGCCGTCTGGGACGAACAGCCGGAACGCGGAAGCGAATGGGCTGCCCAATTGGGAGCGGATTTCGAAGCGGATCTGGATACTCTCTTACAACGAGAAGACATCGATGGAGTCGTGGTGGATGCGCCTACAAGTATGCACGCAGACGTCATGGTGGCTGCCGCCGAGGCCGGCAAACACATTTTTACCGAGAAAGCCATGGCTCTTACCGTTGAAGAATGCGATCGGATTTCCGCAGCGGTACGCAAAGCGGGCGTAAAGTTTTGCATTTCATTTCCCGCTCGCACAAGGCCGCACCAATTATTCGCGAAGCAATTGATCGACGACCAAATATTAGGGGACGTTACGCTGTTGCGCATTCGGAACGGCCACGACGGCGCTCTGAATCATTGGCTCCCGGAATACTGGTATGACGAGAAGCAAGCAGGCGGCGGTGCGATGATGGATTTGGGCTGTCATCCGATGTACTTAGCGAGTTGGATGTTGGGGAAGCCCAAGCGAATCACCTCCATGTTTCATTATTTCACGAATCGAGCAGTCGAAGATAATGCGCAGTGTTCAATTGAGTTCGTAAACAACGCGGTCGCATTGGTGGAAACAAGCCTGGTTACCTACAGAACTCCTTCCTCTCTTGAGATTTACGGTACGGAGGGCACTTTGATGATCTCGGATGATTCGGTTCGCGTCATCTCGAAGAAGCTCGATCTCCCTTTCAACGGATGGATTTCACCCACTCAACTCCCTAAAGAGCTACCGCTTCCCATCATGCAATGGGCGGATGCACTGCTCCATGACCAGCCGATGCCCTTCGGTCTTGAAGACGGAACGAAATTGACGGAACTGTTGGAAGCGGCATACATCGCTCATAAGGAAAACCGAACGGTAGAGTTCAAATAAAGCAGGGGAGGGGATTCTTATGAGAACCGTTAAAGTAGGGATCGTCGGTTGCGGCATGATTGCGAACGGCAAACATATGCCATGCCTGTCCAAGTTAGACAATGTGCAGATGGTGGCCTTCTGTGATCTATTGCCGGAAAGGGCCGAGGAAGCTGCACAAAAATACGGAACGCCCGACGCAAAGACGTTTACAGATTATAAGGATCTGCTTGCCATGGAAGAGATTGAGGTCGTACATGTGCTAACGCCGAACAGCTCCCACGCGGTGATCTCCATCGACGCTCTCGAAAGCGGCAAACATGTCATGTGCGAAAAACCGATGGCCGTCACGGGCGCGGAGGCCAAAGCGATGTACGAAGCTCACTTACGTACAGGCAAGAAGCTAACCGTCGGGTACCAGAATCGTTCCAATGCCAGAAGCCAATTGTTAAAAAAGATGATCGCCGACGGGGAACTTGGAGAAATCTATTTTGCGAAGGCCGTCGCTACTCGAAGAAGAGGCGTTCCTACCTGGGGCGTGTTTTTGGATAAAGAGAAACAGGGGGGCGGTCCGATGATCGATATCGGAACCCACTCCCTTGATCTGATCTTATGGTTGATGGACAACTATGAACCGGAGAGCGTCGTCGGCAGTGTTTTCCATAAGCTGAAGCATACCGAAAATGCCGCGAACGAATGGGGTTCCTGGGATCCTAATGAATTCGAGGTAGAAGATTCGGCGTTCGGCTACGTGAAATTTAAAAACGGCGCTACGGTCGTTATCGAAACTAGCTGGGCTCTTAACATCGCGGAAGGCGGCGGCAATCTGCTTTGCGGAACGAAGGGAGGAGCGGATTTCGCCAAAAATGAACTGCGAATCAACGGCGAGAGGGACGGGAGTTTGTTCCTGAATAAAATCGATGTCAATCCGAATGCAAGAGAGCTATTCCGAGGAGAACAACTGACCGATTTCGAGTATGAGGCCAAACAATGGATTCATAGTATCGTGAACGATACCGAACCCTTGGTCAAACCGAGGGAAGCTATGATCGTTTCGCAAATATTAGAAGCGGTATATATTTCCACAGAATCGGGAAAAACCGTTTATTTTCATGAAGATTAAGGACGTGAAGTAAAAAGTGCTGACCGTCCGATAGGCAGCGGCAGTCTAGGACCCCGTTTACCCGGTCTATGACTGCCGCTTTTCATGTTTTATGCCTATTCCTCCGCGGTCGTGATCGCGATATGGTATTGATCCGCGTACCAGTCCACCTTGGCGCCGAGCGATTCGCTGACGAATCGAAGCGGGAGGTACGACGTGCCGGAGGAGATGAACGGCGCTTCCGCCATAAAGACGGCGCTCCCGTTTTTGAGGACGGTGCCCGTCTCGTATTCGACGACGATCGTTAGCGGCGAAGCGTCGCCTTGCTGGATCGTAACCGACTTCGTCGGATGATCCCAGACGATCTGGGCTCCCATCGACTCGAAGACGGAACGCAACGGGACGAACGTTTGCGCCCCGCGCAGCATGACGCCGTTCGCAAGGCGGACCGTCCGGCCGTCCAAGCTGACCGCGATCGGTTTTTGCACCGGCACCGGCGTATCATGGGAGAATTCCTCATCGCCCGCGCCGAGCGTCGCGCCTTTGTTCACGCCCCATCCCCACAGCGAACCGTCCTCTTTTTGGAAAATGACATGTCTGCCGCCTTCCGTCACCGAGACGACGTCTTCGGCCAGTTTGCGAAAGACGGCGTCGGTCGGCATCGATTCGCGGCTGGTCGACGTCTCGTACAAGCTGCCGTCCTTCGTTAAAACGACGATCGAACGTTCGCAATGCACCGCCTGTTTGACGTCCGCGACGGCGGATAACGCAACCGGCGATTCCTGCTTATGGACGATCGTGCCGTCCGAAACGCCCGTTCGCGTCGCCCCCCAAAACCACAGACGCGACGAAGCGTCGATCGCCAATCTCACTTCCCGGTACGCGGATATGGATTGGATGTCCCGCAGACCTTCGATAGGATTCGCCGCAAGACGAAGGGAGCTGTCCCAGCCGACGGTGTCCGTCCGGTTCACTTCCCATACCGTTCCGTCTGCATTCAACACGACGTTGTCGTCCGCGGCGCTGGCCCCGACGACGTCCGAAAGCGGCAGGACGGTGGCTAGGTCGCTATTGGCGACCCATACCGATCCGTCCGATTTCACGAAGAGGTAAACCGATTGCGACGAAGAAAACGCGATATCGACGACGTCGTCGATGCCGTCTACCGGACGGGGCGCGCCGAGGTTGCCGTTCTCGTCCGAAGTACGCACGAACACGTTGCCCGAGCGATCGAGCGCTAGCGTATGCGAATACGCTTGGACGGTTTCCTTCAATTCATTCGCTTCCGGCACGGCTTCCGTCCGAAGCTCCCCCGACGATTCCTCCTCCCAAATCCACACGGTTCCGTCTTCCTTGACGATCCAGCCTCCTTCGAAGACTTCCTCCACGTTCGTTAAGCCGACGATTTGCGTGGGAACCGCCTTCGGACCTCCCCATTCCCAATACGTTCCATCCGTCTTGACTAACGAGACGGCGCCGAACGAACGTACATAGGGCTCGACAGCCTCCGCCGCGCCAGCCGATTGCAGCGACGGCGAGGCGAGCAGGGCCGCAGCGACCGCAGCAAATAGGGTCTTCCGTATTCTCATGATCGCATCCTCCGACATTGGAATGAACAGCTGAATAGTTAGACGCACTACTTTGGGAAAAGTTCCCTTCCTCCAGATAGACGAAGCGACTTCAAGAAAATTTAAAATCATTCGCCATCGGAGTTAACGAAACGCTGTTATGGTTAAGGCGTTACGTACGAAGGAGGCGAACGAAACGATGGATACGGCAAGTCATGTATTGTTCGGCGTGACGCTCGCGGGACTCGCGACGGCGCTCGATCCGGCGATCGCCGCGGAACCCGGCGCGTTCGGCGGGGCGTGGATCGCATCGCTCGTCGTCGCGTCGCACGCGCCCGATTTCGACATCATCGCGAGGCTCAAGGGGCAAGCCGCTTATATTCGTCTGCATCGCGGCATCTCGCATTCGATCCCCGCATGGTTCTTTTGGCCGCTTCCGATCGCGCTTCTTTACGCGGCAGCGTCCGGGTTCGCGGAGGCCGCCTTGCATGTATACGCTTGGGCGTTGGCCGCGGTCGTCCTTCACGTCCTGCTCGATGCGCTTAACGGCTACGGCGTACAATGCTTACGTCCCTTTTCGAAACGTTGGGTCCATCTGGACGCGCTGACGCTATTCGATCCCTATTTATTCGTCCCGCATCTGGGCGCTGCCGCGCTATGGCTGGCGGGAGCGGTCGCCCCCGTGCCGCTCTTTCCGGCGCTTTATGCGGCGACGGCGTTCTACGTCGGATGGCGCATATGGCGGCAACGGCGGCGCCTTCGCTTGCTGCGCGAGGCGCTCGGCGGGCCGGCGAGCTGCTACGTAACGCCCTGCATGCATCTGTGGCGATGGTCGTTCGTCGCTGAGCGGGAAGACGCGTTCGTCTCCGGATTTATCCGATGCGGACGAATCGAGGATTCGGTCGAAATCCCGAAGGGAGAGCCGCTCGCCGATCATCCGCTCGTCGAAGCGTCCAAGCGGACCGAAGCGGTTCGTTCTTTCCTCGCATTCGCGCAGCGAGCGCATGTTTTCATTTCCGAGGACGATTCCGGAACGGTCGTCGCGTGGCGCGACATGCGCTTCCGGTTCGGGCGCCGCCTCCCGTTCGGAGCGGACGTCGCGTTCGATCGACAACGGGCGATCGTGTCGGAACGGATCGGCTGGCGCAAGAAGGCGTGGGAAGGACCTTACGTTTGAAATAGGAGAGCAACCTCTCGAAAGGAAGGGTGTGGTACAACAGAGATGCAGTAAAAATGACGCCAGGAGTTGAAACGCATGGGGAAGTTAGTGAACAAAGTAGCGATCGTGACAGGAGGGAGCCGGGGAATCGGCCGGGCGATCGCACAGCGGCTCGGCCGCGAAGGAGCGACGGTCGTCGTGCATTACGCCGCGAACCGAAGCGCGGCCGAGGAGGTGGTCGGCGAGATTATTGGAGGCGGAGGCTCCGCATTTTCCTTGGGCTCCGATCTCGGAACGCTTGATGGGATCCACACCTTCTATGCGGGCTTGGAACGAGAGTTGGCGACGAGATTCGGTACGGCCGGGTTCGATATTCTCGTGAATAATGCGGGGACAGGCCTTGCGGCGGCCATCGAGGATACGAAGGAGGAGGACTTCGATTCGCTGATGTCGCTGAACGTGAAGGCGCCCTTCTTTATGATCCAACAGGCGCTGCCCCATCTCCGTAACGATGGACGCATCATTCAAATTTCTTCGGCCGTCACCCGCATGTCCCTGCCGGCCATTCCCGCGTACAGTATGTCGAAGGCGGCCGTCAACGGATTGACGCTATCGCTCGCCAAACAGCTCGGCCCGCGCGGGATTACGATCAATGCGATCGCGCCGGGATTCGTCGCTACGGATATGAATGCCGGCATGCTGCAGGATCCGGGAAGCCGTCGTTTCGGCGCCGACTTTTCCATTTTCGGCAGGTGGGGGGAGCCGCAAGATATTGCGGATATCGCGGCGTTCCTCGCGTCCCCCGAGGGCGGGTGGATCACCGGTCAGATCCTGGATGCAAGCGGCGGATCCCACCTATAAAATACAATGGCCCCGAGACTCGGGGCTATTGCTATTGTTATAGATCCTTCCGGCTGAACGCTCGGCACCCGAGCAAGAGCAGAAGCGCCGCATACCCTGCCGTATAGAATAAGAAGGAGTTCGAAGGAACGCTCGATATGGAAAAGGGGCCCATGTCGGAGAGCGCCAGTCCCGCCCAATCCGCTCCCCCGATCACCTCATAGAGGCTTCTTCGGTAAACCGAATCGGTGGGCAGAAGGAGCCCGATCAGCAATACGAATTTATCCAATGCCGGGTGAGAGCCTTCATAGACCGTTATCCCTTCGACGAGACCGGTAAAGAGCGCAAGACCGTACAGCAGGGCGGCGCAGATCCCGTTCCCCAGCATCGGCAAATAGACGGAGCCCAGCATGGTCAGCGACAAGAGAAGAAGCGGCATCCAGATAAATAGTCCAAAGCCTCGCAGCACGTCCCCCGCCAGCACGGGAAGTCCGGCCAAGCTGTGAATGGTCCAAATGACGGAAAGGAACAGGATGGCGCTGTACACGGCGATCCAGACGGCGTGCCCCAGCCATTTGGCCAAATAAAGCTTCCAGCGGGGGAGGGGCCGGGCGGCGACGGCCAGCAACAAACCGTTCTCTTGCTCGCCCGTGACGGTTCCCATGGACGAGAAGAGCACGAAGAAGGCCGACAAAAATTGCGCAAAGAAAAGACCCAGCACCATCAGCACCATGCTGTTCAACAATCGTTCGGCGGGGGAACTTTGACTTTGCCCGGCTACGTCGGCCAGCTCCCTAGCTCCGAAGGCGAACAAGACCAGAAAGACGAAGGTCAGAACGATCGTAACGAGGAACACCCGCTTGCGGGTCAGCTCCTTGAAGGTGGCGGAGATGTACATGGTCATTGCGAGACGCCTCCTTCTCGAGATCGGGCCATCCGGAGGAACCAGGCTTCAAGATTGTTCGGCTCGGGGCCGGATTCGTAAAGCGTCAGGCCGTTCCGGATCAATAAAGAACACAAGTAGCCGGCTTGCTCCCGGTCCATTACGCGGGCGGATAGGAGGGCGTTGCCGCTCGCATCCGCGTCGACCAGGCGCAGCAGCGGGGAGGAGAAGGCGGCGCCGACGGCATTCTTCAGCTCCGCCAACGTCTCCGGAAGCCAGCCGCCAAGCCGGAAGCGCCAATTCGCCCCGCTATCGCCGGCACCGCCGAGCAGCTTATACAGCGGACGCCAGCAGCTCGCCTCCGTACAGGAAGGCGGCTTCGTCGCAAAGCTCCTCCACGTCCTCTAGTAGATGGGTATTAAGGAACACCGTCACGCCCTTGCCCCGAAGCCGCTTCAGCAGGCTGCGGATCTCGTAACGCCCGACGGGATCTAAGGCCGAAGCGGGTTCGTCCAGAATGACCAGCTCGGGCTCCAGGAGAAGGGCGGCCGCCAGGCCGAGGCGCTGCTGCATCCCCTTGGAGAAGCCGCCGACCCGGCGGTCTGCTGCATCCAGCAGACCGACCAGCTCCAACGTGTCCCGTACTCGGGTGCGGAACGAGGGGGCCCGCGTTTCCTGGGGCCGCAAGCCCCCCAGCTGACCATGGAAGCGAAGCGCTTCGACCGGAGTCAGCCAATCTTGAAAACGGAACAGCTCGGGCAAATACCCGAGCTTGCGCCGTGCCTCAGGCCGGCCGAGGGGCTGTCCCAGCACGGCGGCCCGCCCGGAATCGGGGCGGTGGAGGCCGGCCAGCATTTTAACGAAGGTGCTCTTGCCGGCGCCGTTAGGTCCCAGCAGGCCGAAGATGCAGCCCGCCGGCACCTGCAGGGTGATGCCGCGGCAGCCGCCGCGGCCGTTATAGGTCTTGGTCAGATCCTCGGTGTCGATCATCATGGCAGTAGGAGCCCCTCCGCGGCCCGCAGGAAGGCGGCTTCTGTGGAGAACTGTTCCATATCCCCGCTCAGCAATCCCATCCGGTCTCCGTCCAGCCAGAGCAGGTATCGTCTCCCGCCGTCCTCGGTTAGGATCGCATCATGTCCGCCCAACCGGAAATTCGTGGTTACGCCGTCGCGTGACGGAACCGGCAGCGTGCTCTGCCAATCGCCGATAGCGGCCAGTTTGGTCCGCAGGCTGTCCGGCAGCACGGGCAGCCCCAGCACCGCTTCGCGGACTTGGGCCGGATCGATGCCGTCTTCCACGGTGAGCTCCGGCTTGCCGAATTGGAGCAGTCGCACCGGCTTGCCCGACAAGCTGCCCGCCGCAGCGACGCCGTCCGGAATGTGCAGCCGGATCGCTTTCCCATCCGCTTCGGCCGGCAGGGTGGTGGCGCCGCCCAGACGGGTGAGCAGCCGATTGACCGCATCCACATTCAGATTCAAGGTGAGCGCGGTAGCAGGCTGGTATTCGGCCGACGGAGAGTCCTCCAACCGGAGCAGGGGGCCGCCCATCCGTCGTTCCGCTTCGTCCCAAGTCACGGTACGGGCCTCGCCGCCGCCGGATTGGGATAAAGTACCGTACTGGGCCAGGTTGAAGCTCCGGTCTCCCTCGGGCGAGCCGCTCTCCAGAATGCCCGAGATGGTCGCCATGTCGTCCGCCGAAACCTCGACTCCGACCATGTGCTGAATGCGGAAGGTTTGCATCATGACGGCCAACGCCCGATCCCCCATGGGGGTGGCGAACAAGCCGATCGCCATGACGGCGGCGGCGACTCCGGCGGTCCATCTCCGAAGCCTGCATTTGGCAGGTCTTTCCGTCCGCCAGACGCCGGGCATCCCGTTACCCCATGCCGCGTTGGGAGTCTTCGTCGCCCCGAATGATCCTTTCATCTTCATCTCGTTCGCACCATCCTTCTCGTTATGATCTTGATTCCCATCCAATAGCAACCGTATTGTTTCGTCCGGCTGCAGGCTTGCCTCCGCCTGTTTCCAAAACGCCGGAACCGGCTCCCGGGCCGCCCGCTTCTCGAACCGACGCCAAGCCCGATCCGGATCAAATGCCGGTTCCCCGCCGGTCCGCTTCGTTCCGTCCGCCATCGTGTCGCCTCTCCTCCTGTTCGTATTTCTTCTTCATCCGTTCTTCCGCCCGGGCCAGCAGCGTACCGACAATCTTCGGATCGACCTCCAGCCGGAGGGCGATCTCTTCATAGCTGTACCCTTCCTCCCGGAGCAGGAGGGCTGCCCGATCCCGGTCCGAGAGCTTCCTCAGCACCTTGCGGACGACGTCCTTTTCCCATTCGCGGATGACCTGCGTCTCACCCGAAGGGGCGGCGCCTTCCGACCAGGCGGCCACGCGTGCGCTTTCTTTTTCCAATAACGCCTTGCCCGACGACCGATGTCTCAAATAATCGTACCCTACCCGGGTCAGCACCCGGTGCAGCCAGGCGCCGACGACCTCCAGCCGGTCCGGAGGGCTCCGATAGAGCCGCAGAAATACTTCTTGAGCCAGATCCTCCGCCGCCGCGTAATCGCCGGTCAACGCATGAAGCTTCCGCGCCACCCCGGAGTAATGCTCCCGGAATAATTGTTGGAATAACTCTGGTACCTGTGCGCCTTCCGCCATGTTGCCGCCGCGCCTCCTTTCGCTTATAAGACGGATGCCGAGTCGGTTTTGTAGCAGGCTTATAAATGAAAAACAATTAAAATACATTCCATAGCAATTAAAATATATTGTAAAACAATAAATATTGCTGTAAATCACTTCATTATCCGGAAGGGACCCGACCGGATTGAAAAAGGTAGCAAAAATTGACGACGCACCCTATAGGTGTAAAATACAGATAGGTGATGCCGATGAGCGAGAAACGGAAAAAGACGCCGAACGGAAGCGGTCAAAGTCAAACAACCGCCTCGGGGGGGCCGCGGACGGGGGCTGGCCGGAAGAGGATCGGAGCGACGCGGAAACTATCGTTGACTTTGCCGGCGGCCTGTTGGCAGGAAATCGATCGGCGCTGCGGCGGCGGCGATTATTCCGTATCGGAAATAGTGCGTTCGATCATCGAGGACTCCATGAGGGATGTCGATATTTTATAGGTTTGCCGCAAGGATGATATCGAGGTTGAATCTCTCTGAAGTGGGGCTGTTTGTTATATGGAATACCGGAGTATCCTATTTGCGAACGGGCGGAACACATCCGAAGCCGACGAGCCGTTCATGTCCGACGAAGCGATGTCCGACCTCGGGTTGGATACGATCCTGGATGAAATGCTGCGCGGGCGAGCGGCGGATGCCGAGCTGCGGCGATGGTTCCGCAGCCCGCTGCCGGACAGCGACGCCGTGCGCTACCGAAGCTCGGTCATGGAGGATATCGACGAACGGTTGACCCTGGAGACAGCCGAGAAGTTTGCGCTGCGGTCGAGGCGGATCACGGATTGTCTGACATCCAGCGAAGCAAGCCCAGGGACGGTTCAAAGCTGTAAATGGCGTTTAGACGCCGCGGTCGAGTATTGCAAGGCCGTGTCGGAAATGAAGGAAGCGCTGAGTCGTGCCGGCTTGCGCTCCGACGGTTTAACGCGGTGCTCCGATTGGATTTCGGCTTACGCGACGTCTAAGTCATTCGTCAGGCTGCGCGACGATGCCTTCGGACTTGACCGTACGTTCCGCGACATGAGATACAATTTCATTGCGACGGATGGACTGTTCTACATTTACGCCGGCGACGAAGAGGCGGATTATTGCGCGGAGCTGCGCAACACGTTCGACCGGGACGGGGACTCGGAGGCGTGCCTTCAGGCGATCTCCGGGCTGCAAACGCCGGGGTTGGAAGAGGAAACCCTCCGGCTGTTACGCAGACGATATCCGGCGGCATTCGCAGCGTTAGAGTCGTTCTCTCATACCCATCCGTCGTTCGTCGATCCGACGGCGATGACCTTCGCCAAGGAATTAACATTTTATATCGCATGCCTGCGATATTTCCGCGCGTTCCGGAAGCGCGGTCTATATTATTGCTACCCCGTTATAACGCAAAAGAAGGAATTACGGATCGAAGCGGGCTATGATCTTATGGCCGGGACAGCGAATCGGATGATCGCTAACGGCGTAGATTTGCATGCGGAAGCGGCTGTCGTCGTACCGGCATTTCCGGACGGACCGGACTCCTTCGCCAGAACGGTAGGACAAATTATCGCTTTAAGCGCACTGGGTTGTCCTGTTCCGGCAAGATCGGCCGTCGTTCCGCATATCGATCGGCTGTACACGCATTTCCCCAAAGCCGACCGTCCGGAGATGAACGAGGGGAAGCTGAAGGAGGAACTAACGAGGCTCCATCCCATCGTGGCCGAAGCGGGTCATGGCAGCATGGTCGTCTTGAACGAAACCTTCTCCACGACGTCAACCTACGATGCGACTTCGATGGGAAGGAAGTTGTTGGATCTGTTGACGATCCGAGGCGCGATGTGCTTGTTCGTCACGCATCTGCCCGGTTTCGCCCCGGAAGATCGCGGTGCCGATATCAAGCGGGTAGAAGAGGAAGTCGAGCGGTACGGACTCACGAAGGAACGGCTGATAAGTCGACTAAAGGAGCGCGCGCACGGATGAGGCCATCGCTGCTTTATAGGAATATGAATGCATACCACGAGGCTGGAACGATACCGGGCGATGCGGCCCTTGAGCGAGATTTGCATCTAGAACCTCTACTTCTGGCGATGTCGGATCAAGACAATTTTCTACGGGACGCATGTAAGCGGGTCATGCTTCGAACCGAAGCGGATCTTGAGACGATCCGCTATAGACAACATGTGTTGACGGACGCGCTGCGGCATCCGGAGTTCGTCGAGCGGTTATACAAGGTTTCTTCCGAGGCGTCGGAGAAATCCGCGGAGTACAGAGCCAAGATGAAACCGAATTTCGCCCGGACGATCCCGGTACGCGAGAAGCTCCGAATTGCGGTCGAGTTGTTGCCGACCTTGCTGGACTCGCTTGAGGAGCTGAGGGACGCAGGAGCTCGTCACGCGGAATCGCTTTGTTCGGAAGGTTTTCTCGATTCCTTCGCACGGCTTCGAAGCAGGTATCCCGACGCGTTCTTTCGGGAGGCGAGGGCTCATCTCGCCCGGCTGCGTCAAGCCGGGAGCAGGGGCGGCGTAAGAATCGGAGTGTCGGTCGGAGACGGCTTCCATGGAACCAACGCTGTGCTTAGGAGCTTGGATGCACGGCCGACAACCGTTTTAAGCAATCGGTTGTTCAAGGGCTATGGCCTGTTTAAGCCGGAGAATAGCCTCCGGGATGTGGAGGAGAGCGCTCTCGGCAACGTACTGTTCCTCCTGAAACGGTTCATCGACGACGCGTTAAGCGACTTCGACAGCTTGCGATCCGAGATCGGTTTTTACGTCGGATGCGTACGGCTGCATCGGGCGCTGACTCTTCGGGGATGTCCTATTTCGTTCCCTACAGCCTACAGCGCCGGGGAACGAATGCTTGATTTCCAAGATCTCTATGACCCCGGACTGGCGCTCGGACTCCCGCGACGGCCGATCGGCAATGACGTAACGGGGGGGAGCGCGTGCCTGCTGATCGTGACCGGAGCCAATCAAGGAGGGAAGTCGACGTTCCTAAGGAGTATCGGATTGGCGCAGCTCATGATGCAATGCGGCATGTTCGTTCCGGCATCTCGCTTCGAAGCGAACGTCTGCGACCGCATCGTAACGTACTTCGCCGGATCGGAGTCGCAGTTCGCCGGGGGGACATTAGAGGATGAGCTTCGCGGGTTAAATCGGCTCGTCGAACATTCGACCCCTCATTCGCTCCTCCTGATGAACGAGCCGTTCGCCGCGATCGCGGAACGAGACGGAGCGGCGGTCGGAAGGCATTGGCTTGCCGCGTGCTGCGAGTTGCAATTGAAGGTCGTTCTCGTCAGCCACAATTTCGAGCTGGCGAATTGGGCATTCGAGGAACGATCGCCCCGAGCTCTCTTCTTATCGCCTGAACGGAACGAGGACGGAAGACGAACGTACCGCATGAATTGCTGTCGGCCCGTTCGAAGCAGCTTCGGAGAAGACTTGTTCCGGCGCCTGATCGAGAACGCTTACTAAAGCAGTACGACCAAGGAGGCTGCGCGCAAGCAGCCTCCTTGGTCGTAGGAAGAGACATTACTCGGCTTCGCGTCTCTTATCGAATGTTTTGGTCATGCTCCGGCGTCCGTCCAAGCCGGTTGGGATGTCTCCGTCGATGGTGATCCTGCGGACGACTCGCGATGCGTTGCCGTAGTCGTTGACCGCGTAATGCTGCGTGGCGCGATTATCCCAGATCGCGACGTCCCCGGCTTTCCATCTCCACCGGACGGTGTTTTCGATTTGCGTTACATGCCTCTGCAGGATCGAGAAAATTTGCTGAGAATCGGCGGTGCTGAGACCGACAAAGTGTTTCACGAAATGCCCGAGCAATAAATGTCGTTCCCCCGTTTCGGGATGGATATGGACGACAGGGTGCTCGGTCTCGTATAAAGTCGAAGAAAATACCTCGTTGTGGTGTTTCAGCGCTTCATCTGTGAAATCGCTGCGCTCCGCCGCATAATCATAGGCGTTCGTATGAACGGCCCATAATTGATCCGCAAGTTTCTTCAAGCTCGCCGGAAGGCCTTCGTATGCGGCGGCCGTATTGGCCCAGACGGTATCGCCGCCGGCTTCCGGGAGGACCACTCCGCGTAACACCGAGTATTTCGGGTATGCGGCTAGGAAGGTGACGTCGGTATGCCAGGAGTTCGCCCGGCCGTTCCCATGATCGGAGTTCAGCTCCAAAATATAATCCGAACCATCCCGGACCGGAACGGTCGGATGAGCGGCCGGACGGCCGAGCAGCTTCGCGAAAGCTTCTTGTTCTCGGTCGTCCAGATGATTCTGGTTGCGGAAGAAGACGACCTTGTGCTGTAAGAGCGCTTCATGGATGAGAGACACGGCGTTCGAATCAAGACTTCCCGATAGGGAAATGCCCGATATTTCCGCACCGATCCGGCCGGCGACCGGTTTGACTGCGATCTCGTCGCCGTGCAGCACTTCTTCTCTTGCGATACTCATTTCATTTCCTCCTTGTTCTCATCGATCCTAAGATTTCCGAGCGGGAAACGAACAAAAGCCAGGGCATATCGCCCTGGCTTCCAGATGACTGGTCAGCTTTTTTGCTTTTATTCTTAAATTCCCATCGGTTTAGTCAACATAGTAATTCAATCCGGGAAATGCGTCAAGAAAGAAATAGGCCGGAAATAAAATGCAGAAAATGGATTGACACCAGGGCACGGGGGGGATATATTATAACCTATAAAACCGATTAAAATACTTGTATATAAACCGACTAGAAATCTAGAGGTTTCCCGTTTCCAGGGAAACCTCTATTTTTTTGGTCGCTATTATAAGTACGGTTTTGAAAAAAGTCGACGGTGGAGGATGGATTCAGGATGAGGAAAAGGCCGAACGTTGTACTGATCTTGAACGATGACATGGGTTTCTCGGATATCGGTTGTTACGGCGGAGAAGTCGATACGCCGAACTTGAATAAGCTGGCCGAGAACGGAGTGCGCTTTACCCAATTCTATAATACGGCGCGATGCAGTCCGACGCGAGCCTCCTTGTTGACCGGCTTGCACCCGCATCAAACCGGGATCGGCATTCTGGTGGACGACGACGGACCGGAAGGATACGCCGGCAATTTGAACGAACAATGCGTGACGATCGCGGAGGTGCTGAAGGAACACGATTATCGAACTTATATGAGCGGGAAGTGGCATGTCGCTACGGACATATTTCATGCGAGCGATACATGGCCCAAGCAGCGCGGATTCGACCGCTTCTACGGAATCATTAACGGGGCCGCGGACTATTTCGCTCCGGTAACGCTAACCCGAGACAACGAAAATATTGAACACGAAGCGCTGCAGAACAATGATTTCTATCTAACGGACGCGATCAGCGACGAAGCGGTAACGTTCATTAAGGAGCATGTGCAAGAGCATCCGGATCGGCCCTTTTTCCAATATGTCGCTTATACTGCTCCTCACTGGCCGCTTCACGCCCCGGTAGAGGATATCGCCAAGTACAAAGGACGGTTCGATAAAGGGTGGGATGTCCTCCGAGAGGAACGGCTGCAGCGAATGATCGACTTGGGGATCGTTCGCGAATCTTGGAAGCTGACGGAGCGCGATCCCGGGCAGCCGTCCTGGGAGGAAGCGGAAGAGAAGGAATGGCTGCTGCGCCGGATGGAGGTGTATGCCGCGCAGATCGACCGGATGGATCAAGGCATCGGCCGTATCGTTCGCGCGTTGGAAGAAACGGGCCAACTGGAGGATACCCTGATTCTGTTTCTTGCCGACAACGGCGGATGCGCGGAAGAGCTGGATGCGAAACTCGGGGAACACTTATTCCGCAAGAGAATCGTTAGGGAGAAGACGAAGCATGGCGAGCCTGTGATTTACGGCAATCTGAGCGCCCATGCTCCAGGTTCGGAAAGCACCTACCAGAGTTACGGCGTGGCTTGGGCCAATTTGTCCAACACTCCTTTCCGACTCTATAAGCATTGGGTTCATGAGGGAGGCATCTCCACGCCGCTCATCGCGCATTGGCCGAAGGTCATCCGAGACAAGGGGGGGATCCGACATACGCCGGGCCAATTAACGGACGTTATGGCGACCGTGTTGGAAGCGACGGGAGCCGTTTACCCGGAAACGTACCGCGGCCGAGCCGTTCTTCCGCTCGAAGGATCCAGCTTGGTTCCCGTATTCGGCCAAGACACGTTAGAGGGACCTCCTCTGTTCTGGGAGCATGAAGGCAACGGCGCCGTTCGGATCGGGAAGTGGAAGCTGGTCCGGAATTATCCCGGTCCTTGGGAGCTGTACGACATCGAATCGGATCGAACCGAAACCGAGGATGTGGCCGACCGGCATCCGGACATCGCGAAAGAATTAAGTCAACAATACGAAGCGTGGGCTCGACGCTGCGGCGTCATCCCGAGAGAGAACATCCTTGCGTTATACGAGGCCGCGGCCGATAGAAAAGAGGATTGAATAACGGCATAGGGAGGAAAAGACATGAAGATGAAGAGAACACGGATGTTTCTTATTTTGCTTTCCGCGATGCTTGGAGCCGTCTTATCCGCTTGCTCGGGGAGCGCCGGCTCCGGAGCCGGCTCGAATGCGAGCGAGTCCGTGACTTTGAATTTTTGGTTTCCGGGGGAGGGGAGCGCGAACGAGCAGTATTTCACGGATGCGGCCAAAGCGTTCGAAGCGGAGCACCCCAACATTAAAATCCGAACGACGATCTTGCCGCCGGGCGCGGGAGATATCGATACGAAACTCAATGCCGCCAAGCTCAGCGGGACGTACCCGGACGTATTTTCGGCTTATCTTATTTTCATGGGAACCCGAGGCGCGCTGGACGAATTTCTTCCGTTGGACGATCGGATCGGCGCGTGGGAGGATAAGGACGATATCAGCGAAAGCGCATTGGCGATGGGAAAATACAAAGGAAAAACCGTCGGTCTCGGCTATTTCGCCGCCCCTGAAATCCTGACGTACCGTAAAGACTATTTCCAAGAAGCGGGACTGGATCCCGAGAAGCCGCCGACCGACTGGGAGGAGCTGGCCGCCTATGCGGAACGGTTGACCGTCAGGGACGCGAGCGGCAAGATCGTGCGTGCGGGGCTCGACGTCCCGTTGAACAATGCGAGTTCTTTCTTCGAGCCGTTCATGCGTCAGAACCGGTCGCCGATTATCGACGAGGCGAAGGAGATTCCGGTTTTCGCGGATCAGCCGTCCGTCGAGGCGTTTCGATACTTGGCTGATTTATACAACAAAGTGGCGATTCCTTACAACTATGAAAAGAAGGACACCGCGCCATTCGTCAGCGGGAACGCGGCCATGTCGTTCCTGACGAACTCGGCCATCAGCAACTTGATCAAAAATCACCCGGAGCTGAAGGATCAACTCGGGTACGCCCCCGTCTTGAAACAGAAAGAGAAATACGCTTTTACCGGATACCGGTTGTTTACGATCGGCAAAACAAGCAAGCATCCGGAGGAGGCTTGGAAGTTTATCGAGTTCATGATGTCTAAGGAACAAATGTGGAAGCGATACGAGGCGCTGCAAATTCCGGTCGTCCGCAAGTCGTTGGAGCAGCAATTTATCGAAGATCATCCGGAAATCAATGCCGTCTTGGTGGAATATGTGGAATACGGCAAAGGAAAGCCGATCACGCCGTTCACCTCCACGTATAACAAGTACATTCACCAGGCCTATGAAGAAACGCTTACCGGCGCCAAGCGACCGGAACAAGCGTTGAAGGACGCTCAAGACGGACTCGTCAAAGAGCTGGAAACGATCAAATAAGAGGCAGAAGTTATCAGACGATGGGGGTGGCGTCATGGGGAATATCGCATTGGATCGCACAATAAATCTGAAAGCAGCCGTGAAGAAGCGAAGACGGAAGCTGAACTCGGAACCGGTCGGTTACGCGCTGATCCTGCCGTTTTACTTGTTTTTGGCCGTGTTCGTGCTGTTCCCGATCGCTTACAATCTCTATTTAAGCTTCACCAATTACAACTTGTCCGCAATCGAGTGGGTCGGTTGGAGCAATTACGCGGCGCTGCTACATGATCAGTTCTTCTTCATCTCTATGAAAAACACGCTTGTTTACACGGCGGTTACCTTAACGCTTACCGTCGCGTTGGGGTTGATCTTTGCCGTTCTTCTGAACTACAGACTGTATGGAACCAAGTGGATTCGGCTAAGCTTCTTCTCCCCCCATGTAACCTCCATGGTTGCGGTTTCCATGATATGGATGTGGATTTACGAACCTTCCCATGGGATCGCCAATTCGCTGCTGGAGGCGCTGGGGATCGCTGGGAAGCAGTGGTTATACGACGCGAAGTGGGCGTTGTCCGCCGTTATTTTCACAAGCGTCTGGAAATCCTTAGGGTACAACATTGTCATCTATGTAGCCGGGCTGCAGAGCATTCCGAGGCATCTTTACGAAGCGGCGGCAGTGGACGGTGCAGGCGGGCTCAGACAATTTTTCCATATTACGATCCCCCAGATCAAGCCCATTACTTTCTTCCTGATCGTTACCGGGTTAATCCATAACTTTAATGTTTTCGAACAGATCATGATTATGACCGACGGCGGACCGCTGAATTCGACGACGACCTTGGTGCATCAAATCTATATTCGCGCCTTCCAGCAGTTTCAAATCGGATACGCCGCTTCCTTATCCATGGTGATGCTGCTCGCGATCGGCCTCGTCACGGCAGCGAATTTCCGATTCGGAGGAAGGGGGAGTACGAATGCCTAGGAAACAGTTCATCGTCCCGGTTTCGTTGGCTATGCTGGCGTTATCCGTCGCGATGCTTCTCCCTTTTTTTCTGATGATCCTCACTTCATTGAAAACGATGGATGAAATCTTTTCGCCTCGATTCGTTTGGGTGCCGGAGCGGCTCGATTGGGCCAATTATGCAGAAGCGCTTCAACGCGGGGACTGGGGAACCTATGTATCCAATACGTTATACGTCACGATCGTCACGGTTTTCGTCAGCTTGCTCATTAATTCTTTCGCCGGTTATGCGTTCGCCAAATTGAATTTCAAGGGCAGGGACATCTTATTTCTTCTCTCTCTCATCGGTCTCATGATCCCGCCTCAAGTGACCATGATTCCCGTGTTTTTGGTTCTCAAGCATATCCCGTTGGCCGGGGGGAACGATCTGTGGGGGCAAGGAGGGCTAGGATGGATCGACTCTTACAATGGATTGATCGCCCCTTATGTCGCCGGTTCCTTCGGAGTATTTCTGTTCCGGCAGTTTTTCTTGCAAATTCCGCAAGAGTTGGACGATGCGGCAAAGCTCGACGGTATGGGCAGAGTCAAGGCGTTCTTTCACCTTTATGTTCCCTTGAGCAAACCCGTCTTCGCCACGCTGGTCGCCTTGAAAGCTACGGCTTCCTGGAACGAATATACATGGCCGCTCATTATCACCAATTCGGACGAGATGAAGACCGTGCAGCTTGCGCTCAGCATGTTCCGGGACGAAAATCAAGTGCAATGGGATTTATTGATGGCGAGCACGACGATGCTCGTCATCCCGCTTTTGATTCTTTTCGCGTTTACGCAGAAATATTTTATCGAAGGAATCGTCGCTTCGGGGGTCAAGGGATGAGCGACGCATGGAGTGTGGAGAAGGGGACGAAGCGCGGCTGTTCTTGTTCCGCTTCCAGGTCGTTATTCGCGGCGGCCGGTTGTCCGCGCTGTCCGAGGAGATGTAAACAGGAAGAAGACCGGCCGCGGGCCGGTCTTTTTTCAGTGCGATGTGGTAAAATTACCCTTGTCGGGATCGTGTTAACGCCTAGGGGCCATACATCCCCCGAATCAATGGATGGACGTACTTATCGAATTGGGATAAGTTCTTAAAGGAGTACGAAGATCGCGGTGTAACGGTAGTAATGGAAGCGGTTAATAGGCAATCGTAAGGAAGAGGGAACAAGGTTTAGAAGAATCTCTTGATACAGGGGTGTGCAACGATGATCCAATATACCGACGAGCAGATTACGATATTTCAAAGCGCCTTGTTTCAGACAACCTCTACGGTTATCCATGTAGGCGGAGTCGTCATCATCGTAGATCCGACATGGCTGCCCGGTGAAATCCGAGAGATCCAGGCTCATGTCGAGGCGATTCGGGGAGAGAAAGAATGTTATCTATTGTTCACGCACGGCGATTTCGATCACATTCTCGGTTACAACGCTTTCCCCGGGGCAACGACGATTGGAAGCTTGGAAATGAGAAACCATCCCAAAAAGGAGCATAAGGTCAACCTCATCCATGAATTCGACGCTACCTATTACATTGCTCGGAACTATGAAGTCGAGTTTCCCGATATCGATATTGTCATTGAGCAGGACGCCCAACGGCTTGCGATCGGATCTACGACTTTAACATTTTATAAAGCCCCGGGGCATACATTCGACGGGTTATTCACGGTTGTCGATTCGCTGGGTTTGTTTTTGGCAGGGGATTATTTATCCGACTTCGAACTCCCGTTTATTCATGACAGCGCGTTCGCGTATGAACGAACATTGAACAAAGCAGCGACGATCATGAACGATCATGACGTTAAGATGCTAGTCCCTGGACATGGCCGGTATACCGTTAATCGTTCAGAGATGGCCGGCAGAATAACGATGGCTTCCGATTATTTAACGCGGTTAAGAACAGCGATCATCGATAAAGATGAACCTGCGATTCAACGATTAGAACAGGAATTTGCATTTCTGTCGCCGTCGACTGTAGAAAGTCACAAGGAAAACGTAAGGATGATGCGGAGCGAGCTGGACGCAGTGCAAGATGCCTCGTCGGGTGCTAGAGCATGAGCGGAACTAATGCTTATCAACGGTTTATTGGCGGGATCGAGTTTTCAGGGGATGTAAGAGAAGACGTCCAGGCGCTTTTCGAAGCTCATCATGACCAAGAAACCCTTGATCATACATTACACGTCGCGAACGAAGCCGTTCGAATCGCTCGGCGGTTCGGCGTCGATGAGACGCTCGCTTCGGAAGCGGCGCTACTTCATGACGTTAGCAATGTCGTTCCGATCCAGTGGATGTTGAGTGTCGTCGAAACTCGATCCATCGATATTTTAGAAGAAGAAATCCGTTTCCCGAGAATTATCCATCAGAAGCTTTCGAAGGATATGGCGAAGGAAATCTTTGGGTGTACGAATCTGTCCATACTAAACGCCATTGAGTGCCATACGACCCTAAAGGCAGGGGCAAGTCAATTGGATAAAGTGTTATTTGCCGCCGATAAAGTTTCATGGAATCTACCGGGCGCACATCCATATCAGCAAACGATGAGAAATAAACTAGAGGCTTTCGATCTGGATGGGGCGGTATTGGTTTACTTAAACCATGTCTGGGAACAAAGGGACAAGCTTAAGGTAGTGCACTCATGGCTTATGGAAGCGAGACAGGAATTGCTTAGCGCATTATAAAAGCCCGCTTATGGGCTTTTTTTTATGCCATCGTCGCAGCGGAAAAGGAAAAAAATATCCAAAAATCAATATAAAATATAGAAATAAACATGACATCGTGGTATGATCTACCATAATCTTATTGTCTTCAAACTGTGAGGCCGAGAGGAGAAGTCATATGGCAGACCATTCCGCGTTATGGGTCAACGCCGAAATTTACACGCCGAGTACCCGAATCGTCAACGGAAGAATGCTTGTCGGCCCCGGCGGCCGCATCGAGGCCGTCGGCGGAGCGGAGATTGATGGAAGAGAAGGGACCGAGATTAAGGATGCAGGCGGAAAACGGATCGTGCCGGGATTCGTGGACGTCCATGTACACGGAGGCGGCGGCTTCAACGGGATGGATGGAAAAGCTTCGCTGGCGGGAATGAGCAAGTATCACGCAAGCCGCGGAACGACCTCATTTTTGGCGACGACCGTCGCCGCCGACTGCATGACGACTGTCAGTACGCTGGACCAATGGCGGGAATCCGCCGAGGAGGGCGCTCTCGGCCGAGAGGGCGCGAATATGATCGGGATTCATCTCGAGGGGCCGTTTTTGAATCCGGTGCGGGGCGGCGCACAGAATCCTACATCCTTGCGGAAACCCGACCTGGAAGAGATGGATCGCTACCTGGAGGCCGCGGGCCGTTGGATTCGGATGGTCACGATTGCGCCGGAGCTGGAGGGGGCGGAACGGGTGATCCGCCGTCTGGCGCAGCGAAATGTAACCGTATCCGCGGGACATACCGATGCGACGTACGAACAGATGCAGGAAGCGGCGAGACTCGGAGTCACGCACGTCACGCATCATTTCAACGGTATGAGTCCCTTGAAATCAAGAGAGCCCGGCGTCACCGGAGCCGGGCTGCGGATGCCCGAGCTGACGATCGAGCTGATCGCGGACGGATATCACATTCATCCGGAGATGATCGCGTTGGCGTTCGACGCCAAGCCGACCGATCGCATCGTACTTGTTACGGACGCCATGCTTTGCGCGGGCTGTCCCGACGGCTTGTACGAGACGGAGGGGATCCGGATCCGTATGAGCGGAGGCAAGGTCACGCTGTCCGACGGCTCTTCGCTGGCCGGCAGCGGCCTGGATATGCTGCAGGCGTTCCGCAATGCGATCGCCTTCACCGGCCTCCCGATCGAACGAATTCTACCGACGCTCACCAGCGTGCCGGCTAGGCAAGCCGGCGTCGCCGATCGCAAAGGCCGGTTGGCGGCCGGTATGGATGCCGACTTTCTACTGCTCGACGCCGGATGGAAACTGCTTAGCACCTATGTCGGGGGACGCGAAGTTTTTCGTAGGATAGGATCCATAGAGGAGGCATCCGGGAGGAAAAATGGGCGATTCACGCCTTAAATAGTCGGAATATTCGACAAAAAGGAAAAAATGTTCAGAATGTAAAAATAAGTATGGAATAATACCTGACACGATGTTAAGATTTGGTTAACGCAAAACAAATGCGCGGGAGGCTGAGAAACGTGTTGAAAGGGATTAATCAATGGTGTTTTCCCGACGGAACGCCGATCGAGACGGTGTTGGAGCACAGCGGCAAAGCGGGATACGACGCGATCGAGTTGAATTTGCAGCAGCCGGGAAATCCGGGCATTACGATGGAATCCACGACGCAGGAGCTGGAAGCGCTCGGCCGTCTCGCCCGTTCCCATGGGCTAGCGTTAAAGAGCATCTCTTGCGGCTTAATGGGGGGGAGCTCCTTATCTTCGCCGGACGAGGAAACGCGGGAACGGGGGCGTCGCATCGTAACGAGACAGCTAGAGGTCGCCGGACTGCTCGGAATGGAAACCGCCTTGCTCGTCCCCGCGTTCGTCAACGACAAGGGCGAACCGTACGACGAAGCGTACAAGCGCAGTCAGGACGAGATCTCAAAGCTCATCCCCGTCGCGGAACGGAACGGCGTCGACATCGGCGTCGAGAACGTATGGAACAAATTTCTGTACTCGCCGCTCGAGATGGCAAGGTACATCGACGAACTCGGCTCGCCGGTCGTCGGCGCGTACTTCGACGTAGGAAATATTATAAATTTCGGCTACCCGGAGCAATCGATCCGGATTCTCGGCTCCCGAATTAAAAAAATTCATGTAAAAGACTTCCGACGCTCGGTTGGAACGGCCTACGGCGTAGTCACGCTATTGTCCGGCGACGTCAACTGGATCGCGGTTCGCGAAGCGCTGCAGGCGATCGGCTACGACGGTCCGTTGACGGCGGAGCTGTCCGCTTACCCTTATGCGCCTTACCAGCTCGTCTACGATACGGCTCGGCACCTGGATGTTATCATTCACGGCGGAGTGCGGTAGGCCGATACGCCGTCTACACACATAAGGAGGTTTGCGCGTATGACACTGCGAATCGGATTCGTCGGGGTCGGCGGCATGGCCGAAACCCATCTGAAGCATATGAGAGATAACGCGAATACCCGGATCGTCTCCGTCTGCGACGTCGTGGAGGAGCGCGCCGCGAAAGCCGCCGGCGCGTATGACGCGAAGCCGTACGTGGATTACAAGAAGATGCTGGAAGCGGAGCCGCTTGACGCGCTGTTCATCTGCGTGCCCCCCTTCGCTCATGCGGACATCGAGGAGAACGCGGCTTCCCGCGGAATCCATTTATTCGTAGAGAAGCCCGTCGGGCTCGACGTGCGCGAGGCGCGCGCGAAGGCGGAAGCGATCCGCCGCGCAGGCGTCGTCACCTCTTCGGGGTATGCGCTTCGTTACATCGGCACGGTGGAGAAGGCGAAGGCGTATTTGGAAGGCAAGACGATCGGCATGGTCCGGGCGCATTACATGTCCGGCTTCGTAGAAACGCCGTGGTGGCGAGTCATGGCGAAGTCCGGCGGCCAGCTCGTGGAGCAGGCGACGCACGTCGCCGATTTCATGCGTTATTTCGCGGGGGACGCATCCGCGGTATACGCCAACATGGCGACCCGCCACCTCGGGGTGAAGCCGGACTTGGACATCCCCGACGTGACGACGGTCGCGCTGCGGTTTGAGTCCGGAGCGATCGGACATCTGGACACGTGCTGCATTCAGCCGGACCACCGTTTCGGGATTGAAATCCAAGGACATGATTTCCGCGTCGTGTACGAAGGGACAAAGCTGACGATCGTAGAGCGGGGCAATACGGAGACGTTCGAGAACGATGTCGCCGACATCTTTAAGGCGCAGGACGATGCGTTCATTCAAGCGATCTTGGCGAACGACCCGGGATTGGTCCGGTCGAGTTACGCGGACGCGTTGAAATCGCTAGAGTTGACCGTCGCGGCCAATGCGTCGGCTTCGACGGGCCGGGCCGTTTCGCCGGCGGAATTGTAGAACGGGAGGGATGGCGGCCGTGACGAAAATCGTAGGATTGACGCTGCCCTATCACGACCAACCCTTCGAGCGCGCGCTCGAAGGGTTGGTCGCGGCCGGATACCGTTACGTCGCATTCGGCACCGCGCACGCGGGAGATCCCGTGCCGACCGAGGAAGACCCGGCGGAATCGGCAAGAGTGCGGGCGCTGTTCCGGAGCTTCGGACTCAAGCCCGAAGTGCTGTTCGCTCACTCTCAGTTCCACCCGGACTTGCCTTCCGGACGCGCGGTGCGCATGCTAGAGCTCGCGAGCGAGCTGGAAATCCCCGAGGTGAATACGTTGGGGTTTTGGGGCTACCGCACTTTTCCTGACATCCCCTTGCCGCCGGACGAATACGAAGCGTTGAACGACCGGTTCGTCGCGCGTTACCAAGCGCTTGCGCGCGATGCGGAGCGTCTGGGCGTCCGCATCACCCTGAAGCCGCATACCGGGAATACCGCCACGGGGCCGATCCTGCTCGATACGCTGAAGCGCATCGGGTCGCCGTTCGTCAAAGCGTGTTACGATCCGGGCAACGTGGGGTACTACGCAGGCGTCGACCCCGAGACGGATTTGCCATCCGTCGCGGATGAAGTCGTTTCCTTCGTCGCCAAGGAGCAGGGCCGCCGCGGGCTTCGCAGCTATGATTTCTCCGTTCCCGGAGAGGGAGACTACGACTTCCCCGGCATGTTCGGGCTGTTGCGAGCGCGCGGCTTCGACGGGCCGGTCATCGTCGAGAAGCTGGACCGCGACGGCAAGCCGATCCCGCCGGAAGAAACCGATCGTCGGGCCGAACGGGCAAGGCATAATTTGGAACGGCTGCTGATCGAAGCGGGCTTTACCGTGGAATAGCCGGGAGGTGCGAGCATGCTGAAGGTGGCCGTTATCGGAACGGGCACGATGGGAGCCGAACACGCGACCGCATGGCGGAACGTCAAGCGGGCGAAGGTTACGGCCGTTCTAGGAAGAAGCAAGGTCAAAGCCGTAGCGTTGGCGAACGCATGCGGCGCGGCGGCCTACGATTCATTCGAAACGATGGTCGAGTCTTCCGAGTTCGACGCGGTGGACGTCTGCCTGCCTACGCATCTGCATCGCGAGTTCGCGGAGAAAGCCGCCGACGCCGGGAAGCATGTCCTCTGCGAGAAACCGATCGCCCTCGATCCGGAGGAGGCGAGCGCGATGATCGCGCGCTGCCGGGAGCGCGGCGTTCGTTTGCTGATCGGCCACGATCTCAGGTTTTGTCCGGAGTACGTGCAGGCGAGGGAGCTCGTTTTATCGGGAAAGCTGGGCAAGGTCGGGACGATTCGGATGTCGCGCCGGTCCCGGTTTCCCGAAGGCGCGGACGGTTGGTACCTCGACCCCGCGAAGAGCGGCGGCGTCATTACGGATCTGCTGATTCACGACATCGACTGGCTTCGGTGGACGTTCGGCGAAGCGGAGCGGGTAACCGCGCTGCGCGCCGGCGGTTCGGGGGACGCGCCGCTCGATTACGCCCTGATCGCGGTTCGCATGCGCAGCGGCGCGATCGCCCACCTCGAGGGATCTTGGGCGCACACGGAATTCGCCAGCTCGTTCGAGCTGTCCGGCACCGGAGGGATGCTGGTCGAGCATATGGCGGATAGCGCGCCGCTTCGGGTATATGCACGTTCGGGCCCCGGCGTGCCGCAGCCCGTCGCCGTTCCGGACATGTGCCTTAGCCGGAACAGCTATGAGCTGGAACTCGCGCATATGACGGATTGTCTGCTTGACGGAACGGAACCGATCGTGTCGGCGCGCGATGCTGCGAAGGCGCTCGAGATCGCCCGGGCGGCCGTCGAATCGGCCCGGACGGGCCGTCCGGTTACGCTCGCTCTAGAGGGGGACCATCGATGAGGGCGGGAATTCTGAGCTTCGCGCACATGCATGCGCACTCCTATGCGGCGCAGCTTCGGCGGCATCCGGACGCGGAGCTCGCCGCCGTCTGGGACGCGGACGAGACGCGAGGGCGCGAGGCGGCTGCGACGTACGGCGCCGAATACGTCGCCGACTTGTCCGCGTTTCTATCGCTGCCGATCGAAGCGGTAATCGTCTGCTCCGAGACCGCGAAGCACAAAGAGCACGTCGTGGCCGTCGCGCGGGCCAAAAAACATGTCTTGTGCGAGAAGCCGATCGCGACGACGACCGCCGACGCCGAAGAGATGATTCGCGCGTGTCGGGAGGAGGGCGTTACTCTCCGAATCGCTTTCCCCGTCCGGCATGCGACGGCGGCGCGCATCGCGAGGGAACGGATCCAAGCCGGGGAACTCGGACGCGTGCTCGCCGTTCGTTCGTCGAATCGGGGCAAGCGGCCCGGGGGATGGTTCGAGGATCCGGCGTTGTCGGGGGGCGGCGCGGCCGCGGACCACACCGTGCACCTGACCGACGCGATCCGGTGGATGCTTGGGGATGAAGTCCGCCGGGTATTCGCCGAGCTCGAGACGAGCTTTCGCGACCAAGGGGCGGTCGAGGATTGCGGGGTCGCGCTGCTGGAGATGCGATCGGGGACGATCGTTTCGATCGATCCGAGCTGGTCGATGCCCGACGCGTATCCGATCTGGGGCGACTTGACGATGGAGATCGTCGGAGAACGGGGGACGATCACGCTGGACCTGTTCAGACAGTCGTCCCGCTGGTATGCCGCGGGAAGCGCGAATACGACGCTTCTCCCTTGGATGGACGATCTGAACGAGGGGCTGATCCGCGAGTTCGTGGAAGGCGTAAGAGACGGCCGTCCTCCGGAGATCGCCGGGGAAGACGGCCTCCGCACGCTGGAAGTCGTCGAAGCGTGTTACCTATCGCGGAAGGCCGGACACTTCATTGAACTGACAAAATAGATTCGCGAAGCATCGACCAATTTCGAAAGGTGGGTTTCAGATGAATCAACGGTATCGGTTTCGAGGGGTAACGGCGGCGATGGCGGTATTCGCGATCGGACTTGCGGCATGCGGCGGGAACGGAGGCTCCGGGACCGATGGGGAGAAGGTGGAACTGAGCTGGTGGGTGGCGGACCCGAATCAAGTGGACGTCATGAAGCAAGCGGCGGAGGCGTTCACGGCCAAGCATCCGAACATTACGGTCGACGTACAGACGCAGGAAGGCGATTATTACGCCAAGCTGCAGACGACATTCACAGCGGGGAACGGACCCGATCTCACCTGGATCGATGGACCTAGCTTCCAGAAGTTCCAAAGCAAGGGCTTCCTGCTGGACGTTACGGAGCTTGCGGAGCGCGACGGCTTCAGCTTCGACCCATTCGTTCAACCGATTGTAGAATTATATAAAGCTGGCGATAAGCACTACGGCATTCCGAAGGACATGGACAGCATCGGTTTGTTCTATAACAAAGCCATGTTCGACGCCGCCGGACTCGAATATCCTACGGGCGATTGGACGTGGGACGATCTCCGCGACGCCGCGAAGAAGCTGACGATCGTCGAAGGCGGCGAGACGAAGCAGTGGGGCATCGCGCTGCCGGACAACGCGTACACCGTCCACTTTCCGTTCATGGTGCAGAACGGCGCCACGATCATGAACGAAGACAAGAAGTCGGTAAACCTCGGCTCGCCGGAAGCGGTCGAAGCGATCGAGTTCATTCAAAGCATGATTCACGACGATAAGGTGTCGCCGGACGGCAAGTATTTGTTGGAAAACGATCCGGCCCAACTGTTCCAATCGGGCAAGGTCGCCATGATTTACGACGGCTCGTGGATGGTGCGCGGTTATTACGACGCCCTGAAGGAGAACGTCGACGTGTCCCCGCTGCCTCAAGGCAAGCGGAAGGCGTTCACGATCCATGGCGTCGGCTGGGTGGCGAATGCGAAGACGAAGCATCCCGACGAGGTATGGGAGCTGATGAAGTTCCTGGGCTCCGAACAATTCGGCAACATGCAAGCGGAAACCGGGCTCGTCATTCCCGCTTACGCCGCCGCCCAAGCGAAATGGACGGAAGCGGCGCCGATGCGCCTCAAGGAATATGCGGAATTCACCCAATACGGCATCCCGTATCCGACCTCGTTCTCGACGGAATGGGAGCAGCCGATGTACAACCACTTCGCGGACATCTGGATCGGCGAAGAGTCGGTGGCGGAAGGCTTGGCGGCCATGGAGGAGGAAGCGAACGAAATCTTGGCGACGCTCGGTCAATAAACCGTCGGCGCAACGAAGCGCCTTCCCGCTCGGATCGGGCGGGACGTATTTGCCGGAGGGGGGCTCGAATCATGCGGCGTTGGCTTCGCAGTCAGGCGTTATGGGGATATGTATTTATCGGGCCGGCGGTACTGGGGTTGCTGGCGTTCGTCGTCCTGCCGGTGCTGTTCTCGCTCGTACTGAGCTTCACGAATTGGGACGGCTCCGCTTCGATTTCCTTCGTCGGTCTCGATAACTTCGCGAGATTGTTCCAAGACGAAGTCTATTTGAAGGCGATGCGAACGACGGGCATCTACGCGCTCATCGCGGTGCCGCTGACCGTCGCGGCGTCGATCCTCGTCGCCGCGCTGCTCGACCGACGCATGGCGGGCCGCAACGCGTACCGGACGATCTTCTTTATTCCTTCGATCACGATGCCGATCGCGATCGCGGTCGTCTGGAAGTGGCTTTATAATTCTTCCACCGGCCTGATTAACTTCATGCTCGGGCTCGTCGGCATCGACGGCCCGTCCTGGCTGACCGATCCGAACGTCATCCTATGGAGCGTCATCATTATCTCCGTCTGGGCGGGCATCGGCTCCAATATGGTCATTCTGCTCGCAGGGCTGCAAGGGATCCCGGAATCGTATTACGAGGCCGCGCGGATCGACGGGGCGTCGTCGGTCGGACGGTTTTTGAATATCACGGTTCCGATGCTGACGCCGACGATCTTCTTCGTGACCGTCACGAGCTTCATCTCTTCCTTCCAGGTGTTCGACCTCGTGTACATTTTCGCTTCGAGCTCCAGCAGCGGCGGAGGCGGCGTGCTGCTCGAGGCGACGAGAACGGCGGTCTATTCCATCTACCAGAACGGATTCCAATTCTTCAAGATCGGGTACGCGTCGGCGCAAGCATGGGTGCTCTTCCTCGTCATCCTGCTCATTACGCTCGTTCAGCTCCGTCTGCAGAAACGATGGGTGCACTACGAATGAGAAGGGAGAATTCAAGCATGCGGTCGATCGCCTCCAAGACGGTCCTACATACGGTCTTGCTGCTCTGCGCGGCGTTCATGTTCTTGCCCTTCTTCTGGATGATCACGACGTCCGTGAAGACGTACGCGGATTCGGTGCAAATTCCGCCCGTCTGGTTTCCGACGCAGTTCGACTTCGGTTGGTACGTCGAAGTGTTCGAACGCGTGCAATTCGGGACGTATTTGAAAAATACGGTCATCATGACGCTCGGGCGCGTCTTGCCGCAGGTGCTTGTGTGCGCCATGGCGGGCTACGGCTTCGCGAGGCTGAAATTTCCCGGTCGCGACGTTCTCTTCGTCATCGTGCTTGCGCTCCTGATGGTCCCGGGACAGGTCGTGTTGATTCCGCAATATTTCGAGGTCGTGAAGCTGGGATGGATCGACACGTTCGCGGGACTGATCGTACCGCAAATTTTTTCCGCGTACGGGGTGTTTTTGTTGCGGCAGTTTTTCCTGACGCTGCCCGCGGAGCTGGAGGAGGCCGCCAAGATCGACGGCGCGCACTACGGCACGATTTTCTTCCGCGTTCTGCTGCCGCTCACGACGCCGGCGATCGCTACGATGGCGTTCTTCGGAATCTTGTGGAGCTGGAACGACTTTCTGTGGCCGCTCGTCGTCGTGAACAGCGAGAGCATGAAGGTGTTGTCCGTCGGCATGAGCGCGCTGCAAGGCAATACGCGGGGCGGTCTCGAGTATCCGCTCATCATGGCGGGCGCGGTGCTGTGTACAGTCCCGTTGATCGTGTTCTTCGTCGCCTTGCAGAACTATATCGTCAAGGGTATCGCGTTCAGCGGAATCAAGGGATAAGATAAAGGGAAACCCGAGGGTCATTACGAAACGCTTCGTGCAAGCGTTGAAAGAGAAGGTCGATGCATGAGAAAGAATGGAAAAATGCCTAACCAAACAGATACGTTATTGATGATCAAGGTCATCTATCCGTCGCTTACGAAAACCGAGAAGAAGGTCGCCGACCTCATTCTTCAACATTCGGATTCGGCCATGATGGCGACGATCACGAATTTGGCGGAGCAAGCCGGCGTCGGCGAGACGACGATTCTGCGTTTCTGCCGTAAGTTGGGGTTTAAGGGGTATCAGGATTTCAAACTGTCGATCGCGATCGATTTAGTAAATCTGCCGACGCATATTAACGACGAAATCGACGAGGACGACGATTACCAGATGGTCGCCCGCAAGACGACGGCGAACAACGAACGGATGGTGCAGGACACGCTGGGCACGATCAACATGATCGAATTGAAGAAGGCGGTCAAGACGTTGATCGGCGCGAGGAAAATATACGTGTACGGCCTTGTTTCTTCGGGTACGACGGCGCAAGACGTCTATTACCGCCTGATGCGCATCGGGATGAACGCGGAAGCGCAGCGCGACGCCCATATTATCGCGATGACGGCGGCGCTCGCCGGCGAGCAGGACGTCGTGTTCGGCATCTCGACGTCCGGCGGCACGGTCGATATGGTCGAGGCGTTCCGCCGGGCGAAGAAGAACGGCGCGACGACGATCGCGCTGACCGGTAACGGGGAATCCGCGCTCGCGGCCGTCTCGGACATTACGCTGCTCGTCCCATCGAAGGAGATGCCGCTGCAGGGCGGATCGTTCAGCACGAAGATCGCGCAGATGAATTTGTTGGACGTCTTGCTGACGCTAGTAACTATGGAATTGAAAGACACTGCGTACGACTCTATCAAGCTTACTGCGAAAGCCGTCGTCGACCGCATGGTATGAATGTTAATCCATAACGTGAGCGGAACGGGATGATGCGGGAGGGAGTGGAAACGAATGATTGAAGCGGCATTGCTTGGCGCCGGCGGGAGAGGCATGTTCGCGTACGGGGAATATGCGCGGATGCGGCCGAACGAAATCCGGTTCGTCGCGGTGGCGGAGCCGGACGAGGAGCGAAGAACGCGCTTCGCGGAGCTCCACGGCATTCCCGAGGAACGCCGGTTCGAAACTTGGGAGCGGCTGTTGGCTCGGCCGAAGCTGTGTCGGGCGCTGCTCGTATGCACGCAGGACAACGATCATTACGAGCCCACGATGAGGGCGCTCGAACGAGGGTACGACATTTTGCTCGAGAAGCCGATGTCGACGGACCCTTCTGAATCGCTAGCCATCGCGCGCCGCGCGGAGGAGCTTGGGCGGGTCTTGACCGTATGTCACCCGATGCGGTATTCGCCCTATTTCAAGGAAGTGAAACGGGTCGTCGACAGCGGCGCGATCGGCCGCGTCATGACCGTGCAGTGGACGGAGAACGTCGGCTACTGGCATCAAGCGCACAGCTTCGTCCGCGGGAACTGGCGCAACGCGGGGCTGTCGAGCCCCATGATATTGCAGAAGAGCTGCCATGATATGGATATGCTGCAGTGGCTGGTCGGCGCCGAGTGCGTGGCCGTCTCCTCGTTCGGAAGCCTCTCGTATTTTCACGAGGGCAACGCGCCGGAAGGCTCCGCGGCGCGCTGCACGGACGGCTGCGCGGTCGAGAGATCCTGCCCTTTCTCGGCGATCAAGTGGTATTGCAACGAGAAGACGGATTTCGTTCAGCGCGCCGCCTCGATCTCGAACAAACTCGAGGACCGGTGGGAAGCGATACGGACCGGCCCCTACGGTCGATGCGTCTATCGGTGCGATAACGACGTTGTCGATCATCAGGTCGTGAACCTGCGCTTCGAAGGGGACGTAACGGTCTCGTTCACCATGACCGGCTTTACGGAAGAAAACGCGCGCACGTTCAAAATCATGGGAACCGAAGGCCAAATCCGCGGCAACGAAGACCTCAACGAAATCGAAGTCAAACGGTTCGGCGGCGCGAAACGGATGTATTATCCGGAACAGGTGGAAGGCGGTCACAACGGGGCGGACACGATGCTGATGAGCGAATTCGTGTCGCAGTTGGAAAGAGGCGCTCCGGCATCGCTCACGTCGGGGATCGTCTCCGCGAAGAGCCATCTGATCGCCTTCGCCGCGGAAGCTTCGCGACGCTCCGGACGAACGATCGACATGAAGGAATATATCGAATCGCTGTAACGTTTCCGTTTCGCTAAGGAAGCGGGCGTCGGGCCGAAGGGTGGGAGCGCGTTGACGCCGTTGGTGACGCTGGTAGACCTAATGAAAAGATCGATTCAATGGAGGTTGACGTTCTATTTCCTGCTCATCTTGACGCCGATTATCGCGGTAAGCCTCTACGCCCTCGATCGATCGGAGCAGATCGTGCGGGATCAAGTCGATGTCCGGACGAGGGAAGCCATGCTGTCTTCGCTGGATCAGATCGACATGTTCATGAATAACGTCGACCAATTAACCGTTCATATTTCAGGCAATCAGGAGATGAACAGGCTGCTGGCGGACCAAAACAGTCCGACGAAGACGATCTTGAACGCCGTAACGCTGAAACGGCAAATCGTGAACATCGCGTTCATGAGCAAGCAGGTGGAGGACGTCTGGATGATCGTGGATCCGCTCGGGACGTTGATCTCTCCGACGACGGGAGGACGCCCGTTCCATTACGCGGATCTGGATTGGTACCAAGCGACGATCGCCGCGCAAGGCGGCGTCGTCCTCACTTTACCGTCCCAGGACGCGCCCCAGACTCATCCCCAGCAGTCGTATATGTACGGGGATCCTACCTTCGACCCCGCGCACAACTCAGGGCTGTTGACGATGACCCGGAAGATGGGGCTCGGCATCCATGGGACCGCCGAATCGCGCAGCGTCGTCGGGGTGTCCGTCTCCAAGAAGACGCTGCTCGAATTCGGCAATCGATTGTTGTTTACCGACGATTCTCACATCTTTCTCGTATCCCCGCTAGGTGAACTCATCGCTTCCACATTATCCGAACCGGCATCCGTCCCTTGGAGGGAGTGGGTCGGACGGAACGTATCCGGCAGGAGGGTGCCGTATTCCTCCGATCCGATGTATGTGACGAGCGTCTCGTCCCAGTCGTCCGGCTGGTCCATGATCCTCATCCAGCCGGAGCGTCTCATTAAACACGAGCCGGCCCAGCTCCAGCGATTCACCGTCGTCATGATCGCGATTAGTCTTCTACTTGCCTGCGGCGTCTCGCTGATCGTCTACTCCGGCATCGCGTCTCCGATGCGCAGCCTGTTGAACGGCATGCGGCAATGGAAGTCCGGCAAACGGCAGGTACAACTGCCGAACCGTCGGACGGACGAGTTCGGACTATTGACCGAAGAATTCAACCGAATGGTCGAGCTGGAAGAGCGGTACATTCGGGAAAGCTACGAGCACTTGTTGCAGAAGACGGAGACGGAACTGAAATTTTTGCAATCGCAAATCAACCCCCATTTTCTATACAATACGCTGGATTCGATTTACTGGGAGACGAAAAATTACGAAGCGGGAGCCAGCAGCGAGATGGTGTTGTGTCTAAGCAAGTTTTTCCGCCTTAGCCTCATGAAGGGCAGACAAGCGTTCACGATGCAGGAGACGTTGGAGCACTTGAAGTATTACATCCGAATCCAGCAGCTTCGTTTCGGCGATTCGATCTCGTTCGAGCAACGGATTTCTCCGGAGAGCGCCGGGTTATTCGTATTAAAGCTCATTCTTCAGCCCCTCGTCGAGAACGCGATCGTCCACGGTCTCGAGAAGAAGCCTGGAGGCGGGACGCTAACGATCTCGTCCGACGTCGAAGAGGACGCTCTCGTCATTCGCGTGGAAGATACCGGGAACGGAATCCCGGAGGAACGGCTTCGCTACATAAGGGAGGAGTTGGACAAGGTGACGGGGCAGTCTTTGCGCTCGTTCAACCAGCCGAGGGGCGAATTGTTCGGACTCGTGAACGTCCAGACGCGATTGAAGCTGTATTACGGCGAAGGGAGCGGCGTCGTCGTCGAAAGCGAGGAAGGGCGGGGTACGCGCAGCGTCGTTCGTATTCCGGTCGAGCTGTGCAGGATGGAAGGCCGAGGAGGGGGAGTCGCTTGAACCTGTTTCTTGCCGAGGACGAACCGAGACTTCTTTACAGCACTGCCTATTCCATTCCATGGGAGGAGTACGGAATCGACGTCGTCGGGACCGCGACGAACGGAATCGACGCGTTAGCGATGATCGAGCGGTTGGAGCCGGACATTCTCCTGCTCGATATCCAGATGCCCGGCATGAACGGTTTGTCCGTCGCGCGGGAGGCGCTGTCGCGAGGGTCGCGAATGAAAGTGATCATCTTGAGCGGTCACGACGATTTCGCGTATGCGAAGGGGGCGCTGGAGCTGGGCGCCGTCCGGTATTTATTGAAGCCAGCGGGCGAAGACGAAATCGTCGAGGCGGTTCGGGAAACGGCGGAGCGGATCCGCAAGGAGCGGGAGGCGGAAGTCGATTTTTTGGCGTTGCGGCGGAGGTGGGAGGAGCATCTGCCGCTGCTTCGGACGATGTTCTTCAGCCGATGGATCCATGGGGATTATTCGGAGGAAGAACTCGATCGGCAGGCGGGGCGGTTGGTATTGAACCTGCCGACGGATCGGCTGTATGCGTTGGCGGCGTTCGAGTTGGATCCGACCGACGAGCCGGCGACGGAGGACGCTTCGTTCGAATCGTTCGCGCTGCAGAGCATCGCGGAGGACTTCTTCAGTACAAAGGGGGTCCTTGTCTTTCAGGATGCGGAGCAGCGCGTCGCCGCTTTGTATATAGGCAAGGAGGACGAGACTGCGGACGAGTTCGCGTTCCGCGCGAACGACGGCGCGTCGAAGCTGCTCGCGCTGGCCGAAGACGCGCTCAAGCGAACCGCCAGCGCCGGCGTCTCTTCGCTCGGCGGTCGAGGAGACGCTCCGACGCTGTACCGCCAGGCGATCCGCGCGCTGCTCGAGCGGACCTGGTTGGGCAGCAACCTGGTGATCCCGTTCGCGGATCGAGGGGAAGACGGCTTGCCGGCGCCAGCGACCCCCGAATTCGAACGCGAGCTCGAGACGGCGCTTGGCATGGGGGCCGCGGACCGTGCCGCGGAGTTGATCGCCGAACGATTCGACCCTCGCGGCGAAGGGGTTCGGTCTCTCGAATATTTTCAGGAACAGGCGATCTATCTCTACAGCTTGTTGATCCGCGCGATTCACAAGAACGGTTGGTCGGTGAGAGAGACGGCGGGCGAAGAATTCGGCGAATTCATGGTGCCGGAGGCATTGAAAAATCCTGTTCTTGCGGTGCATTGGCTGCAGCGGGCGGCCCGGCGCATCGTACATTACGGTGGACTGCAGCGCAGCACGATGATGCATCGGCTCATCAGCCGACTGCTGGCGATGATCGAAGAAGACTTAAGTCTCGACATTACGCTGCACACCGCCGCGGAAAGACTGTACTTGGCCCCGGCCTATTTAAGCCGTCTGTTCAAGAAAGAAACCGGCGTCGCATTCTCCGCATACTTAATCGATCGGAAGATGACCAAAGCTCGCGATCTCCTGATGGACGGCGCCAAAGTATACGAAGCCGCCGCAGCAGTCGGCTATCGCGACGTCAGCCATTTCACGAAGATGTTCCGCAGGTTCTGGGGCACGACGCCGGGCGAGCTCGGACGAACGGGGAAGGGCGCGTCGTAAGAAGTACGGGAGGCGCAGACAGGTAATGAAACCCTATAGCAAAGTCATCGGACTCCGGTACTTCCGGAGTCGTCTTCTTTTTATACTGAGAAATAAGCGATCGAACATCGTTTCGGCGCATTTCGATAATTTCGGGGGGGGGGGGGAAGCGGATGACGACGGAACACGGCGATCGAACGGCGGCCTATCGGGACAGTATCACCCTACCAACGTACCCGGTGCGATCCGCGAACATCAACCCTATCATCCGGGAATACCGGCGCGAGAAGCCATATCCGTACAAGCTGTACGACGATTTGGACGACAGTCCGACGTCCGCGGCGTACGAAGCGCTCGCGATCGAGAACGAGTACCTGAAGGTCATGGCGCTTCCGGCGTTGGGAGGCAAGCTATATTCCGCCTTCGACAAGAGGAACGGGCAAGAGGTGTTTTACCGCAACAACGTCGTGAAGCCGCAGTTGGTCGGCTTGACGGGGGCATGGACGTCCGGAGGCGTCGAATTCAACTTCCCGACGGGGCATCGCCCGACCGCGATGGAGGTCATCGACACGGAGCTCAGAACCAACGACGACGGCTCCGCTTCGATCATTCTCGGGGAAATCGACAAAGTCAGCGAGCTGCGGTTTTCGGTTGAGCTTCGGTTATACCCGGGAAAGGCGTATATCGAACAGACGGTCCGCATCCATAACCCGACGCCGCTGCCGCAACGGTTTTTCTTCTGGAACACGGCTTCGTATCCGGAGACGGACGAACTCGAGTGCCGTTATCCGTCCAAGTGGAAGATCGACGAGGGGAGCCGGGAACGCACCCCCTGGCCGATGGACGGGAACGTCGACGTGCGTTGGGCGAGCCAAATCCGGAAGTTTTCCTCCATATTCGCATCGCTGACGGACGAGGATTTCTTCGGCGTATACGACAGTCTCCGAAAGCGCGGTACGGTTCATGTGGCGGACCACCGCGAGGTTCCCGGCAAAAAATATTGGGCGTGGGGGCGAGCGGGGCTCGGCATGCGCTGGCAGCGGCTGTTGACGGACGAGGACGGCCCATACATTGAACATCAGGCGGGGGACGTAGAGACGCAAAACGAATACCGGTTCCTGCGGCCGTACCAGACGAACGAATGGAAGGAATATTGGTTCCAAGCGGTGGAGACCGGGCCGTTCACGTATGCTTCCAAGGAACTCGTGGCAGCGACCCGATTTCGACGCGGAGCGGGCGACGCGCTGCATCTGGATTTGACGTTGTCCGCGAACGAGCCGATGGCGGGAGCGGCCGTCGCGATCGTGCACGACGGGACGGAAGTATTCCGCGCCGAAGGGGATTGGACGCCCGCGAACAATGTGTACGCCGAGGCGGAGCTGCATTATCGCTGTTTGTCGGAAGGCGCCCTGCGTTTGGTCGTGACGGTCGGCGGCGAAACCGTCGTCGATCATCTCGTGAATCGATCGTTGTCGGCGATGGACCATGCCGAAGCGCCCGCGGCGGTGCCGTGGAAGGACGTCGTCGCAACGCCGGCGTTCCGGATCGCCGAGGCGGAGCAGCGAAACCACTTTATGGAAGCGCTTCGATTGTATGACGAGCTGCTGCGCGACAACCCGGCATATGTGGAGGCATACGTAGGCAAGGCGGTCGTTCAACTAAAGATGCTGCTTCCGGACGATGCCGAAACCACCTTGGCCGAAGCGCTCCGGTTGACGCCTTTCTCTCAAGAAATCCCATATTATTTCGGACTCGTGCGAATGCTGCAAGGGAGGAAGAAAGAGGCGAGGACGTTCCTGCTGCGGGTGAACGACACGTCGGCGTTGGCGGCCGCTTCGAATATTCTTCTAGGCAAGTTGGCGATGCAAGACGGGGAGTATGCCAAAGCGCTTCAGTATTTAGAGAAAGCGACCAAACGACCGGCCGACGCCGACACGGCGGACGTCCTGTCGGCGGTGTGCCTGCGCAAGCTGGGAAGAATGGAGCGAGCCGGCGAGCTTCTCGGCTCGATCTTGTCGAAGGACCCGCTCAACCATGCGGCGGCGGTGGAATTGGACATAACGTCAGGAACGCTCCGCGCGAAGTCGCTGGTTCGCGGGGACGAGTTTTTCGCGCTCTCGCTTGCGGCTTTCTACGACCAGATCGGGGACAGGGAAGCGCAGCTCGCCGTACTGGCGAACTATACGGATCGCCGAAATCCGCTCGTGCTGTACCAGCTCGGTTGGCTGCACGCGGAGGCGGGGGATCTCGAGGAAGCGGAGCGGTCGTTCCGCGAAGCTGAGGAGGCGCCGCTGAATTGGGTGTTCCCGAGCCTGCCGTCGACGCTCCGCGCGTTGGAGCGCGCCATCGAACATAGCGGCGGCCATGCGGTACGAGCGCGGTATTACCGCGGATTAATCTTGAACGCGAAGGATCGCTTCGGGGAAGCGGAGGCCGAGTGGACCCGATGCGTGCGCGAAGGGATGGACTATTCGGTCGTATACTTGAACCTCGGCACGCTGCTGCTTCGCCGTGGCGATGCCGAAGGGGCGACGGCCGTGCTGGAGGACGGACTTCGCCGCCCGCCGGCCAATCAAGAGATCGCCGTCACGCTGAACTCGATTTATAAACGGGAGGGTCGGATCGACAAGCGGCTCGCTTTACTCGGCGATACCGTCGATGCGAGCCGTCTCAGCCAGTTGTTCGCGCGCATGACGATCGGCATCTGGAACGATGCCGGCAAGTATCGGGAAGCGATGCAGCTGCTCGCGAGCTACCGATTTCGCAGCTGGGAGAACGAATATTTTCCGGACTTGTCGCTTGCGAAGCTGTACCGAACGACGCGCATGGGGCTTGCCCGCGAAGCGATGCGGGAGGAGCGCTGGGACGACGCCGTCCGCGAATTAAGTCAGGTGTCCGTGTACCCGGACAATACGGGGCTCGGCGTCGTATGGAATCAGACGTTCGCGGAAGAGCGATTTATGATCGGCGTCTGTCTCGAGAAGAAAGGCGATTTCGCCGGCGCGCTGCGACGGTACGACGAGGTCGCCGGCGAAGCGCTCGACGCTGCGTCGCCGGAATACGAGTATTACGTGAAATCAATGCATCGGAAGGTCGAGCTGGAGTGGCTCGGATTCCAGTAAGACATGCAATCGCTTCCATTACATAGGGTAAGATTTGTGGTATATATCATTACATATAATTGGGTGTGAAAACCTTTTCAAATCCGAGATGTCATCGAAGTCGTATGTGTAGTCATCAAAACCTACTACTACCGTCATATACTCTGTCCTATAATTTACATTAAAGAGGTTTAATCGCTCCGATCTATAAGAGAAGGTGGGGATGCCGTGTCATGATCGCGACCCGAGTGGATGGACGGGCGATGCGCAGAAGAGAAGCGGGCAAGACGCTGCTCGCTCGGATCTGGAGATTTCGGTTCATGTATTTATTGCTGCTGCCCGGATTCGTGTACTTCATCGTCTACAAATACCTACCGATGTTTGGATTGGTCGTCGCGTTCCAGGATTATAGCGCGTTCCGCGGATTTTTCCGGAGCGAATGGGTCGGACTCGCTAACTTCAAGCTCATCTTCGAGGGCTCCGACCTTGGCAGGGTGCTGTTCAACACGCTGTATCTAAACTTCATGCAGCTGGGCCTCGCGTTCCCGGCCGGCATCGTGCTAGCGCTGCTGCTGAACGAGGTGCGGCACGAATTTTTCAAGAAAACGGTCCAAACGGTGGTCTACCTGCCGCATTTCGTCTCTTGGATCGTCGTCGTCGGTCTCGTGTTCACGCTGCTGAGCAGCGACGGCATCGTGAATTCGTTCCTGGCGCTTGTCGGGTTACCGAAGATCAACTTCTTGACGTCGGACGCGTGGTTCATGCCGCTCATCGTACTCGAGAATATATGGAAGGAATCCGGGTGGAGCTCGATTCTGTTCCTGGCTGCCATCGCGGGAATCAATCCGAACTTGTACGAAGCGGCGGCGATGGACGGCGCCAAGCGATGGCAGAAAATATGGTACATTACGTTGCCCGGCATTCGGGGCACGATCGTCATTTTGCTTATTTTGCAGCTCGGCAACATTTTGAATACCGGCATCGAGCAAATTTTCCTCATGGTCAGCGCATTGACGCGGGACGTCGGCACGACGCTGGATCTGTATGTGTTTCAGAAAGGGATCGAGAAAGCGGACTACAGCTTCGCCACCGCCTTCGGTTTATTCAAGAGCCTCGTCGGTCTCGTTCTGATTTTGGCGGCGAATCGTCTCGCCAAACGGTTCGGAGAAGACGGAGTGTTCTAAATTGGAGAGGAGGCGCCAGCCATGAGAGATACGTCGTTCGGGGACCGGTTAAGCTATTGGTTGATCATCGCGGCGCTGTTCGCAATCGCCTTGACGATGGTGTTCCCGTTTTATTACATGTTCGTCACCTCGTTCGTCTCCTTCGGCGAATACATGCGCTCGGATATCATTTTGTGGCCGAAGGTGTGGGTGACCGACGCCTATTATTATATTTTCAATTTCAAACCGTTCCTTCGTTCGCTCGGCGTGACGGCCGGCGTCACGGTCGTCGGCGTATTCATGAATTTGGCGTTCACGTCGACGATGGCCTATTCGTTGTCGCGGGCGATCCCGGGGCGGAGATTTTTCAGCTTTATCGTGCTGTTTACGTTCTTGTTCGGCGGGGGCTTGATCCCGACGTACCTAGTCGTGAAAGAAACCGGGTTGATCGATACGTACTGGGCGCTTATCATTCCGGGCTTGATCAGCGCGTACAACCTTATCGTGATGCGGCAGTTTTTCCGGAACATCCCCGGCGAGCTCGTGGAGGCGGCCTTGATCGACGGCGCGAGCGAGATGCGCATTTACTTCACGATCATGCTGCCGCTCTCCAAGCCGGCCCTCGCCGCCTTCGGATTGTTTTTCGCGGTGGATCACTGGAATCACTTCTTCGACGCGATTTTGTATTTGAACGATTCCCACAAGTGGACGATTCAGGTCATTCTGCGTCAGATCGTCATCGCCGGAGAGGCGATGGGGACGATTCGGGCGTCCGCGGAAAGCGCCGCCTTCCGTTCCGAGAATCCGCCGCCGCCGGAGACGATCGGCATGGCCGCCGTGCTCGTCGCGACGCTTCCGATCATGCTGATTTACCCGTTCCTGCAAAAGCACTTCGCCAAAGGGGTGATGCTCGGTTCGCTGAAGGATTGATGCGAAGCTCCGATGGGCGGCAGGTAGAAGGCTACGTACGAATCGAATCGAGGAGGGGTACGCATGGTTAACGGCAACAAAAAGAAAGGGATGTTCGTCGGGTTGTCCATGGTCTTGCTGCTGAGCGCTTGTACGGGGGGAGGAGGCGCGACGGAAACGGAGGCGCCGAAGGACGAAGGCGAAACGAAAGCGCCCGTCGCGGAGGAGCCCGCCGCGGAGCCGGCCCCCGAAAAGTTCGAAATTTCCATGTTCAAAGGCGTGTGGGCCGCCATTCCGCCCAATGACGGCGAAGGACTGAAGGCGATCAACGAACGGTTTAACGTCGATTTCAAACCGCAGCTCGTGCCGATGGGCGAAGCGGAGCAGAAGCTGTCCGTCCTGATGGCGTCCGGCGACATTCCGGATATCGTCGGGTTCGAATCGCCTTCGTCCAACTTCTACCAATGGGCGGGGCAGGGCGCGTTCTTGCCGCTCAACGAATATTTCGAATCCGGCGAATACGAGACGCTGAACCTGATTCCCGACAACGTGCTGACGAAGCTGACCGTGGACGGCAAGATTTATGCGATCCCGCAATATTTCCGCGTGAAGTACCGGAATTCGCCGCTCATCCGCAAGGACTGGCTCGACAAGCTGGGCCTCTCGATGCCGACGAATTACAGCGAGCTGCTGGCCGTATCCAAAGCGTTCACCGAGCAGGATCCGGACGGCAACGGACAGAACGACACGTACGGCTTCGCGATGAGCAGCGGCATCGACAACGAAATGCAGATGGGCGCGTATTACGACAGCGGCACATGGCTGCATAAGAACGATAAGGGCCAGCTGATCCCCGGCATCATCTCCAACGGTTCCAAGGAACGGATTCAATTCCTGCGCGATGTCTACGCCGGCGGATACGTTCACAAGGATTGGCCGATCATGACGTACCAAGACGCGCGCAACTTGTTCTGGACGGGGAAAGCCGGCATCTACTACGAAGGTACGCCGGGCGGCAAAGGGCTGTTCGAGCAGCTGGCGGCGGCCGTTCCGAACGCCGTCATCGAGCCGCTTCCGCCGTTCGTCGCGCCGGACGGTTCGCAAGGCTACCAAGGCTTGTCGGGCTTCTACCTGCTGCATACGCTCAACGCCGAGCTCGCCGATCAACCGGAGAAGGTGAAGCGGATACTCGAGATGACCGATTTCTTCGCCACCTTCATCCCGAAGGAGCAAGCGAACCCGGACAATCCGGATTACGACTGGAAATGGGGCGGCCTCGGCAAGGGGTACGAATTCACGGACGGCAAACGCGTGCTTACCGAAGAAGGAGCGACTAAACGCCCGCAAACGTATTTCATGACCGCCGAATGGGCGCCGAACGACGAAGCGGTCGACATGAGCAGCAGCATCACGACGCCGCTGCAGCAGGCGTACGTCGACAAATCGGTAGAGATGTGGTCGAAGCCGAACTTCGTGTATATCGATCCTACGATGAGCGTCAATTCGGAAATCTATAACACGAAATATTGGGAGCTCCACACGACGCTGATCGACGAGCAGACGAAGATGATTATCGGCGATCAGCCGATGGACGCCTGGGAACCGATGGTGGAGAGCTTCTTGAGCAACGGCGGGCAAGACGTCATCGACGACGTGAACGCGAAGATCGCGGAGGCGGGCGTGGAAGGGCGCTGGCAATAAGCGACGGTCGCAGCGGCGGCCGCATAGAGGAGAGGGAGAGGGGGCGCGCCCTCTCTTTTTCCACTGACGAACGGACTTGGAAAATGAGGAGGCGCAGCCATGACGCACGAGGCGTTGCGGGAACAAGCGGATCGCGCGGCGAAAATCGGCTTGATGTACTTGGACGGGGACGCGTTCGAGGGAATGTTGCTCGATCGCGCCGGGGATACGGACTATGACTTCGACGCGTTCATCCAGGTGAAGCGCTCTCTGGCGTTCCTTGAGCGAATCGAGGAGGGGGCGAAGCTGTGCGCCGTGCTCTGGCAGGCGTATCCCGATAATCCGGGCTTGTCCGTGCCGGTCGCGGCCGGGTCGTCCCTCCCGCTCGAGGGATGGACGCGGACGCGCACGAGCGCGGAGCTCGCAGCGGTGTATTCGCGCGGCGAACGGCCGATCCGCAAAGACCCCGCCGCGGGGACGACGCATTATTACTATCCGGTGCGGAACAGCGACGCCGAGATCGTGGGCGCTTTGGAGCTGATCGCCGGACTCGCGGTCGCCGCGGATCTATAAAAGGAGGCTCGTCATGCGAATTTTCGCGATAAAGGACTATGCGCGGATAGACGGCTTGACCGGCACGTTCGTCGAACGGGAGCATGCTTCGGATTTGGAAATTTGCAAGGCAATCGTCGAATTGCATGCGGGCTCGAATCAATACGTCTCGTTCCAGATCGTCGTGCAGACGTCCGGCGCGCCCGTCACGTCGTTCGCCCTCGAACTCCGCGACTTGCGCGGCGAGGACGGCGCCTTGCTGTCCGCCGGAGAGACTGACGTCTACGTCCAGTGGTTCCATCGGACGAACGGAATGCTGGTGCCCGATATGCTCGTGCCGATGTCCGAAGCGTTCCCGTTCCGCCTTCCTCTGGACGAACGGTATATGCCGGATCAACGGGCGGGGGCGCTGTGGGTCGATTGGTTCGTTCCGCCGGGTCTGCCGTCCGGCGAGTACCGCGGCACCTTCGCGGTCCGCGCGAACGATGAGGAGCGGGAGTTCGAGCTGCAGTTGCGCGTATACGCGGTGACCGTACCGAACCGGAGCCGGATGACGGCGGATTTGAACGCGTACGCCGATTCGATCTCTCCGGAATTTCCGGAACTGCGGGACAATCCCGCTCGATACGAGGACGGCTCCTTCTTCGAGATGGAAGCGAAGGTTGTCCGCATGGCCCGCGAGCATCGAGCGGTATACCATAATCTCGGATACCGCCATTCCGGCAAGGTGACGCCTTCCTTCGCGCCCGAGCTCGAAGGGGAAGGCAAGAACATCCGAGTCAAGTCTTGGGAGCTGTTCGACCGTCACTTCGGCCCGTATTTGGACGGCACGGCGTTCGCGGGATCGAAGCGCGGAGCGTATCCTCTGGAGTATATGTACTTGCCGTTCAACCTGGAGTGGCCGGCACGCTTCGTGAAATGGGGTAAGAAGGGATATCGGACGGAAACGAGGCGCATCTTGTCGGAGTTCGTGCGTCATTTCGAAGAGAAGGGTTGGACGGAGACGACGTTCGAGATTTTCCTGAATCATAAGAAACAGTACCGATTCTATCCGTTTACGATCGACGAAATTTGGTACGAACACGACGAGGAGCCGATGGAGGCGTATTACGAGCTTATCGAAGGCGTCTTCGACGCGACGCCGGTCTCCTTCGTCTATCGGATGGATTCCAGCAATCACTACGGAACCCACTCGCGGAACCGGTTCGCCGACATATGTAAGCTGTGGGTCGTCGGCGAGGGGATGTTCAGCTGGTTTCCCGATAGCGTGCCGAGCATGAAGGCGAAGGGCAACACGATTTGGATTTACGGCGGGAACGTCATCAGCGATCTATCGAGAGACTTGCTGACGTTGTTCACTTGGCCGATGGAGGCGTTCATGACGGGCATTCACGGCTTCACGGTGTGGAATTCGTTCGGACATAGAGGCGCCGACTATTTAGCCGAACCGATCGCAGGAGAGATTATCCTGTACCCCGGCGCTCGGCTCGGCATGAAGGAACCGCTTCCGTCGATCCGTCTGAAGGCGCTCCGCAACTTCATGCAATTGGCCGACGTGCTGATGGGCACGCGCGGCACCGACATCGAATACGGCGGCGCGGACGTGAACGGCGGCGTCAAGCGCATCGTCAACCGGCATTACGGGTTCGAAGACGGCCGGGAATGGTGGAGAGCGACGCCGGATTTCGTCGATACGCCGCCGAGAATATGGGATTTCTCGCCGGGCGGCGCGGTTGATCGGGCGTGCTCCCCTGCCTTCGGCGAGGGAAGGTCGCCGAGAACGATCGAGCGCATCGGCAAAGATGTATTGGCTTACCTGGGCGGCCAAGGTTGGTATGACGGGGAGAGGTGAGCGGACTGTCGATCCCCGTATGCATGGAAGATCATACCCGCGACATACGATTGGAAGATAACGTATTCGAGGGATGCGCGAAGGAGCGAATCCGATGGGGAATATGGGGAGTCGAACGATTTCGGCGCTCGTCCGCAACCGTCCCGGCGTACTGGCCGGCATCTCCGCTCAATTCGGGCTCGCGGACTGCAACATCGATCGGCTGACGGTCAGCGCGGACCGGGATCCTGCGCTCGCTTGGATGAAAATATCCGCGAAGACCGACGACCGAACGCTTTCCACGCTGTTGACCCGGCTGGAAGCGATGCAGGAGGTGCTGTCCGTCCGGGCGCGCGACGCCAGGAAAGAGACGATGGCTTACGGCACCGTCGCTTATTGCTTGTTCGTCGTCATCTTCGGCATTAATCTGGCTTCGCCGATTTATTCGATATATAAGGAAACATGGGATCTGACCCCGTCTATGGTGACAGCGCTTTTCGCGGCGTATGCATTCCCGGTGATCCCGTCGATCGTCCTGTTCGGGCAGATGGCGCATCGTCTCGGCCCGCGTCGTATCTTAGGCGCCGGCCTTGTCTTCGCCGCGAGCGGATCGCTTGGGCTGGCCGTCGCGGACGGTTACGGGTGGATGCTGGCCGCCAGAACGATGCAGGGGGTAGCGGTGGGCATGTTCAACGGCGTCGCGGTCGGCGCGATGACGGACCTGCATGCGACCCGAGATCGCCGAACGGCGGCGTTCGCCGCCGCGGCGATGGTTACCGCGGGCAACGCCCTCGGTCCCGTCGCGTCCGGAGCGCTGGCGGAGTTCGCGCCGATGCCGACGGTGCTCCCGTACGCCGTGCATTTGCTGATGCTCGTCGCCGCGATGGCGGGATTGGCATTCGTCGACATGAGAACGGAGCGGGTGCCCCGAAGCCGGCTGCACTTGCCGTTCGTACCGGCAGGGTTGCGCTTGGCTTTCGCGACCGCCGCGACATCCTCGTTCATCGCCTGGTCGGCGGTCAGTCTCTTCCTGAGCGTTGTTCCGTCTTACTTGGACGAATGGGTCGGCCGTTCCGGCTATCTCCTCTCGGGATGCACGGCCGCGTTCGTTCTCGGGCTGTCGGTCCTCGGTCAGCGTGCAATGGAGAAGATGCCGGCTACCGTCGCTGCGTCGTTCGGCTGCGCGTTCATGGCGTTCGGTCTCGCGAGTTTGTTCCTCTCGAACGCGTCGTCATCGGCTGCCTGGCTCGTCGCGAGCGCGACATGCGTCGGCCTCGGCCACGGGCCGCTGTACGCCGTCGGTCTCGGCGCGGTGAATCGCATCTCGCCGGATGCGGCAAGGGCGGACCTGATCTCGCTGTATTACGCGATAACATATGTAGGCGTGAGTCTCCCGGTCATGGGACTCGGCTTTGCCGCGCAGCTTCTGGATTGGACCGAGGCGATCGGCTGGTGGACCGCCGCGATGCTCGCCCTGCTGGCACTCGTCTGGCGGGGATGGATGCGCGAGGCTCGATTCCGGCCGAAGGAATGTTCAGAGTGATAATCTTTCTAGGAGGGCGTTGACATGTGGCATCCGGATGAATATATGGAATCCCTGTACGCGAGCATAACCCCAGAGCTGCAATTCGCCGCTGCGAACGCGGAGGAATGGAAGGCGTGGCGAGATCGGCTGCGCCGACGGTTCGCGGAACGACTGGGAGGATTCCCGGATCGGTCCGCGGCGTTGGAACCGAAGCTGCTTGAACGCGTCGAATGCGACGGGTACGTTCGAGAGCGCGTCGAGTTTACGACGTTCTTCGGATTGCGATGTCCGGCATACGTGCTCGTTCCGACCGTAAGCGCGGCCCTTGGCGCGCGGCTTCCGGCCGTCGCCGCGTTCCACGGGCACGGGTACGGGAGCAGGGAGGTCGTGGGGTTGTCGCCCGCGGGCGAGTCGATCATCGGTCGGCCGACGTATCAGAAAAACTTCGGCGTCCAGCTGGCGAAGCGGGGTTTCCTCGTCGTCGCGCCCGAAATTTTCGGGTTCGGCGATCGGCGATTGCGGGACGAATACGGGCGGGACAAGTATTCCTCTTGCGACAAGCTGAGCAAGTTATTGCTTCACATGGGCCGTACGATGGCGGGTCACCGAGTCTACGAAGCGATGAGAGCCGTCGATTACTTGTGCATGCGCGAAGATGTCGACGCGGAACGGATCGGCTGCATGGGCATTTCCGGCGGAGGACTCGTAGCTTCCTTCACGGCGGCCTTGGACGAACGAATCAAGTCGACGGTGGTCAGCGGGTACGTCAATACGTTCAAGGCCAGTATCCTGGACATCGAACATTGTATCGACAACTACGTTCCCGGTTTGGGCGAATACGCGGAAATGCCGGATATCGTCAGTTTGATCGCGCCGAGGGCGCTGTTGATGGAGGCGGGGACGAAAGACGAGATCTTCCCGCTTTCCGCATCGCTCGAGGCGCTCGAACGCATTCGCAACGTCTATACACTGCTGGAGGTTCCGTCGAAGTTGGCATGCGACGTCTTCGAAGGGGAGCATGAAATCAGCGGCGCGCAAGCGTACGACTGGCTGCAGCGAACCGTCTGATTCGACGAAACGGCTTGCGAAGGCGATCGATATGGCGACCGCGAACCCGATGAAGCTGTTCCCGAGGGGCCGGCGGGATCGAGGGCGCCTGAAGGCGGGCTTCCTTGCGGACTTTCTCCTTTTCGACACCGGTGAAGCGCACCGGCGGTTGGAGCTGCGGGAGGTTTGGCGGCGCGGCGAACGAATCAAGTAAAGAGTTAACGAGGCTGCCGCCGATCGGCAGCCTTGTATGCATTTGCAGAACTTCAATTTTCGGTTATAATAGGACCTCCAAACATATGTTTGCATCAATTATCGTTGGAGGTAATCATGAAAGGAACGACGCATCTCGCCATCGGCGCCGCGATCGGAGCGGCCTCGACTTTGTATTACCCGTTCCAGCCTAGTCACGGAGCCGTCTATTTGATCGTGGCGTCATTTTCGGCCATGGCCGCCGATTTGGACGGCCCCAGCCTGTTAAGCGGAAAACTGGGCAAGCTGTCCCGTTGGCTGCGCCGGTTCACCCTCAGCTCCGGGATTCTCCTCGTCCTTGCGAATGCCTACTGGTACGTTTCCGAGGGATGGTTCTCGTTTCCGTATTCGTCCATTGCCGTCGTCGTACTGCTGCTCGGCCTTGTCACGTCGCAGGGCACGATCCGTAACGCGCTCGTCAGTATCGTCGGGCTCGGTCTGCTGTACGGCGGCCTACGATCAGGTCAAGCGTGGCTGATGGAACTTGGCGTTTTCGTGGCGTGGGTTCCTTGGCTGAAGCATCGCGGGATGACGCATACGGCTTGGGCTCTTCTGATATGGGGAACGATCGGGTGGGGGCTGGAAAACCATATCGGGATACCAGGAGTGACGGCGACCGCCGTTGCCGGATATGCATCTCACTTGCTCGCGGACACGCTGACCCCGAACGGGGTGAAATGGCTGTTTCCGCTGTACAAGAAATCATTTAAGTTTATTCCTTGGTAAACAGCTGAAAAACGAGCCCGCAAGCGCGGGGTTACCGCGTACGGGCTCGTTTTCACTTCTTGACTTCCTCTATTCCTCCACTTGATGGATCCGAATCAAATTCGTCGAACCGGACTTCCCGGCCGGTACACCGGCGGTGATGACCACGATATCGCCTGATCGCCAGGGAATGATTTGACCCCCGGCGCGCAGTGCGGAAGCAGCCGCATGATCCGTCGTCTCCACGGTTACGCCGCGTACTGGAATGACGCCCCATAGAAATTGCAATCCGCTCAACACACGATCGTCCGGCGTGACGGCGAGGATCGGCGCGGATGGCCGATATTTCGAAACCATTCTCGCGGTAAATCCGCTGCTGGTCGGCGTAACGATCGCCCTTGCTCCAAGCTCGATCGATGCGTTTACGACGGCGCGACTAACGACTTCGGTGATGCCCTCGCTTTGGTGCGGCTTTAGCAGAAACCGCTCTCCATAATCGATCGTCGCCTCCGTCTTCGTCGCTATGCTCGCCATCATCCGCACCGATTCGAGCGGGTATTTGCCGGCTGCCGTTTCTCCCGACAGCATAACGGCATCCGCTCCTTGCAGCACGGCGTTCGCCACGTCGCTTACCTCGGCCCGAGTCGGCCGTGGATTCACTTGCATCGAATCGAGCATTTGCGTTGCGATAATGACGGGCTTTCCCGCGGCGTTACACCGTTCGATCATCCGCCTTTGCAAAATCGGAACGTCCTCTGTCGGAATTTCGACGCCCAGGTCGCCGCGCGCTACCATGATACCGTCGGATACGGCGACGATCGCATCCAGTTCGTCGACGCCTTCTTCATTTTCGATTTTAGAGATGATTTGGATGTGCGGCGCCCCTTTTTCCTCTAAGATGCCTCGTATTTTCATTATGTCCTTCGCATTCCGGACGAACGATACGGCGAGCGTATCAATTCCTTCCGCAATCCCGAATTCGATATGGGAGATGTCTCGCTCCGTTACGCCTGGCAACGTGGTTTTCACGCCGGGCAGGTTGACGCCTTTCCGCGGCTTTAGAAGCGCGTGATTTGTAACCGTACAGAGGACCTCCGTGCCTTCGACGCTGTCCACGGACAACTCCAACAAGCCGTCGTCGATCAATACTTTCCCGCCGGGTCGGATCACTTGAGGCAGCTCCGAGTAGGTCACGGAAACGCGTTCCGCCGTTCCCTCGATCGTCTCCGTTGTCAGCGTCAGCTTGTCGCTTCCGAATCCGCACCGCGAAATATATGCTGAACGAATCGCTGCTGACCATAAGCGAGATTTCCGACTTCGTAGGGTATTCGGATCTCTCCTACTTCCAAAGAATGTTTAAGCGAATCGCCGGGCATCCGCCTTCTTTCTTCAGGAGCGTGCGCAGGGTGGTTTAAACGCACCTACCCGTACGGTTACGATCAAGACTAAGCCATAGTCAAAGACTGCTTGTCAGCGCGTAGGAGGTTTAACGTCCAATGGACGACCGGAAGATTCATATCCTTCAACGATCCGACGAGATCCATCGGATCCTTCGCAACATGGTTAAACAGCCAGGCGACGTGCTAGGCGTGGCATTCGGTATCGTTACGGAAGTTAGCGGAAAGTCGAAAGGGCTGCCTTCATGGACGATTCGCATCGATGACGCCAGGGCAGTGCTCACCTCGGACATCTTGCTTCGTTATATGAACGAGCATACAGATCTTAAGGTTGCAATCGCTTGCTTTATGCGTGAACGCTTTCCAACCTTTGCCTCCTTCTTCTGAAAATTTTTTATGCCGGCTTGGGTTGACAGCACCTTACCTGCCATGTAATATATGAAACGTTGTCGCATGAGCACCACGTTGCGGGAACGCACGAATTTCATATTCCATTCGTATAACCTCGCAGGCCGATCCGTGCACACAGGGCGAGGGTTTCTACAGGGAGCCTTAACTTCCTAACTACGTAGCTAAGAAAATGAGCTTTACGCTCGTTTCAGGCGACGGGGTTAGGATTTTTTTGCGTTCGAGCCGACATGCGACGCTGGGCATAAACGACATGCATGCAAAGCATGACATGGCAAAGCATTTCTAGACAGCAGGGGGTACTGGAGCAATGAAATATTATGCAGCCGTTCTCGCAGGCGCTATGAGTTATGGCATATTATCGACGATCGTGGTTCTGGCTTACGGGAAGGGTTATCAGCTGGGCGAGGTGGTTGGAAGCCAGCTGTTGACGGGATTCATCCTGTCGTGGGTGCTCGCTCTGTACACCAAATACAAACAGGTCAGGAAGGAGCGCGAAGCTGGCCAGGGCAAAGGCGGGGCTTCCCAGATCCAGGCCTACGGGCGACTGACGTGGAAGCACCGCCTGACGCTGATGGCCGCGGGCACGCCAAACGTCATCACCGGGCTCGTGTATTATCAATCGCTGCGATACATTCCTGCATCGCTGGCCATCGTCTTGTTATTCCAGTTCACCTGGATCAGCGTGCTGATCCAAGCGGCGGCCAAGCGCCGGCGTCCCGATAAAGTAACGCTGCTGACGCTGCTGGTCCTATTCGGCGGAACGCTACTTGCCGCGGGTTTCCTAGAGCAGGGGCTAACCGAATTCAACGTATGGGGGACCGCGCTAGGCATGATGTCGGCGGTAAGCTACTCGCTGTTCGTCCTGTTTAGCGGCAAGGCCGTGCCGGCCGCTCATCCGGTATACCGGAGCGCTTGGATGGTAACCGGCGCCCTGCTCCTGCTGTGCATCTTGTTTCCGCCGACGTTCCTCTTCAACGGATTGATCTGGAGTCAGCTTCTAGCGTTCGGCTTGCTGCTCGGCTTCTTCGGAGCATTCATACCGCCCGTGTTGTTCGCGTTCGGCGTACCGCACATCGGCGGCGGGATGGCGGGCATCATCGGCGCGGCCGAACTTCCGGTGGCGGTTCTCATGTCTTCGTTCGTGCTTCGCGAGCAAGTAAGCGGACTGCAGTGGATCGGCGTGATCGTCGTGCTCATCGGCGTGGCGCTGCCCGAGCTGCATAAACTCCGGCTCTCGCGGTCAAGCGCGATGTATTCTTGAAGTTCTCTGCGATTCATGATTCGGAACGTTCGGCTTCCACAAATAACAGGTTTCAGGCGGAATGATGCGCGGATCGAAGCGGGAGAGTTGGTAAAGGAAATAACATGTTTCGGGCAGATGATGTTCGAGGAAACGTAAAGTGAGTCTGCCGAGGAGCTCATCGTGACGAAACCGCTCGATCGTTCGTTCCACGAATGAATAGAACGCTAATGAAGCGACCGACACGTCGACCGCAAACTTGCGTTGCACGGGGAAGCCAGGCGGGGTAAATCGCAAGAAGCCGCCGATCGCGCGGTTTTTTGCCATATGCGCTTGGAACGCATCGATAAAGGTGCGCGTTTGCTGTAACGTAGGCAGCTCCGTGGGATCAATATGATCGTACAACAATATCGCATGCCCGAGCTGATCCTCCAACCACATATCGAGCAAGGCGTGAAGCGGCTTCGGCGGATAAGGTTTGCCATTAACGTAATAACCGAGGATACGAAGGTACTCCTCATTTTCAAGCAGGGTTCCGTTGAAATAGACCGGCATCAGCTGGAGATCAATGGCATTGCGAATCCGTAGACGCTGCAACTCTCCCTCGAATCGGTAGTAGCCATGAGCTACGCGCTGTGCATTGCGAGCGAAGTCGATCAACCCTTCGTCGTCGACAGGGAGTGTAGGATTCAATGTCTGGAGCTGCGTGCGCAGCTGTCCGAAAGCCTGAACGTACCCTTGGGCCGCTTCCGCCCAGCGGGTTTCCCTTGCCGATAGATGGTCGATGACGAACACCGCATGATCCTCTAGGATCCCAATCCAAAACAAGTGCTCGTTCCACGGGGACAAAGGCGCTTTGGCGGACACTACGCTCACGCTCCGTTCGGATTAGTTTTGTGTAAGTTTATTGCAGATTGTTATGGTTTATGATTCATGCTCAATAGCATCTTACTGCAGACATGGATTATAATGGGATCTGTTGTAACAGAGGAGGTCTTCGGATGTCTTTCCCGTTTGATTGCATCAGTGACTTTATGTTTTTTGAAACGGAGATCAAGAAGTCGGATGTCATTTTAATACCCGGCGCGAGTCATCCGCAACTCATGGAAAGAGCTGCAATGTTATATCGCCAGGGGATTGCTCCGTATCTTTTGCCTTCGGGAGGTTCGACACCGAATGTAGAAACAACAGAGTGGGAGTTCCTACGGAATTAACCTACCAATTTGTTTTTCCGAGGGAGACGGTTTTTTACGTAAGTCCAGTCATTGATAAAACAGGGACATCTAAAGACAACTGGTTTCTTGATGAAACGAAAATAAGCTACGTCATGAACGAGCTTGAGAAGGTCGGTAAATATTTCAGACCTGCGATTTACCGTCTTGGGTCAGGCGGTAATGGAAGGCAGAGGAGTTGATCCCCTTGTCGAATAATAAAAAACCAGCAGCTGTCTATCTCATTTCCGGTCCGCTCGGCGTTGGGAAATCGACCGTGTCCAAGTCGCTGGCTAACGCGATGAAGCAATGCGCACTTATAGAGGGCGATCTCTTGCTACATATCTACCGAGGGGAGACCGAACCGCCCTGGGAGGAACGGCTTCGGCTGGCATGGTTGAATATCGTCGCGGTGACGCGCAATTTGCTCGGTCATGGGCTCGACGTGGTCATCGACTTCGTCGTCGAGGAGGAGCTTGAGTGGTTCCGCGGCCAACTGTCTGATGTCGACGTTACGCTTCGCTATGCCGTGTTGCACGCGGAACCGGACACTCTGATGGGACGACTCCGCCAACGAGGCGACGAGCAATATATCAACCGTTCGCTCTTCCTGCTGAATAAGCTGAAGACGTCGCGGGGCAACGGGCCGTTCTTGCTGGACGCCGACCGCAAGCGGGCAGAAGAACTCGCCGAGGAAATGGCAACGGACCCAAGGTTTATATATACGGGGATTAAGTAAGTTGCCGAAGCCAAGGAGAGGACGAGTCCTCTCCTTTTCTATATTTTTCGATAATTCGATAGGACAAGCTTTATCTGATGAATGACAAAATCAACGTGCTTGTTGTCCCGGGTTAATCGGCTTGCCATGACGCCGCCTTCCAACGAAGAGACCACGAATGATGCGAAAGCTTCCGTATTAAAATCCGAGGATAGCTCTCCAGCGGCTACCCCCTTGTCCAATATGCTTTGGATAAACGCTGTGAAGAGTCCATGCGCAGCGGCCGCTTTCTCTCGGAGCGGGAGATATCCGTCATCCGCTTCCACCGCCGTGTTGAGCAAGGGACACCCTCCTTCGAGCGGAGGATGGTTCACAGGATCTTCGTACACCGCGCACACCGCCATGATCTTGTCGAACGCCTTCTCCGCCTTTTCGGCAGCATTCAAGATTTGCTCCATTACAATCCTCGAGGCGTAATCGAAGGCTTCGAGCGCAATTTCGTCTTTCCCGGAAAATGTCCGATAGACGCCGCCTTTCGTCAATCCGGTGACTTGCATGATGTCTTGTATCGAGGAGCCGGCATACCCCTTTTGATTAAACAGTTCGGCTGATTTCTCGTCTAACGAAAACGGCGGGGGCGAGCTTCGGCAATTCTTGGAGCGCGACCAACCATCGGGCAGATTTCGGAAGGAGTCGAATTCGTGCATGGGCGGTTCCGTCCGTGGATCTTAGACCTGAAATTCAAACCAGCATAGCTGGTTTTTTTTTGTTCATTCGGGAATCCTCGGCCCGGACAAGCTATTAATCGTAATTATTACGAATAGTATTGACTATTCACCGGATAGTGGATATTATCGTATTTGAATCTAAATCGTAATTATTACTATTTACAATTAGGGGGATCTCATGAGAAGAAAGACGGTTATAGTCATCGCATCGATGATGATTGCATGCCTGCTGCTAGCGGGTTGCAGCGGCGGAAAGGCAGGAACCGCGGGAGGCGCCGACCACGGCCAAGAGTTGATTTACGCTACCGCGAAGGATATTAACGATATGAATCCCCATTTATATACGGGCTCCATGCCGGCGCAGGGGATGGTCTACGAGTCGCTAGTGGAAAATACGAAGGAAGGTATTCAGCCTTTGCTTGCCGAATCGTGGGACATCTCCGAAGACGGCAAAGTGTATAGGTTTCATCTGAGAAAAGGCGTGACGTTTCACGACGGAGAGCCTTTCAACGCGGAAGCCGTCAAGCTGAACATAGAAGCCGTCCAAAGAAATCGGGAGAAGCATTCTTGGATCAAGCTGTCGACCATGATTACGAGCTGCAACGTGATCGACGAGCATACGGTCGAATTGGTCTTATCGGAACCGTATTATCCGACTTTGGTAGAGTTATCGATGACGCGGCCGTATGTATTTCTTTCGCCGAAAGACTTCGTCGGCGGGGAAACGAAGAACGGCGTGAACGGATATCACGGAACAGGTCCTTACCTGCTGAAGGAACATAAAGCGGAGCAGTACGCCGCGTTCGAGGCCAATGCAAACTACTGGAACGGTGCGCCGCGCGTGAAGAAGATTACGGCGAAAGTTCTTCCGGCGGGCGAGACGACGTATTTGGCGCTGCTGAAAGGCGAAGTGAACTTCATATTTACGGACGATCGAGGGGCGGACAGCGTCGACGTAGAAGCGATGGACAGCTTGGCAAGCTCCGGGGACTTCCAGTTCGTGCGAAGCGAGCCGATGAATACGAAGATGATCGTGGCGAACAGCAGCAAAGCCGGCAGTCCGGCGAAGGACACGGCCGTTCGCGAAGCGCTCTGGTATGTAGTCGACCGGGACACGATCAGCAAACAAATTTTCAGCGGAACGGAAACGGCGGCCGATAGTTTATTCGCGTCTAACGTCCAATACGCGGACGTCGAGCTTACGAAGCGCGACTTCGATCCGGCGAAGGCGGAAAGCATCCTTGAGCGTTCCGGTTGGTTGTCGGGAAGCGCCGGAGAGGTACGAGTCAAGGACGGAACCCCGTTGTCCATGAAGCTATACTATGACGTCAATTCTTCGTCCCAGAAGTCGCAAGCGGAATTTATTCAAAGCACGGCGAAGCAGATCGGAATGCAGCTGGAGCTCATCGGCGAAGAATCTTCTTCGATCGCGAGCCGGAGATCGACCGGCGACTACGACTTGCTGTTCAACCAAACCTGGGGGCTGGCTTACGACCCGCAAAGCACGATCGCGGCGTTTACTTCCGAAGCTTCTTATTTACATACGACGAGCGGCATTGCGAGAGCGGAGGAGTTGTATGAAAAAATCGGTCAAGTGACGGTATCTAGGGAGGAGACCGCTCGGAAATCGTTGTATGCGGACATCTTAACGCTCGTCCACGACGAAGCGGCATTCATCCCGATTACGAACGGCAGCGTCACGGTCGTGGCACCGAAACATCTGCATGGCATTTCATTTAAACAAACGCAATTCGAACTTCCGTTCGAAAACATGTATTTCGAATAGATCGACAAATAAAGAGGGGATTCAACCCCTTTTTATTTTTGCAAATGGAGGATGGCGATGAGCTTTTATATGGTCAAAAGGGTACTTCTTTCGATTCCATTGCTCTTGGCGGTTTCGTTCTTCACGTTTATTCTCATCCACTTATCCCCCATGGACCCGGCCGAAGTCGTGTTGCATGCGCAAGGCGTACCGAAGATTACGGAAGAATTGGTCGCGCAAACCGAAGCGGAACTCGGGATGGATCGTCCCTTTCTCGTTCGGTACGTTAGCTGGATCGTCTCCTGCCTGCAGCTCGATTTCGGAAATTCTTACGTGACGGGAAAGCCGGTATGGTCGTTATTGGGACCTGCCTTTCTGAACACGTTGAAGCTGACGCTCGTTTCGCTCGTTGCGATTATTGCTTTGTCCATCGGACTTGGAGTCGCTTGCGCCTGGAGGGAAGGGAAGTTCGTCGACCGATCGGTGAGAAGCGTGTCTTTCGTGCTGACCTCTATGCCGACCTACTGGCTAGGAGCGCTAATGATTTGGTTTTTCTCCGTGAAGCTTGATCTTCTGCCGACGAGTGGGATGGATTCGTACAACAGCTATCTGTTGCCCGTCGTCTTGATCACGGTCAACTATGCAGGCATCTACTTCCGCATCGTTCGAAGTTCCGTACTGGGCAACGCTAACGAGGACTATGTCCTGTACGGCAGGGCCTGCGGATTGCCGGAGAAAATCGTCATGTTGCATATCGTAAGGAATTCGTTGCAAGTAGCCGTGTCGGTATTCTGCATGGCGGTTCCGATTATTCTCGGAAGTACGGTCGTCGTCGAAAACTTGTTTGCGTGGCCGGGGTTAGGAACGCTAAGCGTGAACTCGATTCTTAGCAGAGATTTCCCGATCATCCAAGCGTATGTACTCATTTTGGCGGCAGCCTTCGTCCTGTTCAACACAGTTTCCGACATCTTGAACGCGGCTCTCGATCCTAAATTAAGGAATGATCTGTAGATGGCACTCTTAAGAAACGTACTAAGAGATCGTCTAGCTTCGATGTCCTTCGGCATTCTTGCGGCGGTCATGATCGTTGGGATCTTAGCTCCGGTTTTCGCGCCGCATGATCCCTATGAAGTGCATATGGAGCTGCGTTATGCATCGGCTTCATGGGAGTATTGGCTAGGGAACGATCATTTGGGGCGGTGCATCTTATCCCGGTTGATCTACGGCATTCGCCCCAGCGTGTTATGGGTATTCGCTGCACTCGTCCTATCCGTCGGGCTTGGGGCCGTCTTGGGTTTTCTTGCAGGTTATTTCAAAGGAACGACGGATGCCGTTTTGATGCGGATCTGCGATGTGATGCTTTCGTTTCCCGGCTATGTTATGACCCTTGCGCTAATCGGCATATTGGGCGTAGGTCTCGAAAATATTTTGCTTGCGTTTCTATTGCTCAAGTGGGCTTGGTTTACTCGGATCATCCGCACCTCCGTCATGCAACATGCCGAAGCCGACTACGTTACGTTCGCCAAAGTTACGGGGGTTAGCGATGCCAAAATCATGCTGAGGCATCTCGTTCCGGTTACGCTTCCCGACATAGCGGTCATCGCAAGCAGTTCTTTCGGCACGATGGTACTTCAAATATCGGGATTCTCCTTCCTAGGCTTAGGCATCCAAGCCCCGAACGCGGAGTGGGGGATGATGTTAAACGAGGCTAGGGCGGTTATGTTCTCCAAACCTGAATTTATGCTGGCGCCCGGGTTCGCGATCATCGTTGTCGTGTGCAGCATCAACTTCTTATCCGATGCGCTTCAAGTAGCGTTAGATCCCAAGTTATCGACCGCGAAACGGCAACGCCGAAGGAGGTTCGCAGCACAAGTCGGGAAGTTGGGAAGGAAAGAGGTGGCGTAGGTTGACAATGAATATTTTGGAAATCGAAAATCTTAGGATATGGGAACGAAGCACCGGGAAGGTGATCATTCCGGGAAACTCCTTTGCTGTAAAACAAGGAAGTTGTTTAGCGATCGTCGGGGAAAGCGGGAGCGGGAAATCCGTAACCTGCAGGGCGATTATGAGACTAAACAAACCCGGAATCATGCAAGCCGGGGACATCTATTTCAAAGGTGAAAATCTAACCGCGCTCTCGGAGAAAGAGATGAGGAAGAAGAGAGGGAAACAGCTTTGCATGATTTTACAACAGGGAATGCGCGCCTTCGATCCCTCGTGCGTCGTGGGCGTCCATCTTAAGGAAACGCTCGACGAGCATTTCGGCTGGAGCCGCAGCGAAGCCGTGGAAAACATGAAGCGTGCGATGGAAAGCGTCAAGCTGAAAAAACCGCTAGACATCATGAATTCCTATCCGCATCAACTGTCGGGCGGCATGCTTCAACGGGTCATGATCGCCCTGGCCCTCGTCTTGGAGCCAGACGTCGTGATCGCCGATGAACCGACGACGGCCCTCGACACGGTATCGCAGTTCGAAGTCGTGGAACAATTTATCCGGCTGCGGGAACGGCTCGGGAACGCGATGATTTTCATCTCGCACGATTTAGGCGTCGTTCGGAAGCTCGCCGACGAAGTGTTGGTGATGAAGGATGGCGCCATCGTCGAGCAGGGGACGAGCGAGGCAATCTTCACGAAGGCAACTCAAGAATACACCCGTTACTTGGTGTCCGCAAAGCTGGCGTTGCAGCAACATTTCCAGCGAATTATGGGGGTGTAGTCGGTGTTGAACGTTGATGGCGTAAGTAAATGGTATCGCATAGGAGGGTTATTTTCACAAGAACGAAAGCAGGTGCTTCACAATATCAGTTTCGAGTGGAAGTCTGGGGAATGTTTAGCCGTCATCGGCGAGAGCGGAAGCGGGAAATCCACGTTAGGGCGGTTGCTCTTGGGAGTCGAGAAACCGGATCGAGGAACGATTCGATTCAATGGGAAAAGCGTGGATGAACGGAAGACGAGAATCGGGAACATCAGCGCCGTATTTCAAGATTACACTTCTTCCATGAATCCATATTACACGGTAGAGAAAGCGCTCCTCGAGCCATTGTCGTTGCAAGACAAGGAACGATCGGACGTCCAACGGAAAATTGATCTTCTTTTAGTCCAAGTCGGGTTGAATTCTTCTTATCGGGACAAGTATCCGCATGAGCTGTCGGGAGGGGAGGCGCAACGGGTGTGTATCGCGAAAGCCGTTGCCGCCGAACCAAGTTGCATCGTATTGGATGAAGCCATTAGTTCGTTGGATGGATCCGTACAAATTCAGGTACTAGATCTGCTATGCGAATTAAAGGAAAGCTATGGGATGGGGTATATCTTTATTACTCACGATATCGAGGCGGCTGCTTATTTGTGCGACCGGGCGATGTTCCTTCGCAGCGGGCATGTGGAAGAGATCGTAAGCGTGAATCAGCTGAAAGATGTCCAGTCCTCGTATGCAAGAACCTTGTTGCAGATGATGATTACGCAGCGATGACGGAAGGAGCCAGAAGCGTGAAAGGAGCTCTATCTTGGCCTTTTCTGCGGTTATACGTATTAACTCTATTGTATTTCAGCGCAAATGCGATCCTGAATGTCATGATCCCGTTAAAGGGGGAATCCCTGGGCGCTAACAATACTGCGATCGGTATCATTATGGGCGCGTATTTATTTACGACGATGTTTTTTCGGCCGTGGGCAGGGCGCTTGATCCAAAAATACGGACCGATAAAAGTACTTCGTACGATTTTGCTTGTTAACGCTTTCGCCCTAATGTTGTACAGCTTTTCCGGATTAGAGGGGTACTTCGCAGCCCGGGTACTCCAAGGGGTTTGCACGGCTTTCTTCTCGATGGCGCTGCAATTGGGCATCATCGACGCTTTGCCGGATAAAGATCGTTCTCAAGGGATATCTATGTATTCCCTATGTTCGTACCTGCCGGGAATTATCGGTCCGTTGTTGGCGCTTGGCATGTGGCAGCAAGGGAGCGCAGATGTATTTACACTTGTGATGATCGCGATCGCGGTCGGAACCGGTGTGGTGGGGTTCAGCGCAAAAATAGACGGGGCGGCTTCGATTCCGTCGAATCAAGAAACCGTATCGGTAGCGAAGTCTTTCGGCGAAATGTTCAAAAACCCGCATTTGTTCCGATGCAGCATCTTAATGGTAACGGCCTCTGTCGTATTCGGCGCGGTGACTACCTTCGTGCCTTTGTATGCGGAGCAGGTGAAGCACGGAAATGCAGGTATCTATTTAATGATCCAAGCGGGAGTTATCGTTCTGTCCCGGTTTATTTTAAGAAAGAAGATCCCTTCCGACGGGAAGTGGCATTCCCTCTACATCATGGGGGTGATGCTTGCATTGACCCTCGCGGCGCAAAGCATAAGCTATTCGGCCATAGCGGGCGCCGTCTTCTTCTATGCGGGGGCTACGCTCATGGGGGTTGCCCAAGCGCTACTCTATCCGACGCTGACTACGTACTTAACCTTCGTTTTGCCGCAAGCCAGCCGCAACGTCTTACTCGGTTTATTCATCGCTACGGCGGATTTGGGCGTTTCGTTGGGGGCGATTCTCATGGGTCCGATCGCCGACGTCAGTTCGTATTCGTTGATGTACACCGTTTGCGCGATACTCGGCGTGTCAATGATCGGATTCGCATACAAGCGTACCGACGCATAATTTTATGCAACTATCATGCTAGTAGGTTCGTTCTGATGATAGGGGGATTAAACTCTCAACATTTAATCTAGCGATCAGTTTGAATCGAAGGCGTGACATTACATTTTAATCATTAAATGAGAACGGAAGGATAAGGTATAAAGAGAGGGGATAGAACCGATGGAACGACGTGTGATAACGGATCCTACCGATCCCACGCAATTCAACCTTGACTATATCGCAACTTGTTTGCACCGGGAGGGATGTCTCGAGCCCGGAGCGCGCCCCGTCGATTTCCATTTGGAACGAATCGGCGCGGACAATTCGACGGGGTACCGCGTCCGTTTGATTTACGAAGGGACCGGCGCCGGAGCTCCGGATAGTTTGTTTTTGAAACTGTGCGGGGGAGGGGCGTTCGGGCGTTCGGAAGTCGATTATTACACGAAGGATTATGCAGGGAAACGCGGGGTCCCGATTCCGAAATGTTACGACGCCTGTTACAAAGATATGTCCTATCACCTCTTGTTGGAAGATTTAACGAACACGCATCGCAATCATTGGGACGTAGAGCCCACATTGGCTTTCGGCAAGGCGGCGGCAAGAGCGTTAGCGAGACTTCATAGTTATGGCTGGGGGGCGGATCGGCTCGCGGCCTTGGGCTATAGAGTCGTCGACGAATGGCAGTTAGGCCGCTATTTGGCGCAGGTTCGCACGGGTTTCGAGCCGCTGCTTGAGGCTCTCCGAGGCGGGAGCGATTTCTCTAGCAGCGCTGTCGCTGCGGACGTCTTCGAACGGCATCCGGATGCGATGGCGAGACGACTGTCGTCGGGCGGGCCATTCGCCTTAATCCATGGGGACGTGAACCCCGGCAACATCTTAACGCGTCATGACGGCCGCACCGACGATATTTATTTTATCGACCGGCAGCCGTTCGATTGGTCGTTGCAAAGCTGGATCGGACCCAGCGATTTATCGTATATGATGGTTTTATGGTGGAAACCGGAACGACGTCGGGCGCTCGAAATCGACGTCCTGCGCGAGTATTACGATTCGCTCCTCGCGTTCGGCGTCTCGGACTACTCATGGGAACGAACGCTGTCGGATTACCGTTTGTCCGCCTTGCAATGCTTCTACGTCGCGGCTTCTTGGTGCGTAGACCCAGAAGAACGCATAAAGATGCGTTGGTTATGGAGCTCGCAGTTGGAGCGCGCCGGTGCGTTTTACCGGGATTGGGGATGCGAGGGACCGCTGTAATGATTCACGCAACCCCATGGTTTCTTATTCTTGACAAGCAACCGTAGGGTTGCTTATACTCGGGATATGAATTGGGACAAAGACGCTATATTCAAAGTACTTGCCGACTCGACTCGGCGGCTTATGTTGGACGAACTATCCGAACGCAACGAGATGACGTTGTATGAACTTTCGGTACGTCTCATTATGAAGCACGACCTATCCATTTCGCGGCAGGCTATAGCTAAACATCTATCTGCATTGGAGGATGCAGGGCTCGTAACATCAGCAAAAAAGGGAAAATACCGAGTAATTATATTTAACAACGAACCGCTTAAACATTTGCTGAAAGGATGGATAGAGTAATTTTCGAATATACCAATTGAAGCCGGAATGTTGCAGGATACCGTCATCGCAAATATCAAAGGAGGAATACATTTTTGAAAATCATTGTTACCAGTATATTCGTTCAAGATCAAGACAAGGCGTTGGAGTTTTATACAGAAACGCTGGGCTTTGTAAAGAAACATGACGTTCCCGTGGGGAAATTTAGGTGGATAGCGCTTGTTTCCCCCGACGAGCTAGAAGGTACCGAGCTTTTGCTCGAACCGAATGACCATCCGGCCGCCAAGGAATATCAAAAGAAGATATTTGCCGAAGGCATCCCGGCAACGATGTTTGGCGTTGCGGATATTCATAAAGAGTACAAACGATTATTGGAGAGCGGCGTAAAGTTTACCATAGAGCCGACAAAAATGGGCGAAGTTACAATCGCTGTTTTCGACGATACATGCGGCAACCTGATTCAGATGATGCAGAACTGACCTATGATGAAATTGGATCAGCCTCACCTTTTCCTACAGGGAGGTAAAAGATGTCCATCGAAAATTGGAAACAGGATAGAATTAGCTCGGCGGTACGCGGGGAACATCCGCTTGTGATCGCGGAGTTGAAGAGCGGGTTTGCGGTAATTGGCGATACGCAGTTCTTACCTGGGTATTGCGTGCTACTGCCATCGCGGAATATTGGCTCGTTAAATGATCTTTCTTACAAGCAAAAAAGCGAATTAGATATGAGCATTAACGGAGGCGAGAATGTGGCGGTGGATCCGATCCATCGCTAATTTGCATTTCGGCAGGGGACAATTTTGAAAAAAGAAATTTTCTGTGATGAATGTAGTGGTGAGATTGAAACAAGAGATGACTTAGCCATAGCTTACTCGATGTTTTGGGTAATTCCGTACCATCACTCTTGCTATTCCAAGGTTTTAAAAGGCTGCCAAGCTCTATTCGTGGGCAACGAACCGATAAATGGGGCAATGGGGACATTTAAAGTTATATTTTCATTATTCTCCTTAGTGTTCTTATTCTTCATGCCAAGAGGCTTTATGAGTTCAGGCGGCTACTTGTTGATTCCCTTATTATTGATTTTGCCGTCTATTAGGCTGTATTCATGGTTCCGTTATGAAAGACATTTGCCTTAAGCCAAGCTGGTAGGTTAAAGAGTAAGAGGGCGATGGAGCCGGTCCATCGCCTTTTTTGCATTTCCCCGCCGCCCACTTGCCATGACCGATCAGAGCAATTTGAGTTATTTGGAGATAATTGACATAAACCGACTACATGTGTAGACTGTATTTCAACGATAGACTACATATGTAGACGGAGGTGCGATCATGACGAAAGTGCCCCGCATTTCCGAAGCGGAGTGGGAAGTCATGAAGATCGTTTGGGCGCAGTCGCCGAAAACATCGATGCAAATCATGGAGCAGCTTGAGGAACGCATGTCATGGAAACCGACGACCGTAAAGACGTTAGTTTCCAGATTAGTGAAGAAGGGAGTGCTCGGCTTCCATAAGGAAGGTAAGAATTATAGCTATTTCCCCTTACTTCTGGAAGAGGAGTGCTTGCAGGCGGAGAGTCGCTCCTTCTTAAATCGTTTATACGGGGGTTCGTTACAGCCTTTGCTGGTGAGTTTCTTGAAAGAGGAACGGCTCTCGAAAGAAGACATCAAAGAACTGCGGCGTTTACTTGACGAAAAGAGCGGTGAATGATGAGGGATCTATTTGTCTTGATTTTAGAAGCTTCAATCGCGGCAGCTGCTGTCTCAGCGCTTCTGCTCGCTTGTAGGTCGGTCCTCCGCCGCAAAGTAAGCCCACGGTGGAGCTATGCCTTGTGGTTGATCCTTCTCCTTCGGCTGCTCTGGCCTCTTCAACTCGAGACGCCACTCCCGATTGGCGTCTTGCCGGCCACGGTTGAGTCGGTGCAAGCGCCTCCCTTGGAAGCTGAAATCCACGCAAAGCCCGGCAAGGACGGCCCAGTGATAATAGCGGACAGGGAGCAGCGTTGGCTGAAAGTTGCCACCTATGTCTGGATCGTAGGAATTGCTTTCCTCTTCCTCTATTATGGCGGCTCGCATCTTAACTTCGCGCTTGAGGTCCGGCGTTCTAGTAAGGCACCGTCAGAAGATTTGATCAACGCGTTTGAAGCAGCCAAGGCCAAGACGGAAGTTGGAGGCGACGTTCGGCTTACCGTATCCGACGCCGTGTCCAGTCCCGTTTTAGTGGGACTTTGGCGTTCTTGTATTATTGTCCCCGCTCGGGAAGCGGACAAGCGGTCGACGACGGAATGGATGCATGTATTTGTTCATGAGCTCGTTCATCATCGGCGGAAAGATGTCATTGTCAATGCGTTCGCGTTTACGATTTTGGCGCTGCATTGGTTTAACCCGTTCCTCTGGTTCTCTTATCGATCGATGCGCGAGGACCAGGAAATGTCGTGCGACATGCGAGCTGTCGCCTTACTGGGGCCATCCGAGCGCTATTCATATGGATTGACGCTGTTAGCGAGTGCGGAACAAAAACTTGCTTCGATGCGGGAAGGCTACCCTGCAGCGGTCCATTACTTGAGAAAAAGGGGCAGCCTTCTTTGGAAACGAATCGAGTTGCTAGGGGAAGATGCAGCGCCATCCCGTCTCATTCCAGTTGTCGTTTGTCTTCTGGCAATTACGACAGGCTGTGTGGTACAACCGGACGCCAACACCGATCCCAAATTGGTAACTGCTGCCTATTACCATGCAATCAGTCGGTTGGACTATGAAAAAGCATACGAGTTCGACTATCACCAAATCGACGACCAGGGCATTCCTAAGGAGGAGTGGTTGAAACGGATCGGAGCAATGTATCGCCTGATAGATCGCGCTCGTTCGATCCAGCTGAAATACAAGGTCGGAGAAAGCATTTCTACGGATGACGGAGCGGTTGCCGTCCCAGTGACCGTGGACTTCGTGCGATACCACGCCAAGGGTTCAAAATTAGTCGTTTCAGCCATGGATGAGGTACACTTGCGTGAACGAAAGGGCGAATGGTACGTATCTCAGATCGTGACGAAGGAATGGGATCATAAATTTTATCAGGAACCGTAACGCAGTAGTCTCTCAATATCGTTTAACAGTAACAAAAAAACGAGGAGGAAGGAACGACACATGATAGGATTAAGAGAGGATTCATCTTCGCGAATAACGAAGATGCGAACAATTTGGGGGTATGGTGCCGCCATATCCGTGTTTCCGTATTTGCTGATTAAGATTGCCTGGACTTTCGGGCTCTTTATGCCGACCGATCAAATGGGCGACCCCAGTTGGCGCATTGCCAACGCCGTCACCATGATTCTCGCTGCGTGCGGCATCCTCCTGGCGATGGCGTTCTGCAGGCCGTGGGGTGAGCGGTTGCCCTCATGGGTGGTGGCTTTTCCGGTGTGGGTGGGCACCGGACTTCTAGTACCCATGCTGTTTCTGGCGCCGGTACTCGGTCCAGCCGCCATTACTCGCGATATGGAGGCAGGCACAGCTAACTTTTGGGTTTATGAGCAGATCTTCGTCATGCTCTCGCTTGTTGGGGTAGGCATCTGCCTACCTCTTGCCTTGGCAGGATACGCCAAAGCACGATGGCCGGAGGCGTTGGGCGGCCCGATCGACTACAAGGATCCGCCGGGACATACCCGGCAACTACAAATTTCCCTGGCAAGGTTTATAGCTGGCGGTTGCATCTTGCTTGGCGTTACCAAGGTATTCTGGGCGTTGGGCGGAACTACGGGCATCGACCCAGTTATGCTGGATGACCGAGATATATGGTGGCGCCTGTTGTCGTTAAGTACTGGCGTGTGGGCACTCGCGGGAGCAGGCGGCTTGCTGGTGCTGACCACTCGACGTGGCTCGCGGAGGTTCTTGCCTCCCATGGCGGCAACCTGGATTTCGTCGGGAATGTTGTTCTCTTACAATCTTTTCAACCGATTATCCGCCACTCGCCCAGATGCCTCACCCGCCCCGGAGTACCCGCTGGCGCAGGTGCTGACCACGGAGGCCGGCTCCGTGCTTGGGGTGATGATGGGTATGACCCTCCTGCTGGTGTTGCATGATCGCCGACGCGCCTTGCATGGAGAATCAAATCGAGGCATAGGAGCTGAAACAATTCATGTATGATTTGTTATTGAACATGATCGCTATATTACGTTAGAAAGTTACTTACAGGAAACCTGTAACGGGAAGGGGCGATTGACTTGGAGGACTTAATTAAGGAGTATGCCTCAGGATACCAAATGCTTCGGGATGCCATCGAAGGATTGACAGAGGAGGAGCTTCGTTACAAGCCTGCGCCTGACAAATGGAGCATTCATCAAATCCTTATCCATGTGACAGATTCAGAGATCTCATCCACATCTCGACTAAAAAAAGTCTTGGCGGAAGATGAGCCGACTCTGATTTCATTTGACCAAGACGCATGGGCGAATAACTTGGGGTATGATGTATTGGATCGCGAGCAATATCTGCTTCTGTTTAAATTGCTGCGTTCCAGTATGCAGACAATTCTAGACAATTTAACTAGTGAGCAAAGCGAGCGAGTGGGGGTGTATGTTGATCAAGGGCGGTTCACATTTAAGCAACTGATGGAATACCGCGCCGAACATATCCGCAACCACGTTGCCCAAATTGAAAGGGTAAAGAAGGCATACTACGATAACCAAACTACCAAAATTAAGCGATCAGAGACGATAGCTGAGTAATGACACGAGCAGCCGGTCAGAACGACCGGCTGCTCTGTCATTGATCTCGTTTCATGGGTCAAGAATATGTCTCCGAGATGAATTCCTCCACGACGGCGTTAAACGCCTCCGGGGCGTCCGCGTTCGCACAGTGCCCGGCGCCCTGCAGGCTGACGAGCCGGGACTTCGGCTCCAGACGATGCCATTCCTTGCAGGTTTCAGTCACATACGGCAAGTCGTGTTCCCCGACGACGATCAGAAGCGGATATGGGACGGGGGACATTTTCCTAACGAAAAAAGTTCCTACCCCGGCCATCGCCCGAAAAGATGCGCGTCCGAAATGTCTCGCCCCTCGCGCGACGAGCTCGCGGCCTTCCTCCGACCGGCACGTCCCAGACACGATGTCGCTTCGGAACCGCGCAATCGAGAGCAGGCTGGTTACGATCCACTTCCATCGCAGCTTGTTTTGTCCCCTGATCGCCAGCTCGTTCGCTTTATGGACGGAGTAGCCTCCGACGACGGTCACCGACCGAACCTGTTCGGGATAGCGGTCGGCGAACGCTTGCGCCGCCAGCGAGCCCAACGAAACGCCGATGAGGTGGCACGCTTCGATACCGTTTTCCGACAAGATCAGGTCCATGACCTCCGGCAAGTCCCCCATTGAAACCTGTGCGACCTCCCGGTTGTGGAAGCCGTGTCCGGGTAGGTCGATCAGAATGAGCTGATACTTATGTTGAAAATGAGCGATTTGACGCTCGAACAGATGGTGGTCCGCGAAAGCCGCATGGAGCATTAGAATCGTTTCTTTGCCTTCGTTTTCGTATAGATGGTAGTGGAAGGGATGGTTTTTGAAAACGACGGTTTTCGTTCGCTTCATGTTGTCGCTCATCCGAGGGTTTCCTCCTTTCAGTTGCATCCCTATATCCATATTCGAGATGACAGACGACAGTTCCGAAGCTCCGCGGATTATCCCATGGGTAGGATACCGGTTGAACTCATAATGCGACGGAGTACGAGAGACCTAGCAAAAATTAACGATTCATTTTTTTCTGATTTTGACGCCATACACCCGCTCCGATCCAAACGCATCCAACCGCAAGAATTACGCCATGAGCGACTCGGATGGGCTGAGTTCCCATAAACTGCGGCAGGTACATTAGGATTCCGAAAGCGAAGGGAATACCGCTCCATGGAGACATTATCCGGGATTTCCAGATGGCAATTGCTGTGATGACTGATCCAGCACCTACAATAATTAGTCCTCCCAAGATCATGAAGAATCCGGGACCAAAGCGGATCACATTGGCGAGAGACACTAAGTCGATATTTTGCCGATTGAGCGCTTCCTGGCCAATGGCATTCAATCCAAAAACTTCAGCTCCATAAAACGGTAACGTCAAACCTGTCCCGAACACAATTAGGACAAGACCCTGAAGCGAAAGTTTTTCTACGATGGTGTCTTGTAGTGCGACGCAAAGGCCAAACAGCCCTATTGTCATCAGAACGAAGGCTAGTATGGCCACCGTGTGCGACACGATCCACTCCGTTGAAGCGAATGCTGCAGCCCCTGACAGAGAGGTTTCGTCAGAAAACGGGCGAAGAGAAGGGTAGACAACAAATAGGATCCCTGAGATGGCAAGAGCTATAGCGGCTTTTCTTGTAAAGTACGTTTTTGCAGTGCCCCTTGAGACGAGTGGATGGATGTCGGAACCTTTTTCGGAACCAATATGAATTTCCATAAAAATCCCTCCTTCAGATTATAAAACTAATATAATTAGTTATGAAACGAATTACAATAGTGTTGCAATAGACTTCCTATTATTTTTCTGTAAAGGCTACTGTAAGGGCGTACGGAGTTCCGGTTGCGTGCTCCCACCATTCCCCACAGGATTCAAGGCAGCCTCAGTTATCATTTTATGGTAAAGTTGAGAAGAAAGGATGGGGATGAGGGTGAACATAGGTAGAATCATCGGAGGGTTTGCTTCGACTGCAACAATCATCCTTTGGCTAAGCCTTACCTTCTTCAATCCGTATTCAGGAGAACGATTCGAATCCGACGTTTTCTTCCGAACGTTCTTATTTTTGTTTTTTCCTGCTTGCCTGGCGCTGTTGGCTGCCTTTTTCAACAAGTCGTCCCTCATGTGTATTGCATTCGTGTGGTCTTTGCCTATTAGCTTGTACATGATGATGACTCCAGGCATTTATAAATGGTTTGGCTTCTTTTCTTTCATGTACCTCTTTTCGGCCATTCTGTTCGTCGTAAAGGGCAGATCAAGAGGTGGCAGGTCAACGCCAACGTGACCACCCATAACGGGTACCATTGCTGTTGAATCGTGTACTCGAATTCCTTCGGCATTTGGATGACTGATCGGGAAAACATGTAATATTGAGGCGTTCGATCATAGATCGACGCCTATTGCTGTTGGGAACAAAGTTCATATTTTATACGTCCAAATTATTGTGAAGGACAAAGAAGAGTAAACCTATTAGTCGGACACGATATGTCCGACCGCCATCGGTATACTGAGACTGTAAGTCAATCATACAGAGGAGGCGTCACGACATGCAGCTTCGAATTGCGACGCATGACGATCAGCGGATGGCGGTAATTCAGGAGGCGGCGCGGCAGTTTCGCAAGGACCACCCGGGCGTCGCTATCGTGTTGGAGTTTGCGCCGGACAGAAAGACGATGCGGCGGCAGTTGTCGGAAGGAAACGGCCCGGACATTGTCGAGTGGGAAGGGGCAAATATGGGACAATGTTTGGATGGCGGTCTGTTGTCGGATTTGTCCGATTTGATCGCGCGCGACGGCATCGATATGGGCGACTACTATCCGAGCGTTAACGAGGCGGTGCACTCGGATAGACGGATCGGAGCGATTCCGGTGATGGCCGATACACTTGGGGTTTATTACAACCAGGACCATTTCGACCAGGCGGGGCTCTCCTATCCGCGGGAAAATTGGACGTGGGAGGAGTTTGTGGATGCAGCGGAACGGTTGACGCTTCGGGACGAGCGGGGCGACATTCGGCGCTATGGCGTGTTCGCCAGCTTCGGTTACATGATTTACGTCGAGCCGGTCGTCTGGAATTGCGGCGGGGCGTTTTTGTCGGAAGACGGGACGAAGTTGGACGGATACTTGAACAGCGAAGCTACGATCGAAGGGGTTCGTAGATATTTACGGTTGATTGACAAAGGGTTGTCCCCGCGCATGGAGGTCGGCCGCGATTCGTGGATCGACTGCTTTATTCACGGCAACATGTCGATGTATATCGATGCGAACTGGGCGATTCGTCCGATGAAGGCGGAGCAGCGGGAGAAATTCGGCGTTGCCGGGTTTCCGCGCGACCCGGGGAAGCCGAACTTGTTTGAAGTGTACGGCTACGGCATTTCGCCGACATGCCCGGATCGGGAGCTTGCGTGGGCGTTTTTGCGCAAACTGACATCGCCCGGCGGCGAAATCGGCAAGCTGTGGTCGGTACTCAAGTTGGCCGTCTCGCGAACGGCGGCGGAGCAAAGCGGGCAGGCGGCGGACGCGTTGTACGCTCCATTTTTGCGGGAGCTGCGCTCCGCTCGGCTGAGCGCATATCAATGGCCGAATATGATTCCGGCGTTCCATTTCCGCGACACGTTCCGCACGATGGTGCACGCCGAAGATGTCGAACAGGTGCTGCAAGCCGCGGCGCGCCGGACGCCGACACTGCCCGACTTCGATCCGGTCCGGTTCGAGTGGTGGTAGCGTACCGCGTTCTCGCGTTCGCACGGGATACCGGTGAAGGGCGCATAATCGGATGCGAAAGGAGGGTATACGGCTGTGAGCAATATGCACCGCATCCTGTGGTTCGATGAGCAAATTCGCGCGGGGCACTTCCCGAATGCGAAATCGATGGCGGAACATTTCGAAATATCCGTGCGGCAAGCGGGGCGGGATATCGAATATATGCAGGACTCGCTGCGCGCGCCGATGAGCTACAACGCCAGGCGTCGAGGCTATGAATACAACGATGCGGCATATATATTGCCCTCTGTTTTTTTAACGGAGACAGATATTCGCATCGTAAACTTCCTCATCTACAAATACGAGGAAGCGGTCAAATCGATAGGGTACGTGGAAGGGTTGGACCGGGTTGTGCAGACGCTTAAGCGATTCGTCCCGTACCAGCCGGAGGACAGCGAGCTGCCTGCGTTTATCGTGGACGCTAGAACGGCGCAGCATAAGCATGACATCGATCGGGCGATTGAACGCGGCCACAAGCTGAGCGTCGTATACGCCGACAACGCGGGAGAGCATGAAGTCGACATTCACCCGTACCGTACGTACTCCCAAGTGGCTCCGGCGCATGTGGCCGTAATCGCATGGTGCGAGCAATCCGGCGAGGTGGAGCATTTCCGCCTCGACCGGATTGAATCGATCCGATGCAGCGGACAGTCGTATTTGCGCTGAGCGGACCGTATCCGGCAGGAGAGTGGAATCACTTTGTAGAATTATTAAGGCTATGAGTTAAATAGAAAGTATTTTTCCTGCATCTAAGGGGGTACAACGTGGCTAAGGCAAAGGTATCAAAGAGACCTACTCGGGATGAATTTGTATTAGAGGAGATCGGGAATCAATTAAGTGAGGCGAAACAAGAAAATTCTGAAATCGTGCTTACGGTTTGGGGCTGGGAAGAACAAGTACGCGGTATGATTCATATGATGGATTCACGAACGGGAAGAGTGCATATCCAAAGGGACGGAGAAACTGTGAAGGTACCGTTCATGGATATCATGAAAGTAGATTATCCTAGGGATTAGATGTTTCATCACGAAATAATAGAAACCAACTTCTGCCCGCCGCCGTCTAACACGGATCGGCGGATTTTTATTTTTCAATCCGCCGAACGCGGCACCGTCGGCATCGGTCGGCGAACCGTTGCAAGGATTTCCCAGCGGCCGTATGATGAAAAGAGTTCCGAGCGTTAAAGGCGGTAAAGAAAACCGCATTTTGGTATGCGCTTACATGAAATCGGGAGGGCTTGGGCGATGGTAAAGAAACAGAAGTTTCTCATCATTCTGATTTCCGCATACGGCATCGTCGCGCTTCTGTACGCGATCGCGGCCGCGGTCGTGTACTTCCATAAATCCAACGAAATTCGGAACGATCGCCTGAACCAAAGTCATCGGGAATACGTCCTGCAAGTGCGGGATAAGATCGATACGCAGATGACGGTCGCCTTGAACGTTGTCCAGCAGCTGAAGGGGAACCCTCGCCTTATTCAGTTCAACCGCGAGACGGCAAGGGATTACTATAATATTACAAAGCTACATGAGGACTTGAAGCGGACGGTCAATTCGTTTTCGAATTACGGTCTGCTGCTAGGCGTACAGAAGGCGGGCGAGGATTTCATCATCTCCTCTCGAAGCACCAGCACGGCGTCCTTTTATTATGCAGATTTGACTTGGAACGAGGAGAGGCTGGAGGCGGTGAAGGCGTACGTCTCAGGCAGTGCGTCCCGGGATGCGGTCGTGATGCACAACGGCGATTCGGACGGCGAGCCCGAGCCCTTCTTCACGATGGTGAAGAAGGAAGCGATCGCCGGCGGCGACGACGTCATTTTCTACATCTCGTTCCCGACGCACGCGATTCTCCCCTCGTTAGACGAGCGGGACGGCTGGGGCTTCGCGATGTCGATCGGCAATCGGATCGTATCGATGTCGTCTTCCAGCGATGCGGCAGTGTCGGGCGCGATTCGCTCGTTCGACGGTCGGAAGGCGGACACCCCGTTCGGGTACTCGAGCTATGCGGCGGACGGCTATACGTTCCATTCGGTCGGGTCGATGGCGCTTCCGGAAGCGAAGTATGTGTACGCGACGCGAACCGATGAGGCGAGGGAGCCGCTGAACGAGCTGCTTCGGGATTCGCTGCGGATGTTTCTGGCGCTGCTCGGAGCGGGAGCTCTCGTCATCTGGGCGACGGTCGCGTACAGCTACCGCCCGTACTCCCGAGCGATGCAAGCGCATGAAGCGCTGCTTGAAATTACGGAGAAGGGCAAGCTGTCGATGAAGCAGGCGTTCCTTCGGGATGCGCTATTCGGCCGGCTGTCGGACGATCGGATTCGCGAGGGGCGCTCGATTGTCGACTTGGAGCATGCGCCGATGCCGGCGGTCGTCGTAATTCTAGAATTGGAAAATTTCAAGGAATGGGCGGAGGCGCTGTCGGCCGACGGCGTCCGGCAGGCGGCGGCGCAGATGCAAATCATCATCCAAGAACGATTCGAGGAAGCGATCCACGAAGTGCTGGAAGTCGACGTCATGCGATTCGCCGTCGTCGTTTTCGGCTGCGAGACGGACCGGCTGGAGCGATTGGTGTATCGGTTGACATCATCGATCCGGGAGGGAACGGGTCTCGAGTGGATCGCGGTCGTCGGCAAGCCGGTCCCGTCCTTCGGGCAGCTGCCCTTCTCCTACCAAGAGGCGTTGAACCTGCTCGAGGTTCGGTACGCCCATGCGAATAAACCTGTCATGACCATGGCCCAGCTGGAGAAGCTGGTGAACGCGGATTATTATTATCCGCTGGACGTCGAGAAGGAGCTGATCGCGTATATCGCGAGGGGGAAGCGCGAAGGGGCGGTCGAGACGATCAAGAAGGTCGTTCGGGAGAACCTGGAGAGACGCAAGCTGACCGACGAAGCGATGTCGCAGTTTCTGTTCTCGTTGACGGCGACGGCGAACCGGGCGATGCAGCAATTGAAGTGGAAATCGACAAGGGTCTTCGAGGAAGGCCCTCGATTGTATTCGAACCTGCTGAACGTCGAGTCGAAGGCGCAGCTACAGACGAAGATCGTCGACTTGTTCGCCCGGCTGGCGGAATATCAGCGATCCGCGGAGGCCGAGGAGGAGGTGCCGTTGGCGGACCGGTTGTTCGAGTACATTCATTCGCATTACCATTTGGACCTGAGCCTTCAACATATCGCGGATCACTTCAAGGTGTCTCAGGGATACGTGGGGCGCATGTTCAAGGAACGCACGGGGGAAAACTTCAAAGATTATCTTAATATGTACCGCGTGAAAATGGCGAAGTCGGTGCTGGACGAGCGCCCGGTCCGTATCGACGAGCTGTCCCGGATGGTCGGGTGCAACAATGCCGTTACGTTCACGCGCATGTTTAAGAAATACGAGGGCACTTCGCCGTCGCAATACGCGAGGCGGAGCGGCGGCGCGTAAATGGACCATCCTGCGGGGGAGGTCCTTTTTTGTTAAAAGGTACGAAATTGTAAAACGGCCGGAATCAGGTACGTTTTCGTAAAAAAACTCCAAAACCGACGATTTACGCCGCCGGAAGCGGCGTGGTAGCATCGCCTTGTCGAGCTCGATCGATCAAGGATTCACTACGCAGGGAAGGCCGGCGCGGGCCTTGCCGGGGAAGGAATGGGGATGTGCAATTCGTAAAGCGTTTCCAAAGAGACAAGGTGTTATACGTCCTGCTGATCCCGTTTTTGCTATGGTACGTCTTCTTCATCTTTAAGCCGATGTACGGCTTGCAAATCGCGTTCAAGGATTTTTCCGTGTTTCGCGGCATCGAGGCGAGCCGGTGGGTCGGGTTGGAGCATTTTCGGGTATTTTTTGAAAGCCCTTACTTCATTAGGGTGCTGAAAAATACGCTCATCTTAAGCCTCTACAGCTTGGCGTTCGCGTTTCCGATTCCGATCGTGCTCGCCATCCTGCTGAACGAGTTACGGCATACGTTTTACCGGCGCGCGGTGCAGACACTGACGTATTTGCCGCACTTCATCTCGGTCGTCATCGTCGCGGGGATCGTCACGAATTTCTTGGCGCCGACGTCCGGGCTCGTTAACCTACTGCTCGAGCGTATCGGCGGGGAGAAGATGTATTTCCTTACGATTCCGGACTACTTCCGCACGATCTTCGTCCTGACGTTCGACATTTGGAAGGAGGCCGGGTTTAGCTCCATCGTCTATTTGGCGGCGTTGGCGGGCATCAACCCCCAGCTGTACGAAGCCGCGGTCATGGACGGTGCCAACAAGTTCAGGCAAATATGGCACATTACGCTGCCTGGCCTGCTGCCGACGATCATGATTTTGCTCATTATGAAAATCGGCAGCATTATGGACGTCAGCTACGAGGCTATTATTTTGCTGTACCAGCCGGTGACGTACGAAACCGCGGACGTCATCAGCACCTATGTGTACCGCGCCGGCTTGCAAGAGGGCAGGTACGATCTGGCGACGGCCGTCGGCGTCTTCAACGCAGCGATCGCGTTCGCGCTCGTCATCGGCGCCAACAAGCTGAGCAAGCGGTTGACCGACACAGGATTATGGTAGGGGTGACGAGATGAAGCTTTCCCGCGGCGAAAGATGGTTTACCGGCGTCAATTACGCGCTGCTCGGTCTCGCCGCTCTGGCGACGTTGTATCCGTTCGTCTATGTATTCTCCGCTTCGATCAGCGATCCGCTACAGGTCGTCTCGGGGAATGTGCTGCTCCTCCCGAAACAGCTGACGTTCGCGGCGTACGAGAAAGTTTTGTCCGAACAAGGCATCTGGATCGCATACGCGAACACGCTGTATTACACCGTGACCGGCACGTTGGCCAGCCTGCTGCTGACGATCTGCGGCGCGTATCCGCTGTCCAAGAAACGGCTGGCCGGCGGTTCGATCATCAGCTTCGTCATCGCGTTCACGATGTGGGTCAATATGAGCGGGCCGGCGGGGATGATCCCCTTCTATTTGAACATGAGGGAACTGGGCCTGTTGAATACGCGAGAGGGGATCGTCATCGGCTTCGCCATTACGACGTTCTATGTGTTCTTGATGCGTACGTTTTTCGCGAACGTGCCCGAAGCGCTCGAAGAAGCGGCGAAGGTGGACGGCGCGAGCGACTTGGCGATTTTGTGGCGCATCTACCTGCCGCTGTCGGTTCCCGCCATGGCGACGCTCGGGCTGTTCTACGCCGTGTCGCGGTGGAACGGGTATTTCTGGTCCATGGTGCTGCTGACGGACGCGGATAAGGTTCCGTTGCAGGTGCTGCTCAAGAAGATGGTCGTCGAGATGAACGTGAACGAGATGATGGACACGGTCGATCAGGCGGCGAATTATGCGCAGGAGACGATCATCTATGCGACGATCGTCGTCTCGATCCTGCCGATGGTGGCGGTATATCCGTACATCCAGAAGTTTTTTGTCAAAGGCATTATCGTGGGTTCGATTAAAGAATAACGAAGAGGGGTTGGAATCGAGATGGGAAACAACGCTCGTACGCGCTTTGCGATCGGCGCGGCGCTCATCGCCGCGATGGTCGTCGCAGGCTGTAACGGAACGACGACCGCTCCGCCGGACGCATCGATGCCGGCAACGACGTCCGAAGGGGCGGGGGCGCAGCCGGAAGCGCCCGTCGAAGTCGGAGGATATGCGTCGGAGGAGCCATTGGAGCTGAAGATTCATCTGCATTACAACGATATGACCGTGTTCAAGGACGATTGGAGTACGTTCCGGCAAGCCGCCGAAATCACGAACGTCACCCTGAAGGGAACCGCCTCCGAGACGGCGACGAACAGCAACGAAGTGTTCAATCTGATGCTCGCCTCCGGCAGTCTGCCGGACATTATTCACGGCAACAAGGATCCGATGAACGAAGCGGGGATGGACGGCGCGCTGATTCCGCTCGACGAGCTGATCGAGGAGCATGCGCCGAACATCAAGAAATTTCTCGAAGAGCACGACTGGGCCAGGAAAGGCTCGCTGAACTCGGACGGCAAGCTGTATTACATTCCGTTCGTGATGGACGGGAAGGCGTCCACCGGCTTCTTTATCCGGCAGGATTGGCTCGACAAGCTCGGTTTGCCCGCGCCGACCACGGTTGACGCCTACTATGAGACGCTTGTCGCGATCCGAGACGGCGACCCGAACGGCAACGGGAAGAAGGACGAGGTGCCGTATTTCAACCGCAATACGGCAGGCGCGCTCGACCTCGTGCAGCTGTTCGGCGGCCATACGGGGTGGTACGAGGATGGCGGGACCGTACGGTACGGGAAGTACGAACCGGAGTATAAAACCGCCATGGTCGAGCTGGCGAAGTGGTACGCCGAAGGCTTGATCGACAAGGAGATTTTCACGCGCGGCGGCAAAGCTCGGGAGATGCTCCTTGGTAATAACACGGGCGGTTCGACGCATGATTGGTTCGGCAGCACGGCGTCTTACAACGACAGGCTTCAGAGCGAAGTCCCGGGCTTGAACTTCCTCCCGATCGCCCCTCCGGCCGACGTGAACGGCGTCGTGAAGGAGATGTACAGCCGCTCGCTGCTGCCGGGGAAAGGATGGGGCATCTCGTACAGCAACAAGCATCCGGTCGAGACGATCAAGTATTTCGATTTCTGGTTTACGGAAGAAGGGCGGCGTCTGAACAACTTCGGCGTCGAGGGCGTCCATTACGACATGGTCGACGGCAAGCCGATCTTCAAGGCGGAAGTGCTGAACGGCGAATTGCCCGTCAATACGTTCTTGTACGGCGAAGGGGCGCAGATCGAAATCGGCTTCCAGCAGGACTTCTCGTACGAAGAGCAATGGCTGAATCCGATCGCTCGGGACGGCATGCGGATGTACATCGACAACGACTTTTTTCTGCCGCAGTTCCCGCCGGTCTCCTTCAAGGAAGAGGAGCAAGCCGTCATTACGCAGAAGTGGACCGCGATCGATACGTTCATCCGGGAGACGGAGCAAAAGTGGATCATGGGCGCCGAACCGGTGGAGCCGAATTTCGACGCGTATCTTGGGGCGTTAAAGAACATGGGCATGGACGAAATCGTTGGCATCTATAACGCAGCGTACCAACGTTATAACGGGAAGTAATCGGAGAAGTGAGCGAGTCTGAACCTATACGGGCAGAGGAGGATATCCGATGAGAAAGAGAATCGCGCGGCGGTTCGTCGCGTCGATGGTTGCGCTGCTGCTGTTCGCTTGCACGGTTATACCGGCAGGGGCGGCGGAGGAGATGGGCGGCGCCGAAAGCGCGGTGCCGAATTTGCTCGCGAACGGCGGTTTCGAGGAGGCGGGCGCCGGCGGCATGCCCGCCGGGTGGTCGCTCTGGACGGCGAGCGGAACGCTGCAGACGGGGACGGCGGAGGGCGTCGCATACGAGGGAACGAAGTCGCTGCGCATCCATGCCGACGCGTTGTCCCGCGGCGCCGTCGGGCAGACGATTTCGACGGGCGTCGTGGGCGGCGCCTCCTATGAATTCGGCGTCGCGGTCAAGACGGAAGGGCTTCGGTCCGACGATCGCGGGGCGACCGTGCGGGTGCAGTTTTACGGCGAAGGCAACGTCAACACGGGCAATCACGTGATGATCGGCAGCGCGAAGGGCGACCAAGACTGGACGCCGCTGCGCCAGACGTTCCAGGCGCCGACCGGTACGGTTCGCATTCAGGTACAGCTGTTTTTATGGTCCGGGACGGGGACCGCGTGGTTTGACGAGGCGGTTCTGGCGCGGACGCAAGATCCCGGCCCGGGGCCGGAGGAGCCCGAAGAACCCGAGGATCCCGAGGCTCCCGGCTTGTTCGAAGTGCCGGCAGGGGAGGACATCGTCGCTTTGCTGAAGACGAGATACCCCGGCAAGGAGCATCCTCGCATTATCGCGACGGAAGACGACTTCGCCCGCTTGCGCGAACGCGTCGAATCCGACCCGCTGACGCGGATCTGGTACTTGCGGTTGAAAGAGGACGTGCTGGCGTCGTTCCGGCTGCCGCTGCCGACGTACGACATTCCGGACGGCTATCGGCTGCTGGAGACGAGCCGGCGCGTGCTGAACGATCTTCAACATCTCGGCATTATGTACCAGATCGAGAAGGATGAACGCTACTTGGAACGGGCGTGGGACATTTTGCATGCGGCGGGCAGCTTCCCGGACTGGAACCCGCAGCACTTCCTGGACGTCTCCGAGATGACCAACGCCTTCGCGATCGGCTACGACTGGTTTTACGACGGCTGGACGGAGGAGCGGAAGGCGTTCCTCGTGAACGCGATCGAGGAGATGGGGCTCATCCCGGCTGTTCAGGTATACCGCGGGGAAGTGCAAGGCGCGTTCGGCCGAAGCGGCTGGATCAACGCCGTCAACAACTGGAATACGGTCGTTAACGGCGGGATGGCGATGGGCGCGCTGGCGGTCGCCGACGAGAGCGAGCCGCTTGCGGCGATCGCCGCCGACGTGTTGGAAGGCGGACTGCGCTCGATTCAACGGGTGCTGCCGATGTTCGAGCCGGACGGCGCGGGCGAGGAGGGTGTCGGGTATTGGGCGTACAACGCGAATTATCTCGTGTATTATTTATCGACGCTCGATTCCGCTCTCGGCACCGACTACGGCATCTCCGAATTGCCGGGCATCGAGGAGACGTCCTACTTCCCGATCTTTATGGGCGGACCGCGAGGAACGTTCAACTACGGAAACAACGGTTCGAACTATACCCAGACGCCGAGCTTCTTCTGGTTCGCGAACCGGTTCGACGATCCGGATGTCGCTTGGTATCAGCGGTCTAGGGTGGGGGAACGAGGCGGTCCGCTGGATTTGCTCTGGTACGACCCGGAACTCGTCGGCGCCTCCGCGCAGTTCCCGTTGGACTTTCGGTTTCTGAAGGTGCATTCAGCCAGCATGCGCAACGCTTGGAACGACGATTACGCCGCCTTCGTCGGGTTCAAAGGCGGCAACAACGCATGGAACCATAATCACTTGGATTTGGGGACGTTCGTGCTGGATGCGCTCGGCGTACGCTGGGCAACGGAGCTCGGGTCCGACAATTACAATCTCCCGGATTATTTCGGCGCCGGGCGCACCGCGTACTATCGGATCCGTACAGAGGGTCAAAATACGCTTGTGCTGCAGCCCAACGCGGCTCCGGGGCAGCGCGTCGACGGCAAAGCGGCCATCGTGCGCGCGGAGTCGTCACCGTCGCATGCGTTCATGATCGCGGACTTGACCGACGGGTACGCCGATCAAGCGACGGAAGCGAAACGGGGGATCGCGCTTACGGACGAACGCCGCCACGTCTGGGTGCAGGACGAAGTCGCCCTGCGCACGCCCGGCGACGTCTACTGGTTCATGCACACGACAGCGGACATCGACGTGATCGAGAACGGTCGTGCCGCCGTCCTGCGCGACGGGGAGCAGCGGCTGTACGCGGAGCTCGTCGCGCCGACCGACGCGGCGTTCCACGTGCGGAAGGCGGAGCCGCTGCCGACGTCCCCGAACCCCGAGGGTCAGGCGACGAACGCGCTGAACAAGCTGACCGTGCGCGCGGAGAACGTCGGCGCGCTGCGGCTCGCGATCCGCTTCACGCCGCTCCTCCCGTGGGAGGAGGCGCCGACGGATCGGCCGACGGCCATCCCGCTGGCCGAATGGGCGGTCGATCCCGCGCCTAAGGCGGCGCTCGCCGGCCTGACGATCGACGGCGCCCCGCTGGCGTCGTTCCGGCCCGACACGTTCACGTACCATCTCCCTGCGCCGGAGGAAGGCGCCCCTGTACCGGTCGTCGGCGCGTGGGCTGCGGATGCGTCCGACGTTGTCGAGATCGTGCCTGTGCAGACGCTGCCGGGAACGGCGGTCGTCCGCGTCGAATCGGCGGTAGACCCTGCATCGGCCGTAGAATATCGCATCCATTTCGTCCGGCCGGCGTCCGCGACGAGCGACGTCGTAACGGCGAGCGCGCATGACGGCAACGTGCCGCTCAATACGATCGACGGCAATTGGAATACGCGATGGTCCGCCGAGGGCGCGGGGCAATGGATTCAATACGACCTCGGCCAGGCGCGGACGGTCGACTACGTCGATATCGCGTTCTACAGCGGGGACCGGCGTTCTACGCGATTCGACATTCTCGCGTCCGGCGATGCGCAGCAATGGACGACCGTCTACAGCGGGCAAAGCAGCGGGACGACGAGCGGCTTCGAACGGTTCGCCTTCGAGCCCGTAGACGCGCGGTTCGTCCGCATCGTAGGGTACGGCAATACGAGCAATCATTGGAACAGCATTACGGAGGTATATATGGAAGGTCTCCCCGACATCGTCAAGCCCGTGCGCTTGGCCGAGTTGTCGGTCGGCGCGCCTTCGGATTCGATTTCTGTGGGGCAATCGATCCGGCTCGCCGTACAGGCGTTTCGTTCCGACGGCTCCGCGGCGCCGATCGAGTCGCTGGCGCTCCGGTATGCGACATCGGATCCGGCAGTAGCGACCGTCGGGAGCGACGGACTCGTTGCCGGCGTCGGGCCCGGGTCGGCGATTGTCAGCGTCGAGGCGATCGAAGACGGCTACGCGGTCGTCGGCGCCTTCCGCTTGACGGTGACCGACGGATCGATCCGAGTGTCGCCGCAGGCGGACGCGTTCGTTCGCGGCGGGTCGTTCGCGGCGCAAAATTACGGCGGCGCGACGTCGCTCACAGTGAAGCGCGACGCGAATGCGGACTATCACCGCGAGGGGCTGATGCGGTTCGACTTGTCCGCGATCGCCGGGGATATCGAGTCCGCGAAGCTGTTCCTGTACGTCGGGGTCAACGATACGGCGGGCACGGAAACGGTGTTGTCCGCGTACGCCGGCGACGGCGAGTGGGAGGAACGCACGGTGACTTGGGCAACGAAGCCTGCGACCGGCGAACGGCTGGCGACGGCGCCCGTAAACAACACGGTGCAATGGGTCGAGATGGACGTGACGTCGTACGTCGCACAGCGGCGGGCGGCCGGGGAGACAGTGCAATTCGTGCTCACGCACGCGCCGGAGCATCGAGGACTGGCCACGAACATTCACAGCCGGGAGCGCAGCGGGACCGCGCCGTACTTGCGCATCGTCGAGGCGGAAGCTCCCCCGGAACCGCCGACGACCGTTGCGTCGTTGTCCCCTAGCGAGCCGACCGGTCTGAACGGGTGGTATACGGAGCCGGTGACGCTGACGCTGACCGTCGAAGACGCGTCGGCGGAGACCGTGACGGAGTACCGCTTGGAAGGCGAGGACGCATGGCGTCCGTACGTGCAGCCGACGACGTTCGCCGCGGACGGAGAGTATCGCGTGCAATACCGTTCCCGCAGCGATGCGGGAGGCGTCGAGGACGCCCGGGACCTCTCGTTCGCCCTGGACGCTAACGCGCCGACCGTTACGCTGAACGTGTACGGCGGTTACGCGTCTTCCGCCGTTGTTCTGCCGGCGGATTGGGTCGTCGGCATTGCGGATGCGGGATCGGGCGCGGCACCGGAGTCGTTGGCGATGACGCTGGACGGCAAGTCGCTGCAGACGGATCAACCGCTGTCGCTGTATACTCTGCCGCTCGGGACGCATCGGTTGGCGGTAAGCGTCGCCGATGCCGCAGGCAATGTCGCGATGGCCGAAGCGTCGTTCACGACGGAAGCAAGCTTAGAGACGCTGCAGGCGCTGACGGACGAATTTCTGGCGCAAGGCCGAATCGATAATGTGGGCGTCGCCAACTCGCTGCATGCGAAAATCGAGAGCGGCCAGCTGCACGCCTTGATTGCGGAGCTCCGCGCGCAATCGGGCAAGCACATCGCCGAGGATGCGGCCGCCATCCTTCTTCGCGACGCGGAGGCGCTGCTGAAATAATAGTTCCCATCGATCGACACAGATTGGAAGTGCCCGAGGTTCTCCCGGGCACTTCCTTTTTCATTCGTCCGCTGTGACGAAGGTTCGGTTTTGTTGACTTCTCCGGGTGTCTGAATCACGAGAACGGTAAGTGCCCGGTTGGGTAATAATGGTTGTCGGCATAGGATAGTTATTGTGGCACTGGCGCACTTGGGAAACAACGGGTATACCTTATTTGAGGTGAATTCGTCAGTACGAGCAATAGTATGATAGCGAGGGGGATCCGAAATTGAGGATTTTTATTTCTAGCCTTGTGATTGCTGCGATTTTGATGGTTCTGAGCGGCTGCAACGAATCGCAGGAGGCTGGCATCGAAGCCGACGCCAGCCCTTTCTTTACGACGGGCACAGGGGCGGTGATGCAGGGGATCGAGGGCAAGATGGGGCTTCTAGGACCCGAATTTGTCGCGGGAAAACCCAACAAGCACATGTGGCATTTCTGGGGTACGGAAGATGAGTTGGGCGGAAAGTTTAGTGCCGAAGCGGTGAACTTGGCGACAGGCGAAAAAATTAATCCGTTCCCGTTGGATTTCCCCGCCTCGATCGGCGGACCGAATAACGGAGCCGACGGACACGCTCCGTCTTCCATCGAACTTCCCGAGCCCGGAATGTGGCAGTTGGACGCTTATTTCGACGGCAAGCGCTTCGCGAGCGTCATCGTGGAAGCAAAGCTGCAGACGGGCGGGCAGTAACTGATCATGTCGCGAGCGTCTTTTTGACCTCAGGCGCATCGACATGCGAAAAAATGTCTATATCCTGATTGTCGTTTGCAGGGGCGGCACCTTCGATTTCATCCGTGGCAGTGTACACCTCTGTCCCATTCCTACGGAATCGGTAGGTGACCGCGATAAGGGTAGGAGATAGTTCTTGTCGTCCCGTCGGACGACAAGAACTTTTTTCGATTACACCCGCTAGGAATGCGGTACTAAAGAGCAGCGTCGACATGCGAATTACGCGGCTTTGTGAGGGGAAACAACTGGAAAGTAAGTTCCGGATCTCATAAGCGAAAATGTGCCGACCGTTACGAGAAGCGTTAGCACGACGGAAGCGGATAGAAGCGCCGCAGCGACATATCCGAGCGTCGTATGCGGTTGCGTCATGAGAAGGTACCCTTGCGCAACGGTGGCTACACCGAATGTGTAAGCCCAATAACCCGGTGCGAATGCTTGCTTTCGAAGCCATCGATAGGATAGCAGCAAAGCGACGATTTGAAACAAAGAATATCCGGCTAACGCAAGGGTGACAAGGTCGGACGAGCCGCCGCCGAGCACTTGGTACGCGACGAGGGCGATGGCCGCGGGAGCCATATATATGCCCATGACGTTTCTTACTTTCACCTCGAGCCCGCCGTTCATCAGTTGTTGAAGCAGAACGGAGTCTAAAATGAGCCAGGAGATGACCCCTACTCCGAATACCATCCGTCCGTAGGTTTCGTAACCGAGCAGTCCGGCTGCAAGAGCGTTAACCAACACGCTGGCGGAAAACGGAAGCAGCAAGGACGGGGTGATCTGCGACCCGGAGCGAGGTAAGGTCCAAGTGCTGGAAACCCGATAGGCGGCATATATAAGGTTTGCCGCGGATCCAACCCAAAATAACGCTCGGGCCGTCTCGGCATGGTAGGGGTCGCAGACCAATGCTATCAAAATCATCGACTCCGGGAGCAACGCAATAAATGAAGATTGAACGGGGTCCCTCCATTCCTGCAATGCGGTCTGACGATGGGAGATCCATTTATTGATATAGAGCAACAACCACCAACCCCAAGATAAAACCGCCGCCCCTTCGAATAGCTCTCCGCACCACAAGGGAAGTTCCCAGCTAGGACCTGCTAGCCGCAACGCGTTACCGGTTTCCGCCAAACCTAGCGTCATGGCGAAATAAGAGGCAGGAGCTGCCGGTACATTGCGAAGCTTTTGCTTGATAATATTCATAAAGATCCTCCGTTCTTGTATGTTGTTGCCTGTAATTATTTTACGTTCTATAATCGATTTATCAATACTATCGTTTCGATGATAATGATTTAAAAATTATATCGAATGATATGGCGGCATCGGATATGGAGGGATCAGAATGGAAATCAAGCAACTCGAAAGCTTTTTAACGGTGTGCGACACGCTTCATTTCACCCGCGCAGCAGAGCGTTTGAATACATCCCAGCCTACCTTGAGTTATCAGATCAGGCTTCTGGAGCAGGACTTGGGGGTGCCCCTGTTCGACCGGATCGGAAAGAGGGTCGTCCTCACCGAAGCCGGGCGGATTTTACGAAAGTACGGCGTCGACATGTTCAGCGCTTTACATGGCGCTAGGAATGCGATCAGGGATTTGGAGGAGGCCGAGAGCGGCACGCTCGCCATCGGGACGCTTTACGGCGAGATGAACGAATGGGTGTCGAGAATGCTGATTCCGTTTTGTCGCGAACACCCGGGGATCGATATAAGGTTGCACGCGTTCCAGGACGTTATGGAACCGTTGCTTCGGATGGACCTCGATTTTGCGGTTACGATCCTTCCGGCGGACGATGATAGAGTCGAGACGGTGCCCTTGTACAGCGAGGACTTCTATGCGGTGACGAAGAAAGACAGCCTCTTAGCAGCAGCGGGGAAAGTTACCTTTGAGGAATTGGGAAAGCAATCGCTCGTCCTCTTCCCGCAGACGCATCGTTGTCGCAAAATGATTGATAAGATCGGGGACGGGACAGGGGTGACGATCCGTCCGAAGATCGAAACGAGCGCGATCGAATCCGTCTTTCAGCTTGTCGAAGCAGGTGTCGGCGTGTCGATTCTTTCCAAGACGTTGCTAGACCTTTATTTGCGCGATCCTCTCGTCGCGATACCGATCTCTGAACCGTCGATGAGACGGCAGATCGGACTCGTGTACTGGAAGGAGCGATATCGAAGCAAGGTAGCCGAACGATTCATGACGTTGTTGGTCCGCGACGCGAATCGCGAGGCACGGGGAACGCTTACAAAAAGCAATCCGTAAGTTTGGGTGACACGTACTAGCCCCGTTAATTAATGGGCGACAAGAATTAGACCCTATTGTAGACTGTGGAGAAACCCATGGGTTTCCGAGGGGAGAATGTGGTACGATGCACGCGAAAAAAGATAACAAAAAGTTGCGCGAGTCATTTGAACAAGCCGCGAATATTTATCAGCAAGCGCGCCCGGATTACCCGGAACCGTTATTCGACGATGTCATCCATGTGACAAATTTGCAACCGGGCGATCGTTTGTTGGAAGTCGGTTGCGCTACAGGAAAGGCCACTCTTCCGTTAGCCAATCGGGGCTTTACAATGACTTGCATAGAACTTGGCGCCGAGCTCGCAAAAATCGCACGCCAAAACCTCGTCGGAATGGACGTTACCGTAATAAATGAGAGCTTCGAAGGGTGGCAACCGGAGGCAGAGAGTCGGTTTGATCTGGTATTCGCCGCAACCGCTTGGCGATGGGTCGATCCCCAAGTGAAGTACAATAAGGCATGGCAGATCCTTCGTCCCGGCGGACACTTGGCATTTTGGAACGCAGATCACGTTTTTCCGGATGATGGGGACCCGTTCTTCCGTGAAATTCAAACCGTTTACTATGAGATCGGCGAAGGTGAATTGGTGGACAATAACGATTGGCCGCGGCCCGGGGAACTTCTCGAGCAAAGGGATGAGATCGAGAGAAGCGGCCTGTTCGAGATGGTTCACGTCCGGCATTTCGATTGGGAGCGCATGTATCGTGCTGACGAGTACATTACACTCCTCGAAACCTTCTCCGGGCACATCCTTATGGAGGAATGGAAGCGCCATAAGCTTTTCAACGAAATCAAAGTTCGCTTGGAGAGTCGCCCGGAAAAGTCGGTTCGTCGCCACTGGGGCGCTGTTCTCCATGTCGCCCGTCGAAAAGATCGCTAAGCTTATCGGGGAGCTGCCATATCGTGCAAGTTTCTTGATAAGATAAAAATATTACGACAATGGAGGCGTTGTCTACCGGGTCTATGGAAAATCACATTCACTATGGTCGGGGTATTCAAAAATTGGGGAACGACGAAATCATACTTTCTTCCGAAAAGTCCGTCCGTCGCAATGGGAACAAGGTGTTTCGGCCATCGGGTCCGTGGACGCCCAGCGTTCACGCGTTATTACGGCAGTCGCGAGGTACTGAGCTTTATTGATGGGGAGTTAGTTCACCCAGGCCCTTGGAGCGACGACGCGTTGGCGGTAGTCGGAATGGGCAGCAGCATGGATTCTGCGAAATCGCATCGTTTTGCAAAATGCGCTTGTTTAGTTAGGCATGGACCCCGCCCAATACGCGATTAGCACGCTAAAACATCGAAGAATGCGTAGGAAGAGTGGTTCTCGCCCCGATCGGGCGTCCACTTGAGAAAAAAAGCAGCTCGCGATAGTCATTGACAATAAGGGATGCAGACACTACAATTAAATCGTAACAATTACGATTAAGTGAATGGATTATTTAGAAAAGCGGAGGGATTACCCGTGAGAGTTGTCGTTACTTTGGCATGCACAGAATGCGGCGATCGGAACTACACGACGTCGAAGAATAAGAGGACGCATCCGGGGCGATTAGAAATGAGAAAGTACAGTCCGCGTTTGAAAAAATATACGATCCATCGCGAAACGCGGTAATCGTAAAACGAATACCAGGAGCATTCGAACCCCGTTAAGGTCCGAATGCTTTTCATTTACGGCAGTACAACGGGAGGTAGTGTTTATGACTGCTCATCATCCGTTCTCCGGCGAAGAACTGACGATCAGCCGACATGCGCCTCAGCGCTGGCTTCGGAGGGAGGGGGAATTGGCCCGATGGGTCGATCTCCCCAAGTTGAAGAGGAGCCCGAAACAACTCGTCGATTTCGGTTGCACGCAAGTCGACGAAGAGCTGCTTCCGGCGCTGCAGCAGTTATGGGGCATGAACGTAAAAACCGAGTTTTCTTGCGCTGGGGTAAGCCTTAAGGACGAACCGGAGGATCACTCTTTGTACGCTTATGTTACAGTCCTCCACTCGAAAGAAACGCGACGATTTGTTGAGTTTCTTATGGATCGAATGCGACACCGCATTCTTATCACGTTTGAGCCCGAACGCAATCGGTACGATCTGTCTTCGTTTTTCATTGCGCACAACCGTTCCTTCTGCTTCTTGCTTGCACAGTACGCTCGACGGTACGCGCTTGGCTTGAATCAGTAATAAGCGATTGAAAATAATGTGTGGAATCTAAGCGTTTAGGAAGAGCCTCGGATCAGACTGATCCGAGGCTTTTTCATTTTTCTTTTCCAATCGTAAGGCGCGGCTTCCCCCTAATCTCGCAAAAGTCGGGGAGTTAGAACCTGTTGATGAAGATCGGGGATTTGGAAAGAGGCGAGCTTCAGCGCCATTATTTATTTGACCGCATAGACTTGCAGACGTAAAAGAAAGCGATCGTCCATGCGCAACATGTATGGAAGCATGGCCGAGGCGAACAAATCGACGGATGCTGGAAGAATTGGTATAATTCCAATAAAGAAACGGCCTATTTAATAAACTGGTGGGGAAGACGCCTGGGGAATCGGAGTATGAACGAGGAATCATCATTCATTAGTTTATTCATGAGGGAGCGGGGTCGAAATGAATCTGTCAGGGATCGATCAAGATTGGGTCGTCGAGAAGATCGAATTCGCAAAACTGCACGGGGAGCGGGCGCGCAGCGCCGGGGCGAACGCCAGACTAGGCGTTCACGGCAAAGCCTGCCAAGTGAGCCTTGTTCGAATCACGATCGACGGCAAGACGGCGTATGGTGCCTCGCACATTACGAAGGAGCAGGCGGACAAGTGCGTAGGGAGGAGCGTTCGAGACTTCTTCGACGAGAGCGGGAAAATTGTCGAGCCTTACCGGATCGGTCTCGAATACCCGCTATTGGATTGGTTAGGACGCAGGTGGAATCAACCGGTGTACGAACTGGTCCGGGGAAATCGCAATCCGTCCCCTAGCGGGTTGGCCGTTCCATGTTACGACACTTCCCTCTACTTCGACGATTTGCATCTTACCGACGACAAGGATGCGGTAAAGCTCATTCAGGAAGAAGCCAAACAAGGATACGCGAAGGGACATCGCAACTTCAAGATCAAGGTGGGCCGCGGCGGGATGCATATGCCGTTGATGGAAGGGACGAGACGGGATATCGCGATCGTGGAAGGCGTCAGGGAAGTCGCCGGCCCGAACGGGAAGCTGATGATCGACGCGAACAATGGGTACAATCTTAACCTGACGAAGCAAGTGCTGACCGCTTTATCGGACGTCGGGTTGTACTGGATCGAAGAAATGTTCCACGAGGACAATGAATTGTACAAAGACTTGAAGACGTGGCTGAAGGAACGGGATCAGAGGGTGCTGATCGCGGACGGAGAAGGGGATGCCTCCCCGCGCTTGATCGACTGGGCCACGCAGGGATACGTGGACGTGCTGCAATACGATATTATCCATCCCGGCTTTACCCATTGGCTGGAGCTTGGCGGGAAGCTGGATGAACATGGTTTGTTCACGGCGCCTCATTGCTATGGGAACGCCTACGGCATTTATGCAACGGGGCATCTATCGGCCGCCATCCAAGGGTTTCAGTTCGTGGAATGGGATGACATTACGATCCAAGGGATGGACGCAAGCGCTTATTCCGTGGAAGAGGGGAAGTTCTACGTTCCGCCGAAAGCGGGATTCGGGCTAGATTTCGACGACGATCTGTTCACCTATCAAGTCACTCAAGGCGGTTGGAAGAGTGAATAATGTATAGCCGTCTTGGTCCAGCATACTTACGAGGTAGCGACTTTTGCTACCTCTTTTTCGTGGTGCCGCATCTACGCGATAAACGTCGCAGTCGAGGACTTGACAGCGCGATTCGATTTGTGAATAATTGGATGTAAGTAAGTACTTACAAAATCGATGGGCAGGAACGATTCATGAAACAAGCGGAGAGCACCGGCGACAAGTTGATATTGGCGGCGATCGACCTGATCGCGGAACAAGGGTACGACGGGACGACGACGAAGGAGATCGCCGCGGCGGCTGGAGTCAGCGAAGTGACGCTGTTTCGGCATTTCGGCAGCAAACAGGCGCTGCTCGTCGCCGCGTTCGAACGCTACCATTACGCGGGAGAAATGACGAAGCTGTTCAGCGAGCGGCTGACGTGGGACGTGCGGACGGATTTGCTGTTGATCGGAAGGACGTACCATGCGATTATGAACCGGAACCGGAAGCTGATCGATATCGCGCATAAGGGCGGCAGCCGGCTGCCCGGGGAAGTGCGCAAGCACGCTTCGCAGCATCCGGTCCAATTGAAGAAGCTGCTGACGAACTATTTCTCGGCGCACCTTGAACAAGGGAACATCGCCCCGATCGATCCGGAAATTACGGCCATGTCGTTCATGTGGATGAATTTAGGGGCGTTCAGCAGCAACTTGGTGGAGTCGTCGAATTCGAACGTTACGCTCGACACGTTCATCGAGCGGAGCGTCGATCTTTTCGCTAGGGCGCTGGTTCCCTAGTTTTTTCTTGCGCAGTGTGTAAGTAAGTACTTGCAAACATTGAAATGGAAGGATGTTGTCCCCATGCAGATTTCATCCAAAGAACTGGCCGGTCGGCGCATCATGCGCGTTATGCTGTTCACCGCCGTCTTCAGCGCGATGAGCGTGTTCACGTTTAACATCGTGCTGCCGGAACTGAGAGCGGAATTTCAGATCGACTTGGCCCAAGCGAGCTGGCTTTCCTCCGGCTATCTTCTCGTTTATGCGATCGGAAGCGTCGTTTACGGTAAGCTGGCGAACCGATACCGCCTGAAAAATTTGCTGACGTTCGGGCTGATCGCGTTTGCCGCCGGCTCGCTGATCGGCTTCGCGTCGACGGCGTTCTGGGAAGCGTTAGCCGGCCGACTCCTGCAGGCTGCCGGCGCGGCGGTCGTTCCGGCGGCGGCGATGCTCATTCCGATCCGTTACTTTCCGCCGGAGCGGCGGGGCGGGGCGATGAGCATGACCGCCGCCGGCTTGGCGCTCGGCACCGCGCTCGGCCCCGTCGCGGCCGCGCTGCTGCTCGCCGCCCTGGATTGGCGGTGGCTGTTCGTGCCGCCCGTTCTCGTTGTGGCGTTGGTACCGTTTTTCCGAAAATACGTGAACGACGAACCCGCTTCGAATCCCGGGAAGCTCGATTGGCCCGGGGCCGCGTTGATTGCCGCGACGGTCGGGCTCGCGCTGCTCGGCGCGACGTATTTGTCGGGGTGGTTGTTCGCGGCGGCAGCCCTGACGCTGTCCCTGCTCGTTTGGCGGCTTGCGACCGCGTCCGAACCGTTCGTGCAGCCGGCGTTGTTCCGGAACCGGAGCTACTCGAGCGGTTTGGCGTTGGCGGCCCTGATTTCCTGCGTCGCGAGCGGCATGGCGTTATTGCCCCCGGTGCTTCTCGCCGACGTCTACGGACTCGACTCCGAATGGATCGGCTTTGCGCTCGTGCCGGCCGCCGTCGCTTCGTCCCTGCTGAGCCGCACGGGCGGGAAGCTGGCGGACCGGAGAGGGGACGCCAGCTTATATGCGCTTGCATCCGGGCTGCTAATCCTGTGTTTCGCGCTGCTTGCCGCGTTTTCCGGCGCAGCGCCCGTTTGGACGATTCCGTTGTTCCTGATCTTCGGCAACGTCGGCCAGACGTTCATCCAAGTCGCCGTCTCCAACTCGCTGTCCAAGACGTTGTCGAAAGAACAGGCCGGCGTCGGCATGGGGTTGTTCACGATGACGAATTTTATCGTCGGCGGCATGGCCGCGAGCGTCTACGGCTTGCTGCTCGAGATGGATGCGCCCGGCTGGAATCCGCTCGCCTCCGGCGCGAACGCCGGGATGTTCGCCAATGTGTTTTTGGTCTTCTTGATCCTTCATGCGGGATTGCTGGCATATTACCGGATGCGGTTCCGTCCGACTCGGTTGAACGAGGAGCGGTTGTCCGCCGAAGGGAGGTGAAGGCACAATGGCGAAAACGGACGGAACGGCGCTGATCGAAACGGTTCGTTCCTGGCCGGGCGTGTCGCTACGGCCGCATCGGTTCGGCGGGACGGAATTCGTCGCGAACGGGAAGGAAATCGGACATATTCACGGCGTATCCCTCGTCGATCTGATGCTGCCGAAGGCTGCGCGCGATGAAGCGATCGAGCTCGGCAAAGCGGTAGCGCACCACGTGCTGCCGGAATCGAACTGGGTTTCGGTTCATTTGCGCACGGAGACGGACGTCCGCAGCGCGCTCGAACTGCTTCGTTTCAAGTATAACCTGCTGATCACTTCGGAGCCGTAGGCGACGCGACTCGGATACGTTGGAAAATAAGACGGACCTCCTTTGGGCGGTCCGTCTTACGTTCCCGATAGCGAATAAGGCAAATACGGCGCTCCTCGGTAAGGACAGCGGATGGCGCCTGTCCCGTAAATCAGGGGAGGGATGAAACTTTTCGCATCGGCGAAGCGTCTCATTTTCGAGATGACCTGGTTGTATGCGAATGGGGAGGGTAATTTTCCTATGGGGAAAAGATGGCTGTTGCCGATAGTGGCGCTTTGCGTACTCGTCGGCGGTTCGTCGGCGTACGCCGACGAAGCGACGAAGCGTCCTTTGGACGACATATTCGACGAGCTTGTGATCGTACCGTACGATTATCAAGGGAAAGCGTTCGTTCGGGGGCAGAAGACCGACATCTACGGGGAGTATGAAATGGTTCAGCGCGATAACCGCGTCCTGGTACCGATCCGGCTCATGGGGGATTTGGCGAGCGCCGTCGCGCCTTGGAGTCCTGAGCGTGGGTCGTGGCAAGTGAACTGGGACGCCCAGCGTCCGAACGAAGTTCTCATTTTCAACGCCGCTCAGAGCAAGACGATTTTGTTAACAGTAAACAGCAAGACGATGTTGGTTAATAAGCAACCTGTCGCGCTCGACGTGCCGCCGCAGAAAATTAACGGGCGCATCATGCTGCCGCTCCGAAGCGCGGCGACGGCGCTCGGCACGAAGATCGACTGGCTGGACGGGTTGATACTGCTTGGCGACCGGTCGGCCGATCTGGCGCATCCGCGCACGTTGGCCGTCAAAGACGCGATCCGGAGACAGCTGTCCGATTCCCGCGAGCGGGTGGCTTACACCGAGAAGGCGCTCCGTCCGTTGGCGAAATCCGGGAACGCGGTCTATTATGTAAAGTCCGTATATGACGATAAAGGTGGAACGGAACTGCTCTACCGGAAAGTCGAGGGGCAGAAAGAGAGCAAGGTACAAGTGCCGGGCGTGCCGAGTTTTAGTACCGGTAAAATCATCGGAGATGATTATTATTTCTACACGAAAGTAGACGGCAGAGCGGAACTTCATGCCTACGACTTCGCGAAACAGGAGCACCGGAGGGTCGCTTCGCTGGCACCATGGGATCCTGGGGAAGGCTGGGGGTGGCTTGACGACGTGATGTTCATCGACGGCGAGCTGTACGTGAACCTGCATACCGGCGATTTGACGATGGGGTCCGAGATCCTGTATAAGGTCGAGAACGGCGTGATTAGAAAAGTGCTGTCCGCCAAGAGCCTAATTCAACTGGCCAAGGACGGGAACGAACTATATTATACGGACTCGAGCTTCATGGGTAACATGCAGAACAATTTGAGCCGGATCGATGCGACGACGGGGGAGGAGACGATCGTCGGGGAGTCCGGTTATACTTACGGGATTTACCGGAGCATCCGCGGGGACGGCGTTAGCTACGGAGGGAACGGATCTTTGTACGCGAAGGATGGATTTGTGTATTCGTTAGGATACAAGGAGAGCGACCCGAAGGACGTCAGCGCCGTGTACCGAATCGATGCCGCGGCCGGAACGCAAGCGAAGCTGACCGCGCCCGCGAAGCAGTTTTGGATGTTCGACGACCGCATCTACTATATCGACGAAGCGACGAGCGCGTTGCATCGCGTCGACGCGGACGGGAGCAACTTGACCGTCGTATCGGAGGAAGCGGCATCCGACGTCCGGTTCCATAACGGATCGGTGTATTTCGTGGCGGGTGGACTGCAAAGGTACGATCCGGCCACCGGAAAGCGTACGGAGCTGAGCGCGGGGCCTATCGCCTCCTACTGGACGGGGGAAGCCGGCGTTTACTTCACGTCTCAAGGGTACGAACCCGGATTGTTTACAATCGAAGCGGACGGAAGGCATACGTCACTGGTAAAGGATAACGTGGATCAGGCGGTGCTTACCGACGCGGGCATGGTTTATACGTTGGTTTATAAAGATGGGGTTTACTCGGGACAGTGATTCTATAGCTGGGGAAGACGAATCCGCGCGTATGGGCGTTCGTCTGGTGGGGCATGTGAAAAACAAATGACGGATGTCAAGAACGTAACCTATTGATGCCGGCCCGCTTCGTACGCGGGTCTTTTTTGTCGTGTCAGACAATTACTTGTCGCGGGCATACAACATAACGGAATTCGGTGGTAATGTCAGGCTGTCAGGGAATGTATCGATCTTGCGAAGGAAACGATCCTAATTCACCGAGTAAAAATGTAAGGAAGAGGTGAAAATACCCGAACTGGAATACACTGGGGTGAGGTTTCTTTGCTTCATATCGCGATCTATGTATGGATTTTATTCGCCGCTTGGAAATGGGCTGACTTCAAAAACTGGAAAAGTTACCATGCAACCATGCTTTTCATGTCTGTATCCGGGTTAACCTATGCCCTTCTGGCCAACGATCTAACATTTTATTTATGGCGTTATCCGACTACTGACATTCTGAGCGCGGAACTCACCGATTTTATTTATTGCGTCCTTATGTATCCGCTCATTGTATTGCTCTACTTGTCCCATTACCCCGAGACGAAGTTCAGGCGGATTCTCCGAATCCTCAAATATGTAGTTATCTTCGACGTCTTGGAGGTGATCGGGCTCGAGACGGGCTCGATCAGCCATAACCATGGGTGGGATATGGCTTGGTCCACCTGGTTCAACCTCGTGACCTTCTGTATGTTAAAGATCCACCACGAAACCCCGTTGATCGCTTACATCCTGTCCGCGCTCATTATTTCGTATTTGCTCAACCATTTTCAGGTGCCTGTTTGGGAGTGATCTGCAACGACGCGACGTCCGCGGCGGACGGCGAGACGGTAGGGCGCATGCTTCATTCTTCTACATCGAGGATTTCATATGTAGACTGTAAAGAATGGAGGGCAAACGCTCCTCTGATGTTGAGATGTGGAGGCAAACTTATGCTTCCAAAGCGAGAAATCCCTCGGGTATCAAGGGATTTTTCAATACGTTTAGTAAACATTTAACTATCTTGAATTTGCAGATCTGCGCTCCCCGTTTCACTTTGACCGATTAACGGCATACGTCTAAACGCGATCAAGGTAAAAAGAGCAATTCCCACAAAAACCGCGGATATCATAACCGCAACCGTATGCACACCATTGGCGAAAGCCACTCTTGCCGCTTGCAGGAGAGAATCGGCCAGCGAACCAGGTAGGCTTCCCGCTGCCGAGACCGCTCCGGATAAGCTTTCGCGGGAAGCTTTTGCCGCTTCCTCTCCTAGCCCGCTGCTATACACGATGACGTAACGTAAGGGTCAAGGTGTATGTCCAAAAAAAAGAAAATCCAGGAATCGATCTTCAACGCAGTTTTTTGGTAATACTATCCTTACCCATTGGATAAAGGAGGTTAATCGTGTTTCGTTCCGATGACGATGTGTACGGGGTAAACAAAAGGGAACTCGAGGTGGATTCGGACAGTAACGAGGATCCGAATCGGGAGAACCTGTTGGATGATTCTTTCGAGGCTTGGTACGATAATATCAAGGAGACGGCGGGGCGGAAGTTGGAGTTGACCAATGTCCCGAAAGAAAACGTTTTTGACGCAGCTGTTCGTTTGGATGAGGATCAGTCTTAAGAACTGAGTTCGATGTTTTATCTACGATAAGGCGAGGCTGCCTTCGGACCGAACGGCGGCCTCGTAAATGTGTGAACACTACGAGGAATGGCTGCGATGGACACGTACCATATGGTTCAGCAACTCGGATTGGATTCGGACGGGATCGGATTTCCCGAGACGGCAAAGTGCGGCTTGCCGACGAAGGTGTACCAGCGGCAGTTCGAGGCATTCCGGTCGGCGGTTTCATGCCGGCCATGCTCAAGCGGATTTAGGAGCGGCGTTCGTTCAATCCGAAATGGGACGTCGCGGTCCGATGACGCGTTCAAGAACCCCCGGAAAGCTCCGGTCCCCGCCCATAGCGGAACGCGCTGCCGCCGGAGGACCGGATTTGTTTTGCGTTGCGGGTTGGAGGAGGAGTATTCGTTTAAAATTGAAAGTATATAAAACTGCTTTCTTCTCCACGCAAGAAGAGAATTATGAGCCAAATGAGTCCGGCGTAGGCAAGACCGCGAAGCGGCGACGGCACTAGGCCGTGCCACAACGAGCCGATCCTGCCTGCGTGCTTACGAAACAAATATTCAGCGATATGAAGTATATATAAACCTGCAGCCACGGTAAAGAGCAAGGCAACGCTGCCATTCCACTGCGACGGGTGAATCTGAAGCATCCGTCCGACCATGCCCAACGCATTGCCGATCCCGTCGGCCCGGAAGAATACCCACCCGATACATGTGATGTGGAAAAACGCGATAATCGTCAATGCCCGATACAGCATATGTTCCCGTAACGCATCCAAGCGATTCGCGCCCAATGCGCCCGAGTATATTTTATGAGCGACCAGTAATAAGCCGTGAAACATTCCCCAGGCAAGGAAGGTCCAAGCCGCGCCATGCCATAATCCTGATACCGTCATTGCAATAAACAAATTCGTATACTGGCGGAACCGCCCTTGGCGGGAACCGCCTAAAGGAATGTAAATATAATCCTTAATAAAGCTGGAAAGCGTGATGTGCCACCTGCGCCAAAATTCCGTCCCGCTCCCGCTTATATAAGGGGTGCGGAAATTGATGTCCAACTTCATCCCGAAGAAATAGCCGATCCCGACGGCCATCTCGCTGTACGCAGAGAAATCAAAATAAATCTGAAACGCGAACAAATAAGCGGCCGCCCAACCTTCCATCCCGTTCAATTGTTCGCTTCGTTCGAACAGAACGTTAACTTCCTCTGCGATATCATCCGCAAAGACGATCTTTTTCACCAGTCCCAGACAAAAATACGCCGCTCCGATTCGCATGTTTGACCCGCTGAACCGAATGTTTGTTAGTCGTTCGATCTGGGGAAGAAAGTCCTTGCCGCGCATAATCGGCCCCGCCACCAACTGACCAAAGAAAGAAATAAATACCCAGAATTGGATCGGACTTCTAGTAGCTTCCAACTTCCCCTTGTATACATCCACCGCATAAGCGATCAACTGGAAAGTGTAGAACGAGATACCCACCGGCAAAATCATTTTCGAAAAAAAGGTCTCCATCTCCACCAGCTCGATCCCGGCAAGACGTTCGACGTTCGTCAACATGAACATAGCGTACTTAAAGCATACCAAATTCGCCACGTTAAGGACTATGGTAGCCGTAAGCAGCAAGATCCCATGTCTCCCGCGAATTCCAAGGGTGCAAACGAAGGTAATCGCGGCGACCGCGATGAATAGCGCGAGGTAACCGACCCCCGTCGCTCCATAAAACACCGCATTCCCCAAAGCGAGTACGTATAGCCTGGAACGAGGAAACATATAAAAGACTACCATGTTCAACAAGAGCAATACTAAAAATTCAGGCGTATGGAAAAACATGTTCAACGATTCCCGCCTTTACTCATAAGTTTCCACACTGCATCGGCGATTTGTCGGTAGCCTTCGCTGGTGAAGTGCGTATGATCCGTAAATAAGTCGTTAGGAATTCGGCCGTGAAGATTGACATACTGAACCGGCTTACCGGCAAAATACGCGTCGATCGACTTCAGGTTGGCCTGATAACCCGGCTTCGTCACGTATCGTTCCATGAGCTCCGTATTCACGCCAGTCAAGAAAAACAACGTTTGCTTTCCTCGCTGCAAATCTATAATTTTTTCTAAGAAATAGATCTGCAGGCTGGATTCCGTCATATCGAACGGCTCGTCCCGCATGGCATCGGTATATTGCCTCTGCTTTAGAAGTTCGGGCAGCTTCGGTTTTTCGTACCATGGCCTCGGGTCTCCAAGCGTATCGCTCTTCTCCGGATTCCCGGGGACGAAACGAAGGATATCCTGCTTGACGAACTCCTTGTATCGGTACATTGCAATTCTCGGATACACTCGATTTACGAAAAAATCCTGAATCTTCTCCAGCGCCGTCTCCGGCGGACGATACCCCGTCGCGACCAGCTGCGGGAGGGACCTCTCGAACGCTCTTGGGTCAAGGCGGCGCAGTTCATCCTTCAGCCAGAAAACGATCGCCGCCCCGGGGTCCCGCCTCGTAAAACCCGCATATCTGACATTGATAGCGACATGCTCGCGCGGAATCCCGTATTCCTCCAATTTCAGGAGCATGGTATAAATATCTCCCGCCTGAAACGAAGGAAGAGCTAAGTTATAGATGAGAGGCGGTTCCTCTTCGTTCTCGGTCATGCTCTTTAAGTAGTATCCGATGGACTCGTCGGAGGACACAGGACCGCTGTACGCTACGGAATCCCCCAGGAGGATGACGACCTCCTTCTCGGGGTGAGCACGGACTTCCTTGCGGATTTGTTCCAGTACAGCGTCGTACATATAGAGATTGTCCCTCACCGTCTGATAATCGACCCGGTAGCCGATGACGTGCGCCGAAGGGTAAATAAGGGGCAACCCAATTTGGAAGAGCACTAAGAAAATGATCATATAAATGAACGACTTCATTGCGGCCGATACTCCTATCTCTATAGTCTTCCTAGTTAAGTTGTGTAGGTTTTAAAAAAACATCAATTTCCTTAATTTAATGCATCGGCCACGTTTTGGAAAGTGTCAACATGAAGCTACCGTAGAAGAAAATGATTCAGGACCGATGGGAACGACCATACTTCCGTATCCGTTATTAATACAGGTGAGGAGGATTTGCGTCCTCGAATGGAAGAATAAAGGAGTGCTGATATTTTGATGAATCGAGAAGTGATCGTTACCCTACTTAAGGAAGCAGGACTCGAAAGCTACACGTCGGCACTTGACTCTTGGATTTACCCCATAGCACAGATGGTCTTAGAGCCTGAATCAGATCATCTCATTCCTATTGGAAGCAGTAAAGTTGGCGGTGATCCGGATCTTCCGCAACAACTCGAATGGCCGACATGGAAAAATTATTCGATGACATTTATAGCTCAGATAAATTTGGCCGACTGTCCTGCGGAGCTATCCCTTCCGAAGGTCGGTCTTTTGTCATTTTTTTATGCCGTTCAAGCTATGGATGAGGAAGAAGATTTCTACAGGAATCCAGAAACTTGCCGGGTTATCTATACTTGCGCTGACCAACTCAATCCTCTTTTAAGAAGAGAGGCTCCTCAAAATCTAAATGAGGAAGCGTTGATGCGGTCGAACCGGGTGTCGTTTGTACCAAGCCTGTCGGTTCCGCCTTCCGAGTCAGCTTACTTGGAAAGCTTAGGACTTGGGTGGCGCGGCGACCGAGAGGATTTTGATAAATACTGGGGGATATTTTTGCCAGCGTTAAGTAAGAACTGGAATCAAGAAGGCTTTATTCATCGGATTATGGGGCATCCTGACCAAATTCAGGGCGATATGCAGGTTGGTTGTGAAATGATCTACGGCGGATATACTTTGGACAATCTAGAGAAAAATACGGAGTTATATAAGCAAGTAGTTGCTTCAGCTCGAAAGTGGCGCCTATTGCTGCAAATCGATTCTGAGGAAGATAAAACAGGAATCATGTGGGGGGACGTGGGGCGTCTTTATTTCTGGATCCACGAAGATGATCTAAAAGTTTTACGCTTTCATCGAGTGTTCTGCGAAATGCAATGTACATAAGACAGACGTTGTAAAGTTATGGACAGATCGCAGAAATGCATAGGTAAAAATTGACATCGTGCAGACGGATGAATATAATCGGATTGGAACTAGTGTTCGCAATACTCCTTTAGGAGGAACTACCATCAATGGATTTGATTATTGAAAAAACCAGGGATATTCAAGCAAGTAAGCAAGTTGTTTGGAATGTATTAACTGATCCTAATTACGTTAGGGATTGGTTAGGCGTGGATATGGAGACGGATTGGAGAGAAGGGAGTCCTATCCTTTTTTCATTTTCATGGGATGGAAAACGCCTTACGGATAAGGGACATGTACTGAAATACACGGAACTGGACACTTTCTCTTATGATTATTGGAGCGAGCTTTCAGGAACCCCGGACTCTCCGGAAAATTACTCCATCATTGAGTTTCAATTACTTAAAAGTCACGATAGTACAACGCTTATTTTATCGCACCGCAATTTTCCGACATCAACGATGTATGAGCACTCGGATAATAACTGGGAAGAGACTTTGGACAGCATAAAGCGATTAGCGGAAAAATACGGCGTTCGGTAAAACCTCGGAACATAGCGATGTCGTCAATGGAAGTTTTTTAGAGCTCTCCCCGGATGAGCGAATTGTACAGGCAGTGAAATTCCAGTCGGACAACTCCGCATTTTTCAGAAGAGATGTTCATGACATGGACATTAACAGTCGTTCTGGCGGGAACCGAAGTTACCATCGTCTGCGAGAACGTTCCCGAGGCTATACGGAAGGAAGATCATGATGTCGGTTTGAGGAGTAGCCTGGAGAACCTTGCCGAATATACCGAATTAGGTATTATATGATTGCGCTACTCTAGTTTTCAAGGAGGTCAAACATGGATTGCTTCTCGCCGGAACATGCGGCGTTAAAGGTGAAACGGCGCCCTAAAAATACCATAGCTGCGGGTCGTCGTCATACCGTTGGTCTTACTTCTGACGGAACGGTTATGGCTGTGGGCGATAATAAATATGGCCAATGCAATGTAAACGACTGGCGCGGTATTGCGGCGGTCGCAGCTGGCAATGTTCATATGGCGACGAACACGGGTAATGCTCATACCATCGGGCTTAAATCCGACGGCACGGTGACGGCTGTAGGTTGGAATATGCATGACCAATGCGATGTAAACGGCTGGAGCGGAATTGTGGCGGTAGCGGCGGGTAGTTATCATACCGTCGGTCTTGCATCGGACGGCACGGTGGCGGCTGTGGGTTGGAATGAGTTTGGCCAATGCAATGTAAGCGGCTGGCGCGATATTGTGGCGATTGCGGCGGGTTGCGCTCATACCCTCGGTCTTAAAGCGGACGGCACGGTGGTTGCTGTGGGCGATAACGAATACGGCCAATGCGATGTAAGCGGCTGGCGCTGCATTCAATTGCCAGGCTAATTCATGTCCGGTTTAGACTCGACTCGTTGATGAAACTGGGTAACTCGCGTCTAACATGAAGGCACGAAATGCGATGCTTAGGAGCGATGGAGGATGAGGTTGCGAAGGTCTTTATGGATGGTGGCATTCGCCATTGCAGTAGGGAATGTATTTCCAATCCATTGCAATGTTACTGTGGTTAAAGCTGCGGTGCAAGACGAAGAAATTCACTTTCCCGATGCATCGCTTGCGTGGCTCATTCGTCAGGAGATCGGCAAGCCCGCTGGCCCGATTCTGGCAAGCGACGTAGAGCGGTTGGAAACGTTGGCCGTCGACTACGATAAGTTTGAGGAAATCCGGGAGGTCGAGGGATTCGAGACCATCCGTGATCTTACAGGTATCGAGCGTCTTACGAATCTTCATACGTTGGAGCTGAGGGACGGTTATTCGGTGCAAGATCTTTCCCCGATTCAACGATTGAAGTCACTAAGAAAGTTGTCGTTGTGGCAAACCACGATCGGGGATCTCATGCCGTTCGCAGAGCTGACGGAACTCAGGGAACTCGAGATACAAGATATGGTGGCTGCGGACTTGGAACCGCTCCGAAGCCTGACGAACCTGGAATCTCTCTGGTTGGGTTCCAACCGGTTGAAGGATATCAGCGCCTTGGAAGCGATGCCGAATTTGCGCGAGTTGACATTGTATGCGTGGGAGGAACGGAAGCTTGACGCCGCCCCGCTTCACGGCTTACAAAGACTGGAGCTGCTGCATATCCCGAATGCGGGGATCGAGAACATCGAATTTGTAAGCGCGATGCCCAAATTACAAAGTCTAGATGTGCGCGGCAACCCGATCGGGGATTTGACTCCGATCGGCGGATTGACTAACCTTACCGTCTTATCCCTCGCCGGAGAGTCAGTGGGGGATTTGTCTTTCATCCAGACGCTTTCGAATCTCAAACATTTAGAAGCAGAGAGAACCCGAATTCGGGATTTGTCGCCACTAGCAAAACTGGTGAAGCTTGAGACGTTGAATCTTAGCGGAAACCCGATCGAAAATATCGCCCCGCTCGCGTCGTTGACGAATCTGAGAACCCTCTCGCTCATGAATACTTCCGTACGGGAGCTCCAGAGTCTTGAGGGGATGGAGCAATTGGAGACGCTGTATCTGTATGAAACCCATATTGTCTCTCTGAACGGTATCGAATCGCTGCCGCGTCTGAAGCAAGTAAACATTCGGCGCAATGTCGTACCTGTGGATGGAGCGCCCGGCGCCGAAGCGCTGCGAGATCGTATCGTAGCCGGAGGAGGTACGTTCGAATATGACGTCTATCCTTCCATTCCGGATATCGTATTATTCCTTTATGGCGAGCGGGTGTATGCAGGAGGCAAGTATCAGGAACTCCCGGCACCCGCTTATGTGGAAGCATCGCGAACGATGGTGCCGCTCCGGTTCATTACGGAGCATCTCGGAGCGACGGTGGATTGGAACGGAAATGAACAATCCATAGACGTCACGCAAGCTGGCAAGTCGGTACGGCTGACGGTCGATTCCGACAAGGCATACATAAGTGGGGAGGAGCTCACACTTGATGCTCCGCCGCGCATCGTGAACGGAACGACGTTCGTTCCGCTGCGCATCCTCTCCGAGCAGTTCGGCTTGCGAGTCGATCACTACCCATCGTTGGGTGTTGTAGGGCTCATTAGCAATCCGCAATTGTAACGTAAATAAGCAGCGTCCGGCGATGGGTTCGCCGGACGTTTTTTTTGAGAGGATACACCGATGGTTGCGACGAATTTATTTCTTAATTGTGGAAAATGGGGCTCAGAAATCAACCGGCAAGTGCATCTATCTCATCAAGAAGGGAGGGACTTGAGTGGCGGAAGCGTCGGCGGAAGACTTGGAGCTGATTGTGCGGGTGCGAGCGGGAGATCAAGCCGCGTTCGGGGAGCTGGTTCGCAAGCATCGGACGAAGGCGTTCGAATGGGCGCGGAGAATAACGCGGGACCCGCATATGGCCGAGGACATCGTGCAGGAGGCGCTGTTGCGGGCGTTCCTTCATCTAGGAGCGCTTACGGACATGGGGCGGTTCTTGCCATGGCTGCATCGCATTGTCCGCAATGAAGCGCTCATGAAGCTGCGGAAAGCAGAGCATGCGGGCAAGGAGCGCACGTTCACGGCGCTTGCGGCAACTGGAGATGCCGGACAAGTGGCATGGAACGACGTGGACAGTATCCTGCATTATATGGCGGGCCGGTGGGATGACGGCAATGAGCCGGAGCGGCGGCTTGCTCAGGAGGAGTTTCTCGCGACGCTCTGTCATCTGCTCCGATGCTTAACGCCGAAGGAGCGGGCAGTGTTCGAAGCGCACTTCTTCGAACAGCTATCCCCGGCCGAGATCGCACGCTTGTTCCACACGACGACCGACAATGTGTACCAAAGCTTAAGCCGTGCTCGCCACAAGGTGAAGGAGGAACGTACGCGCCTCCGCCTACAAGATTATGTGCGAGAGCAAAGGGATGAGGCGATGCTGGCGAAAGCGGTCGTTGCGTTGAAGAAGGGGCGTGGATCGGCAGAGTGGAAGCGGTGTAAGACATCGTTCGCAGGCGCGGTTCACGCGGTGCTCACCTATGCGGGAGAAGGGAATCGCTCGCTGACCGACGTGATGGGTCTCACCGCCCAAGCGTTCCGGCTGACGGTCGAGGAGGAGCGGATTGACGCCTCCGGACCGGCGATGTATTTCTGGGAAAGCAAGTTTCATGACGGACTGTCGAATTTAGGATTCGAGAGCGCGCATGCGGGAGATGGGGGCTCGCCGCCGACGCCGTTCCTTTTGAACGAGGCGATCTCGCACGCGCGACGTTCGATCGTGCGCGGCGTGCCGGCGATTGCGTGGGACGTCGGCGCGCCGGAGTTCGGCATTGTGTACGGCTACGATGACGAGGAGCAGCAACTTTATGCGGAAGACGCAAAGGGCAAGTACGTAATCCCGTATGATCGATTCGGGCGGGGCGAGTCCGGCGGCGTGTTCGTTCTGTCCGTTACGGAGCCGAAGCCGATCCTCGAACGGGAAGCGACGATGAATGCGCTCGAGATGGCTGTCCGTCATGCGTACGGGGAGATGACGTTCGTAGGTTACGTATGTGGGCTCCCGGCGTACGATTGCTGGATCGAGGCGTTTCGTAAGCGCCGGATCGACGGTATCGGCAACGCGTACACGCTTGGGATCGCCGTCGAAGCGCGTGGGTATGCGGCGAGGTTTCTGCAGGAATTGGGGGCGAAATACGAGGATGCGGCAGCGTTGGCATTGGAGGCTGCGGGGCATTACAAGAAGGTTGCCGATGTTTTGGGACGCATAGCGGAGAAGTTCCCGTTCCCCGCGGCCGGCCAACCGAACGAGCCGCTGGTTGCGGAAGAGGCGATCGTGCTGCTGAAGCAGGCGAGGGCAGCGGAGGAAGCGGGCGTTCGTGTGTTGCGGCAGGTGGCTGGAAAGCTCAGTGAAGAAGAACAATTTTGATGAGGGGATTTGAAATCAGATGGTTACACAAACGGAAAAGAGCATCGAGGGATATCGCTACTATGGGCGGAGCAACTTGGCGAACGTGAATGCTTACAGTGCCGCGCTTAAGCAGGTAGGCAGTGAGTACGGATATACACCTTGGCTGTATGGCGCGATCGGCTTACCGTTCCTTTTCCGCACGGTGGAGAACGTGAACACGGAGCCGGTCCTGCACGAGTTGCCGCACGAACGGATCATCGGATTGCTGAACAATTTAGGTGTTCGCGTGGAGGGGATGAGCGAGGTTGCTTCGGGGGAACGACTGGCGGAGCTTCGGGACGAGGCTTGGGATACGTTGCGAGCAAAGGTCGACGGGGGCGTTCCTTGCTTCGGAAGGGGGTTTTACTTTAGTCATGGCGAGACGAGCGTAGTGCAGGGATACGATGCCGCCGAGGAGACATATATCATCAGCTGTTGGCACGACATCAAGTCTGTGTCTCGGCATACGCTTGGAGAGCGGGACGGATTGGTGGACTTGCATTGGATGGGGCCCGGCGGACGCGCGGAGGACGTCCGACGAACAGTACGGGATGCGCTCGCGCTTGCGGTGGAATTTGCCGAAGGACGGCTAACGTCGGCGGATACGTACGTAGGCGCGGCGGCGTATGCCCAATGGGTCGGGCAGTTGCGCAAGGGAGCTGTCGATGGATGGTTCTTTGCTTATGCAGCGCACGAATGGGATACGGTAAAGACCCACGGATATAAGTTCTTGGTGGAAGCGAAAGAGCGGTTGGGCGAAGAGGCGCCGGCAGCGTTGGACCGTGGGATTCGGGAGTTCGGGGCGGTTCACGATCGAATTCATCGGGTGTACGAATTGTTTCCGTGGAGCCAGCCCCGCGGGCTGATCGCCGATACGGAGCGGCGTCTGGAGGCGGCTCGACTTCTGGAAGAGGCGGCGCCGCACGACTTAGCGGCAATCGAGGCATTTCGGAGCGTTGTCGCCGAGCTTAGCGAAAGCGCGGACGGCAGCGGAGGGATGTCGGCATGATGAAGAGGTCGACTTTGGAAGGGTATCGTTTTGCAGGGATGCATCGGTCGTGCGTAGGCGCGGTAAAGTCGTGCCTCGGTTATTATGGATCTAGTGAGACGGCGGCGTGGATTTATGGGGTAACGGGAGGGGCATTCCTGATAATCGTCGATGAGGCGTTGTCGGCCCCGCTTATCGGGGAACCCGAGGGATCGATGTATGCGCTGTCGAAACATCTAGGCTTGGACATTCAAGGGATCTGCGCGACCGCAGCGGATGGGTCGGCGTTCGAGGCGCTTCAGCGTGAAGCGTGGGGAATGGCGCGGAATGCACTCGACCGGGGCGTGCCGGCGTTCGCGAAGGAACTTGACCTCGGGAACGAGACGTCGCTGATTTACAGCTATGACGAGACAGGATACTACACGCACTCCTGGCACAGCGGGCCCGGATTGCACGAAGGCGCCGACGGCGTCGTTCCATGGACGATGCTCGGACGGAGTTACTGCCCGTGCGCCGCTTGCCGGAGGGAGGCGGACAGCGGCGGGGAGCGCAAGCGAGTGTTTCGCGGGCTGCCGGAAAACGGCGGGTTTGTTTCGCTGCACGTCGCGGAAGAGGGTGATCGATCGGATGATCGAACGGCGCTGGCAGCGGCGCTGAGATTCGCGACGGAGTGGTCGAGTAGGAGTGCCTATGAATGGGGCGGGCGTACGTTCTACAGCGGTGGCGCGGCGTATGATCGATGGATTGGCGCGGTTCGGAGCGGCTCAATCGAGGCGTTCTATATGGGGTATTTCGTCGATATTATGCACGAGAGCCGCCGGTACGCGCAGCAGTTCCTGGCGGAAGCCGCCGAGCGGCTGGAGGGAGACGACGCTATGGCGAAGCGGTTGGCTGTCGCAGCTGAACATTATAAGAAAGTGAGCGGACTTTATCGAACTCTCGAGCAGATGTTTCCCTGGATGCAGCCGCATGCACCTATTGCCGATGCGGAGCGGCGTCAGCATGCGATTGAGTTGCTGGAGCGGATCAAGCGGCTCGACGAAGAAGGCTGGGCGATGTTGGAGGAGATGAGATTGCCGAAGAAGGTGGATTGTTATGAAGGTTAGACTAAGTGAATTCAGTGAGGATTGGATTAGGCTTTTTCATGAAGAAGCTAATTTCCTGAAGTCCGTATTCAACGACGAGATCGTGCGATTTGAGCATTTTGGAAGCACATCGGTTCCGGGAATGAAAGCAAAACCTGTTATTGACATGATGTGTATTGTAAAAAACATTAATAATATTGATCAATATAACGAAATAATGCACTCGCTTCATTACGATGTAGCTGGTGAATGGGGCATCCAAGGAAGAAGATTATTCCGTAAAGGCGGAGAAAACAGGACTCATCATATTCATTTTTATGAAACTAACAATCCGCAAATAGAACGGCATCTCGTATTCAGAGATTATTTGAGAGCCCATCCCGAGGAAGTTGCAAGGTATAGCAATTTTAAGGAAGAATTAGCCCGAAGTTTTGAAAACACGATTGAATATAGCCCAGCCAAGAAGACATTTGTGATGGAAATGGAGAAACTTGCTCTTGCCTGGTTTGCGGACACTCAACAAAAATGATTAGCCTTTCTTCATATTACAAGAATTAAGCGATGGAACCGACTCATCGCTTATTTTACATTCACATCAAAGGAGTTTGGAAGGTGATGGAAGAATAATGTAAAGAGATAAGTTTATTGGAGGGATGTGAGCGTTATATGCAACCTACCTTTGAGACTCGAAGGCTGGTCCTCAGACCATTTGAATTAGCGGATGCAAAAAAAGTACAGGAGTTAGCTGGAGATATAGAAGTAGCGAAAACAACTTTGTCTATCCCACATCCATACCCAGATGGGGCAGCCGAAACATGGATTGAACGTACTCATCAGGTTGTTGGAAATGGCGGTGGCTATGCTTTTGCAATGATAAGAAAAGATGATGGAACGTTGATCGGAAATATGAGCATGGGAGTTGCCCACAAACATAAACGTGCCGAACTTGCTTACTGGGTAGGTCGTATGTTTTGGGGACAGGGATTTGCAACAGAAGCGGCCCAAAGGATCGTTCAATTTGGATTTGAGAATTTAGAAGTAAACCGTATTTTTGCCGCAGCAATGACGAAAAACCCAGGCTCTTATAAGGTCATGAGTAATATTGGGATGAAACAGGAAGGAGTATTCAAACAACATATCCTGAAATGGGGCGTATACGAAGATTTAGTTTTTTACGGTATGACAAAATCTGACTACGATGCAAGAAAATAAATTATTAATAGGGTGCCAGTTTTGTTCCGTTACAACTGGAGCTCGAAAATGGAATCGAATGCGCTTGAAGAAGAACCCAAACCTGTGCAGCGAAAATCGGATGAAATTGAAGGAGCAAGAGCCTATGGATCACACTCGGATTCAAGTAAGACCGTTTAACCCTAAACGCCCGGGCGCCCTCGTCGGCGTCATGATGACCGTATCAGAGTACCTTCGCGCGCTTTACGGAAGCATTGCTGAAACGAGAAGTAACGGTTCATACGGTCCATGTGCCGAGTGCGTTGCAACCATTGAGCCGGCCGTGATTGATCCTAATCGAATGATTGCTCCCGAACTGTCGCTCAAGAACGGCGCAGTCCTCCTATGGGCCGGAACGGATTGTGCCCCAGTACCAAAAATCAGGCGATTGGCCGCGATGCTTGGAATCGATTATCAGGGACCTCTCGAGGAGCAGGATCAACGGTTTATTTCTGTTCTGCTCTATGGGTACGACAAGGAACCCGTTTCGTTTGTACACAACAATAGGCTGCGTAACGACTACTATCGCGGCTGCGTATCAGACCTTCAATCCATGATCGACGCACGCACGACCAGCAAAGGCAATCAGAAGATGATTTCGTATTTCTCAAAACGAACGGAGTGTCCGGCGTGTCGTGGAACCGGGTTAAGCAAAGGGGTGACGGATATTCACATCGCAGGCCTTACGTTGGCTGAGTCCAACAAGCTGCCAATAACAGAGATGCTTGCCTTCATCAAGAGCCTGAGGCATTCGATGATCCCGCGTGAGTTCGAAATCGCCCTGCCCATTGTCAGTCATCTTGAGCCGATGCTCCTCTACTTGAACAAAATTGGACTACGGACGCTGCATCCTGTCATCGGGTGGGGAGGTCCTGCCATATCTTCTTGAGCCACCGGTTAAAGAATCCGCACTAAAACCGACAGTCGGACGGCATTTATTGGATCTTCGAGGGGGAGGCATGGAAATGAAATTGCAAACTGAACGACTAATGATTAGGGATATAGTTTTCGATGACTGGAAGGATGTTCATGCCTATGCCTCTAGCCCATTGGTCACGACCCATATGATTTGGGGGCCGAATACGGAAGTTGAAACGCAGGCGTTCATTGAACGGACGATCGACATGCAGAATCAATCCCCGCGTAAAGACTACGAGTTTGCCGTTACGCTTTCCTCCAACGGAGAACTGATCGGCGGAGTGGGTATTCATGTGGGGCCCATTGGGGTAGGAGAGATAGGGTATTGTTTGAATCCACAATACTGGCGTAAGGGGTTTGCGAGCGAAGCAGCGCGTGAAATACTGCGCTTTGGCTTTTCCGAATTGGGTTTGCATCGAATTTATGCGACCTGTAGACCAGAAAATGTAGGATCCGCAAGCGTTATGAAAAAAATCGGTATGACATATGAAGGGCATTTGCGTGAGCATCTATTTGCAAAAGGGAAGTGGCATGATTCTTATCAATATTCCATTCTAGACAAGGATTGGTTCGCGTCAGAGAAGAGATAATTCACCTCGTTCCACTAACTGGAAGCAATCCTATTATGAAGAAACTCCAAGGATCATAGGCATGTCTATTTAACGTAATGGTATCATTAACCCAAATGGATGAGGGGGTGTTAGAATGAACATCTTATTTGTTTGTACGGATAACTATACCCGTAGCGTTATTGCAGAATTATGCATGAGGCATTATTTAAAAGAGACAAGGAATGCGTCAATAAATGTAGAATCTGCTGGGATAAGAGCTACCAGTGATATTAGCAAATATTCTAATGTACATTTTGACATTATGAATGAGATGGGGATTGATACATCTTGTTTTAAAAGAACACAATTTAACGTGTCCTGCTTCGACCATTACGAAGTGATTATTGGGATGAGCGAACTTCACAGGGATCATATTAAACAGACTTATAATCGCGACATTCTTCTATTCAACGAAGTGCTTCACGGACAAACCGTTCCAGTCAACGTTGGCCATCCTGATAGCCCGAATTTCCTTGAGGATATGAAACAACTAGTTACTTATTTCCGCGAGGCTACACCCATTGTGTTGCAAAAACTGGCTTTACATTCCTGAAAGAAAGAGTATTCATCTTACGAAGACGACAGCACCACAAGACACAACGGTATATCGATAAGGAAAAATTTTCGCAAGTTTGACTTGAATGAAGACCCAAAAAAACAGCGGCATCCTTAGAAAAAATTCGTCCGCCGCTGTTTCATTGATTGGGTCAGTCTAACCTGGATAGGAGACAATGTATTTTCAAGCCCTCTACTTTCCTTTGTTAGCTTTCGGAACTAATCTCGCATTTCCCATCAAGAAGCAGGCAATCAGAGCGATAATAACAAAGCCGAGCCCAACCAGGAAGACACTATTCAAGGAATGGCTCAGCACCACTCTAGAATCTGTTTCACTTCCGCCTGCAACCATTCGCTCCGTCAGCAAATTGCCAAGCACGCTGACTCCAATCGTTCCCCCGATAGACCGGAAAAATTGAGAGGAAGAGGTAGCGACACCCCGGATTCCAGGCTCCACTGCACTCTGTGCAGCAGTGCCGACTACCGGATACAGCGCACCCATGCCCAAACCCGTAATGATCATGTACAAGACCAGCTGCAGCGAAGTCGTATCAACCGTCATCCCACCAAGCAGTCCCAAACCTATTGCCATTAGAGCCATGCTAGGAACGAGAATGGTCCGGTATGAGACTTTGCTCATCAACCTTCCGCCTATTGTCGTAGTAACGACTACGGACAACATAAGCGGTATTAGGATGTAACCGGCATAGGTAGGGCTCACTCCCATCACGTCTTGGGCAAAAAGAGGAATAAACGCTATCGCACCAAACATTCCGGCGCTCATAAAAAATCCGGCAATGTTTCCGAAAGCAATGACGCGGATCTTGAATAGGTGTAGCGGTAGCATCGGTTCTTTCGCCTTCGTTTCGATCCGTATAAACAAAGCAAGAAAGAGGGCACTTAGACTGAATAGGGCGACAATAAATGGTGAAACAAAATCTCCATGTGCTGCGCTCTGCGTGGAGTCCCCGCTTAGGGCAAGCGCCAATAAAAGAGAGACGATAGAGATGCTGAACGTGACAACACCGGCCCAATCGATGGATCGTCTCGCATAGCGCTTGCTCTCCTTCCAAGCAGCAACCATAAGGAAGATGGCCGGTATACCGATAGGCAGGTTGATGAAAAATATCCAAGTCCAGCCTAAGTGTTCGGAGATCATTCCGCCGAGTGCCGGTCCGAGAATGCTTGAGATAGAGAACACGGCGCCGAACAAGCCCATGAACTTCCCTCTTGACTCCGGAGGGTATAGATCCCCGACTATGGTAAAAGCAATTGGCATCAATGCCCCGGCTCCCAACCCCTGAATTCCTCTAAAGACAATCAATTGCGACATGCTTCCTGCAAATCCACACAGGAAGGAACCTAGCAGGAAGAGGGATAGGCCGAATAAGTAGACGTTCCTACGTCCGAATAAATCCGCCAGTTTCCCGTACACCGGGATCGTGGTCGTCGAAGCTAACATATAGACGGTAAATACCCAGCTGTATAAGGACATTCCATCCAATTGTTTGACGATAGTGGGCATAGCGGTGGATACGATAGTCTGGTCTATCGAGGCTAAAATCAATCCCATTAATAGGCTGATGGTGATGGATTTTACATTTGGTTGTTGGTTTGGGGCAGTAAGTTCTTTTGACATATAGTTGACGCTTCCCTTCCTTTAATTGCTGGCCCGCGGAAGCAGCAACAACAATATACCTAGAATCTGAAGAAAAGAATAGACTTATCCTTCCCGATGAATTATTCTATAGCTAGAGAGCGCCCCAAGAGAGGGCGCTTTTTTGATTTCATCGGAAAGTCTTATTAACGCTTAGTTCCATAAACTACTTTGGCCGCTTATATGATTGGCTGCCGTTGTCCGTTAAAGTCACTGGCAGAGTAGCTCAATTGGATACACTTAATAAGATTAAATGTTGTGGGAGGCGGAAACGCCAAGAGGTGATCGGCAGGAAAGTTCAATGTCAACGTGGAAATTAGTGGATAAGGTTGATGTAGAAAGGTGTAATGCTGACCATGGAATGCTTAGGATGTAGGATTGCTTGCGGCCTGGAATCGGGGTGTAATAAAAATGCAAATAAGAAAGCTAAATACCAATGAAGAACCGCCATTGGAACTTCTATTATTAGCGGATCCATCGCGGAGACTTGTTGAAGAATATCTCCGAAGAGGAAATTGTTTTGTCGGCTCGCTAGATGATCAAATAATAGGTGTCTATGTCCTATTACCGACAAGACCCGATACAGTTGAATTAGTAAATGTAGCAGTCGAGGAAAAGCACCAAGGAAAAGGGATCGGAAAACTGTTAGTGAAGCATGCAGTACAAGTTTCCATGGACCTAGGATTTAAAACAATTGAAGTCGGCACTGGGAATTCCGGTGTCGGCCAACTTGCTCTTTATCAGAAATGCGGTTTTCGAATCACTGGGGTGGACAAAGACTTTTTTGTTAGACATTACGATGAAGAAATATACGAAAATGGTATTCAAGTTGTAGATATGATACGACTATCTCAAGATTTAGGTTTAACTACCCGCCATCGTCGGACAGACGGTTCGGAAGAAGCATCCCCAACGAGTCGAGTCTGATATTCAAAGATCTCGCGATTTAGGTTTAACTACCCGCCATCGTCGGACAGACGGTTCGGAAGAAGCATCCCCAACGAGTCGAGTCTGATATTCAAAGATCTCGCGGTACAATTTACTCTTGAAGGGAGATGGTTCAGAATGGCGAAAGTGATCTTATTTCGCGGTAAATCTGGAACTGGTAAGACAACCTTGTCCAGCGAGCTCGGTAGGAAGCTCAACTTGCCTGTTTTACGTAAGGACGATATCTACGATTCCATTGCTGATTTTGTCCATGCACATGATTCGAGAAACAAAATATGCTTTGATTTCCTCTATCGATTCTTACAAAACATAATCGATGCCAATGCAACGATCATTCTTGATTTTGGGTTAAACAATAGCAATGACGTCTACAGGTTAAAGAATTGGATTGAGGACAGAGGCGGAGAACTAATAACGCTGGTATGTACGTGTAGCGATGACTCTATTTGGGCAGAGAGACTTTCCGAACGTGGCGTAAATCCACTACCTAATCAATTAATTACCAATTTATCTGAACTAAAAGATCATTATAAAAGCTTTAATTCTCAGCACCTTGACGGTGAATTAATTCTAGACACGGTTGACGATCTAGATGTACTCATCGAACAGGTCGAGTCGTTTTTAGAACACAAAAAAGGATTACGATCATGAGCATAAGAACTACCTACAGAAAATGAAAGCGCGGCGACGGAACCGTCCAACGCTAATTTGTATTTTTTGGCATGCCTGTAACTGACGGGATCGATCCGGTAGGATAACAATGGTCCACAGTCTCCGTGGACCATACGCTCGCGACTATCGGGACGCGCTGAATCGAATGCGGAGCTACAAGCAAATGTGCCCTCCCGAAAACTTGTACATTCGTGAAGAGGGTGAACGATGCTCGATTGAAGTAGAGTGGCAATATGCGGAGCGACCCGGACCGCCAGTGCTTATCGGCATCACATTCGCCTACCTGCTTGAGCTTGGACGCCGGGGAACCGGACGTCACCTGACGGCTCATTCCGTCGAATTCATCCATCCCGCGGGCGACGTTAAAGTTCTTGAAGGATATTTCGGTTGCAGCGTTCGGACGGGGACGGACCACAATCGGCTAACGTTACATCGAGATGATCTGAACCGTCCCTTCGCGTCGTACAACGAAGAACTACTCGATATTCTAACTCCCGCCCTAGATCGAACGTTGGATGAACATCAGAGCAAGCGCACAATTCGCGATAAAGTCAAATGGATACTTTCGCGATGCCTGACGCGAGGGCGAATCGACATTCAAACCGTAGCCAACGAACTAGTGAGCGATCGTACGTTGCAGCGCCGACTGACGGAAGAGGGGATAAGCTTTAAGAAGCTGCTATCGCAGACCAGACATGAACAGGCACTCTTATACCTGGCAGACTCGTCGCTGGAGATTAAAGAGGTAGCCTTTCTTGTAGGCTACGAGGACCAAAATTCGTTCTATCGTGCGTTTCGATCATGGGAAGGGGAGACTCCCGCTAATTGGCGCGTCGCGCAAGAGAGTTGACGTCTCACGCTAGTTACCGTTTAAGCGAAACGAGATAACATTATCCCTATCCAAAACATAAGGAGTGCCAGACTGATGGATATGGGATTGAAAAGTAAGATTGCTTTAGTAACGGGATCTACCAAGGGAATCGGTAAAGCGATTGCCCTTGAACTTGCGAGAGAAGGCGTTCATGTACTCATAAATGGTCGGAACAACGATGACGTTGAGCGCACGGTTGCGGAAATCCAATTGGAGTTCCCGGGGACGCGTCCTCAGAATGCTGCGGCCGATCTCACAGATGAGCAGCAAAGAGAAGCTATATTCGCGAAATTCCCTCACGTCGATATTCTCGTTAACAGCATGGGCATCTATGAGATCATGTCCTATGACGACGCGGACGATACGGTATGGGAAAAGTACATCCGCACGAATGTACTCGCCGCCAACAACCTTATCAAGTTCTATATGCCCTCTATGTTGAGAAGTGAATATGGCCGTATTATTTTTATTGCGAGCGAGGAGGCCGTCATGCCTTCCGGCCAAATGCCTCAATATTGCGTGACCAAATCCATGCTGTTGTCGTTGTCCAAGAGCATGTCCAAGCTAACGCGGGGGACCGAGGTTACCGTGAATACGATCCTTCCGGGTCCGACCCTCTCCGAGAAGGTGCAGCAGATCATCGAAAGCATTGATCCAAACGAAGGAGAGACGTTCGAAGATAAAGAAAAAGACTTTATGACGAAGAACCTGCCTCAATCCGAGATCCAAAGGTTTATCAGACCTGCAGAGATCGGCCGCTTGGCCGCTTTCATCTGCAGCCCGATGGCTTCGGCTTTCAAAGGATCTCCGATTCGCATGGACGGAGGAATGGTACCGACAATATTTTAATTGCTGTGTAATCGTCAATGGTCACATCGATCCAGTGGCAGCCGACCTCAAAGATCGGCTGCCGTTTACTGTCCAACAAATGCAACGGAAGCAGGAATCTTGGTACTACTTCATTGACATTGGTATGAGCTTAAAGGACTTCAGGTCCATTCGTCGAACGCATCTATAGCAGACATTAAAAAGGAGAGTCTCAATAATGGACAAAATTGAAAATGATTGTTTGATAGAAGCAGACATCGTTTCGTTGCAGTTGGCGATGGAATCAGGCTCGCTAACGTCGGTGGCTTGCGTGCGTTGGTATTTGAACCGTATCGAACGGCTTAACCCTAAGCTGAAAGCAGTGCTAGAGATCAACCCGGATGCGATCGCGGTCGCGGAGGCGCTTGACGCGGAGCGGCGGGAGCGTGGAGTTCGCGGACCGCTTCACGGCATCCCTATCTTGCTCAAGGACAATATCGACACAGGTGACAACATGCATACTAGCGCCGGTTCGGTCGCGCTTGCGGAACATTTCGCTCCGACGGATTCGGCCGTGGCCGCGCAATTAAGAGCTGCGGGAACTGTTTTCCTTGGCAAGGCAAACATGACAGAATGGGCGAATTTCATGTCGGGCACGATGTGGGCGGGGTATAGCTCCAGGGGAGGTCAGACACTAAATCCCTACGGTCCCGGCGAGTTGTTCGTGGGCGGTTCGAGTTCAGGCTCCGGCGCGGCAGTTGCCGCGAATCTGTGTACCGCCGCAATTGGTACAGAAACGTCGGGTTCGATCATCAGCCCGTCCTCGCAAAATTGCCTTGTCGGCCTAAAGCCGACTGTCGGGCTTGTAAGTCGTACAGGTATTATCCCGATCACGCATAGCCAAGATACGGCCGGTCCGATGACGCGTACGGTCAGGGACGCGGCGATTTTGCTTGGCGCCATGACGGCGGCGGATCCAGAAGATGCAGCCATGAATGGGAATAGGCGAATAGCGTATACGGATTATACTTCATTCTTAGACCCGAACGGTTTGCAAGGCGCGAGAATTGGCGTTCCGCGGCATTATTATCAAGGACTGGATAAAGCTCGTGCCGTGATTATAGAGCGGGCGATCACTCTGTGCAGAGAACTCGGAGCGACCGTCGTCGACCCGGTATCATTGCCTTGTGAGAGTGCGAAGTGGAATTGGGAAGTGATGCATTTCGAATTCAAAAAAGGGCTGAACGATTATCTCGCCAAGGCTGGACCCGGCGCTTCCGTTCGGACGTTAGATGAACTTATCGCTTATAACGAAGCAAATCGCGACGTAGCGCTTAAATATGGACAAAACACGCTGATCTGGTCGAATGGAACAAGCGGCACATTGTCCGAACCGGAGTATGCCGAGAGTTTGCGCCTTAACCGCGAGGTTTCCCGGGATCAGGGCATCGACCACGCGATCCGCGAATATCGGCTAGACGCTTTGTTGTTCCTGGGCAACGAAGAAGGGCTCGATTTGTCTGCGCGCGCAGGTTATCCAGCGATTACCGTGCCAGGAGGGTATGCGGAGACAGGAATCATCGCCGAAGGCGGCTACACGACCAAAGGTCCGCAGGGAATTACTTTCGTTGGAGCCGCCTACAGCGAGCCCATACTTTTCCGACTTGCCTACGCCTACGAACAAGCCAGCAAACACCGTTTCGCGCCGACCGATCCAGTTCAAGTGTAATAAAAGCTACCGGTAAAAAAGAGATTTATACAACAACGTAACGAGGCTGTCGGGCTCTGACCGGCGGCCTCCTTTCGTAAGTACCAATGGCGTTCAAATGGGAAAAGGCTCCTCTTCCAGTACATAATTTGAAGGATTTTTGCGTGAAACTAAACGCATATTCGACTGGGAAGGGATGAGAATATGAGAAAAAATGATCCTGCACCTGGGAATCAAGCCGAGAACCAAGCCGATAAGGATACGATGTGTGCTTGCCTATTTTCCTACTTGGGAGGAGAAGCGGATGAACATCATTATCAAGATTCGAATGGTTTGGAACAGTTGGTGTTACGGGTACAACACAGCCTTGATCGTGAGTTGTTATGACAAGGAGATCCAGTGGAAGTTGGAACAATCTGCTGAATATCATATCAAGGAACTGGGACGCCTTGCTGGATAGGCGTCTTTTTTCTTGACTGAATGCCGTTCGTTGGATGCAGATCGCGCAAATCATCACTGGATCCGATCGCGATAAACCCGTCGCAGGCTGGTTAGTTCTTTGCCATACCCGAATGAACCGATCTTCCACGGAGCAAACCGTCTCTCCAGCATGGGCCGATAAACCCGCGTACCTACGCGGTACGACGAGGTTTCACAGATTTGCGCATTCGGTGGAAGATGTAACGATTGTACATACCGGCCGCCGCCGTTACGATGTCCATGAGAACATCAGGAGGGAGGTCGGGGAAAGATGGCAACGACGCCGGCAAGCGCGGATCGCGGCATTCCGATGCAAATCGATGCGCAGCGGAAGCGGTCGGAGAATCGGTACCTGCGCAATATGAAGAAGCATTGGATGCTGTACTTGATGATCCTTCCCGGGATCGCGTACTACGTGATATTCAAATATGTACCGCTAGCGGGGAGCGTCATCGCGTTCCAGGACTACCAAATTTTTAACGGCATCTTAGGAAGTCCATGGGTATGGTTCGAAAATTTCGTCTTTTTGTTTACGTACCAAGATTTTTATCAGGTGCTGCGAAACACCGCGGTCATCGCATTATACCAATTAATCTTCGGGTTCCCTGCGCCGATCATCCTTGCGCTGCTCTTCAACGAAGTCAGGTGGATGCTCGCCAAACGTACGCTGCAAAGCTTGTTTTACTTGCCGCACTTCTTGTCTTGGGTCGTCGTCGGCGGCATCGTCTTCGAGCTGCTGGCTACGCAAGGCGTCATGAATCAAATCCGCGGATGGCTAGGCTTCGAGCCGATCTTGTACATGCAAGAGGAGCGTTATTTCCGATCGATCGTCGTGCTGTCGGGCATATGGAAGGAGGTCGGCTGGGGAACGATCGTCTACCTTGCCGCGATTACCGGCATCAATCCGAATTTGTACGAAGCGGCGGTCATGGACGGCGCGAACCGGTGGAAGCAGACGATCTACATCACGCTTCCTTCCATGGCGCCGACGATCTTGGTGCTCTTCCTGCTGAACATCGGCAACTTCTTGGAGCTCGGCTTCGATCAGATCTTTAACCTGCTGACGCCGATGACGTATTCGGTAGGCGACATTATTGAGACCTACGTTTACCGGGCGGGCGTGCTTCAAGGGCAGTACAGCGTAACGACGGCGATCGGGCTGTTCCAATCCGTGATCGGATTCATTCTGCTTTGGGTCTTTAACCGTCTCGCCCGAAAATCGGAACAGGGGTTGTGGTAAATGAGACTATCGTTCGGTGGAAAGTCGTTCAACGCTTTGAATTATGCGTTCTTAACCGCGGCCGCGGCGACGATGATTATGCCGCTCCTGCATCTGCTCGCCATGTCGTTCAGCTCGCCGATCGCGGCCGACTCGAAGAAGGTGTTCCTGCTTCCCGTGGAGTTTACGACGGGCTCTTGGGCGCACATTCTTCAGACCGAGGAGCTATGGAGATCGTTCGGCATTACGGTGTATATTACGGTGGTCGGTACGCTGATCAGCATGTTCTTCTCCTTGCTGACCGCGTTCCCGCTGTCGAGAAGAGAGTTTCTGCTTCGCAAGCCGGTCATGCTCGGCATCGTCATTACGATGATCTTCAACGCGCCGATGATTCCGTTTTTCCTGACGGTGCGGGAGCTGGGGCTGATGAATTCGCTTTGGGCTCTCATTATTCCGGGCGTGATCGGGACCTTCAATATGATCATCATCCGGACGTTTTTTATGGGCATTCCCGGGGAGCTGGACGATTCGGCGCGAATCGACGGCTGCTCCGACTTCCGAATTTTGTTTCAAATTTACTTGCCGTTGTCGAAGCCGGTGCTCGCTACCGTCGGTCTGTTTTACGCGGTAGGGTATTGGAACACGTTCCAACGGGCGGTGCTCTTCCTTCGCGATCCGTCGATGTGGCCGCTGCAGATGAAGCTGCGCTCGTACTTGACATCGCCGGAGGAGCTGGCCGCCGTCAATCTGTTCCTCGGAGATTACGACTTTAATACGACGACGCTGAAGGCGGCGACGATCATTTTCGCAACGATTCCGATCATCTTGGTGTATCCATACCTGCAAAAGTATTTCGTGAAGGGCGCCATGCTGGGGTCTTTGAAGGAGTAAGGTATTAAGCCGAGTCGCTCGGTTTGGTATAGATTACTGAGCATATATTAGGAGGGTTCGCAATGATGTCGAAATGGTTGAAAAGACCGTACGCGACGGTCGCGCTGATCGTAACGTTCGCGTTCACCGCGATCGCCGGCTGCGGCGCGGGCGGGACGTCCGGCGGCGAAACGAAAACGGAAGCTCCTGCGCAGACGGGAACGGGAGCGGAAGCCGAAGGCGCGGAAGCGCCTGTGAAAATCAAAGTGTTCAAGAGCCACATGGGCGTCGGAACGATTCCCGGCAGCGACGACCCGCACGTTCAGTATGTCGCGGAGCAAACGGGGGTCGAATACGAGCTTGTTACGACGCCTCCGGGCTCGGAGCCGAACGAATACGTCAACCTGATGATCGCTTCGGACGATTTGCCGGACATCTTGCGTCCGATCGGCGGCGTCGAGCAGACGCTGATTCAGCAGGGCGGCGCGCTGCCGCTTGACGACCTGCTGCCGGAGTATGCGCCGAACGTATGGAAGAGCATTCCGCAGGAAGCCTGGGACGTCGTTCGTTCCGCATCCGAGGACGGTAAAATTTATTACGTGCCGAAGGTGTTCCTCGTCCCCGAACGGGCGCCTCTCATCCGTCAAGACTGGCTCGACAAGCTCGGCTTGGAGATGCCAAAGACGGTGGAAGAGTATAAGGAGATGCTTCGCGCCTTCCGCGACAACGATCCGAACGGGAACGGCAAGGCGGACGAGCTGCCGACGACGGGCCGCGAACTGGGACGCTGGATGGATCACTTGTTCGCGATTTACGGCGTAGCGATGTGGGAAGGGTACCCGGAATGGGATATGTACGACGGCGAGATTCAATATGCCGGCGTCACCGAAAACATGAAGGCCGCGATCGCGTTCGCCCGCGATCTGTACGCGGAGAAGCTGCTGGATAACGAGACGTTCCTGAATAAAGGCGACGTATGGACCGCGAAAATCAATAACAATCTCGTCGGCAGCTGGTACCATCTGCCGGCCAACCTGAGAGACCGCCTGACGGCGATGCGGCAGGGAGCGCCCGAAGCCTATGTATCCGGCATGCCGCTGCCGAAGGTCGAAGGCTTCGAAGGCTTCGTCACGCAGAAGAGCATGGGCGAGCCGGAGTGGATCATTCCGAAAGCTTCCGAAGAGAAAGCGCCTCACGCGCTCAAGCTGTTGGACTTCTTCTACAATCCGGAATATGAAGAATTCGTACGCTTCGGAATTGAGGGCGTGCAGCACGAGGTCGTCGACGGGAAGAAACTTCTCCTGCCGCCGTCCGAAGACAAGCCGATCGCGCTCGGCATGCGGAATTTGACGACGAAAGAAGATATGGACGTCCGGATCGATCAGACGATTCCGGAGGATATGCAGCAGATGGTGCGGGACATCTTCGAAGTCAGCACCGCGGACGCGAGAAGAATCGCGGGCGACGGCCTGCCGAGCACCGTCTACGAAGGCTTCCCGGACATTCAGTCCCACAAGCTGTTCCAAGAATATTTGACGAAGATCGTCATCGGGGAATGGCCGATCGAGAAGTTCGACGAGTTCGTCGAGCGCTGGCGTCAAGCCGGCGGCGATAAAGTGACGGAGCGCGTGCAGCAATGGTACGCCAAGACGCAGGCGACGCAATAACGCGAACGCCCGGCGTGAAGCAGGAGACGGTTGCCCGGAACGTGGGTTCCGGGCGACGTCTTATGTACGCGGTTCATCATCGACAGCGAGAGGGGAGTTTCCGTGAACAGAAGAAGATTTGCGATTTGCGGCGTAAGCGGCCGGGCGCTCGGTCAGTTCGCGAAGCCGATTGCGACGACGTTCGCCGGCGGCTGCGAGCTGGTCGGCTTGCTCGATCCCGACCCCGCCCGGTTCGACCTGTTCCGCAGCCGGTTTCCGGAGCATGCCGATATCCGAACGTACAGGCCGGAGGAATTCGACCGGATGGTCGACGAGACGAAGCCGGATTGCATCATCGTGGCGGGCCGCGACCATACGCACGCCGAATACATTATTCAGGCGCTGAACCGGGATCTGGACGCCATTACCGAGAAGCCGATGGCGACGACGGGCCAAGACAGCCGCCGCATCGTCGAGGCAGAGCGGCGGAGCAAGGGTTCGGTCACGGTAACGTTCAATTACCGGTACGCGCCGATTCACACGAAGATCAAAGAGATGGTGTCGGAGGGCAAGCTCGGCCGCATCACCTCCATCGACCTGAACTGGTATTTGGATACGTACCACGGCTCCAGCTACTTTAAGCGTTGGAATCGCGTCCGGGAATTTTCGGGCGGGTTATCCGTTCATAAGTGTACGCATCACTTCGATTTGGTCAACTGGTGGATCAACCAGAAGCCGGTCGAGGTTTTCGCCTACGGAGCCCTGAACTATTATGGTGCGGACAGCGAGCTGAATCCGCGGCGCGAGGACGGACGCCACTGCGCCACCTGCGACGTAGCGGACGATTGCGCGTACTACGCGCGATGGAATGCGAGAAGCAAGCGAGCCCCCGTCCCGGACGATCATCTGGAGTCGCTGGGCGGACAGCGGTCCCCCGCGTTCCCTTATACAGGATACAGGGCGGACCAGTGCATTTTCGACTCCAGCATCGAGATCGAAGACACGTATACGGCGGTCGTTCGTTATAACCAAGGCGCGTTGCTCAGCTATTCGGTCAATTTCTCCCTTCCGTATGAGGGCTATCGGCTTGCGATCAACGGCACGAAGGGGCGCCTCGAGACGCTGGAATATCATATGCCCGCCCGTACGCCGTTCCCGACGCCGGTGCAGACGATCGACTACTTCCCGCTTTTCGGCTCGAAGGAGACGATCCATGTCGTGCACAAGGAGGGCAGCCACGGAGGCGGCGATCCGCTGCTGCTGGAGGATTTGTTCATGGGCGAGGACGCGAGAAGGCCGTTCCGGATCCTGTCGGGGGCGGTGGACGGCGCGTATTCGGTCGCGACCGGGGAAGCGGTCTGGCGCTCGGCGAAGGAGCATCGGCCGATCGCCATCGAAGAGGTGCTCGGCGGCTTTCGGACGGAAGAGCTGAGCCTAGCGAGGGGAGGATGAGCATGACGACGCGGAACCCGTATTTCGATCCGGAAGAAAGCATGGCGCGGCAGACGGACGGGACGTCCGTCGAGCATGTGCTGACGACGATGGCGCAGAAGTATATCGGCGACCATCCGATGCACGCACCCGTTTACCGGGTGTCGCGGAAGCAGCCGATTCGGAAAGCCGAGGATCACCGATACGTCTTTCCGGGGGACGTCTTATTCCCGCCAGGGACGTCCGGGAGGAAGGCATACGCTTGGGCGAAGCTATGGATCCCCGAAGCGCAAACCTTCGCGTTCTCCATCACCTGCCTCGGCCCGGTGAAGCTGTACCATAACGGCGCGAAGCGGTTCGGCTCGTCGAAGGACGAGGAAGGCGCCGCGGCGCCGCCGCTGCGGCTGCCCGTTCCGCTGACGAAGGGGTGGAATCACTTCGTGCTGGAGCTGGAGCGGGGCGCGGGGGCGGTCTTCGGGACGAGCAACCGGAAAAACTTTCCGTACCATTTCTTGGTTCCGTCCGTCGACCGGGACGGGGAAGAGGGCTGGCTGTATACGAGACCGACGGACGATCCGCTTCCCGGCATTCCAGCCATGACCGTCTTGGAAGCGGCGACGGGCGTCGAGTGGCTTCCGGAACATGACCCTTCCGAGGAGGCAGCCGAGGCTGAGGCGTTCGGGGCGGATACCTTCGAAGCGCGGCCGGAGCGCTTATACGGATGGCGGGACGGATACGCGGCGTACGCTTGGACCGAAATCGACGGCCGGCTCGTCGACGGCGAACCGCTCGCGCTGCAGGGCACGGCGTACGGACCGATCCGAGTGCAGCTGAACGGCGTCGAGGTGCTTCGACAGGACCGCCCAGGGGATTTCAACGTTCCGATCCGGGTCCCTGCGGCGATCGTCGACCTGGTCGTCCGGAGCGAATGCGGCTCCGACGGCTGGGGCTGTCGGCTGACCGGGGCGTCGCTTGCCGGCAAGCTGCGGACGCCGCGCCGAGTGGCGGGGGCGAAGGAACCGTGGCTTTACCTCGGTCCTTTCCCCGCGGCGGACATCGTCGATATAACGGACTACCAAACGATGGACGCATTGGCGGCTCCGGAAGGGGAGGAGCCGTTCTATTGGCGGACGGCGTCGCCGGCCGGCTTCGTGCGTCCGTTCCTCGAGAACGAGCGGTTCGGGAAGTGGAACTACCCGCTCGGGGTGACGCTCTACGGATTGCTCGAGACGGGGAAGACGTTGGGCCGTCCCGATGTCCTCGACTACGTCGCTGAGCACGTCGAATTCGCGTCTTCCCGCTTCGCTTATTCGCTGTGGGATCGCGCGAAGTTCGGCGCCGCGGGCATCAACAACCAGCTGTCCCACGTCGACAGTCTGGACGATTGCGGCTCGTTCGGCGCGCTCTCGCTGCTGGCGGATCGCGGCATCCGCCCGCTGAAGGGCGTGCGGGAAACCGCGGCGCATATCGCGGAGTATGTGATGCATCGGCAGGACCGGCTCGAGGATGGCGCACTGTACCGGAAGGTCGGCGTGTCGCCGAGCATGCACAATACGATGTGGTGCGACGACATGTATATGAGCGTGCCGTTCTTATGCCGATACGCGGAAGCGTCGGGCGACCCGAATTATGTATCCGAAGCGGCCCGCCAGCTGCTGCTATACAAGAAATACTTGTACATGCCGGAAAAGAAAATCATGTCGCATGTGTACGACGTCGCCGCCGGAAAGCCGACGCTGACGCCATGGGGTCGCGGGAACGGCTGGGTGTTCTTCTCGTTGACGGAGCTGCTGACGGTACTTCCCCGCGACCATGACGCGTACCCTGATATTCTACGATTCTATCAAGAGCTGGCCGAAGGCTATTTGGCGCTGCAAGGGGAACGGGGGCTATGGCATCAAGTGCTGACCGATCCGGAGTCATACCCGGAAGCTTCCTGCACTTCGATGTTTCTGTACGGCTTCGCGCGCGGGGTGCGGAACGGCTGGCTCGCGCCCGAGCTGCCGTACCGGAAGGCAGCGCTGGCCGCATGGGAGGGGCTGTGCGAAGCGGCGATCGATAGGCACGGGAATCTGTACGGCGTGTGCCGCGGGTCGAGCTTTTCCTTTTCCAACCACTATTATAAACACGAGCTTTCATGGAACCTCAACGATACGCACGGGATCGGCATCGTCATGTTGGCGGGCGTCGAAACGATGAAGTTGTTGGAATATTTGGGGAGCGACCGGAAAAAGGAGCAAACGATAGGATAAGAGAGCAGCGAGGCGGAAACCGCGGGTGAGGATGCAAGGAGGCGGTCGGAAGCGTTTGCAAAGCCGAAGGCGGTTCGAAGTACAATGGAAGGAACCTGCGAAAGACTGTGAGAGGTGGAACCCGAATGGTCCAGTCTTTGAAAAAATGGCTCGCCTATACGTTGACGAATACGCAAACTCGGCTGGTGCTGTTTCTGACCGTCTCCGTCTGCATCATCATCATGGGGGTCAGTGCGACGTCCTATTACACCTCCAAATCCGTGCTGCAGAGCGAGCTTAGCGAACCGCAGCACCAGATGCTGCAGATCAGCATGAACTTTATCGACGATTATATCGAAAAGGCCGATCAAATCGCGGTTTCCGTGGCGCTGCATGCCAACGTCTATACGTTCTTGACGGCGGACAATCAAAACTCTTACGCCAACATTTCCGGAATTTACGAGTTTTTCTCGACGCTCATCGGCAACACCTCGTATATCGATAGCATTTATGTTTACGACATGGAGCGAGGCAGCTTCGTATCGATGCCGCAGGGCTACAGCTCCAGCAAGGTGACCTTCCCCGATTCCGAGTGGGTCGGCATCGCCGAAGAGTTCGGGGATCAGAAGATGCTGGTTCGAAAACGTTCCGTCCCCCCGGGAGCGAGCGGAGGGATTCGCAACGCCGGCTCGGAGCTTACGCTGTTCCGCAAGGTATTGATTCAAGGGGAGTTCAAAGGCATCGTAGCGATCAATCTGAAGGAGGAGGAGCTGTTCGCGAGGCTCCATCCGCCGCACCGGTCCGAGTTGGAGCGGGCGAGATTCATCGTCGATCTCGACGGCGACATCCTCTATTCCGTTTCGGGCGGCGGCTTCGATGCGGCGCTGGTCCAGGACGCCGTGTCGCAACCCGGCGAAGAAAGCTTGTGGGATTTCCGGCATAACGGCGTTTCGTATTTGGTGAATCGGCTCGTGTCGCCGTTGACCGGCTGGCAGTACGTGTCCTTCGTCTCTCAAGACAGCCTGCTCGCGCGGTCGAAGCATGTCCGCGACGTCGTCATGTCGGTCTCGGCCGCTGCGCTCCTGCTCGGCGCGCTCACGGTCGTCTACATTCAATCCGTCGCCTTCCGTCCGGTTCGGCGGATCCAGCGGCTGTTCCGGCAGAGCAACCGGGACATTCCGAACGCGGACCTGCTCCATCTGGAGCGGCTGACGACCGAGCTGCTCAGCGACCACGCGCAGCTGTCCCAGCTCATCCGTCAGACGATGCCGGAGGCGTCCTCGAAATACCTATTCGATATCTATATGGGCAACGTCAGCAGCATTCGGGAAATGCGGGAGAAATGGAGCAGTTATTTCCAGGATTGGACGGACGAGCCGCTTACGTTCGTCGTCGTCTCGATCGACCGCTACGAAGCATGGGCTCGGCGTTACCCGAGCGCAGATCATTCGCTTCTCAAGTTTGCGATCGCGAACGTCACCGCGGAGTTGTTCTCGCCGGAATGGCGCACCGTATGCGCGGATTTCGGCAAAGACAAGCTGGCTCTGCTGCTGCAGCCGAAGCGCGCTTCGGAGCGCCGCGAGGAGGCGTGCCGGGAGTCGTGCCGGCATGCGGCGGAGGTCGTTCACCGCATGCTGGGCTTCAGCGTGTCGATGGGCGTCAGCGCGGCGCACGCCGACGCGGGCAAGCTGAAGCAGGCGATGCTGGAGGCGGAAAACGCGCTCGGCTATCGGCTGTTCCGCGGCTACGGGAGCGTCATCCTCTTCGACGAGGTATCGGATCACGAGCCGTCCGCGGCGACGATGAAGGATCAGTGGTTGGACGATCTGACCGGGGCGATCGAGGCCGGCGACGAAGCCCGCTCGGTCGCGATCGTCGAGCGCATGGCGGAAGAGCTGCGCGCGGCGGGGTACTACCCCTTCGACACGCTGAAGCTGTTGAAATCGTCCGGGGAACGGCTTCGCCGAATCGGACTGCGCGAAGATGCGGAGGACTGGGCGGAGGAGGGGCCGTTCGAGGAGCTCCATACGCTGAGCCTTGACGATATCGCGTCGCTCTTTACCAGCAAGGCGGCGGAATTGTCGGAGCGGTACCGCAGCCTGATGGAAAGCAAGGATTTCGTCCTCTGCTTAGGCATGGTCGAATTTATGAAGCGGCATCTCGGACAGCCGATCGGGATTCAGGACATCGCCGACGCTGCCGGCGTCAGCGTCAGTCTCGCCAGCCAGCTGTTCAAGCAGGAGATGGACGAGACGATCTACGGCTACTTCACGAAGCTGCGCATGGACCGTGCCGGCGAGCTGCTCGTCGAGACGGAGGAGAAAATATCCGACATCGCCCAGAAGGTCGGTTATCAGCATGAAAACAGCTTCATTCGGGTGTTCCGCAAATATAAGAACATAACGCCGGGCAAGTATCGCGAGATGATGAAGTTCAGAAGCGATGCGGCGAATGTCGAATTGCGAGGGAGAGATGATCTTGAATCGAAAGGAAATCGTGTCGCGCCATAACCCGGTGCTGACGAAGCCGGAGCCGCTAGCCCCGCTGTCGATCGGGAACGGACGATTCGGCTTCAGCGTCGACGCGACGGGGCTTCAGACGTTCTATGACGATTACGAAACGCCGCTCGGCACGCAGTCGAACTGGGGATGGCATTACACCGGGGGACGAGGCGTCTATTCGGAGAACGAAATCGCGTATCAGATGTACGAGACTTACGGCCGCAAGGTCGGTTACCCGATGAAGCCCGAGGACAAGGCCGAAGCGTATCATTGGCTGCGGCAAAATCCGCATCGTCTGCAATTGGGGCGGATCGCGTTCCGCTTGCTTCGCGAGGACGGCTCGGAAGCGCGTCTCTCCGAGCTGGAGCGGCTTCGGCAGGAGCTGGATTTATGGACCGGGATCGTCCGGAGCGAATTCGTCTTCGACGGCCGGCCGGTCGCCGTCGTCACCAGCTGCCATGGGGTACAGGACGCCGTCGGCGTTCGCGTCTCGTCTCCCTTGATCGCCGAAAACCGGCTGCAGCTGTTCGTCCGCTTCCCCGCCCCCGACATGACGAATACCGCATGGGCAAAGTCGGTATTCCCGGATTGGGGGAACGACGACCGGCATCGGACGGAGGCGGACGCCGAGTCGGCGACGTCCGTCGTGCTGCGCCGGACGATGGACGACGACGGCTACCGCGTCCGCTTGGAGTGGACGGCGGGAGCGCTCGAACGCACCGGCGCGCACGAATTTACGCTTCGAGGGGCGAAGGGCGCGGACCGGCTGGAGTGCACGGTCGGCTTCGCTCCGGGCGACCCGGCGCGGACGTCGGCGGAGGAGGCGGAGTCGTCGAGCGCCGAGCGTTGGTCGTCGTTCTGGGAAAGCGGCGGCGCCGTCGATTTATCCGGCTCCGCCGACGAGCGGGCGCACGAGCTGGAACGGAGAGTCGTGCTGTCGCAATATTTGACGGCGATTCACAGCGCCGGTACGATGCCGCCGCAGGAGACGGGGCTGATGTACAACAGCTGGTTCGGGAAGATGCACCTGGAGATGCATTGGTGGCACGCCGCTCACTTTCCGCTTTGGGGCCGGGCGTCCCTGTTGAAGGACAGTATGGATTGGTACAACTCGATCCTGCCGCTGGCGAAGGAGCTGGCGGCCTCCCAAGGGTACGAAGGCGCACGATGGCCGAAGATGGTCGGCTTCGACGGCGTGCAGAGCCCGTCCCCCGTGGCGCCGGGACTCATCTGGCAGCAGCCGCATCCGATGACGTTGGCGGAGCTGATCCACCGCATCGAGCCGAACCGGAAGACGCTGGAGCGTTATGCGGACCTCGTGTTTCAATCCGCGGATTTTATGGTGTCCTACGCGCATTGGAACGAAGAGCGGAAGTCGTTCGATCTAGGGCCGCCGCTCATTCCTGCTCAGGAATGCCACTCCCTGCACGAAAGCATGAATCCGCCGTACGAAGTAGAGTATTGGAAGTACGGGCTGGAGATCGCGCTGCGTTGGGCGGAGCGTCTGCAGGTACGGTCGAATCCGGCTTGGGCGAAGGTGGCGGGCGCGATGGCTCCTCTTCCGCAGCGGAACGGCGTCTACCTTGCGCACGAGCGTTGTCCGGACACCTTCACGCTGAAAAACCGCGACCATCCGTCCATGGTCGGCGCGCTCGGTCTATTGCCGGGTACGCTCGTCGACAAGGACGTCATGCGGAACACGCTGCGGAAGGTGCAGTCCGATTGGCAATGGGAATCCGCCTGGGGCTGGGACTTCCCGATGTGCGCCATGACGGCTGCGCGACTCGGCGACGCGGAGACTGCGGTCGACTTCCTGCTGATGGAAGCCACGAAGAACACGTACCTGCCCAACGGGCATAACTATCAGCGGCCTGGGCTTACCGCCTATTTGCCGGGGAACGGGGGACTGCTGATCGCCGTCGCCATGATGGCCTGCGGCTGGGACGGCGCGGAAACCGGAGATTGCCCGGGCTTCCCGCGGAACGGACGCTGGTCCGTGCGGTGGGAAGGACTGCATCCGCTTATTTAATACGAATGGAGGGGAACCGAATGGGGAAGGGACGGATCTGGCCGGCGGAATGGAAGACGTATACGGATCGATTGACGGGCGTCGAAGTGCTCCAGCTGACCGATTATAAGACGCACAGCTATCATTTATATTTTACGGAAGACGGCTGGTACGACGGCGGCCGGAAGCTGCTGTTCATCTCGGACCGGGACAACAGCACGAACCTATTTAGCCTGAACATGGCCGACGGAACGATCGCGCAGCTCACCGACGTTCCGAATAACGATTATTTGGATGCGTGCTTGCGCCCGCAGGGGGATGCAGTCTTCGTCAAAACCCGGAAGACGATTTCCCGGCTTTCGCTGGACATGCTGGAGGAGCGGCCGCTGTACACCGCTCCCGAAGGATTTCATATCGGAAACTTAAGCTGTACGGCGGACGGGAAGTTCGTGATGACGTGCATTCAAGAGGACTTGTCTCATCGAATCCGTCTCGATCTCGGCAACGGGTATGTCGGGCACCGCGAACTGATGGAGGCGGCGCCGCTCAGCCGCATCATCCGTGTGGACGCGCAGAGCGGCGAGGCGGAGGTCGTTTATGAAGCGAATCGCTTCATCACGCATATTAATGCGTCGACGACGCTTCCTTGGCTCATCACCTTCTGCCATGAAGGGCCATGGCATCTGGTCGACCATCGCATTTGGGGTCTCGATTTGCGGAACGGCGGGGCGTGGAAAATTCGAGAGCGGCTCGAGCCTTCGGAGAAAGTCGGGCACGAATTTTTCTTCCCGGACGGCGAGACGATCGGGTATCACGGCTTCCGCGCGGACGGCACGAACTTTTACGGACAGATTCGATACGACAATACGGCCATGAAGGAGACGAATTTCGGCTTCGACACGTGGCATTCGCATGCGGACGGCTACGGCCAAGCTGTTGTCGACGGCAAGGGGAACGTTAAGACGTTATGCGTCTGGAGAGACACGGACGGCCCTCGCGTGCTGTGCGAGCTGCGCTGCAGCTTCCATTCCCAGAAGGTGCACGCGCATCCGCGTTTCACGCGGGACGGGAAGAAGCTGTTGTTTACGAGCGATAAGAACGGGTACGCCAATCTGTATCTTGCGAATGTTCCGGAAGCGTTCGACACGCTGCCGATCTTGTGAGTCGCACAGCCGGAAGACGGTGAAACACGAAGGAGGCGAAGGGCTATGACGGAAACGGCGGTCAAGCAAGCGCAGTGGTCCGTAAAAATCGCGGATTCGATTCTCGCGGCTTGCGTCGATGGCGTTCATCCGAAGATGGGTAACAAGTGGGGCTATGTCTCCGGGATGGCTCTGATGGCGCTCGACCGGTTGACGGATCATTCGGGAGACGCGACCTATCGCGAAGCGATGCGCCGGCACATGGACCTGTTCGTGCGGGAGGACGGCTCTATACGTACGTACATCCTGGAAGACTACAATCTCGACCATATCAATCAAGGGAAAAACTTGTTTTCCTTACTGAGGCGGACCGGAGACGAAAAGTACGCAAAGGCCGCCAACCGGCTTGCCGTGCAGCTGATCGGTCAGCCGAGGACGAGCGAGGGCGGCTTCTGGCATAAGAAGATTTACCCGTTCCAGATGTGGCTCGACGGCATCTATATGTCGTCTCCGTTCCTGGCAGAGTACGCGAAGACGTTCGGGGAGCCGCGGTTTTTCGACGACGTCGCGAACCAAATTCTGCTGATCGAACGCAAGACGCGCAATCCCGACACCGGTTTGCTGCACCACGCATGGGATGAAAGCCGGGAGCAGCGGTGGTGCGATCGGGATACCGGACGCTCGCTTCACGTCTGGGGCCGGGCGATGGGCTGGTACGCGATGGCGGTCGTCGACGCGCTCGAGCACTTCCCGCTCGATCACCCGCAGCGCGGACAGATCATGGGCATCTTCCATCGGATGGCTCACGCGATCCGGCGCGCGCAGGATTACGAGAGCGGACTGTGGTATCAGGTGATGGATCAGAACGGCCGGGAAGGCAACTACTTGGAGGCGTCCGCCTCGTGTATGCTTACGTACGCGCTGGCCAAGGGCATTCGCTTGAACTATGTCGCGGAGCTCGATTCGGCGGTCGTGCACCGCGCCTTCGAGGGCATCCTGCAGCGGTTCGTCACCGAAGACGAACAGGGCGTCCGCCTGCATCGGATTTGTCACGGCGCCGGCCTCGGCGGCAACGGCAACTATCGCGACGGTTCTTACGAGTATTACTTGAGCGAGGAGATCGTTAGCGACGCGCTGATGGGCGTCGCTCCGTTCCTTCTGGCGAGCATGGAGATGGAGAAGCTGAAGATCGAGGAGAGCCGGCGGGAGTAGCCGGCTTCTTCTTTTTCCAAGGGAGGACCTTTGCATGAAGATGCATCTGAAGTACCCGGCGTCCTGGTGGCGGAATCTGTGGCGCGAGGCGCTGCCTTCCGGGAACGGCACGATCGGAGCTTCCGTATACGGCGCCGTGCAGGAGGAAACCGTCGTCATCAATCACGCGGACCTGTGGCATTGGGGTCGCAAGGACGAGCTGCCGGACGTTCGGTTTCATCTGGCGGAGACGAGAAGGCTGATGGACGAAAAACGGTTTCTCGAGGCCAGCTGGCTGCTGGCGAACGCGCTCAAGGAACGCGGGTATAAGACGACTTTAGCTTCCCGGTTTCCGCACTCGGCCATCCGGCTGCTGATGCCGTGCGCGCAACCTTTCCGCAAGTATGAACGGTCGCTCCGGATGGATACCGGGGAAGTCGAGGTCGGCTGGAATGACGGAGAGACGCGGTATACGCGGACGCTATTCGTCTCGCGCGCCGACGACTGCCTCGCGTACGCGATTCAGGCGGACGCGCCTTCGTCCGTGAGCGGCGACATCGCGCTGCGGCTGCATCCGAGCGACCGCTGGCAGAACGAGCCGGAGTTTCAGGAGCTGGAGCGGTCCGTGACGGTGCGGACGGAGACGGGGGAGGGCGGCGCTTACGTCTTCTACGGGGCCCGCAACGACGACGGAACGGATTTCGGAGCCGTGCTGCGGTTGATTCCGGAGGGAGGCCGCATTGCGGAGGGGCCGGAAAGCCTTCGTTTCGAAGGCGCGGAACGCGTGCTGGCGCTCGTGAAGACGTTCGTGTCTTGCGAGGACCGCGAACGAGAATGGTCTCGGCTGAAGGCGGAATTGTCCGGCGTCTCCCTCGGCTACGAAGAGTTGCTTGCGCGGCATGTCCGCCTTCACGGACCGCTCTTCCGTTCCGCCGCGCTGGAGCTGGCCGACTCCGACGACGATACGCGTTCCAACGAGCAGCTGCTGCTGGAGGCATACGACGGGGAGGCGCCGACCGCGCTCGCGCAGAAGCTGTGGGCGTTCGGCCGGTATTTGTTTATCAGCGGCGTCGGTCCGAAGGATCAGCCGTTCGGCTTATACGGGCTGTGGGGCGGCGATTATCGGCTCGTCTGGTGCCACAACATGGCGAACGAGAACGTGCAGATGATGTATTGGCATGCTCACGTCGGGGGCTTGGGCGGGCTGACGGAATCGTTGTACCGGTATTACTTGAATTTAATGGAAGACTTCCGCGCGAACGCCCGAAAGCTGTACGGCTGCGGCGGCATCTACATCCCGGCCGGATCCACGCCGGGCATCGGCGTTCCGAACCAAATCGTTCCCGTCATTATGAATTGGACGGGGGCGGCCGCCTGGCTTTCCAGTCATTTCTACAAGCATTACGCCTTCACGGGAGACGAGCGGTTCCTGAAGGAAACGGCGTGGCCGTTCATGAAAGAGGCCGCAGCGTTTTACGAGGACTTCCTCGTCGAAGGGGAGAACGGATATTACAAAATGTACCCTTCCGTTTCCCCGGAAAATACGCCTTCTAATTTTATGCCGCAGGACGGGAAAGCGTTGGCGCATCCGATGCCGACGGCGGTGAATGCGACGATGGATTTCGCGCTGCTGAAGGAGCTGCTTACGTCGCTCCTCGAGGCGGGACGCGTCGTCGGCTGCGGCGCGGAGGAGCTGGAGAAGTGGAGGCGCATGCTCGAACGGATTCCGCCGTACCTAGTCAACGAAGACGGGGCGGTGCGGGAGTGGATGGACGAGACGTTCGACGACCGGTACGATCATCGCCACCTGTCGCATCTGTACCCGGTGTTCCCGGGACATGAGGTGCAGCGGGAGGAGCGGCCCGAGCTGTTCGCCGCGTTCGACCGGGCGGTCCGGCTGCGCAACCTAGGCGCCCAGAGCGGATGGTCGCTCTCGCATATGGCGTCGGTCTACGCCCGGCTCGGGGACGGCGACAGCGCGCTCGAGAGCTTGAACGCGCTGGCCCGTTCCTGCTTGCTGCCGAACCTGTTTACGCTGCACAACGATTGGCGCAATATGGGGATTTGCATGAACATGCCGACCGCTCCGATGCAGCTCGACGCCAATCTAGGCTGGGTGAATGCGGTACAGGAGATGCTGCTGTACGTGTCGCCTGCGCTCGTGAAGCTGCTGCCGGCGCTGCCGTCCGCGTGGAAGCGCGGCCGACTGGAAGGCTGGCGCTTCTGCGCCGGCACCGTTTCGATGGAGTGGGACGTCGACGGCGGCCGGTTCGCCGCCGAGCTGCGCGCGGACCGGGTGGCGGAGCTGACGCTGCGGCTGCCGGAACGGTTCGGTTCGCTTGCGCTGTTGGACGACGAATCGCCGCACTCGTTCGAGGAAGAGGAGGCGGGCCGCCGCTTCCGCCTTCGCCTGCAAGCCGGTTCGGTCGTTACGATTCGAAACCGGAAGTAGCGCCGCCGGTCCAGGGAAGCCGAGAACATGGTTTAGAGGGCTCGGCTTCCTTGTACATGCGGAATCCTGCAAACCGATCCTCCGGCGAATGAACAAATCCGCGATCCCGATATTGTAGACGACTTGTAACATCCGACGATTGAAACCGCCGCCGTCGCATCGTAACATGGCAGTTGCAATCGCGGCGCATACGGGGAGAGGAGGCGAGTGATGAACGGAAAGACGAGACGGCCAAGACATCTGATATGTAAGCGATTGCAAAATTATCTAATTCGTAGTCGGAGGGACGATATGAAAAGATGGTTTGCGCTTATGTTATGTGCGGTGATCGGACTGTCCTTGCTTCAACCGATGCCTGCCGCGAGGGCGGCGGGCTATGACGCGCTTCCCGCGTTCCCCGGAGCGGAGGGCTTCGGCTACGCCGCCGCCGGCGGGCGGGGCGGCGAGGTGTACCACGTCACCAGCTACGAGCTGACCGGCCCGGGAACGTTCCACGACGCCATCATGACGGCCGGGGCTGCGCCGCGAACGATCGTATTCGATATATCCGGCGAAATCACGATTCCTCAAATCGTGGCGAGGAACAAATCCAAGATTACGATCGCGGGCCAGACCGCGCCGGGAGACGGCTTGACGATCCGGGGCAACAACATCCGGTTTATCGACTGCAGCGATATCGTCATCCGGTATATGCGCTTCCGCTTAGGGGTGCAGGACTTTAACGACGATACGATGTATTTCGAGGACTGCCGGAACGTCATCATCGATCATTCCTCCTTCTCCTGGGGAACCGACGAGGTGCTGTCCATCAAGAGCAAGGATTACGACAATCCGAGGTCGAAAAACATTACCGTGCAGTGGTCGATCATTTCCGAAGGGCTGCTGACGCACTCGATGGGCGGACTGATCGAGATGAACACGATCACGATGCACCATAATCTGTATGCCCACAACAACGACCGCAATCCGAAAACGAAGGGGCAAATCGACTTCGTCAATAACATTGTTTATAACTGGGGCGGGTTCCCTTACGTGGCCGGCGGCGAATCCGGTACGAAGGGCTACGGCAACGTCGTCGGCAACTACTTCGTCGCGGGACTGAATTCCGCCGATCCCGAGTATGCCGTGGTACGCGGGAACGAGAATTACAGCTTGTACCTCGAGAATAACCGGATCGACAGCAACAAGAACGGGGTGCTGGACGGAACCGATACGGGCAGCGGCATGATGGAGGCCGAAAGACCGAGCGTGCTCGTTCCGGAGCGGTTCGAGTATCCTCCGGTGCATACGGAGGAGCCGGAGGACGCTTATGTGCGCATCCTAGAGTACTCCGGCGCTTCGATCGCGCGCGACGCGGTGGACATTCGCGTCATCGACAGCGTGCGGAACCAAACCGGCGTCATCATCGGGGACGAAGACGACGTCGGCGGCTTCCCGACGTTGGCCCGGGAGACGGCGCCCGCGGATACGGACCGGGACGGCATGCCGGATGCGTGGGAGACGGCGCAGGGACTGGATCCGGGCGACCCGGAGGATCGCAACGGCGACCGGAACGGCGACGGATATACGAATCTCGAGGATTATTTGAACGAATTGGCGGCGCCGGGCTTCCCGGAAGGGTACCCGATGGTTCCGCCGGCATGGTCCGGCACGCCGTTCGAGCCGCCGGTCCTTCCGCAGCCGGAGCCGGAAGAGCCGGAGCCTGTTCCCAGCATGGACGGGGAAGCGATCCGGAACGTGATCGTTAACGACAATAGTAGCAACGGTGCCGTCAACGCCGCCGCTTGGTCGGTGCAGAACAACTTTCAGGTCGGCGACTTGGTCGCCGGGGACCGACTGACCGGCAGCAAGGTATATAAATTCGTAACCGTTCCGGACGCCGTGTCGGGCTCGGAATGGATCCGGACGGCGGTCGGCTCCAGAAGCGCTTCCAGCGAGGACTTGGTTTCCTTTTATGCAGCCGCCGACGTGGACGTATACGTCGCGCACGACTCGAGAATTACGACGAAGCCGCAATGGCTGGCTTCCTCGTACGAGAATACGGGCCTCGCGATTACGGACGACCAACCGGTGACCTATCAGTTGTATAAGAAAACATACCCGGCAGGCTCGCATGTCGTTATGGGGTCGAACGGAAATACGTCCCGCATGAATTATTTCGTCATCGTGAAGCGGACGGAGCCGAACGCGGCGCCTCCCGCCGCATCGCCTTCGGACTTGACGGGAGCGCTCTCGGGCGGTCCGGCGGCGTCGCTGACGTGGTCTCCCGTCGGCGAGGCGGACGCCTATTTGGTGTACCGCTCGTCCACGTTCGATCCTTACTTTAAGGTCGTCGGAAGCTCCGAGTCCGCGGCGTTTACGGACAGGGCCGTCGATCTCGGCGTGACGTATCGATATCGGGTGTCCGCCGTCAACGCGGGCGGCGAATCCCCGCCGGCCGGCGACGCGGAAGTGCTCGCCTACGACGCTTCGCAGCCGAAGCCTCCGGCGCCTTCGGGCCTTGCGGTTACGGCGGCGAGAAGCCTCTCCGTCGAGCTCGCTTGGACGCCGGTCGAGCACGCGGTCGGCTACGGGATCTATCGGGCGGCGGCGCCGGAAGGTCCGTACGTGAAGATCGGGTACACTCGCGCCGAGACGTATACGGATCGGACCGTAAGCCCCTCGACGACGTACTATTACCAAGTATCGGCGACGACGAAGGGCGGCGAATCCGCGCCGTCCGGCAGCGTGAGCGCAACGACGAGGCCGCCTGTGGCGATGCCGGAACCACCCTTGGGCCTTTCCGCAGGCGAGGTGTCCACATCCGCGTTCGAGCTGAGATGGAGCGCGGTCGACGGCGCCGAAAGCTACAACGTCTACCGGATGGGGTATGGCGATAACGGCTTTACCTTGCTGGCCGGGACCGAGTCGCCGGAATTCACGGACGACGGCGTTGGCGCGGGGCAAGCCGGGTACAGCTACCGGATGACGTCCGTGAACGAGGTCGGCGAATCCGCGCCGTCCGAAACGCTCTCCATCGATATGCCGCTCCCCGCGGCGCCGTCGAATTTGTTCGTAGGGCTGACGGGCGAAACGTTCGTCGGACTCATCTGGACGTCTCACGGCGGGGCGACGCAGTACAACGTCTACCGTTCGACCGGCGACGAACCGGCGGTGAACGTGGGGGTTGCGAAGGTGGATACGTTCTACGATCGCACCGCCGAGCCGGGAGTCAAGTACACGTATTATCTAAAAGCGAAAAACGCGGCCGGCGAATCGGAAGCGTCCAACGCGGTCACGGTGAAGACGCGTTCCAAACCGATCGATTCGACGCCGCCGGTCACGACGGCCGATGCCGCGTCCGGCTGGCAAAATACGGCCCAAGTCGTCACTTTGACCGCCGTCGATGCCGAGGGGTCCGAGACGTCGACCTATTACAGCGTGGACGAGGCACCGTTCGTCCCGGGCAATCGGGTCGAGATCGGCGCGGAAGGCGTCCATACGCTGCGTTATTACAGCGTGGACGCGGCTGGGAACGAGGAGGCCGTCCGATCGGTGACGGTGAGCATCGATCGGACCGGACCTGACGTCGAACCTGCCGTAACGACCGCCGTGTACCGCCATGAAGCCGTTCGAATTTCGTTCGACATTACGGATTCGCTCAGTGGCGTGGCCGACGCGAAAGCGACGCTGGACGGGATCGAGTCCGGCCTGCCGATCGAAGCGGCGCCTTACGCATTGTCGGTCGGAGATCACAGGATCGCGATTACGGCTGCGGATGCGGCCGGGAACGTAACGGAGCGGCAATTCGTCTTGAAGGTCGAAACCGGCATCGATGTCCTTGACGAAGCGCTGCAAGCGGCCTTCGACCGAGGCTGGATTTCGAATCAAGGCGTACTCAACAGCTTGCTTGCGAAGGTGTCCGGCCTGCAAGACGAAGATGACGCCGAGAAGCTTCGCAACGGGTTGAACGCGCTTGAACGCGAGGTGTCCGCGCTGGCCGGCAAGCAGCTGGATGCGACGTTCGCGGAACATTTTCTAACGGATCTTGGGGGATTAAAACAATAAATGTATTGAACGGACTGCTCTACGGCGCCGCTTCCTTAAGCGGCAAACTTATGGGATAAGCGACGAACGGATACGATAACGGGTAACGATAGCTTCATAAACAGGAACCGCAAGGCGATGCTGCCCGACCATCATTGAGGATGGTCGGGTTTCTTTGTGCGCTTGACAGCGTATCCGTCGTATTTTCGTAATAAGGGAACCTTGAACGCGGAGCGGGTAAAGTTACAACGGCTTGACCGTGTCGCGAATGACAAGACTCGTGGGCAGCATCACTTTCTTGTTGCCGTAAGAAGAGCCTACGGTGATTTCGAACAGCAGCTTTGCGCTCTCATAGCCGAGGACTTCGAAATACTGCTTCACCGTGCTCAAGGCGACCCTTGCGAATTTGGAGCTCTCGAAGTCGTCGAATCCCATCAGGGATAACTGCTCGGGGATTTGAATCCCGCGAACGGCAAGTTGCTCGAGCACCTCGAGAGCCCGCTTGTCATTGGCGCAAAACAAGGCGGTCAGCTCTCCGTCTTGAATACGGCGCGAAAGCGCCGCATAGTCCAGTTCTCTTTCAGGGAACAAGAGCTCCTTAGGCGTCGGGAGGGATGCGTTCGACATGGCGTTGCAATACCCGTTATAACGTTCTACCTCCGGGGTCAGGTGGAAGTCGTAAGCGGCAAAACCTATCCGTTCATGTCCTTGCCTGATCATGTATTCTACCGCCTCATAGGCGCCGTCGTGATTGTTGCAAGTGACGACGTTGACCGGGTAGCCGGAAGGGGAACGGTCGAGCATAACGAACGGAATCGATTTCTTGCGGATTTCGCCAAGGTAACTTTTCGCCGCGTTGGGATCGGAGGAATAGATAAGCAATCCTCTTAGTTCCGTCTGAATCAGATTCAAAATCAGCTGGCGTTCCTGTTCGAAATCGTTCTCGACAAATTCGATGATCAGCTTGCAACCGTGCTTCCCCAGGAAGGATTGCACGCCTCTCATAATTTGCAAATAAGAGCTGTCGTACATCTCGATGCCGGAGATGACGAAGGCGACCAGATTCGAGGTTTTCTCCGATGCGACCGTTTGGCTTGCGACGAAACTGCCCTTCCCCCGGATACGATAAATCACGCCCTCGTTCACCAGATCCGTCAACGCTTTCCGCACCGTGATCGAACTGACGTCCAGTAGTTTGGAAAACTCCGATTCGCTCGGAATCCGGTCGTCCTTCGAAAATTCTTGCCTCTCGATGTGAGACAAGACATAGTCCTTTACCTTTTGGTACTTCAGCTGAGCCAAGTCTTTCTTGCTCACGTCCGCTCCACCTCGTATCGAAATTTTTTCTATTATAACGCATATACACCGCAAAAGGTATACGAACCTTTCTGTCCTCGTGAATCGTATGCGCTTCGGGGATGAATACATGACGATAGAATGGACATCAGGCTGGGGATTTTGGATTCCGTTTTTTAGCAATGTAGTGAGGTACAGACAAAACATTTTAAAAAAATGATTGAATTTTTTAGGTCTTCGTATTACTATTTGGTCAAACATAGTATGTGTAGATAAATCAATTCACATCATAACATACTTGGCCAATGGCTTACCTTCTCCAGACACTTCGTATGCCGTTCAGATAATAAGTGATTAGCAATAAATCGTTGTGCAAACGCTTTATTTCCAACGTAAACGATCGAAAGTCCAGCGAAGGGGGTGAGGCCAATGAAGAGGAGTGTAAGAGGATTAGCGGAAAAGAGGGGGACATAGTAAGAGCAGGTCAAGCGAGGTGCAAGCAGACAGCTTAGATCCGACATGGGGGGGAAGATGACACGTTAACCCGAAAACGATTGGAGGATTGCACGAATGCGAAGTCGTACGAAAAGAACGATGAGACGTTCGAGCAGCTCTTACAGTTTCCAGAGAAAGACGACTAGCCCACCCGGGCGGTCAGGCCAGCTATTACGAAGAGAACGGTCAAGGGTACTGGTATTCACCGAGCGCAGGACCAGGAGAAGGCCTTAATCGACCTCGGACTGATCAGGAGGCTACTTATACGAATACGTTCGTTCACGAATCATGTCGCGACGCCGCTCTATACAATAGGGTTTAACTCCTGCGGCAAGCGCGAGTAACGGCTGACGCGGACGCATGGCGGCCATGCAGGGACCGTCCCTCCGTCCGTATGCGTCGGAGGGCACTACATACCGATCGGAGGAATAACGGATGAAGAAATCATGGAAGTCATTGGGATTCATGGGGTTGGCCCTGCTGATCGCAGCGACAGCGCCAGCGATGACCGCGGCGGCGGAGGCGGCTAGCCACGCGACGGTGCAGGCTTCGGACGCCGCGTACAAGAGGCAGGCGCCGTTCTCGATCAGGGTTATCGACGAGGAGACGGGCCGGGGCATTCCGGCCGTCGAGCTTCGGACGACGAACCATATCTCATATTACACGGACAGCGCGGGCTTCGTCGCTTTCAACGAGCCAGGGCTTATGAATCAATCGGTATTCTTCCATCTGTCGAGCTTCGGGTACGAATTCCCGGTCGATTTCTTCGGTTACCGCGGCCAGGCGGTCGAAGTGACGCCTGGCGGCAGCATTACGCTGCAGATGAAACGGACGAATATTGCCGAGCGGCTCTACCGGGTCACCGGCCAAGGCATTTATCGGGACAGCGTCTTGCTCGGCATGAAGCCGCAGATGAAGGAGCCGCTCCTGAACGGCATGGTCATGGGGCAGGACTCTGTGCAGACGATCGAGTACCGTAACCGTCTGTACTGGTTCTGGGGAGATACGGATAGACCGGCCTATCCGCTCGGCAACTTCCGAGTGACTGGCGCCACGTCGAAGCTGCCGGATCAGGGCGGCCTCGACCCCGACGTCGGCGTCGATTTGAAATATTTCACGAAAGAGGACGGCTTCGTCAAGAGTCTTGTGCCGCCGCTGCCCGACGGAGCCGGAATTGCTTGGATATTCGGCTTGATGACGGTCCAGGACGATAAGGGGAACGAACGGCTGCTTGCCGCCTACAGCACGCATAATCCCCAACCTACCGCTTACGGCATTCTTATCTGGAACGATGAGAAAGAGGAATTCGAGCACCTCGTCCAATTTCCCTCCAAGGATGACTGGCGCCATGCCGGCGAGGGCGGACAGGCGACCTTCTACGAGGATAATGGCAAAGGTTATTGGATATTTACCCAGCACAAATATCCGAATCTTCGGGTGGAATCGAAGATGAGCGCTATTTTGGACTATACGCAATATGAAGCCTTCACGCCTTTAGCTCCGGGTACCGCGTATGACGGCGCCAATACGACGCTGGATCGCGATGCCGACGGGAAGTTGGTGTGGGGCTGGAAGAAGGATACGCCGCCGATTTCCCAAGACGAGGAGAAAGAGCTTATTCAACTGGGATTGATCAAACCGGAAGACCCCAAATACTTTCAACTGAGAGACGTCGACACGGGCGAGGAGGTCCGCATTTTTCAAAGCTCGGTCGAATGGAACGATTACCGGAAGCGGTACGTGATGATCGGGCAGCAGGGATTCGGGAAAACGTCGCTGCTCGGTGAAATATGGGTTGCGGAGGCGCCGGCGCCGAACGGACCATGGACGACGGCGAAACATATCGTAACGCACACGGAATACTCGTTCTACAATCCTGCTCAACACGAGTATTTCAGCAAAGACGGCGGCCGGATCATTTACTTCGAAGCGACGTACACGAACACGTTCACGCAATCGATGCCGACGCCCCGATACAACTACAATCAGATGATGTATAAGCTCGATCTGGATGACCCGGACTTGGGACTGACGCCGCTTGAGGAGATGACGAGCGGTTAATGGGAATAGCCGTCCCTCCGTTGCGGGATCGCTTCGGAGGGATTGCGAAGACAATATTCGGCATCCGATCCGCGGCAAGGATCCGGGATATTCGATTAATGATCGGTAAGGGGATGTCCTTTTGGAGTCAAAGTATAATAAGCTGCTGTCACGAATTGTGAAGCATCGGTATCTCTATTTAATGGTCCTGCCCGGTTTTCTAACCCTATTAATTTTTCACTACTTTCCAATGTATGGGATTTTGATAGCGTTCAAAGATTATAGCGCTCCGAAGGGGATATGGGGGAGCGAGTGGGTTGGATTGAAGTATTTCAATTCTTTTTTTAAGGATCCGATGGCATTCAGGGTTTTAAAAAATACGTTGCTTTTGGGGCTGTATACCCTGTTCTGGTCGTTTCCCGCTCCGATTATCCTTGCATTGCTTTTTAATGAGCTGAGAAATAAGCATTTTAAGAAGTTGATACAAACCGTTTCTTACTTCCCCCATTTTATTTCTGTTGTCATTGTCGCAGGGATGCTTAAGGAATTTACGGCTAGAGACGGTCTATTTAATGATATAGTCACTTTCTTCGGCGGGACCCCGATTATGTTTCTTCTTGAACCGGATTATTTTCGAACCATCTTTATCTCTTCAGGTATTTGGCAGGGGGTGGGGTTCGGAACGATCATCTACCTTGCTGCCCTGAGCGGAATAGACCCTACGCTATATGATGTAGCCGAAGTGGATGGCGCAGGCCGATGGAAGAAGGTCGTGCACATCACGTGGCCGTCGCTAAAACCTACAACCATCATATTGCTGATTTTCGCCTTGGGGGGAATCCTGGGGACCGATTTCCAAAAAATCATTTTGCTTTACTCGCCTGAGACCTATAGTGTGGCGGACGTCATCGGATCCTATGTTTATCGACAAGGTATACTAGGCGCTCAATACGAATATACGACGGCGATCGGATTGTTCATGTCGATCATATCCTTCGTTATTCTCTACTTGGCGAATCGGGCGAGTCGTAAAGTATCGGAGACGAGTTTGTTTTAGGAGGTGGGACGTTGAGACAAGAAAGCTTGGGCTCCAAAGCTTTTGATGCAGTGAATATTGCGGTGATGCTATTCATCTTCATCGTTGTGTCGTATCCGATCCTACATATTATCGCCACATCGCTGAGCGGCGCACGTTACATCTCCTCGGGAAGCGTAACGGTATGGCCTAAAGGGTTTAATCTAAGCGCTTATACGACGGTATTTCAAGACCCCTATATTTTTAAGGGTTATTTGAATTCAATCATTTATGCAGTCGGTTCAACCGGCATTATGCTTTTCTTTACGGCTTTAATGGCTTACCCGCTTACCATTCCCGGATTCGCAGGCAAAAAATTTCTCACCGTCTTTCTCATGATTACGATGTTTTTCGGCGGGGGGTTAATCCCTACCTATTTGCTTATGCGGAGTCTTAACCTGTTGGATACGGTTTGGGTGATGATTCTTCCCGGCGCCGTCGGTGCCTATAATGTGTTTCTGTTTCGAACCTTCTTCCTGAATATCCCTTCGGAGCTCAAGGATTCTGCGTACATCGACGGAGCGAATGATTTGGTGGTTTTATTCAAAATTGTATTGCCTTTATCGAAAGCGCTGCTCGCGACCTTTGCATTATTCGGTCTGGTAGGAAGCTGGAACAGCTGGTTCGAGGCTTTGATCTACCTCCGCGATCAGGATAAGTACCCTTTGCAAATGGTCTTAAGAAACTATTTATTTACGCTGGATACGACTGCGATTCAAGGGCGAGTCGGGGCAGGCGGCAGCGTTGCCATTAATGCGCCGGGAGATGCGCTTGATCCTAAGGCCGTAAGAATGAGCGTCATCATTATCACCATGTTCCCGATCATGTGTATTTATCCGTTCTTCCAAAAGCATTTCACAAGAGGGATCCTGATTGGCTCAATCAAGGGCTAAGGTGAGGTCGCTATTCAAAGAAAGTAAACAAGTTACTTGGAGGGGTTCGAATGAACAAGTGGGCGAACATGCTTAGCCTTGCAATGGCTGGAGCACTTGCTATGACCGGCTGTACGAACAGTAATATTGGAACGTCCGAGAGCGAGACGCCCGAGAGCGGAAATACGGAAGAGGCAAGCGAAGCGATGCGTTTCTCCGTGACTCTGCCTTCGAACGGGGTGGATAATCCCAATAGTTTAGTCGGCGAAGAATGGCATAAGCAGATGGAAGCCTATATGGGCAAGAAGGTTGAAATTGACTATAACTATATTCCATCGTCCGAGTACGATGAGAAAGTTAAGCTTATGATCGCAAGCGATGATTTGACGGACTTCTTCGTGACTCCTTTATTTTACGATACCACCGAAATGGCCGAGCAAGGCCAGCTCCTTGAATTAAGTCAGTACAAGGAATTAATGCCTAACTATATGAACTATCTTAGTAAGGTGAAGAACGGGATGGCGAGAGTAACGAATGCCGACGGCGAGATGTACACATTCAAGGAAACTTCTACGCCTAGGTTTCCCGAGGATCGCGGCATGCTCATTCAGAATACGTCAGCCTACCGCTACGATGTATTTAAGGCGAATAACATCAGAATTCCAGAAACTCTTGATGAGTTTTACGAGGCTGCAAAAAAAATAAAAGAGCTGTACCCGGAAAAATACCCTGTTGCGACGAGATGGAATAGCTTAAGGTCGCTGTTCTCCGCGAGTCACATCAGGGACGACATTTTCTGGAATGGCGAGAAATACGTATATGGGGTTATGGAAGAAGGATATAAAGACGCGCTGCTCTTTGCGAATAAGCTGTACTCGGAACAACTGCTGGATCCGGAGTATACCATCGATACGGACGATACACTGAAAAGAAAGGCATTGAACGGCGATAACTTCATGTGGTTGACCCAGTGGTTTACGACCCCGGCAGAGTACACGAGGACGGCTAACGACGGCAAAATATTCGCTGTTTCCCTGTATCCCGATAACCCGAAGTACGGAAAAGCGTGGCAGGAAGTCGCGAACGGGAATACGCCGGACTTAGGCTGGGGCGCTTACGCCATTCGTTCGAAAGTGAAACATGCCGAAGAATTGATCAAGTTTATCGACCATCAATATTCCGATGAAATGATCCGGCTTATTACTTGGGGGATCGAGGGCACGACCTATACGATCGGAGAAGACGGAAATCCGACTTTCGTAGATTCGCTGAAAAACGCTGAGGATCCATGGTTAGAGGGTGATAAATACGGTATGCGAGCAAGCAGAAACCATAACCCTGGCTTACAGATGGTCAATGACGCAAGAGCATTCGTAGATTTTGCCGCAACGGATTATACGGTGTTTAACGGCAAATATGAAGAAATTCCGATCGAGAAATCGCCCTTCCTAACGGGTTTGCCGATGCCTGAGAACGAGTATGTTCCATCCTGGTTAAGTGAACCGTCTATTCAGCTCACGAAGGACGAAAGCCAGCAAATATCCGAGATTATGAACCCTGTCAAAACGTTCGTAACGGAAGAACAGGCGAAATTCGTTTCCGGCAAAGCAAGCTTTGACGATTGGCCGACATTTATCGAGCAAATCAAAAGAATGGGCGATGTTGAAAAAGTGCTAGAGATCTATAATAACGCTGCACAAAGAGCCTTGTCGAAATAAACCGAGGTAACATAGTCCCTCCGCAGCGATCGCCGCGGAGGGACGACTTTTGCCGAACTTGCGCCGAGCCCGCCCAGCCAAGATGAAACTATAGGATGTGAGCAGAAGCTTGAATTTAAAAAAAGAGATTCAAAGCCATGTCGAAAAGCTGCTGAAGGATAAGAACCGATACATTTATACGAACATCGGTTCGATCGCATTCACCGGCTTTGTCACGGGGGAGCGCCTCTCCTATACGGATACGCAAACTCGTCGATTCGAAGCCATGCACCCCGGGGAACGATGGGGCGACAACTGGATGTACGGTTGGTTCCGCGCATCGATCGCCATTCCGCCGGAAGCGGCCGGCAAACGAGTGGCGGCGTTGGCCGATTTCGGCTCGGAAGCGACGCTTTACATCAATGGGGTCGTGAGCGGGGCGACGGATCTTCAGCATCACGACGTGACGCTGACGCGCAGCGCGCGGCCCGGCGAACGATTCGAGCTCGTCGCGGAGGCGTACGCCGGCCATACGAATCGGAAGCCGATGATCGGCGAATCGCATCTTTGCATTTTTCAAGAGGATATCTATCAATTTTTCATCGATTTGGAATGTTTGTGGCAGGTCAGCAATCATGTCGATCCGAACTCCCTGCGTACGGCGGAAATCGAACGGGGTTTGACGGAAGTCGTCGCTGCCGTCGATTTCGGGTTATCAGAGGATGCGCTGACTGCGAACGTGAATCGGTGCCGCCGGCTGATGGAACCGCTCTTGGCATGCGTGAACGGTTCGACGTCCCCGCTGCTGTTCCTCATCGGTCAGTCCCATCTCGATATCGCATGGTTGTGGCCGATCGAGGAGACGAAGCGGAAAATCGCCCGGACCATGTCCAACCAGCTTGCGCTTATGGAGGAATATCCCGAATATCAGTACGTTCAGAGCCAGCCGTATTTGTATCAGCTCGCCAAGGACCTATACCCCGAGCTTTACGCACGCATCAAACAGGCGGTCGCGGATGGGCGAATCATCCCTGAAGGCGGCATGTGGGTGGAGTCCGATACGAACTTAGCCGGAGGAGAAAGCCTGATTCGCCAAATCATGCACGGCAAAAGGTTCTTTAAAGAGGAATTCGGCAAAGACAACGAAATGCTGTGGCTACCCGACGTATTCGGCTACTCCGGCAACATGCCGCAAATGATGAAGGGCTGCGGGCTTCGTTACTTCGCTTCCGTTAAAATGTTCCAAACCTACGAGAACGTCTGCGATCCGTTCCCGTACAATACGTTCCTCTGGGAGGGCATCGACGGTACGCAAATTTTGACGCACCTGCTGGATTACGGCGAGTACCCGATTCGCGTGAACCCGTCGTTTCTGATTCGGCAATGGAACGATCGCGTACAGAAGGACGGCATCGCGACAAGACTTGTACAGTTCGGGCATGGCGACGGAGGCGGGGGAGCGAACCGGGACGACCTGGAGTTTCTGCGCCGGCTCGAAAATTTGGAAGGCGTACCGCGAACGAAGCACGGCTCGCCGATCGAATATTTCCAGGACCAGATCCAGCGAGGCATTCCCGATGCGAAATACGTAGGCGAACTGTATTATCCGGCGCACCGGGGAACGTACACGACACAAGCGCAGCTCAAGCGCTTGAATCGGAAAGCGGAGATCGGCTTCCGCGAGGCCGAATTGTGGGGCGCCGCCGCAGACCTGTTACAGAACAGGCCGTACCCGTACCCGGAAATGGATCGTCTGTGGAAGCGGCTTTTGCTGCACCATTTCCACGACATCTTGCCCGGAACTTCCATTCATCGCGTTCATGAGGAAGCGCAGGCCGAGCTGATGGCGTTAAACGAGATCATTTACGGTATGGCCAAGGAAACAAGGGATTCGCTGGCGAACGGCGAGCGGTCGGACGTCACGGTCTTCAATTCGCTGTCCTGGGAGAGGAAAGAGCTGGTTGCCTTGCCTGTCGGCGTCGACGGGCTAATGGACCGGACCGGGCAAGCGGTGCCGGCTCAGCAGCATGACGGCGTATGGTACGCGGAAGTCGAAACCCCTTCTATGGGGTGGTCGACGTATGCGACCTGCGAAAGGAAGGGTCTTGCGGATGCCCCGGTCCCCTCGGCGGTGAATGCAACCGCGACGCGCCTCGAGAACGAGTATTTGTCGATTACCGTTAACGAACTGGGCGAAATCGTCCGGATTGTGGATAAAGAGACCGGAACCGATTGGGCGGCGGGAAATAGCAACGTCATGAAGATGTACCGCGATCAGCCGTCCGCGTTCGATGCGTGGGAGATCGACCGGCGTTATGAGGCATCTCCGGTCGAACTGGATGCGAAAGCCGACATTGCCGTTACGGCGAACGGCCCGCTCTTTGCGAATATCCGCGTCGAACGGACGTTGCATCGATCGACGATGGTCCAGGATATTCGGCTTCGCGCCGGCAGCCGTCGGATCGAATTCCACACGACAGTAAACTGGAATGAGGCGAACAAGATGCTCCGCGTCGATTTCCCCGTGCTCGTCCATGCGAACGAATCGATGCAGGAGATTCAATTCGGTTACGTCAAACGGCCGAATCACGCTTCGCGTCCCCATGACGCGGACCGATATGAGGTGTGCCAGCACAAGTGGGCCGCGCTTGCCGAGACGAATCGCGGCTTTGCGTTGCTGAACGATTGCAAATACGGGATCGCCGTCAAGGATCATACGATGAGCATGACGCTTCTTCGATCGCCGACGTATCCGGACGAGACGTCCGATCAAGGAACGCACCGATTTACATACGGCTTCATGGTTTGGAACGGATCGTTCTTCGACAGTCCTGTCATTAGGGAAGCCTATGAGCTGAACTACCCCGTTACTATTACGGACAGAGGCAGCCGGGACGAACAACGATCGTTGCTTCAAGTCGATCGCGCGAATGTTATTGCGGAGACGGTCAAGCTTGCCGAAGACGGTTCGGGAGATTGGATCATACGCCTATACGAGAGTAAGGGAGCCTCGGTATCATGCGGTCTGCATGTTGGGATATCCGTAACGACGGCGTACGAAACCAACATGCTGGAGGAGGCGAACGTCGAATTACCGCTTGAGGACGGGAAGATCGCGTTCCTTCTTCGCCCGTTCGAAATAAAGACCATCCGGCTCGTCCGAACATCATTCGCAAAATAGGAGGCAAGGGGATGATGACCCTTGAACGCTGCTAAAAATTTATCGAAGGAACGGACGACCGTGAGGTAGGAGCCGTTCCGAACCCGGAGGAACGGCCGATCGGACCTTCAGGCTTGGATCTCGCGACCGGGGAAAAAGTCAATGAGCCGATGAGTCAGGAAAGGATCGATTCCGTTGTTGCCGCCGGCTTGCCGTCGCGCCGTAGGACCCGATTTCCCTATCTTATTGCGGATATCGCAATGGAAATCAAGCGATTACGAGGCGAAGTTGGCAGCCAATCCGGGTGAATTGGACAAATTCCTTGCGCCGCTTGTAGAAGCGGGTGTTGATGCATTTCACTGCTCGACCCGCCGCTTCTGGGAACCGGAGTTCGCCGGTTCCGATCTAAATTTAGCAGGCTGGGTTAAAAAATTAACCGGTAAACCTACAATCACAGTGGGCTCCGTAGGTTTGGATAATGAGTTTCTATCTTCGTTTAGAGGGGAAAACGCGTGGTACGGCGAACGTGGATACCTTGACCGACAAGCTCAACGATCGACAGTTCGATCCGGTTGCCGTCGGCCGTGCGCTGCTGGTCGACCCGGCAAGGGCGGCTAAGGTACGAGATGGCCGGCTTGACGAGCTGAAGCCTTTCACCCCTGAATATATGATCGGGCACTCCGAGTTAGCGGGAGAGCCTTTTTCTTTGTTTGACGACCTGTTACGGGACTTAGGTATCCTTTTGTTTTTTGGATCTCATCCATTCAACGATGAGTTGATCCAGTTCTTTTGATACTTCCAACACAGCGGGATGTTGAAAGTCGAACGCGTTATCGCTAGCGCTATTGATCAACTTGTTTCGTAACGCGTCAATCTTCTCAAGGTTATCCATTTCATCATGCTCCCGCCGGTTGAATATGTAAACCATTTGATAAGGTGATTTCATCATACAAGCCTTAATTTATGGAGTAAACCAAAAGTTTGATGAAAATTTTATAACTGTACTCATAATACAACGGAGTACGGGAGTTTATCCTGTTGAGCCGTCCGGAAGTTATGTGCAGCTTTGAAATAAATCCAGGATATCATTATTGTCCTGAACGGTCAGGTTTTCCTCGTTATGGTAAAGTAATGGTAGGATGATCTATCGGGTGGTTTGGCATGAAAGCGTCAATCCAGAACATCGAAGATGTACTCGCCATGCTCGATGTTTTATGGAGGAGCCTCGGCATCTTTTTATGATGTTATCAATCTTGGTATTATCTTCTGAATCTCGCGAAAAGGTGGTTACTTCATTGATTGCCGAAGCAATTATTGTGCCAAATGATTCTGTTCTAATGGTTAAACAATATGTTCAACGAGGAGATATTGTTTGGAAATTTCCTGGAGGTGGTATTGAAGAGGGGGAGAGTCCTGAACAAGCGTGGGAAAGGACCGAACGATGACAAGCGATTGGAACGACAACAACGCCGAGATTCTGTTCTCTAAATTCCGGATTCCGCAGCCGATTGCCCAGTCTGTGCCGCGCCCCCATTTGATCGCGCGATTGAATGAGGGCATGGCCGGAAAGGCGACATTTCTTATTGCGCCAGCGGGGTACGGCAAAACGACTTTGGTCGGCGAATGGGCACGTCAAGCGGGCATCCCCGTCGGTTGGCTGTCGCTGGACGAAAAGGATAACGATCTGGTCCGGTTTTGGCGTTATGCGACGGCATCCATCGAGCGGGCGATCGGTGAACTGCCGGGCTCCGTCCATGCGGCAGCTGATGCGCTGAATCCCGGACGGTACGAGCCGTTTCTCGTGAATTTGCTGAACGAATTGAACCGCTTGGAGGACCCGCTCGCGCTGGTCTGGGATGATTGGCACCTGATCGTAGATCCGGAGATCGCCGAATCCGTCTCGTTCTTCTTGGAATATTTGCCTTCTACCGTACACCTTCTTTTTGCAAGCCGCGTCGCGGTCGGATTTGCCAAAGCGAGATGGCGGAGCCGGGACTGGATCCGCGAAATCGACTCCGATCAGCTAAGGTTCGATTTGCGGGAGACGGTGGATTTTTTCCGGATTTATGCCGGGCGGGAGCTGCGAAGGGAGCAGATCGAGCGGTGCCTGGCCGAGACCGAGGGTTGGGTGACCGGTCTGAAGCTGATCGCGTTGTCTTGGCGTTATGGAGGGCGAACGGACACCTACGATCGGGGCTATTTCCCGGCGGGCGGGAGCTTGGAACGGTATTTGCTGGAGGAAGTGTTCGAAGCTTTGGATGAGCCGACCAAGCGCTTCTTGCTGGACGTGTCGGTTCTTCGGCGCATGAACGGTCCCTTGTGCGAAGCGGTGGGCGGGAAGAACGGCTCGAAGAAGCTCGCGGAGCTGGGGGACCTCGGCCTGTTTTTGGTCCCGATGGATGACCGCATGGAGTGGTATCGGTTCCACCACCTGTTCGGGGAGTTTTTGCGGAACCGGCTGAAGGGCCAAGATCCCGGCAGAACGGGCCCCTTGTTCCAGTCGGCCGCCGAATGGTGCGAGAGACAGGAGATGCTCGAGGAAGCGGTCGATTATTATTTGGCCGGGCAGCAATATGAGGAAGCCATGCGATTGCTGGAACGGATGCGCAGCGTCATGATCCGCAGGGAGTTCCAGGCGATCCGGTCTTGGTTGTCGGCGATTCCCGAGCCAATGTTGATGCAGCGGCCCTATCTGTACTTTTCGTATATTTTCTCGCTGCTCTGGGCTCAGGATGTGGATACGGCGGAGCGGCATTTGCGACTGGCCGAGCAGCATTACGAGGAAGCTTCGTCGGTCTGGGGACAGGAAGAGAAACAACGTTACCTGGGTTACTTGTATTACGTTCGCAATTTCAAGGCGACTCAGTTCGATATGGACATGATCCGGGGACTGGAGTATATCCGCTTGTCGCTTCAACACAGTCCCGAAGGAACGGATTTGATCTTCGCGTCCCCCTATATGCCGCTGGCGCCGTCCGTTTTCCGATCGTACAATGGCAAACGTGGCAAGCATCTGCCCAGGGGCCTGTCGGACGACTTTTTCGCGGGCATGATCGAATTCATGGGGCTGATGGGCCTGCAAGACCTGACTGTGATCTGCTATGGGGAATTGCTGTACGAACGGAATGAATTGGAACTGGCGGAGAAGTATTTGAAGCAAGGTCTCGCGGGCGGCAGCCACGGGGGGTACCAGCCGGAGAAGGCGTACGTCCCCGCAAGCCTGTTCCTGTCGCGGATCAGGAGAGCGAAACAAGACGTCGCCCAAGCGGAAAAATGGCTGGAAGAGGCCGGCGCAAGAGCGTTGAAGGACGGAGCCGAAGCGGCGCCGATTCTCCTCGAAGCGGAGATGGCCGCTCTGCGGCTGGAACAGGGGGACCTTACGGAGGCTGTCCGGTGGAAGGAACGGTATAAACTCTCCGCGGACGATCCGGTGTCCGTGTATCAGCTTTACATTTACGTTTTCCTCGTCCGGGTGTTGATGGAAACGGGAGAGCGGCGGGAGGCGTGGTCGTTGTCGGAGAAGCTGTTCTCCATCGCGGTAAAGGGCCACCGCCCAATGGACGCGTTGGATCTACAGATACTGCAAGCCATGATGCTGCAATGCGCGGACAAGAATGAAGAGGCGTTGCTCCGGCTGGAGGAGGCGCTGCGGTACGCCGAACCAGACGACTACGTCCGCGTGTTCGTCGACAAGGGTAAGCCGGTCGCGAAGCTGTTGGCGGAATACGTGCGGCAGCGGCAGAAAGGCAATATCCGGGACCGGAACGCGCCCTCTCTCGCTTACGTGCGCAAAATCTTGTCCTGTTACGGAGAAGCGGCCGATTCGCCGAACCTCCCGCCGGTCGCCTTGGAGATGCTTCTGACGCCGAAGGAGTACGCGTTATTCTGCCACATGGAAGAGGGCATGGACAATTCGGCGCTCGCCTCCGCGCTCGGAATCGGCATGGGTACCCTGAAGGCGCACATTAACCGCATTTATAGCAAGCTGCAGGCGAAAAACCGCTTGGAGGCGATTAAGCGCGGACGGGAGCTGCGGGGGTTCCGTTGATGCGTTCGTTCCTATCTCCTATAACCGGGGCTATAACCGCGGTTAGATTCGACAGCCGAAGGTTTCTTATATACTTTCTGTTGAAGGTTGTCGGCTATCGAATGATGCAGGAAGGATAGGGTGGAATGAGACGTATACTCGTATGGAGCGGGATCATGTCGTCGGGGGCTTGGTGGGGATAACGGTTTATGGGTATGTAGGCTGATCCTACTCCACAGGTACGGTAAGTGCCGATAATGGAGACGTCGGCGGAGCACTCGGCGCCAATAACGGCGCCGTGATGGAATACAATTACTGGGAAGCGGAGACTTCCGGGCAGAGCAGCGGTTGCGGCTACAATAACAGCGATTACGGAAAACCGTGCGTCACGGCGAGCCTTTCGACCGCGCAGGCGCTCGGCCAAGCGAGCTATTCGGGGTTCGACTTCTCGGCGGAATGGTTCATTGTCGAAGGTTCAACTCGGCCGTTCCTCCGGTCGGAATGGTCGGAGACGATCGGCAACGCCCATCAGCTGCAGTTGATGGCGATGGATTTGACGTCGAATTATACGCTGGCGGACAACATCGATTTCGGCACAACATTAACGGACGACAGCCGGCTCGACATGTGGGCGACGAGCGCCGGCGAAGGGGCAGGGTTCGCGCCGATCGGCGACTCGAATGCAGGTGCTTTCATCAGGCAAATCGACGGTAAGGGGCATGCGATTCGCGGCTTACGAATCAACCGTCCGGGAACCGGACAGATCGGCTTGATCGGTTACCTCGGCGATGGAGGCCACGTGCGCGGCATCGGGGTGGAAGGCGGCAGCATTCGAGGATCCTATTCGAGCGGCGGGCTGGTCGGAGATAACCGCGGAGGAACGGTCGAACGGTCCTATTCGACGGCCGACGTAAGCGGCGGAAACAATGTCGGAGGCTTGGTGGGCAACATGTTTCCCGGCGTCGTGAGGCAGTCCTACGCGACAGGTGACGTTACCGGAATGTATGCGGTCGGCGGACTGGTGGGCCGCGCCGATTGGGGAGTTTGGTCGAGGATACTTACGCCATCGGGTCCGTCACGGGGAGCGCGGAAGTCAACGGGCTGGTCGGGCGGCATGTAGGAACGATCAACCGGGCATATGCCGCAGGCCGTACCGCCGGTTCAGGTTCCGATATCGGAGGGTTGGCGGGGAGGGATTTCAGACCTGTATCCGTCGTAACCTCGGGATACTACGATGCAATTACGTCCGGCCAAGGCGACTCGGGTAAAGGCGACGGGAAATCGACGGCAGAGTTGAAGCACCAGGTTGTGTTCGATGATTGGGATTTCAGCGAGATCTGGACGATCGGGGAAGGGATGACGTATCCTACCCTGCGGGGAATTGCAACGAATGCTGGCAATGACGCCGCTCCGCCGACCATCGTGAATGCAGTGGTAAGTGTCGAACGTCCCAACATCATCACGGTAACGTTCGATGAAGAGATTCGGATGCCATCTGCGAGCGGGTTCACCGTAAAAGCGGACGGCGTGGATAGAACGGTTCTTGAAACTGTGGTGGCCGGAACGAAAACCATAAAGGCAACGTTAGGCGCAGATGCGGATTTACATAGAGCGCAGGATATTCGGCTGTCCTACGACTCGCAAGGTGATCTGAGGGGCAACCGCTTATTCAGCGCGACGGAACCCGAAAAATCCGGTAGTCGCTCCGTCCATCGCGGATGGGGATCGGATCTCGCGCTGGGCGAGAGATGCCGTCGAAGCCGCGGCGGAACAGGGGTTCCTCTCGGGCTACCCGGACCGTGCGTTTAAGCCCCAAGCCCAAGCAACCCGCGCGGAAGCGGTCAAGGTGATCGCTCAAATCATCCAAATCATCGAAAGCAGATAATGGTCGGATAAGGAGCCGTCTCGTCGGGTCATGAAAGTGACATGAGGGACGGCTTTTTTTCAAGAAACTTTTTCTAACATATTATCGTCTAAATAGCTACTTACCAGTATTCGATTGAGGGGGATGTAATGTTCCTATGAAAAGGGTTCGAAGCTTCGTAATCATCATAATCGCCTCACTCCTCTTATCCGCATGCTGGTCGTCCAAGTCGCACGATGTTACGTCGCCCTCAGAAAGTTCGACGATAACCGGGGATCCGGCTGCGTCGAACGAAAAGGCAAGTGTCGATCCCTCGGAATCGGCCTCGGGAAGTCCGGGCGAGCCGGCGGAGACGGCCGTGTCCGCCGGGCAGAGCCCAGAAGTCTCGCGAAGCCCGCAAACGTCATTGATCGTCGAAGTGAAGTCGGGCGGTTCCGTCATTCAGGCGTATACGTTCAATGATAAGATGGAGAACGCCGTTTTCCGAAAACACACTTCGTTGCCGTACGGAGTTTACGTTCCGGAGTTTATGGATCAACGAGAGTTTTCCGAAGGGGTGGAGTGGGGCTACGGAGAGCCGAGAAACTCTTTCGCCATCATGGAAGGCAGCATGGTCCAACCGGACTTTCAGGAAACCGATCCCGATTTGGCAGCTTATAAGGAATACTTAGGAACAGACCGGAGCGACCCGATGATGGAATACGACTATTTCTCTTTCCATGGCGAATCGCATGAGTTGCTCATACGCTTTGCATATACGTCCGAGGAGAAGGCGAAAGCGCGAAAGCTGTTTCTAGCCATGATTACGTCGCTAAGGGAGACGCATGCGAGCGATGACTTCAAAGCCGGTGTATTCTTGACCTACGACGAATCGGCGCTGGACGAAATCCAGAAAGCGGTGCTGCAATGCGCACTAGCGAGCATGGATGCGATCATTGCCAAGGACGCCAAGGCATTCGCGAAATCGCTGGAATCACAAGGTTTAGCGGTTGCGATAAGTTTTTTAATCGACGGTGGAAGATTATACCGGTTCGAAAAGCTGGAATCGATTACGGCGCTGGACGAGAAAAGATACAATGTCAACGTTGCCTATAGGGCGCTAAGCGAAGAGGGCTTCTTATTTAATTCCGTCTATGCATTCACGGTTAGAAAAAACAAAGCCGGTGAATGGAAAGTCGCGAATATCGACTAGTGGAGCGTGTATGCGAAATTCGATCGTGTTTGGAAGGGTCGGAATGATTCGATAGCTAGCTTCATAAACCATCATGGCAGCCGCCCAGCATCGGCTGCCATTTTAATTAAAGTAACGGGCCGTTTAACCGACCCGGTTTTGGGTAGGTAGAAATCGGGAAGTGTAGTAATAATGGAGAGTTATTTGCCTCGAAGGGTAGGTCCCGATTTGGCGTTATGAAGCATCTGAACATATTAGAGGAAGCTGGGCTCATTACCACGAGAAAAGCAAGCCGCGAAAAGCTGCAAAGCCAGAACAAGTGTGGCAAGCGCTCACGGATCCGAACAAGACGTCGAAATTTAGATGGATCCTCTGAAACCGCCTAAGGGATGATCGGTGGCATCGCTGTACAGAGTTGGCCGGCTGCAAGGGGAGTAAAGCCCCACTCGGGAAGCAAACGGGAGACCTATCCCCCTCGAATATAAGAAGCGGGGAACTGGGAAGGAGAATGCGATCGGAATTTGATATGATTCTAATATATTTCAATCAGCGCAACTCGTACAATGGGGTGGGATGGAAGCATGGGGAATATGCTGGATTATTTGGATTGGCGGGGAGACTTGACGCTGGAGCAAGCTCCGTTCAATGAAGTGGACAATCTTGTCCTCTCTCAGCTGGCCTACGTCAACTTCGATTATATCGTACCGCCCGAATGGATCGACGCGTCGATTTCTATCCGGGAAGCGGCGGAGAGGTATTTCCATCTGTATAGCGAAGATCGCATTCAGAGCTTCGGCCATATGTTACGCAACTCCGTTTCGCTCCTGAGGAAGGTTCGACACTGCTCCCGCTTCGCGAACGCGAAGCTGTCCAAATTCCAAAACATCGTCGATCTAGACCGAACTAAACAGTTCGCGGCGATGCATGTCGAGTTGGAGGACGGCACCCTATATGTCGCCTACCGCGGAACGGACAGTACGATCGTCGGCTGGAAAGAAAATTTCAACATGACCGTTACAACGCCAGTGCCTTCGCAGTTCGAGGCCGTCCGATACTTAGAGGATACAGCAGGTGAGGGAAGCTCGCCGCTTCGGCTCGGAGGCCATTCAAAGGGAGGCAACCTCGCGGCTTATGCGGCGGTTATGTGCCGAGTCGACGTGAAGGCGCGAATCATAGAGGTGTACAATAATGACGGGCCGGGATTTGACGAAAAGATTACGAGGAGAGATGCTTATCTCGAGATGCGCGATCGCATTCGTACAATCGTGCCGCAGGCGTCGGTCGTCGGTATGCTGCTAGAGCATGTGGAGGCGTTTGCGGTCGTTAGGAGCAATCAGTCATTGCTTATGCAACACGATGCGTTTTCCTGGGAAGTCATGGGTCCGAAGTTCGTCCGGGCGGAACAGGTGGCGAGGGAAAGCCGCATGGTTGTGGCTGCGCTGAAGTCGTGGCTGGGACAGCTCGCGAAACCGCAACGTGAGCAATTCGTCGAAGCGCTCTTCCAGATTTTCCAGGCTGCCGACGTCTGGACGATCGAGGATCTATCCCGCGCTAAGTGGAAGAAGGTGACGCACATGATTCGGGCGCTGAATCAGTCTCAGGAGCAGAAGGTCGTGTTGACTAAGACGCTTAAACTTCTGTTCCACGAGGGAAGGAAGAGCCTGATGGCTATGCGGGAGGAGAAGGTACCGTAGTGCCCCCAGACCGATAAAAGGGTTCATTTGATCATATCAACTTCGAACCAAAGTAGTTGCCGGTAGCCCCTAGTCCCGCTTGCAGTGTTCATCCTGGTGATAAGCTGGTTGTTTTGGGAGAAGATGCGACAAAAGGAATTGCGATCTTAAAAAGCGAGGGTTTCTTGGAAATTGCAGATATGATCAGAAAAGCCGAACCGGCGGGAGATGAGTCAGAATGAGCAAAATCGTATTTTTTTCGATACCTGCACATGGTCATACCAATCCGACCATTCCGGTAGTAACCGAGTTAGCAAATAGAGGTCATCAAGTGTGGTATTATTCCTTTCTGGAATTTCAGAAAAATATAGAAGTCGCCGGTGCTACGTTTATTTCTTGTGATGAATTCGTGCCCCGGCAATCGAAAAAAGAAATGGATCGTAAAGTTGGTAAAGATTTTGCGGCATTGATTGAAATGCTCGCCGATACGACCATTGCTTTGGATGATAAGGTATGTAAGGAATTAAGGGAGCTTCAGCCGGATTGCATTGTATCCGACTCTTTATGTTTATGGGGTAAATTATTTGCCAAGAAACTAGGTGTCCCCTATATTTGTTCGACGACTTCCTTTGCTTTTAATCAATATACGGCAAAACTGATGAAGCGGAGTTTCATGGAAATATGGAGAATGATCGTGGGCATACCACGAATAAACAACAAAATACAATTGCTAAAGAATCATGGATTTGAGATAGAAAATTTTGTGTCGATGGTTCAAAATGATAATGAAACGGATACCATTGTTTTCACTTCGAAAGAATTCCAGCCAAGGGCGGATACCTTTTCCGACCGATATTCCTTTGTCGGGCCATCCATCAAGCAGCTTTCACCGGTACAGAATGATAAAACGGATAGAAAAGTAGTTTACATATCCCTTGGAACTATACTTAATAAAAATTATAATTTTTACCAAAACTGTATTAATGCATTTGCAAAGACAGACTATGATATTGTGATGTCAGTTGGTGAAAAAACTGAAATTTCCACTCTTGGTAACATACCACGAAATTTCACAGTGAAAAATTCCGTGGATCAGATATCGGTATTACAAACCGCAGATGTATTTATTACCCATTGCGGAATGAATAGTGTGAATGAAAGCCTGTATTTGGGAGTTCCAATGATACTATTTCCGCAACATAGCGAACAAAGATTAGTGGCTGACCGGGTTGCCGAACTGGGTTCAGGATTAAAACTGAAAGGGAATAAGCCAGAATATTTGGCGACAGCGGTAGCCGAGGTGTTGGAAAAACGGACATATAAGGAAGCTGCACAGAAGCTGTCAGAAGCTTTTCGGAATACTGGCGGTGCGATGGAAGCAGCCAATGTGATTTTGAGTAAAATAGGGGAGTAATCCCTTTGTCCAAGAAAGCCTTGAACTTGGATCTCTCCTTTGGCGATGTCCAGACCGATAACAGGATTCATTTGATCCCGGTATTCCCTAGTCCCGCTTGCAGTGTCTAGCATCGTTTGTTATTCGAGATCAATGCTCAACCAGCCTCAAACATGTTTTAATGGAGTAACCGCCAAAGAATTTTGTCGGCGGTCTCGATGAACGGAGGAAGGGGATATTAGTGTTTTATTGCAGACCGCGGCATAGATGAAAAATTTGGATTGCAATCATAGAGAGCAAAGATTATCATTGTAGCTGTAATTGAAAAACGATAATGGCAAAGCTAATGAAAATTAGCGACGCAAAGCTAAAGGGGCTAAGGAATTTGCGAAATGCAAAGTCTATGCCAGCCAGTTGCCGAATAGTTTGGAAATCCGGGTGCCTCTTTCAGGTTATTTCCCGTTTTTCGAAATCCCCACTTTCGGCAACGAAATCGGGGATTTTTTATTTTTTACCCATCTAACAAACATATTGACGGAAAGGAGGTATCATGCACAGCTGCAACGGACGACTTTAGTCCAAAGATCCAACAAAACTGTTTGAAGAGGAGATGGAATTGTGATTTCGATGCAAGCTAGAAATGTGGTGGCCGAAAAGATAAAGATCTTGAGACAAGACCACAGTCCGAATCTCGTTCTTGTTGGCCCAGTGCAGCTCCCGGTACAACTGGAAGGTCGAGAAATTACTTTCCAATGGTATACATGGTTAAATATGGAAAGCATTCCTTCGCTGGAAGGAGAGATTCTCGACGTACTGTCTGAAATTGATTTCGCATCTTCTCAGCAATCATCCGTACTCGTTTATGGCGACTTCGCCAACAACGACCAAGCGTTGGTCCGGTTTCACAGCATATGCCATACCGGGGACATTTTCGGGAGCAAACGCTGCGACTGCGGCTACCAATTGCAACGTTCCATGAACATGATCGCCCAAAACGGTTGCGGAGCTCTTTTTTATTTGGCCAATCATGAGGGCCGCGGTATCGGGCTTTTTTCAAAGTCTCTTGCTTATTTATTGCAGGAAAAAGGCTACGATACGGTAGAAGCCAATATTGAACTTGGTTACGACGACGATCAGCGCTCCTACGATGAAGCGATTCGCGTACTTCGAAGCATGCGGCGCAAACCGGTCAGTCTTATTACAAACAACCCCAAAAAATTGCATTCACTTCGAGAGAAAGGACTTCTAACCGATCAACACGTCTCTATTTGGGGTAACCCCACGAAGCATAATAAGCGATACTTGAGAACGAAAATTGCCAAATCAGGTCACCTTTACGATCCTCCAACCCGAAGCGTCGAACAGGAAGGATGGGGCGGCAGGTGAATAATGACCAGCATTTTATGAAATTAGCGTTAGACTTGGCTGCCACAGCCAAAGGAAAAACGACACCGAATCCCGTCGTGGGCGCCATTCTTGTCAAAGAAGGGCAGATCGTCGGTATGGGCGTCCATCGGAAAGCGGGGGAACCCCATGCCGAGGTTCATGCATTTCGCATGGCCGGCGAGCATACGAAAGGCGCCACGTTATATGTAACACTTGAACCGTGTTCCCCGTTCGGAGGAACTGCTCCTTGCGCGGAGATGGTTAAGAATGCCGAGGTCGCACGTGTCGTCGTTGCCATGCAGGATCCGAATCCGATGATGGCTGGACGCGGCATTCAACTGTTGAGGGAACACGGGATCCGAGTTGATGTGGGTGTGTTGCAGGCGGAAGCTAAATTGCTAAATGAGCGATATGTGCACAACATGACCAAACACCTCCCGTTTGTTATTTCAAACGTTGCTATGACGCTGGATGGAAAATTGGCTGCGCATACGGGACACTCGCAGTGGATAACGGGGGCTCAGGTACAACAGGAAGTGCATCAGTTGCGAAGCGAAGTCGATGGCATTCTGGTGGGGATCCAAACGGTTTTGGCGGACAACCCCCGCCTAACGGCGCGATTGCCGGAACGTTCGAAGCAGCCCATCCGCATCATCCTCGATACGAATCTGCGCTTACCGATGACGGCTCATGTAGCCGATTGTTCGGAAGTACAGACTTGGATTGTAACGAAAGAAGATGCGGATCCTGAAAAAGTGAGCGCTTTGAAACAAAGAGGGCTGGATATTCTTTTTGTCCCTCAAACTGAATACGGTCTTGATCTGCATGCCTTGATGAGCATTCTTTATCAGAGAGGCATTACCGACCTTCTGGTAGAAGGCGGCAGCGAAATCAATGGATCTTTCTTGCGCACCAAGCTGATTAACAAATGGTTGATCTATATCGCTCCCAAAATACTGGGAGGACGCAATTCCTTCACTCCCTTCGGCGGCACGGACGTGGAAACTGTCGATGAGGCATGGAATGTTACGATCCACAGCACCCGGCAGGTCGGAGAGGATATTTGTATCACGGCATATCCGAACGACTGACCTTGACCGGATGCGGTAGAAGAGATTTCCCGTGTCGAGTAATAAGTAAATAAACAACATGACGAGGCTGCCGGCAGTACGATCGGTGGCCTCGTTCTACTAACTGGCAGCATTCCTATCATGAAGAAATACGAGGTTTGTTATAACTTGGGTAAAGAGGTAATTATCTCCCGTCCATCTGATATAATATTCGTGCATCATAAAAAATCACATGATCAAAGGAGGACATTCATGTCGACACCCCAAACGTTAGGCGGGTTCCAGATGGTAGCCGCCATCACCGAGGACACTATCAACTTCCAGTTCGAACAGCTGTTCAAGAAGAGCATCTTGCCAGATCATCTTAAGCTCAAGGCCGGAGATACAGGAATTGAAATCGATGCCAAGCTGAATGCACCGACCGTTAGCTTCAGCGTACCGGGAACGAACCGGGCGATTCTCTTCATGCTGAATATGCCTTCCGGGAAGTTCACGTACTGGGATGGGTTCGGCTCATCCGCCAAGCAAAAGACGATCGATTTTACGAACTGGGTATACGCCTTCACTGTCAATCTGGATTTGGTCGCCATTGCGTACGACGACGTTAAGAAAGGAAGCGCGGTACCGCAGGAGGTGCAGGATCACCTGCAGCAGTTCAACGACAGTATGTTCACGATCAGTCATCTGTTCACCGACTTCGAGGATGCGGATTTGGCCAGCTTTGATCCTGGCTTGACGAAGATGCCGCTCCCAGACGGCTCCATGATAACGCCAGGGCAAATTACTCAATTCCAACAGGCACTGCAGACTTATTTCACGACACTGCAGGGAACCGACAACCCATACATCCTAGGCTATTGCGTCGATACGAACACCATAGCCCCATCAACTCCGCCGACGTTTACTCCTACAGGAAGCACATTCTCCATTTACAGCGATCCGAGCATCGAAGGGATCAGCACACTGAACTTCCTCGTCATGACCAATCAAACACCTCTACCGACCGATCCGAATGCAGGCATCTTCTCCAGCAATTGGGTGACAAACTCAGAATCCGACGGCAAATTTATTATATCGAGCGATCTGTTTTGGATCAGCTGGCTCCTCCCGTTAATCCAGAATTCACTCGGAATTACCAATGCGCCAACCCCGATTACTGGCGGCTGGTCCTACTCAAGCAATTCGCAGCAGCAATATACATTAAAGGATGACGTTAAGTGTATCTCATCGCTTACGATGGTGGACGCTCATATTACGATGACGGACAACCGGACCGCGAGCGTAAGCTACAGCAACGATACGCCGACCAAGGTGAAGGTCAACCTGAGCGGGAATTTGACGATGACGTACCGGAACGATTTTACTTGCGTATTCTCCGAGTGGATGTCCGAGACGGCCAAGATCGACTGGACGGGCAAAATCACCATCTCCGCGGGTGACGATGGGCAGGTCGCACTCGATCTCGACCTGGATGTGCCGGACGCAACCAAGTCTACAGACGGCAACTGGCTCGGCAAAGGAGATATTGCCCTTATACCGGATAACAAGCAGTTACTAAACGACATCGGCGGCAGCTACGAGAGCAGCATGAAGAACACGCTGAATCAATTCAAGAATCTGCTCGGTCCATTACACAACAGGTTTATTTTACCGGCAGGCGATGTATTCTTCTACGCCAACGCCCAGCTTGATCCGTTCAATAACCTGACGATGGACATTACATACAAATCACAATCTTAAACGCGAAGGAGGAACTCGCAGCATGAATACCTTGCTGTTAACGAAGGATTCAGAGGGCACTAATGCTGTCCAGTTGATCGTCAATTCAGAACTAATGGTCAACCAGGCGGCGGCAACCGTTGTCGACCCGCAAAATATGATGAAGGCCGTGCAGGATCACGCAGGGAATGCGATATTGTTCTCGATCGGCAGCGATCATTCCATGTACGTCATCGTAACGGATGCCAGCAGCACATCCGGATGGTCCCAATATAATATCAGCTCGGGGATCGATTCTAATTTGCAAGCGCAAACGTTCGACGTTGCGCAGAGCGCGGACGGCCAACTGCTCATCGCGCTTGCTATGGCACCGAAGGGGAGCTCGGATAAATCGACTCTCTATCTGACTCCCCTTTTGTCGAACGACCCAACGTTGACAGATTGGTCGAACCTCGCCTCGAAATGGATGAAGCGCCCGTTCCCAAACGGCGATGTGAAGATTAAGGAGATCGTCATCGATTCGGGCAACGATAGTTCGGTGACGCCTCTCGGGATCGCAGCCGTCAAGACGAGCGATACCGATGAGCATTACTGGATCAACATGAACGCATCTGACACGTCTTGGACATGGCAGAAGTTCACCCTTCCCGAGAACGCGCAAAATTTGCAGGATATGGCTATTGGAATTGTGCAGGGCGATATCGGGGTGTACGCGCTATATCAGACAAGCGCAGGACAATCACTCGAGTTCACCTCGCTACCGGATCCGAAATACCATAAGTCGGCGAGCTACTCGTTCTCGCTGCCCGGCAATGTGAACGCAATCGCTGCGCTGCCAGGCAGCGGCAATTCGTACGATCTGTACGCTGCGGGGGACAGCATCTATGTATACCCGTCGTCCACAACATCCGGCGCGACGACCATAGCTTCGGCGACGAATTTGTCCGACATTCATGAGCTTATCGTCACGCAGGATACGGACAACGCTTCGATCTTTACCGTAAGCGGCGACAATGAACTCTATCACTGCGCCGGCGTGCGTAGCGACTATACGAGTTGGGGGACGCCTATTATGATCCGTGACGGCGTGTCGCAGATCACCGCATTCCGCAATACGAGCATGCAGGCGAATACGATTTTTACCGTAAAAAACGATAGTTCACTTACGTTCCAATACCAGGACCCGGCCAGCACGCTCTGGAAGGAAAGCCAGATTCAGCTCAGCCAGCTCGACACGATCCAGAACTTCAACTGCTATACGACGCACATCCATCTGAACGACAGCCTCGGACAGCCGATGATGAACAAGACGATTCAGATGACGGCTTCCTCCTGGACGTTCGCGACGATTAACGGCCAACTGCATAGTATCGATCCGAATACGCCGGTATCGGTCACGACGGATCTGATGGGCAACGTGACAATCATCAACGTCGTGCATGACCTATCGACGCCGGTGTTCCGCTTGCAGGGAAGCTACTTCGACGAGATCGTCGACATCGATCCGTCGGCTCAGATCAACTCTTCTCTGACGCTCATTCAATCATCGGATGATTTGAAAAATGCGAAGCTGCAGGACGGCTCGCCGCTCGTCGACCCGAACACCGACAGCGACAACATCGATGCCGCGGCCGGCGCCCTTCAGCAGCTGACCTCTTATACGTTCAATGCGCCGACCGGCGGGTCGCAAATGACGCCATCTACCCAGGCGCTCTTCGCAACGAATCGTTCGGCGTCAGAGCCGGGGCGGCACCTGCTTCGTCTTCAAGGGCGCCAGCAGCACGTATGGGGGTTGACGTTCACAGGCGGCAAGGCGACGTTCCTCGATCATGCAGCGGCTACGACACATCTGCGAGCGCTCTCGACGGCCGGATCGGAGAACGCGATGTTAACCGGCACAGCGAGCAACGCCTTCGCTGCGCTGAACTGGTTAGAGGTCGCGTTCGGCGATGCGTACGAGTGGATAAAGGAGAAGATCGACGATGTTGAGCAATTCTTCGTTCAAGTGGGGGAGGATGTGCTCGAATTCGTATTCAAGATCGGCGAGCTGTGGTTCAAGTTCGAAATTATGGTGCTGGAGGAAGTTTTCCGTGCCATCAGCTGGGTGTTGAACAAGACGCTTGGCATCGATATTAACAAGTTTATCGACTGGCTCGGCTTTATTTTCGATTGGGACGATATTAAGAGGGTGCATAAGGCGCTGGTCAACCTCGCGAACCAGTCCATGGAGTTCGGCAAGAACGAGCTGAAGCAATTCGAGGATAAGGTCAGCAGCTTTTTTGAGCAGCTAAAGAACGATCTCAAGAACTTAGAAGGGCCTACCGTTCCGCAGGACAACATTTTCGCGGCCAAAAACCAATATGTGACCGAGCAATCCTCCGACACGGTGAGCATGCAGCAGAAGACCAATAACACGCCGGGATCCTATTGGGGACAATATCATTTGATGCATGGCGGCGTCGCGGACAATACGGATGCCGGCGTGATGAATCCGAGCGACGCGATTAATGACTTTTTCAAGGATGTCGTATACCCTACGCTCACATCTATTCAGCAGACGATCACGCAGCTTGGGGAAGATTTGCAGACGGCGTTCTCCGATCAGTCGATTACGTTCAGCCAAGTTCTAGAGATGCTGGGCAGTGACCTGTTGATCGGGATCGTCGATGCCATGGAGACCATTGTAGTCGGCATGATCAAGCTGATGGAGGACTTGATGTCCTTATATAAAGACGGCTTGAACCAGAAGATCGACATCCCGTTCTTCAGCGCCTTCTACAAAACTCTCTCGGATGACGATCTGTCCGCGCTCGACGCCATAATGCTTGTTTATGCGATTCCAGCGACCATCGGCTACAAGCTCATAGTGGAGCAGACACCGATTACCGATGACAATGATCTGTTCATTAAGGGCGACTACAAGCAAATCTTCGGCCTGCTGATGGGAACGGACGGCAGCAGCGATTCGACGTCGTTACTCGCTGCAGTCGCAACTGCGAAAAACAAGAACGATGATAGCTCCGCGGTTTCTGGGCCACAAATGTACTCCTACCTCGGCGGATTAACTTACCTGGTAGCCTCTCTTGCCAGCGACGCCTTGACCTTGTGGGGGGCGGTCACTCAAGCAAGAATTCTCGATGAGCCTAATTTCGAAAAGCAGGAAGCTCTGACGAAAAAGCTGGAGTCGATCGAGCTCTTCAGCATGGCACTCTCGTTCGGCAAGCTTGTTGGCTCCTTCCCGGTAGGCGGCGATAAGGAGGTATGGTATCAGCGAGGAACCTGGTTTACTTATTTGGTAGGCGCGATTGGGGATATGGCTTTACCGACAGCAGTTCGCAAGGCGATCAATGATTCGGCTGTCCCGGTCACGAAGGGCTTGTGGAAAATGTTGATCGGCGCCGTGGTGTTCGGGCTCGAGATCACAACGACTGTAATCGAACTGAAGGAGGAAAATCAGAATGATCCGAATCAGCAGAACGAGAAAGGGGACTCGATCACAAAAATCATCCAGAATACCCTGTATTTTATCTCAGACGAAGCCGGGGGGATCGCAAACATGACGAAGGGTGAACCTCAATGGTTAGCAGCGCTCGGTTCCGGATCGGCCGCCGCCTTCGCCGCCATTTTCAACCTGATCAGGCTGATCATGAATGCGGATGATGCGCTGGAGCATCAGAATTTTTAAACTTAAGGAAACTTGCGGAGAAAGATACCCGCAGGAATAGAATTACACCTAGTCGGGGCATCTGAATTAGATGCCCTAATTCTTTGTCTATGGAGAATGATAGGATGAACCCTACCCTTATTTATACCGCCAGGAATGTGATTCGATTTGAACAGGCGGAAACCGACGATCGTTTTCGTCTAGGGGCAGGAGCAAGGGATATTTTTGGCGAATCCTGCTCTACATAGCTAGTAATGTTGCGCCTCCGATCCATCGCTTTTGGCATTTCGAGCCGTCTCGAGAAAAGGGATGAACGATGCGCTAAGCGAAATGTAACCTTTTTCGGTGTTTTCGGCACTTCAATATCGAAGGCGTTTGCAAAGGGAGATGGTGAAGTGAGGTTGTGGGTAGAGGAAGCGAAGCGGGGTGACCAGGCGGCGTGGGCTGAACTGGTACGGCATTTTTACGGAATGGGCTACGCGGTCGCGATTGCGAAATTGAACGACTCGTCTCGAGCGGAGGATGCGGCACAGGACGCGTTCGCGGAAGCGTTCGCCAAGTTGGACGGACTCTGGCAGCCGGAGGCGTTTCCGGGCTGGTTCCGCACGATCGTGGAGCGTCGCGAACGCATTTGCTCGGATACTCGATCAAAGAAATCGCGGCCGCGCTGAACGTCTCCCCGGCGGTCTTGAAGAAACGTCTATACGACGCCCGACGGACGCTGAGAACGTCGCTCCATGTGTCCAACGTCGTTACGGTATTCCACGATCTATACGAAGGAGGCGCTAAAATGCTGCACATTGTGAACGGGGATCATGTCGGGGAAACCTTGAAGCGGGCTGCCATTCCGGGGGACGTGCTGGTTTGGAGGGAGGTATACCCGGTGGGGCCGGCGTTTCTAGACATGGAAGACCGCGAATGTCGAACGATGCGGGCGGCCTATTTGGAGCGAGAGATGGGCATTCCGGCGAACGACTACGTCCGGGTCTGTGAGGAGCAAGAACGGGAGCTGGGTCGTTTCGGGACGTACGACGAGGTCGTTATGTGGTTCGAGCACGACTTGTTCGACCAGACGATGCTATGGTATTTGCTTCGTTGGTTTGCCGGACGGCCGCTCGGGCGAACCAAGCTCAGTTTGCTCTGCATCGGGGAATTCCCGGGCATTGACCGGTTTCGGGGATTGGGCCAACTGACCGTTGAGCAGTTGGAGACGCTATCGGGCACATGGCGTCCGGTCGGGCGTAGGGAGTTCGAGACGGGCGCGAAGCTATGGGAGGCTTATGCGTCGCCGAGCTTGGAAACGCATGCGCTTGCGCTCTCATGTGATACGTCGGCGCTCCCTTACGCCCGTTCGGCGTTCCGTTGGCATTTGGCACGGTTGCCGTCGGTTCGGAACGGGTTGGGCATCGTCGAGCAGACGACGCTGGTAGCCTTGCGGGACGGCGCGCGCGCGGCGACCGACTTGTTCCGTGACGTAGGGGATCGCATCGGCGATCTCGGCATGGGCGATATGGAATATTGGCATCGGCTGCGAAGCATGGCGGAACGGCCGAAGGCGTTGATCCGGTTCGTTGACGAAGCCGAGCGGCCATCTACCTGCTCCGCAGCCAATACGCTCCCCGTCTCGGCACGCCGGGTCGAGCTGACCGTTTTCGGACGGACGGCGGAGGCAGGAGAGACGGACGCGATTCGCGAAATAGAGATGGACGAATGGTACGGAGGCTTGCGTCTGGATGGACGGATCGATTGGCGGTGGGACGCGAAGACGGAGCGGGCGGTACTCCAAATATAGGACTAAACGGGAGACTGGAGTCCCTTAATCTCGCGGGAATTCCCATCGTATCCTACACGGAGCAGAGGGCTGCTTCGAGATTATGGATAATTATCGGCTTGAACGCCAGCTGCTGTCGTATGACGAATTGATGTCTCTTACGCTCGCGCTGGAAGTCGTAGCCGGACGCCTCGGCCTACAAGAGCGACACACCGGATATAGTCAGGAAATCTTTAACAATTGAATCAAAATGAATAGAAATGTCCCGTAATACTTAAAAGAAGACATGTATTCCAAACTGTATATTTCTAATACACTGTATAGTGCCTTGGAAGAACATGATTGACCTATCTTTACGCAAGTGAAATTTCGAGCGACATTTGGACATTGGAGGTATGGTATGCCGGAAAGGATGAGGCGAAACGAAGTTCCGGAGTCGAGCACGTGGGATCTGAGCGACTTGTTCCCGAATCCTGAAGCATGGGATCGGGAGCGGATACAGGTACAGAACATATTGGATGAACCGGCTCCGTGGAAAAGGCAGGGAACTTTGGATGCGCAAGCGCTTCTGGCTGCGCTAACGTCATTAGAGGCGTTGGGCTTGCGAGTCAATCATTTGGCGGCGTATTCCCGGCTTCGACTCTCAGAAGACAGCAGCGATGCCGAATCGCAAGATATGGCCGGGAAGATCGGGGATGTTACAGCACAGTTTCAGGCCTACACGGCCGATTTAGAATCCAAAGTCCTCCGAATGGAGGACGACAGCATCGAGAAGGCGATGCAGGACGAAGAGGCGCTGGCGCCTTTCCGCAAGTATCTGCACGATATGCGGGAGGCAAAACCGTTCCGCCTGTCAGAAGAAAGCGAATACGTGCTGGCTTCGTTGCAGGAAGTACTGCATATTCCGTATACATTTTATCAGCGCAGCAAGCTTTCCGATATGACCTTCTCCTCTGTGCGCGACAGCGAAGGCGCCGTTCGCCCTGTTTCGTTTGCGTTATTCGAGAACGATTACGAATTGAACCGTGATCCGGTCCTGAGGCGGGAAGCTTATCGATCTTTTACAGCCACGCTTGAGGCCTACAAGCATGGAATCGCCTCCGCCTATGCCGGGGAAGTGAAGCGGCAAACGGTTATCGCCCGGTTGAGAGGGTTTGAATCCGCGACACACATGCTGCTTCATTCTCAGCAAATCAGCGTGGATGTATACCATCGGATCACCGGAACCCTCTTCAGTGAATTGGCGCCGCATATGCGCCGTTTCGTCCGTCTAAAGCAGAAAAAACTTGGATTGGAACAGCTTTCATTTTGTGACTTGAAGGTCCCGTTCGACGATTCTTCCTTCATGGCGACGATTTCCTTTAAAGAAGCTGGCCAAATGATCGTAGAAGCCACGCGGGTGATGGGGACGGAATATACGGAGCTGATGAAGCAGGGGGTTTCCCGTCGGTGGGTCGATTACGCCGACAATAAAGGCAAATCCACCGGGGCTTTCTGCAACACTCCCTACGGGAAACACGCGCGAATCCTGCTGACTTGGACCGGCAATATGAGCAATGCGTTCCTTCTGGCTCACGAGCTCGGCCATGCAGGGCACTTCATGCTCGCCGAGCGGCATCAGCGCTTCGTGAACTACCGTCCGTCGCTGTTCTTCATTGAAGCTCCGTCCACGCTTAACGAGCTTCTCCTTGCGGAACATCTTCGCAATCAGACCGACAGTCGGGTAATGAAGCGCTCGGTCTTGATGAATCAGTTGAACCACACTTATTACCACAATTTTGTGACGCATTTGCTCGAAGCCGAAATGCAAAGACGCGTATATGCGGCGGCGGACAAAGGCGTGCCGCTTACAGCGGAGTCGTTATCCGCGATGAAAGGCAGCGTGTTGTCCGAATTTTGGGGAGACGCGGTGCAGATCGATGCAGGCGCCCGTTTGACTTGGATGCGGCAGCCTCATTATTACATGGGCTTATATCCGTATACGTATGGGGCGGGGTTGACCGTTTCCACGGCCATGATGGCTCAAATTCGTGAGGAGGGGAACACCGCTGTGGAGCGCTGGTTTCGTGTACTGAAGGCGGGAGGATCCATGAAACCGCTTGAATTGCTCCAATTGGCCGGCATTGACTTCTCGGATGCTCGTCCGATTCATAACGCTGCGGCATTCGTCGGCGGCCTCGTAGACGAACTGGAAGCCATATCGTAAGACAGGATTCGTGTTTGAGTATAGTTGAGGGTTGATGTCGAGCGACAAGAACATAACCCGATTAAACCCGCTTAAATGTTTTCTGAAGGAATGTGATAACATTATAGGGCAAGAGTTCCTAAACTTGAGTTCAAAAATGCTGAATCAAGGGAGACAAGCTTTGTGGATTTGCAAACCCATACTCTTTTTCAGCCACGGCAAGCAAACGGTAGAGTAGCAACAAACAAATATATGGAAATCATACCCTCCCCGTTACTAAATTCGTATGTATCTTGTTATTGGGTAAGCGAACCGGTCACAGAAAATCAACAACAGGACTCTTCTCGATCCCTCAATGCGCTTCGTGAGGGAAGCGTTGATCGGGTGCTGCCGGACGGCTGCAGTGACATTATATTTGAACATGATCTTAAGCGAAATAAATATCGCACTTTGTTTTGTGGCTTCATTGATGAGCCTTTTACAATTACCTACGATCAGCATTACCCTCTGCGGAAGTTCGGTGTACGATTTTTTCCAGGTGGAATCTATTCAATGTTAGGCATACCACAACAAGAATTTGCTAATTCTCATGTCGATATAGATCTGGTTTGGGCGAGTATGACTAAAGAGATTGAAGCTCGGATTTTCGAAGAGACATCCTTCGAAAAAAAAGCTAGGATCATGGATGAATACTTACTCTCTTGCGTACGTACCAAAATAATAGCCAACGATAACCTAATAAATAATCTGCTCTATCACATTTTTGTGACCGAAGGAAAAAAAAGTGTACGGGAATTAGCCAGCAAAGAAGCGATTAGTACACGTCAAATGAACCGCATCTTTTATCGTTGGATCGGAACTAGCCCCAAGAGATTTTGTGAAGTTGTGAGGTTCCAATCGATAGTTAACGTCATACAAAGTTCGCCGGTCATTGACAGGACCCTCGCCTTCAATCATGGTTATTTCGATCAAGCCCACATGATACGAGATTTTAAACGCTTTTACGGTGATTCCCTGAGTGTTGCTGTCAGAGAGTTTGGCAATATGTCCGATTTTTACAATAAAAAAGTATAACAATCTATTAAAATGGAGAATGGAACCGTAATAAAAGTTAAATAAGTAACAGATACCGTCAGGCGTAGCATGTTTATTTAATTTTTAAGGGAGGATAAAAATGAAACCGCGAATTACTGTTATTACGTTGGGGGTAGATGACTTGGAGCGATCCTTGGTATTTTATCGCGACGTTCTAGGGTTTCCGACGGAAGGTATTGTTGGCCAAGAATTTGAAAATGGCGCAGTTGCCTTTTTCGACCTGGAAGCAGGCTTAAGGCTCGCAATATTTGAACGTAAAAATCTTGCTCTTGATGCAAAGATCAACCAGACCCAGCCTAACCCTGCTGAATTTACTCTTGGTCATAATGTAAGCAGCAAGGAAGAAGTGGACAAGGTAATGGAAATGGTGAAGAAGGCAGGTGCTATTATCACAGTCCCGGCACATGACACATTTTGGGGCGGCTATTCAGGCTATTTCCAAGATCCTGATGGTCATTTATGGGAAGTGGTCTGGAACCCTCAATGGGAAATCACTGAATAACTCGAAGCAAGTGGTGGAGGATTCAGCTATCGGGTGCGTTAGTTGAACAATAAAGCCAGGTTGTTCCTTCATGCTGAAGGGAGCAGCCTGGCTTTTTTTATCGCGGATTCACCTATAATATCGATGCGCGCACATTCCTCGGTACACTGTAGTTGTAGGTGACATCATGATTGAACCGGAGTTCTTTTTTTAGAGTCAACCTTGAACAGGGCTGGTCTTTATCTCATAGATTTTTTGGAGCGTATGGATATGCTTCGTCTTCTCGTCATCGTCCTCTGTGCCGAGATACCACTCCACAAGCCTATATCCGAATACGAGAAGGATCATCTCGTAGACGCAATGATCGGCGATATGGGATACATCCGCATACTCCGAAAATCCTTTGTAATACGCGGGAACACATCGCTGGTAGTAATCGACCATGTGATCGATATCCGCTTCATCCGCAATCAGGCTTGCGAGATCCTCGCCCAGGTAGCCCCATCCGGCTGTATCCCAGTCGATGAGCGCGATTTTCCCGTCGGCATAGATTAGGTTGGTCACCCAGAAGTCCCGGTGGCAAAGCACGAGGGGCAACTTTTCGATGCGGGCGAGTATCTCGTCTGTGTGCTCATCGATGTCGATGAGCATTTGCCGCACGTGCTGCGGGAAATCGCAGTCCTCCGAGCGTATATAATCGTAGACGACCGGCCATGACCGGTAATGCAGATACGTATTCTTCATGAGATCTGCATGGCTCAGGTTGTTCAGGCTCTGCAGCACAGCGGGCTGCCCCGAATACAGTTTGCCTTGATAGCGCCCTAACTCCAGCGCGGCCTGTTCATACATGTCACCGGTCAAGTCTAAACCGGTTACGCCATCGATATATTCCAGCCACAGCTGGAATTCATTTTCTTCGGCATTGATCTCGGCGTGATAACATGTCGGCCAGCGGAAGGCATCCGAGAACGTCGCTCCCAAGTCGGACGCATAGAGATCATATTCCCGACGCCATGAACCCGGATCTCCGTAACGCTCCCATTTCTTCTGGATTTTCAGCACGATACGGTACGGCAATTTTTCACCATCTGCGGTTTCGGCGATCCCCGTTACTAGGTATACATTTCCCACAGTTCCGCCCTGTAACGGCATGGTTTGGCAGTCGGCAGAGATGATATCCTTCTTGAACCGTCGGCTTAAGGCATAGATCAGCGTTTCGAATTTCATAATCATTTCCATCCCCCGTGTTTCTTCGTTTGCTTGCTCCACATGGCGATCGTTTTGTTTCGAGCCCTCCTGTCGACGAGCTCAGCCTTGGTCAAAATGACGACCGGCTGGGCACCGCTCTGCTTGGCTTGTGTCAGGTACCGCATGATGCGGGTAACCTTGAAATCCAAACTTAGAGGAGAAGGGATAAACACATAGTCAAAGTTGGTTGCAACGACCTGTTCCCGTATGGTTTTGGCATAGCTGAGGCATGCCCTGAGTAATCTGCGCGTGAGAATTTAGAGCGGCGGGGCAGTACCGTAATGATGAGAGAATCTCCGCTCTCGTTGTAGTGTAGCAAGACAAAGTCACCAACACACGGAAAGTCTACACGCGTTTCCGCGCTGTGATAGAACGCTCCTTTGAGTACCGCCGTTACTTCGCCGCGCTCGGTCACGACCGTGAAGCGCTCGCGCCGAAGCTCCGTCACCCTGCCGGGCAATAATCCGTCGGGAATGCTTCTATTTCTGTGTAGCCATAGGTTTTTAAATCCATCAAGTTTTTTTGTTAGCTCCTTTAATGTTGTTTTTTGGACGCAAAAATGCCACGGACAAGCAGCCTCTAAAGAAGCTGCTGTCGCGCGGCATCAGGACGCAAAAAAGATACGACCTTCATCGTATCCTGCAAACAGCAATATTCACGAAAGGTTACTTTGAATGGCATAGCAAATAATACGTGCGTTTTCCCGCCTTTTTCGCATATGCCTGCTATTCAGTTTTAAGACCAAACCACCATAGTAGTTGCCATTAAAACACATCTCCCTTCGTATCAGGAACTTGCTTATCGCTAAGCTAATTGCATAATAACCTTTTATGGAAAGAAAATCTATAACTGACAGTGGGAATTGTATCGGCAGATCGGCGAATTGCAGAAAACGTTCGGTACTGAAATATATTACTCATCCATTGATAAAAGCATTTCTTCGTAAAGCAGCTTCCTCGGAATAAGTAAGTTCGTTACGCTAATGGAGACGTTATTTCCGTCAAACAACCAGGACTAAGCCGCCGGTACGATCGGGCGGCTTCATTGCGTTAACTGGCAGGATACTTTAATAAGTCCGCAACAAAATTAGATTATTGACGTCTATAATATGGTATATATTTACATATAAAACTTGTCAGGGGGCATATCGAATTGTCAAAAAAGCTTGTAGGAGCAGCTGCAATTATAATGGATTCAGACGGGCGAGTTCTTCTAGTGAAACATAACTACGGGAAATTCAATTGGGAACTACCTGGTGGGTTATCGGAGCTGAATGAGTCTGCAGGGGATACTGCTAAGAGAGAAGTACTTGAAGAAACGGGTCTAGACGCTACAGTAGAGCGCTTAACTGGCGTGTATTACGAGCCGAATAACGATATGCACCATTTTGTTTTCACTTGTAAGGTAGTCGCAAATCAACAACCACAGCCTGACACGAAGGAAGTAACGGAATGTAAATATTGGGCTGTAGATGACTTACCTTTGCCGATTAGTGACTTCACAATTTCACGTATACAAGATGCATTGCTCATTGATGGAAATCGTTTATTTCATATCATCGGACCGAGGCAGTGGTATGAATAATTTATGAAAGAACGGCAGCCTGCGCACATTGAAGTAACTGGCAGCTTTATTCATAAAATGCAGGAGTTTATTCAGTCATGTGGAAATCTATGTGATAAAAAGTATGCATGAGCTCCGTCTAATTTGAGAAACGAAGGTGATACGTATGAGTCAAGCAGCTCACCAGTTGGAAAAACAAGTAACAAAGACAGTGCAGGTAAACTATCTGCTGCATTTGCCGGAAGGCTATGGACAGGATAACAAAAGGAAGTGGCCGCTGGTTTTGTTTTTGCACGGTGCAGGCGAACGCGGTGATGATATCCAAAAAGTGAAAGTGCATGGAATCCCAAAAATTGCCGACAATGATCCGAGTCTACCGTTTATCGCTGTCTCGCCGCAGTGTGCTGAGGACTCATTCTGGAATGCAGAGAAAGATGCTCTGCTGGCATTACTCGATGAAATAACGACGAGTTTCAATGTAGACGAAAAGCGGGTTTATCTTACCGGACTAAGTATGGGAGGCTATGGTACGTGGGATCTGGCGTCGTCACACCCAGAAAAGTTTGCAGCTATAGTGCCCATTTGCGGAGGCGGCAATCCGAATCGAGTGCAGGCGTTGGTCAATACGCCTGTGTGGGCGTTTCATGGTGCGAAGGACAATGTGGTAAGGCTTGAAGAATCAGAAAATATGGTCAACGCTCTGCAAGCGTGTGGCGGAAATGTAAAATTAACTGTATATCCCGAAGCTGGCCACGATTCTTGGACGGAAACATATGCAAATCCTGAGTTGTATTCATGGTTATTGAGTCATTCACTTGATTGATATAAGTGAACGATACAGTTACTATGAAGCTAAATTTGAACCAACGGGAATCGAAAGTTCCTTCACGACACGACGGCAGCCGGCCATACATTCGGCTGCCGTTGTTCATTGAAATAACTGGCAGGATTGATTAGTTAAAAAAGTATTTCTCAAAAAAAGTGTGTGGTAGACTGATCGAAGAACGAAACTAGAGGGGTTTAAAGAAACTATGAAGGACTTTGTTATGCAAGCAGAACGAATTGCAGGCGATTTTCTACGAGAACAAATAATAACATCTTATCAAATCATAGGTAAAGGTATCACAAATCAGGTTTGCGTTGTCGAAACTAAGAGCCATAAAGTCGTTGTCCGCATGAACGATAAAGATACATATCCAAGCTTTATCAAAGAAAAATGGTGTATCGAGCAAGCAGTCGCAGTTGGCATTCCTGGACCTGAAGTGTTGTCTATTGGAATTGTTGATGAAACCGCATATATGATTCAAGCCTTTGTTGAGGGAGTCAACGGGTTAGACAGCACTGTTCCCAAGTCCGATGTTTGGAGGAAACTGGGCGAATATGCCAGGCTTATTCATTCTATTCAAGTGAAAGGATATGGAGGGAACCTGATTAATCCAGTCGATGGTGAGTTTCAGTCACCTTCTCATGCCGGATCAGACGGCAGTTGGCAAGGGTATGTGCAGTATAATATTAATAGTTTGACTGAGAATGATCGCTTGATTGAGCTTGGAGTAATCACTCAGATGGAATCGCAGAGAGTAAAAGAACTGTTTGAAAATTTGAAGAGTGAACCGTTCCGCTTCGGGTTAGACCATGGAGATCTCTCTATAAAGAATGCTATTGTCAATCAGGCAAACCAAGTTATATTGCTGGATTGGAATGCAGAAGTAAACGTGGTACCGCATGCAACAGTTGCTCGATTGATGCATTACCAAATATTGGGTATTGAGGAAAGCCCAAATGTTGAGGAATTTACATCGTTTATGGTCGGGTACGGAATAAGTGAAAAAGAACTTTCTGTCACGAGGCATTTTCTGCTATTGAGGGCTTTCGATAACCTCAGGTGGGCTATTGATCGAAGTCCTGATCTGGTCGAACCCTATGCTGCTTTCGCGAAACAAGTCGTTGACATGATTATGGATTAGTTAGCAGAGATAAAGCGATGTTTTAACCAAGGATGAAGAAAATGATTAAGCTAATACCAGCTAATAGCTTGTCAACATTTTTCTCTTAAGTTCTTAAAGAGTAAGCTCTATACTGTTAAATGGCATATCAAATAACCCTCCATTAAGTGTTGGAAGCCTTTTCATCCGATCCTCAACTGTTTAGAGCCACGCTTCGTAATCAACCCTTTAAAAACTGGCTGAACTCATAATACGACGGAGTACGATAGCACCGTAAGTCACCAGGGCAGCTTGCCGACGATCGGTTTCCGTTTTCCGTTGAAGTAATTGGAAGTTTAGTGGCTGAAATGTTTTTGGGTATAGCGATGTGAACCATACCATAAATTACGGCAAGTTTTAAGGTTGTGCAAAGTTGGGTTAAGCCATACATTGCATATATCGCAACCCTGATCCAATGTTATGATTTTCACATATTAGATGCGCACCTGATGAGTGAGTTGAGAATCGAGCAAAGGAGAAATAAGATGAGCAAAGATAATTTCTTAAGATCGATGCTATCTGAGAAAGTCAGTATGACACCGAATGGATTTGTAGCAGATCAATTAACTCCCGAACAGTTCTGGAATTGCCACGAGTTGTTTTTTGACAGTTTATTAGAAATTCATGCTTCGGATATATCGGGAGTAGATGGCTACGGCCGATTCAACGGGAATTATAAACCGGAATATGAGACTTGCAGGGAGTTTTTGATCGACACGTTCGCTGAGGATAAGGAAGGGTATTGGTATAACTGGAGGGAAATGTTCGGTACGACACTCTTACAACGCGATTTCTTTGAGCAGTATTACAAGGAGATGGAGAAGCGAATTCATTATTGCGAGGGAAAGCGTTATTTGGTGAATAACTTCACGTTTTTCGTCAACATGATTACGGATGGGAAGACCACGGTCGGGTTTCCCGATTGGAGCTTCTCCGGCATCGGGGACTTCCTTATCGACTTCGCGATCATGGATTTAAATAAGCCTTATTTACGAATACCGGAGTTGCTCGTGGAGTACTGCAAGAAGAGGGAAATCATCATTCCGGAGTTTAAAGAAAGATTCTTATGTATGGCGTATTACAAGGGGATCGACGTTTTGCGTTGGCATGCGTCGATCGACGACGCAGAGTCCTGCACAACCATTGTGAAATCCATTAGCGAACTGAAAGATCGAATATACGCCTTGTAGACGGTGATTGGATGAAATATGAAAATGCAATTGAGATCCTTCCAAAGGAACTATCAAGGGAAGTTCAAAAATACGCCGCGGGCAAACTGCTCTACATTCCCTCGGGGGAGGGAAAGAGAGCGTGGGGTGAAGCCTCGGGTTATCGGGAGCAGCTGCAGCGAAGAAATCGGATGATTCGAAATAAGTATGCCCACGGGCGCACGGTTTCTGAGCTTGCTGACGAATACTTCTTGTCCCTGGATTCGATTAAGAAGATCTTTTACTCGAAGAAACAGGATTCTCATGCATACGCAGCGACAATCGAGTCGGCTTTGAAATATGCGAATGACGGGATGCTCGAAGAATGGATGAACTGCTACTGGCAGCTTTCCAGGACGGCGACGGCCGGTTCACTGGATTGCGATTTAAATCAGCTCTATTTCGGTATCGTAAAGCTTCCATTGCGTCTCATACAACGGGATGAGCTCGATATCGGTGACGCCTATGCCAACGAAGCCGATAACCATGGTTCTGTCCTTCCACCTCTTATCGTCGAGTACAACCAAGGAAAATTCCACTGTACTGAACAAAGGGGGATTTTGGCAGGTTTGAAACAACGCAAGGTAAATTCCTATCCGGCCATCATCGTATTACGAGAGAGCACCGATTATTCAAGGTTTATGGATCATTTTGGAACCGTACTATTTTTTGTTAACTAAAGCATGAAATCGGCCAGCCGAGAAGGCTGGCCTTTAACTTGCCATTATAGACAGCTCGGTGAACCGTACCATAATTAGCCGATCTATTGCTTGTTTTAATGCTTCTCGCCGCGCTCCGCTAACTGGGGAGTAGTGCTTACAATGAAGGACTAATTCGGGAACGTTTTATGTTGCAAATACAATAAAATGAGGGTGAATTATTATCATTCCGATTTTGTTGATATTACAATAAAAAGGTGTATAAGGAGTTCGTAATGAAGGAAATTCTTCGTGAAATTGGAATGATTGCAAGGGCGTTAGATTCAATAAGTAATATTGAGTTTAAAGAGTACGAACTTACAAAAGGGCAGTATTTGTACCTTGTGCGAGTATGCGAAAACCCAGGAATCATTCAAGAAAAGTTAGCTGAAATGATAAAAGTTGATCGAACAACAGCTGCCCGTGCAGTTCAAAAACTTGAAAATAACGGATTTATTGAAAAGAAAGACGATCCACAAAACAAGAAAATTAAAAAGCTCTTTCCAACAGAGAGAGGGGAAAATGTATATCCATTTATAAAAAGAGAACACGAGTATTCTAATAGCGTTGCACTAAGCGGGTTATCGGAAAAAGAGGCGGATACCCTTTTCACTCTCCTTAAAAGAATAAGAAAAAATATTGAGAAGGATTGGGAATTCGTAAAAAAGGGGAACAAGAGAAATTATTGATCTAATAAAGGGTGAGAATGAAATGACGATAAGAATACAAAAATGTACGTACGAAGATCTAAGCAAACTTCAAGATGTTAGTGTTAAAACATTTACAGAGACGTTTAAGGACCACAATTCAGCAGAAAATTTGAACGCCTATCTGGAAAGGGCACTTAACTTAAAACAGTTAGAAAAGGAATTATCGAATCCTTTATCGCATTTCTATTTTGTTTATTTTAATGATGAAGTTGCGGGGTATCTAAAGGTCAACATCAATGACGCTCAGACCGAAGTAATGGGTGATGAAACCCTGGAAATTGAACGGATCTATTTAAAAAACAAATTTCAAAAACATGGACTTGGCAAATATCTGCTAAATAAAGCGATAGAAACCGCAGTGGAACATGATAAAAAGAAAATCTGGCTTGGGGTATGGGAATATAATGAGAACGCTATAGCTTTCTATAAAAAAATGGGGTTTGTTCAAACTGGAAGACACTCATTCAATATGGGCGATGAAGTACAAATAGATTTTATAATGACGAAAACACTTGTGTAACTATCTCTGAATCGTTGGAATAGGAATCACGACGGATACGATTTCTCATCATGTCGTTTCGATGACCCGATACGGTCAAGGCTCATTGAAAATTGTATGAAATCGCAACAAAAACAGCATGCGCGCGTCAAAGATATTGTCGGACGATGTCGAAGGGCGCAAGTTCCTCGGCTTCGGAGACAATACAAGATTAATAGGGGTAACGGATGAAACACTACGGTTTGGCCGCAATCTTCTTCGTGCTGATAGTTCTATTCGCGCAACCGGGACATGCGTCCGCGGGCGACACAACGGTTTATTTGGACGGACAAGCGCTCGTCTTACCCAAGAACGGGCAAGTCCAAATCGTAAATGACCGGGTGATGATCCCTTTACGGGTCGTCGCCGAGGGGCTGGGTTTTTATGTCGACTGGGAGCAGACGGGTACAATCACCATAAGTCGCGGCGGGACCACACTCCTGCTGAGCGTAAACGAACGGACGGCTTTCGTGAACGGAGCCGAGGTTACCCTGTCGGCCGCACCGATCGTCGCGACGGATACTACGCTCGTGCCTATTCGGTTCGTCAGTGAGCAGATGGGGCTCCTTGTAGATTGGTCCGAGGCTGAAAGAGCCGTGTATGTAACGTCGCCGTCCGAATCGCCGCTCCCGCCGGCAAGCACGGATTTGGCTACGGTTAACGGGATCCGCTTCGGCGACGACCGTTTAGTCATTGCGTTGGACAAACGCGTTACGCCGCATGTGTTTCCCCTTAGCGACCCGAACCGGCTTGTCGTCGATCTGCCGCAAGCGAAGTTCGCCGAGGCGTTGGCGGACGGACTGCCGTTGGACACGCAGCAAAGCGGTTCGTTCGACGTCGCGGATTCCGCGAACGTAACGAAGATCAGATACGCGCTGTTCAACGCCGACCCTTCTACCGTGCGAGTCGTCGTCGATTTGCGCAGCAGCGCCTCGTACACGCTGACCGACAACGGCGACGGGCTTCTGACGGTCGTATTGACGGAAGACCCGCAGGAGCAAGACAGGAAATCGATCGTCGTCATCGATCCGGGCCATGGAGGCAGCGATCCGGGGGCGATCAGCGTGACCAAGAAGTTGGAGAAACAATTTACCCTGGCGCTCGGCTTGAAAGTGGAACAATTGCTAAAGCAAGAACCGGGGCTCGAAGTCGTTATGACCCGTAAGGAAGACTTCGCTTTATCCCTGGCGGAGCGTGTGCGGGTCGCCCATGACGCAAACGCCGACTTGTTTGTGTCCATTCACGCCAACAGCATCAATCCCCCGGCAAACCCAAGCGGGACGGAAACGTACTATACCCGGAGCGGGAGCTTGCCGTTAGCCGAGGCGATGCATCGCCATCTATTGGCGGCTACGGGCCTGCCAGATCGGAAAGTAAGGCAGGCTAGCCTGCATGTCACCCGGGAGACGAGGATGCCGGCTGTTCTTCTCGAGATCGGATATCTCAGCCATGCGACCGACGAGTCTCTTATGTATACCGAGGCCTTCCAGCAGCGCGTTGCCGAAGGCATTGTCGCAGGCATCAAGGATTATTTAAGTTTATAATAGGAGTTGAAACTAACGTTAAGGGGGAGCGTCATGAAAAAAATCGGGTACGCGTTGGCGTTATTCGCCCTGCTTAGCCTTGCTGCGGGATGCGGCGTCAACCCTTCAGCCTCGCCCGAGGGGAACGGGCACATTGGAACGGTGTCGGACGGCGGCAACGGCGGCCATAACGGCGCCGGCGTAGCGAAACCGACTCCTACGTCCAATAAGATGACGATTCAGGCTTATTACACGGACGACGATATTATGGAACTGCATCCATTCGTCCGAGAGATTGAGGTTTCCCCCGAGCATTCGAAGTATGAGGGCGCGTTCAAGGCTCTGCAGTCGGAAGATGGCGGGGTCACAGCCCTCTGGAAAAACGTCGATCTTAACAGCATTACATTTGTCGCCGAGAATGGCGGACTGTCGATGAATATCAGTTTACCGGATGAAGCCCGGCTTGGGGCCGGGGGCGAAGCGTTAGCCCTCGAAGCGCTCAAGAACACGATGTTCCAATTCGACGAGGTCAAGCACATCGAACTGACCGTGGACGGCCGACAGGTAGAATCGTTAATGGGCCATGTCGACCTGGAGCATCCGATAACCCGGCCGCAATGAAACGGGCCGCCCCCTCAAGAAGACGGAAGGGATGGATGGACGGTTAGTAAAGCATATCGTAAGCCTTGGCGGATGGATAGAAATTTTGACTCGCGCGGTTATGCTCGAGCAGAAGACAAAACCATAAGAGGGGCGAACGGGGCAGTGCTTGGCAGACTCATAAAGTATCAGATTTCAGAAAACGCGCTACCGATCGTCATACATCTCGTTGCTGCAGCAGAAAATTCCCGGCAAATGCGCGTGTAATTAATGAGATGCGAAAAATGCTAGGGGAGCCGGAGCTTGACCTTCCCTACAACGGCGGAACCAATCACGACAACTTTTAACAGTCAGGAAATATACTGCCCGATAAAACTAGCTAAGCCGAACGGGAAAGGGTTTCCGATAACCGCTCCTGAACGCTCGGCGGTACTTCATTGCGAACCGTTGCCGACAACCCGGTTTACGGATAGAATGAAAGCCGAAGGGAGCGACGACGCATATGGCGAATAATTGGTACAATCGGTTGCTGCTATCTTACATTCCCATTTTCATAATCGTTCCCTTGGTACTTATTATTATATTCCTTCTCGGCGCGGCGGAGATGACGAGGAAGGAGACGGTCCGGGCGAACGAGGTGTTCTCGGGCCAGGCGACCCAATCGTTGGAGTATTCGCTGCGCGCGATCAACGAGATGATGAATCGTGAAATTATTTCCAACGGATTTATCCCGTTTTTTACAAAATCAGGCAATCCGTATATCGCGGCGAACGAGGTATCCCGCAAGTTGAACGAAATCAAGCTGTCCAATCCGCTGATCGATTCGCTCTACCTGTACCGTCACCAGGACGGCGTCGTCCTAGGGCACCAGTCGATGCAGACGGCGGACCAGTTCGCGGATCGGGCGTTCCTGACGCAGATGCTCGAGCAGCCCGGCAGGACGGGCTGGTCCGACCCAAGAACGTTGGGAACGGAAGGGAAGGTCGTCGTCAGCTTGACGCGCACGGTACCGCTCTTGACCGGCGAACACGGGCTGATGGTCGTGAATGTATCGCAGAGCGCATTACGGGATTTCCTTCGAGGTATGATCGGCAACGAATTCAGCTTCATCCACCTCTACGACAGCAGCGGGACGCTGTGGTTCGGCACGGAAAGCGAGGACCTCGAGGCGGTGTCCGCGAGCGTCGGCCGCGAGATCTCCGACGTCGAGTCCGGCTACACGGGCTGGCGCATCCGGAGCGGGATGCTCGGCGGGTCGCCGTTCCGGGCGTTCGCGGAGTTGTCCGACGTGTGGATCGTAGCGACCATGGCGACGCTCGCGGTCGGGCTGGCATGGCTGATCCTCGTGTCTCGGCGTCACTATCGCCCGGTCGTCAGCCTTGTAAGGCGGATTCGAGATCTATCGAGCCCTGAGACCGCCCCGGAAGAGACGCCGCCGGCCAAAGACGAGTTTACGCTCATTGAGTCCGCGCTCAGCAAGATCGTGCAGCAGTCGGCGGAATACCGGAAGCAGCAAGAGGCGGATATCGTGTACAAGCGCCGTCATTTCTTCCACGAGCTGATGGAGGGCGACCGAACGATCGAGCCGGAGGAATGGAGGAAGGAACTGCGGCGGTTCGGCATGGACCCCGCCTTCGACGAGACGGCCGTCGGACTGCTGGAGATCGACAAATACGCCGCCTTCGAGCGGTCGTACTCCGGCAATGGCAAGGAGCTGCTTCGGTACGCGCTCACGAACGTCATCGTCGAGATCGCCGCGATGCGGTCCGTGCAGGCGTGGCCGGAGTGGATTTCCAGTCAGCAACTGGGCTTGCTCTTCCGATCGAAGCGAGGCGGTTCGGAGCAAGACTTCGAGGACCGGCTGCGAGAGCTGTGCGAGCATATGGTTCGATGGACGGCGGACAACCTGAAATTTTCGGTAACGCTTTCGATCGGCAGCCGAACGACGTCGTTGTCGGAGCTGCACCTCAGTTACGACGACGCCATGGAAGCCATGAAATACAAATCCGTGTTGGGGAACGGACGGGTCATCGGCCAGCAGGATATTCGTTCGAGGTCGGAGGGCGAAGTCTATAAGGGGCTGCAGATGGTTCGCGGCATCGCGCAGTCGTACCGGATGGGCGAGGTGCTCTGGGCGGAGCAGCTGAAGGAGATGTTCGACGACTTCCGAAGCCGCATCATCTCGAAGGACGACCTAATCAACGTCATGAACTACTTGATCTACCACCTGTTCCGGGAGATGATGGAGCTTCCGGGCGAGATCCAAGACATCTGGAAGGACGAGGTCGTGCCTGCGCTGAACGAGGCGTTGGAGCGGTTCGAAACGGTGGACGAGCTGTACGAAGACGTGCATCGGCTGTTAGAGGAGAACGCCCAGAAGCTGAAGCTGCTGCGGGAAGGCAAGAGCAATCACCAAGTCATTCAAGAGGTTCGAAGGTTTATCGAGGAGCAGGCGAGCAACCCGAATTTGTCGTTATCGCTGATCGGGGAGCGGTTCCAGATGAGCAACAGCTATGTCAGTCGATTGTTTAAGGACGAATTCGGGGAAAATTTCGTCGATTACGTCGCGAAGGTCCGCATCGAGCATGCGAAGCGATTGCTCCGGGACACCGGAGAATCGATTCATCATATCGCGACGACGATCGGATATACGAACTATATGACGTTCAATCGGGTATTCAAGAAGGTGACGGCGACGACGCCGAGCGAATACCGGAGTCGCCATTAAGCGACGTGAACGATGCATCGGGCAGGGCCCGCGGACGTAAAGTCCGCGGGCCCTTTTGGCGCGCTCTGCAAGAAATGCGGGGCGCTCAAAATCTGTTAGCGGCCATCGGGGCGGGCGGAGGAGCCATTTTCGCAAAATGTGTTAGGGGGTTCAAAACTGAGAATTGTCTCCTGAACGAAACATCGAGTACAGTGGGGGCAGTCGAACGGACGCTGCTCGGCGGGCGGATCGGACGGCTTACAATCAACCAGAGGTGGACGTATGCAAACTATGGGGAAAGTTTCCGCGGACGGGGGCGTTCTTCGGAACGCGTCGCTGCATCGCAGAAGAAAATGGAATCAGAATAAGCCGCTCCTCGTGATGTTCCTGCCGGTCGCCGCGTTCTTCCTATTGTTCAAGTACGCGCCGATGCTGGGTCTCGCGATCGCGTTCAAGGACTATAACTTCGCGGACGGCATCTGGGGAAGTCCGTGGGTCGGCTTCGCGAATTACGAGTACTTGTTCAACAATCCGAAGACGCTCAACATTATTCGCAATACGCTCACGCTTAGCGCGCTGACGGTGTTCGTCGGCTTCCCGTTCCCGATCGTGCTGGCGATTCTGCTGAACGAAGTGCGGCGGGCGTGGTTCAAGAAGTGGGTGCAGACGTTGGTGTTTCTCCCTCACTTCCTGAACTGGGTCATCGTCGGCGGACTGGTGCTGATGGTGTTCGCGCTGGAGAGCGGATTCGTCAACAACGCGCTGCAGGCGCTGACCGGACAGAAGTTCCCGTTCCTGTTTCACGAGACGTCCTGGATCGCCATCTTCGTCGGGTCCAGCATCTGGAAGGGAGCCGGGTGGGCGGCGATCATCTACCTGGCGGCGCTGACGTCGATCGACCCGAGTCTGTACGAAGCGGCGGGCATGGACGGCGCGAGCAAGTGGAAGCAGCTCTGGAACATTACGATTCCGGGCATCCAGCCGACGATCGTGCTGATGTTTATTCTGAACATCGGCAACGTCATGGACGTGGGCTTCGATCAGGTGTATGTGCTGCAAAATCCGGTTATCGTCAACGTCGGCGAGGTCATCAGCACGTGGAACTTCAAGGTCGGCCTCGGCGCGGGGCAATTCAGCAACGCGACGGCCATGGGGCTGTTCGAATCGCTGATCGGACTCGTCCTGGTGCTGACGGTGAATCAAATCGCACGGAAATTCGACAGAGGCTTGTGGTAGGGGGATGGGCATGAAGCAGACTTGGGGCGAAAAGGTATTTTACGGCGTCAATTATGTCATCTTGTCGTTGGCAGCGCTCAGCTGCCTGCTCCCGTTGATCCATCTCGTCGCGCTGAGCCTCAGCAGCGGCGAGGCGATCACGCTCGGGAAAGTCGGGCTCTGGCCGGTCGATCCGACATGGGAGGCTTATAGAAAGCTAATCCAAGGGACGGACATCATGAACGCGCTCCGGAACAGCCTTGTGATTACGGTCGTCGGGACGGCGCTGAATATGGTGTTTACGGTGTTGGCGGCGTATCCGCTCGCGAAGAAACATTTCTATGCGCGGAGGGGCCTGACGCTGGCGATCGTATTTACGATGCTGTTCACGGCCGGGCTCATTCCGAACTATATGCTCGCCAAGACGCTGGGCCTCGTTAACACGTACGGCGCGCTGTGGCTGCCCGGTCTCGTCAGCGCCTACAATATGCTGATTTTGCGGTCGTTCTTCGAAAACATTCCGGAGGAGCTCGAAGAGGCCGCGCGCATCGACGGCTGCGGGGAATGGCGCATCATCGGCCAGATCGTGCTGCCGTTATCTTTGCCGGCGATCGCGACCGTGTCGCTGTTCTATGGGGTCAACCATTGGAATTCGTTCTTCAACGTCTTGATGTACATCAACGATTCGACGAAATTCAACCTGTCCGTGCTCGTGCAAAACATGATTCAAAGCCAATCGCTGCTCGCGGAGATGGCGCAGCTCGATCCGGAGGCGTTCACGCAGCTCACGCCGGAGTCGATCAAGTCGGCGGGCGTGCTCGTCATGGTCGTGCCGATGCTGATCGTGTATCCGTTCTTGCAAAAATATTTCGTGAAGGGCGCGCTCATCGGCTCGATCAAAGGCTAGCGCGAAAGAAGATGCAGGGAAAGGGGGAATGCCGGCTCGGCTGAAGCTTGCGGATGGACATGATAAGCTTATTGCAACCTATGCAAACCAACGAACGGACGAAAAAAGGGAGGCTTTACGCATGGAGAAGCATCGGATGAAGAAGACGGTCGCGCTGTCGACGGCGGCGGTCATGACATTGTCGATTTTGGCGGCTTGCGGCAGCGCGGCGAACGAACCGAAGAGCGAGCCGGCGGCGGAAACGCCGTCAACCGGAGGAGAGGCGCCGGAAGCGAGAGGGAAAATTTCGGTTTCGATCTACGACCGCGGGCAAATTCCGAAGGAAGAAGGAACGTATTCCGATAACCGCTGGACGCGTTGGATCAACGAGAACGGCCCGGTCGACGTCGAATTCGTGCCGATTCCGCGGAACGAATCGCAGCAGAAGTACAGCATGCTCTTCGCGTCCGGAGAGGCGCCGGATCTCGTTCTCGAGTATGACAACGCTTTCGTCAACACCTTGTGGGCCCAAAAGCAGCTGCTCCCGCTGGACGACTTGATCGCGGAGCACAGCACGGAATACAAGAAGCTGCTCGAGAAATTCCCGGAGCTCAAGAAGCTGGCGACGAAGCCGGACGGCAAGATGTACGAGGTCGCTCGCATCATGAAGCCGGAAATTCTCGGCATGATGGTCATCCGGAAGGACTGGTTGGATAAGCTGGGTCTCCAAGTGCCGAAGACGGTCGAGGAGCTGTATCAAGTCGCCGACTCGTTCGCGAACGGAGACCCGGACGGCAACGGAACGAAGGATACGTTCGGCATCAACCTGAGCCAATTCGCGACCTATTACGTGGACGCGATGTTCCAGAACGAGATGTTCATCCTCCAAGACGGCGAATTGATTCGCCAGTTCGACCGGATGAAGCCGGCGTACGAGTTCAAGCGCCGCCTGTTCGAGAACAACATCGTGGATAAGGACTTCCTCACGGACACGAACGGCCAGAAGGCGGAGCAGGACTTCGCGAGCGGCAAGCTCGGCATCTACTTGGCGTACGCTTCCGTCATCAGCAAAAACTACGATACGCTGAAGAGTAGCGTGCCCGGCGCCGAAATCGTGGCGATGCCGTTCCCGGCGTCGGAATTCGGACAGTTCGGTCCGGACTTCAACCCGCCGTTCCAACTGACGGGTTCGGTGAACGCGAAAGCGAAGGATCCGGCCGCGGTCATGAAATATATCGACTTCATGGTGTCCGAGTCCACGGTCAAGCATTTCGCGTACGGCGAGAAAGGCGTCCACTACAACGAATCCGCGAGCGGCTGTCCGCAGCCGATCGACCGCGACAAGAATAAAGCCGAAATGGGCTATACGAACGACTATCGGATGTTCATGCCTACGTACCTGCTGCAAACTTGCGCCGTGAACGATCGTTCCCTCGAGTCGGAGAATCCGATCGACCAGGAATGGATCGCGATCGCCGAAGAAGCGACGAAGCTCTACTTGGATCCGAATCGTCCGCATCCGGGCTTCACGCACGCGAAGTTCCGTCCGGCGCTCGACAAGGACCTCAACACGATCTTCAACGACGGCTGGAACACGATGAACGAAATTATGGCGAAGACGGTCGTCAGCGGTAACTCGTATACGGTCGATCAAGGCGTCGCCGACGTTATCAGCGCATGGGATGCGGCGGGCGGCAAGAAGCTCGAAGAATGGTATAAGAACTGGTACCAGGAGAACAAGGACAGCTGGTTGTTCATGGAAGACCTGTATCAGATGAAGTTCGAGTAAGGCACCGCGTCGGGCGAGCGGCGGGGCATCGGCTCCGCCCGCGGTCCGACGGCTTTATAACTTGATTTGAAAGGGGTTACATAATGCGGAAAAGGAAAAGTTCATTGGCTCTGTTGCTCGCGCTCTCCCTCTTCGGAGGCGCGGCGGTTCCCGGCGCCGGAGCGGCGACGGCTTCGACGGGCGAGGGTTCGGCGCCCGAGCCGGTAACGTACCGGGCGTCCGCAGGATTCTCTGGCACGCAGGGCGGGAACGGCTGGCATTACTGGAAGCACCGAGGCGGCGCCCTGTCCGATCTGGTGTTCGTCGAGACGCCGACCGGCAATCCGATCGTCCCGCGGTGGAAGGACGCGACGACGAACACGCCGTGGATCTCGGCGACGGCGATGCACCCGGGCGCGTCCGACGACGTCGTGCGCGCGTGGACGGCGCCGGGCAGCGGAACGATCGCAATCGGCGGCGCCGTTCGCAAGGGCGACAACCTCGGCGACGGCGTACTCGTCTCCGTGCGGAAGAACGACGCGCCGCTGTGGAGCGCGCATCTGACGACGACGGAGCCCACGACGCCGACGGGTGTCGACACGGTGGGGGTCGCGCCTGGCGACGTTATTGCCTTCGTCGTGCAGAAGAACGTTACGCTCAACAACGATCATACGAATTGGGATCCCGTTATTACGTATACGCCTTCCGGCGGACCCGGCGAGGAGCCTGGCGAGGAGGAGCCTGTCGTCATTCCGGTCGCCGCCGCGGTGAATACGCAGGGCGGGGCGCAAGCGGACGTCAATCAGGAGTCGCTCGTCGCGGGCGGGACGGAATTCGCGATCAAGCACTTCTTGAAGAACGGCGCAACCGATAAGCCGACGCATCGGGAGGCGTACCTGAAGGCGGACTTCGGTTCGCTGTCCGGCGCTGCCGAAAACATCGGAACCGTCACGCTTGCCGTCTATTTGCCGGTCTCGCTGGGCAAGGACGTTCCGATTACGGTTCGCGGCCTCGAGGACGCCGCGTGGGAAGAGACGGAGATCACTTATAATAACGCGCCTGCGGAAGCGGGTGTCGTCCTGGATACGGCCGTCGTGCGCGAAGCCGGCTGGTACCGATTCGACGTCTCGTCTTACGTTCAAGACCGAGTCGAAGCCGGAGCGCCGACCGCGTCGTTCCGCATGACGGACGACAGCGCGGCCGATACGCTGGTGCGCTTCCGCTCCGACGATGCGCTCGAGCCGGAGCTCCGCCCCTACTTCCTCGCGGAAGTCGCCGACGGTGGCTCCACGGGCTCGTTGCCGCGCGGCACCGTATCGAATCTGCCGGATAGCTTCTATGCGCGTCCGGGATTGGAGACGATGCCGCGCATCGATTACGCGTCCATGTACGTCGCCGACGTGACGAAGTTCGGGGCGGCGGGCGACGGCGAGACGAACGACCGCGAGGCGTTCGATCGGGCGATCGCCGCGCTCGAAGAAGTCGGGGGCGGCATCGTCTATATGCCTGCGGGACGTTATTATTTCGCAGCGCCGCCGGCGCCGGACGCGACGCCGGCGGACCGCCGATTCTGGGATCGGACCGGCGAGCGGGCGCTGGAAAACGTCCACTTCGTCGGGGACGGCGAAGCGACCACGATCGTGTTCCGGAATCCGGGCCTCGCGGCGCTCCCGGAAGGGCGTCTCTATCACACCTCGAACGGCGTTTACAACGGCCGTCCGTACGGTTGGCGGATCGACGGAAAGAACGTGTCGTTCCGCAGCTTCGGCACGTCCTGGTCGCCTCGGATGGATATGCGTTCGATCAACGGACCGTATAATTTCGGGGTAAGCGGAGAGAACCTGCAAGCGATCGACCTCCATATCGACCAGGGCGCGATCGGCATCGTCTTCTGGCAGGGCACAAGGAACGTCTGGGCCGTCGATAACGAGGTGCGGAACACGGGCGCGGACGGCATTCACTTCGCCAACGTCGTGAATGCGACAGCGGCTTATAATTATACGGAAAATATCAATGACGACGCGATCGGCTTCGTCTCCGACGCGCCGGGCGCGAACGGTTGGCCCGTCTCGGAAAACAACTTCGCGCTGCATAACACGATCGTTCGCACGACGTGGGGCCGGGGCGTCAGCGCCGGCGGCATCGGGCACCGCATCGAAGGGAACTGGATCGAGAACTCGCTGCTCGCGGGCGTCTTCACGAACTCATTGGGGCAATCCGGCGAAACCGGCGTGCCGGTGGAGCGCATCTCGATCAAGGACAATACGATCGTTCGCTCCGATCAGAACAATCGAGCGGACAACAACTTCAATCAGAGCCACTTGTACCGCGGGGCCGTCGCGATGAACAACCTCGCGGACGAGGTGACGATCGAGGGGAATCGCATCTACGGCAACCCGGGCAACGGGATCTTGTTCAGCGCATGGGGGTCCGCGCTGCGGGCGACCGATCTGGCCGTAAGGGGCAACGACATCGCCGACTCCGCGGGGAGCGCGATCCGAATCAACGGCAACGCTACGATTCAAGGGCTGGAGATCGCGAACAATCGTTTATTGGGGAACGCGAACAGCGTGCTCTTCGGCGGGACGTTGTCGGGCGAAGCGTATGCCGGCAACCTGGTGTCGCAGCCGACGGTTCCCGCCAAGGAAGGCTTCGAGGTCACGGCGGAAGCGCCGTCCTTCGTCGACGTATACGACGCGATGGAGAACGCGCTGGAAGAGACCGGCTGGGCGACGGCGCCGAGCGTAGCCGTGCCAGAGACGATCGTCGACGTCAAGGCGTTCGGGGCGAAGGGCGACGGCACCGGCAACGATCTGCAAGCGTTCTACGACGCGCTGGAGGCGATCCCGTCGTCCGGCGGCGTGCTGTACGTGCCGGCCGGCACGTACAATTTGGAGCCGATCGCGGAACGCTCGTCGTTCCCGTTCACAGCGATTCGGCACCATCTGTTGATTGCCGGTCGCGCCGATGTCGAACTCCGGGGCGACGGGGAAAGCTCCGTCTTGCGCTTCCGGTCCGAGGATCATCAGGGGATTCGGATCGTGGATTCGGACAACGTGAAGGTATCCGGTCTCCGCTTGGAGCTGGCCGATCCGCCGACGCAACGCCATAATCGGGCGCTGCTAGACGTCTCGGCCAGCGCGGGGATCGAGGTCGAGCGCGTTCGCTTGATCGACTCGGGCGGTCCGGGCTTGCTCGTGGACGCATCGACGGGCGTCGCCGTGCGGGACAGCCGCGTAGACAATGCCGGCACGGCCGGTATCGAGATTGTCGGCAGCCGGCAGGTGTTCGTGGAAGGGTCGACGATCGCGGGCTCCCGGGACAGCGGCATTCACGTGAACAAGCTCGGCACGATCGCGCGCGAGCCGCAATACGTTCGCTTGCAGGGCAACCGCATCGAGGGCTCCCGCGATCATGCGGGCATCTCGATCGCGAGCGGCCAGCATATCGACATCGCGAACAACCATATTTCGGATACGCATATGGCCGGCGTCTTGCTTTACTACACCAGCGAAGCGTTTTATCACGAGAAGGTTCGGGTCGTCGGCAATACGTTGACGAATACGAACAGCGGTCCGCTTACGTATCATCACGGAGCGATCACGGTGCTGCAGAGCGCCAAGGGCGATCTGGAGGTGTCCGGCAATACGATTCAGGGGACGCCGTACTCGGGCTTCGCGGTGGACCGCAGTACGCTGACGAAGCTGCAGCTAGGAAGAAATCGATATGAGGACGTAGGCGGAGAAGCAGTGCTCTTGTGCCCGCCGAACGCGCAAAATCAAGCTTGTTCGATCGCTTCGTTCGTCGATCTCGATCGGCTCGTGAACGTGAACGCGGCGACGCCGAAGCTCGTCGAGCCGAACGATTGGGAGCGGTGGGCGCTCGAAGTGGAGATCGAGAACATTAGCGGCGGCGCGGTCGAAGGCGAGGTCGTCGTGACGGACCCGTTCGTCTCGGCGCCGGCTCCCTTCGCGGCGGCTGCCGGCGAAACCGTGCGGGCGACAGTCGAGGTGCCGAAGGAAGCCTTGTCCCCGACGCACGCCGTGCCGCTGCGCATCGAGGCGAGGCTCGCCGACGGCTCGACGGTTCCCGCTCAGGCGGTCGCGAACTTCTTGGCCGCGGCGAAGACGCCGGCGCCGCCGGTCCTCGACGGCAGCCTCGAGGAGTGGAGCGGCGCGATGACGTTCCGACTCGAGCAGGAGAGTCAGTATAAGAAGGTGAGCGGAGGTTCGACGCCGTGGGGCGGCGTCGACGATCTGAGCGCGACCGGCGCCGTCCTGTGGGACGACGACCACCTCTATCTCGCCGCGACTGTTCGCGACGACGTCCATCGCCAAGGGCAGACGGACGGCGCGGCTTGGATGGGCGACGGCATTCAATTCATGATCGACCCGGCGCGGAGGGACGGCCCCGGCAGTGCGGGCTACAGCGAATTGTTGTTCGCGCTCGCCGATACGGGCGAGATTGTGAAATGGCGTTGGGCGTCGGTATCCGGACGTCCGGTCGGGGCGCTGGCGAACAGCGAGGCGGCGATCGTACGGGAGGGCGATACGACGACATACGAGCTTCGCATCCCGTGGTCGGAGCTGCTCCCGGCGGGCGAAGCGGCGCCGGATTCGTTGATCGGCTTCTCGTTTTTGGTCAACGACGACGACGGCGCCGGACGACACGGCTGGCTGGAGTACATGAGCGGAATCGGCAGCGGGAAAAATCCCGCGTTGTTCGGGGACCTGACGCTCGCGTCGGAGCCGATGGCGAGCCTCGAGCGCCTGAGGACGAAGCTGGAGGCGTACGCGGACGCGGGCGAGCTGGATCGGCCGCTGCTCGCGGCGCTGCGAAATCGAACGGATTCGGCGGAGGGTCACTTCGGGAAGGGACGCTACGATCAAGCCGCCAAGCATCTGGAAGATTTCATGAAACACTTGGAGCGGCCGTCCCAGGGCGTCTCGCTCACCCCTCGGGCGGAGACGGACTTGAGGCGAACGGCGGAGACGCTGATCGCGCGGTGGCGGAGCCTGAACGACTAAAGAAGCGACGCCCCGCGCCGGCAACGGCGGGGGGCGTCGCCTTTTTCCCCGGTAGATTCGGCGGATATTCAAGATGTGCAAGTTGCTCAAGAACTGTTAGCTCGGGCCGGGAACGCCGTTGCCGCACGGGGCCGCAACCGTTGTTACCGCCTCAAAACTTGATAGTTGCCGGGACGCCCGCGCTCCGTTAGATTGGGGCTGTGAACGATGGCTACGGCGGAGAGTAAGGGGGATGAGGACGATGTTCTACGATACATCGGCGTTGGCCGAGATCCATGGCAAGCTCGAATCGCTTCCGGCGGTTCGGGAAGGGTGGGAACGCTTCGTCGCGCAGGTGCGGGCGATCGACGAGGATGCGATCGCGACGTACGAGCGCACATTGGAGACGCTGCGCGAACGAGCGAGGGAGCTCGGCGGGAATAAGCGATTTACGCTGGGGAATTTCGTGAGGGAGCTCTCGAGAGAGGCGCATCGCCTTGCTTTTTATTTCAGAATGACGTCGGAGCCTCGGGCAGCGGACGGCGCGCGGCGATTGCTTCTCTCGATCTGCGGGGAGGACGCTTGGCTCTACCAAGTCGGCGGCGGCCGGAATTCGGATTTATGGACGGCGGATATCGGCGTGAACGCCTCGCTCGCCTTCGACGCGATCCGTTCCGTCTTGTCCGGGGAGGAGCGGGAGTCGATCTCCGGGTGTTTGCGGGAGAAGGCGTTCGCGCCGCTATACGACGATTGGCTGCATCCGACCAAACGCATCCACGCGCTGGATACGATGGGACATAACTGGTGGAGCGTGTGCGCGGCGGGAGCGGGCGTCGTCCTGATGGCGCTCGAAGAGGAGCGGCCTGAGAACGACGCCTACTTGCACGCCGTCGTCGAGGGGCTGAAGGAATGGTTCGCCTACCCGGGCAACGTGCTTCAAAACAAGAAGGGCAACTTCGGCGCCGGCGGCGATTATATCGAGACGATGAGTTATCTCGATTATGCGCTAAGCAATGTCGTCGTCTTCGAGTCGTTCTATCGTCGGCGGACCGGAGACGACGGACTGCTGCGAAGTGTGCCGGCGCTCGAGGGCGTGCCCGACGCGTATATCGCTACCGTATACCGTTCGGAGAACGGCATGAAGACGCTGGGCTTCGGGGACGTCGGCGATCGGGAAGGAAACACATTCGTCTGGCTGCGGCTGGGCGAGCTGCTGCGGCGCGGCGAGATGATCACGTTCTACCACGCCTTCAAGCCGGCTCCGGACGGTCCGCTCGAGCTGCTGTATTACCCGCCGGCGCTGGCGCCGCAGCCGTTCCCTGCAGGGGACCGGACGACGGTGCTGGAACATTCCGGATACGCCGTGCTGCGGTCTGAACGGGAGGGCCGCGAGACGGTGTTCGCGATCAAGACGGGGGAGAGCTGGAATCATAACCATCTCGACGTCGGCACGTTCCTGCTGATCAGCGGCGGCAAGGAGTTCGTCGCGGACTCCGGGTATTGCGTCTATTCGAAGCCGCTATACAACAGCTACTACCGGCAGTCCCGAGCGCATAACGTCGTCCTGCTGGACGGCGAGGGACAGCCGCCGGAGATGATCGAGTACGGCACAAAGTTCGAAGGGAATATCCCCGTCGCGCTGGAGGCGCCGGGATATCGGTACGTACTGGCGGATTGCACCGGGCCTTACATGCATCTCTACCATCGCTTCTATCGGCATGTCATCTTAACGGACCGATTTCTCGTTATGGTAGACGATCTGCACGCGAATCGGGACGGTGCGTTCGAGTGGCTGCTGCATTACGACGGAACGACGTCGCGCGACGGCGATACGTTCCGCATCGCGAGCGGCGGAGAGACGCTCGAGCTCCGATCGCTGTATCCCGATCGGAAGACATACGCGACGGAGCAGGGCTACCTCAGCTCCTTCCATCGGAGCAGCGGCAAGGAGGACGAATTCCCCGAAGCGGAGTATTTGTCCGTTCGCGCGAGCGCCGCGGATCGGCGGATCAAGTTTATGAATGTATTCGTGCTTCCGGGCGAGGACGGCGCACGCTTCGACGTCGAGAAATTCGGCGACGAGCGGGTGCATGCCTTCCGCGTCCGGGAGCCGGAGGGGAGCGTAACCTCCTTCTATTGCAATACGCTGGCGGACGGCCGCGTCATGCACGAGAATTCGCATGTCGCCTTCGAGCGAATCGAGACGGACGCGTTCCTCGCGAGCGTCGCCGTCGACGGGGAGGGCCGCTTGCAGCGGGTGAGCCTGCACAACGGCAGCTACGTCAAGGTGGACGGGGTATGTCTGTTCAGCACGCTGCTGAAGTGCGACGCGACGCTGGACTACCGGGACGGACTTGAAGTGCGGACGTTCGCGAACGCAGCCGCATGGTGTTATGTCCGCTACGACGGCGAAGCGACGGCGGACGGCGTGCGGTACGACCCGAACGTAGGAATGTATAAGAAGCGGGTCGAGGAGGGCGCCCGTCAGTTCCGGCTGTAAGTTTTATCTGCAATATGGAAAAGGAGGCGCGCGACACAATGGTTGAGCGGGTAGAAAAGGCGCTTCGGGACGCCGTCGCGAAGACGAAGCGGAATATACTCCGACACGGAGACCGGTTCCCGTATATTACGGAGGAGAAGCGCTACGACTGGCGCGACGCCAACAATGAATGGATCGAGGGCTTCTATGCCGGCTTGGCGTGGCTCGGTCACGAGTTCGAAGGGGACGCGGCGCTCGGCGACGCGGCCCGACGCTTGACCGCGCGGCTCGTCAACCGCATGGAGGCGCGACAGGCGATGGGGCACCACGATATCGGGTTTCTGTATTCGCTGTCGACGAAGGCGGAATGGATCGTCGACGGCGCGGAAGCGGCGCGCGACCGCACCGTGCAGGCTGCGGACGCGCTGATGGAGCGTTGGCGTCCGGCAGGACGGTATCTGCAGGCTTGGGGCGAGGAGGGGCATGCGGAGCACGGCGGTCGCATCATTATCGATTGCCTGATGAATTTGCCGTTGCTCTTCTGGGCCTCGGAGACGACGGGGAAGCCGGCGTACCGGGAGGCGGCCGAAGTGCAGGCGGCCCGCTCGCTGAAGTATCTGATGCGCGGCGACGGCTCCTCGTATCATACGTTCCGCTTCGAGCCGGCTACGGGCGAGCCGGTCCGCGGCGAGACGCATCAGGGCTATCGCGACGGGTCGACGTGGGCGCGCGGGCAAGCCTGGGCGGTCTACGGCTTCGCGCTCGTCTATCGGTACACGGGCGAGCGGCGGTACCTGGATGCGGCCGTGCGGGCGGCGACGTATTTCCTCTCGCGGCTGCCGGAGGACGGGGGCGCGCATTGGGACTTCGACGTCCCGAAGGACGGACCGGACAACCGCGACAGCTCCGCCTCGGCGATCGCGCTCTGCGGGCTTCTCGAAATCGGGCTTCTGCTCGAGGAAGGCGCCCCGGAGCGGGACGCGCTTCGCCAAGCGAGCGAGCGGATGCTTCGCGCGCTGATCGAATCGTATTCGACGCTGGACGACCCCGATGCCGAGGGGCTGCTGCGGCACGGCGCCTATAACGTTGGCCGGCAAAGGCCCCGACGATTATATGATCTGGGGCGACTATTATTATGTCGAGGCATTGATGCGCGTCGCGAAGGGTGTCAACGGATACTGGTACGAGCGGTAAGCGGGAAGCGCAGAACGACGAACCGCGAACGACCCATGGTTGCTGCTTGAGGCTGTCCCGAAGTAGTTACATCTACTTCGGGACGGCCTCTTTCTTTTACGGCATGCACGCGCAACAACGACGACTTCCGGTACTCTATAGATTTGGAGGAAAGGTGGAAGATTGATGAAATGGGTTAACGAAACCGGCAAATTACCGGGCGGATCGCCGAGGTCGTGGGGAACCCGCGAGATAAGATACGGCAATTCTAAGGCCAGCTGCATCACACCCCCGCTAGTAGACCCCAAAACAGGATCCGTCCAATAATGGTGTTCAGCGGTTGGTGGAGATGCTGAAGGCGAACAAGGAAAACATCTATTTGTCGGTACCTCACTTACCTTTTTAAACATTTAACGCGAATAATCTGAACTATATTCTGTTAAAGGTGTTAAACTCAGAGGTGAAGTCGTTCGTTCAGTTCACGGGGGAAAGTGAATATGATTTCTATCACGAAACTTTTAACCTATAATGAATCCGAGCTGCATTGGAAGAAGTATCAAAAATTTTTTCCTGAAGAACTGCGATTAAATGTGAATTGTTTGCCGACTGAAGAATGGTGGGATTGGAACGAATATCGTGTTCATCTCGATCGGATGACTGTTCCAGATTCAAAAATGAAAGTTATTTTAATTCACGGTGCGGGTGGAAACGGTAGACTACTGGCTCCCTATGCACGAATGTTGCAAATAAATGGGTATGATGTTTTATCCCCTGACCTTCCTCCTTATGGTCTAACTTATACGGATTCATTGAAATCATTAGATTACCAGCATTGGATTGAATTACTTACAAATTTGATCGAGCAGGAAATGAAGCGCGACGGTAAACCGATTGTTTTATTAGGAGCAAGTATCGGTGGCATGCTCGCTTACCATGCTGCGTCCATGAGCACACATGTTAAAGGATTGGTAGTCACGACATTTGTAGATACAAGTAATTCAAAAGTTCGGGATCGAGTTGCCCCAAATAAGTTCGTTAGTCGACTAGGTAAATTCTCAATGGACGTTTTCCCCTTTATATTGGATCCATTTCGAATTTCTGTGTCGAAGGTATCTAGGATGGAGTTAATTACGAACAACATTGAATTGACCGAACTGATCATAAGGGATCCGCTTGCGGCAGGCACAAAGGTCCCGTTTCGATTGCTTAGAACTTTTATGAATATGAAACCATTGATTCAACCTGAACGTTTCGACATTTGCCCAGTATTACTTGTCCATCCTGAAGTAGATCCAATGACGCCTTTTGCATTAAGTGAACCTTTTTATAACAGATTAAAAAGCAAGAAAGACTGCGTAATCCTAGAAGGAGCTGGCCATTTTCCGATAGAACAACCGGGTTTGGACCAGATGAAAACTGCTGTTCTTTCTTTTTTAAGCGAGATTGAAAATGAAACTATGGGATGGTTACGGTAACGGAGACGATAGCTTCATAAAGCACTAGGGCAGCCGGCCAACGAGTCGTTGCATTCAATGCGGAAGATCAGACGGGGACGTTCTGGGAGAACTGGTACGACCTCTATCGCACGTCTTGCTTAGAGAGAGACGTATCGAGGAAATCTATAATCGGTTGATGGCCTAGAAAAGACAATACGAAACTACGGTCTGTCTTACGATGGCGTCTTGGTGTCGCTTCTCAAAGTAATCCGAGCCTAAGTCTTTGTAATCTTCCTGTCGGGTCGGCAAATAGTAAGCGATCATCATGATGGAGTGTGCAACGGCAACGGCTGTTCGGCGCTTTCCTTTGCGGGTTTTGGAGGACTCGCGCTGAGGCGGTGGATCCAATCCACCGCTTTTTCGTATTGCTGCGCGATTACTGAACTATCGGGGATGTTCGTTCGATGATCGGCCGAACACAAGACATAAAAACAGAACCGGCGGCCATTATGAAGGCAGCAGGTTCTAAGGAAATTATGAATTGCGAATGTACGTTCCAATTTCAACAAAAGAGTCAAGTTCTTGTTGTCCGAAATCTTGCGAGAAACATAAACTCGTAAACGCGAATTTCTAAGGGTGAAGCCTCGTCTCAATCGATTGCTCCGGTTTTTCGAAACCGCTTGCGCCACTCGGCGGGACTCTGACCATACTCCTGCTTGAACGTTCTCGAGAAGTAATGGACGCTCTTAAAGCCGGCTTCTTCCACGATAGAACTGATCGGCAGATCGGTCACGGATAAATAGCGGATGGCCGCCTTCAGTCGCAGATCGCGCAGGTAGTCGAAGGGGGTCGTGTTCGTTTGCTTTTTGAACATCCGAACGAGATAAGACGGGTTTAGGTGAACGACGTCGGCGAGTCGATGAAGCGTGATATCCTCCCTATAGTGCGCATCCATGTACTCGATCAACAAGTCCGCCATTTCGCTCGGTTTCGGTTTGTTCTGCACCCCGTCTGGCGCCATTCCTTTCCCAGAGTTGTTCAGCACATGCTCGATAAGTTTGTACGTTTTCTGAATTTCCAGCAAACAAACTTCTTCAAGGGTTTGGCATTGATCGGCGACGCCGGTGGACTGGAGGTGGTGGACGAAGTCCAGGGATTGAATGATCGCGGCAGCCAATGTTCCCGTGTAAATGTCTTTACGGGTTTGCATAAAGTTCCATCGGTCGATTTGCTTATCCGTGAACGTGAAATGATCCCACTCGGCGAGCTCAATGAAACGGAATTTCGCTTCCGCGCGCAAGCTTTCGAGCAGATGCGGCGTGGAGACGGACATAATGAACACGGCCGGAGCTTCCGCTTCGCATACGTTGCTCATCCAACGAAACCGAACTTTCCCTGAGGTGATATAAAGAATCTCATAGAGTGCCGGATGCATTCCTCCGCCGGGCGCCTCCGCCGATCGCGAGATCGAGCCCTCCCTGCATAGTCGAATCCTCACTTTACTTACCTCCTCAGCAACCGAAAAGTCTATGATGTGCAAATCAATTGCTTGAACTTCGCGAATCTTCCCGATTGAGTTTTTTCGTAAGGGTAACAGAGTGCAAAGACAGCGCTTTCTTCTCGATGTACACTTAAGTCACCAAGGTCAATATACGTCACAAGATCAATATACTTCAACTCATTCAAAAATAAAATAAAGGAAGTTGATATCCATTGAAAGCTTTACACATTACCGAGCAGAATCGTTACGAAATTATCGACATCCATCTTCCTGAACCGGAAGACGATCAAGTAACGGTACAAATCGAAATCGTCTCCACCTGTCCGCGTTGGGACATTCACATGATGGGCGGCAAGGACATGTTCCACGCGGATCGGCGGCCCGACTATCCTTTGCTTCCCGGCTTTCCGGGACATGAGGCTGCGGGAACGGTCGTCGCGGCGGGAACCAATGTGCGCTCCTTGAAAGTAGGGGATCGGGTCGCCGCGCTCGAGCATATCGGCGGTAACGGGGCGTATGCGCAATATTTGAATTACCGTGAACAAGAACTCATTAAACTGCCGGACGGGATCGAGTGGAAGCAAGCGGTATCGTTCGAGTTGCTGAAATGCGTGTTAATCGGCTTACTGCAGTTCGGCGATATTACCGGAAAATCGATGCTCGTGTCCGGTCTCGGCCCGGCGGGGATGTTGGCGGTGCAGGCGGCTAAGCTGCTCGGCGCGTCGAACGTTACGGCCGTAGAAATTAATCGCGATCGAATCGAGCTCGTCAACCGCTTAGGGATCGGCACTGCGAAGCACCCGGATGAGCTCGGGGAGGAGCGTTTCGATTTAGGATACGATTGCGTCGGCGCTTCGGCTTCCGTGCAGCGGCTGCTCGAGCAGGTCGATTCCCATCTCATGATTTTCGGCGTATTGAAGGGCGAAGTCCGCTACGGCCAGCATCTTTGGTTGAAGGGTACGATTTTAGAATCTTATAAATATCGCCGGTTCGGCGAAGAAGACAAAGCGTTACTCATCGATCTCGTGTTAAACAAGGGGTTAAATACCGAATGCCTTCAGACGCACCATGTACCTTTCTACCGCTACGACGAGGCGATTGAGCTTCTGAAGAGGCAAGAAGCGATTAAAGTGTACGCTTACCCCAAGACGGATTTCGTCGATTCCCTTACGGAGGATGAACATGCGAGCTGATGCGGTCGTATTTACCGGCGTTAGGCAGGTCCGCTTTATGGAAGTCGAGGTTCCGGATCCGGGGCCGGAGGATGTAGTCGTCGATTTAGTCTATTCATGGATCAGCAACGGGACGGAATCCTCCTTCCTGTATGGAGAGCGAGTTACCGGGGAACAAGCGCCGAGGCCGGGGGATGCATTGCCGTTCCCTCAGGTGGCCGGATATCAGAAGGTCGGGATCGTGCGAGGCGTCGGCGAATCCGTTCCAGACATCGAGCCCGGAGACTGGGTTTTCGCCTCCATCAGTAAGGTCAACGGAATGAAATTCGATTCGGGCGGGCATATCAACCCTTCCGTTACGCACAGAAGCCAGGTTTGGAAGCTTCCCGAAGGGGTCGAACCGCTGGCGTACAGCGGGGCGGTGCTAACGCAGGTCGGGTACAACTGCGGGTTCCGCCCGGACGTCACCCCCGGCGACCAGGCCATCGTCATCGGCGACGGCATGGTGGGGCAATGGGCCGCCCAATCGCTCTCGTACCGAGGGGCGGAAGTTACGGTGCTAGGCCGGCACGATGCTCGGCTGTCATTGCTTCCCTCGCCGATCCGTTCCTTCAATACGCGGAAAGAGCCGTTGTCTCGCTGGCTCGGCGGTCGGAGGGATATCGCGGTCGTCGTCGACACGGTCGGGGACATGGACGCGTTCCTCGAAATCCAACCGGCCATGACATGGAACAGCCATCTCGTATCAGCCGGATTCCTAGGGACCGAAGGAACGATCGATATTCAACGACTGCGCGCACAGGAGATGACGCTTCACTGCCCGTCCGGGTGGACGAAACAACGTATGGACGAGACGATTGCCGGCATTCATGAGGGATGGCTTCAAACCCTTCCCCTGATTACTCATAAGTTTTCAGCCGCCGAGGCGGAGAATGCCTGGATGCTAATTATGGAAAAGTCGGAGCCGTTCCTCGGGGTGGTCCTCGAATGGCGGAGCAAGCCATAACGGCAAGAGGGGAGGGACATAACGAATTCATGATGAGCAAGCAGAAGACCGAGTCGTTCGTGTTCGTTAAGGAAGAACCCCTGCCGCTTCGATATCGGCCGATCGCCGGCCAGGCGCTGGAGGTGAGGAAAAGTCCGCTCTCTTCGGACGCTGAGCACGTTCGGTTTGAGGAAGGGAAAGACTTCATCGTCGACTACGATCAAGGAACGATTCGCCGAACGGAGGGAAGCCGGATTCCGGACGGTTCGCAGCACCCGATGTACGGCGTGTCTCCGTTCGACCATACGCAATATCCGGATTATAGCAACCGCAATTACACCGTATATGCGGATTATTGGACCGACGAACCGCGAACGGACGATCGGTTTACCGCGTCGGACGTCGAACGGTCCGCGTATTTGAACCGAATCGCCCGCAAGCTTACTTTCGGGGAAGAAGCGTTGTATGTCGTCTATGGGGACAGCATCAGCGCCGGCGGGGAAGCGAGCGAAGAACGGCTGGCGTATTACGGTCGATTCGCGGAAAGCTTGCGGCTCTTGTTTCCGAAAGGGCGAATCAAGATCGTGAACAAGTCCGTCGGCGGAGAAGCCAGCGACGGCGGCGCAAGTCGGATCCTTGACGATGTGGTTCCGCTGCAGCCGGACTTGGTGTCCATCGGTTACGGAATGAACGATCAAAATCAACATCCCCATGGAAACACCATTCCGCTTGAGCTTTTCAGAAGCAATCTTCGGTACATGATCGAGACGATCCGCAAGGAATGCGGAAGCGACATCCTACTGGTCACGCCTTGCGAGCCGAATCCGCACTGGAAACATACGAGCGGCGCAACCCATTTGTATGCGGATACGATGAAGAAACTAGGCGTCGACTATGGAATCGGCGTCGCAGACGCACATGCTTTATGGAAAGAAGAGCTATCCTCAGGGAAAACGCCCGAGAGCTTGCTCCTGAACAATATTAACCATCCGAACGACTACGGTCACTGGATTTACAGCTGCGCGTTCGCCGCCATGTTGAAGCAATGAATTTAAACATAGGAAAGGATGTTGAGCCCATGACCGAAAACCAGAACGCGGAGAAAGATTTGTTCCTTACGAGAAGGAAATTGTTGACGTCGATCGGGATGTTCGGCATCGCCGCCGCCGCCGGCGGGTTGGCCGGAGTCGCTCATGCGGCGGAGGACGGCCAAGGAAGCGCCGCCGAGCACTCGGGGAAGAGACGGGAACAAGCCGAGATGCTGCTACCGCAGACCACCATTGCCGGCTTGCGCGCTTTGAACACGACGCCCTCGCCGAACACCGTCTACTATATTACGGACAAGGGACAGGAAGGCGTGTTCGCGTACGATGAGACGGATGTGACGTCACTAGATAATACGGGCACGATCCTCGTTACGGCGTCTGGGGCCAGATTCATGAGGGTTTACGAAGGCGGGCTCAATATTAAGTGGTTCGGCGCGAAAGGGGACGGGGTAACCGACGACACGGCGGCGATTCAGCAGTGCGTGAATGCGGCGCGAACCGGAACCGTGTATATTCCCGCAGGCGTATTTAGGGTCACATCGACCGTTATCATTCCAGAACTGACGTCGATCCAGGGCACGGGCTATGCCTCCCAATTGTTAGGTTCCGCCTGCGATTGCTTGACGTTCACGGTCTCCAACGGACTGTCGCCGGTCGTGGTAGAGAAGTTCGCCATATTCGGCAGCGAAGCGGCGAATTATACGGCCATTAACGTGCCGGGTACGGCTCAACTGCAACGAACGACGGGCATTACCTTTTCCAACATTTACATAGCTTACTACGGCACCGGCATGAGCTTGCGCGGCGTATGGCATTCCAGAGTCTACGGATGTTACATGAACGATGTCTGGAACGGCATCAAGGTGATCGGACAAAGCGTGAAAAACGTCATCGACAGCTGCCAGATTATTCGGGGCGGCGGTACGATTACGGGAAGCGGCGATTCTATGGCCATCTACGTGGATGCTACGTTCGATTACGAACCCGGCGGTAATACGGAGCACAGGCCGGAAGACCTCGTCATTACGAAAACGCTCACATTCGGCTTCGATATGGGCGTAAACTGGGTTCGATGCCTCTATGGCGTTATTACCGAGTGCGATTTCGACTATTGCAGAAAATACGGGATCAATTATTTGACGACGGAAGGCGGCCTCACGATCAGCAATAACTGGATCGCGCTGACGGAGGGAGCGGCTTTATATGGAATTTACGCGGGCAATTTCGGCGTACCGGGCTCCATCGCTTCCTGCCGAATCGAGCATAACACGATCGGTCATTACGGCGGCACGAATACGCAAGCGATCGGGATCGGCATCGGCTGGAATCAAAACAATACGACGATCGAAGGCAACTTTATCTCCGGCATGAAAGTTTACGATATTCTCGTGGATTTTGTCGAGAATGCTCACATCTCCGGCAATCGACTCGCGTCCGATGTCGGAACGTCGATCCGGGTCGTCAGCAATAAGCAGCCCGTATTCATTAATGGAAACCATGCGAAAGGCTCCATCGAATACGATCCGAATATCGATCAACTTTCGTTCAACGGCCAGTACGTCAAAAATTCCGTTCCGATCAGCGGTACATGGCGGAAAGGCGACACGGTTTACAATACCGAGCCTGTTTTGTTGAACGACAGGTACCTCATCGGATGGTACCGATTGACGGACGGTACCGGGAACGTATTGGGAACGGATTGGATCGAGATGAAGAGCTGACATCGGTTTCTCGACAGGGCAGGGCCGGTTTAGGTAACGGTATAGGAAGGGGGGCGGGACAATGGCGAAAGCGGAGGTCCGTCTTCCGGCGAACGCCGGCGGCGGTTTCATACGGGGAAAATTCGTGGTCACTACAGCGGCCGTCTTAGCCGTCATTGGAGCAGCCTTCCTTATATTAAATCAGCCCTCCCCCCGCGGGGATCAATTCGCAGGTCCGGAGCGTACGGATGCGCTGAGCGAACCGGCGCTGAAGCTGGATTACGTTCTCGATCCGGAAGTGAAGTACGGCACCGTATTAGCTACATATGCGGAGCATGGATATGTCGATTACGCGGGGGAGGACATCCGCGTCGACGCGGCGGCTTATACGGATTCCTCAGGCAATATCGAAGTTCGCGAAGTGGAAGGAAAGCCAGCCGTCGTCACCGACGGGGACGGCGGCTGGGTCGAGTGGACGTTCGACGTTCCCGAATCCGCCATGTACAACATCGACATCGAATATTTCCCGATGGAAGGGAAGAAGTCGAGCGTCGAACGGCGGTTTCTAATCGACGGCGAAGCGCCGTTCGAAGAAGCGTCCCGCATCGCGTTCCATCGGTATTGGCGGGAAGACGACGAGCAGCGGTTCGATGAGGAAGGCAATCAGGTTCGATCCGCGCAGCAGGAAATCTTCCGATGGCGTATCAAACCGGTCGAAGAACCCGAGAAATTTTACCATGAGCCGTACCGGTTTTACTTGGAAAGAGGGAAGCATACGTTTCGTCTCGTCGATCTTCGGGAACCGATGGCCGTCGGCTCCGTCATCGTAAGGAAGCCGCTAATCCTGCCTTCCTATGAAGAGGAAGCTTCCGAATACGAAGCTCAGGGCTATAAGCCCGCGCAGTCGGATCTTCTGAAGTTCCAATCGGAGACGCCGCTCGAGGTATCCGAACTGTCGGTGCGGCCTTCTTGGAACGACGATCCGAACACCGAGCCGAAAGCGGTTTCCCGAACGAGGTTTAACATGTTCAGCGGCAAATGGACCCGAGGCGGTCAAACGGCGACTTGGGCATTCGAAGCTCCCGAGGACGGGTTATACGAAATCGCTTTCCGGTACACGACCCCGACCTTCCATCAAGTTTCGCATCGAGCGATCCAAATCGACGGCGAAATTCCTTTCCGGGAGATGCAGGAATATGCCTTCCCCTTTATTCGAGGGTGGCACCTGGAGCCGCTGAAAAATGCGGACGACGAACCGTATTTATTTTATCTTGAGAAAGGAAAACATGAAATCTCGATGACCGGCGCAATGGGGCCCGTACGCGACCTTATCTATCAGATCGAAATCATGTTGGATGATCTTACCAACTTGAGTACGGACGTCGTGAAAATTACGGCTTCCTCGCGGGACCAGAACGGCAAGCTGTCGACCGACCGCAATCAGGATTGGAATTTGGAACTGTACATTCCGAATCTGGCTGAGCGGTTGGAGACCGGCGCACAGGTGTTTCAGGACAGTTACGATCATGTCAAGGCGGTGAACGGCGGTAAAGTTCCTTCTTACGGCCAGACGCTGCAAACGGCGGCATCCTTGTTCAAGAGCATGGCGCGGGATCCGCAGGGAATTCCGTATAAGTTGAACGAACTCGCCACCGTACAGGGAGCGCTAGGCACGATGCTGCAAAGCATGAAGGAGCAGCCGCTTTATTTCGATTATATGACCGTCGCGAAGCCCGGAACGACATATCCGTTGGAAGGATCCAGGATGACGGAGCATATGGCCGCCACGTACGAGAAATTCGTGGAATCGTTCAGGAGACCGAAAAGTACCGACCGCGCTACCGTGAAAGAAGACGAAAAAGTGCTGAGAGTATGGGTGTCGCGCGGGCGCGAGTGGACGGATATGATCAAGACGTTGGTTACGGAGGAGTTTACGCCGAAGACAGGCATCAAGGTAGATATCAATACGATCCCGATGGGGTCGGAGCATTTGCTCCTGCTCGCGTATACCGGCGGGAAAGCCCCGGACGTCGCGTTGGGCGTCTCCCCGAGCATCCCGGTAGAATTTTCGGTGCGAGGCGCGCTGGCGGATTTGAACGCGTTCGCGGACATCGAAGACGTTCGCTCCCGATTCGTGGAGGAAGCGTTGGTGCCGCTAGAGTTCGAGGGAGGGCTGTACGCGATCCCGGAGACGTTGGATTTTACCTTGCTGTTCTACCGGGAAGACATCCTGAACCGCATCGGCGCGGAGCCGCCTCAGACATGGAAGGATGTGTACGCGCTGCTTCCGCTGCTGCAGGAAGAAGGCATGCAATTTTATTACCCGGCCGGCTCCGGCGGGTATACGCCGTTCTTATTCCAGCACGGCGGAGATTTCTATAACGAGGAGCGAACCGAGTCCGCACTCGATACCCCTGAAGCGCTGGGCGCTTTCAAAGAATGGGTCAATCTGTTTATTAACTATAAAATCCCGCTTCAGGCCGATTTTTATCAACGCTTCCGGACGGGCGAGATGCCGATCGGCATCGGCAACTACGATTTCTTCGTAAAGCTCTCTACGGGAGCACCCGAGCTTAATGGCAGGTGGAAGATGATCCCGCTGCCCGGTACCGAACGCGAAGACGGCACGATCGACCGCAGCGCGTCCGGAGCAGGAGCGCAGAGCACTCTACTCGGCACGACCGCTCAGACGGCCGTCATGATGAGCTCCACTCCGTACAAAGAAGAGGCGTGGGAGTTCATGAAGTGGTGGATGTCGGAGGACATTCAAGTTCGGTTCGGCATGGAAGTGGAGAGTCTAGTCGGCGTCGGCTCCCGCTGGAACAGCGCCAATGTATCCGCGATGGAAGGCATGGCTTGGAGCGAGGATCAGCTCGCTGCCATTCGGGAGCAATGGAGTTGGCTTCGCGAGCAGCCGGTCATTCTAGGCGGGTACTATACGCAGCGTCATCTGACGAATGCGTGGAACGAAGCGGTGCTGCTCGGCGAGAACGAACGCATTGCGCTAGAGGATGCGGCCAAGGAAATCGATAAAGAGCTGGAGCGCAAGCGGGAAGAATACGAGACGATGATCGACGACAAGACCGACAGGTGAACGTACACGAGGCGAGAGGGGGGAGCAGTCTTGAACGTCGAGCCGGTGAAGGATTTGCTTCGCGACATCTGGAAGTGGAGATCGTCTTATCTCATGCTGGCTCCCTTCTTTCTCCTGTTCGCACTATTCATCATCGTGCCTACGGCCGCATCGGGCGTATTGAGCTTCACGTATTATAACATCCTTCAACCCCCGGTTTGGACGGGATGGTCCAATTTCAGAACGCTGTTCGTAGACGACGAGATTTTTATCAAAGCGCTGATGAACACGCTCTACTTCGCGCTGGTGACCGGACCGATCGGATACATCTTGGCTTTCCTGTTCGCCTGGTTGATCCATCAAATTCCGAAAAGAATCCGCCCGTATTATACGACGATCTTTTATGTTCCTTCGCTCACGAGCGGCGTCGCGATGGCCGTCGTATGGCTCGTCGTATTCGCGAACGACAGCTACGGGTATTTAAACAGTATTCTCATGCAAGCCGGCTTCGTCAGCGAACCGATCCAATGGCTTCAAAACATCGAATACATCATGCCCGTCATTATCGTCATCTCGCTGTGGATGAGTTTGGGCACCGGGTTTCTCGCTTTTCTCGCAGGCTTCGAAACGGTGAACTCAGAGCTGTACGACGCCGGAAAAGTAGACGGAATCCGCTCTCGTTTCCAAGAGCTTTGGTATATTACGATTCCTGCAATGAAACCCCAGATGCTGTTCGGCGCCGTGCTCGCCGTCGTCGGATCGTTCCGGGTCGGCGAAATCAGTAAGGCGATCGCCGGTTTTCCCAGTCCGTTGTACGCGGGACACACCATCGTGCTGCACCTTCAAGACTACGCGATGATCCGGTATGAAATGGGTTATGCCGCAGCCGTATCGGTCGTGCTCTTCTTCTTCATTTTCGGTCTCGGAAGATTATGCTTTGCGGTGTTTTCTTCGAGAGGAGAATAAACCATTGAAACGTATAGACGCCGGTCAACTGTTCATTATCCTGTATCTGACGCTGCTGGGCTTGTTCATGATGCTGCCGTTGATCTTCCTGGTCAGCACCGCATTCAAGCCCCAAGAGGAGTTGTTTCTGTACCCTCCTCGCTTTTTTGTTCAGTCCCCGACGCTTGATAATTTTAGAGATTTGTTGTTTGCGATGAGCGGCGATCGCATTCCGCTCGTGCGCTATGTGTTTAACAGCGTGATCGTCAGCGGCGTTACGGTCGCATTCACCGTATTGCTCGGGTCTCTTGCTTGCTTCCCGCTCGCAAAGCATAAGTTCCCTGGGCGGAACCTGTTTTTCAGCCTGATCGTCATATCGCTGATGTTCGCGCCGGAAGTGGTGGAAATCCCGCGATACCTCGTCATCGTCAACTTAGGTCTCATGGATACGTATCACGCGCTTATTTTGCCGCAGTTGGCCTTTCCGATCGGCCTGTTTCTCATGAAGCAATTTTTGGAGCAGGTGCCGGACGAAATCTTCGAAGCGGCCAAGGTGGACGGTGCGGGGGAATGGAGGCAATTGCTCCAAATCGCGCTGCCGTTAATTCGCCCGGCGTGGGCGACGGTCGTCATCCTCTCCTTTACCGCGGTATGGAACGATGCCGGGTCCTCCGCATTATTTACGCAGTCCGAACAAATGAAGACGCTGCCTTATTATTTATCGACCGTGAACGGGCAAGGGGTGGCGCGCGGCGGCGCGAACGCCGCCGCGACGTTCCTGATGACGGTGCCGACCGTGTTCATCTTCGTGTTGTTTCAACGGCAAGTGTTATCCACAATGGCGCATTCGGGTATTAAATCGTAGAGGGGGCGTAACGTCTTGAGCCGTTTCGTACAATGTGCCGTTACGTCCCTCCTGGCGATCGTGTTTATAGTCTCTATGGTTCCGGGACAGGGGAAGGCGGATACGCCATACCCGAATTACTATATCAGTCCCGATCATTTTCAATTGAAAATTCCGGCGCCATACGTTCCCGACGGGTACATCTCCCTCGACAACGACGAAGCGGGCGCGTTCAATAAACCGCAGGATTTGTTCATCGATCGCCAGGATCACCTGTATATCGCCGATACGGAGAATAAAAGGGTCGTCAAAACGGATGCCGACGGGAACGTGCTGCTCGTCATCGGAGCGGGCGGGGAAGCGGGCGGCCCCGGTGCGCTTGCCGCGCCGCGCGGCGTGTTCGTAGATGAGGAAGACGGCAGCATATACGTTGCGGACAGCTTGAGCGAACGAATCGTGCAATACGACGCCGAAGGCGGCTTCCTGCGCGAAGTCGGCAAACCGTCTTCGCCGCTCCTTCGCGACCCATTCAAATATCAACCGGTGAAAGTCATCGTCGATTCGCGCAAATATTTTTATGTCGTAAACAGCGGCGACCATAAGGGACTGCTGATGCTGGACCGGGAAGGGCAGTTTCGGGGGTATTTCGGGGGCAACCGAGTGGAGGCGACTTGGTTCGACGCGCTGATCCGGTTTTTGTACGATCAGGAGCAGCGCGCGGGCGCTTATATCAATTTGCCGTACTCCTTCAATAATGTCGCGCTGGCGCCGGATGGGTATCTATATGCCAGTACTACGGGGGCAAGCGCAAAACAGATCCGAAAGTTCAATATGGCCGGAGGCGACATATACCCGGGAGGGAGACGCGATTTTACCGACCCGTCTTTACATGGGGAGGATCGAACGCAAAACTTCGTCGACGTCGCGATCGACCGGAAGGGGAACATGACGATCCTCGACCAGACGTTCGGCCGCATGTATCAATACGACGTCGGCGGACGCGCCTTGTTCGCCTTCGGCAGCAACGGTCAGGGCGTCGGTAACAAGTTGTCGGGGGTCGCCGTCGAAGCGGACGCCGAAGGCAATTTGTACGTACTCGACGAGATGTTGAACGCAGTTTTGAAATTTCGCAAGACAGCGTTCAGCGCCACCGTTCATGAGGCCAACGCGCTGTACGGCGAAGGAAAATACGAGGAGTCGTTCGAGCCCTGGCAGCAGGTACGGGATAACAATAATTTCTACGAGCTCGCCCTGCAGGCGATGGGACAAATCGAAATGCGCCAGGACGACTACGCGGAAGCGATGGCTTCCTTCCGCGAAGCTTACGACAAAGACGGATTCTCGGAAGCCTATTACGAATTTCGCAGACAGTACGTGAAGGAGCATTTCGACATCATCGCATCCTGCACACTGATTGCGTTCGCGCTCCTCTATCTTTTCTTTACCTTCCGCAACAAGATCGGGGGACGCCTGCCGGAACGGATCGAACGGTACTGGTTCCTAAACCCTGGGATCCGACTGTTGAGGTTCTTGAAGTACGCATACCGCGTGATGCTGCATCCGTTCTTGGGATACGAAGAGCTCCGCTACGAAAACAAAGGGAAATGGAGCCACGCGTTCCTTCTTATCGCTCTGTATGCGGTTGCGACGTCTTCGAAATATTGGCTCACCGGCTTCGTCTACCGGCCTGTGCCCCTGCAATTCGTACAATGGGAATTTGTCGTTCTTCAGCCCATACTGCTCTGGATCATATGGAGCGTCGTCAACTACGGCATCGCTACCATTACGGAAGGAGAGGGTCGTTGGAGAGATGTGTTTATCGCTACCGCATACAACTTTACGCCATTCATCTTTTTCTCGATCCCGTTGTACGCATTAACTCATTTGTTAACATGGCAGGAACAACAGTTCGTTCAATTGTTCGAGACGATCCTTGTGCTCTGGTCGGCGTTCCTGTTTTTCGTCAGCGTCAGGGAAACGCACAGCTACGAAACGGGCAAAGCGATCGGGATTCTGGGGCTTACGACCGTCAGCTGCGTCGTGTTCGTCCTGCTCTATATGCTGGTCTTCGGATTGGGAATGAACGTCATCGACTTCGGGCGGGCGATTGCAAGGGAGGCGTTCTACGTTGGCAATTAACTTCCTGAACCGCAGACGGCTTGCACGATCCGTCAAGCTGCTATTGTTCGGCGCCGCCGCGCTGTGGCTTGCGTGGTGGATCATTCCCGATTCCGGAATGCAAACCGAGTTTTCCTCCGATCCGTTCCAACCCGCGGCGCAGCCTGAAGGAGGCGAGCTTCCGATGGCGGAAGGATTTCAAACGTATGCGTCGGACGGGCGATTCGAATTGCTAGCGGATGCAGCCAATCAACAGTTCGCGATTAAAGATGCTGCCTCGGGCCTCACTTGGGCGAGCAGCCCCGATCCGACCGGAGTCGCAGACATACGTCCGCTGGTTGCGCGGAATATCCGTTCGCCGTTCGAGATCGTATACACGGCCGATTTCAGTAAAACGCAGCAAACCGGCGTCAACAATGACGAGACGACGTGGAAAGCTTACAAAATCGAAAACGGAATTCAGTTCCATTACGAACTGAAGGAGTTGAATATCGCATTTATCGCCGAATTCGTGCTCGAGGACGGAGGTTTCTACGTTCGAATTCCCGATGAGGGCATTCGAGAGAGCGACGAAGGAAGCGCGCTCGTATCGATTAAGGTGCTGCCGATGTTCGGCGCTGCGTTGCAAGGGGAGGAAGGGTATATGGTCGTCCCGGACGGCAGCGGAGCGCTTGTCTACTTCGATCGGTTACACAATCAGGCCGCGAGTTCGGAATATTTCAAGTGGATTTACGGCGCGGATCCGACGTTCGATCCGATGGACGGTCCTCCCCTGGGCGAATCGGTCGCCGTTCCGGCATTCGGCATCGTGAAGTCCGGCGGCGGGGTCGTTCAGACGATTCAGAGAGGGGCGGCCGATGCCAAGGTGATCGTCAGTCCGCCGGGCATCCGAAACAATCCGTTCTTCCGAGGCGGCTTCGAATTCGCCTTCCGTAAACAGTACGTTACCTCGTACGGCGAATCTACGGAAAGCGCTGCGATCGAACGCATCGAACGCAGTCTGATTCGTTCGGAACGGGTCGTTCGATTCGACTTCGCCTCAGGCGAACGAACCGCTTACGCGGACTTGGCAACGCTTGCCGGGGATGCACTGCTCGGAACGACAAAAACCGTAGGTGAAGCGCCGCCTCCGATGATTCAAATTTTCCTCGGCGTCGAGAGCAGGGGAGACTCCTATTCCAAGCGGATGGAGACGATGACCACGTTCTCGGAAGCGCAGAGGATGATGGAGGAGCTAAAGAGGGGCGGGGTAGAAAGCTTCTCGGCGGAATTGAAGGGTTGGCAAAATCAAGGGTACTACGGAAGTCTTCCCCGACGTTTTCCCATAGAGGAGGCGTTCGGCGGCGAGCGCGGCTTGACGGAGCTGATCGAATGGATGGATCGAAATGGAATTGCGGCGTCGTTAGAGGACAACTATTCGGATGTATATCGCAGGGAGCGTGACGGGGTCCGGCTTCGAACGGATGCGGTCCGCAGACCGGACGGCCGCGTGTTCGTCCATTATCCGGATTCGGCCGCCGGCTCGTATCGCCGGAGTTCGGAGTGGTACAAAGTAAGTCCCTATTCGGCGGAACAGGACTACCTCCCGCAAAGTCTCGAGAAGCTTGATTCGGTCGACGTTCGATCGATTAATATGCGCTACGTAGGTGAGGCGCTGATGAGCGACTACAACGACGCGCATCCGCTTCGCCGCTGGGAGACGCAAGCGTACTATGAAAGATGGCTCGGCTCGGCGAAAGAGAAACTCGGTTCCGTCGGCGTGTATTACGGCAACGTTTACGCTGTTAAGCATGCCGATCGCGTCCTTGATATTCCGCTCAGATCCTCGCCGAATTATTTGCTCGACGAGCATATCCCGTTTTTGCAAATGGTGTATCACGGGAGAGTACCCTATTTCTCTTCCGCGCTGAACCGAAGCGACGACGCGCGCCTAGAGCTGTTGAAGGCGATCGAGTACGGAGCGATCCCTGCATTCGAATTGACGTACCGTACAACGACCGACCTGCGTTACACGAATTACGATTTTTTATTCAGCGCGCAGTACGAAACCTGGATGCCGGAAGTATCAGAAGCTTATGCCGCTTGGGCGCAGGCGCTGAAGCCTGTTGCGACGGAACGAATGACGGGGCATGAACGAATCGCCGAAGGCATATTTAAGACGACTTATGCGGACGGCACGCACGTTTGGGTCAACTACAACGAGCAGGCTGCGACCGTGGAAGGCGTTACGGTAGAGCCGCTCGGCTACGCGGTCCGCGAAGGCGGTGAGATCGAATGAACCGACGTAGGGGATACAGCTTAGAGCGGAAAAAGGTTATTGAAGGGTACATGTTCGTTTCCGTGTGGATCGTCGGCTTCCTGCTGTTCATGCTGTATCCGCTGTATGCAAGCATTAAAATCAGCTTTACGGATGCCGATGTGAGCAATCTGTTGAACGGGACCTGGAATCGATTCGAGCACTATAAGACGGCAGTATCCGACGTGATTTTCTTCCAAAGCTTTAGCGATCAGATCGTCCGCTCGCTCATCGATGCGCCGCTCATCTCCGTGTTTTCGTTGATTGCGGCCGTGCTGTTGAACGGAAATATCGCCGGGAAGCGATATTGGAGAACCGTGTACTTCACGCCGATCATCATCAGCGGATTGATGATCACGATCTTGAACGACAGCGGAGCAAGCGAGTTCTCGCTTCTCGACCGGTTCGGCGGCGCATCGTTTCTGATCGCCGAGTTGATCGGGGAAGGGACGTTTTCCAGAATGGGAGAACTGTTGTGGAAAAGTTGCATAGAAATTTTGATTTTTCTAGCGGGACTCCAGTCCGTGAGCCGGTCGCTCTACGAAGCCGCTCAGATCGACGGAGCGACCCCCTGGGAGTGTTTCTGGAAAATTACGCTGCCATCGATGGCGCCGATCGTCATCTTGACGATTGTATACGCATTGATCGACTCCTTCACGGATCCGGGAAATTCGATGCTCGCGCTCATTAACGATTGGAGCCTGGCGAAGATTGAATTCGGAGTCGCCTCCGCCGTCGGCTGGATCTATTTCTTGTCGGTGCTGATCATGGTTCTGATTCTATTCGTGATTGGAAGGAGGTTCATAAGCGGTGATAAAACCTGAGGCTAAGTTTTTGCGGGCGAAAGCGTTTGTTAACGAGCGAAATATTGTGTTGCGATATAAGCAGAAAGCGAAAAAGGCAGGACTGCAATGTCTGGTTTATATTGTGTTGCTTGAGTTCGGGTTTATCTTCCTTTTACCCTTTATCTACATGCTAAGCCGATCGACCATGTCCATCCCGGATTTGCTCGACGAGAGCGTGGCTTGGCTTCCGAATACGGTCTACTGGCAAAATTATGTGGACGCATATCAAAAGATGAATTTCCCGTTTACGTTTAAAAATACGTTCATGAATTCGGTCATCCCGATGTTCGGTCAGCTGCTATCATGCGCGATTGCGGGATACGGCCTTGGAAGATATCGGTTCCGAGGCTCGGGTTTGATTTTCGTGCTGCTGCTCATCTGTTTGATCGTGCCGCCGCAGACGACCATCATCGCTTTCTACTCGATGTACGCGAATATGGAATTGATCAATACGTATTGGCCGACGATTCTTCCCGCCCTGTTCGCACAAGGCATTCGCGGGGCGTTGTTCACGCTCATCTTTACACAGTTCTTCAAAGGGCTGCCGAGAGAGCTGGACGAAGCCGCCCGCATTGACGGTGCGGGGGCGTTCCGCGTATTTTCCCGCGTCATGCTGCCGCTCGCCAAGCCCGCGATATTCGTCGTTGCCGTGTTTTCGCTCGTGTGGCATTGGAACGATAACTTTTACCCCCGGTATTTCGCCAACAAAGCCGAGATGTTTACCATGCCGTGGCAATTAGAAATTATCAACTACGATTATTTGTTGAAGGGCAGCGTAGACGCCAACCTCAACGAAGGGATGCTGATGGCTGCCGTCATCCTCATTGTCGCACCGCTGTTTCTTGTATATATGGTCGGCCAACGTTATCTGGTGGAGGGGATCGAACGAACAGGGCTTGCCGGCGATTAATGCTCATGCGCCGGCGGGCGGCAATATGACTCGATGGAACTGAGAATCAAAAAATAAGGAGGATACACTTATGAAAAAGAGAATTAAGAAATTATTGGTTACCGCTGTTGCGGCCATGTTGGTCATTTCTCTATTGGCGGCCTGCAGCGGCAATTCCGGAACTCCTGCCGACGCCGAACCGGAAGAAGCCCCTGCGACGACCAATGAGACGCCGGAGCCGGCAGCCGATCCGGAGCCTGCTCCCGAGCAGGAGCCCGAATCGAAGGATCCTGTCACGATTACGATCGGAACGCTGGGAGAGGAGGATAAGAAAGCCTTCGAAGCGGTTGCGGCCGAATTCAAGAAGCTGCAGCCTCACGTGACGATCGAATATTTGGTCGGCACTCACTCGGGCAACATTCCCGCCATGGCGGCGGCCGGTAACGCGCCGGACATCTACTGGCTGCCTGACGGCTTCGTAAACATGTTCCAAGAACAAAAATTGCTGGCCCCGCTGAACGACGCCTTCCAGCGAATGAACGTCGATTTGAACGACGTATCCGAAGGGATGCTTTCCTACGGATTGTTTAACGACAACTATTACTTCGCGCCGCGCGACCATAGCCAGATGGTGACGTTCGTCAACAAGACGCTGCTGGAGAACGAGGGCTTCGAAATGCCGCAAGACGGATGGACTTGGGAAGAGTTCGTGGACATTTCCCGAGCCGTAACGAAGAAGGACGCGAGCGGCAACGTGACCCAAACCGGCAACGCGGGCAACGCCAATTGGCTGCCGAACTGGACCGCGTTCGCCCTTGGGTTAGGCGGATATCCTCTGGCGAATGGAGAAACGAGACTCGCGGAATTTTCCAGACCGGAGACGGTGGAGGCGTTCCGCATCGTGCTCGATCTCATGAAGGAAGGCGTCATGGCCAACGAATATGCGGAGGCTTATCCGAAGTTCGAAGAAGGCAAAGCGGCATTCTTCTTCGGCGTAAGACCCCATGTCGGTACAGTCATCAGCGCTGCGGAGTCCAACGGATTCGAGTGGGACGTCGTGTCGTTCCCCGTGCTGCCGAAGCAACATGCGATCGGATCCGGCACAAGCGGCTACGGCGTGAACCCGGCGAGCAAACATCTGGCGGAAGCGACCGATTTCGTCGCTTACACGTTGACCAAAGAAGGACACAAGGCGTTCTCCAGCAACTTGCTGGGCGGGGTCCCGGTATTAAAATCGCTGCAGCAAGAAAGTTATTGGAAGGAACAACCGGAGCTCCAAGGCAAAAACGTCGATGCATTCATGAAATACATCGAGTATAACGTTCCTCGGGTGACGGACTTGTACTTGAATGCAGCGGGGCAAGCCGAGACGGCCTTGTTCGGAAACATTTTCGCGGCATATATGAAGGGGGAAAAGTCGCTAGAGGATATCCTCAAAGAGCTCGACGAGAAAGTGAACGCGTTGCAGAAAACATAAGATTTCCGAGGCCGACGGCGAGCAACCGTCGGCCTTTCGTTGTAATTAACCATGGCAACAATTATCGGGATAAATTTTAATTTATTACGAAGATTGCTATTGTACAAGGTAGAAGCGATGAGTAACCCGTCGGGAGGTTTCGCCGAATGTCGATTTCCTGGAAGCTCGTGAGGGCGCGGCTGAATCCGTCCATATTCAGCAGAATGGTCGTCACGTTCCTTCTCATTATCACTCCCTTATATGTTCTAAGTATCGAAGTTTACAAGTGGGCGATCGAGACGCAGGAGCAGGATATTTCCAACACGATGCTCTCCCAAGTCGATTTTTACGTCGACAATTTGGAGAAGGAAATTCAGAGGATCAAGCTGCTGCAGTTTTACAGCACGAACGACCTGAATTTACAGCTGTTAGCCTACCAACCCGATTCGGTGGACGACTACGATAAGACGGTTGCGGTCACGCAGCTTCAACAATATTTGAAAGCGGTTGCCAGCAGCAGCTCGTACATTAAAAGCGTTAGCGCTTATTTTCCTTCCATGAACAGGGTCGTCACCTCGGCGACCTTCGAGAGCTCTATTCCGAAGGACGAATTTAAGGTGTTGGATACGAACTCTTATTATTCGATAGACGCGCAGATGATTTACTGGAACAGCCGAATCTTCTTAAGCGTGTCGAATTTGTCGAATACGCCGTTGGAGGCGAACGCGGGGAAGAGAACGCCGGCGTACATCATCGGCGTAGAGCTCGATCAGAAGGTTCTGGAGAACGCTCTGAAGCAGTTCAACGATTATGAAAACGGCGGAGCCGTCATGATCGACCGCGACGTTCAGTTCGAACTTACGAGCACGGGCCGGACGGAGACGAACCAGGAAATGATGAGCTATATCCGGAAAGCCGCCGCAGTCGAGAAGAGCGGTTACTTTAATATCGAGATTGCGGGGGAGACGTATTGGGCCGTCTATACGAGCTCCGATTATCTCGGTCTTACCCTATGCAAATTTATCCCCGAACGCGTAGTGCTGAAAAACTTCCAAAAATATTCCTACTGGTTCTGGGTGTTTACCGCGACGTCCGTACTACTCATTTTGCTGTACTCCATTTCTACCTATCGATTGATTTACAAGCCTCTGTCCGTACTCGTGAAAGCGTTCCGGAAAATGGAGAGAGGGGAAATGGAAGCTTCGATCACGCACCAAACCCACGATGAGTTTCGTTATTTGTACGGCGCATTCAATACAATGGTATACAAAGTCAATACGCTGATCGAACAGGTGTATAAACAAAAAATTCTTGCGCAGCATGCGCAGCTGAAGCAGCTGCAGACGCAAATCATCCCTCACTTCCTTTATAACAGCTACTTTATTTTGCACCGTATGGTCATTGACGAAGATAACGACAACGCGGCCCGGTTTTCCCAGTTGCTCGGCAATTACCTGAAGTTCATCACCCGGAGCGGCGAGGATGAGGTCATGCTGGACAGGGAGGTCGAGCATGCGCGGATTTATACGGAAATCGTCGGCATGCGCTTCGCCAATCGGCTGACGCTCCACTTCGAGGACACCCCGCAAGCGTGCAAGCGTATCAAAGTACCCCGGCTCATTATTCAGCCGATCATCGAGAACGCATTGGAGCACGGGCTTACGCATACGGCGAGCGGCGGGGTGTTGAACATTTCATTTTCCGAATCGGAGGAGGCGCTGGACGTGATCGTCGAGGATAACGGGACGGGGTTGACCGACGAAAAGTTGGAGCGGATGAACGAATCATTGAACGAAAAACCCGGCATGGACGACGTCGAAACGACAGGCATGCAAAACATCCACCGAAGGCTGCGGTACCGATTCGGCGCCGGCAGCGGACTGTTGCTTTCCAGAAGTGAACTCGGAGGATTAAAGGCGGTGATTCGCATTGCACGCGACGATATATAAGCTGCTAATCGTGGACGACGAGCAGCTAATCGTGGATTGGCTGTACCGTCTGTTCGGCGGTTTACCGCGATTGAACTTGGATATTTACCGGGCGTATTCGGGCGAACAAGCCATGCAATGGCTGAACCGAACGAAAATCGATATCGTGCTTTCCGATATCCACATGCCGGGCATGGACGGCATGCAACTGCTCGAAAACATCAAGAGCCGATGGCCTGATTGCAAGGTCGTATTTTTGACCGGCTACAACCAATTCGAATATGTGTATACGGCGATCAAGCACGATGGAGTGAGCTATTTATTGAAGACGGAAACCGACGACGAAATCGTCGGCGCGGTCGAAAAAGCGATTGCGGATGTTGAAAGAAGTTTCCGGGATGCGGAGCGGCTGGACAAGGCTCGACAGCAGGTTAACAAAGCGATTCCGCTGCTTCAGAAACAATATTTAAGTAACTTGCTCTCGGGAGACCAGGCGCTGCTTCCGGTGGCGCAGGCGCAGCTGGACGAGGCCGAACTCCCGCTTCGGGCGGATCTTCCCGTCTATGCGCTGCTCGGGCGAATGGACAACTCCTCGAGACAATCGGACCGGCCGAAAAAAGACCGCTTGATCTATACCGCGAGAAGTTTAATCGAGGATGTGGCGTTCAAGCGGATGCATACTGCATTCGTTCATGAGGAGCCGTACTTCATCTGGTTGTTCCAGCCGGCAGAGGCCGTTGCCGACTGGGGTCAGGCGTGTCTTTACGTTAGGGAAATGCTGGACACCGCGCAGAGAGCATGCGCGGAATCGCTTCATGTCGGCATGTCGTTCGCGCTGGCCAAGGGGAAGTGCGAATGGGACATGGTCGCAGCGAAGACGGAGGGGTTAAAGAGGCTGCTTAACTTCCGAATCGGTCCGAGCGGCGGCGTTATCGCGACCGAGGGCGATCCCGGCTCCGAGGAATTCGACGGCGGCGCCTCGGGTCCACCGCGGCCGGACAGTACCCTTTTGATCCAGCTGAACCGTATCGGGAAGCTCGCTAGCGCCTTGGAGCGCGGGGACAGGCACGATTTTTTTGACACGTTTTCCGAAGTCGCGGATTACTTGAAGAGGGTTCGTAATATGCGGTACGCCCCCGCGTCAGAGGTATATCTTTCGCTTTCCTTAAAGCTGATCTCGTATATTAACCGTTGGGGGTTGGCTGAGACGCAATCATGGACCGGAGGGTTGGAACGGCTGACACGGCTTGAATTCGAAAGCTGGGCGGACGCGGTCGATGAGTTGCGTACCGTCGCGGAACACATTTTCGCGGTACAAGCGCGCCATCTCGAGAACAGGGAGAGGGACACGGTCCTGCGTGTGCAGAAGTACATTTCTGAGCATTTATCGGAGGACATTTCGTTGGTGAAGCTGGGGGAGTTGACCCATTTCAATCCGTCCTATTTATCCCGGTTGTTCAAACAAGTGACCGGGATTAACATTTCGGATCTGATTCAACAAGCTCGAATCGATAAGGCGAAGGAGCTGCTCGGCAGAACAGGAATGAAAATCCAAGACGTGTCGGCCGCCGTCGGATTCGACTCTCCGGCGTATTTCGCTAAGTTTTTCAAGAAGTCGACTCAGATGACGCCGCAGGAATACCGCGACTCCTTTACGTAAATGTAAAACACGTAAACAGAACGCTTGAAAGTAAAAAACGTCATATATAAAACGCTTACATCCCTTTTTATAATAAAACCAGAGGCCTCAAGACGTAACTAAGAATCTAGGAGGAATGGTATGAAGCTACGGCGCAACGCAAGATTGATATCGTTAACGATTGCCGCTCTCGCAACAGCGACGGCCGCTTGCAGCACAGGCTCCCCGACCGGCGGAGAATCGAATCCGCCCGCAGGCGCCTCCGAGCCGTCCGCCGCTCTCGCAAGCGGTCCTCTAGATAAGTTCGAACCCGAGATTACGCTGACGAGCGTAAGGGCGGACCTCGGCACGAACTACAAATACGATCAGGGCGAAACGATCGATAACAACGTATGGATTCAGGAATACAAGGAGAAGCTCGGCATCAACCTGACGTATCAATGGGTCGTTCCGTCCGAACAGTACCAACAGAAGTTCGGCGTCGCTCTCGCGTCGAACGATCTGCCGGACGTGTTCGACGTCGACATTAAGAACCTTAAGCTGCTGACGGAGAACGACGTCATCGCGGATCTCACCGAGGTGTACGAGCAATACGCCACGCCGCTGACCAAAAGCGTAATCGAAGGCGACGGCGGCCTCATGCTCGGGACGGCGAAAATCGGCGGCAAGCTGATGGCGATCCCGGAGACGCTGTCGATGTTGGACAACGTCGAAATTATCTGGATTCGGAAAGACTGGCTCGAGAAGCTCAACTTGCCGGTGCCGACGACGATGGACGAACTGGTCAAGACGGCCGAAGCATTCGTGACGCAGGACCCTGACGGGAACGGCGAAGCCGACACGTACGGCTTCGCCTTCAATAAAGACGCCGTTATCGGAAACGTCACCGGGTGGGCGGATATCGCACCGATCTTCTACGCGTTCCATGCGTATCCGAACGGCTGGATCAAGGACGATTCGGGCCATCTTGTCAGCGGCACGATTCAACCCGAAGTCAAGACGACGCTTGCGTTCCTGAACGACCTGTACAATCGGAAGATGATCGATCCGGAATTCGGCGTCAAAGACGGCACGAAGGTGGCCGAATCGACGACGGCCGGGAAAATCGGCATCGCGTACGGGGCGATGTGGAACTCGATCTGGCCGCTGAACTCGAGCAAAGAAAACGCCGAAGACCCCGGCGACTGGATCCCGATTCCGCCGGTTTCAAGCGACGACAAGCCGGTCCTATCCCTGGTGTCCAACCCGGCCGCGAACTATCACGTAGTCAACAAAAATTTCGAGCATCCGGAAGCATTGATCAAAATGATCAATCTTTGGGTTGAAAACACGGTCGGTCCGAACGCGAACAACGACAAGTACAGCACGACGTCGGAAGGCAAGGAAGTATTCAAGATGTCCATGTTCCGGGTGTGGAAGCCGAAGCAAAACCTAGAAAGCTTCCAGGCGGTTCGGGGCGCGTTGGAGAAGAAAGATCCGACCGGGCTGAACAGCACGGACAAATCGAACTATGAGAAGGTGCTCGCGTACGAAGGCGGCGACGTCAAGAGCTGGGGGTACGCTTCCGTGTTCGGACCGGGAGGCTCGCAATCGATTCTGGAGCAAATCGATCAAAACAACCAAATGATTTTCAACGAATTTTATGGCGCGCCGACCCAATCGATGATCGATAAAGGCGCGACGCTAGGCAAGATGCAAAGCGAAACGTTCCTGAAAATTATCATGGGGAAAGCGCCGATCGACGAGTTCGACAACTTCGTGGAGCAATGGAGAAAGCTGGGCGGGGACGACATTACGAAAGAAGTGAACGAGTGGTACCAATCGAATCAATAAGTCGGTTGCGGAGCGGGAAAGAAAGGGGGGAGTTGGTGTTGCCGACTTCCCTTTTTTCTCCCCTGCGGATGCGACCGGATCAAGGAGGGATGTCCATGCAGGCTGCAAGAGGGAGAGGGAAGAAGTGGATTCGGGAATCCCCGCTGCATCTGATGATGGTGCCGGGAATCATCCTGCTCCTGATCTTCAGCTACGGGCCCATGATCGGCGTGATCATGGCGTTCCAACGGTACAATGTCGTTAAAGGGTTCTTCGGTTCGGATTGGGTTGGACTCGACAACTTCGAGTTCATCTTGCAGATTCCCGATGTGCGTCAAGTCTTTTGGAATACCGTGTTCATCGCGTTCATGAAAATCGTGGCCGGTTTGATCGTTCCCGTACTGCTCGCCCTGCTGTTGAACGAATTGCGGGCGAAATACGTAAAACGAAGCATCCAAACGATCATCTATCTTCCGTACTTTTTGTCTTGGGTGCTCCTCGCCGGCATTTTAATCGATATTTTGTCTCCGTCCGAGGGCATCGTCAATCAGTTTTTATCCTGGTTCGGGATCGAGCCGATTTTCTTCCTCGGGAACGAGGACGTGTTCCCGTACATGCTCGTCACGACTCACGTGTGGAAGGAGGCCGGCTTCGGAACGATCATTTATTTGGCGGCTTTGACCGGCATCGACCCTACGCTGTACGAAGCCGCTATCGTCGACGGAGCGAATCGTTGGAGACAGACGTGGCACGTCACGCTGCCCGGCATTCTCCCGATCGTCGTCTTAATGACCGTATTGAGCCTCGGGGGCATTTTAAACGCGGGATTCGATCAAGTGTACAATCTGTACAATCCTCTCGTATACAGTACCGGTGACATTATCGATACAATGGTCTACAGGATGGGATTAATCGAAAATCAATACAGCTTGGCCACGGCGATCGGGCTGTTTAAATCGGTCATCTCCGTCGTCCTCATCGTCGTATCGTATAAGCTGGCCGACAAATACGCGGGCTATCGCGTGTTATAGCCGAGGGGGGGAACGATGCAATACAAACTGTCTTTCGGTCGATCGGTATTTATCGCGTTCAATTACATCGTCTTAGTCGGGTTCGCCTTATTATGCTTGCTACCCATGGTTCATGTGCTCGCCATCTCCCTGAGCAGCGGCACGGCGGCGGCGGCAGGGTTCGTCACGCTGTGGCCCGTCGATTTCACCTTCAAGGCCTACGAGTACGTAGCGAACAAGCCGGAATTTATCCGGTCGATGATCGTCTCCTTCCAGCGCGTGCTGATCGGCGTACCACTGGATATGCTGCTTACGCTCCTTATTGCGTATCCACTATCCAAGGACGCGCGGACCCTCTCCTTCCGGAGAGGGTATATCGTATTTTTCATGATCACGATTTTGTTCGGAGGCGGTCTCATTCCCTGGTATATGGTCATCAAGATGACCGGCCTGCTCGACAGTATCTTCGCGCTGATTCTTCCCGGGGCGGTTTCCGTCTTCAACGTCATTCTATTATTCAACTTCTTCCGGAACTTGCCGAAGGAGATCGAGGAAGCGGCTTATATCGACGGCGCGGGACACTGGTATACGTTATGGAAAATCTTCGTGCCGTTGTCGATGCCTGCGATCGCTACGTTAATCCTGTTCACCACCGTAGGCCACTGGAACAGCTGGTTCGACGGCATCATCCTAATGAATCGAACGGAAAATTATCCACTACAAAGCTATCTTCAAACCGTCGTCGTGCAGCAAGGGTTGGAGCGGATGATTACGATTCAGGATACCGCCTTGCTCCAAGAGGTGTCCAACCGGACCAACAAGGCGGCGCAAATCTTTATCGGCGCCTTGCCGATTTTGCTCGTCTACCCGTTCCTGCAACGGTATTTCATGAGCGGTATCGTGCTCGGCAGCGTCAAGGGGTAATTGAAAGGGAGCTACATTGACGTGTTACATTCATAAGGAAGAAAGCGAGGAGGGACTTTTTTATGGAAATTTTACGTGTCGGCATGATCGGCACCGGAGGCATTGCCGGGTGGCACGCCCGCCAACTGCTGGAGCTCCCCGAAGTTGAAGTCGCGGCTTTGGCCGATGTGAATCCGGACAGTCTCGAACGGTTTAAGGAGAAATACGGGCTACATCGTGCCGAGGCTTATCCGGATTATCAGACGATGTTGGACAATGCCGTGCTGGATGCAGTCATCATCTGCTCGCCGCATACCGAACATTACCGGCAAGCCCGCGATGTGCTTGACAGGGGGCTGCATGTCCTCATCGAGAAGCCGATGACGTGCACATCGATAGAGGCGGAAAACCTCATTCAAGCGGCCGAGCGGTCGGGTAAAATTCTGCAGGTGTCGTATCAGCGCCATTGTCAGCCTGAGTTTCTTTATATTCGAGATACGATCCGAAGCGGAGAGATCGGGAAGCTGACTTCCATCACCGCCTCGCTCTACCAACAATGGCGAGAGGGGACCACGAACTCCTGGCGCCAGGATCCTTCGCTCTCCGGGGGCGGTTTCCTGATGGATTCGGGCAGCCATATTATTGACGTGCTGCTGTGGACTACAGGGCTTACTCCGGTCGAAGTGAAGACACAACTCCACCAACAGGGCTCGCCAGTGGAAATCGACACGTTCAGCTCTATCCGTTTTGCCGAAGGCGCTATAGCTGGACTGAACCTCGTCGGGCATGCGCCATGCTGGCATGAAACTTACGTGTTCTGTGGTGAAAAGGGCGGGATTTTCTTTGACAACGGAAAGATCACGCTGCGTAAAGCTGGGGAGGAGCCGGTCGTTCCGAAGCTGCCGGAGCCTGCGACGAATCAAGACAAAAGCTTCATCGATGCGATTCTTGGCCGCCACGAAGTCATGGTCCCCGGCGAATTCGCGCTCAAAGTCGTGAAATTCTCGGAAATGGTTTACCAGGCTGCAGGTTACGTGCCGAACGTTACGCTTGTGACCGACTGAGAACGAACAGCAAAACCTGGAACGCCGAAACGCGCCAAGCTGGCGCGTTTATTTTGTCTTTACGAACTGCGCGGAGCGTCACCTAATTCGCTTATCCTTTAGGTCAGTGTGCTGATGACGACTTGGCCGTGATTGGGCGGTTTCATTTCTTCCTGTCCCGTCCGTTGCGGCCGAGGCCGCTTCGTTCTATATGGAGGAATTCGAAGGGGCGGACGGCTCGCAGCCTTCCGACTGGCGGCTCGTATCGGGCGGCGGCGGCATCGTGTCCGGCGAATATGTCATGAGCGGCGATCAAGACACGCTGCTGTCTTTTGTACCCGGAGACTTTCCCGAGTGGAAAAACGTCAGGATGTCCGTCGACGTAAAGCTGAACGCAGGCTCGGCATGGTCCGGGCCCGCGTTCAGAGTCAATTATTCGGCCAACAGCTATTATTATGCCCGGATTCAAGCGGGCTCGCCCGGCAAGCTGGAGATCGTGAAGGTGATTAGAGGCTCCCCCACCGTGATAAGTCGTTCCGATGGTTGGATTGGGGCTCGTTCGCCGGCGAGAAGCTGTATTACTTTAACGATTACGAGCATTTCTACCCTTCCTGGCTCAGCGATTACACGGATCCGATCTGGATGACGCCCGAGCGTCATTCCGTCATCATGGATACGGGCTCTACGATTATGAAAGCCGAGACGGTCGACCGGCTGGCGGACTACGCGAACGCCGGCGGCAAGCTCATTTTGTTCGCGGATTCCGGTAAAACCGATTTCGAAACCGGCAGCGCGAGCCGTCCGCTGCTAACCCGGCTTGGCTTCGTCGCGAACAGCTGGTCTACGAGGGGCAGCGGTCTTCAATCGCAGGTCCTCCCCGCGAACGGCGTATTCGAAGGCATCTCGCAGCTTAAGCTTAGCGAACAGGTTTATGTGGAACCGCAAATGGACGTGCCGTTCACAGTGCTTGCCCAATACGACAACGGAAAGCCGGCTGCCGTTCGATGGTCTTACGGGGCGGGAGAAGTCGTGCTGATCCTAGGCACGTTGGATTGGTACAACTCTAAAGGGCTTATCGATGCGCTGAGCGGATGGGGAGGCTTCGAGCGTACGGCGGATGCGGACAGCGGCAAGGTTCGCGTCTCGACGCGCTCGCTTGGCGACGAGCGCATCGTGTTCGCTTATTACCGACCGTGGTTCAGTTCCGCGAATTTGAGCCAGGCCCAAATGAATGCCGCGTACCCGCAATTGACGTCGAACGTCAAGATCATGGCGCTCGCGGCCGCAGAGTACGACGTTTATGACGTAACCGGCGGAGGCGATCTGCTTGGGCGGTACACCGCTGCGCAAATGAACGGCGGCATGCCGCTAACGTTCCAGCCGGGCGAGCTTCGGATTCTGAGGCTCTTGCCGGTGACGACCGCTTACGGTGATTATCGTCTGCCGGCGAATGCGGAACCCGATCGACTGCGCTTGCAGGTATTCCGCTCGGCGACGGTTCCGGAAGATCGTACGGGAGCCGTTACGGAGGCGGTTTACGGCGGATCCCAAACCGGATCGCCGGTCGGCTTCGAGCTTCGCGAGTCCGATTCTTCGCGATATGCGCATCTGTCGGTAACGCTTGCGCCTGGCACGTACAGCTTCTTGCTCACCTTGCCGGGATACGCGCACAAAGCCGAGCATGTGACGATCGGCGGGACGTCGCCCGTTCCGTTGGTACCGGCGGAAAACCCGGTCTACGTTCATCAGGGAGAGGCCATTCCCTATGAATCGCTGACGCCGGAGCCCATAAAGAAGCTGGTTTTAAACGACTTTCCGACGTTAGCCGTAGGCGATGAAGGACTGCAGATCGAAGTATCGACTCTGTACGAAGACGGTACGTCCAGAACGCTCTCGAAGGACATCACTTACGAGAGTAATCATGAGGAGGTTGCGATCGTCTCGTCCTCGGGACGGATCACGCCGGTCGGGCACGGAACGTCGGTGATTACGGTAACGTACGGCGGTTACCGCGTTTCGCGGCCGCTGCACGTTGACATACGGAAGCCATAAGCATCTAACTCCATTCTTGACGGATCGATTGATATATTTTCATCATCGCGCTCATCATGGACGTCATCGCGATCGAAGAGGATTCGGCCAGGAAGACGGCTTCCAAGAAATGCTGGAGACAGCTCGAACCGTTCGAGGAAGAAGAAGGGGCGTACCGGGCGTACCCGTTGTTCCCTTACAATTTGCGTACGAAATTCGAGTCTTACCTAGTCAACCTTGACCCGGGCTGCGAGCATGCCTCCGAGCCGCATAACGAGGGCGTGGAGGAATACATTTACGTCCATCGGGGGGGGGGGGCTTGGAGCTGGGGTTCGGGGATGAAATTTATCGGGTGCCAGCGGGAAGCTCCGCGCATTACTCCGCGAATCGGCTGCATCGGTACCGGAATCCGGGGAAGGAAACGACGCGTTTTAAACTGTGATCTTTTACGCCGATGCAGCGGCTAGGGGTTGACGACGTTTCGTGAACCGCTGTCAGTACAGTAACTCCTCAGGAACGCCGGAGTATTACTTCGCCCGCGCTTCATGTAACCGCATGATCTTGGTACGACGTTTTTTTGTGCGTCGGCTCCGCTTTCCTGATGTGGTATAGTTGGGGTGACATACCATTTCTTGTAAAGGGGGTTGCGTGATGATCGGAGGGCGGCATCAGGCTCCCAAACGGCAGCAGGGGAAGAGCGGAAGCTCGGGCGGAGAGCGAAAGGTCGGCGAGACGATGCAGCAGGAGGCGCCCTATGGCGACTGGCAACAGCTGCAACGGTCGATGGGCAACCGCATGGTAGGGAACCTTCTGCAAAGAAGCGTGCTACGTAATTCCGCCGCTTCGCCTGCAGCGGTCATACAGCGAGCGCCCGGGTTGCCGACGAAGCAGGAGCTTCAAGGCGAAGGACTGAAGTCCGGAAAGAAGGCGTTCGGCAAGACGTCGTGGGGCAAGTTGGAAGAGGCATTAGCCGCTTACGAGAAGCTGGGCGATACCGATTATCCGGCGCAGGAAGAGCTAATGAAGCAGATCGAAGTCATTATCGGCGATTGGAAAGCAAGCTACGACAAGCGGAAAACCAAGAAGAAGCAAGACGAAGCGAAGCTGACCAAGGTAGAGCACATCCTAGACCGCATCCGGCAGAGGCGAATGGCGATCCAAGAAGCGGAGGCCCCTCCCTCTGTCGGGCGGGAAGTCCGTCGGCGCGCAGAAGCGTTCAGGGGCGCGCCTGTCCCCGTCCTCAAACAAGAGGAGAAAAAGCAGGAAAAAAGCGACGTCTTAAAGCTGAGGGAATATTTGGAGGGAAATAGTTACAGCGACGATGGACGCAATTATTTATCCTGGGGCGTCGGGGAAATCAAGCATGTAAGCTGGAAAGCGCATGTCGGTTCTGCCGATGCCGTCGAGCGGCTCGCGATGGCCAAGGCGGTCAGTCCGCGGCTGAGGAGTTGGGACGTATACCATAAATTCGATATTTCCGAAACCGAAGGGCCGATCGGAAAATTCCTCACCGTCTATCCCCCGAAAGAAGATGGGGATTGGGCGCATATTGTGACAATGCTGGAGAACGCGGTAAGCGGCTTCGCGCCGGTCGAAGTTGAAGGCGATATGCCGGTCGGGGAGACCGGTCAGGTGCATATGCGTCATGGCCAGAATACGCCGCTCACGCCCGCCATGCTTAAGGATGTGCAAGGCGTCGAGCAGAAGGGCCAGCTCGGCGAGTACCCGCGGTACGTAGGCGAAGCGGTACAGGGACAAGGACTGCCGCTTCTCCTTGAAATGAAAAAAGGGATACTATTTTTCAGCAAGACGTTGAAAGCGCCGCCGCAGTTGAGTAATCAGCATATCTACATGGCGATTCTAGTGGACGGCCGAATCGTGCCGGACAAGCGGGAGGAGCCGAATCCGGCGAACGTGCTGCTGCCGACCGGGGTCAAAGAATTCGAGAGAAAGAAGCAATAAGCAAAGTGCGACCGATCATTATGATCGGTCGCAACGGCGAACGCGAGTTGGAAAAGCTAATTATGCTCGACCTTTTCAACATACCCGTTATCGCTGCAAGGGAATGCACACAATAACCCCTCGGGCGAAAAGAACATACTCCGATTCAAACCCGCTAAGAAAGCAGGTCTTATTTTTCCCGGACTAGTTAATCCATAGAACACTGTAAGACTTTCGTATTCAACCACCGCGGGATTTACTGTCCGAGCCCCGTGTTGGATTTAATCGTTGGCGGATTGTAACGAGGCAGGCTGTACAAAAAGAATATACGCGGATTTCAAATCACTTGCGTAGAACTTGGCGCCGAGCTCGCAGCAGCGGCCCGTCAGAACCTTGTCGGAACGGACGTCGATATCATCACGGGAAGCTTCGAAGACTGGCAATCGGAGGCGGGGAGAGGGATTGATTTGGATCGAACGCCAGTTTCCATAGAATCGACTAACGAACAACGACGAGGCTGCCGGCGGGGAATGAACTGCACCACAAATGTTAGACATCAAATATCTAACATTTGGAGGTGCAGTTTTTTTGTTGGAGGAATTTACGGCTCGATCTTGCGCGTTATACTCCGGCTTCCTGCAGCGCTCTCTCCTTCGCCGCTTGTCGCGATCGGGAACGGGCCAGGCCGAGCGATGCGGCGGCCGTCGCCGCGGCAAGAACGACGGAGACGGCCCCGATCCATGTGACGGCCGTCAACGACGCTTGCTCGACGACGGCTCCGCCGATACCTGCGCCAGCCGCCATGGCGAACTGAAGCATCGATGTGTTCAAGCTGAGCATGATCCCCGCGGCCCCCGGCGCCAACGTTAGCAAATAATATTGCTGCGTCGGACCCGACGACCAGGCGGAGAACGCCCATAAGATGAGAAGCAGGAACACGGCGGTCGACGATTGGGCCAGGAACGAAAGGAGCACGAGTACCGTCGCGTGAAGCGTCATGCCGCTGACCAAGGTACGTCCCACGCCCCAACGGTCCGTGCTGAAGCCGCCGAGCTTGGAGCCGATCAGGCTGGCGATGCCGAAAGCGAACAGAGCGGCACTCACCCCCTGCTCGGTCATTCCGGTTACCGTAAGCAGGAACGGGGAAATGTACGTATATGCAACCGAATAACCCGCGATCCAGAAGAAGGTGATCGATAAGGCGACGGCAATTCGTGGCTCTTTCATGAGCGCCAGCTGTTTGCCGAGCGGCACAGGCTCTTCGCCGTCCGTTCGCGGGATCGTTAACGCGATGGCCAGAATGGCGAGCAGGCCGAGGGCGCCAATAAGACCGAATGTCATCTTCCAGCTATAAGCGGAGGCGATAACCCTGCCAAGCGGCACGCCGATGATCAACGAGGTACTGAAGCCCATGACGAGCGTCGCGATCGCGCTCCCTTGTTTTCCGGGGTCAGCCATATTGGAAGCGACGGTTAACGCCGTGACGACGAACACGCCTGTGCTGAGGGCCAGGACGATCCGCGACAAAATCAGCAGTTGGAAGCCCGGAAGCAGGACGGCGGCAAAGTTACCGACAACGAACATCGCAAGCGAAGCAATTAGCAACTTCCGCCGGTCCATTCGTGCCGTGAGGGCCATAAGGAGCGGAGTCCCGAAGGCGTAAGCGAGGGAGAATACGGTGATTAGCTGCCCGACGGCGGACACGGTTACGTCGATATCCTCCGCTATTTTATCCAAGATCCCCGCGATAATGAACTCCGACGTTCCGACGAGAAAGCTGACGACGGCTAGCATGTAAATCTTTAAAGCGTTAGACATGATGTAAACTCCTCTCTCCACTGTAATATATCTATATTTCTAGATATACCGAAATACTAGTGAAAAAAAATTACATGAGCAAATACGGGGCGTATTTTTCTGCGATTTCACGATTTACGCTGTAATAAATGTACGTCCCTTCCTTACGGAGTTCGAGAAGGCCGCATTCCGTCAGCTGTTTTAGATGGTGGGAAAGCGTCGATCCGGCGACCGTTTCCAACTTGCTCCCGATATCCGAACAGCAGAGCGTCCGTTCGTCGGCCAACAACATGGCGATCTTTAACCGAGTCGGTTCCCCGAGCGCTTTATAGATTTTGGCGGCTTGCCGAACGTCCGCAGTATTCTCGATCATCGCTGGCTCATCCTTTTTCACTTCGTTATTTCTAGATGTATCGAAACAAAGAATACCACACATTTCCACTGGAGTAAAGTGGATTCGCAAAAGAGGCTACCAGGGTGAGAAATGGGGATTACGGCAGCCGGTTTACCAAATGCGATAATATGTTCTTCTTATTGTATGATCCGGAGGTTAGGTATGTGAGCGCTGATACGGTGAATTTGAAATTTTATCAGCATGAAGATTTGGAAGCTCTTAGATTGTTTCAATTACCCGCGGAGCAGGAGCAATTCACTGCACTGCCTATTCATAGGGCGTCAACGGCGAGCAGTTCATTTACAGCTTAAGCATGTAATTCGCGATTCCAGGCAGATAGATCGTGAACGTAGACCCTTTCCCCAGCTCGCTCTGCACTTCGATCCATCCTTGATGAGCGAGGATGTTCTGCTGCGCGATGGCAAGTCCGAGCCCGGTCCCGCCGCTCGGGCGCGACCTCGAACGGTCCGCCCTGTAAAACCGATCGAAGATATAGGGAAGGTCCTCTTCCGAGATGCCGTCCCCGTTATCCTCGATCCGGATTTTGACATATTCGCTCTGCGCAAGGTCAGGTCGGCGAGCTTGTTCTATGGTCAGCCGGACTTGTCCGCCAGGGTGGGTGTAAAGGATGGCATTCGACAAAATATTGTAGAGCGCCTGAACGATTCGGGATTTTTCCACGGGGACATGGATCGTTTCCTCGGTTCCGTGCATCGTGAAACGGATTTGCTTATCCGCGAACAAGAATTCCGTTTTCTCCTCCAGATCCCGCAATATGGCGACGAGATTTTCCGTTCTCGGACGCACCTCCGTCATGCCGGCCTCAAGCTTGGATAAATCTAACACCTCGTGCACTAATCGAGATAACCGCAGCACTTCGTCGAGAATAGAAGCTTGCTTAGACGGAGAAAGGGAGGTTCCCGTCTCTTGAGCCAACTCGAACTCCCCTTGAATGATCATAAGCGGAGTTTTCAATTCATGCGCGACGTCCGATAGAAACTGCTTTCGGGTTCGTTCCGCGCGGGAAAGTGCATCGTGCATGTCTCGGAGAGCTCTTGAGATCGCCCCGAACTCGTCTTTCCTGTCCACGGGAAAGCCGACGGCGGGTTCGCCCTTCTTAACGGCATCGATCCCCCGAATAATGTTGTATATGGGTTTGGTCAGTCTCCAGGATAGCAAAAAGATGGTTAGCAGTGCCGCTGCACAGGTGAATAGAAGCGACGCTTTGGCGATATTGGGAATAATGCCGTACCACATCATTTTGAATTCATACGTTCGGAGCTGCTCGTCATTCATGACGTAGAGCCGTCCGATTTTCCGTTGATCGGCATAAAGCACCAACGGATACCCTTCGTTTCGGAGTGCTTCGACGTTCAAACGACCTTGCCGGTACATGGCCTCCCCGTCGGCGACCAGGACGATTTCGGCGAAGTCGGGACGATAATCGAATTCCGCGTCGCGAACGTTGTTCCACGAATGGCCCTGTTCGACGAAATAGCGCTCGAACTCCTTCCGTAACGATTCGAAGTCCGCTTGATCCTCCGAGTAGGCCAGATCGCGTTCGATATAAAATTGAATATGAACGACGCCCAGCAGAAAGAGTGCGATAAATACGAGCAATACGCCCATCGACAATATCAGTTTAGTTCTAATGTTCATATCCCGCTCCGAAACGGTAGCCGAAGCCGTATACGGTTTGAATATAGTCCGTCGTCCCGTTGCTGTCCTCGATCTTCTTGCGCAGTTTGCTGATATGGGAATCTACCGTTCGTTCGTCAATCACGAATTCATCTTCGAAAGCGTGCTGCAATAGTTGCATGCGACTATACACCCGGCCGGGCTTCGACGCAAGGAGATGCAGGAGCTTAAACTCGGTCGGAGTGAGGTGCAACTCCCGAGCGCTTTTAAATACTTGCAAGCTGTCTTCCTGAATCGTAAGTTCTCCTCTTCGCAATACGTTGTCCGATTTCCCGTTCTCGCTTCGGTCCATTCTTCTCAGTAAGGAGCGAATTCGCGCCGAAAGCTCTCTCAAGCTGAAGGGCTTCGTCAGGTAATCGTCCGCTCCCATCTCAAGGCCGACGATTTTGTCGGTTTCTTCGGATTTCGCCGTAACCATGATAATTCCCGGCGACCCGATCTGGCGAAGCTTGCGGCATGTATCCAGTCCGTTCATCTGCGGAAGCATCCAATCCAGAATGACGATATCCGGTTGATTAACGGCGAAAAGCTGCAAGGCGGCCGCTCCATCCGTCGCCGTGACGACCTCGTAGCCCTCCGTTCCGAGGAACGATTCCATAAGCGATAAGATTTTGAGTTCATCCTCCACGATCAACACTTTGATCCCCATCCCAGTCCTCCCGACAATCAACGATTTCTATTTCCAATTTATCTGATATTCAGTAGCGTCACAACCTTTCGATCGGTTCTCCATAAGTTCGCAACATTACGGTGGCAGTATTGTACTAAGGACGTTGCAGTCCGGTGTGATAATAGCCGCGGGGAGTGGAGAAAAAGATGTACCTTACGATTGCGAATATGTTATCGGCTTTCGCTATGACGTTATTATGGTTGATTGCCGCCGTCGCGGTGGCAGGCTTGCCTTATGCGAAAAACGGCAGAAATCTGAAAAGGCGAAGAAGCTTCGCACTTGGGGTGACGTATCTCGCGCTGCTGATCGGCGCCCTCTGGTATTTGATCGTCATCAATCTTTGGCTTCGCCACGGCTGGCTGTTTGCGGAGGGGACGTTCAAAGCGGTCGTTCCGCTGATGGCCGTCTCTCAAGGTTGTATTGTGAAGTGGGCTATGCCGAAATTAATAGGCATTCGAGAAGAGGCCGACTTGAACGAGATCGCGCATCCCGCCTTGCCGATAACTTATTATGCGGCCGCACTCGTTTCCGGCATGGCCGCCGTCAGCAACATCTTTGCGCAGCCGGTGTTGCCTAGCCTTTTCGAAATCGTTCAAAGACTTCTGTTCATTGCTCTCGTCCTCGCCGTACCCGCGTGGTTTGCCGTAAGGATTTATCTTGAAGCGGCGAGGGAGGGAGAGATCCGGCGTAATTTCGCCAGAAGATTCTTGAGATTTATGGCGGCGGGCAGCTTCACCGCGCTGGTCGTCATTGCAATCATTGTCGCGAATGCGATCGCGGGAGTCCATACTTCCAAGCTGCCGGAAGCCTCCGATATGATGGACCATAACCGGATCGATGAAGGCGGAGGCACGCCGACGCTGATGTCCGAAGGCCATGCTCATCATCATGATGCTAATCGAGGAGCCGAACGTTTGGAAGTGGCGGACTTGACGGGGGATATTTCCGCTCCCGCCGACGCGGCGTTCGAACTGGTGGCGCAAAAAGGGGAGGTCCGGCTTGCCTCCGGGGCTCGAATCGATGCATGGACGTACGGAGGAGAAATCGCTCGGGAGCTTCGCGTGCGGCATGGAGATATGGTCGAGGTGAAGCTGATCAATAAAGATATCGACAAGGGCGTCTCCATTCATTGGCACGGCTACAATGTGCCGAACGCGATGGACGGCGTGCCCGGCATGACCCAAAATGTCGTCAAACCGGGGCAATCGTTCACGTATAAATTTCGGGCGGCGCAGGAAGGGAGCTATTGGTTCCATTCCCATCAGCAAGCTTCGGAGCAAGTGGCGAAAGGATTGTTTGGCTCATTGATCGTGGAGCCGAGGCATGATGTCGAAGCTTACGATGAAGACTTTACTCTGATCAATCATCGTTGGGAGACGGATCAAGGGTATGTGAAGGCTTTCGGGAACCACGACGGCGAGCAATTCAAACAGGTGAAGCCGGGGAGCAGGGTAAAGCTGCGAATCATTAACACGCATAAGCAATCGCAGAAATACTTGCTGCAAGGCGTCGACTTCCAGGTAGAAAGCATTGACGGCGTTCGAATTCAAGACCCGGAGCTATTGTCCGATCGGACGGCGCTTCGGCTAGGTGCGGGCGGAAGATACGATGTCGTATTCACGATGCCGGATCATCCCGTTAGGTTGAAACTCGGCGATGCTCGAAACGATAAGGCACCGAGTATACTTTTCTATTCGGATGCTCCGCCGGCCCATCCGGAATTCGAATCCGAATCCGAATCCGTACTATTCGATCCATCCGATTACGGCAAGCCTGCGGCGAACGAAGTCACGTCCGCAACGACATTCGATAGAGAATTTTCGATGATTCTCGGCAATAAGCTCGGCTTTTATAATGGGAAGTTTCATTTTCTATGGACGATCAACGGAGAGGTTCATCCGCACGTGCCGACGCTGATCGTGAAAGAAGGCGAAATCGTCAAAACCACCTTCGTGAACAAAAGTCTTGCCGAGCATCCGATGCATCTTCACGGGCACCATATGACGGTGTTGAAGAAAAACGGTAAGAAGGTGAAGACGCCTTGGGTCACCGACACGTTAAACGTGCTTCCCGGCGAAACGTACGAAATTGCGTTTATCGCGAACAATCCCGGGATGTGGATGGATCATTGCCACAATCTTGACCATGCGGCGACCGGGATGATCTTGCATCTCATGTATGACCATGTGCTTCCATCCTTCGAAGTCGGAACGAGGTCGGGGAACCTGCCGGATTAACGTCCCTAATGAACGGGGCACGGGAAGAGCCAGGATCCACAAAGGTTTGTCGTTAGAAAACGTGCGGGAACAGAGGTGGGGGTAGCCTCACCCAATTCGTTGCATATGCCGCACATATTCTCCACGACACCCTTAGCGATTTTCACTCCCATGTCTCAACGGGTCGTAGCCCTTTCATTCCTTCGTTACACCTATCTTAGGGGTGGAGGTCGGTCTTTCTAACGGAATGGGTCTGAGCCCTTTTGTTTACGGCTCCCGATACTTCGTGCTTCTTTCGATCCTGCGAATACGCCAACTTGCGTGAGTTGCTTTAATTAAGCAGCTAGTGCAAGTACCTTGCCTGGATTCTAATCTTCTTCAGTGCGCGCTAACCAACCAAAAGGCGTGCCAACTTCCCGCACAACTTCATGATGGACTTCATCTTTTTCAGCTTTTTGACTTGGACATTGAGCTGATGCAAAGCCGAAAATTCTGGGTTGTTCATGACCATGCTCATAGTGATTAGGTAGAGAAAATGTCGTAAACGTGGACGACCGCGTTTACTCAACGTTAACTGGCCTTTCCATTTCCCTGAACTGGCTTCGGTCAGATTAAGGCCTGCGTGACGCAATAGAGCATTTCCATGGGCATAGCTACTGAGGTCGCCTGCTTCCCCTAGAACGCCGGCTAACGCTATGGAACTATCTGGGAAGTTTAGTTATATAACAGAATATTTGAATCGATAAGGGGATTTGACCGTATACATATTATTATGTTTATTTGGGGGTATATTATGGGTAATTCTAATATGATAGCTATAATCGGTGGGACGGGGAAGGTGGGGCGTCATATTGCTTCAAGAGCGTTAGAGAAAGGGTATCTAGTCCGTATGCTTGTTAGAAATCCAGAAAAGTTAACTTTCAGAGACGCCAGGATTGAGATAGTAGAAGGCAATGTACAAAATTTGGAGGATATTCAAAAACTATTAAATGGTTGTCAAATAGTTATTAATACTTTCGGTCAGCCACTCAAAGAGAAACCGATTTATAGCAGCGTAACTGAAAAAATACTTGAAGTAATGGCTGATTTACAAATTGATCGTTATATTGGTGTTACGGGTGGTTCTCTAACTATTCATGGGGATAAAAAGAGCTTTTTAAATAGAATTGGTGCAAAGATGTTTGAAATCATCTACTCTAATATGATGATAGATAAGAAAAGAGAATGGCATATTCTTAACCGTAATAATCTAATTAAATGGACTCTAATTAGGCTTCCATTTATAGTTGATGGCACAGAAAAAGGGTTTATAAAAGAAAATCTTACAGATATGCCAGGTACTAAAATAACGAATCGAGATATAGCGACTTTTATCATTAACCAGATTGAAAATCTAAAGTATGTACAAAAATCGCCATTTATCTCAAATTAATATTAATTGTACTCTTCAATTTACGGGTACGTTAGCATTCCTGTAGAGCGTTAATTTTCGGCTTTGCATAAAGAAAAGCGCCTCGATTTGTCCGTTTGCCAAAGTGAAGGTGAACTCCCTCACAGGATCTTCACAACTGTGTTTTAAAATTGAGGTGTGTAGTTTAATAAATAAATATCAATCGGTGGAGGGTGAGACGATATGAAAAAACGAATGGCGCTAACTTAGCGCGGCTGCTTTAATTTTGGCTGTTGTCTTAAGTGCTTGCGGTAATGATCAGGCTCCAGCTGAGAGTGGTCAAGACCATTCCTCCGGAGAACTCCCGGAGGGATTGAAAGTAGCTGAAAATCCAAAGTTTCCGATCGGGAGCCAAGCCGTCATTCTTGACAATCATATGCCGGGTATGAAGGGCGCGACCGCAACCATTGTCGGAGCTTATGATACAACGGTTTATGCCGTTTCGTACGTCCCGACGACAGGCGGAGAAAAAGTGACGAATCATAAGTGGGTTATCCATGAGGAAATTGAGAATGCGGGGGATACGCCGTTTTCCAAAGGCGATGAAGTTACGCTTATGGCTAATCACATGGAAGGCATGAGCGGCGCTACGGCTTCCATTGATTCTGCTGAGCAAATGACTGTTTATGTAGTCGACTATACGCCGACAACCGGCGGCGACCCGGTGAAAAACCATATGTGGGTGGTTGAGAGCGAACTTTCCGTTGAGTAAAGGAGCTATTTATGAAAAAAGCGATATTCTTGTTTTTATCTGCTTTTCTTTTCACAGCGTGTGGGGACACTGGCGAACCGGATCATGCGGGGATGAAGGGACCTGAGCATGGAAATCATCCCGGACATGAATCGGAGACACACGATGAACCTTAAAAAATAAACCCATGGGGCAGCCTAGAGTGCACCCCTTAGAATGGACATTGGATAAAACTGGATCGTCTACATTTAGTTGGACAGAAAAAATGAGGGGGAATAGAATACAGGAAAGAGTTGAAGGAGCGGATTGCTGTTGTCGCAGTTAAGACGAAAGTTTACGCCGGAATTTAAGCAGCAAA
>NZ_JAPSKE010000003.1 GCF_031177825.1 Paenibacillus sp. | reverse complement strand
TCTTCGTCCGCAGCTCCGCCGCCAGCGCCGCTTCCCCGCGCTCCCGCTCCTCTTCGAGGCGGAGCGTCTCCAGCTCCAGCTCGTCGAGCCGCTCCTGCAGCCGCGCCGCCAGCGCCGACCGGCTCCGCGCCTCTTCCTCGGCTTTCGCCAGCGCGTCGCTCTTCGCCTGCAGCTCCGCCGCCAGCGCCGCTTCCCCGCGCTCCCGCTCCTCTTCGAGGCGGAGCGTCTCCAGCTCCAGCTCGTCGAGCCGCTCCTGCAGCCGTGCCGCTAACGCCGACCGGCTCCGCGCCTCTTCCTCGGCTTTCGCCAGCGCGTCGCTCTTCGCCTGCAGCTCCGCCGCCAGCGCCGCTTCGCCGCGCTCTCGCTCCTCCGCCAGGCGCAGCGCTTCCAGCTCCAACGTCTCGAGCCGCTCCTGCAGCTGCGCGGCGAATGTCGTCTCGCGCTGCGCCTGCTCCCGCGCCTTCGCCAGCTCTTCGTTTTTCGCCCGAAGCTCCTCGGCGAGCGCCGCTTGGCGCCGCTCCTGTTCCTCCGTCAGGCGTAGCGTCTCCAGTTCCATCTCGTCAAGCCGCTCCTGCAGCTGCGCCTCGTACGCCGCCCGCTCGCGGTCCTTCTCCTCCGCGAGGCGCGCGTTCTCGGCCGTAAGCGCCTCGATGCGCTCTTGCAGCTCCGCCGCGAGCGCCGACTGGCCGCGCTCCTTCTCTTCCGTCAGCTCCAGCGCCTTGCGCAGCTCCTCGATCCGCTGCTTCGACTGCGAATGCTCGCTCTCGATCGCGTCCCCCTTCGCCTGGAGGCGGAAAAATTCGTCGGCCATCTGGATGAGCGCCAAGACGCCGACCTTTTGCGAATCGAGCCGCGGATTGCCCTTGGCGATCGTTTCCATATTTTCGTTAACGTACGTAGAGAGACGTTTCATATACGATTGGCTATACGTTCCGACCATCTTGTAGGTCGTCCCGAAGATGTCTATGGTCGTGCGAATCTTTTCTTCCGAATGCATTGCAGGGTGCACGCTCCTTTCGACAGCGTTCAACAAAAATGCCGACGCATCGGCAACTTTCTCATTAATTCGATGCGTCGGCAGCAGTTTCCTGCTATTCGGTTTTTACAAGATTATGTTTTTTTATGATCGAACTGTGATCTCGCGCGTTATTTCCGAAGCTCCGCGCCGTGCTTGGACGCCAATGCGGCCGTAACCGCGTCGTGCGCGCCGGTCACTTCCTCGTCGGTCAGCGTCCGTTCGCCGTGGCGGTAGACAAGCGCCAGCGCGACGCTCTTCTTGTCCGCGCCGAGCCGCTCGCCCGTGTAGACGTCGAATACGCGCACGGATTCCAAATACGCGCCGCCCGCCTCGCGGACCGTCGCGACGAGATCGCCCGCCGGCACGCCGCGGTCGACGACGACGGCGATGTCGCGGGATGCGGCCGGGTAGCGCGGCAGCGGTTCGTAATTCGCGCGAAGCACCGAAGCTTCGACCAACGCCTCGAAGTCGAGTTCGAACGCATACGTGTCGTCGAGCTCCCACTCCGCTTGAACGGCCGGGTGGATTTGGCCGATCCGGCCGAGCTTGACGCGCGAGCCGTCCGCGACGACCGCGAATACGTCGGCGGAACGTCCCGGGTGGAAGCCCGTCGGCGCCGAAGCGACATACGCGGTGTCGATGCCGAGATGCGTCGTCAGCTTCTCGAGGCGGCCCTTCAAATCGTAGAAGTCTACCTTCGCGCGGCCGTTGTCCGACCAGTTCGCCGCCGACTTCGCGCCGGTGACGACCGCCGCCAGCGTCCGGCGTTCGACCGGAAGCGACGTCAACGCGCCCGTCTCCTCCGTCAAGAATACGCTGCCGAGCTCGAATAGGGCGACGTCGTCGACGTTGCGGTTGCGGTTGTGCACGACCGCCTCAAGCAAGTGCGGCAGCACGCTCGTGCGCAGGACGCTGCGGTCCTCGCTCATCGGCATCGCGAGGCGGATGCGCCCCGGCGACGCGAACAAGCCGCCGAGCGCGTCCGCGCGCCCTTCCGCCGTCAGCGAGTACGTGACGGCTTCGTGGAGCCCCGCGCCGGTGAGCGTCCGCCGCGTCTCCCGCGCCACGCGTTGCGCTTTCGTCAGCGCCCCCGGCGTCGTCGCGCCGCGTACGAGCGTCGTCGGGATGTTATCGTATCCGTACAGACGGGCGATCTCCTCGATCAAGTCGACGTCGCGCACCATGTCGGCGCGGCGCAGCGGCGCCGTCACCTCGAGCGCGTCGCCGGAGCCCGCGACCGCGAAGCCGAGCCGAGCGAACACGCCGCGCACGTCCGACGCCGTCAGCGACGTGCCGAGCAGCTCGTTCACGCGCTCGACCGTCAGCGGCACCGTACGCGGCGCCGGAGCGTCGAGCAGCGCCTCCGCATGTCCCTGCGCGGCGCGGCCGCCGGCATACTTGCAGAGCAGCGCCGTCGCTCGGTTCAGCGCCGGAATGACCGCCTCCGGGTTCACTTCCTTCTCGAACCGAAGCGAAGCCTCCGAGCGCAAGCCCAGCTCGCGCGACGTGCGGCGCACGGAGCGGCCCGCGAACCGGGCCGATTCCAATAAAATCCGCGTCGTGCCCGGCGTCACTTCCGAGTCGGCGCCGCCCATGACGCCGGCCAGCGCGATTCCGCGCTCGCCGTCCGTGATCAGCAGCATATGCGGCTCGAGCGCCCGGTCCTGTCCGTCGAGCGTCGTCATCCGCTCGCCCGCGCGGGCATGGCGCACGACGACGCGGCTGCCGTTGCCGGCGAGCGTATCCGCGTCGAACGCGTGCAGCGGCTGTCCGTATTCGAGCATCACGTAGTTCGTAATGTCGACCACGTTATTGATCGGACGCACGCCGGCCGCCATCAAGCGGTTTTGCATCCATAGCGGCGACGGCCCGATCGTCACGCCTTCGATCAGACGAGCCGCGTAATGCGGGCAGTCGTCCTGCGCTTCGATCTCGATGCGCACGAGATCCGACGTCGGCCCGCCGGTTACGACGACGCCTTCGTCGACGTCCGGCAGCGCGACTTCGCGGCCGAGCAGCGCGCCGACCTCGTACGCGACGCCGATCATGCTGAGACAATCGCTCCGATTCGGCGTCAGATCCAGATCGAGCACCTCGTCGTCGATGCCGAGCAGCGCGACCGCGTCCGTCCCGACGTCCGTTCCTTCCGGCAGCACGAGGATGCCTTCCTGAATTTCCTTCGGCAGCAGCTTGTCGTTCAGTCCCAGCTCCTTCGCCGAGCAAATCATGCCCATCGACTCGACGCCGCGCAGCTTCGCGCGCTTAATCGACAGTCCGCCCGGGAGCGAGGCGCCCACAAGCGCGACCGGCACCTTCTGGCCCGCGGCCACGTTCGGCGCGCCGCAGACGATCTGCAGATGCTCCTCCTGGCCGACGTCCACCTTGCACACGTTCAACTTATCCGCGTCCGGATGCTTCTCCTTCGCTACGACGTGTCCGACGACGACCTTCACGACGCCGAGATTGCGCGTCTCCACGCCGTCGACCTCGACGCCGCCGCGCGTCAGCTTCTCGGCCAGCTCCTTCGCCGAGACGCCGTTCAAATCCACGTATTGCTCCAACCATTTATACGAAACGTACATGTCGTTGCTCCCCCCTTAACCTCGCGCGAACTGACTTAAGAACCGCACGTCGTTCGTGTAGAAATGACGAATATCTTCCACGCCGTACCGCAGCATCGCGATGCGCTCGACGCCCATGCCGAACGCGAAGCCGCTCACTTCGTTGGGATCGTAGCCGCTCATCTCGAGCACGCGCGGATGCACCATGCCGGAGCCGAGAATTTCGAGCCAGCCCGAATGCTTGCATACGCGGCAGCCGCTGCCGCCGCACACCGCGCAAGATACGTCCACCTCGGCGCTCGGCTCCGTGAACGGGAAGAAGCTCGGCCGCATCCGAATGTTCACGTTCGCCCCGAACATCTCGCGCGCGAACTGCAGCAGCGTCCCTTTCAGGTCGCTCATCCGAATGCCCTTGTCGATGACGAGACCTTCGATCTGCATGAATTGATGCGAGTGCGTCGGATCGTCGTCGTCGCGTCGGTACACCTTGCCCGGGCAAATAATTTTGACCGGCACTTGGCCGCCCCGCGCTTCCATCGTTCGGGCCTGCACCGGCGACGTCTGCGTGCGCAGCAGCAGGTCTTCCGTGATGAAGAACGAATCCTGCATGTCGCGCGCCGGGTGATCCTTCGGCAGGTTCAGCGCCTCGAAGTTGTAGTAATCGGTCTCGACCTCCGGACCTTCCGCCACCGTAAAGCCCATCCCGATGAAAATGTCTTCGATCTCCTGCACGACCTTCGTCAGCGGATGCAGCGCCCCGTTCGGCGCCGGCCGGCCCGGCAGCGTCACGTCGATCGTCTCCGTCGCAAGGCGTCGTTCCGTCTCCGCGCGGGCGAACGCCGCCGCCTTCTCGTCGATGACGGCTTCGATCGCCGCGCGCACGTCGTTCGCGACTTGGCCGATGACCGGCCGCTCTTCCGCGGACAACGCCCCCATGCCCCGCAAAATTTCCGTCAACAATCCCTTCTTGCCGAGATACTTGACCCGCAGCTCGTTCAGCGCGTTCGGATCGTTCACGCCGGCCAATTCCTGCAGCGCCTCCGCTCGCAGCGCCTCCAACCTGTCTTTCATGGCTCATCCTCCTCGTAATCGTTACACACAGCTCTTGTTCGGTTCTGCGGACCGTTCGCCCTCCTGGGCGGGAAACGCTCCCTCTCATCCGCGAAGCAAACGCCCGCATTGTCCCCTGAACGGGAAATGCTCCCGCTTATCGAGCTGTTCGGCGACATATTTCGCATAAACCAGTCAATAAGACGGAGGATTTCCCGTTCGTCCTGCGTTATGACGCTTCTCTTCTCGAATGAAGGGGATGTTTTCCGGTTCGCGCCCGACGTAAACGCAAAAAAGACCTTCTCTCCCTGTCTAAGGGACGAAAAGGTCGCGGTACCACCCTCATTCGCATCGTCTCGCGCCGGAACGCGGCGTCGACAATGCGCACTCGATCGGCGAATAACGGCCGCCTGCCGGTCCGCCCTACGCACGCCGCCTCGATGAAACAAGGCGCGGTTCGGGCGACTGCTCGGGAGAGAAGGTTCGGCGACGGGCGACATGCGGAGCGGCTCTCAATCTTCGGCCTCTCCTCCCTGTGCAGCGCGTATCGTGCCTACTGGGCTCCTTCATTGCATATGTTGCGTATATATTCAGCTATTATAGCCGACCGTCAGATCAACTTCAAGCCGCTGACGAGGATGATCGCCGCCATGAACGTACGGAGCGGTCTTCCCGGCACCTTCGCGGACAGCCGGCTGCCGAGGATGACGCCCGGCACCGAGCCGAGCAGCAGATTGAACGCCAGCGCGTAATTGATGTTGCCGTACACGGCATGAATGGCGCCCGCGGCCGTCACGAGCAGGAACGCGTGCAGAATGTCCGTGCCGACGAGCTCCGCCGCGGTCAGGCGATACAAATAAATCATAGCCAGCGCGAAGAGGCTGCCGGAGCCGATCGACGTCAGCCCGACGACGAATCCGAGGACGACGCCGATGAGGATCGTCAGCGCCCTTTTCTGAGACAACGGTTTCTCTTGCCAACGATTCGAACCCAGCTTCGTGAAGAACTGCTTAAGAATCGTCGCGAGCGCGACGATGACCAGCACGACGCCGAGCGCATGCTTCATGATCGTATCCTGATGCGCCGCGAGCGGCGGATACGCTTGCAGCAGCAGCACCGCGCCGATCGCGCTCGGGACGCTGCCGATCGCGAGATATTTCACGAGCCCCAAGTTAATCGTCTTCTGCCGGATATGCTGAATGCTTCCGAACAGCTTCGTAATCGAGTTATAGAACAGGTCCGTCGCGACCGCGACGCTTGGGGAGATCCCGATCCACATGAGCACCGGGGTCAACAAGGCTGCGCCGCCGACGCCCGTCAATCCTACGAGTCCGCCTACCAAAAATCCCATCACTACTATTTCCGCTTCCATCGTTTCACCCCGCCTTATATAAGCATTGCTTATCGGTTGCATCAAAACCTATGATAGTGTATTCGAGGAACCTAGACGGGTGCGGGGCCATCACTTAAAGTATTTCTGAAAAAAAGCGCATCGCCCAGCAACCTCCCGGGCGTTCTGGGCGTGGGCGGCCGCTCCGGACGATCGAGGAATTTTTCCTCGCGCCGGACGGAGATACCGCAGGAAGACAAGGGGCAGGCGGCGGATCGTTCGGAAATCGGGGGGTTCTTTTCCCCAAAGGGGAGAAAAGAGGCTTGCATAACATTGTCAGAATTGTCGCACAATACAATCAAATCCAATGGAGGTGACATCGCATGAGCAAATATTCGAATCCCAGCAGTCTGATCGTCCCGGAGGCCAATGCGGCCATGGATCAGCTGAAGCATCAAATCGCTCAGGAGGTCGGGGTGCAGCTGCCGCCGGACGGGTATTACGGCTATGTATCGTCTCGCGACACGGGGGCCATCGGCGGACATATGGTTCGCAGAATGGTTCAAATCGCGGAAGAGACGTTGGCGCGCGGCGGCCGGGCGTAAAGCATACGCATCCTCACGAGTTACATAATCCCCGGACCTTAGGTCGGTTCGGGGATTTTTCATTCGCGTTGAAGGAAAGAAAGTTACTTACCGCTTCCTGACGTCCCCCTGCCGAGCAGCATCACCCGCTGCCCGTCCCATTCGACGCCGTATCCGGCGAGCCTCGCCGCCAGCCGGGCAGGCACATAAGAGACGCCGTCGATGAGATACCCCTGTCCTATGACTCCATTCTCCACGACGGCAATTTCTACGCGCCGTTGGATGCGCGGGAGCTCAATCGTATCAGCCCCTCCCGGCGAGGGCGGGCGATACGGATAGCCGACATGCGTACAAAACGCTTCTACCACTGCCTCGGCGAACTTCTTCCACTCCTCTGCCAGCTGCGCCGGATCGTCGCCCTTCGAATCGGCGAAGCCATATTCGACGATGACGGTTTGCACGGCCCCGGTGTCCCGGTGCATAAAGTAATAATCCGCGCCCGGTCGGCTCTGCAACGTGCGGGTGAAGACACGGCGGACGTTCTGCCCGGCAGAAGAGAGCGCTTGTCCGATCCGCTTAGCCAAAGTCCCGTCCGCGCGGACCGAGTGGATCATCTCCGCCCCGTCGCCCCCGCCGGCGTTGATATGGTTGGAGATGCAATACGCCGCACCGCTCTCTCGCACGAGGCGCGTCCGTTCTTTCGGAGACAAATAGACGTCTTCGGAGCGCGTCATCGTCGCGGCGACGCCCAGCTCGCGGAATCGTTCCGCTTGGTAAAGGGAGATCGCGAGAGCCTTATCCTTTTCCAGAAACATGTCATTGGACCCTCCTCCCGGATCCTTCCCGCCGTGGCCGGGATCGAGGATGAGGATCGGCTTCGTCAGCTGTTCGTTCATTATACGCCCCCTTTCTTCCCGGCGGCTCGATCCGCCTTCGCCTTTATCTCCGCCGTCACGTACTTCAGAACCGCCTGCGGAATGTATTTGCTCCACCCAGCCCGCGCGGCGTTCGCCGTCAAGCTGATGTACGTATGGTAGATGAGTCCGAACGTCACGGCGTAAAATAGCAGCCCCGGCGTGCCGAAGGCGTGGTCAAGCACGTTCCCGAGCGCCGGGAAGGCAAGGAGGAAGATCGTTCGAAAGATGCCCGAGACGCCGTATTCCGAACTATAGGCCTCTTCTCTGCGAGCTGCTGCGATGCCGGTAATCCAATCGAGCAGGATGACGACATACAAAGCCAGAATGACGCTGGTGCGTTCCGGACCGTACACAATATCGAAAAAGGGCCCGACATACGCGCCGAAAAAAGCGACGACGGCGTTGTCGGGCCGGTTCATGCTGTCCAGGTTGAAGGATTGGGCAAAACGTTGCATGGGCGTTCACCTCCGGGAGTAAAAAAGCCCCGATCTACTCGGGGCTTACTCGCGTTTATATTGTTAAGCCGACAAGGTAATGGACCGGTATTGCGGGTCTTCCGAATCCTTTAGCGCGCTCGTAGCTTCTGCGCGCTCAGGCGAGATCCACCCGCTTGCCGCGGTGCGCTCGATGTCATCCCGGGAGAACTTGTCGGCGGCGTGTTGCATGACGGGTGTTTCGTATTCTTGGCGTCCCGATGCGATGATCCCCTCAATCGAGGTTGTTCCCGTCAAGTAGATGTTCGTCGCGTAAGATCTAACAAGAAGCGAATTCACAGCCATTAGACGATAACCCCCTGTTCGATAAGCATCTCGATAAGTGCCTGCTGCGTTGCGCTGGTTTCCGCTGCGGCCGCGGCCGCGACCGCTAGTTGGGCCTTTGCCTCGGCCAGTTCGGCCCGTAGCTGCTGAACTTCGCTAGGCGGAAGCGGTGCGGGTTCCGGCCGCGTCCATGTGCCGTCCGGGTTCCGAATGTCCCCCGGTTGTACGTCTTCCTCGTCTTCGAGCAGAATCGTATGATCCGCGATCACTTCGCCCGATAAATACGAAACCCCGAATACAATACCTGTCTCGGGGTTTATTTGCGCGTATTTGTACGAAGTCCTTACAGGTTCCGGCGTATCCGGTCCCATTGGCGTTTCTTCGATTTCTTCGGTCATGTCATCCCCTCCTTTAGTAGCTTTCTACTACTTGCCATGCGACGTGCACGGTCGCCCCTGCCGTTGCTTGAATTGTTATACGGACGGTTGTAGCATTCAGTAACTCGGCTTTCCAGTAAGACGTACCATTGTTCGACGTACCGCCCGCGTTGGTGATCAGGTACGATTTATTCACATCAACGGAATTTATAGGAATATCATAAGTTCCGCCCGAATTAAGGACCGAACCTCTTTGTACGCTTTTCACGCCCCCTACCCCCTTTACCGTGCCATTACTATCAACCGTTTTCAACTGCCCGTCAGTATCCAGGTATAACGCGAGGGCGAAATGCCCTTCGCGATGGAGTGTTAATCCGGGGCGCGAACCGTCTTGAGTTTTGATTTCTAACGCAGTCTGCCCCCAAAAAGCGTTGTTGACTTCTGGAGTGCTAAGCGCAAGCGTATTCTTCCGATACGACCTTACCAGATCGCTGTCGTTGCCTTGATGCCATATAACATGGTTCGTTATCCCGGGGACGGTCCATACTGGTTGCCCCGTTTCCGTCGACTGAATGAACCGCTCGACCGCCTGGTTAGAACCGTTACGGGATGTAAACCTTAGAGGGTTTGACCAAGCGTTAGGCGCATCTGCGCCGGGGGGGATAGAAATATTCCCGTTGGGAATGAGGTTCCCCTTTTGGATAGTAAGGGCGGTCGTCCCCTCAATATCGACGTTAACGCCGAAGTCTACCGAAGGCGATGCGTTCCAATAGACTGATGCTTGATTCGTGCGACCCTTCTCGAACGTCATCGCGTCTGTGATAACAGTACGAGGGACAGTCAAGTTCCCCGTCATTGTGTCGCCCGCCTTCGCTACTTTCCCGGCCGCCAGGTCATACGCAGCTTTAACCGCGCTTGGTGTCGCCGCCTGCGAAGTGCTTGTGCTGTTTGTTGCCGTATTAAGCTGCACGACCCCGGCCTGCGACGTCGATGCAGCCTTGCCGGCGATCGTGACGGTGTCCGTCGTCGAATTTGTTGTAATATCTACCCCAGTACCGGCCGCAAGAGTCAATGTATCGCTCTTGCTGTCTGCCGCTACACTGGTCTGCCCCGACACCGTAATGGTGGAGAAGGCATTTTGGTTTACTTCTGCCCCCGCCGCGATAGCGTCCAATTTGGACTTGTCGGCTCCCGTCATGAAACCGGCAGCGCCACCAGCGACAGCGTTCGCATGAACACCGCCGCCTGCGCCGATATGAGCATCCAGATTGGCCTGCACGGCATCGACCGTGTCCTTACGGGCAATATCCGCCGCTGCAGCCGGCGCCGCCACCTGCGCCCTTCCGCTTGCGTCGCGAATCACGAGGCGACTAGCCGTTGGCGCTGATGTGGCTGAGTGAGGTGCCGTAGAATCCATATGGGTCTTCGCAGCCTCGAGCGTCGTTGCCGGCGCATCGAAAGGACTTGCCTTCCCCGTAATGGCCTTGAAATATTTCAGGATCCACGAAAAAAGCTGCGTTACGGACCCCGTTAATCCATAGGCTGTCGCCGTATCCGGATCCGCAGTTCGGTTACCGATGACGGTATCGGTAGCCGCCCCACTCCCTAGGCCACTTGCCGTAATCTTCGGACCATTGCCAGGCGTTCCGTCATGGGTATGTCCGGAAGCTCCGGTTCCGAACGCAGCGTCCAGCCCTTCCATGCTCCCGCTAATAATGTCGATATCGACGTTATCGGTTCCTTCGGGCAAGTGGATTGCCCGGTTTGCGGATGTCCGCATGTCCTCAACCTCCATAAGTTCTTAGTGCATTCCACGATGTTGCTCCGAGCGACGCCCAAGTCTCCTCTTCGACCATATTCCAAGCGGTATATGTGAAGAGCAGTTCATATGCCAAGTGGGCAGGTTTGATCTGCTCGATCATTTGGATGAAGCCGGCCATGTTCGGCGGGATGCCAAGCGTGCCGATGAACTGGACCACGAATCGGTATTCATCGGGATACTCGATCACATCCACTTTTCCGCCGCTGAACGTGGCGGCCGCGGCGATGACATTCTTCTTGGTCGTAGTTCCGGATCCCCGAAGCTTCGAAAGGATAACCTCCCGACGCCATGGCGCCGGCTTGGAGCTATCTGTTTGAAGGCCGAGATCCCGTTCCCACAGATGCAACGCCTCGGCTGACGTCCCCACGAAAACTTCATCGAGCAGATCGGTCGACATCCGTTTAAGAAGGCCGATGTCCTTGCCCAGCGTCGTTTGTAGACCGACCATTTCCCTATAGTCACGGTAGAACGGAGGGAGGTAACCCATTAGGTCGACTTGGAATTCCTCCCCGCCATCCCCGGTATCGCTATCCTCCCCGAATCCATTCACTCCGTACTGCGAGTCACCGTATGGCACTGGCTACACCCCCTTGAGTTGATTCCAGGTGAGCGGGCCTTTGGGCATCGCCCGCGCCGCAATCGCCTGGGATACGCGAAGAGGCGTCATATAGCGGCTGGAAGTCGTCCCTGCTTCCGCCTCAGCCTGCGATGCTATGGAATAATTGGAGACGCTGCCGAGCCCGACTTGCTCCTTGGTAACGGCATGAGGGTTTGAGGTATTCGTAATATGCGACTCGAAATCCGGCTTCCCGGAGACGCCTGTCCACGGGACAGTATCGGCAGCTTCCGCTGCATCGACCTTTCCGTCATTGTCCGTGTCGTATACCGATTTCACCATGTCCCCATAACCGGCATTCCCAAGGTCAGCTTGTGTTACAAATCCACGGGAATCGACATGCTGCTTCACCCGCTGAGCCGTCATATATTTCGAAGCGGATACCCCAGCTTCTGCCTCCGCTTGGGTCGCAACACCGTAGTTCTCAACGTTCCCTAGACCGATGTCCGCTTTCCCAAGAATAATTGCCCCGGTTTTCCCGGCAACGCTGGCGACAGCAGCAGTGATGGTCACTGTATCGTTGGTTGTATCGGTCGTTATACTGATCCCGGAACCGGCTGAAATATTTAATGTATCCGTTTTGCTATCCGCAACGACGGACGATTGACCGGACACAGCCACGGTCGCGAAGGCGTTTTGATTGACTTCCGCCCCTGCTGCAATGCCGGCAAGTTTCGTCGCTTGCGCCCCCGTCATAAAACCGGACGCACCCCCGGCAACAACATCCGCATGCGCTGCTCCGCCTTTGCCGATATGACCGTCCAGATTGGCCTGCACAGCATCGGCCGCTCCGATCCCCGCGGCAGCCGCCGCATCCGCTTTGGCTTGGGCACCCGCCGGTGTTTCCGCCGCGTTGGCAGTCGCTTGTGCAGTATCCGCTGCGTCCTTCGCCACCTTCACGGCGTTCGCCGTAGCCGCTTGCGTCGTGCTAGTGCTCGTCACCGAGTTGTTGAGCTGGACGATACCGGCACCGGTTGTCGATGCAGCCGGCAGTCTTGCCGTCGCGATCGTACCGCTCGCGATGTCCGCAGCGGCGTGAGTATGCGCGGCAGGAGAAAATGTCGACGGTCTGCCCGATAGTTCTCCCCAATCTACTACGCCCCACGCAGCGCCCCCGGACGAGGCCCCGGCTTTCAATACCTTCCCGTTATTTGCCGTTCCGGTTGCCGGTACATGGAGATTCCCATCTCCGGTCGGATGGACATAGTTATTCGCATTCGATGCAATACCGGCAAGCTTGGTTTTCTCGGCAGTCGTGAAATCTTCCGTGGAGAGTTGCTTGCCAGACACCTTGTCCACTTTGCCTGATAGCGACGTCGTCATCGTCGCGGCGAAGTCCGGGTCGTTATTGAGGGCTTCCGAAAGCTCCTGCAGCGTGTCCAGCGCCGCCGGCGCCGCGCCGATGATTTCTTCAATGCGCGAGTCGGTCTCTGCCTTCGTATACGTATTGGATTTGTCGGCTTTCGATGCGAACTGGGTATCTACATACGTTACACTGGCCTTTCCTGTTTCCACGGCCGATATGCGCGTCGTTGCTACATGGAGCGCCGCATCGTTTTCGCTCTTGTACCGATCCACTTCCCCTTGCATGGAGACAACGCTGTTTTGCAGCGCATTGATATCATCGGCTTCCACTTGGTCTCCGGGTGTATGGTAGGAGACGTAAACGACTGGAGATTCCGAGAAAATCTTAATCCACCGTTTCCATGGCGTTAGCGATGGTGTGGAAACGATGTAATTCGAAACCGTTTCGCCGGTGAAAAGCGGGCCGGTATAGATGGCGATGCTCCCGATCTCGATGTTGTCGTGGGCAAGCGGACCATCGTATACGCCGTTGACGACGGAAATCGATTCCTCGATCGCGTAAACGGTACCGTCCGGCTTCTTATTCAACTTGGTGCTAAACTGATCGATTTCGGCAGGGTACGGCATCATCTACACCCCCAATGAAATCGATCCGAGAACAGGGATCTGGCCAGCACCCAGGGCAATGTTTACCGTCCCACCGTTCAGCGTGAGGCCGGAGTAATCGATCACGCCCGGCGTCGTCAGGAGAAGATTGCCCACCCGGGCAATGGCGACGTAGGAATCTACGAACGCGATAGACTTCAAATGCTCGACGATGGCCTCTTTATACGCCTCGGTGACTTGCTGAACGCTGTACCCCGGAGCGAGCACAATCGTAGCGACGATATCAATGCCGACACCGACTGCCGCTTCCACGGTTACATCCGCCCCAATGGGCCGAACATTGCCGATATGACTCGCCACATCAGCAATTAACTCAGCTCCTCCGGGCTGCTTATTTACGTCGGCAATGACCACCTTCACCGTGCCGGCTCCTGCCCAAAGCGGATAGACCTGTGCAGCCCCTACACCGCTAACTTCCATAGCCCACCGGAGGTAATCCGCGGCATTACCGCTCGCGGATGGATTGCGGATATGCTGCAACAGCCGTTGCCGGAGGCTGTCGTCCGTTTCAACGTCATCTCCGGGCGTGAGCACATCGGATAGCTCCGCGCTCCCAAGCCCGGGGACGTAATCGATCGGAAGCAAAGCTCCGAAGCTTTGATTGCCGATACTGCCGACGGCTTCGCATTCGAGATGAAAGACCCCCTGGGAAACCCTCTCCCTAGCGACATATACAATGCCGTCAAGACCATAACGACTGCCCGCCGGCACATCGAAAGGCGCGCCGGAGCCATCCTTGAATCGGCCCTTTCTCAAGCTCTTCGTCGCCGGCTTACGGGGAGTAATCCCGGACTCTAAAGCCTTCCGATCGAGGTACGTCCCAAACGTGGTTTCCGCGAAGAACAAACCGAGCTGCGCCTCCAACGTCTCGTATGTTTGTGCCAATTCGACTGCAGCCGGAGCCAATGCGTCATAGATAATGCTGCCTTCGCGTTTATCAACACCGTCCGACACCCGATCGAGCAGGCGTTGCAAAATAACCTCGTACGTTTCGCCTTCATACATTCGCCTTCACCTCCGTCGAACCGAAGACGGAAACGGCAGGGAAGCTTACCACGGCCGCATCTCTCTCCCTTGATGCCAACTGAAACTTTTCCATTAAGCCCGGCCGAATTATGTCTTCAAACATCGAAGCTCCTCCTCTCCTCCCATTCGCCGAACACCGTAAGGACCTTGAAACGAACGTCCGCTTGGTCGCCCTCAACATTCAACTCCATCTCTCGGATCCCCGCGACGCGATCGTCGGTCGCCAGCGCCTCCTCGATCCATCGCGGCAGCTCCGCAAGCGCGATGGCCCGATCGAGGCCCGGCACGATCTCGTGGCCGAAGTCGCCGCTGTAGATCGCATGCGCGAACCGTTCGGTCGACAGCGCCTTCAAGACGAATTGCCGCACGGCTTCCGCCCCGTCGACGTAACCCGCTATGCGTCCGCGTTCCGGATCGAGCCGATAGGTCCGGCTGGTCTGCGGCCGAACGACCGTCCCCGTTTCGAGGGAAGACCCGAATCGTTTCGGGATCATGTCCACACCTCCGCTTTATCCAGCACGACGAATCGCTGACCTCCTTGGACGCGCAGCAGAATCAGCTTGTCTCCGACATCGAGCCCGCGCTCCGCCACGCCGGCCGGGATCACCAAAGCATCCCCCGGCAGCATGATTCGTTGATCCAGCCGCACCGCCAGCGGCTGCACGCTTTCCACCGTTCCCTGCAGCACGGCGACAGGGTCCCCTGCTTCCTGCGTCCCTGCGCTGATCCGCCGAATTTTGTCCACGATTGACACGCTAGTCCACCACCTTCAAATCCAATTTCATGATATGCTCGTCCCCCCGGAACTCATGGGAACATTCCTGTACCAGCATCCGCTCGTCGATGCCGAGCGCGTCGACGCGCAGTTTGACGTACCCGCCGGCGCGCACGCGAATATCGCCCAGGGCGTCCGCCTTGAGCGTCTTGCTTTCGCGATTGCGGTATCTGAGCAGCTGAACCGCCAATTCCTCGAGTTGCGCCCGATTCATGCCCTCGTCCGCGACTTGGTACAGTTGAAGCCGGCCCCAGCGATCGATGGCATTCGAGTCGTACGCGATATAGACGTCGCGCCGGCCGTTGCTCTTGTTGTTTTGCACGAGCTTGATGCGGTTGTACGTCTCCGAATCGATGGAAGCCGAATGGGAGTAACCCAACATCCCGCTCCCCTCCCCGATCGACAGGTCGAAGATCATCTCCTCCGCGTCCCGCAGCGTCAGCGCGCCGAAATCGTCGTACAGTACATAGATTTTCTTGTCGGCGATCAACGTCAAGTCCAGCGCGCGCACGATCATATCCATCAGCTTCTTGTTGTCTTGCAGCAGCAGCGGAATCCGGTGGCGAGACGCCGCGAGCGCGCCCGTCTTCAGCCCGAAGTCGTCCGCGATGCGCCGTACCACGTCGGCGGCCGTGACGTCTCGGAACACGTACGACTCGTTCGCCATCAAGTACCGAAGCTGGTCATAGGCGAGCAATCTCACGGTATCGTCGGCGCTGCGGTCAATGGTAAATACGTAGCCGTTGAAAAAGTCGACCCCTTCCTTGCTGACGCGAAGGTTGTCGCCATTTTCGAACGTAAAGTCTTTCGACTGGTACAACGCGCTCCGCACGAACGTCAGGTCGAGGCATCCCGCCTTGCCGATGCGGCTCGTCTTCCAAACTGCGCTCGTCACGAGCGTCGACATATCCCACACCGTGCCGTTCTTCTTATCGAGCCAGACTTGCAGCATCCGTCGCTCACTCCTTCGGCAGACGGAGCACGAAGCCGACCGGCAATCTATACACCTGGTCGTCCGAGATCCCGTTCGCCGTCTGAATGTCTCGCCACCGGTCGCTCGTCCCGTACAGCTTTCTTGAGACGCTCCTCAGGGTGTCCCCGGGGAGCATCGTGTAGGTATCGGGCCGGACCCGCTCATCCGGTCTGGGCGCAGGCGCGTTCGCCTTGCGCGGGGCGTGGAACACATATTCTTTGAGCGTCAGCCGGAAACGGATGTCGCCCGGGGAACCGCCTTCCTCCCACCGGTCGAATTGCTCGATGCTGACGGGAAGATTGATTGGAAGATTCGACCCCTGGAAAATGAATCGGCACGGATGTCTGCTGTCCTGCCATTTGATGATATACTCCACGTATCCGATCGGACTGTCCAAGATGAGCTTGCTGGAGACGGTTGGATCCCGGCTTGCCGGGAATACGCTCTCGAAGCTGATCTCGGCCAACTCCCGCGCATGGATGACGTTGACTTGTCCGAGGCCGACGATATCGTACGTCTTGCCGCCGCCCTTGCGCTTGAGCTCCAACGTCGCGGGCAAGACCGGAAAGATAATCGCCTCGGCTTGGCTGTTAAAGCTTAGCGACATATGATATTCGGTCATAACATTACCCTCTCCGCCGACATCGCGATTTCCTGTTCCATCGCTGCTTCGATCCGTGCGATCACCGTATTCACGTCGACCTCTTGCATGATGTTGCCTGTCGTCACCTGCACCGTCGGGGTAAGCGTCACGAAGCTGCGAACGCTCTCCCGCTCCGCCATGTCCCGCATCATGACGAGGTTTTCCTCGGGCAGGTCGACGTTGTCGTTGGCGGGGGTCGGGGCACCGTAAGCGAGGGCGGCACCTCCGCCAGAACTCCATTGTTCTGAAGTGTCTGCGGAGTAGCCCTTTTTGTCCCCGCCTCCCAACAAACTGACCGGCTCCATCGCACCGGCCTGCATCGCCAAATCCGCGCCGACCTCGTATCCTTTGTTAAAGGAGTCGGACAGACTTTTCTGCTGCATGGCGTACCTCGAAAGGTCGACCAGCCCCTCCGCATCCGAGGTCGGCTTCTCTAGGTGGTTCATCCATTCCTTGACCTTATTGCTTGCGGCATGCACATCGGTCGACTCAAGCAATTCCATCGTGCCGAACCCTTTGCCGAAGACCGCCTCCACTGCGTCCGACAACCAATTGAAGGCTTTAATGGCGCCATTCACTGCATCGAAAGCCACTTGACGGAAGGCGCCCCCGAACTGCTCGGCCGACAAAATCATGTTGTACATGAACTGGCCGAAGTTCATCGCTAAGTTATAGAATAGGTTCTTAACCGCGAACACCGGATCGGAGAATACATTGGCGAAAAACTCGGCAATCGCAATAAACCGATTCCACATGGAAGCGATGGAATTATTTATCGCTGCGAGCAAAAAGTAAAAACTCCCCACGATCGCTCCGATCATTTGCTCAGCGGTGACGCCCATTGCGCGCAAAGTATAAATAATCAGCCCTACTGCAGCGACCGTTGCCAATATCGGCCAATGCGCAAGTAGCCAAGCGCCTGCTGTAGCAATGATCGGAGAGACCATACCCCATAAGAAGCCGATTATCGTCGGTAAATAGATTGCCGCTAAGGCGCCTAGCATCCCGAGCACCTCGGGCCAATACGTCGCAACGACTTCGCTGACCCACAAAGCCCCTTTCGCAAGTGTGGTGAACAACCAGGCGGCGACGCTCAACGCATTGCTTAATCCGTAAATGAAGGCATCCATCTTTCCATTCTCGAATGCGTCGTTCAACATCGTCATGGCGGGCAGCAAAATGGCTACAGCGTTGCGCCCCGCTTCCGCAAGGGCCGCCTGCACGTTTTGTTTCAACATATCCGCCTGCTTAGCCGGACCTGCCAGCATCATGGAGTACGCTTCCTCACCCATGCCGCTTGCTTCCAATAACTCATCAAATTTCTGGAGGAACGCGTCCATGTTTCCGGTTGCCGCCGCTTCCTCCCCTAACGCTCCGATGTTATATTGCTCCAACCTATCCTCGGATAGGTTGAACGTGCTCGCCAGTACGCTGGTGTCTCCCCCCAACGCCGCCTGTACCGCCGACGCCGCGGCCTTATAGCCGCTCCGCGAAGGATCGAGCGCCGCAAGCCGATTAGAGAAATCGTTCAACTGCTCGAGCGCGCCAACGTCTTGCGTTCGATTCATGAATGCCAGAGTACCTGTCAAAGACTCTGTAAGAGGTTGGCCCGATTGCAGCGCATCTGCCCGGAACTTCTCATACATTGACGAGCCTTGCTTTTCATTCCCGGTTTTCGCAATGAAATATCGGCGCATTGTATCCTCTTCCGCCGCTCCGGTAATTGCCATTTGCGCGACTTGCTTCCCCCAGTCCGCGATCTGCTGTGGATTGAAGACGCCCTTTAAGCTGCTCTTTAGACCTTGTGCGGCCTTCTGTCCCGCCAACATCGCTGTATTGAACTGCTCTTGCACAGTTAATGCCTGCCCGATCGCGTCTGTTCCGGCAATGGCCGTTCCGACGCTTGCTTGTTTCGCTATAACGGCGCCGGCAGCGTATGCGGTCCATGCATGAGCGGCCAGTTGGATCATCTCCACGAAACCGCCTAAAGCTCTCAGAGCGTTTCCCACATCCAGGACTTTTTGGAACCCGCCTTTTTTCGTCTTCTCCGCCGGGTTCGCCGGCGGCGGCTTATCCGATCCCGATACCGTCCGATCTTCTGCAGATCCCGGATTCGGTTCTTCAACGGATGGCGCAGAGTCAGCCTGCTTCTTGCTCCCCGTCGACGTTTTTTCTTCTTCCGCCACATTTCTCACCCCTTTCTCAACAACCTCTGCGCACGAACCCGATTACCAGGAAATCCTTCCCCTCATTTGGCCATCGCTGCAGTCCGTTCGAAAATAGCGAGAGAATGGTCTAATCCGGAAACAGGAGTTAGAACTAGCGGCACACAAACGGCAGGCGCACGTGGCGGTAGGCGGGACAGCATGGGAGGAGCGGCTAGCGCAGCAAGGAGCGGCAACGCTTATGCTACCGCTCCGGTTCAGGTCGGCACTGGCCCTTCATGCCGAAGGCCGCCTGCGCGGCACCTTCGTCGACGACCGCCCGTATCTCCCGCTCTCTCTCCCTCCGCAACCGCCATCGCCGTCGTTACCGCCGATTCCGCCTGGCGCGCGCCTGCTTCTCCCGCTCCACCCGCACGTCGATCATTGCGAAAATCGCCGCCTTCTCATAGCGATTCAACCGGACGAGCTCGTGCGGGAGGATGCGAAGCTCATGGAGGGCGTAGTAAGCGTAATTCGCTTCCCCGTCGCCCTCCTTGATCAGTTTTTTACCTCGTCCACGAGCTCGCTCATGTCGCGTTGGAAGCCGTTAAGCTCCTGGACCTTCTGAATGAGCAGCGCGTATTCGCCGGGCAGCAGCATCTTCTTCAGCAGCGGGCCCGCACCCATGACGCCGTACGATTTCTGCAACTCCGCGTCCTTCACATTCGGATAAGCGATGCTCGCAGCGACGAGATTCGCCATATACTCGTCCGAGTTCGTCTCCGGCACGCGCATGCCGTTCTTCCCTTTTACCTGCTTTGTTGCCGCCTTCCGGCAAGCCTCGTTCTCTTCCTCCGTCATGCTGCGAAGTTTCCAGGCGACCGGCTCCCCCGCCGCGTCGCGGAACCGCAGAGAGACGACGATGTCTTCCGTCGTCTCCGCCACGGCGTTTTGCGCGAAAAACACGCTCAAATCGCTCATGTCTTCCCCTCCGTATCTAAGAATCAACCCAGCGCCGGATCGACGAACGTCTCCGCCATGTCGATGTCCTCCCACGTGAAGGCGACGTCTTCCTCGAGCGCCTCCGACTCCGTATCGAGCGCCGCCATGACGACTTCGTTCAGGTTAACGCCTTTCAGCGTCACCGTCTGCCGCCCGATCGAGGACGACGGATCGTCGTTCGTGATCGTAATGTCGAAATACGTATCCACCCCGTCTTTGATGTACTTCAGCATCAACTGGCGGAATCTCGAAGTGACGTAGTAGATCGTCATTTCCCCGGTGCCGCTCCAGCCCGTAGCTTTATGCTGCACGCCGCGGCGTCCGAGCGTCTTCACCTCGGCCTTCTGCTTCTCCGCGGTGGCCCGAATGTTCTTCACATAGAACATCTCGTGATTTTCCCCGCCGATCGTGGCGTAGGCGCGTCCCTCTTGGCCGGAAATCGTGTCTCCCGCTCGCAAATATGCCATCGTTAGCCCACCTTCACTTTCATATATACTTTTTCGATCGAATCGACCGGTTGAATGTACGCTTCTACCACGACGGCGTCCGAATCGGCGCCCGGCAGGACGCTAAGGTCCGACTGCGCGTCGAAGTTTTGCACCGCGTTCATCCCTTGATACGACTCCACGACCTTCACGCATTCCTTGCGGAACAGGTTACGCCCGTCCGCGTCGTTATTCGCCTTGCCGATATAATACGATTCGAAGATGCGCTTCCAGTCGTTCGCGAGACCGTCCAGCACCCGAAGGGCCCGATTTTTTCGAAAATGCTTCCCCTTCCCCGGCCCAAAGCTCGTGAAGGAATTAATATCTTGCTCCACGACGGCGCGTCCGTTACTCGGCACGAACAGAAATTCGCCCGCGAGCAGCGCGGCTTCGATCTGCGACGTCGGGTATCGCTCGTCGACGTCGACAGCGCCGTCGTACGCCCGATACGTCAGCGACTCGTTCGCGCCCGCCGCCGCGGTCGCCGCCGCGACCCAGACGGTCGCTTGGCGCGCGGGGATCGTCGTGCCGCCCGCTAGCTTCACGCCGTTCTTTACGCTAATGACGCCCTCGTAATCCGCGGTCGGGTAATTCGCCAGCACGACCTGGATCTTCCGTCCTTCGTCTTCGCGCAGCCGGCGAGCGAAACTGGCGTACGTCGCCTTCAACGCCGCGTCGTCGGACACGAGCGCTAACGTCTGGAAGTCTTGCAGCTCGATCGCCGCGAGATAAGACGTATGATCCGCGTTCGAGACATTCCCGTCGGCGCCCCCCGTCAGCGGCACGCCCGCCGTCGGCGTCGGCGCTCCGGCGCCTGCGAAATCGATCCACGCATTGCCTGCAAGCTCGCCAAGGTCCGCGACCGTCTGCGTATCGACCGCTTCGTCGTCCACGAAGGTGACGACGTCGAACAACGTCTCCTCGTCGACGTTCGTCCGCACTGCGACCGCGAGATCGTTCCCCCGGTGTCCTCCGCATTTCGCCGTCGCCGTCAATGCGCCATGCGTCGCCGTCGCCTTCGTGCCGACGTTCAACCGGTACAACAGCAACGTCCGCGAGCGCTTCAGCGCTTCGCGGACCAGCAGCAGCTGCGGCGCCGATAGATCGTAGCCGAGCCGCTCCTTCACGTCTTCCCCGGCATGAATCGCGAGGATCGTCTGCGGCTCGCCCCAGGCGAGCGGCAGCGCGACGGACGCGACGCCCCGTTCCCCCAATGTTCCTAGCACCGCCGGGGCGCTGTCGAAGTTAACGTACACCCCCGGGCGAACCTTGCTTTGCGTCGACCATGTTCCTCCTGCCATATCCTATCGAACCTCCGTTTGTTTGAATTGTTGCAGTAGCCGCGCCGCCCGCTCGTGCGAGACGAGCTCATGATCGGGCAACATCGCGCGCAGGACATCCTTGTCGACGCCTGTATACCGCTTCGAAGCCAGCAGCTCCGCTTTCGCGAATTCGGGCGATTCCGCCTTCTTTCGTTCGTTCATACCGGATATCCCTCCTGTACCAGCAGCCGTCCCATCTTCGCCGGCGCGGGTCGCGGGCGGACGACGTCGACGACGAAGGTCGCGGCGAAGCGCAGTTCGCTCCCAGCGATTTCGTGGCTCATACCGTCCCCGCGCATCGACCCGCCGTCCGCGAACGCCACAAGAAACAAATCGTTATACAGCGATTCGGCCATGCCGTGCAGCTGCTCCAGCGTCGCGGCCGGCGCCGCGTACCGAATGTCGAACGTCGCCGTGCGCCGATATCGGCCGACCGCGAGCCTTGCCTGCGCAGCAGCCGCCAGCCGCACGAAGCAGCGCGGCCCCGTCGGTTCCCCCGCGAACTCCTCGTCGGTCACCGTTACATCCGGGTGCCGTTCCGCGAGCCGCGTAACGACCGCCTCCCGGATGTCGTTCCATGCGACGCTCATCGTCGCCACCTCCCTAGTTCCCGAATCCGCGTTCCTACGACTTCACCGCACCGCACATCGCTCTCGCCTCCTTTCCGGGAAACGCCAAAAAAGACGACCCGCCGCGTAGCGACCGTCGTCTTCCGTCTCTCCCTATGAACTTCACGATATCATAGTAACACGGAAAAAATGGGTCGGGAACGCCATGCCCCCGCCAGTTATCCGCCATCAATGCCACTACATGGAAAAGGCGAGCACCCATGCGGATGCTCGCCTTCCGATCACTCCATATGTCCGTACCCGACCAGATTCGCGTATTCTCGCACCGCCTTAGGACGCCACCGTTCGAAGGTTCGGCGCGACACGCACAGCTCGTCCGCCACATCCTCCACGGCCTTCCCTTCGATATAACGAAGCCGCAAGAGACGGCTGTAGGCGGCCTTGTATTCTTCCAGCGCGGAGAGCGCTTCTTCGATGCGCGACTTCTCCTGCTCCAAATCCTGCATCTCCGACAATCGATCCAGCACGCCGTCGATCCCTTCCGCCGAACCGCCACGCGCCTCCAGCACCGCTTGAATGCCGGCCGTCAGCTCACGCAGCAGCGCATGATCGCCCGCGCTTTCCCCGATCAACAGCTTCGACTCGCGCAGCTGCGCCTTCGTCCCGAGCGGGTAAGACTTCAGGTAAGTGCGAGCGGTCGTTTCGATCTCCTGCTCCCGCTTCGTTAAGTACAGCTTGGACGGCATGCCGCGAAGCTTGCGATGCAGCTCTTGTAGCTTATCGTCTCCGCTGACCTGGCTCAAGCGCAAGCCGCCCCCGACCGGATGCGACTGCAAGATCTTCAATCGAGCTTGAATACGTCCGTACCCTCTGAGCTGCTCGATGACGACATGTTCGTATTTCATCCCGTAACCGCCCTCCATTGCGTAAATTAAATTCACATTATATAATGTTCGTAAATCATATTTACCTGAAGACAAGCACACTATAGCATAGTAAATAATAATTACGCAATGGGTAATTCTAATTTACCTTATGGAGGCGGCCATGGGAACGACGACGGGACAACGAATCAAAGCTTTGCGAACGAAGTACGGCTATACGCAAGACGCCATGGCGGAACGGCTCGGCATGAACCGGGCGAACTTCTCCAATTATGAACGGGACGTCGCTACTCCGCCGGCAGACACGCTATCGAAGATCGCGGACCTGCTACATACGACGTCCGATTATTTGCTCGGCCGAACCGAGGACGCTTCGCCGCGCCGCGAGCCGGCCGCACCGGCATGGGCCGCGCCTAGAGACAAGCGGGATCTCCGGAAGATGCTGGAGGAAGAAGAGGTGCTCTTCGACGGCGTTCCGCTCTCCGACGAAGATAAGCAGCGCGTGCAGGACGTATTGACAGGATTGTTCTGGGAGGCGAAAATGATGAATAAACGCAAAAAGCCGCCCGAGCGTTAAGCCGGCCGGCGCATAATTTATAGGGGACACGCCTATGGACGATACGATCCGTCTGCTTACTAGACGCTACAAGACCAATTGCCCATTCCGCCTCGCGGAGGCGCTCGGCATCCACGTCCGCTATCGCTATCTCGGCGAAGAGACGCGTGGCCTGTATTTCCGCAAGCTGCGCAGACGGTTTATCGTCATCGGCACGAATCTCACCGAGGAGTGGCAGCGGTTCGTGTGCGCGCACGAGCTTGCGCACGATCGACTCCACAAGGGCATCGGCTACTATTTCATCGAAGGGCGAACGTTGTTCCAGCCGGGTAAACTTGAACGGCAGGCGAATCAATTCGCCTTGAAGCTGCTGTCTTACGGCGCTCCGCCGGGAGACGGCGAGACCGCAGAGCGATATCTCGTCCGGTTGGGAATCCCCGCGGAGATGAGCGAATATTTATAACGTTCTTTTTTTTCGCCCAAATTAAGAACATATGTTCCGGATTGGTGCAGGAATCACTTACGCTTCTCGCTTCGCCAACCCGGACAGTCCGCTCTGGAACGATCGCTTCGGCAGCCGCCAGCCTTTGCGGACCGACCACATGCGGAGCGCCAGCAAGCCGGCGAACAACGCATACATCTCCCAGCCGGTCTCGCCGAAGCCCATGGCGACGACGAGGCCGCCGAGCATCGCCCAGACGCCGTACACTTCTTCGCGGAAGACGAGCGGCTTGCGCCGCGCCAAGATGTCGCGAATGACGCCGCCGCCGCAGCCCGTCAGCAGCGCCGCGGCGATGATCGCGGCGAGCGGCAGCTGCTTCTGCGCGGCCAGCAATGCGCCTTGGATGGCGAAGGCGGCAAGTCCGACGGCGTCGAAGAAAATCCACTTCCGCACGTGATCGGCCCACAGCTTCGGCGCGAAATACACGACCGAGCTCGCGACGAGCGCCGTAACGAGCAGATCACCCTGCTCCCAGAGCGCCAGCGTGGACGCGTCGATGACGAGATTGCGGAGGATGCCGCCGCCGAACGCCGTCACCAGACCGAGCGCATACACGCCCAAGATGTCGTACTCTTCCTCCATCGCCGAGATCGATCCGCTCATGGCGAACGCCACCGTGCCGATGTACGTTAACATTTCCCACGCGACCATGCTCATGTACCCCTCTCCCCATGAAAAAAAGTGTCTGACATGGGTGCTCCCCTACGTCAAACACTTCGCCCAGGCGTACGGCTATATCCCCGCGCGCTCCCTCGTGGTCCCCCACGCTTCGCCAGTTACGCGCGTTCGAAATCGTCATTTTGGTTTCAACCCCATTAACATATCACCGGAATGCCCGATTGTCTAGTGGTATGTTGCGGAATCAAGCTCTCGACCGCCGGACGTGCGCCTTGCTTTGGTACCAAGCGAAAAAATCGGTCAAAAGCTTGGGAACGATCCCCACTAGCAGGTAGATAATGAAGAGATGCCAAAACTGTAATCCTTTATTCCTCTGAAACAATTCCAGCCAATCCATCAGCGGCTTAAACCCGAAGGAGAACATGAGACTTAACCCGGTCATGTATAAGTAATAATTTTTCTCGCGGTTCAGCGTCCATTGATATAACAGCATATAGGCTACCGGAATGAGCGACGCGTCCAATCCGAGGCTGTTGGTTAAAAACGGGAACCACTTGAACGGATACTCCCAGAATCCGTGCGTCGTGCCGAAGGCGTCGAGATACACCGAGATCATATGGACCCCGAAACCGAAGAAACCGATCCGGAACGCCTTGTTACGGTCCAAGAAAATAAATAAGACGATCAACGGCGCGACGAAGAGAAATACATTCGCCCAAAATTGCCAAGTATCGAAATCGGAATAGGTTTTCCAATATTCAAACCAATGATCCTTCGTCGTTGCCATCTCGTCGGTTATTTTCTTTAACGCCTTCCGTTGTTCGTCCGACATTCCGGACCCCTCCTCGGGTACTCTTTCTTTCCCTTAGATTTCGCGTCCGCAGGAGGAAATATCCGGTTTGTCGCAAAATTCGATTTCTCGAAACCAAGGAAAAAGAGCCCCGCGAAACAAGTCGCGAGACTCTTCCCTTATCGATTTCGATTAATAACCCAACACCGACCGGCTGATGATCACCAACAAGATGAACAACACCAAGATCGCGCCTACGGAAGTGAATCCACCGCCTACACCGCATCCTACAGCTGCCATTTCGATCCACCCCCCTCCGTTCTTCTGCAATATACGAAGGGGACGAGAAGTGCGGGTGTGCGAACGCCCGGGGGCGACCGCCCAAAATTTGCAGAAGGGGCGCCCATCCGGCGCGGGGGCATGTCATACGACCGCGGCGGGAGGGGGATACTCTTATTGCAATCTACATCACCTTGTTTGGAAGGGAGGACGCTTCTTATGTCTCACCGCAACTCGCAGAAGCAGCAAAAGCGCAAGCCGCCGGGGAACAACCACGATTCCGCGGTGCCGGGTTCGACGCGAAGCGGCAAGAACGAATCGTAACGGGAACATCCCCCGCTCGCCGTCGAGGCGACCGGGGGATCATTGTTCGCCCTTATGCTCAAGCGATGAAATCCACGAACACGGGATCCCGGAGCGTTCCGCCGCGGGTCACGTTCCGCGTCTTCACCTTGGCTCGGAGCAGCGGCTCCAGATGGATGAAGTCCTTATAAGAGCCGCTCTCGATCGATCGGCACACCTCGTAGAACGCCTTCTTATGCGCCGAGCTCACCCCGAATTCGATCAAGCCGGCCGGCTGCAGCTCCTCGCCGTCGGGAATGGCCGCGAGCCACCCGAACCGAGACTTCCGATATCCCGTGATCACGACGTCCACGTACGTCCAATTGATGATTTTCTGCCACTTCCGCGCTCTTCGTCCCACGGCGTACCGGCTCGTCTTCTCCTTCGCCACGATGCCTTCCATTCCTCGTTCCTTGATCGATTCGAACAAGGCCGTGCCGCGTTGTTCGAGGTACGGAATGATGGAGAGGTTCGGATTGTCGCAAACGGCCAAGCCGGCCAACATTTCCTTGCGCCGCATGAGGGGAAGCGAACGGAGGTCCTTCCCGCGGTACCGCAAAATATCGAAGGCGATGAAGGAGACCGGCGCTGACAGCGCCGCCGACGCGATCTTCTCCTCCTGCCGCAATTGGAACCGGTCGTTCAACGCCTCGAAGGAGATGCGCCCCGTCTCGGGATCCGTCAACGCGACTTCCCCGTCAAGAATCAGATCGTCTTCGAAGCCTTCGAGCAGCTCCGGGTACTTCCTCGTCACCTCGTTGCCGCGACGCGTGTACAGCCTCGTCTCCCCGTCCATCCGAGCGTACATCATTCGATGCCCGTCGATTTTCGGTTCGAATATATGGTCAGCGCTGTCGAACGGCTCGGGGGCCGTCTCGAGCAGCATGGGAGGGATAAACATGATGGCATCACCTCTTCCCATTGTACAGGGATCGGGATTTGGTTTGGAGTGGAAAGTGGAGGGGATTTGTAAATGAATAGAAAAGAAAAAAACGCAAATATTATGTGTACAACCAGAGGGAGGTGACATCAATGGGTAAAGGATCGCAAAGCTCCAACAATTTGATCGTTCCTCAAGCGAACCAAGCGATGGAGCAGCTGAAGTACGAAGTGGCTCAAGAGCTTGGCGTGCAAATCCCGCAAGACGGCTACTACGGTTACATGGCGACTCGCGACACGGGCGCGATCGGCGGACATATGGTTCGCCGCATGGTACAGATCGCCGAAGAGACGTTGGCTCGCGGCGCACGGTTCTAAGCATTACGATGTAGCTCGTAACATACATAATCCCCGCGGCGCGTCGCCGACGGGGGTTTGTTATTTGTTTACAACACCTATGTTAGAAGCACGTTCGTTTTCGTAGTAAAATAATATTCTATTAGAATATTGATTTCGTTACGGAGGCGTTCGATTCATGATTCGACATCTACGATGGCTCTTCGCAGTCGCGGTCACCCTTCTGTTCGCGGGCGGCTGCTCCTCGACGGCGGCGACTCCGGCGACGATGCCGACGCCTGCCGCGGATGCCGCCGACCCAGGGTTCGACGTCGAGCTCGTCTTCCCGAGCGACGCGTATCCGGAGACGGCCTTGCACATCTACGACGCGATCGAGCTCGGCGGCGCCTCGGACGTATGCACGATCGACCGCGACGGGGCCGACGACAACCGCCGGCGATCGCTCGCCGGCATCGAACCGCAAGCCGGGTACGACCGCGACGAGTGGCCGATGGCGATGTGCGCGGAGGGCGGCGAAGGCGCGAACGTCGCCTACATCGATTCGAGCGACAACCGCGGCGCCGGCGCGTGGGTCGGCCATCGGCTGGAAGCGTACCCCGACGGCACGCGCGTCCGGTTCGTGGTGTCGAAGCCCGCGCTGACGTTCGGCGAATATACGGCCGAGCAAGAGGCGCTGCGATCGAAGGAGGCGGAGTCCTCGTCGCCGGCTGTCTCCTACGCGAATTGCGCCGCGGTGAGCGCCGCCGGGAAAGCGCCGCTGTTCAAGGGGGAGCCAGGATACAGCGCGAAGCTGGACCGCGACCGGGACGGGATCGCGTGCGAAACTTAACCGATCAATACTTTCTCTTCCGGGTACCCGATCGTCGACTCTCTTCTCCGCTTGGCTAAGGCGTAGGCAAGCGTAAGCGGTCCTAACCGTCCCGCGAACATCGTTACGCTCAGGAGCAGCTTTCCCGCCGGCGATAAGTCGAACGTAATCCCAAGTGATAGACCGACGGTGCTGAACGCGGAGGTCGCTTCGAACAAGATGGCGATAAAATCCTGATTTCGCTCCGTAATGGTGAGCACGAAGGCTACCAGCATCACGACCCCAAGCGAGATCAAAATGACGGACAAGGCCCGGAGTACGATCTCATACGCAATATTTCGGTTAAAAATACGAACCTGCTCCCTGCCCCGGATACTGCTCATCACCGCAAGCAATAAGACCACGAACGTATTGGTTTTGATGCCGCCGCCGGTCGAACCCGAGGAAGCCCCGATGAACATGAGGAAAATGATAAAAAATTGAGTCGCCGTCATTAATTCGGAAGGAAACATCGTGTTAAATCCCGCCGTTCTCGGCGTAACGCTTTGGAAATACGCGGCCCAGACGCGCTCCGGCCAAGTGAATGCTTCATAAGCCGTCGGGTTCAAAAGCTCGAGCAAAAACACGACGATAAATCCCCCGACAAGAAGACACCCGGTTGAAATCAGAACGATCTTCGAATGCAAGGACAACGTAACCCATCTTCGCTTGCGAAACAGATCGAGCAACACCGTGAAACCGATCCCCCCGACGATAAACAGGAACGTAATGACGACGTTCACGACCGGATCGCCGACGAACCGATTCAACCCGTCGGGCCAGAGGGAGAATCCCGCGTTATTGAATGCCGATACGGAATGGAAGACGGCGTAGTACGCCGCTATCCCTATCCCCATATCCGGCGCCCATCGAAGGGTAAGGATGACGCTTCCCGCCAATTCGACGATAAGCGCGATAAAGAAAATGCTTAGCGACAACCGAACGAGCCCTTGGATCGAGTTGGAATTCGTCGACGTCTGAATGAGCGTCCGTTCCTTCAACCCGAGCCGCTTGCCCAGCAGCACGGCGATAATGACGCCGAAGGTCATAAATCCGAGACCGCCGAGCTGGACTAATACGAGCAATACTATTTCTCCGAACATCGTAAGATGCTGACCCGGATCGAACACCGCGAGGCCCGTCACGCAAACCGCGGAGGTCGCCATAAAGAAAGAATCGAGCAACCCGAGGGACTCGCCCGATGTCGAGGATATCGGCAGCGACAACAGGATCGTCCCAAGCAAAATAATGGCGGCGAAACCGAATACCATCCATTGTTGCGGACTGATCTCGATGGAGCGCTTTACATTAGATCTCAGCACGGTTCACCTCTATTCCGCGATCCCTTTTTCGAAACGGGTGATATCCGGATTGGAGCCGATCATGACCAAGACGTCCCCTTCTTGAATCTTGTCGTCCGCAAGAGGAGATACGATCATGGAGTTGTCGCTTCTTTTGATGGCCACGACGTTACAACCGTATTTCGCCCGGATATTGATCGTTTTCAACGATTTATCGTACATCGCTTTCGGCGCCAACACCTCGACGAGGCTGAAATCCGGGGATAATTCCAAATAGTCGACGGTATTGTTCGACGTAATTTGATGTGCCACCCGGATGCCCGTGTCCCGCTCCGGCTGAATGATATGATCCGCGCCGATCCGCTCGAGCACGCGCCGATGATATTCGCTCGTCGCCTTAGCCGTAACTTTCTTGATCCCCATATCCTTCAAGATGAGCGAAGTAAGAATGCTCGCTTGGAGATCGTCCCCGATCGCCACAATCGCGTGATCCATATTCGAAACGCCTAACTCCTTGAGAACCTTTTCGTCCGTCGAATCGGCTTGAAACACATGCGTCAGGATGCTCGAATAGTCCTGTACTTTTCGAATATCCCGGTCGATCGCCATCACTTCGTACCCTAGAGAAATCAAAGTTCTCGCGACGGTCCCTCCGAAGCGTCCAAGGCCGATGACGATAAACTGTTTTTTCATCCTCCGGTCCCCTCCGTTTCCCCCTACTATTTACCTTCCTGCGCTTTACTAAACCGTCGAATCCGCGAAAATGACAACAAAAAACCACGGCGGCCTGCGCCCCCGTGGTCCAAGAAAGATCACAAGATCACATCCACTCCATCCACGCTTACGAGGTTAGCTGTCGGATTCGGGCGGTGAAGTCGCCCTACGCGGACGGCTCGAAGCAACATTCGATTGCTCCGATCCGCGATTCACCCCTTGCAAGCCCGTTCATCCTGAAGCGCGACTTGCCGTGGGTCCCCCGTTTTCCGAATTCGGAAATTCAGCGGTCTATGGTATTCGATTTCCATGGAATGAATGATACGCCTCGGAAATCGGGAAGTAAAGCTCGAGTTCGCGCCGTAATTCGGGATAAACCGAGGAAATCGGGCAACCTGCCGGGATAACCGTCCGAACGTTCAGGGCAGCTCCTCGATGATCGTCGTTTACCTGCATTTATCAAAACCGAAACGACAATAATAATAGAAAAACGCGACAGGTGGGAGACGGATGCATGTTATCGTCGCCGTTTGGGTGGCTTTCGCTTCGGTGCTTTGGGGAAATTGGGGGAACTGGAGGAAGTACCTCCCTACAATTTTATATATGCCGGCTAGTAACCTCCTGTACTTTTACTTAACGAGCGACCATCGCCTCTGGAAGTTAGTCCCTGACTTCCTTCTGTCGCAAAAAGGGGTCGATCTTCTTTATTTATTTATTGTCTATCCGTCCACGGTCGTTCTGTTTTTATCCAATTACCCAGGAGGGCGTCGACGCCAGATCGTTCATTTGCTGAAATGGGTATTCCTTTATGCCGGCGTCGAATGGATCGGACTCCAAACCGGAAGAATCGTTTACGATAACGGTTGGAACTTCGGATGGTCCGTTTTCTTTTTACTTTTCATGTTCCCCATGCTATATCTTCACCACGCCAAACCGATCGTCGCCTACGGTGTAAGCGTATTTTGGGTGGTGTTTTATGTGGTTGTTTTTCAGGTTCCTTTATAATAAACGAGGTCGAACAGTAGAAGACGCGGCCTATATTTTAAATTTGAAACCCTCGCTCCCCCCTATTTAACCGCTTGTAATCAAATGTTATCGTTACATCGACGCCACCCCGCGCGGCGGAAGATTCGGAAAATGGGGTCGCTATCGCGTTGCGACTCACGACCGGCGGGACACGAAGGAAGCCTCATCCGACGGGATGAGGCCTTCTTGCACGGTGAGACGTTATAAATTAATTAAGTTTGCGGCCTGCAGCAAACGGCGTACCAGAACCGCCGTTTCCGCGCGAGTCAGATTCGCGGCAACGTCGAGCTTGTTCAGCTCCGTGCTGGCTGAAATTCAACCAGACAGCGAAGTTGAGTTTGAGTATGTAGTAGAGTCTGTTGAAGGGGACGACACACTCAAAGTGCTTTTACTGACCAAATTATCAGCGAAGTAATCGTTTCACACCCCACTCTTTAGTTGGAGGCCAGACATGGATATCGCCGCGCTTTCAATGAATATGGCACAAGCTAGTCTTGGTCAAGCTGTTGGCATTCGTGTAATGAAAATGGCTCAAGACTCGGCAGTTCAACAAAGCCAAGAGTAAAGATCATGCAACAAAACGCACAGCCACACTTAGGCCAAAGTATTGACATCAAGGCTTGAACTAAGGGAGCAGACCGAATTGGTCTGCTTCTTTTGAGAACTATCTCTCCCTCCATTGCAGGAATATAAAACCAATTAGTGGATAGGCTTATAGTATTACGATGAAAATAGGGTGATGTTTTATGAGAGATTTTATAAAAGCCTTGGATTTTAGTACTGGCTGGTGGTACCCCGTTTTACTCGGAGTATTCCTGATGCTGATCATCGTAATCATGCCCAAGAGAATGAATTGGCGTGAGATATATCTCACGTTTGGATTCATTGCAGGCTTAGTCTGGTCTGTGGATACGATCTTTGCTGGTTGGTTCGATTTGTTCGACATCGGCAAACCCAAAGAGGTTGGGATCGCTGAATTTTTCTTGTTCTCAGTTATCCCTTCATGTTTTGCTGTCATTTACCTGAACTTTTACCAAGAACGAAACAAAATCCTTTACCCCCTGCTCTTTACAGCATTGTCAGAACTTGCTGAGTGGGTAACTGTAGCCGTTGGCATAATGAAGCTGAATCAATGGAACCCGCTTTACTCGTTGCCCGTTTATCTATTCGTTTATTATTTCTTCCTTCCAAAACATAAGAGCATTATGGAGCGAACTACAACCTCCCCATTTCGCTGATGTATTTTTGTATTCAGCCTGCATTCATTCCCAACTTATCGATGTTCGACAGCACTACTTCGGCGCTGTAGCCGAAAACATACTCCCGAAACTCGCCGGCATTCCATTTGACTCCCCACCCGCCCTCACGACCGATCATTTCGACATTGCCGCCGAACGGCTGCCAATGTGCATTCGTTATCGTGTATCCCTTGGCGGCAAGCTCCTTTTCGAACCGCTTATGGTTGCGACTGCTCAAAGAGGTCTCCCCCATGTATTTCTGTATTTGGAAAAAGAATGATGATGGCCAGGACAGTTATTCCGAGAACGATAATCGCCAAGACAGCTCTTGAATAGCGGGAGTAGTGGTGGTGACGAAGATAATCACCGATAATGTTATCCTTTCAAACGGGTATCCGAAGAGGCCCTTCCATTTTTGACGGAATCAATCTACCTCCCCACGTACTTTACTATTCAAGGCAAACTGCAACCGATTTTCGGTGTTTCCGTTGTAATCCGAAAAGGAGCGATCAATATGAGTACTGGCGTTTGGATTGCGATAGCGGCTGCATGAGCTGCAGCAAATGAACTCTTTGGAAAAAGGAGAACGAAGTCATTCCATTTCGCCGTGTGTCACTACATAAATCGCCCGCAAGCGAATCTCCTCCATGTCAAAGAAAAAAAGCACCCATTCCTGAGTGCTTTAAATAATTTATTTACTTGCCTAAAATCTCGTCAATGCCGCTATCGATGACCACCGGCGCTATAATGATCCCGTTCGTACGCCAAGAACCCCGGAAGCGTTATTTTCCCATCCATAAACACTTCCCGATTCACCCAACGTAGGTCAACGATCGGCTCAGGTAAATTCACTCTGCCCGCTGTGAAAGCTTCCGCTTAGTCGTGTCGCCAAGTCCGAGTTGTCCATCGTTAATACTGCCCTTAGAGATTGCGTCACCGTCAGCTTCTATCGTTCTGGTACCACTCTTCCGACGGGATTTCCGGCTGCACGATCTCAGGCATTCGACCTCGAGGATCCTCCGCGAGGATGGTGCCGATATGAAATCAATCCAAGAACGACTGCGCCATACCTGCCCCGAAACAACAGCCAACATCTGCACAGAAGAATCAGACCTGGTCCGCCGCGAAACCGCTGACCGGTTCCCCATCCGTTCCCAACGAACAAAATTAACATAGAAAACAAAACCCTTAAAATGGAAAAAAGTCGCGATTTTACGCGACTTTTATCATGGAGCGGGTGATGGGAATCGAACCCACGCCACCAGCTTGGGAAGCTGGAGTTCTACCATTGAACTACACCCGCAGTGAAAGTAATTATAGTATGTTTCGAAGCGGATTTCAAGAGGGTCCGACGCATTAGTGGGCGAACGCCAATATCTGGTACACTGGAGGCAGAACCGATTAAAGGAGGAGCATCGCATGAAGTACCGGAGATTGGGACGAACGGATCTGAAGGTGTCGGTCATCGGCGTCGGGACGTGGCAGTTCGGAGGCGAATGGGGCCTTACGTATACGCAGGCGGAGGCGGACGCGGTGCTGCGCCGCTCGAAGGAGCAAGGGATCAACTTGATCGATACGGCGGAGTGCTACGGCGATCATCTGTCGGAGCGGCTCATCGGCGCCTTCTTGAAGGGCGACCGGCGAGAGGATTGGGTGCTGGCAACGAAGTTCGGCCATCACTTCAACGGCTTGTTCGAGCGCGATCAGCTGTGGTCGGCGGCGGATGTCCGGAAGCAGCTGGAGGATTCGCTTCGCGCCTTGCAGACGGATTACATAGACTTGTATCAATTCCACTCGGGCTCGGACGAGGCGTTCGACAACGACGACTTGTGGACGATGCTCGAGAAAGAGGTGCAAGCCGGCAAGGTTCGCCACCTCGGCATCTCGATCGGCAGCAACGACAATCTGCATCAGACGGCGGCCGCGACGAAGGTCGGCGCTTCGGCGATCCAGGTCGTGTACAACCGGCTCGATCGGGCGCCGGAGAACCGCGTCTTCCCGTCCTGCGCCGAGCAGGATCTCGGCGTGCTGGCGCGCGTGCCGCTCGCGAGCGGGTACTTAAGCGGCAAGTACAAGCCGGACGCGACTTTCGTCGCGACCGACGTGCGCAGCCGCCACGACGCCGAGCAGCGCCGGGCGAGGCTCGAAGAGGTCGAGCGCATCGCGGCGAACGAGGTGCCGGCCGGCATGGACATGGCGCAGTGGGCGCTCGCCTGGTGTCTCCGGCACGACGCGGTCACCTGCGTCATTCCGGGCTGCAAGACGCCGGAGCAGGTCGACGCGAACGCCGCCGCGGCGCGGTATGCGAGCGACAAGCATCCGCAGGCATGGCGGGACGGCTCCGGTACGGTGTAAGGCGGCGCGAAGGTTTCGATTCGGTTGGCGGGAGCCTTCCCCCGAACTCGGACGGGATTTCCTCCCGTCTATTCGCCCGGCGTGGGCCGATCGCGATCGCTGAACGGGAAACCCTCCGTCTTCTTCCGCGGAAACGCGCTTCCCTGACGCCGAACGGCCGATTGGAGCGGAGCTTTTCCGGTCCATCGCCCCGATCCGAGGCCAACAACGAGAAGAAACGGGAGGTTTCCCCTTCCGTCATCGAAAAAAAGAAGCTGATCGCCCTTACGGGTCGATCAGCTTCTTCGCGTAATCGATCGTCTCGCCGTTGCTGCGCTGAATGCGCACGCGCAGCTCGGCCGCGGCCGGATCGGCGACGTCGATGTCGCCGACGAACGTATAATCCTCGAAGCCGGAGAAGTGTTCCCACTCCTCCTTCGGCAGCTCCTTCGCCGTCAACGAAGCCGTGCGGTCCGGCTCGCCCGGGACGACGGCGACGACGGTGACGGCCGGCTCCGCTTCCCCCTCGGGCACCCATACCTTCAGCGAGAGCGCGTTCGTCCCTTCGCGCAGGTCGGCGATGTCCGCGGTCAGATGCGCCTCCGTCCCCATGACGTGCCAATGGAACACCACGCGCTCGACGATCGGGCTCTGGTGCGTCATGACGCCGGTGACGACGACGATGCCGAGCAGCAAGGCGACGTCGGCGCGAAGCCATGCGCGGAACGCGTCGGGGCGGCCTTCCGCTTCGAGCAGCTTCTTCCGCAGCAGCGCCGCCACCGGCAGCACCGCGACGGCGAGCGCCGCCTTGACGATCAGGAGCCATCCCCACGTCGTCCGCACGACGTCTCCGAGCGACTCCGTATACAGGAGGGCGGCGACGACGCCCGTAACGACGAGCACGGCGTAAGACGCCAGCGCCGCGGTCGAGAACGTCGGCGCGAACGACCGGAAGCCGTCCGGGAACTTCCGCAGCAGCAGGACGAGCGCGAGCAGGCCGCCGACCCAGATCGCCGCGGCGACGAGGTGCGCGGCGTCCGTCAGCCGCGCCAAGGCGATCGGCTCGAACGCGCTCGCATGGCCGCGCAGCGTCTTCGCCGCGATCATGAAGAGCGGCCATAAGGCGTCCACCGCGCGGCTGCGGAACAAGAGCGGGAAGCCCGCCAGCGACAGCAGGCCGGTGAACAGCCACGACTGGCCGGTTCCCGTCGAGCGCAGCGTGTCCAGGAACGACGCCGACGGGTTGCCGCCCGACAGCTCCGCCCATTGAACGGCGACGTGAACGACGAACAACGCGAGATGCAGTCCTTGCAGGCGCATCCCGATACGCCGCCAGTACGCGAGCCGGTCCGCTCCGACCTGCGGCCGCAGCGCGCTCCACAGCGCCCAGCCGAGCAGCGGCAGCAGCGAGGCGTAATACGCGATGCGGCTTGCGTTCAGGAGCGCCGCGAACGCGGAGCCCGCGCCGGCGGAGGGCGAAGCGGGCGTCCCGCCGTGCGAATCGTGCCCCGCATGCTCGTCCGCCTCGTCCGGCGCCGTCCCCGGCTCGGCCGCAGGCTCCTCCTCGCCGCCGTCCGGCGCAGGCAACGGCGCCTCAGGCTGCTGCGCGTCAGGTTGCTGGGCGTCGGGCGCCGGCGTAACGGCCGGCTCCTGGACGGGCTCGGGCGCCGCGACCTCGAACGCGAAGCCGCCTTCGATCGGATGCCCGTCCGCCGAGATGACCCGGAACGCGACGTCGTACGTCCCGTTCGGGAGCGGCGGCAGCGCCGCCATCAGCGACTTCCCGCCGCTGTCCAGCGCCGGAGGCTCCAGCGGCACCGCCGCCCCGTCCGGTCCGGTCAACGCGACCGAATGCAGCGTCGCCGTCGCCTCCAGCTTGCCGCTGAACGTCAGATGCAGCATCTCGGGCGGCGTCTCCAGCGTCTCGCCGTCCGCGGGCGAGGAGCCGGACAACGACGTGTGCGCATAAGCCGTCCCCCCGGCTCCGCCCAACGCGGAAGCCACTACGATCCATATAAGCGCCGCGAACCAGATCCGGCGAAACCAGCCTTCGCCTCGACGCCCGCCGCCGATTCCGTCTATTCCAATCCTTCGGGAATCGGACGCCGACCGCGAAAGCCGTCGTCCCGTCCGTGATAAAATTCGATGCGTTCCTCTCCTTGTCTCCAACAAAGCAATACCTCTTCTCCATTGATCCTAGCGGGGAAGTCGACCAGACCGTGATCCACGTCCTTCAGCTCGGCGCCCTTGAGCCGAATGCTGTCGGACAACGTCTTCGCCTCCATTTGCAAAAACTCCATGCTCGCTTCCATCTGAAACAAATCGTCTTCCGGCGGCTCCTTCGAAGCTTGCTCATGGGTAATACGCATCTCGCGCAGCTTCAATGCGATCTCCACGAACTCGCGCTTCGTCTTCTGCAAGCGTTCGATGTCTTCGCGAATAAAGGGGAGAAGCTCGTTCGCTTCACGCGGAGTGAAAAACCGTCTGTTCATCGTTTCCACGCTCCTTTGTTCCATTGTACACGATGACTGGGTTATAATGCGATGAACACTGCCAATCCTACACAACTCCATCGGGGAAAAGGGGTCTTCGCCATGACGTTCACCGTGCCATATTATATCGTAGACGTATTCGCCGAATCGAAATACGCCGGAAACCAACTCGCCGTCTTCCTCGACGCGGACGGGCTGACTTCCGAAGAGATGCAGCGCATCGCGAAGGAAGTCAACTTCTCCGAGACGACCTTCGTCGCGAACGCCCCCGAGGCCGACGGCTCGTACCGCGTCCGCATCTTCACGCCCGAGTCGGAGCTGCCGTTCGCCGGCCATCCGACCCTGGGAACGGCGTACGTCCTGCAGCGCATCCGCAGCCGCGAGCCGATTGCCGCGCTGACGCTGCGGCTCGGCGTAGGTCCGATCGACGTCGCGCTCGAGTACGGAGACGACGCCTCCGAAGCGCCGAATCGGCTCTGGATGCGCCAGCTCCAACCGACGTTCGGCGCGAAAGTCCCCCATACGCGAATCGCCGACGTCCTGGGCGTGGACGCCGGCGATATCGAAGACTCGCTGCCTGTGCAAGAAGTGTCTACGGGACTCTCGTCCCTCATCGTGCCGCTTCGTTCGCTGAACGCGCTCCGCTCCGCTCGCCCGAACCGGGACAAGCAGCTCGAACTCGCGCAAGCGCTCGAGTCGAAGGCCATTCTAGCGTTCGCGAGGGAAGCCGTCGAGCCCGGACACGACTTGCATGTCCGCGTGTTCGTCGAGACGCTGGGCATCCCGGAGGACCCGGCGACCGGGAGCGCGAACGGCGCGCTGATCGGGTACTTGCTGCGCCACGGGCTGTACGGCGACGCGTTCGAGCTCCACGCCGAGCAAGGGTACGCCGTCGGTCGCCCGTCCCTCCTGTCGCTGCGCGGAACCAAGAAGAGCGACGGCGCCTACGACATCGTCGTCGGCGGCCGCTGCTTCCTGATCGCCCGCGGCGAATGGTTCGCGGGGTAACGCTAACGCTCCCTCTCGCTTACAGCGGCTCTCCGTCGAGCGCCTGCTTCGCCACCTGCAGCAGCCGTTCCACCGTGAACGGCTTGCGCAAGTAGCGCATCCTCGGCGTCTCGCGGAAGCCTTGCGGCGGATCGAGCACCGTCGTCAAGACGATCGGGACGTCCTGCGCCGCCGGCGCCTCCCGGATTTCCGCGAGGAAGTCCCAGCCGGATTGCCGGCCGCCGAGCTGCACGTCGACGATGCACAGCGCCGGGCGCGCATCGGCGCTCGAACGCCGCAGGGCGAGCGCCGCCGCCTCCGCAGTCGCGAACGGCCGAATCGACAGCCCCAGCTTCTCGAACGCGACGGCGATGAGGCCCGACGCGTTCGCGTCGTCCTCGACGACGACGACGCTGCCCGTCACGGACGGCACCTCGTACAGCGGCAGCGACACCGTGAACGTGCTGCCCGCCCCCAGCTCCGAGACGAAGCTCAGCGCTCCGTCGTGCGCCTCCGCGATCTCCTTCACGACCGACAAGCCAAGACCCGTGCCGCCGATCTGCCGTCGATCCGAATTGTCGACCCGGTAAAACTTCGTGAACAGCTTCGGCTTCGCTTCCTCCGGAATGCCGAGCCCGAAGTCGGTCACGTCGATCACGCACCGGTCCCCTTCGGTTCGCACCCGTACGACGATCCGATCCTGTCCCGGCGAATATTTCATCGCGTTGCTGATCAAATTGTGCATCACTTGCGTCAGCCGGTCGGCGTCCCCGACGACGTAAGGCGCGTCCGTCTCGAGCCGCAGCTCGATCCGATGCGGCCACTGTCCCTTCCAGCCTTCGACCAGCTCTCGAATCCAAGGCTCCACCGCGACCGGCATCAGGCGATACGTCTGCTTCCCGGACTCCATGCGCTGCAAATCCAGGAAGTCTCCGATCAAGTGGGACAACCGCTGCGACTCCTTGTATACCGTCTCCAAGTACTTCCGCTGCTTCTCCTTCGCCACTTCGCGGTGGAGCAAAATTTCCATGAAACCCATAATGCTCGACAGCGGCGTCCGCAGCTCGTGCGAGACGATGCTGACGAATTCATTCTTCGCTTCGTCCGCCTTCTCTTCTTCCGTCCGGTCGCGGAAGACGAGCAGCAGCTGCCGCTTCGACGCGCCGGACGCCAAGACGTTCGCATGCAGCTCGAAGTGCCGCAGCGCCGAGTCTTCGTCCCGCCGGAACGAGAAGCGCGCGTGGAGCTCTTCCGCCGCGCCCTCCTGCAGCGCCGTCAGCTTCCGGGGCAAGCCCGTCAGCGTGCCGTCGCTGCCCCGCTCCAGCCGCTCGCAGAACTGGGCGACCGCGGCGCCGCGATTCGCCGCCATGCCGAAGAACGCTTCGGCCGTCGGATTCGCGAAACGAATGATGCCGTAATCGCACATGATCAAGCCTTCGTGGATCGACTGCACGATCCCCTCGACGAGGTCGCGCTGCGAACGAAGACGCTGTTGTTCGTGCTCCAGCTCGACGTTGAGCGTCTCCAGCTCCGCCGCTTGGCGCCGCCGATCTTCGTTCAGCAGCTGCGCATGGAACGCGATGGAGAACTGCTTCGCGACGCCGGCGATCACGCGAAGATACGCCGGCTCGGCCGACTTGCTTCCGTACCCCGTGAGGAGCAGGAAGCCGATCGGGGCGAGCTCGTCGTCGAGCAGCGGGCAGTAATGATCCACGGCTTCTTCATAGCATCGATGCAGTCCCCGTTCGTCCCCGGCGACCGGGCGGCGCTGCGTCAGGATCTTACGCTCTTTGAAGACGCGGTCCGCGGGACCGTACAACCGCCCTTGCCCGTCCTCCAGGTCCGCGCGCGTCGCCGGGTAACCGACGGCATACAGCAACCGCGCGTCGCTTCCCCCCGCCGGCCGGTGCACGACGAGCGCCGCGTCCAGTCCGAGCGCGTTCAGCATGGCCGAGACGCCGGCTTCGAGGAACGTCTCCATCTCCGTGAAGCCCGTAAGCCGCTCCTGATAGCGGGTTAACAGCTCCAGATCCCGCTCTCGCTCCGTCAGCTGGCGCAGCGTCCGCTCTTGCTCTTCCTGCTGCGCCGTAATTTCTTCGTTCTGGGCCTCCAGCTCGTCCCGCTGCGCGGCGAGCTCCGCGTTGCTCTGCTCCAGCTCGTCTTGGCGCCGCTCGAGCTCGCCGGTCATAAAGTTGAAGCCGCGGTACACCGCGCCGATCTCGTCGTCCCGGTAATCCTCCGGGAGGCGGGCGGGGACGCCGCGGCCCAATTGTTCGAAGGATCGGCCTAGGACGGAAAGCGGCTGGACGACGGAGGTTTGGAAGAAGCGGTGAAGCGACGCGGCGACCCATCCGAACATGACCACCGCGAAAACCAGGACGCCCCAGATCAACCGCTCGGACACCCGGCGGCTCTCCTCCAGCAAGCCGCGGAGCTCCTTCTCCTTCTCGGAGCGGAGCTCCCCGATCAAGGCGTCGATGCGGTCGATCACCGGCGTCGTCCGCTCCCGCGACAACGCCGACAGCGCCACCGCGTCTCCTGCGGCCTTATATCCGACAGCCTCGTCGATCAAGCCGTCGTACTCCCGCCAGAGCGTCGCGATCTCATCCGCCGCCGCCGCATCGGGAGCCGCCGTCGCCAGCCGATTCTCGAATCGAACGCGCTCCAACTCCACGTCCTGCAGGAAGCCGGTATTGCCGTAAGCGATATACCCTCGCACGTTCATCACGACGCGGTCGAATTGCACCTGAAGCTCCTCGAGCGCCTGCTGCTCGCCGAAGCCGGCCTCGATCTCCCGCCCGGTGCGCCGCAGCTCGCCGCCGGCGATCGTCCCTAACGCAACGACGCACGCGATCAGCGCGAACACCGTTCCATAGATGCGTCGATTCGCACGGCGGCCGAGCTTGTCCTTCCCCTTCAGCCAATCCACAGGCTACCGCGCCCCGCCCGCGAGGCGATCGACGAGCTCGAGCAGCTGCAGCGGGCTGAACGGCTTGATCATGTATTCGGTCGCGCCTGCGGCGATCGCTTGATCCTTATCCTTCTGCTGCGCCTTCGCCGTAAGGAGAATGACCGGTTTATCCCGGTTGTCCCCGTCGGTTCGACGCAGCCATTCGCACACTTCGACGCCGGTCAGCTCCGGCATCATGTAATCCAAGATGACGACGTCGAACGACTCGGATTGCAGGAGACGCACCGCTTCCCGCCCGTCCTCCGCCTCTTTCACACCGTAGCCTTCTTCGGCCAACGTCTCCGTAATTAGGAAGCGAAGCGCGGGTTCATCGTCCGCCAGCATGATTTTCGTCAAGGCCTCGTGCTCCTTCCGTTCATCGAAGGCAACGTTAGATGCCGAGCGCTTCGCGCGCCCGATCCGGACGGTTCGTGCAGATGGCGATGGAGGAATCGAGCGCCGCGACGGCGCGAATCCGTTCGACGTCGTCGATCGTCCAGGCGAACAGCCCGATGCCGAGCTCCTTCGTCTCCTTCACGAGCTCCGGCGTAATGTAGGGGTACGCGATCGACAGCACGTCCGCGCCGGTCGCCTCGAACTGGTATTTCATTGCGATCGGACGGCCGCCTACAAGGAGTCCCGTCCGAATGTCCGGGGCGATCGACTTCGCCTCCAACATCACCAGATGATCGAACGACGTGAAGTAGACGTCTTTCTCCATCCCGGCTTCCCGGATGACCTTCACCGCGGCCTCCGCCAATCCGGGGTACATATGACCCGCCGTCTTGAGCTCGATGTTCACCGTCCCGCGCCCTTTAGCGAACGCCAACGCCTCCGCCAGCGTCGGAATCGGCTCGCCTCGGAACGCGTCGCCGAACCAACTCCCCGCGTCGAGCGCCTTCAGCTCCGCCAGCGTCTTGTCCTTCACGAGCCCGGTTCCGTTCGTCGTCCGCTGCAGCGTGAAGTCGTGAATGACGACCGGCACGCCGTCCTTCGACAGCTGTACGTCAAGCTCCAATCCGGCTACGTACGGGGCGTCGAGCGCCTTCCGGAACGCGGCCAACGTATTTTCCGGCGCCTCGGCGGACCAGCCCCGATGCGCAATAATTTCGTTCTTCATGTTCTCTCCTCCTAACGTCTCTCTGCATGATATGTTTCGATGCGATGATTTCGAATTCCTCTCTATTATACCGGGTTTTGCAGGAAAAGGGGGCGCATCTCCCGTTTCGCGGAATAAGATGTGGGTAACCACGCGGAATGAGGTGAAATATGATTCATATATTGCAATCCGACGGCAGCTCGCTGCCCGGCGTCTCGGAGACGCGGCTCGCGCTCCTGACGCTTTTGGCCACTCGGACGAACGGCGCTTATCCGAGCGTACGAGACCTCGACTTCGAGCTGCGGATGCGCGAGGCGACGCTCGAAGCGGCCCGGGCGCTGAACGTCAGCGGCGTCGGGTTCGAGACGTTCGAGCATTCGCGCTGCAACGAGGACTATTGGCGGAGGGAGCCGAACGGCGCTTTCCGGCTGCGGAGCGATCGGAAACCGTCGGAGGCGCTGCGCGACATTTACGACAACGGTCCGGTGTACGGGTTCGAGTGCGCGACGGCGATCGTGATCGTCTTCTATAAAGCGGCGCTCGACATGATCGGCGGCGCGGCGTACGACCGGCTGTTCGCGAATACGCTGCTGTTCCACTGGAACGTCGACCGGGACCTCGGGCTCACGACGATTCCTTCCACGCGATTCGTCCCCGGCGATTGCTTGTACTTCGACAACCCGGACGTCGATCCGGCGACGATGCAATGGCAGGGCGAGAACGTCATCTACATGGGCGGCGACTCCTACTACGGACATGGAATCGGCATTCGCTCCGCCGACGCGATCGTCGCCAAGCTGAACGAGCATCGCAGGCCCGGGGCGTTCCGTTCGGCGTTCCTGCTGCCGCAGACGACGCGGCCTACCTATATGAAGCTGGCGCCGTACGCGCAGCATCCGTCTCCCTCGCCCGGTTCGCCCGGCTTGCCGTTCCGAGCCCGCATCGGCGCGGGGGCATACTGGTTCTGAAGCGAACGTAAAAAAAGAAGGGGGCGCGCAGCCCCCTTCCTCGTTTTCCGATGGACTCGTTACTTCTCTACCCGCCGTTCTTCCTTGATTTCCCCTTCGAGCGCCTCGATGTTCGAGCGGCGACGCTCGTTCTTCGCACGGATCGCCGAGGCTTCCCCCGGGGACAGCTCGTCCGCGTGCTCCTGTAAATACTCCTGCGCTTCGTTCAACTTCTCGATCGTGTTTTTCGCGTGCTTGTTCAGTCTGTCGACGTTCTCGGTTCGGCTATCGGGTCTCGCCATGGGTGACGACTCCTTTGTTCGGAAATTGGTGGTACTCGAGAAGAATCCCTCATGTCGCCTTGTTTTATGCGATTGAAACGCGCGAATGTGAATTGAAAATTCGTTCCGATGACCTTATGATTTCAAATACATTCGAGGAGGTCATCCCATGAGCATCTATCATTATGCGGCGACGAAGATGGACGGAACGCCGACGTCGTTGGAAGAATACAAGGGGAAGACGGTGCTGATCGTCAACGTCGCCAGCCGTTGCGGGTTTACGTTTCAGTATGCGGACCTGCAGCGCTTGTATGAACGCTACAACGATCGAGGCTTCGAAATTTTAGGCTTCCCCTGCAATCAGTTCGCCGACCAAGAGCCCGGGACGGACGAAGAGGTCCATACGTTCTGCACGTTAAATTACAACGTTACGTTCCCGATGTTTCGGAAGGTGAAGGTTCGCGACGAAGGCGCGCATCCGCTGTTTACGTATTTGGCCGGGTCCAAGCCGTTCGAAGGCTTCAATATGTCTCATTCGGTAGCGAAAATATTGACGATGCTCATTCACGAGCGTCATCCGGAATATATGATCGGCGATTCGATCAAGTGGAATTTCACGAAGTTTCTGATCGATCCGCAAGGTAACGTAGTGAAGCGATTCGAAGCGACGACGGATCCGCTCGACATGGAAACGGAAATCGAAGCCTTGCTGCGCAACGAATAGATGCAGCGAAAGGGGGCGACCGGCACGTTCGGTCGGCCTCTTTTTTATCCGCGCTTCGAAATATGTACCGAACGAGATTCTAGCGCATAAGATGCCCATGTATTGCGAATAGCTTACGGAACGAGGCGAAGGAAGGATCATGACCGATTCGATAAATTATGCATCTCCGTCCGCTCAATTCACGTTTGACGTGAACGACAGCCCATTGTTTAAGAAGAACGACGACAACCTCATTAACGTTTTAGGCGTCCAACAATTAAACACATTGGATAACGTGTCTCTCTTGGACATCTATTTGAGTACCGGTAACGTCGTAGAGCCTCACTATCATCAGAACGCCGCCGAGTTAGTCTACTGCATTTCAGGTGCGGCAGCGGTCTCCATGCTGAACCCGTTCACCAAGCAAATCCTCACTTACTCGATTGCCCCCGGCCAAGTAGCTAACGTTCCGCAAGCTTGGTGGCATTATGAAACCGCAACGGCCGACGACACCCATCTGTTAGCCATCTTCAACGCGCCGACGCCCGAGGCGATTTTAGGATCGGATCTTTTGAAGTTCACGCCCGCGAATGTTATGGCGCACACGTACTGTATCGACGAAAAGACATGGAAAGCAGCCGTCGAACCGGTGAAGCCGTCGACGTATATCGGACCCTACGCGGATTGTAAACCTAATGAATATGCGCCCCGGCAGACTCATCCGCAACACCGACGCTATCCTTCCCCTCCGCGACGCTCGCCATATCGGGGTCATCGTTCTTAAGGAAGGAGGTTCGATACGCCATGGAGTACCTAGAGATGTTGGCGAGGTTAGGGATCGGCGACGCCCATCCCGGAGGTTTCGCGGAAACCGTGAAGCAGTTGAGATCGTACCCGCTTCCCGCCGGTTCCAAGGTGCTGGAAGTCGGTTGCGGCACGGGGAGAACGGCTTGTTACGCGGCCGCGCAAGGTCATCGAGTCACAGGAATAGACATCCGTCCGGATATGATCGCGAAGGCGAAAGCTCGAGCCGAACAAGAAAAGCTTCCGGTCGAATTTAGGATCGGCGACGCGACGGCTCTCCCGTTCCCCGACCGATCGTTCGACGTCGTCCTCGTCGAATCCGTCTCGATCTTTACCGATACCGCCCAAGCCCTGCGGGAGTATTATCGGGTCTTGCGGGGAGGGGGGCGATTATTCGACAGAGAGATGGTCCGTCGAAGCTCCATGCCGCCGGAAGCCCACGATGCGATCGCTCGATTTTATGGAATATCGAAGCTTTGGGATACCGAGGATTGGACCGCCGAAGTACGGAACGCGGGGTTTCGCCCTTTTCATATCGACGGCCCTTTCCCGTTCCCGACAGGAATCGTACAGCAATCGAATCACCGGGATGAACACCAACAAGTCGACGCGGGCTCCCTATTCGACGTCGACTTATGGGAAGTTACCAACAAATACAATGCAATCATGGGGGAATCCGCCGAACACTTGGGGTACATTCTCCTCGTCGGATCGAAAGAAACGGTTGCCCCGGCTGCGCAATAACCCCCGATCACGCGAACAAGAGCCCTTCGGCTCTTGTTCGTAGGCTTCTTCAGCTGTAGTTAGACGAAGTAACCTGCCGACAGGATAATGACCAAAAGAATATAGAGGACCAAAATCGCTCCAGTCGAGGTGAATCCACCGCATACTCCGCTCATTGACTTCCCCTCCTTTCTTCAGACCATACATATTACACGCCAAGGCCCGAATTCGCTTGGACGATCGCCTAGACGGATACAAGGAGGAGGAAGCCAAGAAATTCGGAGACGCTTTCACCTCCGGGAACGGCTTTTCGTTTATCCTCCATTTCTCAAAACTCGGGCGGGATCCGTCTTGCGACATCCGTACGAATGGCCGCCTCGATGACGGCTTTCCGCACTTCGGTTACGACGCTCTCGTTGAAGATGCTAGGGATGATGTACTGCTCGCTAAGTTCCTCTTCCTTAATTACGGAAGCGATCGCTTTCGCGGCCGCTAACTTCATTTCCTCGTTAATCCTTGTCGCGCGGCAATCCAACGCTCCGCGAAAGATGCCCGGGAACGCCAATACGTTATTAATTTGATTCGGGTAGTCGCTGCGACCGGTTGCGAAGACGCGTACGGTGTTCATGGCGAACTCGGGGTTCACTTCCGGGTTCGGGTTGGCCATGGCGAACACGACGGCGTCCGGAGCCATCTTCTCCAGATCCGTTGCATCCAGCACATCCGCCCTCGAGACGCCAATGAATACGTCCGCACCCGAAATAAGCTCTTTCAAATCCCCTTTTTCTTCTTCAACTTGATCTTGTTCGGAAAGCCAATTCTATCGCCTTATTTTGCGTGAAGCCGTCGAAATGCGTTTGAAGCTTTGCCGTCGCCTCTTGTTTCTCCGCTTCCGAACCGTGAATCATGGTCTCGATCAGAGGAATATCCGTCCGCAACAAGGCGTTCGCGGTCACATGAATGGCTTCGAGCTCGGATACATATTGTCTTTTTTCCCGAAGGTAACTCACCGTGACGAAAGTCGCGCATAAGAAAACAATAATGAGAAACATGGTTAAGGTTGCATTCGCGACGATGCTTCTCGATGTTTGCGAAATCCGTTGCGTCAGCCGTTTTCGTAACATAGCGCATTCCCCTTATGCAATATTAGATGTCCAGACGTCATACACTACGTTCCCAAGCCTCTTTAACTACATTTATGATAAGGTCTCGTCTAACCCTAGAGTCAACGGATCCACCGAAAAAAAGCCCTGGAAATGATATATCTATCACTTCTAGGGCTCTTGGATCGGTATTTGGATTTCATAATAAGCTTCATCGTATCGATCGGTAATCGATATGTCGATCTGCATGATCCGAACGGCGTCGCCGATAATCACGTAGCCATTCGCGTCGCAATAATGAAGTAACTTTTGAAACTGCGGGAGCATCTTCTCGATGACCAGTCCTCCATAACCATTAGCTTTCGCGTCGTTCCCCTAACCTCTTCTTTCTCCGCAAGAATGAATAATTGGGATTCATAAGCCATTTCTCCTATACTCAGCTTATTTTTCACAGAAAAATAATTCGTCGGCACCGTTGTTTCCTATTATAATGCCTTCCGATCACGAATTGTCTACGGGAAAGCGAAAAACAACAGGAGCCGCTTCCATGGCCCCTGTTGTATCTATGAATCTACCCTCCCATCGAGAGTCTTGCCCTATGCGATTAAGCGTGTACCGGTTCGACTCGCTTCTCGCCTCCCGTCAGCAGCGCGGCTTGCGCCGCCGCAATCCGAGCATACGGGACGCGGAACGGCGAGCAGCTCACGTAGTCGAGACCCACGCGGTGGCAATACAGAATCGATCGGCGTTCCCCGCCATGCTCCCCGCAGACGCCAGCCTTCAAGGTAGGTCTCGTGCTTTTTCCCTTCAGGACCGCCATCTCGATCAGCTGGCCGACGCCGCTTTCGTCCAGCGTTTCGAACGGATTCTCCGGCAAGATGCCTTGATCGATATACTTGTTAAGAAACTTCCCCTCCGCGTCGTCCCGGCTGTACCCGAAAGTCATCTGCGTGAGGTCGTTCGTCCCGAAGGAAAAGAATTCCGCATGTACCGCGATATCTCCCGCGACAAGCGCCGCTCTAGGAACTTCGATCATCGTCCCTTTCTTATAGCGGCAGAGTGCTCTATCCTCCCCAAGCGTCCGTTCCGCGATCGAGTCGATCCGTTCTGCCATGCCTTTCAGCTCGTTGGGGTGTCCCACCAATGGAATCATAATCTCCGGTTTCACCCGGATTCCGCGCTGCAAGCAAGCCTTGGCCGCCAGAAAAATCGCGCTCAGCTGCATATCGTAGATTTCCGGGAACATCAGTCCCAAGCGGCACCCGCGAAGACCGAGCATCGGATTCGATTCGCACATCGCCCTTACTTTGACGATCAATCGATCCATCGTCGCCAAGGCGCTCTCCGCCGCTCCGTTAGCCGACAATTGCCGCCGCTCCCCAAGCAGCTGCTCCAAGTCCGGCAGAAATTCATGCAGAGGCGGATCAAGCAGACGAACGGTAACCGGCAGTCCGTCCATCGCTTCGAATATGCCTTCGAAATCCGACTGTTGCATGGGCAATATGGTATCGAGATGCGCTTGGCGCTCCGTCGAGCATTCCGCTAAGATCATATCTCGAAATACCGCAAGCCTGGATCCCGACATAAACATATGCTCCGTTCGGCACAGCCCGATGCCCTCGGCGCCGAAGTGACGGGCGATCGCCGCATCATGCGGATTATCCGCGTTCGCGTAGATCTTCATGGTACGGATGCCGTCTGCGGTACGCAGCAGCTCCGCCAGTTCTTCCGTCATCTCCGGTTCCCGAATGTCCGCCTTGCCGAGGATGACCCTTCCCGTCGCCCCGTCGATTGAAATCCACTCCCCCTCCCGCACGACAACGGCGCCGATGCGAATCGCGCGGGCCTCCAGATCGACCGTGACCGATTCGCAACCGCACACGCACGGTTTCCCCATGCCTCGGGCGACGACGGCCGCATGCGATGTCATCCCGCCTCGACTCGTCAGCACGCCTTCGGAAGCGATCACGCCATGAATGTCCTCCGGCGTTGTCTCCTGCGTGACGAGAATGACGCGTCGGCCGTCCGCTCTCCATTGAACGGATCGGTCCGCATCCAATACGACAACCCCCGTCGCGGCGCCCGGCGAGGCCGGCAAGCCTGTCGCCGCTACGACCATATCGCTCGATTCGCGGATGCTCGGGTGAAGCAACCGATCCAGATGCATAGGTTCAATGCGTTGAACCGCTTCTTCGCCGGATAACAGTCCCTCATTCATGAGGTCGACCGCAATCTTCACGGCGGCTTGCGCGGTTCGCTTCCCGTTACGGGTTTGCAGCACGTACAGCTCGCCTTGTTCGACCGTGAATTCAATATCCTGCATATCTTTATAATGCCGTTCAAGCCGATTCGCGACATCGCGCAGTCGTTCGTGTACATCGGGAAGGTCACCGGCAAGCTCCTCGATGCGCTTGGGCGTCCGTACGCCTGCGACAACGTCTTCCCCTTGCGCGTTCAGCAAATATTCGCCGTACAACGCTTGTTCGCCCGTCGAAGGGTTCCGGCTGAACAATACGCCGGTACCGCTGCCTTCCCCCAAATTTCCGAATACCATCGCTTGCACGTTGACCGCCGTGCCCTGATCGTCCGGAATGCCGTAAGCTTTCCGATACACCTTCGCCCTAGCGTTGTTCCAGCTTGCGAAGACCGCCTTGACGGCTTGCTCCAATTGTTCCCGAACGTCTTGAGGGAATGCGGCCCCCGTCCTCTCCAAGACAAGGCGTTTATATTGCTCGATAACAGCGGTCCAGGCTTCGTGCGTTACGTCTTGATCCTTCTCTGCGCCGCGCATCTCTTTCTCTTTCTTTACGATTTTCTCGAAGTCGTTCGTCGGGATGCCCAGGACGACGTTCCCATACATTTGGATGAATCTTCGGTAGCTGTCCGAAGCGAAGGCCGCGTTGCCCGTCTGCCTTGCCAGCCCTTGCACCGATTCGTCATTGAGGCCCAAATTCAGAATGGTATCCATCATTCCGGGCATCGACGTCACGGAACCGGAACGGACGGACACGAGCAAAGGCCGCTCCGCGTGACCGAACTTCATCCCCTTGCGCTCTTCCAGGTGCGCGAGCGCCGCAACGATCTCGTCGAACAGTCCGTCGGGCATCCGCATCCCCCCTTCATAGAAGCTCCTGCACGCTTCCGTCGTGACGGTAAACCCTGGCGGGATGGGAAGGCCAAGCTTCGTCATCTCCGCCAAATTGGCGCCTTTGCCCCCCAATAAGGTTTTCATCGTTCTGTCGCCTTCATGAAAATGCACAATCCAGTTCCCCATGACCGTATGCTCCTCGCCGTCGTTATTCGCTTACGCTCCAAGAACCCCCGCGTCGTCGCCGGATTCCATCCGTTCTCCGCATTGCTCTCGTTCGCAAACGCTGTAGTACACGATAGCCCGTTCCGTATCCAACGTTCCGATCGTTTCTCCGCAGCGCTTGCATAGGATCGTGCCCAAATGATTCCTTCCCGTCTCCACGATGTTCCGTTCCATTTTTTTCACCCCGATATAACTGTTGATGGAAGAGCGATCGACTCCGTCATGTCGACAACGCGGCAAGAATAGCCCCATTCGTTGTCGTACCATGCTAGGATTTTAGCCTGATTCCCATAAACCGCGAGCGCCAATCCGTCGATAACGGCGGAACGGGAATCCCCGACGAAATCGACGGAGACAAGGGGCTCGTCGACGAATCCGAGCACATCGCCGCACGCGGATTGTCTTGCAAGAAGCACCCTGCGAAGCTGATCGACGTCGGTCGAACGCTTCAGCGTAACGGTCATATCCGCTATCGAAACATTCGGGGTCGGAACCCTTATCGATAACCCATGAACCGAATCCGCCAAATGAGGCAGCACGTTAGTTAACGCCTTCCCGATGCCGGTCGTCGTAGGCACGATCGATTGCGTGCACGCGCGAGCGCGACGCAGATCGGAATGGGGGTTGTCGAGATGACGTTGGTCGTTCGTATACGCGTGAACGGCGGTAATCCACCCATCGACGACCCCGTACGCCCGATCCAACGCGTGCAGTACCGGCGCTACGCAGTTCGTCGTGCAAGACGCCGTAGACACGAGGCGATGACGCGCGCGATCGAAGTCCTCCTCGTTAACGCCCTTGACGATGGTAATATCCATCCCTTTGCCAGGCGCCGTTACGACCACGTACTCGGCGCCGGCCGATAGATGCTTGCCGGCACCTTCGGCATCGTTGAACTGTCCGGTCGATTCAATGACCGTAGACACCCCGGAGGAAGACCAAGGGATCCGCGTCGGGTCTCTTTCGCATAACACTTCGATCGCCCTTCCATTCGCGAGCAAACGGCCGCCTTCCGCTTTGAGGGACGCATCCAACTTGCCGTGAATGCTGTCGTAACGAAGCAAATGAGCAATCGTTTCCGCCGGATACAGCGAATTGACCGCTTCGACCCGCAGCCCTGTCGTTCGCTCTCGCTCGAGCAATCGCCGAAGCGTCAGCCTCCCGATCCTCCCCAAACCGTTAATTCCAATGCCGCCCCCCATAAAGAAACATCACACTCCATTCCGCATTTATGATTATATATAACATAACGCTCCACTATATACAACGTATTAATACACTATATTTTCATTTAATACGTACTATTTGTGAAATTTTTTAGCAAAATAAAAGAGCCTCAAACGGTTTCGTTTTGGGCTCTCTCTCCTTATATGAACATAAAAATAGGCGAAAGGTTCTAACCCTTCGCCAGCATTTCCAAGAACAACTTTGTGATATGCGTTTTTGTGATTCGTCCTACGACCTGTTGCTTCGCGGCGGATCCCCCATCCCCCGCTGCGGCGGTAACAGGAAGGCTATCGATTTCGTGTTGAATCATTTTACGTGCCGCGTCCACGACCGGATCCTCCGGCGCGACGGTAACGATTTTGGGTTGTCGGGTCATTACAAGACTAACCGGCATTTGATGGAGCGGCTGACTTCCCAGCGTTACTTTCAGAAAGTCTTTGCGAGAAACCATTCCTTCAAGAAGGCCGTCCTGATCCACCACGATTAAAGTACCTACATCTTCAAGAAACAAAGTAAGAATGGCGTCGTGTACCGTCGTCGTGCTTCTCACGACTACCGGAACCCCATGTACGTCCTTTACTTTGAATTCGCGAATCCGTTGTAACGCAACGTGTTCCTCATTAGACAATTTCCCTGGAAAGTAACCGACTTTCGGTTTTGCGTCGATGATTCCGACCATCACCAACACGCTTAAGTCGGAGCGTATCGTCGGTTTGGTTACACCTAGCCGTTCGGCGATCTGGTCCCCGGTAATCGGTGCGTTGCGAAGGACGATATTCGCAATCTCCATTTGGCGAGCCGAAAGTTCGATAACAACCGCCCCTCCTGTTTGATTTCCTTTACCCGGCATTAAGTAAACTCGATTATAACATAATGCTAGGATAATCCAAAAATAGGCGACCGGGCCTGAAGAACCGGTTTCTTCGTTAAATCATGGAGGGAGCGGACGTACCGAATCGTTCGGGTTTGCGCGCGCATGACGACCGACTGCGTCTCCGCTCGCTGATTTGCGAAATACCGAACCCCGCCTAATATTTCGCCGGGCGTTACCCCCGTCGCCGCGAATATCACGTCGTCGTTCCCGACCATATCCCCCATCGCGAGAACCTTATACGGATCTTTCAACCCCATCCGAATGCAACGTTCGTATTCTTCTTCGTTGGCAGGCATAAGCCGCCCTTGCAATTCTCCGTCCAAACAACGCAAAGCCGCAGCTGCGAGCACCCCCTCCGGCGCCCCGCCGGATCCGACGTAGAGATCGATTCCGGCTTCCTCGAAAGCTGGCGCGATGGCGCCGGCGACATCGCCGTCCGATAAAAACTTGATGCGTACGCCTGAGTTTCGCAAGATATTAATTTGCTTTTCATGTCTGGCGCGATCCAAAATCATCACCGTCAAATCCGAGATCGGTTTCCCTAGTTGCTCCGCGGCGATTCGTAGATTTTCCTCAAGGGGAAGCTCGATGCTTAGTTTCCCTTTCAATAAAGGCCCTACTGCAAGTTTTTCCATATACATATCAGGGGCGTGCAACAGATTCCCTTTACTCGCAATCGCGATGACCGACAGAGCGTTGTTTAAACCTCTCGCAACGATCTCGGTTCCTTCCAGCGGATCCACTGCGACATCCACTTCCGGACCTTGCCTATTGCCAACGGCTTCCCCGATATACAGCATCGGCGCTTCGTCCATTTCCCCTTCGCCGATGACGACAGTTCCTCGTATCGAGACGGAATCGAACATGGCTCTCATCGCCGACGTTGCCGCCCCGTCCGCGCCGTCCTTGTCCCCGCGCCCCATCCAAGGCGCGCTAGCTAACGCCGCAAGCTCGGTTACTCGAACGATCTCTAATGCAAGCTCCCGCTCCACACCGCTTGCCCCCTATTCCATCCTATTCAATATCATGCCGGCCGTCTCCTCGATCGCCTTATTCGTTACATCGATGACAGAGCAACCTAATGCACTCATCAAGCGATTCGCATAGTGTATTTCTTCTACGATTCGAGCCATAGAAGCATAAGGCGCGCTTTGGGATAAACCGATTGATTTCAACCGTTCGCTCCGTACCTTCATCATAGATTCGGCAGCCATCGTTAATCCCACGATTCGATGCTTCGAAATCTCGTACAATTCCGAAGGGGCCTTCACTTCGGGGACCAAAGGCAGGTTGGCGACTTTGCATCCTTTGTGAGCCAAGAAGATGCTCAGCGGCGTCTTCGATGTGCGGGACACGCCGATCAACACGATGTCGGCTTCCAATATGCCGCGCGTATCTTTCCCGTCATCGTAATTCACGGCGAACTCCACCGCTTCCACTCTTCGGAAGTAATCCTCGTCCAATCGATGCAATAACCCCGGGACCGAAAGCGGACGGTTATTGAACGTATCGACGAAAGCTTGCATCATAGGGCCCATAACGTCTACCGCCCGAACGGAGAGGGCGATCGCCTCCGCTTTCATGGCCTCGCGCAATTCCGGCTGCACAAGCGTGTAAGCGATAAAAGCTTGTTTGTATAAAGCCTCTTGAACGGCTTCCTTAATCTGCTCTTCTGTTGCGATGTGACTAATCCTCTTAATACGAACCTGTTCCATCTCGAATTGACGCAGCGTTGCGCGCACGACACTCTCCGCCGTCTCCCCGATGGAATCGGAACAAACCAATACCCATTTTTCCTCTTTCATTCGCCCAAACGTCAACCCCCTAAAGATGCTGTGGTTATACTATCCTCGCTAAGAAACTCGTATTCATTATTTGTATCACACATATGAGCGATAGCCAATATATAATACTCACGATAAATTGAAATAGGACACACCATTTTAACGATATGGATGAATATTGATAGGAGGATTTATCTTAAGATGCAACCGGGGCGAAATCCAATCTTTCAAGAATCGTTCATAGGAAATGGCGGGGAAAAGGATTCAGCCCCTTATCCCGGGGGCGACGGGGTCCTCGGCGACGCAAGGACGGTGTTTTTTTTAACGTAAACGATGTGGTTATTGTAAGTAAACTTACTCAGGAACGGTTTCATGACGGATTAACGAGGCTCCTCGCGGTACCTCTTCCTTCTGCCGTCATCGATCGCGCCGCCCCAGTTCAGCCCAAATCCGAAATCATACGCGTTCCCTTGCGCATCGATATGAACGGCCATATCGTGCGGTACATCCTCGAACTGCTCTTCCACGGTCTTCATATCGGCAGGCAACTGGGTCGGCAACAGGGCTGAAGGCTCGGCGGCGCCCGTTGCGATGTCTAGGAGCGCCTGAACCTGTGCGCCGAAGTTAACGAGTATCGCACTTGCCTCGCGCTCGAATTCGGCGACGACGGTCGGATTGCCGAGCGTCAAAGATACGATGACCGGTTTTCCCTCGAGCAGCCGCTTCGTCTCCAATACCATTGCCAAATCCGACGCGTTCGTAACGGTCACCGTCTTCCCTCGATACGTGCGGTTCAGCACGTCCCGAGGATCGCCCGCAATGCTGGTTTCTCGCGCATGTTCGGCCGTATATGGTCGGTATTGCAGACTGATCGGCACGTACCCGTTCCCGCCGGCCTCCACGTCCGCTTCACTGTATCCGTACGTCGTATGCGGGCTTTCGATAAAGACAAGTCCCGCGTCGGCGTCTTCCGGACGATCTACGACTTCGAAATAACGGCCGACGAGTTCGAGGTTTACCGGGTAAGCGTCCACCTCCGGCGTCGGGAACCCGAACCAGTTGAAGCCCGCAGGACGGTAACGCTTAGGGATATACACCTTCGTTCGTTGCGTTAGCGGCAGAACTCCGCCCTCGTTCTTCAGCAACACGATCGATTTCAGCTGCGCCTCGTATCCCGCTCGCATGTATTCGGAGCATCCCACGATGGCGGCGGACTTCTCGGGAATTAAATACGGATTCTCGAACAAGCCGACCCGGAACAGATTTCGCAACAGTCGAACTGCCGATTCTTCAAAGCGACGGCGCATGAACGCTTCGCCATGTTCCTCGACGCCGATGCGGTACGCTTCGAGTATCGGTCCCGCTTCGTTGTTACCCCCGAATTGGTCGACGCCCGCCATCAGCAGCTTGTAATGGCGCTCCGCAACGGAAAGTCCCTCTTCCACTCCCCAGCTTCGACCGCCCGGAAAGAGCTTCGCGATCTCCGCGGGCGGATGATCCGTGATCCCCCAGTCCGTGCATACGACGCCGTCGTATCCATAGGTTCCCCGAAGCAAATCGTTAATTAAAAAAGAGCTATAGGAATTGCCGACGTTTTCCCCATATTTCGAGTCCTGATTATAGGAAATCGTATAGTACGGCATGACGGCGGATGCTTGACCGGTCGGACCAGCCAGCCGAAATGCACCTTCGACGAACGGAATCAAATGCATTTTGAAGTTGTTTCCCGGATAAACCGCGAATTTCCCATAGCCGAAATGCGCGTCTCTCCCCCCTTCGCCCGAGCCGCCGCCCGGCCAATGCTTCGCCATGGCGTTTACGCTGTCGATGCCCCATCCATCGCGGATTTCCGCTTCGCCGGAGGACGTCTGAAACCCGTCGACGTAAGCGCGCGCCATGTCAGCGGCAAGGCGCGGATCGTCGCCGAACGTCATGCCGAACCGGTTCCATCGCGGATCGGTCGCGATATCGATTTGCGGAGATAGCGCAGTCGCGATCCCCAGTGCGCGATATTCCTTCGCCGCGATTTCGCCGAACCCTCTTATGATTTCCGGGTCGAACGTTGCCGCGAGCCCCAACGCTTCCGGCCACATCGAAATGGAGCCGCCGGCACCGGCGTTGAACTCCTTCGACGCGTCCGCGCTATGCCGGGGATCGGAGCTGTTATTCGCGGGGATGCCTAAGTCGGTACTCTCTGCCAGTTGCTGCAGCTTGTTGTTCCACCGGGCCGCTGTCTCGGCGCTCTCCAACGCCGTTAACAGTACGTGACGCACGTGATCCTTCGTGAGGAATTCGATCTGCTGATCGCTCAATTCGTCCGGGGACGCTCCGCTCTCCTCGAATGGCTTTCCGCCATAAGTCGCCGGGAACCATCCTAAGCTTCCCGGGATTGCTTGGTGGCTGCTATACAGCATCAAACCCGCGATTTGCTCAATGCTCATCTTCGAGGCCAAGTCTTTCGCGCGTTCATCCGATGGCAATCGCCAATCCTCGTAAGGGTCGATCTTCCCGTCTTTATTTAAGTCCTTGAATGCTAAGCCGTTCTGATAAATGATCCGGACGCCTGAGCTCCTGGATAACCCTAAAGTGGGTCCCCCTTCATTACCGACGAAATGAATATCGACCGCTTTCACGTTTAAACTCAATTCCCCTACGCCTCCCTAGGATAACCAAGGCCGCAGAACGATCTTCGGCGGTCTCGTTCACGATTACCGTTTCAACTCTTGCAGCAATTCCAACGCTACGTTATCGAACGTTATTGTCTGTTTTTCTCCCGGATTCAGTTCCATTTTGGCAAAGCCTTTCAGCTTCTTCGCCGGCCGAATGACCGAACTCTCCTGATCCTTGACGTACAGCTGAACGATTTCCTTTCCCGCTACGTTGCCCGCATTTTTTACTTTCACCCGAACGGTCAACGTATCCGTATCGGTCCCACGGGCACGCTGTCGAATAGTCCGAATGGTCGGTTCAAAGTCTAATCCGGAGCACATCCCGGCTTTTTCCTCTAAAGTCATCTGCGCAACGATGTCGCTTAGGTTTTTCTCCATTCCGCATGGCCCCCAAACCATAAACTTCTGTTCAGCGCGTAAAGCCCATTCTATGAAATAGCTCCGGCGGCGCTTGCAGCTCCGAGAGGGCCGTGTGCAGCAAATCCCTCATCCTTCCAAGCAATTCAGGCGACTTATCGATCCGATTGTCCTCCTGCCGCGGATCGTTCTCCACATCATACAGCTCCGTGGCAAAGCCGCCCCTCATATATTTCTTGAACTCCGGCGGAATCTTCACTTCATATTTCCATACCGTTGCATCCGTATAAGGCAGAAACTTCCCGCTTTCTACTTCATCCGGAACATATCCGGGTAGAAAAAACGCCGCCGGATTCATATACATGGTCGAATAATTAAATACGGGTACATCGTCTTCCGGGGCAACATGGTACGTATGTTTTCCGTCGGTAATGTTAACGGCTTGACCGAAATATCCGTAAAGCGCCCAATCTCTTACTTTCTCTCTTTGTCCGAGGAGGATCGGGAGCAAGCTGCGGCTATGCACCTTATGCGAAATATCAATATTCATTGCATCCAGTATGGTGGAATAGAAATCTATCGTCGCAGTCAACGCAGAAACTCGACCGCCGTTATGAGCCCCTTTCGGATGCCAGATCAAAAGCGGGATATTCGCCAGCACGTTATAAGTATTACAGAACGGTTTGCCGATCAAATTCTTATCGCCTAAATAATGCCCGTGATCGGATGTAATGATCACCATCGTACGGTCCCACAAGCCGTGTTCATCCAGTTTATCGAATACTTTCCCCAACCATTTGTCCACCAAAGACATTTTTGCCGCATACTGAGATCTGATAAACGATATTTGCCTATCGCTTAACGCGGTGTGCCCCGTGTCCGTTCTCCCGGAATGCGCCCACATCGGCAAATCCGGGTCGTGGATATCCTCTTCCGTATACCTCTCCGCATAATGGTCCGGGTTGTGAAACGGCTCATGTACGTCAAAGCTGTCAACGACAAGCATGAATTTCTCGTGGGAATGGTTTTGCTCCAACCAATCCGCGGCACTCGTAAATACTTTCGGCGCGAAAAAATCCTCTTCCTTCGAAAAGCCTCTGACGTTCCTGGCGTAAGCCGACCGGTCGAACGGCCCCGATTGATTTGGGTTGTAATTGATTTTCCTTAGAAATCCTTGATCCGCTTCTCCAAGAGGTCCCGTCTTCCAAGGATCCAGCTCATGGCCGCGGACGAGGTCGAATCCGCGGTAGTCATCATAATATCCGTGACTGTAGCCTTGGAAAAAATGAAACTGGTCGCTGATGAATTGAGTGACGTACCCATTCCGGCTCGCAGCGCGGGCAATAGGTACGTCATAAGGCTCCACCGGTCCCCATCCGCGCCATAAAAACTCTTGAATCCCGGTGTACATTTCCCTGCGGGCCGGCATACATGGCAAGCTACCGCAATAATGCCTGTCAAACACAGCGGACTTTGCCGCAAAGCGATCCAAATTCGGCGTCTTTACATCGATATCGACCGACTGTCCATAGGCGTTAAGAAAATGTTTGTTCAAGCTGTCGATTGTAATCATAATGACATTCGTCAATGTCGATTCCTCCTAAGACATCATAATGAAGCGGAAGATCCCGTAGATGCGTAGGCTTGAGATTCTCTTGGTATCTTTGGCGTCTCGAAGGAAAGGATCCCTTCTATCTTTGCTAATGCATCGATTGCCTCTATCAATCGCTTGGGGTTCGGTTTATTCAGTACTACCCTAATCATGCAAACCGCCTCGTCAAGTTTCCCTTCCATTTCGCTTTCGAAGGATACATTTGCGATCTGCAAACCATAAAGATCAAAGACTTCGGTAATCTTCCCGACTGCGCTTGAGCCGCGCGCCACTTTCATTTTCACTTCGTTATGATTCCGCCTTCTATGCATCCGTTTTTCTACTTTATTTAACAAAAACAGGATGATCAATACGAGTACCGTGATCAACGTTGCGCCGTAATAAAATCCGGCCCCCGCGCATAAGCCGATCGCCGCAACGACCCAAATCGATGCCGCCGTCGTAAGACCGGAGATGTTGACGCCCGTGCGAATGATTGCGCCGGCACCTAGGAAACCGATTCCCGAAACGACTTGCGCCGCAAGGCGTGCCGGGTCCATCCGAACATTGTATTCATCGGCAAAATCGCTAAAGCCATAGATTGACAAGAGCATGATCGCAGCGGAGCCCACGCAAACCAGAAGATGTGTTCGAAATCCGGCGGCATGGTGATTCCATTCTCGTTCGATACCGATTAAACCGCCTAAAAGCAGCGCGACGACAACGCGAAGCGTCAAATCGAGGTAAGAGATTTGCCAAACACCGGCGGTTTCGATGATGTTCAATTCGTCTTCACTTCCCGTAATGAATCACAATGTAAGGAAAAGAGGGGCAATAACGTCGGTTACGACGATGGCCCCTGCCTTTCTTCTACTTCTGCGCTCCCGCCCAGGCGTTAAGCTGCTTTTGCTTCTCTTCTATCACCTTATCGATTCCGGATGCCTTTAACCGAGAGATGAATTCTGGCAATGTTCTTTCCGGATCCAGCGTTCCCGTCTCCAAACCGATTTTGAATTGTTCGATGACATTCGTAACGGCTCCCACTTCTGTTCTTACGGGCGTTGCGTCGAACGTAAAGCCCAGCGCCTTGGATTTTTTCGCATTCTTATTGAATCGATCCGTTTGTACCCAGATGTCCGGCAGTTGGGTCGGCCAGACATAGTTGAGGAACTGATTGCCGAACATAAAGCTGCTGTTGTTCATGTTATATCCGACGCTTTTTACATCCACGCCTTCCGGATAATCGATGACGCTGTCGGAAACCTTCACATAATGCTCGCCTTCGATCCCCCAGTTGAGCAGATTCACGATTTCTTTATCCGTATAAAGCAAATCCATGAACATCATCGCTCTTTCCGGATCCTCGCTGCCTCTTGGAATCGAGTGCATAAAATTCGTAACGTGGGACGTTGCGGACATGGCATCCGTAAGCGGAACCGCCACCATCTCCATGCCCGTTCTGATGCTTTGGGACTCCGCCGAGCCGACCTTGATCACGTTGAAGAAGGAGAATGCCCGGTTCGCCTTGACTACATCATAAGGTTGCTCTGTGGACGTGGCGGCATCCTTCGAAAAATATCCCGCCCGATACCATTCGTGCATCTTGTCCAGCAGCTCTGCATATTGGGGAAGCTCGTACAAATTTTCAACCTTAAATTCGGCACTATCTTCTTGAAGGATACCCATCCGGTCTTGCAACGGATCATAGAAGGCTAGCATATCAACCGGCGTTGCGGTCGTCATCGTTGCGATCGGAATCAAGGACGGTTCGTTGTCCTTGATCGTCTCGAACACAGCATCCAAATCGTCGATCGTTCGTATTTGATTCACATCGATCTTGTATTTGTCCAATAAATCTTTCCGCATGAGAATGCCGCCTTGCGTAGCCATATCCTTGTTCGTCGGGATCGCATACTGAATGCCGTTGATCTTGCCTGCGTTCAAGTAAGCGGGATCCAGCAACCCCGTTATTCCAGGGCCGTGCTCTGCAAGCAATTCATCAAGAGGAAGAAGATGACCGCTTGCGGCCTGGGTCGTGTAACCTAATAAGGAGGAGGTCGAGATCAAGTCGATTTTCTCGTTGCTTGCAAGCATGAGGTTGACTTGCTGAGCCCAGGCACCGAAGCTGATCGGTTGCAGCTTTACCGTAGCATTGATTTTTTCCTTCGTGATCTTGCTGATTTCCTCCGCAACCCGCGGTATATCCGCAGACTCATTCCCGATGATTACCATATTGATTTCATACGGCTTTAATTCCGGTTTTGCCGGCTGTTCGGCGGTTGGTTCCTTCGTGCCCGCTCCGGCCGGCGCTTCTCCTGCATTCCCCGGCTGACTTCCTCCCGAAGTGCATCCAACGGCAAACAGCGAAATGGCTATGACCGGCGCAAGCCCCCATAAGAACTTCTTTCCTGGTTGATTCATGGACAATCCCCCCGCATTGTAATTTTATGCAAAACCGGCGAAACGCCGGGGAAAGCTTTATCCTTTTACTGCCCCGACGGTGAGACCCTTTACAAAAAAACCTTGAAAAAAAGGGTAAATGACCAAGATGGGGATGACGCCGATGACCGCGATGGCCAGCCGAATCGTCTCTGTAGGAATACCCGCCGTCAGATCGCCCTGCGCTGCTCCGAAGTCCAAACTCGCTAAATATTGAACATCCAGCAAAATCCGATTGAGCAGGTTTTGTACGCTATACAACTTACTGTCGGTCAGAAAGATGAGCCCATTGAACCAATCGTTCCAATAGTTGATCGTCTGGAACAGGCCGATCGTCGCGAGAATCGGAAGCGACAGCGGAAGCACGATTTTAACGAATATCCTCAATTCCCCTGCCCCATCGATTTTCCCCGACTCAATCACTTCATTCGGAATCGTGGTTTGGAAGAAGGTCCTCATAATAATGACGTAAAAGGCGTTGGTCAGCAGGAGCGGGAAGATTAACGCCCAAATCGTATTCTTCAGGTCGAACAACTGCGTGTACACCAGATACAGCGGCACCAGCCCGCCGTTAAACAACATGGTGAAAAAAATAAAGAACGTCACCGCGTTACGCATCGGCAGATCCCTCCTCGATAACGGATAGGCGAGCAGCGAAGTAATCGCCAAGCTTATCGATGTGCCGATCAAGGTTACAAGAATCGTGATTCCATATGCCCTTGCGATCCTGGAAGCGTCATTCCATAAATACGAGTAGGCTTCAAAGCTGAGTTCCTTAGGAATGAACGAGTATCCATCCTGGATAATGGAAGCCTGCGACGTTAAAGACGATGATACAAGCAATAGAAAAGGAAGAATACAAAGAATCGCAAGCAAGGCCATCATCACGTTTATTACCAATTGGTACGAACGTTCCTTCGTTTTCAAATCAATTCCCCCCGATTAGAATAAAGCGTTGTCCTTGTTGATTTTCCTTGTAATATAGTTTGCCGCAATGACAAGGAGGAAACCTACGACCGACTGGTATACGCCGGCAGCCGAAGACATCGCAATGTCGCCCAAGGTAATCAGCGCGCGGAACACGTAAGTGTCGATCACGTTCGTAGTATCCAGCAACGCTCCCGAATCCAACGGCACTTGATAAAACAACCCGAAGTCGGAGTAGAAGATACGTCCGATTTGCAACAACGTCATAATCATAATGACCGGCGCGATCAATGGAACCGTAATGCTCCGAATTTGTTGCCATTTGCTCGCCCCGTCGATCGTCGCGGCTTCATAATATTCTTTGTCAATACCGACGATGGCCGCCAAGTATACGACGCATAAATAACCCGCCGTCTTCCATATGTTTACTATTGGCAAGATGAACAGCCAATATTTCGCTTCGCTGTACCAAAAAAGATCCTCCATGCCCAACATCGGAAGAAGCGTTCTGTTCACGAATCCGGTCTCCATGCTTAACATTGCATATACCAAATAACCGACAATAACCATAGAGATCAGGTACGGAAGCAATATGAAGCTCTGATACAACCGCTTCAGAATCTGATTTCGCACTTCATTCAAGATAATTGCCGAAGCAAGGGCGGCTACTAGATTAAGAATAATGAATGAGCTGTTATACAAAAGCGTGTTCCTTGTAATGATCCACGCGTCTCTCGTTTTGAATAAATATTCGAAGTTTTTGAACCCTGCCCAATCGCTTCCCAAGATCCCCTTCGCAAAATTAACATCCTTGAAGGCGATCACAATCCCGAACATCGGCAGGTAATTATTGAGCGCAAAATAAAGCAGCCCGGGTACCATCATCATGAACAGCACACTATATTTTCGATAACTCTTCAGTTTGTCACCTATCGATATTCGTCTCGCCGCTCCCGCTTTTCCCACTCCCATAACTCCCCTCGTTTAAAGTATCGCCTCTGTTGTTAAGTTTAATAGTATAAAACTCTACTACCCTCATCTATCGCAAACCCGACCTGTTATTGAAAAAATCCGGACCATAACGCAAAGAGGCTGCTCATAAGCGGATGAATATCATCGGCTAATGAGACAGCCCCTCTTCATTGACATTATCGTTCCGCGTTCTTTGCGCGATAATCCTGGGGAGTCAACCCAAACTGAATTCTGAACATCTTGGAGAAATAGGAGAAGCTGCTGAAGCCTACGGAAGCGGCAACCTTACCGATGGAAACTTGGGATTTCGACAGCAGCTGCGCCGCCAACTTCATTCGTTCCTCAAGGATATAGTCATTGATTGACATTCCCGTCCTTTTCTTAAACAATCTCGCCAGATAATCGGGATTTAGATAGACGCTATTGGAAATATCCTTACGCGACAACGATTGTTCCAAGTTCTCGGCAATGTAATGCTTCACCTTATCGATAATGGTCTGCCCTTCTTCTACTTCCCGAATATACTTTGCCGCTTGATCCACCACACGGCTAACCCATTCCATGAGGTGCACGACCGAACGAGTAGCGGCCACCGCTTCTTCAGGCGCTAACAATGGGTCAGAGGATATTTGATGCGCCTTTAGCCCCTTTAATCGAAGCGTGTAATACATCATTTGCGTAAAATCTTGATAAAAATGCTGGAGAAGCTTGGCGCCCATTCCTTTGTTCCGTTTTAACGACCCGAGGTACGCCTCTACATCGGAAAGCAGCTTGTCCTGCTCTCCTTGCTTCAGCAGCTCGGCCCAAACGTTCAGCCGTGTATCGTGAATGCCCGAGTGATCGCCCGTCGCAGTTTCCTCATAGTGATCCTTGATAAGAAACTCGCAGTTCATCGTTGAAACATTATTCTTATGAAATGCGGATAAGGATTCAATTTTGTTGACCATTTGATGGATGTAAACAGGATTTCCAATATAACAAGAAAGATCGCAATGAAAATAATCGTTACAAAATTGAATATATAATCGGCATTGTTCCCTTAAGTCTGTTTCGCCGGCGGTCCCGGCTACCGCGCACGGCAATATGGCTAACAGCTGGCCTCTGTTCCATTGAATCATCTGTCCGCCCTCATAATACTTGAGAAAACTATGCTCGGCTGCGTTGCGCAGAGCATACTCCATGATCTTCTCTTCCCTTAACGTCAATCCTTGACGCCACCGATGAACGCCGATGAAAATCGGCAGAAAGCGCATATCATCCGTATATGGAATCCTTTGATTTTCTAAAACGTTTCGAATTTGTTCCCTATTGGAGGATATCGTTCGGTGTAACAGGTCCAGCCAAAACCGCTCGACGATTAACGGATGGTGCGTTTTCCATAATTGATAGTAGTGCTTGTAATTCAAAATGAAATCATCTTGCTCTCTCTGTTTTTTGATATTGTCTAACGCTTTCTGAACGACGGCTTCCAATTCCGAATATCGAACAGGCTTTAGCAAATAGTCCAGGCTTCCCAATTGAACCGCTTGTTTGGCATATTCAAAGTCGGAATGACATGTCAAAAAAATCGACTCCTTCGAAGGGTAATGCTCCCTTACCCAGCGTAACAGCTCGATCCCGCTCTCCTCGGGCATCTCAATATCGCAAATCATGAGATCGATCGGAAACTTGCCCCATATTTCCTTGGCTTGGCGCACATTATAGGCCGTATGAATCGAGGTGACCTGAAACCGGTCCCAATTCACCCCGGATTGAACACCTTGCACCGCATGATATTCATCGTCCACGATAAGCACCTGATACATGTATATCCCCCATTTTACAATTCGGCTGCGATCGGTAAGCGTATTCGTACGGCGGCCCCTTGTTCCATCCCATTCATAAAGGTAATTCCCGCATTCCCGTTAGGGTACAGCAACCGCAATCTGCGTCTCATGTTCCATATGCCGATATGGTGACCTTGACCCGTTTCTAGATCGATACCTTGTTGCAGCTTGATAAGGACTTCCGCCGGAAACCCTTTCCCCGTATCCTCAATTTGAATCAGCATAAAGCTTAGATTCTCCGGGTCGGCGCAAACTTGAACTGCAATATGCAGCGCATGGTCCATCGAGACAGCGTGTTTCATCGCATTTTCCACAAAGGTTTGACAAACAAGCGGCGGAACCATCCCTTTCAACAGCTCATCCTGGACCAATAGTTCGAAGGTTAGCTTCCCCGGAAATCTCATTTCCTGAATCCGCAAATAATTGCGCGTATGCTCGATTTCATCCTTAAGCGGTACGAAGGTCAGGTTACTCCGAAACATGTAGCGGAAGTACCCTACCAAGCTTAGGGTCATCTCCTGAATCAATTCAAAATTTTTGACCTGCGCAAGTTGATAAATGATATTGAACGAATTCAAGAAAAAATGGGGGTTGATTTGCAGTTGCAGATGTTTCAGTTCTGCTCGCTGATGGTTCAACTGCTCTTCATAGACGCTGATTTTTAACGCTTTGATTTGCGACACCATATGATTAAATGATTCATTCACGATTGCAAATTCGTCGGAGGTTGCCTTGGGCTCGATTCGAGTCTCCCAGTCCCCCGATTTGATTTTTCTCATCGCGGTAACGACACGTCTCATAGGAACAAGTACCGTTTGCCTTAAAAATATATAAACGATCGGTAACACGATAATCGTTCCGATGATAATCATATAGGCGATTCTTCGAAGATAAGGAATATTCTCGAGGATCTGTCTCTCATGAATCACCGCGATCATCGTAAAATTACCCAAGCGTGAGTCCGCGCTCACAGTTATAAATTCGGAGTTAGCCCCCGTCATGTTGTAAGCGCCTTCAACTATCTTCAACTCAATTTTATTTTCGGTAAGGAAGGGATCCGTTTCCACAGGCACTCCATCTTGATTCACCGCCACGATTTTCCCCTTCTCTCCCAGGTGGATCGCATCGAAGGGAACCATAAGCTTATCCATATTAAACAAGGCGCCTACATACACATTCCCATACTTTAAGAGTCGGTAGAGCGAAGGCTCCGCGCGATCGTTATACAGAAACCATCGATCCTCATGTATCGAATCGTTGCTGTTGAAGATGGATAAAATTTCGCTTTTTAATACATGCTGATCTTTGGAAGACAATGGGTGGTTTTCCGCTGTAACCAAATCCTTATTTTTCTCGGAGTAGATAAAGATCATGTCTGCCTTCTCATAATTGACGACATCCTTAGAAAGCTTAATGAACAGTCTTATTCTTGCCATGTTGTATAAGGTGGGATCGTCGACCTCGGGTCGATCCAAAATGAGAAGATCCTGCTCTTGCGCAATCAAGCTGTATAAATATTTATCTACATCCTCAAGATTTTTGTCGACCACTCCCGTATATAAGCTCAGCAAGTTTTTGTTCGAGTAAGCGACCTGGTTCCGAATGACCTCTATGGTATAGACGTTGTAGTAAACTAGCAAAGTAATAAGCGGTAAGACAAGAATGACAAATACGGATAGTATTTTTTGCTGCAACGACGAGAACAGCTTCAGATCGTCCACCCCTTTTCACGTATTCTAAGTGAATGGATATCGATCAGCAATGGGAAAATAAACGAATGTATTTCAAAAAAAGGTTATTGTCAACGCTTTCAGAGGTGTGTATTATAAGGATTAACCCATTTTGGTAACGTTACCGGAAACGTTACCAGGATAAAATTCTAGAATAGGGTGAAACATAGTGGCCACTATTAAGGACGTAGCAAAATATTTGGGCGTATCCGTTTCGACAGTTTCGCGCGCGCTTAACAACCATCCTGATATTCGCGAAGAAACAAAGAAACAAGTCCAGGAAGCGATGGAAACGTTAAACTATACGCCGAATGCGCTTGCGCGAAGCATGATTCACAAGAAAACGTTCACGATCGGACTAATGATTCCCGATATTGCCGATTCGTTTTTCTCCGGCAACGCTAGCGGGGTGGAAGAAGCGATGGCGAAGAGCGGACATAGCGTCGTATATGTAAGCACTTCCCGCGACCCTGAGAAGGAGAAACGGTTTTTAAGCAGCGCGGTAGAACGAAGATGGGACGGATTGATCGTCACGCCCGACAATATGGATGAACGCTTTATCGACATGCTTCAAAAGCTGGAAATCCCTGTTGTATTTCTACGTCGGAAACCGCCGAAGGAACTTAAGTTCCCTTTCGTTGATGCCAACCACTACGACGGGGCTGCTCAACTGACGGAACATCTAATCGGTCTTGGCCATAGGAATATCGGCTTTATTCAATTGCCGTCGCAAATCGGGGCAGAACGTTTCGAAGGATACTTAGATACCATGCGCAAACATGGCCTCCTTCCTCTCCCCAGTCTTATTGCCAAGGGTGGACGTACCTTTGCGGACGGTCGCAGAGCGATGGAATCCTTATATGCCGCCAACTTGGGTCTTACCGCAGTGTTTGCCGGAAATGATTTGTTAGGGATCGGAGCCTTAGAGTGGTTGGCTATTCATGAGATTCCTGTACCCGACCGAATTTCCGTCGTCGGCTTCGATAATCGGGATTATTCCAACCTGCATTGGATCCAATTAACGACCATGGAACAACCGATTATAGAAATGGGGCGAAAAGCTGCCGAATTGCTTCTTCAAATGATCTCGAATAAAGAAAAATACGCGGATTCCGTGCTTATGGAAACACGTATGATCACGCGAAAGACGACCAAATCGGTAAGCGAAGTTTGAATATCGACGATCCTATAAGGAGGATTACCCATGTCTCATTACTTGTCTCAATACTTTCGTAAACCCATGATATTTTTATTTGCCCTTTCACTGCTTATCGTAGCTGGTTGCGGCACCGATCGTACGAACGGCACTGAATCTTCTGCCGTAGGGCCGGATGAGAAGAAGGTGGAGAAGTCCGGCAAACTAACCGTATATACTGCCCTGATCGAGGATGAAGCAGCGTTCCTTCTTGGCGAATTCGAGAAAGCATCCGGAGTGGACGTGAATTTCATTCGTCTGTCTGCAGGGGAAATCTTGGCACGCCTGCAGGCGGAAAAGAACAACCCGCAAGCAAGCGTTTGGCTCGGGGGCTCCTCCGACACATTCATAGCCGCATCGAATCAAGAATTGCTTGAAAAGTATACTGCGGCAGGGATCGATATGATCCCCAAAGAGTATAACGATCCTACAGGCCATTGGACTCCTGTAACCGTAGGGGCGATTGCGTTTGTTTCCAATTCCGACTGGTTGGCAAGCCATAATATGGCCCCCCCGGCGAGCTGGGAAGATCTCAAAAAACCTGAATTCAAGGACCAAATTGCTATGGCGCATCCGGCTACTTCCGGAACGTCCTTTACTACCCTCTCTACTGTAGTTCAATTACTTGGCGAGGAAGAGGCTTACAGTTATCTTAAGGAAATGAATCATAACATCCGGCAATATACGAAGTCCGGCTCCGCTCCGGTTCGAATGGCCGGTCTTGGGGAAGTCGCTGTGGGCATCGCATTTACCCAAGACATCCTTCAAGCGAAGAGTCAAGGATACAAGCTTACCATGTCCTTCCCTTCCGAAGGAACCGGGTTTGAAGTGAGCGCAGCCGCTTTGATTAAAGGGGCGCCTGCCAATGAACTGGAGAACGCGAAGAAGTTCATGGATTGGGTGATTTCGAAGGACGCGCAGAACCTGCTGAAAGAGTCATATCGCTTGCCGGTGCATCCTGCAGCCGATACGCCGGAAGGCGCAGTAAAATTGAGCGAAATTACACTGATTGAATATGACGCAGAGTGGGCCGGTGAACGCCGGAAGGATTTAATTTCAAGATTCGAAACCCAAATCAAAGGAAAAGAAGACGTAAAATAACTTTTTGAAGACGACATCGTTGAATGGGGCTGCTCGCCGCAGCCCCTACTACAGAAAGGGGACTATTATGGTCAACTCGAAGACCACTGATCCCGGTTCAAAGACAAACCCGTATAAGTTGCATTTGGCAATGCTGTGGAAGGAACCTTGGTTGTTCTTGCTCGTTGCCGCGATTCTGCTATCCTTGTTCATTTTTGCGGTGTACCCAATTTATCAGGTGATCAAGGTTACTGTCGTCGATGAAGGGCGATTCAGCCTTGCGGTCATCGGTCAATCGTTGCAAAGCAGCTACTTCCTATCTTCCTTTTGGAACAGTGTGCAACTAGGGATCATCGCCGCTCTTCTAGCCACTTTGCTTGGCTTCGTGTTCGCTTTCGCCATTGCGCGGACCGGCATGAAAGGGAAGAAGTTTTTCCATCTGATTGCAATGCTTCCGATCATATCTCCACCGTTCGTCATTGCATTGGGTGTTATCTTGTTATTCGGAAGGACCGGACTCATTACAAACCGTGTTTTTGGATTGGACAATGTAGATGTATACGGTTTGCCTAGTTTGATTTTCATCCAAACACTGGCATTTTTTCCAATCGCTTACCTCAATTTAAGAGGGGTTCTTGAATCGATCGACTCTTCCGTAGAAGATGCTGCGTTGAATTTAGGAGCTACCCGTTGGCATGTGTTCCGATCGATCACATTCCCGTTAGCGGTTCCGGGAATTTTAAGCGCAATGCTGTTAGTATTTATTAAGTCTATAGAGGATTTCGGTAATCCCATGGTCTTGGGCGGCGATTATAATACCTTAGCGGTCCAAGCCTATCTCCAAATCACAGGGATGTACGACCTCCGGTCCGGCGCATTTCTAGCCATTGCCCTCCTGCTGCCTTCGTTGACGGCGTTTTTCATCCAAAAATATTGGGTGAGCAAAAAATCGTATGTCACTGTAACCGGAAAGCCTTCCAATCTTACCATTCGGTTAACAGACAAAATGATCGTTTGGCCGTTATTCGCTTTCTGCGGGCTCATCACCGTTGTTGTTCTCGTATTTTACATCATGGTTGGATACGTCGCTTTGATCCATTTATGGGGTGTCGATTATTCCATAACACTGAATAATTTCAGATATATATTCACTTTAGGCTTCGACACCGTCAGAAACTCATTAATTTTGTCCGTGATTTCCACCCCGATCACCGCCCTGCTCGGAATGGTGATTGCGTTCTTACTCATTCGCAAGAAGTTCCCAGGAAAAAAGTTGATGGAAGTCGGCTCAATGCTTACCTTTGCCGTTCCGGGAACGGTCATCGGGATTGGATACATTTTGTCCTTCAACGACTATCCCTTGTTGTTAACAGGTACTTCGGCCATTATCATACTCGCTTTAACGTTCCGCAATTTACAAGTCGGCATTGAAGCAGGAACGAATAGCCTTAGACAAGTTGATCCTTCGATCGAGGAAGCTTCAGCCGTCTTAGGGGCGAATAGCTTTACGACGTTTTGGAAAATTTCGCTGCCGATGATGAAGTCCGCTTTATTTTCCGGTCTTGTATACTCCTTTGTGCGATCGATGACTTCCGTTAGCGCTATTATTTTCCTCATATCCGTCAATTGGAACTTAATGACGATCTCCATACTGTCTCAGATCGAAGCTAGCCGTCTCGGCGTGGCTGCAGCATATTGCGTCATTCTCATATTCATCGTCCTAATCGCTTTAGGGATACTTCAATTCATGGTCAATCAACTAGGTTCGACAAAAAGGAGGACGCCGTAAGCATGTCACACGTAAAATTTGATCAAGTCGATAAGAAATTCCCCTCCCATTCGGGGAAAGAAGACATATATGCCGTTAAGAAAATAACGCTGGATATCGAACCCGGACAGCTTGTTACCCTGCTCGGTCCTTCCGGTTGCGGGAAAACCACGACGTTACGGATGCTTGCCGGGTTTGAAACGCCAAGCTCCGGGCATATTTATATCGGCGACAAAGAAATAACGAATACGCCTCCGAATAAACGCGATGTGGGCATGGTATTTCAAAGCTATGCCTTATTTCCCCATCTAACCGTCTATGACAATGTCGCATATGGTTTAAAGCTAAAAAACATCAAGGCGCAGGACCTCGGTCGGCGGGTACGCGAAGTGTTGTCTTTAATGCAGTTGGAGCCGATGCAGGACCGCTTGCCGTCCGCTCTTTCCGGCGGACAACAGCAGCGAGTCGCTTTGGCTCGAGCGGTTGTTACTGAACCTAAAGTGTTGTTGTTTGATGAACCGTTATCCAACCTTGACGCGAAGCTGCGCGAATTTATGCGAGATGAATTAAGAAAAATTCAGCAGCGTCTAGGAATTACCAGTTTATATGTAACTCATGACCAGTCTGAAGCCATGGCGATATCGGACAAGGTTGTCATTATGAATAAGGCTGAAATTCAGCAAGTCGGCTCCCCTACTGAGATCTATTCTAAACCCGCGAATCATTTTGTTGCCGATTTTATGGGGAAGGCGAATTTCGTGAAGGCAGAGATACGACAAGTCGAGGATCAGTCCGTAACGCTTCTGATTTTGAACCAAGCCATCCAAGTCGCCAGAGATTCTTCTCTTCACTTCCGCACAGGAACTCAAGTGGATTGCATTGTTCGCCCCGAGTTTTGGCGTTACGATCCGAACGGGTTGTTCCTGGCAACCGTTACGAGGGTGACTTACTTGGGATCTTTCGCCGAGTATGAAATATCGCTCGGCGACCAAACGGCAACGTTTGTTGACTACGAACATCATGCCAACGGCATTTTCTCGGTTGGATCCCACATCAAATTGCGGCTGCAATCTGAGTTTATACGCTTGCTCCCTCCCCGGATGGAGGTATCCGCTTAATGGGAAATACCGACTACCTAGAGCAGGCATTAGACATTGCGCTTACAGCGGGAACGATGATTAAGTCGAGAATCAGCGATGGAAGTCTTATTTTTCAAAAATCGTCTGCTTACGATCTAGTAACAGAAGTGGATCAAGCTGCTGAACATCTAATAAGAAATCATCTGTACGAGAAATTCCCAACCCATAGGGTATTAGGTGAAGAAGGAGGGGTTTCTTGCGAACAACCCTTAGATATTCAATCGGAACCATACCTATGGGTCGTTGACCCGATTGACGGAACGAACAATTTTATTAACGGGTTACCGGGATATACCGTATCCATTGCCCTGATCAGATATGGAGTAATTCAGCTCGGCGTCGTATATGATCCGACGATTCAGGAGATGTTTTGGGCGGTTCTGGGGAAGGGCGCCTTCTTGAATGGACGTCGGATTCAAGTTTCACCCGTGCAATCCCTCGACGACAGCATTATCGGTACCGGATTTCCGTCGAATATCGCGTCGGATCGTCCCCATATGCTCAATCAAGTCCAAAACATTCGCGATTGTTGCCGTAACATTAGAATCTACGGTTCAGCCGCCTTGCAGTTAGCCTATGTAGCTTCGGGACGATTAAACGCTACTTGGGACCTTTCTCTGCAACTGTGGGATATCGCCGCCGGCGCTTTAATTGTTCAGGAGTCCGGAGGTGTGGTATCCGAAGTAGACGGACGGGACTTCCACTTATCGACACGAAACATACTTGCGTCCAATAAAGAGCTACACAGCCTATTAGTGAAGAAACTTAACCACTCGGACGGGTAAACATTGGGGCTATCTTTCATGGCGTACAGTTACGCAGTTAGATAGCCCCTTGTCCGGTTTATTATTTTACATCCGCATCTTAAGCTTCCACGCCCTTCACCGCGCCTTATAGTCGCTTGGCTCATAAGGATCGGGATGCGAAGATGCCGTCAAGGTACTCGACAGAAACGCGTTCAGCTTCTTTTTTCGGAACAATCTTCTGTGCGTCACGGAGACGTTGATAAAGATTAATCGTATTTTTAAGCGCGCGGTAGCAGCTTTCGAAGCTATGAATCGGGATCGTACCTTTTAGTTCCTCTACTACTTCGGCAGCGGTATATGTTTCTAGCTTTCTGACTCCTCGCGGGAGATGACCGTAGCGAATGAGTGCCAGTGGGCCCAATACGGCGTTCCGCATAAAGGTGATCAGATCGATCACTTCGAACAACTCGCCCCTCCCTAATTTTACGGCACCGTAATGCACCCACACCCAGAATCGGTCCTCCATCCATTGCGGATCGGGGTAAGGGAAAGATGGAGTCGACTCGCTTAGTATCGTTGTAATGTCGGAACCTCGTTCCCAGAGGATCAATGGATTCTCAATTCGGGATCTAAATTCCTCCGGTTGTATGAATTTAAGATCGACATGAAGCGGGGCTGGGCCATATAAACAAATGATCAGCCGGGGTTCGCCGACATGCTCGCCTGTAAACGCTGAAAGAAGGTTGCCCATCCCCTCCGCGATTCGAAGGCGTTGGTTCATGATCTCATGGCGGGACTCCGAACGATAAACGATGATTAGATCTAGATCGCTATATTCATCCATCGTTCCGTACATCATGGAACCACCCGCTAGTAGACCTATGAATCGTTGATCTTGGCTGACGTACCTAATTGCCTGCTCAATGAATTGTTCATGGACAGGTAACTTCATGCCGAACACTCCTTAGATTATGACCCATAAAATGGGTATTACTACAGAATAACCGTTTGCGTGAATTTATGTCAATCTCATTCCGTCCCGGACTCGAAGCGCCGCTTTCCTTCAATCGGTACAAAATAAAAAAGAAGGGGTTTCCCCCTTCCTTCAATCGAAGTCGTATCTTTGCTCTTTCCACGGGTCGCCATACATATGATACCCGTTGCGCTCCCAGAAGCCCGGCTTATCCTTCGTCATAAACTCGATGCCGCGCAGCCACTTGGCGCTCTTCCAGAAGTACAAGTGCGGGACGACCATGCGGACCGGATATCCGTGCTCCGGCGTCAGCTCCGCCCCGTTGTGCTTCAGGCCGAAGAACGTCGTCTCCCGAAGGAAATCCTCGATCGGCAAGTTCGTCGTCCAACCATGCTCCGCATGCAGCATCACGTACTTCGCTTCCGGCTTGATCTTCACGCGGCCGATCACTTCTCCTACGGCCACGCCTTCCCAGACGTTGTCGAGCTTCGACCACGTCGTGACGCAGTGGATGTCGTTGCCGAACTCGCGGCGCGGCAACGCCATGAATTCGTCGTACGACAGCCGAAGCTCCTCCTCGACCAAGCCGAAGACGCGGAGGTTCCATTCCGTTCTAACATCCTTATATCGCGCCACGTCCCCATGATGCAGCACCGGGAAACCGGTCGTCAGCGTCTGCCCCGGGGGAACGCGGTCGCTCGTCGGGACATCCGTCTTCTTGAAAAACATACCCTTCGACCTCCGTATCCATCGTGCTCCCATTATAGCAAACCCTCCCGTCGTCTCCAAACGCGAGGGCGACGAAGCGCGAATCCGCGTTCTCCTATGCCAACGTGGCCGCGGTTTCCTGAATCGTCCGCTGCATCGGCAGATGGTACGGGCACTTCTCCTCGCACAGCGGCTTCTCCCGGCACGGCTCGTAGTCGGCGCAGGAGACGATCTTGCTCTTGTGCTTCTCGTAGAACGCCTGTCCTTTCGACAGCAGCCCCAGTTCCCGACGGACGACGCTGGAGATCATCATGTCGGGGATCGGAATTTCGAGCGGGCAGGAGCAGTAGTTGCAGCGGCGGCAATTGTGCGTGGATAAGTTCGCCGCCATCGACTCCAGCTCCCGCTTCTCCTCCGCCTCGACCTCGCGCTCGAGGGCGGCCAGATTTTCCTTCACCTCGTCGACGCTTACCATGCCGGATATCATCGTATGGACGTCCTGGCTGTAGGTGTAGCGGAACGCCTTCTCGACCGGCTGCACGAAACCGCCGGATAACGGCTTCATCGCCGTCTTCGCCATGCCGAGCCGGTTCATGACCGGAATGAGTTCGTCGAGCGCGAACGGCTGCACGAGGCTCAAGTGGAACAACACCTGGTCGAATTGGCCCGGCGCGATCCACTTCGCGAGCAAGTCCGGGCGATGGCCGGAGATGCCGATGAAGCGAACCTTGCCTTCCCGCTGCGCTTCGAGCGCCGCGCGGTAGGAGCCGTTCTCCCCCATAGCCTTCTGGAACTCCTGCACCGTATTCACATAATGAATTTGGAGCAGGTCGACGTAGTCGGTCTTCATCCGCTTCAGGCTGCGATCGATCTCTTCTTTCGCCTTCTCGTACTCGCGTTGGGCGGTCTTCGTCGCGAGGAAATATTCGCTCCGGCGATGGCTGATGCTGTCGCCGATAATCTCTTCGCTGTTCCGATACCCCGCCGCGGTATCGATATACGTAATGCCCCGATCCAGGGCGTAATTCAATGCGTCGCGCGCCTGCTCGAACGGCACGCCGGGCAAATTCATCGCGCCGAAGCCGAGAGCGGAGACGGTATGACCGGTTCTGCCGAACACGTGATATCGCAAGCCTCTCAAATCCTTCCGCTGTAAGGTTGATCGAACAGATGAATCGGAATCTCGGATCCCTTCCCGATGCGGCTGTCGTCGCCGCTATGCAGCGCGTTCGCCAGCGCTCGGACGGAAGAAGCCGCTTCGGCCGCCTCCGTGCGAATCGATACTATTTTATCACAGGGCAAAGGCCCCGGCGATGCCGGAGCCCTTATTTTTCCTTATCTTTTTCGTTCTTTTCTTTGGATTCGACCTTTTCGTTCTCCTTGTTTTTCGCTTTGTCTTTCTCTTGGTCTTTCTCTTTGTTTATTTGTTGATTGTTATCTTTGTCCTTGTCCTTTTCGTTCGGACGCGCCGAGACGGACCCGTCGTCGCGACGCGGTCCGTCCTCGTCTTTCTCTCTTTCGTTCCGATCGTCGTCGTCCCGGTCGCGCCTGTCATCCTTCTTCCGGCCGTCTTCGCGGTCGTCTCGATCGTCGTCGTCTTCCTCGTTGCCGCCGTCCCAATCTCCCCAATTTCCCCAATCGAAATCGAATTCAAGGTCGATCTTCGGATTGCGGCCGTCGTCGGCGGCTTTCCCGTTGCCTGGACCGCCGGCATTTCCGGCGTTTGCATTCCCGGCATTTCCATTCCCGGCATTCCCGGCGTTTCCGGCATTTCCTTTGTTCCCGGCGTTCCCGGTGCTCCCGCCGTTACCGGCGGCGCTGCCGTTTCCTTTCCCGTTGCCGTTCCCGTTTTCTTTCCCGTTGCCCGAATTTCCGTCGTCGCCGCGATCGTCGTCCTTCTCGTCGTCATCGTCTTGCTCCGACGCCTTGATCTGTGACTTCATTTGCTTCAGCAGCTCCTTCATCGTCTCCTTCGTCCACGTCGGATCCGCGTCGAGCAGCTTCTTATCCGCGTATTGCTTCGCCACGTCGTGGATCGACGACTTCTGCAGCTCCTCGGCGGTCACCTGCACGCCGTTCGCCTGCGCCTTCAGAAGGAACGCCATCTTGCCCGCCGACAAACCGGACTCCTTCGCCTCCTCGAGCACTTCCTTCGGCGCGGACCATACCGTTACGCGATACGCCTCCGCGGTTTCCGCATGGTGCTCCTGGATGACGCGGTCCACTTCGCTCTTCGCGCGAGCCTGCAGTTCCTCTTCCTTCACCGGCGCCGTTTCGTCGACGACGACGCTCGTAATGACGATGTCCGCCTCCGTTCTCGCGCTCAGAAGCTTCGTCTCCGCCGCCTCCATCACCTGCGCGACGGCCGTCTCCAGCGTCAGGCCGACGAGCTCGAGTCCGTCCAGCAGCTCCGTCGCATCCTCGTTCCGTCCGCTCGCCTTCACGACCGTCCCCGCCGCGTCGAGGCCGAGTTCGACGCTCGGATTGATGTCGATCGAGACGTACGCGACAAGCATCGGCGCCGGCGGCGGGTCGTTCGCCGGCGGCGTCGCGTCCGTAGATCCGGGACCGACCGACGGCGTCTCCGTCACAGCGATCTTGTTCAAATCGTCCGGTTCCGTCGCGACCGGCGGCCCGCCTCCCGGCAGCGCCGAGAAGAGGAACATGGCGAAGATCAGCGCGGCGGCAGCCGTCGACGACAAGGCGTACCACGCCCTGCGCGGCAGTCCCCTCCGGGCGGCGGGGAGCGGTATCTCTTCCCCGACGGCGAACGTTCGTCCGCGCTTCGCCAAGCGAACGAATGCGCCGGAATCCGTCAATACGACCGCATGACGCTCCCCGACTTCCATGACGACGCCCTTTTTCAATCTTCCCACCCCTTGTTCTCGCCGCGATGCGCCGCAGCCCCGGCTCCGCTCGAAACCGATGCGGACGGCGCTACGAAGGATTGCAAATGCGGATAATTTCCTAAATGAATCAAAGCGACGGCAATAATATATTTCCGTCCCCGTTCCAACGTCTTCCGAGACACATCGACACGTTCCGACAATTCTTTCAGAGGCAGCGACTTCTTGTTCGTCAATGGCCCGTACAAGGCTGAATCCCGGCTGATGAGCGCCCCGATGCCGATCAGCGAACGCCGGGTGTCTTCATGCTTCGGGCTGCCGTCGACGAGATCGCCGAACGTGATGCCGTAGTCGGCGAGCTCCCGGTTCAGCGTCTCGATCTCGAGCTTGCGCTCCTCGTTTTCCCGATCCAGCTTGTATCGATCCACGGAGGCGTCGACCTCGATCGGATCGTACGTCTCCCCCTCGTCGTCTTCCATGAGGAAGGCGCTCTGGGGAATGTGAGACGCGTGACGCTGCTCCTTGCGCACGTAGTCGGTCAACCGCCTGCGGATGACCGTCTCCGCGAAGCTGAGGAACGCGCGGCCCGCCTGCGGGTCGAACGCGTCGATCGCTTCGTTGAACGCCGAGAGCGCGATGCTGTATTCGTCGTCGGATTCGGGGTGTATGTAGCGTTTGCAGAAGCGTGACGCGGTCTTGGCCACGTACGGCTGATACCGAGCGATGACGTCGCCCCGAAGCGCTTCGTCTCCCGCGCGGATCGCGGCCACCTCGTCTTCGATCGGCGCGCCCGCGGACGACGTTTTCGTCTTGTCGGTGCGCTTCAACCACTTCTGGATGAGCAGCAAGATCACCCGGTTCACCTCGGTTCCTAATCTATTCGATGCGGCTTCGAGCTTTGTGGGGGTACTCCCGATTGGAAAAAGAAAAGAAGCGCCCCATTCATGAGACGCTTCTCCCCCCCGCTTTGTTTCGCTGGGTTCGCATTATCGATAGCCGCCCGTCGTCTTCTTCCTGCGCAATTTATCTCTTCGGCCGCTCATGACGCGCAGCCGATTCTTCAACTGATATTCCCATTCGACGTCGTCGAGGCCCTTGGCGATGCGAAGCAGGTCGAGCGCCATATCGATCTGGTTCGTAACGAGCGCGAGCGGATCCTCGTGCTCCTGATTGACGCAGTTTTCGAACAACGCGTCGTGCAGCGGAGCGTCCGAATAATCTTCGAAGTCCACTTCGGATGCGCCGTCTCCTTGCGCGTATTCGGCCAGGATTTCGTATTCGTCCTCGACGAGATAATGCACCTCGATCCGGTGACATACCGGACAAAACAGTATCGGAACGTTATGAATCTGCGTCCGAAGGTGGCGGATGCTGCCCTTCGTGCCGATCATGCTCGCGCCGCAGCAAAAGCTCATCTTGATCCCTCCCGGTACGTTTCGTTTCGGATATCTTCTTCTTATTCGAGTTCGACTCGTACAATTCCTTTTTCCCGAAGACAAGCACTTTTTAACAGAAAACCCGCATCGGTCCAAGCCTTGCGGACCTGCGGAACGTTCTATTCCATACTATTAACGCATATCATAAAAAGCTACCATCATCTTCCCGCGAGAAAGGGGTTCGGTACTAATGGCGCATGTCGTCCCGCTGGAACATAAGCAGATCGCCTACGTGTCTTACGATCCGGAGGAACGTTCCCTTGTCGTCGCCTATCACCGCGGCGCATCCATCCGTCATCTCTCGATCGATTGGGAGCAATTCCAACGCGTCCTGGACGCGAGCAACAAGGTCGACGAGCTGATCAAGCTGCTGCCCCGCATGTCGGTCGAGCCGCCCCGGATCGGATCGCAATGAATCGAGGCGACGGAAACCGATGACGAATCTGATGCGTAATCGACCGTTTCCGGTTATACTGTATGAAAATATAAGCTTCATATAGAGAATCGAAGACGATAGGAAGTGGTAGCGTGCCAAGGCATCTCGTAACGGGAAACGGCAAAATGCTCATCAACCTGGATCGGAACGGCTACATTCGCGATTTGTATTATCCTTATGTCGGACAATTGAATCATGTGAGCGGTTATCACTGCCGCGTCGGCGTTTGGGCCGGGGGCGAGTTCGCGTGGCTCGCGGACGACGAATGGCGGCGCACGCTCGATTACGAGGAAGATTCCCTCGTCACTTGCGTCACCGCGACCCATCCGAGACTCGGGCTGACGCTCACGATCAACGACGGCGTCCACCAACGCGAGGACATCTTCATTCGACGCTTCGCCGTCAGGAACGACACCGAGCACGAACGGGAAGTCCGCCTCTTCTTCCACCAGGATCTCGTCATTAACGAAACCGAAGTCGGCGATACCGCCGCCTACTACCCCGCGAACAACACCGTCTTTCACTACAAGCGCGACCACTACTTCATGTTCAACGGTTCGACCGGTCAAGAAGGCATCTATCAATATACTACAGGCGTCAAGCGATTTCATCAAGCCGAGGGCACCTGGAAAGACGCGGAAGACGGCCATCTGATGGGCAACCCGATCGCGCAAGGCTCCGTCGACAGCACGATCTCGTTCCGCCTGTTCGTCCAGCCGTCTTCCACGCACACGATGTATTACTGGATGACCGCGGGTCATACGCTCGACGAGGTGAAGAAGCTCAATGCCTACGTTCGGGAGAGCGGCCCCGGCAACTTGCTCGATCGGACGAAAATTTACTGGCAGCGCTGGGTCAACAAGCAGGAGCGCGACTTCGGGGATTTGCGCGACGACGTCGTCGCCATGTATAAACAAAGCTTGCTTACGGTGCGCACGCAGATCGACGAGCGCGGCGCCATCATCGCGGCGAACGACACCGACATTCTCAATTACAACCGGGACCATTACAGCTACATGTGGCCGCGCGACGGCGCGTTGGTCGCTTACGCGATGTCGATGGCCGGCTATCAAGGCATGGTCGTCCCGTTTTTTCACTTCTGCGCCCAGGCGATCACGGACGAAGGGTATTTGCATCATAAGTACAATCCGGACGGCACCGTCGGGTCCTCTTGGCATCCGTACGTACATAACGGGCAACAGCAGCTCCCGATCCAGGAAGACGAGACGGCCCTGGTATTGTTCGCGCTGTGGGCCGACTTCGCGAAGCACGGGGACATCGAGCTGCCGCAGTCGCTGTACCCGAGCTTGATCCGCAAGGCCGCCCGATTTCTATATTCCTACGTCGATCCCGAGCTGCAGCTGCCGAAGCCCAGCTACGATCTGTGGGAGGAACGGTACGGCATCTATACGTTCACGGCGTCCGCCGTCTACGGCGGTATGGTCGCGGCGGCGAACTTCGCCCGCTTGTTCGGCGACGACGCGCGCTGCAGCCGGTATGAGCAGGCCGCGGAGCGCATCAAGAACGGCATTCTGACCCATCTCTGGGACGAGGAAGCCGGCCGCTTCGCCCGCGGACTGCAGCAGCAGGACGGCAGGTGGGTTCGCGATATGACGCTCGAGAGCAGCATCTACGGCATCTTCGAGTTCGGCGTACTGCCGGCGTCGGACGAACGCGTCGTCCGCACGATGCGGCAAATCAAGGAAGGGCTGTCGATCAAGACGGAAGTCGGCGGCATCGCGAGATATTATCAGGACTACTACTTCCAGATGTCCTCCGATCTCGACGTCGTGCCGGGCAATCCGTGGATCATCTGTACGCTTTGGATGGCCGAGTTCGAGATCGAGACGGCGGAGTCGCTCGCCGACCTCGAGTCGCCGCGGCGCACGATCGAATGGGTGGTCGACCATGCGATGGAGAGCGGCGTGCTGTCCGAACAGGTCGATCCGTTCGACGGCAGCCCGATCTCGGTCGCGCCGCTCACCTGGTCGCATGCGACGTTCGTGCTGACGGTGCTGAAGTATATGGAACGGTATCAAAAGTTGAAGGCATAAATGGTTTCCGACGCGAAAGCCTTGCCCCGCGAACGATTGACGTCGCGAAGCAAGGCTTTCGTCTTTTTCCATATCCGTTTCGGTTCGGCTTACGCCATCTCCCGTTTCACCGCGGCGATCTCTTCGACGTCTCCGCTGACGAGAAGCCGGTCGCCGAGCTTGATTTCCGTATTGCCGTGCGGCACGACGAACGAATCGCCGCGGAAGATGCGCATGACGAGCACGTCGCCGAGGAACGGTAAACTGCGCAGCGCCATGCCGTCGTACGCCGGGTTGCGCAGCTCCGCCTCTTGGATCGAGTCGTCGTGCTGCGTAATGAGCTTCACCGCGCTCGGATGCTCGATGACGGCCTTCAGCAGCGTACGGGTCGCATACAGCGACGAGAGGAGCTGCACGTCGGGCGGGATCTCGCCACCGGTTACGTCCAGCCGGTCGGGTTCCTCCACCCGGGCGATGATCCGCGCCGTCCCCCGCTCCTTCGCTTCGCGAGCGAGCGACAAATTCACGTCGTCGTCGGCCGTCGCGAACACGATGACGTCCTGATCGAACAAGCCGGCCGCGGCCAGCGCCTCGGGCTCGAGCTTGTCCACCTCGCGAAGGGGGAATCGGCTCGACTTCGGCTCCCTCGCCGCCTCCTCCGCCGAAGCGGCGCTATAGAGCCGAACGTCGTACTGCTCCCGCTCCAGATCGAGCGACACCGGCAGCGTAATATGGTTCGCGCCGACGATGCCGATGGACAGCCGCTTCGGCGTCGCCTTCGGGAAAAACCGCGAGAACAGAATCGGCGAAATAAAGCACGACAAAATCGCGACGAGGATGAGCGCGCCCCGCAGCTGCTCGTCGATGATGCCGAACTTGACGCCCACCTCCACCGCGGCGACGACGAGGCTCAGATTCGCCGACAGCAATACCCCGGCCCCGATCGCCTCCCGCCAAGCGTACCATCGCCGCAGCAGCAGCGAAGGCAGCATCTTCGCGACGTAGAAGCACGCCAGTAGCACGGGAATCAGCGTCAGGACGCTCGGCTCCCGCAGGAGCGCTCCGAGCTCCAGATCCGCGCCGACCATCACGAAGAAGATCGGGATCAGGAAGCCGTAGCCGAACGTCTCCAGCTTATGCACGAAGTCCTTCTTGGGCAGCATGAGCGAGACGATCGCGCCTGCGAGGAAGGAGCCTAAAATCACTTCGACGCCGAGCGTCTCGGACAACACCACGAAGAACAAGATCAGCGCGAATACCGCTCTCGTGCCGATCTGGATCGTACCCGCCTTGATCGCTTCGGATACTTTCCGGTTTAACGTCCGGCGGATGAGACGATAAGCGACGTACGCCGCCGCGAAAAACAACACGAGCTGCAGCATGACGTACAAATCCTGCGATCGCAAACTGATGTAGAATGCCAATAGAATCATCGCGGTAAAGTCGAGCACGACGGTGATGAACAGGATGACTTGTCCGATCCGGCTTTCGATCAAGCGCTTCTCTTTCAGCACCGGGACGACGACGCCAAGCGAGATGGCCGCCATCACGATAGCGAAGAAGAACGGCTCCTCGATCAGCCCCGCGCCTTGGAGCCCGAAGGCCAGTCCCACCGCCAGCAGCAGCGCCCCCGCCGAGACGGCGAGGCCCACCTTCATGACGTTAGGCCCGCTCGTCTTCGCGCCGGACTTCGAGGAGAGCAGCGAGAAATCCAGCTCCAGCCCGCTTAGAAACATAAGGTAAATCAAGCCCAAGGAAGAAAGCATCTCTAGGTACGGATCTTCCGCGACCCAATTCAGCCCGCTCTTGCCGATCGCGATGCCGACGATGATTTCCGCCACGACGACCGGCAGAAACCGCAGCCTGAAGCGATGCAGCAGCACCGGTACGAGAAACGCGACGCCGACGACGATCATCAGCGACGTTAGCGACGTGCCATGTTCCATTCTTTCATCGATCCCTCCGTTCTCTCTCGGAAACGCGAACCGGGTGAGCTTTCGAGCCCACCCGGCCGCCTGTGCCCCGTTATACCCCGTAGGTTTCTATGTACTTCTCCGGCGTCCACAGCTTGTCGAGCTCGGTCGGGTCCGACATCTCCACGACGACCATCCAGCCGCCCTCGTAAGGCGCTTCGTTGATGCGCTCCGGCGCGTCGTTCAGCTCCTCGTTCACCGCCACGACCTTGCCGCTGACCGGCGCATACAGCTCCGACACCGTCTTTACGGATTCGACGCTGCCGAACGGGTCGCCGAACTTGATCGTGTCCCCTACCTTCGGCAGTTCCACGAAGACGATGTCGCCGAGCTCCCCTTGCGCGAAGTCGGTGATGCCGACGGTCGCGCGGTTCTCCTCCACCTTCACCCATTCATGCTCTTCGCTGTACTTGCGGTTCTCGGGTACGTTCACGTGTACCAATCCTCCTATTCGGATTCCTTCGTCGACAAGAGCTTGCGGATCCGCTGCTCCAACAAGCCGAGCCCTCGCTCGCCGGTTTGGTAATGGCGCAGGCGGCCTGCTCGGTCGAACACATAATACGCCGGCACGCATTCGTTCCGGAACGCCGCCGCCGCCGCCCGATCGCCGTCGAGCAGCACCGGATGCGAGATAGCGTACCGAACGATACGCTCGGCCGCCGCCCCGACATCCTCGTCCTCCGCCGTGCGGGGCACATGGACGCCGATCGTCTGCAGCCCGGCTCCGTCGGGTCCGCCGTATGTCCGATGCCATTCGTTCACCAGCGGCAGTCCTTCCCGGCACGTCTTGCAGCTCGCCGCCCAGAAGTGAACGAGCGTCGGCTTGCCCGTCAGCTGCGCCTTCGTCCGCTCGCCGTTCACCCACGCGCCCTTGCTGGGGAAGTCCGGCAATAATTCGCGCCATCTTATGGGCATTATGGTATCATTCCTCCGCATATTAGTCTACGTTCGCGCCCGCCCCGCCATACCCTCAGCCGCGCGATCGACCCGGCTCGTTACGCGTTCTCGATCAACGCCGATCTCCGACGGCGCAGCGTCTGCAGCTCCGCCTCCGCTTTCCGCCATTCGCTCTCGACCTCGGCCACGATGCGGGCGATTCGCGCGCGCTTGCTCGACACCTGCGTCAGCGAATCGGTAATGCGGCCCTGCACGATCCAATCCGTAATGAACCCGTCGAAAAAGTAATCCGCGAACGTCAACATCTCCCCGACGTCGATCTGAATCGAGACGTCGCGCTGCACGTCCGCCAGCTCGGTCTGGAATCGACGCAAGGCGCTTTGCGCGTGGTGGATCGCGGATCGCGCCTCGTCGATGCGGCCGTGCTTCACCGCCGTCGAGATCAGACCTCCGCCGAGCATGTCGTACGTGCCCCAGTTTTTCGCCGAACCAAGCCGATCTTCAGCGCGGTCCAGGGCGTTCATCACGGCCCGGCCGGCGGACACCGCCTCGCTCAGCTCCTTCACGTTCGCTTGCGCTTCCGCCTCGCGGTCGGTCAACTCCTGCAGCTCGGCCGCCAAGCCGGGATGCGAGGCGAGGATCAGCCGCCTCTTCTCCTCCAGCGCCGCCTGGATATCGCTTTCGATGAAGCGAACCTCGCCGAGCCGCCGCTTCGCTTCGTCCAGCTCCGCCTCCAATTCGGCGACCGTTTCCGCCGCCTCGTCGAGCTTGAGCTTCGCTTGAAGAACTTCGGTTTCTTCCTGGGTCAGCTTCTCGTCCCGTTTGCCTATAAGCGCGTAAAATAATGCCCCTAAGCTGAGGCCGGTCAACCGGTCCACGTCCTTCTGCTCGGCGCGCAGCTGCTCTTCCCATTGCCCGCGCTCATGGCGCTTGCGCTCGAGCTCTTTCGCCAGCTCCTGCTCCTGTCGCTCCCAGGCGGCCTTCTGTCTAGCCTTGCCCTTCAATTCCGCCAACCGGTCGTTCCGTTCTTGAAACATGCGGCACGCCCTCCTTTAGGTTTACTAACAATACGGGTCGGGGGCTTGATTTGTTCCTGTTCTGCGAAAACAAAATCGAGTAGGCCCATGCGTAATTGCATGGGCCTCTCACAGTACCCCGGCCGAAAAAGAGGGATGAAGCGGAGAGTGCTATCCGCTTCATCCCTTCCCACCCGGTCATTGTTTCGCTTTAATCCCTTCATTAATTTCTTTAATGTAGTCCGCTCCTCCGCGGTCCTTCCATTCCTGAACCATCTGATCCCATTCCGATACGGGGCGGTGGCCGGAAATCATCTTCGTAATTTCTCCGTTGAGGTAATTGGTAAGCTCTAACCCATGTTGCGCCCAGGTCTCGGAATAAATACCCCTGCTCGGATCAGCGTACGGCGTTTTATTATGATCTACTTCCATCGCTTCGATCTTGCTGATAAACTCCTGCATGCGCGGATCCTTGTACACCATCTTGGAATACTGGTTCGCTTCATTGTTCGGAGCCCACGGCCTCCATTCCTCCCGCGCGAACATGTAGCCGACGGGCGCAATGCTCTCCGCGCCTTCCCGGACGACCGCCCTGCCGTCCGTCATGTCGTATCCGTTCCCTTCCCCGCCCATCAGCCAGTCAAAATGTTCGTTGTCGGGCGTTCTGTCCTTCGGATCGAAGAAAGTACGGCCATAATCCAGAATGGTCAAGATCTTCTTCACCTTTGCAGGATCGTCCGCCAGCTTGGAGGACAAGGTCGTCAAGCCGAAGTAGCCTTGGTTCAGCAGCGAGCCTTGCGAGCCGTCCGGGGCGACGAAATAAGGGATCGACGTGACCACGGCGTCAGGATTTACCTCAAGTAAGCCCATATAGTAGCTTTCCTCCATGCCGTTCGGAATGCCGATGAAGATGCCCGCTTTCCCGGAATAGAATTCTTGGTTGGCCTGCGCCCAATTCAGCACGGCAAAATCCTTCGTCACCGCCCCTTCGGAATAAGCCTTGGAGAGGGTCTCTACGACTTCCCTGCGTCCCGGTCCGACCGTCCCCGGAATATAGTTGCCGTCTTGATCTTTATGGTACCAACCGCTGGACCAGTAAGCGCCGGCCGAAAATTCGGGCGAATTTTTCTCCGCCATGGCAAAGCCGTACGTATCGTTCTTGCCGTTCCCGTCCGGATCGTTATGGGTGAAGGCGATGGCTGCCTCCAGCAGCTCTTGATAGCTGGTCGGCACCCTCAAGCCAAGACGATCGAGCCAGTCTTGGCGAATCGTAATACTTTGCATGTACGTCGGGGAATACATCGGTATGCTGTAAATTTTTCCGTCTACGCGAAACTGGTTCCATACGGCATCCGGCACAAGCTTGAAGGTTTCGTATTGCTGGATGTAATCGTCAAGCGGCAGGAAGGCGCCTTCCCTCGCCCATTTGATGTAATTGGCGTCGGCGCTCTGGATATGTACGACATCCGGCATATCGCCGGAAGCCATGACAACCGACAGCTTCGTATTAAAGTCCGAGGCGAGGATAAACTGGGATTGGATGTTCGCTGCAAACTGATCTCGAATCGCCTGCACGCCCGGGCTTTCCGGCTCCGGAAACCTGACGTAGGAATAGCTCATAAAGCTGATGTCGTGCATCCTTTCCGCTGACGGCTGATCCGACGGTGACGGCGTCGTCGTAGTCGGAGTGGAAGAAGACGAGGGTGCCGGCGGTTCGCTGCTCCCATGGTTAGAGGTGCAGCCGGCGATCGGTACGGCTATGGCGCTGATCAGGATGAGATAACGTATGACGGAAGATTTTCGCAAAAACATTGAAATCGGAACCTCCCTTAATTTTGATGTTCTTATCCTTTCACCGATCCCAGCATCACCCCCTTTGCGAAATGCTTCTGCAGGAAAGGATACACGACAAGAATCGGAACGGTAGCTAGCAGGATTGCCGCCATCTGGATCGTTTCGGCCGGCGGCGCCTCTACGAAACCCTGCTGTTCCAGCAGTGCCGTATTATCGTTCACAATGACGATTTGTCGCAGCAGCACTTGGATCGGCCAATTCGACGGATTGTTAATATAGAGCAGGCCGCTGAAGTAGGAATTCCAGTGCGCGACGGCATAGAACAAACCGAATGTCGCCAGCGCTGGCTTGGACAACGGCAGGATGACGCGGGTGAAGACCGTTATCGGATTCGCGCCGTCCATCGTCGCCGCTTCCGTCAACTCCTCGGGAAGGTTGCGGAAGAATTGCCGCATGACAATCATGTTCCACGGACTGACCAGCACCGGAATGATCAATGACCAGAGCGAGTCGATCAGCCCAGTTTCTTTTACGATCAAATACGTTGGAATAATGCCGGGGGAAAATAAAAAGGTGAACAGCACCATGAAAATCATCGTTCTCTGGCCGAAGAAAGGACGCGACAGCCCGTACGCCATCGTTGTCGTGAACAACAGATTCAATAAAGTTCCTGCTGCCGTAATAAACAAGGAAACGAAGACGGAGCGGATAAATCGGTTGTTTCCTAGGATATATTGGTAGGCATCCGTCACCCACGTTTTCGGCCAGAGCAAAAAGTCATGTTCCAAATAATCCCTCATCGACGAAAAGGATACGGAGAAAATATACAGAAACGGAAAGAACATCATCCCCGCAATCCATATAAGCAATACGATGTTTACAGTATCCAATAAACGGTCCGACGTAGATCGGTACAGCACGGTGTTCCCTCCTCCTTTTAATAAATGCCGTCTTCCCCGAACTTCTTCGCCAGCCGATTGGCGGCGATGACAAGAATCAGGCCCACGACCGACTTAAACAATCCAACGGCGGTGGCGAAGCTGAAATCCGACTGCTCAATCCCCTTATAGTAGACGTATGTATCCAAAACATTGCCGACATCCATCACATAGGGATTCAGCATCAGAAATACCTGCTCGAAGCCGTTGTCCAATACGCTCCCAAGCCGCAGAATCAACAGGATCACGACCGTGCTGCGAATGGCCGGCAGGGTAATATGCCAAATTCTGCGAAGCCTCCCGGCTCCGTCCGCCACCGCCGCTTCATACAGTTCAGGATTAACGCCGGCAAGCGCGGCGAGAAAGATAATCGTGCTCCAGCCGGTTTCTTTCCATATCACCTCAAGCACGAGCAGCGGCTTAAACAATCCCGGCATTTGCAGAAACGGGATGGATTCGATCCCGAACCATAAACCTAGTAGATTATTGACCAAGCCTTCCCCGCGCAGAAAAATCGTAACGACGCCGACAACAACGACCCACGAGAGGAAATGAGGAAGGTAAACAACCGATTGAATGATTCGCTTTACCCATTCCAAGCGTACTTCGTTCAGCATTAAGGCGAGCAGAATCGGGGCAGGAAACGCGAACGCGATTTGCAGAAACGATAACACAAGCGTATTTACCAGCACTTGAACGACTTCCGGATTATCGAATATTCGCTCGAAATGCTTCAAACCCACCCAAGGACTGTTCTGAAACCCCCGAAATACACTGTAGTCTTTGAAGGCGATGACGGAGCCGAGCAGGGGGAGATATTTATAGATCAGAAAGTACAATAGCCCCGGCAGCACAAACAAATACATGTATCTGCTCTTCCATACCTTCTTACGGATCCGAATCCATCGGTTAGGCTGTACAGTTGGGCTTACGGCCGGCTTCAGCATGAGGCTGTCTCCTCCTTTCCCCCAACAATAAAGCGGATTCCAACAAATCGAAAGGCTCTATTTTTGCAATATATGTTATCAATAATAACACTTAATACATTACAGGAATGATACATGTACGCAAAAATTGATACTCATACACCGGTAGTTCGAACATATCCGACATGTTTAATAACATAAATATAACGCAGGAACAGGTCAATTTTTGACTGCATTGCTTCAACGGATGGCGAGATCTTTGTTCCATCGATAGATATGATGAACGTAGATGGTTAAAGGAGTGATGCGATATGGAACAGGGGAAGCTTGCGCTCATGGGCGGCGACAAAACCAAAACAACTCCCTATGGCACGGGAAAAAGGTTCGGAGAAGAAGAATTAAAAGAACTATCCGAGGCCTTGGAGCAAAATACCCTCTTTTATCACCACGGCCGGAAGGTGAAGCAATTCCTTCAGGATTTCAATGAGATCTACTGCGTGACCTACAGCGTCGCCGTCTCCTCCGGCACGGCTGCCATTCATACGGCGCTGGGCGCAGCGGGTATCAGCGTCGGGGATGAAGTCATCACCTCGCCGATTACCGATCAAGGGACCTTAATCGGCATTTTGTATCAGAATGCAATCCCGGTATTCGCCGATCTGGAAGCAGATACCTATAATATGTCGCCCGCTTCGATCGAATCCAAAATCACTTCAAGGACCAAGGCGATCGTCGTCGTTCATCTAGCCGGCAATCCTTGCGATATGGACCCGATCATGGACATCGCCCGATGGCACGGCCTGAAGGTGATCGAGGACTGCGCGCAATCCTATCTAACCTACTATAAGGGGCGGTTGGCCGGGACGATCGGCGACTTCGGCTGCTTCAGCACCAACGACTTCAAGCATATCTCCACCGGCGATGGCGGCATGGTGACCGTCAATTCCGGGGACGAGGAGTTGTATTTGCGTACCCATGCGTTCGCGGACAAAAATTTCCGGCGGTTCGGCACGGACGTCGTCGTGAAGGACCTGCACGGACTCGCGCCGAATTATCGGATGACCGAGCTCCAAGGCGCTGTCGGGATCGCCCAGCTAAAGAGGCTGAAATGGGTTTGCGAGCAGCGTGGCCGGTATGGCGAGAGCATCAGCGCCGGCATTCGCGATCTCCCCGGCATGATTCCGCATCGCGTAACGGACGGCGCCCGCTCTTCTTTCTGGTTCTACATGTTTAGGGTAGATGAATCGGTGCTCGGCGTCTCGCGCGACGAGTTCTCGAAAGCGTTGGCCGCCGAAGGCATTCCAAACCAGGCGGGCTATATTCCGCGGGCGATGTACCTGCAGCCGATGTTTCTGAAGAAAGAAGCTTACCTGGGAAGCCGCTTTCCTTTCGATTTGTCCGATATCGAGTACAAACCGGGAGATTGTCCGGAGGCGGAGAACATTTTGGAGACGGCCGTCAGGCTGCAGGTCTCGGAATTTTTCACCGAGCAAGATGCGGAAGAAACCGCCCGCGCCATCCGAAAGGTTGCCTTATATTACGCGGCTAAGGCGGCGAATCCATGATCATCGATGCGCATAACCACTATAAATCCCGCTAACAAAGATCCCCCCGCCAAATTGATATTGGAGAGGGGATCTTTCCGGTTCGATTCAGCTGTTGCGGTGCATGCTCCGGTAATTACCGGGAGGCATACCGGTAATTTGTTTAAATACGCGCGAGAAATTTTGCGTCGTCGTATAACGCAGCCGCTCCGTAATTTCTTTAATCGATTGATCGGTATGAACCAGCCACTCCTTCGCTTTTTCCATTCGATAACGAATCAAATATTCCACAAAGTTGATTTGCTTATATTCCTTAAATAATCGGCTTAATTGAAACGACGAACAGCCGAAATGATCGGCAATCTGCTGAAGCGACAAATCCTTTTCGAAATGCTCGTGAATATAGGCGATGACCTGCTCGATCAGCATATGCCGCTTGTCTGCATCGCTTGATTCCCCGGTAGCCGTCTGACGAAGGCGTTGATGAATGACAGGAAACAGACGGCCCACGAACCAGTCTTTCGCCTCATGGAGATCCCGGGCCGCGTAAAGCGACCGGTACAGGTCGTCATCCAACCAGGCGTTAAGGTCATAGCCTTTGCGGCGGATGGCCTCTTCGATATCCCCTAGCAAGAACACAAGCATGCCGATCATGCTTTCGGAGGTGACAAAATAGCGTGAAGCCTCATCCGTCATTTTTACGAAATACTCGCCGGCTAGCTCGGCTTGATTGTTCGTAATGCTGGCTACGATGGCCTTCTGGCTTTGGATAAACGACTGGGTATATTCGTGGATGGACGCCGGATGCTCAACGCTTTCCGAAGTGAGCGTGATGCCATGCCCGAGTAAAGGCCGATTGCGAAGCAGCTGGAGCGCCTGCTCATAAGCATGGGGAATGTCGGTTATGGAAGGAATCCCTTCGCTAACGGCCGCCGTGATCGAAACGTTGAAATGCCCGCTCACTTTACAACGAATCATATCGCATAGCTCGACCATTCTTTCGCGCGGATCCCCGTCCTCCCCATAGGCGCCGAAGAGGATGACAACCTGACCGGGCACAGGAATGACGGCCTCGCAGCTCTCCATTTCCCTGCTAATTTCCTCGACTAATCTGGAGAACGCGTAGGTAACCAACGTCCGGTCTTTGGCCTGAAAGCTCCGTCGATAAACGATCGGGTCGTCGATTTTCAAAACGCACACATAATAACAGTTTCCCTGCAATGATATCGAATACGGATCCGCTATAGCATCGTATTCCCGCTCGCTCATGTCGCCTCTAAGCAGCTTCAGCAGCGCATTGTCTTTCAGATTCGGCAGCTGCTCGTTCCACCGATCCTCCAAACGGGTGTTGTTGTGAACCATGTTATCTATATAATCGCCGAGGAGCTTCAAGTCCCCTTTCCCGCGGTCTCCGACCGAAAGCCGGGCAAACAGCATGTGAATCGGACGGTACAGCTTTCTTGATCCGAGCAAAGCAATCAGCATCCACAGAAGGATGATGCAGCAGACGATCAACCCGGTCAAAAGTCGAATTTGATCCGATTTGGCCGTTGTTTCCTTCAGCGGCGTTACAGCTATATAAGCCCAATGGTTGTACGACGATTGCTGCAAGGAAAGATGATGCTCCTCCCCGTTCAGGCGGTAAATCGTTGTTCCCGGATTTTTCCAGTAATGATACAGATCGCTTGCCTGCGGCAGCTGTGTGCCGATCTCTTCCAGGTTAGAGCTGATCGCGATCCTTCCTTCGCCGTCAATGGCCACAAGCTCGCGACCGGCACCCAAATTTGCCGAATGGAAAGCCTCGTAGATGAGCGAAAGCTTGATATGAAGGACCACTCGTCCGATCGGCCGGACGCTCGTGTCGGAGCTAACCGGACGCATGATCAGATATTCATTTTGCCCGGCATAGGTATTCGGAGGAATGATGAATGATCCGGCGGTGTTAACCATTTCGGTCTTGAGCAGTTCCGCATAAGGAAAATCGGACAGCTTCAGCACGCCGTGTTGACTTGAATAAACCTGGCCGTATTTCTCATAAATCAGAGACAGGTTCGAAATCGACCCGTTGTAGCTGCGGTAGAGGCGAACGCTTTCCAGCATCTCGAGCGTGGCCTCCAGCGTTTCCAGCTTTTCCATGGAGATGCCCCGCTCCATCGATCTAGCGATGGCCGGGTCATTGGCCAGCTGCAGAGATAACGTATCCAAACCGACTAATATGTTATCGATTTGGCGCTGAACCTGCCGTAGAATGATCTGGTGGTTACGGTCGGTTTCCTCCTGAATGCTTTTCCCGGAGAGGTATGCCGAGACAATCCCCAGCATGATTACCGGTACCGTGCTAATAAACAGGGAGAATAGCATCAGTTTTCGCTTAAAGGTCCAATGACGCAGGAACCGAAACCGCTCCCTCATTCATTTCACTCCCTCCACAGGCTTTATATGTGACGCTTTGCGATATTCGCTTGGCGTCTGTCCATAGATCTCCCGAAATACACGGGAAAAGGTGCGGAGCGAATCGAAGCCGACGGAGACTGCAATATCGGTAACGGACATTGTCGTAGCGGAGAGCAGGCTCGCGGCGTTATTCGTTCGAAGCAAATGAACATAATCCATAAAGCTGTATCCTAAATGCCGTTTAAACGAACGGCTAAGGTGGGAAGCGCTCATGTGAAATCGCTCCGCCAGCTGCCGCAGGGTGAACGGTTCATGGTAATGAACGCGGATGTATCCGAGAATGGTCCAGAACGTCGTCTGGATCAATCTGTCATTGCGATCAGCGGCAGAGATCCGTTCTTGAATCTGTCTCCCGTCCCCGCAAGCCGCTCTCATAAACAGCAGCAGCGCTTCCGTCAGCTTCGCCCGAATCAACAGCGGCTGACCGATGGCTGCGGGACCTTGAAGCTCTTCCTTCATATGTTCGAACAGCATTCGTATACGGTTGATTTGTTCGGGGCCGATATCCGCCCAGGAAGAAATCGTCGTGCCGACCTGCAGCAGCATGGCGAACAGCTCGGCGTCCTCCGCGGCACGGGAAAACAGATCGAGATTGAACATGCAGCAATATTTGCGAATCGGCGCGATTGACGTGGAGTGAATTTGGTGGATATGATGCGGGAGAAGAAAGGTGGCGGTCCCTTGGCGTAAGCGATGGCTGATTCCGTTGACGGTTTCGACGCCGTCCCCATCCGTCACGAAAGCCAGCTCGACAAATTCATGGTGATGAAGCGGTGTTCGGATCACTTCGTTTTGGGTCAGGCTGATGTGAAAGTCTTCATCGATCCGCCTGAGATGATGCGGCGCTTCCTGATATATCGGAGATATACGCATGTATCTTCCCCTCTCGACCCATGATCACCGGGAACCACAAATATGGAAGAATCTTCTTTCCAGTGAGTATATCATAAAGAATTAATAAAAAGGTCAGGCTATGTGATTCTTATGCTTATATTCTCCTGATATATACGCAAAGCCCCGCTCATGGATCGCCATGAACGGGGCTGCAGTTCTGATTCGCGATGACGTTCCTCGCGATGCGCCGCCAAACGCAATAAACTCCGACAGCGATGATGCCGTCGGAGTTCGGGATTCGAACGTTGCTTCTTATTGTGCCGTAAGGTGCTTCTGACCCGGCTTCCAGTTCGCTGCGCACAATCCGCCGGATTGGAGCGCTTGAAGGATGCGAAGCGTCTCTTCTACGCTGCGGCCGACATTGTCGTCCGTAACGACTTGGTACTTCACGACGCCTTCCGGATCGATGATGAACAGGCCGCGAAGCGCGATGCCTTCTTCTTCGTTCAGGACGCCATACGCTTCTGCAACCGACTTATGAATGTCGGACGCCAGCGGGTAGCTCAGCTCGCCGAGACCGTTCTGGTCGCGCGGCGTGTTGATCCATGCGCGGTGGGAATGCTTGCTGTCCGTGCTCGCGCCGAGGATTTCGCAATCGTAGTCTCTGAACTCCGCAGCCGCGTCGCTAAGAGCCGTAATTTCCGTCGGGCATACGAACGTGAAGTCGAGCGGATAGAAGAAAAATACGAGCCACTTGCCCTTATAGTCGGACAAGGAAACTTTGCCGAACTCTTTGCCGTTGCCGAGGGCCGTCTCCATTGTAAAATCCGGCGCCTTCTTGCCTACCAAACGTTCTGCCATGGGGATTCCTCCTACCGATGATTTTATTTAGCCGAGCTTGTCTAAACTCACAAAAATTATCTTATCACCGGCGGAAATTGAAGTCAATGTATAGCGATTATTAAATTAGAATGATGATAATCATGATCCGACTTGTTCGCCAATGAGCGGCCTAATCCTCCTTCTGGCTCCGAAAAGCTCCCCCTTCCGCCCCATGCGAACGCAAAAAAACCGACCGGGCGCGGCGGCCCAATCGGTTCCGTTCTTGCGAGTATGCCTTACTTCGCGATCGCGGCGGCGATAAGATCGCCCATCGCGACCGTGCCGATCGCCTTCGACTTGTCGACGGCGATGTCGCCCGTGCGGTGTCCCGCGTCGAGCACCGATTTCACGGCGGCTTCGATCGCGCTCGCCGCGTCCTCGTAGCCGAACGTCAGGCGGAACATGAGCGCCACGGAAAGAATCGTCGCGATCGGGTTCGCGATGCCTTGGCCGGCGATGTCCGGCGCGGAGCCGTGCACCGGCTCGTACAAGCCGAAGCTGCCTTCGCCCATCGACGCCGAGGACAGCATGCCGATCGAACCCGTCAGCATCGCCGCTTCGTCGGACAGAATGTCGCCGAACATGTTCTCGGTCACGATGACGTCGAAGCTCGTCGGACGGCGAAGCAGCTGCATCGCGCAGTTGTCGACGAGCACGTGCTCGAGCTCGACTTCCGGGTAGTCCGCAGCGATGCGGATGACCGTCTCGCGCCACAGGCGGGACGACTCGAGGACGTTCGCCTTGTCGACGGAGGCAAGCTTCTTGCCGCGCTTCATCGCGATCTCGAACGCTTGACGCGCGATGCGCTCGACTTCCGGCACGCTGTAGACGCAAGTGTCGACCGCTTCTTGGCCGTTCGGACCTTCGCGGCGGAACTTCTCGCCGAAGTAGATGCCGCCCGTCAGCTCGCGCACGACGATGAGGTCGGTGCCGCGAAGCACTTCCTCCTTAATCGTCGACGCTTCGATCAGGCAATCGAACACGAACGCCGGGCGCAGGTTCGAGAACAAGCCGAGCGCCTTGCGAATGCCGAGCAGCCCCGTCTCCGGACGCAGTTCCTTCGGATTGTTGTCCCACTTTGGACCGCCGACGGCGCCGAGCAGCACCGCGTCGGCGTTCTTGCACAGCTGCAGCGTGTCGTCCGGGAGCGGCGTGCCGCGCTCGTCGATGGCGACGCCGCCGAACAAGCCGTGCTCGAATTCGAACTTGTAACCGAATACTTCTTCCGTCTTGCGAATGACTTTGATCGCTTCCGCAACGACCTCCGGGCCGATGCCGTCGCCGGCGATGACCGCAATTTTCTTCGTCTCAGCCATGATTACGATTCCTCGTTTCTATTTGAAATATATATAGTTCGGTTGTAACATACTTCCGCTTATTTGTGAAGAATATGAATCCTATCGTCGCTATAGGTTTCACCTATTCGGCGCTGCGGCAAATTTCGGATCGCGCGTCTTGCGCTCTTCCGACGGAAACGCGCGTCGCTTCCCGGACCGCAGCTGGCGCCGCCAGACAGTATAGGAAGAACGTAGAAAACCAGGTCCCAGCGGGACCCGGTTCTCTTTGTTCAAAATGCGAAACGCAGCGTCATCGTCTTCCAGGCCGGCAGCTCTAGGGCCGCCTCGCGTTCCCCGTGCGGCGCCGGATGCAGCGGCTCTTCGTTCAAGTCGACCGCTTCGGCGCGGCGAATCGCGCGAAGGCTCCGCAGCGTGCCGGTCGCCGGTCGATCCGACATATTGTACAGCCGCACGATCGCGTCGCCGGTCCGGCCGTCGGCCGGACGCTTCAGCACGCTCATGCACAGATGCTTCCCGTCGAGGACGAACAAGCTCTCGGGTTCCGCCGGCGTATACGACTCGTCCACGCCGTACACAACGTGTTCCGTGCCCGCTTGCAGCGATTCCTGCAAGCGGATCAAGTCGGCATAGTCATCCTCCGGACGAAGCGGGACGAGCCGGTAACGAAAGTCGAGCTTGCCGAGCAGCTGTCCGCCCGCCTCGCCGTTCGTCATGACCGTTCTGCCGAACGAGCGGAACAGCGTGACGAACAGCGCCCCTTCCTCGTCCTCCGGCGCGGCGCACTCGTGCAGCCCGTACGCCGAGACGAACGCGAATCCGGACCCGTCGGCCGCGCGAACGCCGACGATGCCGCCCATCTGCTTCTCGAGCGCGTCGCGCTCCTTCCAGTTTTCCGTGGCGAGATCGAACCCCCGCTTCCGCTCGACGAACGCGAACGGTTGATTGACGAAATACGAAGAAGAGCGAATGCCTGTCGGCAGCTTGAGCCGCAGGCGGTGATCGGCGGCGGCGTTGTCGACGACCGTCCGGACGTCGACGTGCCGCGCCCCTTTCGACAGACTGACATACGTGTCGATGACGAGCTCGACCTCGTCGTCGGCCCGTCGGATGCCGCGCTTGCGCTCGTCGATCGCCCGCGGCACGCGCATGCGCCGGCACACCCGGAACGTCGTACGGACCGGCCCGTCCTCGACCTTCTCGATCGCGCAGGGCGTGCCTGCGCTCGAGACGACCCGATCCTCCGCTGGATTGACGTGGTACCACCCGTCGCCGATTTCTCCGTCGTCGAGATAGTCGAGCAGCCGATCGTAGACGACGCCGGTCGCCTTGTCCGTCAGCGCGATCGTCCCGTTCTCCCGGACCGCGAGGCGGACGAAGTCGTTCTCCGTCTCGCGCTCGTGCTTGGACAGGGCGTTCAAGTACCGCGTCGCCCCCTTGCGCGGAACGATCTTGTATTCGACTCCGCCCATTGCGGGCATGTCGGCTTCGAATGAAATCGTATACAGATCGACGAAATCGCAAGCTTGTCGATGCCGCCGCTGCAGCCGATTCCGGTCGATCCGGACGATGCCGTACGGCAGCTCGTTCCCGAACCGGTCGACGAGGATGAAGCTGTTCTTAAGCTCGTACCCGAACGGCTCCTGGAAGCGCTGCGGGTAATCGAGGGGGAAGTCCACGTCGACCGTGACGACTTCCTTGCGCGGGAACGGAAGCGGGTTCCAAAGCAGCAACGCTCTCGTCGAAGAATTTGGCGCCGTACCGCGCCGCTCGCGCTCGAACCGCTTCCATTCGTCGACGACGAGCCGTCCGAGCAGCTTCGCCTGATCGAAGCGATACGTCATGTCTTTGTGCACCTGATCGATCGAGCAGCCCCCGATCGAGTCGTGGGCGTGATTCTGGAGCAAATAGCGATAGGCTTTTTCCACGTACTCCGGCTGCACCCGGCGCCCATGCGATTCGAGGTATACCGACAGCGGCTCCGTCCATTTCTCGAGCAGGGTCTGGCAGATATCGTTTTCCCGCTTCAACGGATACCGACTGGACAGCACATGGGGGATGACGTGGATGTATCCGCCCTCGTTTTTGCCCGGCTCGTAAATTTCCCCGCATTTGACGGGCATTCGATCCCGGTACGGCTCGAGCTGCCGTCCCATCTCCTCGAGGTTGACGTGGCGCACCTCCGCGTCCGGATAAAGCTCCTCGATCCGCTGCATATATTGGACTGACTCCGGATGGATCGGCTCATGGTCGATGCCGTCCATCGCGACGCCGATCGGGATATCGGAGCGGCCGAACTCTTCGTCGATCGCCTCCCGGATGCGCCGATCGAGTTCTTCCGGATGGTTCGGCACGTCGACCTGAGGCCAGCCGGACAGCTTCACCCAAAACGAGCCGTACCCGTCCCGGTCCTGCAGCTTGTACGTAATGCATTCGCTGCCGTCCGGAGCCGCCCAGCGGAAATGGGCGGGGCAGTCGTGTTCGTTCGTGCCCCGGCCGAGCGCCGCGTACCGGATGCCGAAGCCGTTGAACAGCTGCGGCATCTGGGCGATGTGGCCGAACACGTCGCACACGTACCCGTATTTCCACGGCCGGCCTCCCCACCGCTCCGCCAGCCGATGCCCGACCATCAGATTGCGGATCAAACTTTCGCCCGACAGTAACAATTCGTCCGGCATGACGTACCACGGTCCGACGACGAGGCGGCCGTCCCGGATCAGCTTGGCGAGCCGTTCCCGCTTGTCCGGTTCGATCTCGATGTAATCCTCCAAAAGAATCGTTTGCCCGTCCAGATGGAAGACGCGGAAGTCGTCTTCGGCTTCTAGCGTTTCGATCGCTTCGTTTAACATGTCGACGAGTCGATAGCGAAAGCCCTGGAACGGTTCATACCATTCGCGGTCCCAATGCGTATGCGAAAAATAATAAATCGTCCGTTTCTTCTCCATCATGCGTCCCTCCCGCTTGTCGGTTCATTGCAACTCTCGCATTCTCAGCATGCGCCTTCCGGCGCGCGCAAGACGCGCGTTCCCGCCAGCGAAGGAAAGAAGAGCGATGTCGAGATGATCGTCTCCCCGACGTTCCGAACCGCGGACCAGACGACGCGGTCGCCTTCGAAGCGGCACGTCGCCTCGTCGACGAACGGCGTCCGGGTCCAGCAGATCGTCATGGCGAAGGCGCCGTCCGGCCGCCACCCTCCACGAGCCCATACCGGCTCGGCGAAGCCGCCTCGCTCGATGCGGCTCTCGAGCCACTCGCCGTAACCGCATCGGAGCACGATCGGCTCGCCGCCTCCCGTCAACGCGATCATCGCGCGGTCGTCGATAAAGCGGAACGCCGCGTGCCGCAATCCGAACCCGTTGTCCTCCAGCTCGTAGACGTTCCCGGATACGCGGCGAGCCGTTGCCGAGTCGGCATCCCCCGCGACGGCGGGAATCGCCAGTTCGGCCTGCCGACGGAGCAGCGCCGCATATGCGGCGTCATCCTCCGCCGCGTCTTCTTGCAGTCCCGGCAACAACCTAGTCCAGACGAGAGAAAGAATGCCCTGCATGTCGCCCGTCCCCGCGGTGATCGCCAGAACGGCGTCGAACGGCTCCAGGACGACGCAAAACTGCCCGAAAGCGCCGTCCCCCCGATACGCGCCGTGGCGGCAACGCCAAAACTGGAAACCGTAGCCCTGATGCCAATCGTTCGCGGCGTCGTCGCCGTTCGAGATGAGATCGGCGGTCGCTTCGCGGACCCACGCTTCGGAAAGCAGCCTCCGCCCGCCCCACATGCCTCGCTGCAAGTACAGCTGTCCGAACTTGGCGATCTGCTCGGTCGTCGCTCGCATGCCCCATCCACCGACCTCGACGCCGTCGGGACAAGTCTCCCATAGGACGCCCTCGATGCCGAGCGGCCCGAACAGGCGAGGCGTCAAATACTCGATCAGCGACTGTCCGGTCGCTTTGCGCAGAATGGCGGACAGCATGTACGTGGCGCCGCTGTTGTATACGAACTGGACGCCCGGCGGGTAGGCGAGCGGCGTCTCGAGGAAGGCACGCGCCCAATCGCCGCTTCGGCGGCGCAGCAGCGTTTCCAACGTGTCCTGGGCGTGGCCGGAAGACATCGTGAGCAGATGTCGAATCCGCATCTCGTTTACATAAGGAAGTGAGGCAGCGTCCGACGCTTCCGGGAAATAGGACGCTACGATGTCTTCCGTCGACAACAGCCCTTCCTCCGCGGCGATGCCGATCGCGGTCGCCGTGAAGCTTTTGCTTAACGAATTCAGAATGTGCGGCTCCCCGGGCCCGTACGGGGCCCACCAGCCTTCCGAGACGACTCGCCCTCGCCGCAGCAACATGAAGCTGTGCAGCTCGAGCTTCTCTCGTTCGACGGCGTCGAGGAACGCCAAGACGGCCGAGGGCGATACCCCCTCCGCTTCCGGCCGGCTTCTCGGCAGCCTTTTCGTATTTTGCATGTTCGCTACGCACCTCTCTCGAGTATGCTGAATCGTCCCTTTACTTTGCCGTCTGCCCCGGACGTTTCTCCATCCGGCTCCGAAGCTCCTCGTAAGCCGGCGACTTCGTCCCGTCCGGGCGAATCAGCCAATACCCCATGACCGAGTAGTTCGACGGCCGATCCGCATACGATTGCCTCGCTTCGTTGCAATATAGCTGCCAGTAAACGGCGTACCTGACGCCCCAAGCGATCGCCGCGTCGACGACCTGCCGGACGTGCAGCTGCTGGAGTTCCGCGCCAAGACCGTTCTCCGGCAAGCCGAACTCCCCGATATAAATGTTGTTCGCCCCGAAGACGCCGCTGTCCGGCGCCTTCGATCGCAAGTAGTCGAGGTTGGCGGCGAGCGCCGCCGGGTCGACCGGCACCCCCGCGTCGTAGATCGAATACGAGTACAAATCCATCCGCGTATGCGGCAGGACGTCGTTCGTCACCGTGACGGCCCCGTCCCGGGCTTTCGATACCCAATTCACTTCGGCCGCGCCGTACACCGCCACGTCCGAATCGCCGGACAGCTCGGCCCGGGCGCGTTCGATCCCGTCCTGGCGCGCATGGAGCCAGTCGATCATGCCGCGGACGCTCGCCGCGTCCGGGTTTTCGCCGATCGCGTTATCGCCTTCCCAGTTTTGGAGCACGAACGTTTTGCCCGTCCCCCGATACGTCGTCATCAAGTGTTTGGCGAATGAAAAAAACTCCTCGCGCACCCGCACGCGTTCTTCGTCCGACAAGCCGTCCTGCCAATAGGTATCCGGAAATTCGTAAGCTTCCAATATATAGGTGTGAAAATCTTTGCGAAAGACGGCGTCGTAATACGGAGTTTGCGCCAGCTCGACCATACTGCCGGCGGCCGGCCACGGCGCCGCCCCGTTGTAGTTCGGATAATCCTCCGCATAGCGAGGCGTAAACCACAGCTTGACGACGCGGCTGCCCAGCTCCGCGACGGCGTCCGCCCCTTCGTTCAGGAAGTCTTGCGAGTCGGAAAAGTGGTACAGCCCGTGCACATGCGATACGCCGACGATGTCCGCGTACCTCCTGCGGTCGTCCGACCCCGTCGGCAGCGGCAGCAGCCCCGAGCCGACGGCGGCGATCGCCGCGGCAACCGCCGCGACGGCCGCAAGACCGCCATAGACGAGCCGCCCGTTCATCGCGCCGGCTCCGACGCCGACACCGTCCCCTCGGACGAAGCCGACGTTCCGGCCGCATCGCCGAAGCGCCGGATGACGACGGACGGCGGCGCGTCCTCGGGTCGGACGGCCGAGAACGCCTCTTCTTTCGCGAACAGACCGCCGGTCCGCCTAGCAATGCAGCGGACGACGATGTCCTTCGTCTCGCCCGGGAACAACATCTCGTAAGCGCCTTCCGCCTCGAGCCAATACCGATCCGACGTCTCCTCCGGATAGACGTAGAAGGCGACATGCCGGCCGCGGTTCGTCACCCGATACGTCCGCTCCCACAGGCGGATGCCCGACGGCTCTTCCCGTTCCCGCCACGCGCCGAGCGCGGCCGCCTCGACGTCGGGCGAGAGCGTGAGCGCCCCCGCCAGCGCGCGCTCCGTCTCCGTCGAAAACGTATAGACGTTCTCGAACATCGCGCGCCCGTCGGCGTCGAGCAGCTGCAGCCGGACGAAGAACAGCCCTTGCTCGTACGCGCCGACGGTAAAGTCCAGATCGCCCAGCGTTTCGCTCCGGTACGCAGGCGCGACGCCTTCGAAGCGCCGATCGTCCACCGGCTGCCCCGCCGCGTTCAGCACCGTCGCCCGAACGACGATCGGCCGCTCCTCGCCGCTGCCGGAGACGACGATGCGTCCGGCGAACGACTCCCCGGGCGCGAAGCGCAGCCGGCGGTAATCGAGCGACGCATGCACCGGCGCGAACGCCTTGCGCACCCAATAGTAAGCCATCTTCGCTTCGCCGTAATAATCGACCAAGCTCGTGCACGATACGTTCGGCCAAGGCTCGTTCATTTGCCAGATGATGCTGCCGCTGTTCCGGAACGCGCGCCGACGGTTCGCCTCCACGATAAACCGGAGCCCGTCGGCCTGCAACCACTGGCTGCACTGGACGAATGTCTCCACCTCGTCGAGCGGGCCGAACCACTCCTCGTCCCGCGACTTCGTGTCCCACCACTCCCCGCCGTGATGCCGCCAGACGAGCGACTCCCGGCTCGACAAGGGTCTCAAGTGCGGCTCGGTCAGAAATTTGCGCAAGCTCTTCGCCGGACTGGCGCCGTCGACGCCGAATTCGCTGTGGAACAAACTGTCCGATTCGCCGTACAGCTCATAGTGCTCCGGGTCCCCCAGATGCTTCCAGTTCCCGTGCACGTCGTGGCTGACGCCCTTCTCGCGAGTGACCATCTCGACAGGCCCTGAAGCCGACGTCGGCAAAAACAAGCGTCGGGAGTCGTGCGCGGCGACCAAATCGCGCAGCATCGCCAAATTTTCGTCCTCGTACGTGCTCGGCGTGTTCGGCCCGCTCATCAATTCGTTGCCGCCGCTCCAGACGGTCAGCGACACATGGTTGCGGCGCTCCTTCAGAGCGGCTTCGGCCGTACGTCCCAGCAGCGCGAGAAATTCCGGTATTTTGCTCGGCTCGTTGTCCACGCCCGAGCTCGACTGGATGAATTCCTGCCAAATCATGATCCCGTAACGGTCGCACAGGTCGTAGAACGTCTCCTTCTCGATCAAGCCGCCTCCCCACACGCGCACCATGTTGACGCGAGCCGACCGCATGAGCCGCACGAGCCACTCGTACCGTTCGGGGGTGACGTTGCCGTACATCAAATCGAGCGGCGTCAGATTGACGCCCTTGATATAAATCTTCTTTCCATTCACGACGAACGTATAAGGAAGCGAATCGTCCGGGCTGTCCTCGTTGCGTGCATACTCCAGCTTACGGATGCCGACCTTCAGCTCCCGTTCGTCGAACGGCAGGCCGTCCCGCAGCGCCTGCAGTTTCAGCCGGTACAACGGCTGCGCGCCGTATCCGTTCGGATGCCATAGCTCCGCGTCGTCCACCGCCAGGCGGCAGCGACATTCGAGGCTGCCGTCCGCCGGCACGTCTTGACGGAGAACGACCTTCCCTCGCGGATCGGCGCATTCGACGCGAACGACGATGCCTTCCGCTCCGACCCCGTCCTCACGATCGGCGCGAAGCGCCGCGCGCACGTCGATGATGCCCTGGCCGCCGTTCGTATCCGTATGCACCGCAATCTCGTCGATGGAGACGTCCTCGCACACTCGCAAGTACACGTCGTCCCATAGGCCGATGTTCACCATGCGGGTGGAGAAGTCCCATTTGTAACTGAATCGGCTTTTCTGCGTCCGAGTCAGCGACGTCTTTCCGATCTGTCCCATCTCGTCGGGCGCATGCTCGAACAGAACGCCCAGCTCCAGCGTCTCGTGTTCCCGCGCCATCGCCGTAATGTCGAACGCGGCGGGATGGAACATCCCTTCGTGCTCTCCGATCTTGACGTTGTTCAAGTACACCGACGCGCGGTAATCCAGTCCGCGGAAGACGAGCTCCAGCTTCGCGCCGAGCCGTTCCAGGCGCGGAAGCCGCGTCCGGTACAGCCACCATCGGTTTTCCACCCATTCGCAAGCGATGCTGTTCCGGTCGATATGCGGATGCTCGATATGGCCAGCGCGGTACAAGTCATGATGCACGCCGCCCGGGACCGTCGCAGGAATCCAGTCGATCACGCCTTGCAGCGGGGCGCCCGTCTCCATGCTGTTGCCGAGCAGCGGCACCCACGGATGAAACCCGGTCACCGTCCATTCGGCGTCGTGTAGCGAGATTCGCATCGTTCTCCACCCCAATCTGTTCTCTCTGAACTCTTTATCCTTTTAGCGCGCCGCTCGTAATGCCGGAAATGATGAACCGCTGCAAAAATACGAAAGCGACGATCAGCGGAAATGCGACCATAATGATGCCTGCGGCCAAAATCGTCCAGTTCGTGCTGTATTGGCCGAAAAACAAGTACAAGCCGGCCGTCAGCGGCCTCATCTCTTTGTACGTCAGGAACAGGAACGGCGAGATGAAGTCGTTCCACGTACCGATGGCGATCAGCATGCCGACCGTGAAGGCGGCCGGTTTGATCAGGGCGAACACGATCGTGAAAATATACCGGAGATAGCCGCAGCCGTCGATGGCGGCCGCCTCGTCCATTTCTTTCGGTACGCTCTTGATGAAGCCCGTCAAAATAAAAATCGAAATCGACAGGGACGACCCGATCTTCAACAGAATGAAGCCGGGATACGAGTTCATGAAGCCCAAATATTGCATGACGTACAGCAGCGGTACGAGGCCGACCGGTAAAAACAACGACGACAGAAACAGGAGGTAGAAAAAATTGGCCCCCTTCATATGATTTCTGGCGATCGGATAGGCGGCCATCGTGGCGATGACGCACGTGCCCACGGCGACCAATACGGTAAACAGCACGCTGTTTTTAAAATAAATTTCCATGTCCGCCTGCACCCAAGCGAGCCGAAAATTTTCCCACTGCAGGGATTGCGTCAGCGTGAGCGGCGTCCGCAAAAATTCGGTGTTCGACTTCAAGGCGACGTTGAGCACGAGCAGCATCGGGCCCAGCATTCCGAGCGCGACCAGCATCAGGACCGCGTTCGCCCACAGATGATTTTTGTTTATTTTCATAGCTCCGTCTCCCTGCGCCGCATGAAATATTGAGCGATCAGGACGACGACGAAGACGATGGCGAAGTGGATCATCGACAGCGCCGCGACGAAGCCTTGGCTGTCTCCGCCGAAAATCGTGTTGAAAATGTACATGCTGAGCGTCGAAGTCGATTTGCCCGGACCGCCGTTCGTGAGCACCTTGATAATGTCGAATAAGCCCAGCGTCCCGATCAGACAAATCAGCACGTTAATGGTGATGGCCGCTTGAATGAGCGGAATCGTAATGTAACGAAGCATGCCCCAGTTGCTCGCCCCGTCGATGCGCGCCGCTTCGTACAGCTCTCCCGGAATGTTTTGCAGCCCCGCCAAATAAATGATCATGCCGTAGCCGACGTTCATCCACATCGTGACGAATATGACGAGGTACAACGCGATATCCGGATCGCCGAGCAGCGCCGAGTTGCGGTCGAACTGCTGGAGCAGCAAATTGACGGGACCCGACATCGGATCGAAAACCAGCGTCCAGACGAGGCCGACGACGACGACGCCCAAGATGTTCGGCAGGAAGATGACGGCGCGGTAAAAATTGCGCAGTCGCAGCTTCGCGTTGACGAGCACCGCCAGCAAGATGCCTGCGACGTTCTGCAGCACGGTGATGCTGATCGAGAAAATGAACGTCACCCGGATCGCGTCCGTCAAATATTTCTGATCCGAACCGAACGCCCGCGCGTAGTTGTCGAGCCCGACCCAGCGGATCGGCAGGCGGATGTTGCCGGTAAAATCCGTGAACGACAGCACGACGTTGCCGACGGCCGGAACGAGAACGAACAAGGCGTAGAGCGCCAGCGCCGGGAGCAGCACCAGATAGGGCCACAACCGCGAAAAACGACTTTTAAATACCATGCCGATCCCCCCTTGCCGATCGAGAGGCTACGTCGGGCGGCTCTCGATCGACCTTGTGGTTACGCTGTCGCGTTTATTTCCAGTTCGGTTTCGACTGGATGAAATCTTTTTGCATGTTTGCGGCGGCTTCCTCCGGCGCAATCTTGCCGAAGATGAGCTCCATCGCGTAGAAGGTGTGTTGGTACGCCGCCCCCGGCATGAACGTGTTCTCCCAGAGCGACTGCTGCTTCTCCATCAGCTTGTCGACCTCGTTGATGATCGGCGATTCCGTGACGACGTCCTTCATGACCGGCAGCATGCGCACCATGTTCGTGTATTGCTGATAATTATCTTTTTGCGTCAGGAACTCCAGGTACTTCATCGCGGCGTCCACGTTCTCGGAATCTTTGTTCACGTACCAGCCGAAGCCGTATTTGGTCGCCGCCGTCCCGTTATCCTCGGGTTTGTTGCCGCCCGGCAGCAGGAAGACGCCGGTTTCGAAAGACGGAGACGCGTCTTCGATTTGCGCGAGGCTCCACGAACCGTCGATCATCATCGCGGCCTTGCCTTGGGCGAACAAGCCAGGAGCCTGGCCGTAGTCGAGTCCCGTCGCGTTCGGCTGGAAGTAGCCGCTCAGCTGCTGCAGTTTCGCGAACACTTCGACCCAACGCGGATCGTTAAAGCCGGTTTCTTCCGTCTTCAGCTTTTCGTAAAAATCCTGATTCGTTCCGCCCGGACGAACCAAGCTCTTCTCCAGTTCGCCGATGATCATGTTGACCGGCCATTGGTCCTTGCCGCCGAAGATGATCGGATCGATGCCCTTCGCCTTGAGCGCTTCGCACACGGCGATGAATTCGTCCCACGTCGTCGGCACCGCCAGTCCGTGCTCCTCGAACATCTGCTTGTTATAGAACGTCACCATCGCGGTCGTGTTCATCGGCAGGAAATATTGCGCGCCTTCGTACTGACCCGCCTTCAGCGCGTCGGGGTAGAAGTTGCCGAGGAACGGCTGGTCCTTCAGATCGTACATGATCGCCCGCAGGTCGGGATCCTTCAACTCGACCTCGCCGCCGCTGGCGAACAAGTCCAGGTCGCCGGTCGTTAGCCGCGCCGTCCGCAGCTGCGCGTAATCCTTCGTCGGCACGGCGTCGTATCGGAGGCGGATGTTCGGGTACGCTTCCTGAAATTTCTTATTGATTTCGTCGTAGAATGCAGTATCCTCCACGCGGAAGTTGATGACGTTCAGCTCCACGACTTCGTCCTTCCCGGACGTCTGGGGCGCGGCGTCGGTTCCGGTCCCGGCTTCGGTTTCGTTCCCGCTCGAGGCGGAGCATGCCGACAGGACGAGGCTGAGCGCCGCCATGCACGCGACCGTCCATTTCCAAGATTTCCACGATACAGCTTTCATCGGCCAATCCCCCATTTGTAATCGAATTGTTTCCACCGCGAATTTCTTAGCGTTTCTTATTCGCTCTTGAACAACTTCACGTCGTCCATCATCGCCCACTCAAAGCCGCCGCCCCCCGCGGAATGCAGGCCGATCGTCGCCTGCCCGTTCGCGACGACGATGCCGTCGATCCAGACGAACGTCCAGTCCGGCGAAGCGCCGACCGGCGACGACAAGACGGTGGAAGTACCGTCAAAATCTTTCGCCAAAAACCGGACCTGCTGCGCGCCGCCGTTCGACTTCACCCACGCCGTCGCCGTATAAACACCGTCGTCCAATCCGGTCGCCGTCTGGTACGTAAACACCTCGTACTGCGTGCTGTCCTTCCAATGAGTCAAATGGTAGCTCCCGGCATGCGAACCGCCCGTTTCCGAATAATTCGCATCGGCATCGCCGTTCGGCGCCCACGTGCTCCACCCCGCCGGCGTCTGCGTTGCGGCGCCGTCGGCTTCGAAGCCGGGGTTCGTCAGCGCGTTCGACCGGTACAGTCCGGCAAAGTAATGCCATGTGCCGGCATAAGCGCCGGAAGGGCGGATCAGCCAGTATCCGTTCAGGTCGGCGTCCGCGAACGGCCGGTGCGGTCGCTGGTTAATCACGACCTGGCTGATTTGCGGCGAGTAGACGTCCGCATCGTCGTCTAGGACGATTTTCAAATAGGTATACCCGTCCGGAAGCAACTCCGCCGAGCCGACCGAAGCCTTGTGCCAGACGTGGATGCCGTCGGTGTTGACCGGACGCGACACGCCGATGACGGCGGGAATCCAGTTCACGTTATCGGCGGAGTAGTAGACGGCCACTTTGTCGTGCAAGCTCGATCCTGTGTAATAAAAGCTGATGCCGAAGCTGTGGATCCCGCCCTGCGTCTTGTACGTCATATGCTCCGGCGTATCCGACGTTCGCTTTAGCCGCGAGGCGTCGCCTTCGAAGTACGGCGTCGGCGAAGACGCATCGAGCGTCCAATTCGCGCTGCGGTCGTATATTTTGCTGTAATCGTTCAGCATGTCTTTCACCTGGCTCAGTCCGGCCAAGTCCTCGTTGCTGTACAACTGCCAGTAGAACATGTACGGGACGCCCCACGCCAACGCCGCGTCCACGTTCGTGTGCACCGCTCGAACCGTATCCGCTTCGGTCGTCCAGTTTTCCGCGCGGCCGAATTCGCCGACGAAGACGTTCTTGTCTCCGTGCCCGTATCGAGCGTCGTCCGGCGCCTTCGCGGCGATGTCGTCCAGGTTTGCGGCCAGCTGCTCGCCGTCGAAGTACACCTCGTAGTTCGAGTACGAGTACAAGTCGCAGTAAGTGTACGGGACGACGACGTCCAGCAGTCGGGGCTCCCCGAAGACGATCGACACGCGGTTGATTTCGAAGGCGCCCATCACGCGCACGCCGTGCTCCCCGACTTCGTCGCGCGCCTGAATGATGCCGTCCTGCCGGGCGTTGATCCAATCGATCATCCCTTGGGCCGCCGTCGTCGAGTATCCCGGACCGCCGTACTTCATCTGATTATCGCCTTCCCAGTTTTGAAGAATGAACGTCTTCCCGGTCCCCTCGTACGTCTCCAGCAAATACTTCGCAAGCTCGTAAAACTCCGCCTGAATGGCATCCCGATCCGCGGAACTTACCCCGTAATGCCAGTCGCCGCTGTCATGGAATTCGTAAGCTTCCAAGGCGATGACGTCGAACTTGGCGAAAGCCTCCTCGTAGTACGGCGTCGCCGCCAGCTCCGCGAGGCCCCATACCGTCGGCCAGCTGGAGTTGAGGTAATAGTCGAGCTTGTAATTGGGCGTCAGCCACAGCTTTACGGCGTCGGCGCCCAGATCGGCAATCACGTCCGTCCCTTCCGTCAACACGTCCTCCGTACCGTCGAAGGCATACTGGGAGTTGACCGTCGTTATGCCGACTTGATTCGGGTAGTCGAGTGAAGCGCTTACATAATGCGGCCGGTACGCAATGACGGCACTTACGATCAGTAACGCGCCGAGCAGCGTCGACGCAATGCTTCTTCTGCTATGCATCCGCTCTCATGCCCCCCTCGATCCTAACGTCGCTCGTTTCAACTGTTTCCGACACTGCTTCAACTTTTCGGCATCTCCCTGCCTCGAGCCTCCTCCCCCGAAACTCCGTTATTCACGCTTCACCTTAAATATATCGGATACAAACAGTTAATTCAACCTATTTATTGAAATTTGTTTCCGTTTTTAATGAAACTTTTAATGAAAATGAATGTAAGAAAAGTCTTGTTCGCCAACGCACGTTGGGACAAGACTTCCTTCTTTTTATTATAAACTTCTCACCGATTCCCGTTCGATGATTTCCGTCGTGATCCGAACATGCTCCGCGCGAAAATCGGTCTGCTGCATTCTTCGGAACAGCATCTCCGCCGATCGGGTGCCCATCGTCTCTTTGCAGGCGTCTATGGATGTCAAAGCAGGAGTCACCCACTGGCACTTCTGCACGTTGTCGAAGCCGATCAACGAGACGTCCTGCGGGCAGCTCAGCCCGACCCGCTCCAGCGACTGCATCACTTCGAACGCAACGGGGTCGTTGCCGCAGACGAGCCCCGTCAATCCCGTCTCGCGGATGCGCTCGATGTCCGCATCGCCTAAGGAATACGGGATGATGCTGTCCCCGCGGGCGTCCGTGAACGAAACCGCTTCGATCTCGACCTCGCGCTCCGTCTTGAAATCTTTCACGGCGTCTAGAAACCCTGCGTGACGCGCCGCGAAGCTCGACGCGTACGAGACGTCGCCGACGAATCCGATGCGCCGGTGGTTTCGATCCAGCAAATACTTGGTGGCGTCGTAACCGCCTAGATTGTTTTCCGCCAGCACGTGATCCAGCTTCATCTGCACGAAGTGAGGCACGTCGACGAGCACGACCGGAATGCCCGTCACCTGAATCGCGAGAATATACGCCAGCGGAACGGCGCCGAGGACGAGCGCGCCGTCCACCTTCCGGTCCGTGACGCAGCTCGGCAGCCCTTCGCTCGTCGCGACGTTCGGGTCGATGCCCGATAAGATCATGCTGAACGACTTCTCGCTGAGCGCTTTCTCGATCCCGTGCAAGATCCGTCCCCAATATTCGAAGTCTTTCAGGTCGCTTCTCGGCACGACGACGGCGACGTTGCCCGTGCGTGAAGCGGAGATGGACAGCGCCGACGAGTTGATCATGTATCCCATATTCATGGCCGTAAGCCGGACTTTCTCTTTCGTCTCTTCGTTCACGCCTTTCTGGTTGGCAAGCGCTTTCGAGACGAGCGATTTGGAAATTTGCAATTGATCCGCGATCATCTGCAGCGTTACTTTCTTCATGCGGCAGCTCCCCATAACGTAGTTACGGGTATCATAGCACCCAAGGAAACAAAATTCAACATGTTTCATAAACTAGTGTAAATGGGAGAGAAGGAAAACAAGCCGCATCCATAGGGATGCGGCTTGCGGGATGGGACTCGCGCGAAGTCGATTCTTTTCTAACCTGCCGTTACCGATCGATCGACAGCCGGGACAGCTGCGTTCCCCACTCGTCCGTACCGCCGGATAACTCCACTTTCAAGTATCGGTGGTCCGCCGGGATCGCCGATTGCGGCAGATACGTCGCTCTGTACCAACCGTCGGCCGTCGGCGCGACCGACGAAGGCGAAGACGGGATTTCGGTCCAGGCCGTCTGGTCGCTCGATGTATAGAACTTTACGGTCGCCGGCTGTACGAAGTAGTACATTCGGGCTTCGAACCCGCCGATCGTGCCGACGTCGTAGATCAGATGCTCCGTCGACAGCCCCGTCCGCGTCGCGCGCGCGGCGTCGCCGTCGAAGTACGAAGCCGCGCCGGCATCGTCCAGCCGCCAGCCCGCGGATTGGCTCACCGTCGCCGTCCAGTCGTTCAGGTCGTCGACGAGGTCCGACGGCGCGTACAGCTTGACGTTCGCGATCTGCGGCGAATACCCGGACGGATCGTTCTTCAATTCGATCTTCAAGTAGTTCGCGCCCTGCGGCATCGGCGACATCGGCTCGAAGTACGTCCGGTACCAACCGTTGCCGATCGCGTCCGACGTCATCGTCGGCTTGACGGCGATCGGATCGAAGGCGACCCCGTCCGGCGACGCATAGAAGGCGACCTGTCCCGCCGGATACGGATTGCCGTACGAATGAACTTTGACTAGGAAGCCTTCGAGATCGAACGCGCGATACACGAGATGCTCCGTCGTGTTGCCGATCCGCTTCGCCCGGCTCGTATCGCGCTCGGCCCATTCGGGAGCGACGGCGTCGATTTCAAGCCCCGGCGTGCGGCTGTCCACGGACGTCCAGCCGGCCAACGGGTCCGTGACGACGTTCGACGCGTAGCGAATCAGCACGCGGCCGAGCTGCGGCGTCCACACCTGCTGCGCGTCCGTCGGAAACCGTATTTTTAAGTATCGGCTCCCCTCGGGCACGTCATGAAGCTCGTATTGCATTTTGCGCCAGACGAAATTTTTAAATGGATTTTTCAACGGCGTCACTTGCGTGAACGTCTGGCCGTCGTTCGAGACGAAAAACTGGAATTCGCCGATAACGTCCCCGGTATAGAAGAACGCGTCAGCCATGATATGCTCGATGTCGCCCGTCGTCTTGTACACGATCGTTTCGTTCGTCTTGGTCGTCTGCGCCAATCGGGAAGCGTCGCCCAAAAATTGCTCCGGCTGCGAGCCGTCCAACGTCAAATTGTCGGATTTGGCGTGCAGCCGGCCGTAATCGTCGAAGTTGTCGATCATCGTCGTCGTCCGGCCGGCGTGAACGCCCGGCTCCATCTGCGGGATCGACAGCGACGTCCCTCTCCCCATTACGCTGGATACGGCGACGCCGTTCGCGTCGGCGACGTAAGCGAACCAATCGGCGTTCGCCGAAGGCACGACGGCTTCGAACGCGTCCGCACCGACCGCGGTCGCGTTCACGCCGACCCACTGTCGTTCGGTCCATGCCTCCCCGTCGGGGGATGCGCTGTAGTACACTTTCGTCTCCGTAAGCGCCGTCGACGCCGTTACGTCGAACGTCACTTTGACGCCCGCGCCCTCCGGCGCGGCTCCGGTCGCCTGCGCCTTCGGCAGCGGCGGCCCCGATCCTTTCAGATGATAATCGAAAAATTGCGGCGACGAATCTCCCCCGCACATCGCCACCGTATGGTCGGCGTTCGGGCACCAGAGCAAGTTCTTGTCGCTGCCGATCAACGCGAATTGAGCCATCAACTGCGGCGGCCAGAAGGCAAAGTCGTTCGTATTGTAATATCCGAAATAGTGAGCGGTCATCCCGCCGATGCGGCGAGCCGGGTCCAAATACCGGAACATGGCGGTGACGCCCGCCGGATCGGCGTATTGATAGTCGTCTCCGAAAATAGTGCCGCGGTCGAAGAAGCCGCCCCCGAATACCGGGAATACCGCCTTCACCTGAGGGCCGGCCAACGAAGCGACCGCCGTCGCCATATAGGAGCCCCAGGAATATCCCTTGACGCCGATATTGGCGGGATCGACCTCCGGCAGCGAGCGGAGCAGGTACAGCGCCTGCAAACTTGCGAGCTGCCCGTCGAACAGCGTATGCAGCGACATGTTCGTCCCGAAATACTGCCGCGTCTGCCAGTCGCCCGTGGAGCGCGTCGTCGCCGGGTCCGCGATGGACGGAATGTCGATCGTCAGCGCGACGTACCCGCGGGCTGCCCAGTCGGACGCCTCCGCCGTCATGGCGGCGCCGCCTCCCCCGTGCAGGACGAGAATGCCGGGATATGTTCCCGCGGCGGCAGGGGACGCGATGGACGCATACACGAGGGTGTCGACGCCGTTTACCGTTCGCGACTTAAATTTCAGCTCCCGGATACGAATGCCGCCGTTCGTCTGGTCGCCGATCGTCTGAACGATCGTTGGAGCGACGCCCGTCAAATAGCCTTGGAACGGATCCGCGGCGTCCATCTCCGCGGAAGGAACGAATAGCGCCGTAGAGGGAACCGTCTGCTTCGCCAGCTCGTCGCCCGACCAAAGCAGCCGCATGACCGAGCCTCCCGCGCTATAGGCGTATTCGATTCGAATGGCATACGTCGAATCCGCCGAGAGGGCGATCGTGTTGCTGTCCTCCGCAAGGGCATGATCGTTCCCATGGTCGATCAGCAGCGTCTCGTTCACCCATAACCGCACGCGGCCGACCGACTCGGTATAAAACGTATACATACCGGTAAACGGCGCTTTCACGCGGCCTTCCCATCGAACCGAGTACGTGTCCGGATCGACGGAAGGCGCCGGCGACCCGGCGCCCCAGGCGAAGTCGACCGCCGCGTCCGTTCGGGTCGTCGCCAAATCCGTAAAGCCGATATCGTTATAGTATTGCGCTTGCAACCCGTTCGCGGCCGCTTCCGCCGCGGGGAGCGGCAAGCTCGTCCAAAACATGGCCGCGATCGCGAACCAAATCGTCGCTTTCCTCTTCAAGACACCCCATTCGCTTCGAATACGTACCTTCAAGCCGAACACCTTCCCTCTTCAAAAGATTGGCGTTTCGTACCGCCGGAAGCAAGCGCTTCCATTGCTTTCAGCGATATTATATATGTCGAACTCAAGGGAGGTCAATTGATTTATTGAAATTTGTTTCATTGTTTCATGAAACTTTTATCTCGGAATACGTTTTCCGAACCCAAAACAAAAAGACCGCCCGGCGTGAAGCGACCCCATAAAGTTAGACCTCTTTTCCCCTGATGTATCGAGCTGTCCGGGTCGGCGTCGTCCCCTTCCGGCGATACGTGGTAGATCGCGGCTCCGGCGACGACGGGTTCCACCGTCTCCGCGCTTGCAGGCGTCACAGGCAACAGCCCGGCCAGCAAAGCTAACCACCCTTTCGAAATATACGGAGCCCAAAACAAAAAAAGTGCAAGAACTGCACTTTTGCCGCCTCCGAAGGTATTCGATTCGCATTATTATGAACCTGAGGACTTCAAGCCAGCGCTCCGCCGGCGAAGCCCGAGTATTCGTCTAGAAACCACTCGGCCGCCTTCAGCATATGAACCGATATTTTATTTTCCGTAAAGGAAAAGGACATTTTAGTCGTACCTAAATCGATTCCAAAGTCGAACCGATGCAAACCCGATTCATTTTCGTATTCCCAACGTCCTTCTTCGCCTTCGAATAGGAACCGCATCCGAGGGATGTTCATTGGGTTTTCGTGTAACCGGTACCACTTCCCGTTATTTCTCGACATAGGAAGAGGTCAGGCTGCCCTGTTGCGGAATGAGGTTTAGGCTGTCGAGCTTGATTTCAAGCGCCTTCCCTGCGGCATCGTCGGCAGGCAGCGGTCGGTCTTGGATTTTCGCCAAGAGTTCTTCCCGGAACACATTCCTCAGTAGAATCCGTGCGATGTGCCCCATCATTTGGGTGTCCGAGTTACAGGCAAACGCCAACTCTCTCTCCGGATAAACGAGGGCGAATTGAGATCCCATGCCGCGGAAGGAGAACCCGTTATCTTCCTCGCACCAGATTTGGTAGCCATAGCCGACATCCCCGGTCAGCGAGTTATCGATTTGCTTCGAAGTGGCCGCGCGGATATACGCCTCCGAAATTTCGAATTCCGCTTGAATCATCATATCGTTAATCATTCTTTGGCTGTTCATCGGGAGCGGAAAAAGCCCGCGACGCGAGCGTTAGTCGCGTAGCGGGCTTGGATTGCGGTTCAGGATTCCTTAGTTCTTCCAGGCCGTTTGGCTTAACCGAAGTTGGTTCGGAAAGCTGACCCGATCCGTCCGTTCATCGATCGTGACGGCCTCGATCCCGCACATCTCTGCAAAGTCCAGCATTTGCTCCGTCGTCACCTCGTACGAGAACCCGGTATGGTGAGCGCCGCCCGCCAGAATCCACGCTTCGACGCCATCCTTCAGGTTCGGCAGCACTTGCCACAGCACCCTTGCCACCGGAAGCTTCGGCATCGCTTCGGTCGCTTCTACGGCATTGACTTTGTTGACCAGCAATCGGAACCGGTTCCCCATATCGATGATGCTTGCATTGATCGCCGAACCGCCGCGGCCGTCGAATACGATGCGCGCCGGGTCCGCCTTCCCGCCGATGCCGAGCGGATGAACCTCGATCCGAGGCTTGTCGGCCGCGATTGTCGGGCAAATCTCCAGCATGTGGGCGCCCAACACCAGCTCGTTGCCTTCTTCCAGATGGTAGGTGTAATCCTCCATGAACGAAGTGCCCTTGCCGCCGGCCATGATCTTCATCAGTCGCACGAGCGCCGCCGTCTTCCAATCTCCCTCGCCTGCAAAGCCGTAACCTTCCGCCATGAGCCGCTGCGCCGCCAAGCCGGGCAATTGCTCCAGACCGTGCAGATCCTCGAACGTCGTGGTGAACGCCGTGAACCCGCCCTCTTCCAGGAAGCTTCGGATCGCCAGCTCAAGCCTCGCTTGATAATCGATCGCCTGCCGTTTTTCTACTGTATCCGCCACTAAGGTATAATGCTCTTCATATTCAGCCATCAGCCGATCCACCGCCTCTTGCGACACGGCGTTCACGCGTTGCGCCAAATCGCCGACGCCATAGGTGTTCACGGACCAGCCGAACTTGATTTCCGCTTCTACCTTGTCGCCTTCCGTCACTGCAACCTGTCTCATGTTGTCGCCGAAACGAGCCACCTTTAAGGTCTTGCTCTCGCAGAAGGCGACAGCCGTCCTTTGCCAGCTGGCGATTTGCTTGCGTACCTCGCCGTTCTGCCAATGGCCGAACACGACTTTGCGGGAACGCCCCATCCGCGTGCCGATAAAGCCATGCTCGCGGTCGCCGTGCGCCGCTTGGTTCGTGTTCATGAAATCCATATCGATCGTACTCCACGGGATTTCGCGGTTATACTGCGTCGCGAAGTGCAGATGCGGCTTGTTCAACTGCGACAAACCGCCAATCCACATTTTGGAAGGCGAGAAAGTATGCATCCAGGTGATGACGCCGGCGCACCGTTCGTCGCTATTGGCCCGAATCAAGGTACTCCGGATTTCTTCCGGCGTCGTTAAAAGGGACTTGAACACAATCTTATAAGTAACGGACGGGTCCTGATTCAGCCCTTCGACCATCTCCAAGGAGTGAGCCTCTACCTCCTTCAGCGTTTCAGGTCCGTACAGATGTTGGCTCCCGGTCAAAAACCAAAATTCATAAGGTTTAACGTTAAGCACGTCACATACCCCTTCCATGAATAATTTTTATTGTAAATAATCGACCGCCGCTCTTTCGATGGCCAATCCTTTGATGTAGCGCTGCATAAACACTTCGAATCCTTCCACGTCCTTAGGGTCGGGGGAGACGGACGTTCCTGCTTTTCCGGCGAATACTTTGCGGTCTAGGTACTCATCCAAGCTTTCGTCGTCCGACTTCCGGATGAGATAGGAGGCAAGCAACGCGATCCCCCATGCGCCTCCCTCGCCTGCCGTCTCCATCACGGAAACCGGAACGTTGAGCGCGCCGGCCATGATCTTCTGGCCTACGCCCGCCGTCTTGAACAAGCCGCCGTGGCCTAAGATTTCATCCAACTTCACGGCTTCTTGCTTGAGCAGAATATCCATGCCGATCTTCAAGGCGCCGAGCGCCGTGTAGAGATGGACGCGCATAAAGTTCGCCAGATTGAAGTTGCTGTCCGAAGACCGCACGAACAAGGGTCGCCCTTCTTCGAAATGGGTCATGTGTTCGCCGGACAAATACCCGTAAGCGAGCAGTCCGCCGCAATCCGCGTCGCCTTGGAGCGCCAGATTAAATAAGGTTCCATACAGCCGATCCGCATCGAAGGAAAGCCCCATCGCCTTGGTAAATTCGTCGAACAATCCGACCCAGGCGTTCAAGTCCGAGGAGCAGTTATTGGAATGCGCCATCGCGACCAGACTTCCGGCAGGCGTGGTGACAAGGTCGATCTCTTCATACGCCTTGGATAATTCCTTCTCGAGGACAACCATGGCGAACACGGAGGTTCCGGCGGATATGTTGCCGGTGCGCTTCGCTACGCTATTGGTCGCGACCATTCCGGTTCCTGCATCGCCTTCCGGGGGGCAAAGCGGAATGCCGGCCTGCAGCTCCCCGCTCACATCCAGCAGCTTAGCGCCCTCTTCCGTGAGCGCGCCGGCGCTTTCCCCCGCAACCAGAACGGAAGGGAGGATCTCCTCCAGCTTCCATGGAAGGTTCCTAGAGGCAACCAAATCATTGAATTGATCGATCATTTCGGCGTTGTATTTCTTCGTATGAATATCGATCGGGAATACGCCGGACGCTTCGCCGACGCCCAGCACCTTTTGCCCCGTCAACTTCCAATGAATATACCCTGCTAACGTCGTCTGGAAATGAATCCGGGAGACGTGCTCCTCTCGGTTCAAAATGGCTTGATACAGATGCGCGATGCTCCAGCGCTGGGGAATATGGAAGCGAAACAACTCGCTTAGTTCTTTGGAGGCTTGCTCCGTAATATTGTTTCTCCACGTTCGGAAAGGAACGAGCAGCGCTCCGGCTTCGTCGAACGCCATATAGCCGTGCATCATGCCGCTGAATCCGATCGCTCCGACGGTGCGTAAGGCGACTCCGTATTTGGACTTCACGTCGTCAGCCATCTTACGGTAGCTATTTTGCAAGCCCTTCCAAATATCTTCTAAGCTGTACGTCCAAATCTGATTGACATAGCTGTTCTCCCAATCATGGCTGCCCGAAGCGATCGGGGTATGGTCTTTTCCGATCAGGACGGCTTTAATGCGGGTAGAACCGAATTCGATGCCAAGTACGGTACCGCCGCTCTCGATATCATGCTTCACGTCGTGACTCATGCGCATCCCTCGCTTCATTTATTTTTGACCGTAATACGCATTGGCGCCGTGCTTCCGCAGGAAATGCTTGTCGAGCAGCGACTGGTCCATCGGCCCGATCCCCGGATTCAGGGCGTAGGTGTGGAGCGCCATCTTGGCGACTTCCTCCAACACGACGGCATTATGTACGGCCTCGTGAGGATCCTTGCCCCAGTTGAACGGAGCATGGCTGTTCACAAGCACGCTAGGCACTTGCGACGGATCGCGGTCTTTGAACGTCTCCACGATCACATGGCCGGTTTCCAGCTCGTACGCGCTCTCGATCTCCTCGCGAGTCATCGCGCGGGTCACGGGAATCTCGCCGTAGAAGTAGTCCGCATGGGTCGTGCCCAACGCCGGAATCGCTCTTCCCGCCTGCGCCCACGCCGTTGCCCAAGGCGAATGGGTATGTACGACGCCGCCGATCGACGGGAACGCTTTATATAGCACGAGGTGCGTCGGCGTATCCGAGGACGGTTTCAGATGGCCCTCCACCTTCTTCCCGTCGAGATCGACGACGACCAGATCCTCCGCCTTCAGCTTGTCATACGGCACTCCGCTCGGCTTGATAACAACCAGGCCGCTTTCCCGGTCGATTCCGCTGACATTCCCCCAAGTGAATGTTACGAGACCATGCTTGGGCAAATCCAGATTCGCTTCCAGCACCTCTTGCTTTAACCGTTCCAGCACATCGATCATCCTTTCGCTCATTGCCTGTTTCCCATTATAAACTTGTACGGACATTTTATCTAGAACCATTTGGCGAAAATGATCTACATGTATCTACATCCTTCGCGTCGATTCCCTAACGATCAGCTCAGGCTTATACCGTTTCGATTCCGGAACCGTCGCACCGCCGCTCTCGATCATCTCGAACAGCATGCTAGCCGCGTCCTCCCCCATCTTCGCCTTGGGATGGGCCAGCGTCGTTAGCTTGACTTCCGATGCCGTTGCAAGCGATGAATCGTCGAAGCCGACAACCGATACATCCTGAGGAACGGTCAATCCCGCCTTCCGTACAGCCTCGAGAAGCTGCAAGGCCAGCTCGTCGTTATAGCAAACCAAGGCTGTCGGGCGTTCCCCATCCGGTCGGCCCAGAAGCCTCGCCGCGTCCTCGATCGGCTTGCTCGCCTTCTCCTCCGTTCGATAAGCGACGACGAAGTCGGGATGAAGCGAACACCCCGCCTTCTGATGGGCCCGCAGGAACCCCTTCAAACGCAGAACGCCTTGGAGATCGTCGGATTTGAAGAAGCCGGCGATCCGGCGGTGTCCAAGCTGAAGCAAATGAAGGGCGGCTGCGTACCCTCCTTCTTCATCGTCAATGACTAAAGAAGGACAGCTGATCTCGGGATAGCTGGCGTTAATCATGACATAGGGGATCCGTTGGTTGTTAAGAGCCAGGAAATAAGCAAGGTTCGGGTTCCCCTCCGCGCTCTTGGTCGGCTCGATGATCAATCCGCTAAGCGGCTGGCTTACAAGCATGGAAAGACTCTCCCGTTCCCTTCCCTTGTCGTTATCCGTGCTGGTCAGCATCAATCGGTAGCCTCTGGCGCGAACCGCCGCCTCCACCCCCCGCACGATATGAGGGAAGATGTAATTGGAGATGTACGTCGTCACTAAGCCGATCGACCGCGCTTCCCTACCGCGCTCGATTCGGCTAGACTCCGAGACGAAGGTCCCCTTCCCCTGGATCCGGTACAGTCTCCCCTCCCGCTCCAACTCGCCAAGCGTTTGTCTCACCGTTTGGCGGCTGAACCCGAACCGCTCGGCCATTTCATTCTCGGAAGGCACCTGATCGTTCGGCCCAAGCTTCCCCGTTTCGAGCCAATTCAGGATCTCTTTCTTGAGCCGGGCGTACTTCGGGAGTGACTTCTCTTTCATGCGCTCGCCCCCTCGTCCAATTGTCTGTATGTATTACTATATCACTCCTTGTAGTTGTATGTACATTATTAAAACCTGATAATCAACGACCTTTATCATAGGCGGCTGCTTACCCCTCACATTCGTTCTCGATACAGGAAAAACTCCTTAGGTTTCCAGATGGAATCTAAGGAGTTTTTCTCAAGTCCGAGCATTTCTCTTGCCTTACTCTACCCTTACACGTCCCTCGGCCTGACGCGGACCGCCGTCTCCAGCTCCGCTTCATTAGAGTGGGCGGTGGCGCGGACTCGGTTTTCCTCTGAAGCAACCTTGATGTCCCACGGCTCCAGCGGGCTGCCGATCGAGACGGCGAATAACAGCGCCGCCTTTCGAATGCGATGAAAATCCAACGTGCGAGCCGGCCCCGAATGGATCACGCAGTCCGCACACCACAGGCCGTCCTGCCGGGACAGCTCCCAGCGAAGCTGCGTCGGCCGGTCGTCCGTTTCATCCTGAAATTCGCCGTACAGGAGACGAAACGACGAGACAAGTCCGTTCACGGAAAGCTCGACCCGGTCCGGCTCCGCCAGCGTGCACGCCACGCCTTCAAGAAACCCGCCGATTTCGAAGCGCACCCGGAAGTCTTCCGCTTCGAACACGCCGCTCTTTTTGTCGAGCATCGGATGCGTGTCTCCCCCGTGAGTAAAAAACTCGATGCCGGCCAGGGCCGTCCCTTCGTGCTGCTGGCTGACCAGCAATCCGGAAGAATAGTCGTAGCCGTTCTTGAGCACGCGTAGAGCGACATATACCGCCTGACCCTTATTGTCCATATAGGAGACAATCCCGCGGGTTTGGTTCCAGAAGATCTCCTTCGAGAACGTCCCGAGCGTGTACTGCGGCGTTATATAGGAGGTCGCCCATTTTTCATGGCCGGTGTCCTCGTTGCGCGACGTGACGCGGCGGATCGTTTCCGCTTTTGACTCCCGGAACCTGTGCAGGTATTTGTCGGGACAGCGGATGCCGCTCCTATACCATTCCGGCGAATAGTAAAGCTCCTCCCACGGACGGTAATAGGCCGCCCCGTCGGTCGCCAGCTGCAGGAACGCCTCTGTATCCGGCTTCAGCAGCGTTCGATAGCTGCGACTGTGAGGACCCGCCCACTGTTTCGTCGAGGCATGGTAATGCTCGGATACCATCCCCCAGGCCAAGTCGAGCATGTCCTCGCAAATCTCCTTTACCCACGCCTGTTTCGTTTCCCCGCGCAGCTTGGAAAGCTCCAGGATCGTAATCGGCGCATAAGCCGGGCTGTTGTATTCCATAAAAGTCTTAAGGCGTCCGGTGAATGCCTGGAATCGTTCCATCCGCTTGATGCCGTAATCGAGATAATCCTTACGGGCGTATACTTCTCCCGCGATGACCGTAACGAATGACCCCATGATGGCGATATTGGTATACCACGGACCCACATCCCGCTTGATAATGGCGTTGCAGGCATGAAACACGGCCTGCCGGATCTCTTCCTGCAGGTCCTGCGGCAAGCGGCTTTTGTGCCTCGTTACCGCCTGGAGGAGCAGCTTTCCGATGAAATCGGCCCAGTTCCAGTCCGGAGGCGACATTTGGGTGAGCGGCTCCTCGTAAAACCAGGGCCAAATGCCGTAGGTGTCGTGTTCCGGGTCGGTGTCCTGAAGCGCGAGAATCGACCGGATGACGTCCAACGCCCGCTTCTCGTATTCCGGAAGTCCGGAGTCCAGCAGAGAGACCGCATAAATCATATTCGGGTATGTGGTATGGGCGTAGTCTATGTTCTTCAAAGTGGTGTGGTAGCCCGGGCTGCTGAAGGGCACGCGCAGCAGCTTGATTTCATGGTTATAATCGGCATCCTGTTCCCGGATCTTCTTCAGAAGCAAGTCGTAATGGATCGTCGTCGTTCCCAAAAGATATATCCTCCTTATAAATATTCAGCGAGCAGCATTAGCACCATCCCTTGACCGTACAGCGTAGGATGGCAGGAAATCTGCTGGTATGCTTCGATCGTTTCCATGACGGGCGTCCCTCCGGACACGCCGGCCACGATTCCGTCCGCCCCGATCTTCGCGAGCACCGCTTCCGTCGTTCGGTCCGCCGCCGACTTGCATGCGGGGTCAAGCAGCCCTTCGCGAATCCCGATCAGAAGGCCGCAAGCGACGCCGGCGCTGCCCGACGTTTCCCGATAAAAGTCCGCCCGGTCCATCACCGTCGGCCATAATCCGTCCTCCCGCTGAAAACGAACGAGCCCTTCCATCAGCTTCCGGTATCGGTCCCCGATCTCCTCCGGAATGCTCGTAAGACCCTTCAGCTCCCGCAGAATCATAGGCGTGCCGACCGCAATCCATGCGTTCGCCCGCGTCCAGCGCGCCGCCGACATATGGTTTCCCGCGATGCAATTCCAGCCGTGATACAGCACGCCGGTTTCCGGATCCTGAAGCAGCCGCAGATGGAGGAGCAGCTGGGTGACGGCCTCGTCCGCATAGTCCTTCCGCGAGGTGAGTCCGGCAAGCCGGGCCAGGAAAAGCACCGCCATAAAGATGGTATCCGCCCAAACCTGCTCGGGGAAGCTTGCCTTTTCCGTTACGGTGTGCTCGAAGGCTCCTTCACGCGTGCGCGGCGCCTCCTTCAGCATCCAGTCGCCGATTCGCTCCGCGGTTTCCAGGTAGGAGGCTTCCGAGGTTCGCCGATACAGCTCCGGATAAATGGCGTAGGGCGCCATCGAGTTGATGACCTTTACGGCGGCCGATTTTTCCTGATTGCGGTCGACCCAATCCTTAAGATACTCTACTATTTCCTTCTGTCCGGACTTTTCAAAATAAGACAATATCGCAATGACTCCGACGCCGGGCACCCAATCCCAGTAATGGATGTTCATGCCCCAGTTCCCTGCGTGATCCTTCCTCATCTGTTCGTACACGCGCTCCGCGGATTCTTTGATATTCCGGGTGAAACTTGCGTTTGGCATCTTGGCGTTCCCCTTCGATCGAATTCGTTTTCTCCCTTCACTATACAAGTGAACCGGGAACGCGGCTTGGGGAATCCTCAACAATCATTGGGGAATCGTCTACTTTTTTTTGGTATAATGGGATAAAAGCTTTCGTTTCTTGAAGGAGGCCGGAAATGGAGCGGGAACCCGGGAATCAGAATCCGCCGCGCTATCAGGTCGATACCCTCACGAATACCATGCTGGCACAGTTTCCTGTGCATTGCGCCTTCCGCGATACGAGGCTGGGGCAGCCCATTCTTCACTCCCACCGGGGGTATGAGCTTTATTTGTGCGTTCAGGGCTCGGGACGCTTCCTGGCCGGGGACCGGGTGCATAGCCTGGCGCCGGGAACGCTCGTGATCGTCAGACCCATGGCGCTGCATTTATCCAAACCGGACAACAAGTTCGCGTTCCACCGCTTTATTCTTTCCGTGGACGAAGCTTACCTCGCGGAGTGGTGCCGCCGGGATGATCGACTGGCCCGCTGCGCATCCGAATGCTTCCCTGCGGAGGAGTCCGCGGTTCTGCACCTAAGCGCCCGACAGGCCGGTAAGCTGCAGAATACGTTATATGAGCTTGAAAAGGAACTCCGCCACAAGGAGCCCTTCTACGAGCTGTCGGCCAACAGCCTGCTCCTACAAGCCTTCGTCGAGATTGCCCGTTATGCCCGACGGTCCAATGAGGCCCGTCCCGAAGAAGGCTCCCCTGCCGCGGTGATCGAGCAGATTCTCAGCCATATCGCCGAACATTACCAGGAGGATCTGCACATGGACCGGATTGCGGCCCGCTTCAAGCTGTCGCGCTCCTACCTGTATCGGATTTTTAAGCAGCATACCGGCTGCGCTTTGAACGAATTTCTGATCGCGTTCCGCATTAATAAAGCGAAAGCGATGCTTATGCATACGAAGCTGCCCGTTATCGAAATCGCGGCCCGTTCAGGCTTTAACGACATCTCCCATTTCTGCCATACCTTCAAAAAGCTCGTCCACACGACGCCCAGCGGCTTTCGAACCCTGCATGCATCCCCGAAGCCGGCAGAGAAAGCCCCAGCCGATGCGGCAGAGAAGCGTCAAGAAGCCCGCTCGGCGGAAATGGATTAGCGCCGGAACCGTAAAGCAGCCCCGCCGTCCGGCGGGGCTGCTGATTGTTGGGTGCATGTCGGCCGCCTCTACCGGCCTGCGTTGGTACTAACACTGCCGGTAACATCGGTGTTCAGAAACTCGAGCGGAGCGCCTGCGGCTTCGACTCCGTTCCACAATTGGACGGAAACGATCGGGTCCGGTCCTTCGGCGAGGCCGAGCATGAGACGAACGGTGTAGTCCGAGCCGTTCATTCGAAGCTTTCCTTGTGCATAAGCCCGGTTTTCCGTCACGACGGTCCAATCCATGGCGGCTACGGAAACATCTATGCCCTTGGGCTGCACATACAGCCGCCACTTGTCGTCTCCTCCCCCTCCCAGCTTGACGTCAAGGTGCAGCTTCTCCCCAGCGCTTCCGAGCACGCTGTCCGCCGGCAGCTTCACAAAGCCGCTTACGTGGATTGTACCGAAAGCGGGTCCCTGTACCGCCGCGTCCGTACCGGCCTCCGCCGGCGTGTAGGAGCCGTTATCGAGCAGTTCCGCACGAATGTCGTACAAGCCGGCCGGCAGATTCACGCCGATCGAAGCGGTGCCCTGGACGTCCGTCGAGATCGCCTGCTCCAGCTCCGGCAGCGCGAGCGGCGTTTTCGCGCCGTCCGCGCCGATCGCCTGTACCGTGAAACGTACCGGAAGCCCGTCGACCCGGCCCAGGCTTCCATCTTGCTCCTGGTTCACCTGCGCCGCCAGCAGCAGTCCGCCGTCCTCCGCCGCTAGACGGCCGCCCGCATAAACCAGCGAAGCGTTCTCCCTGCTTACCGTCAAGCCGGCGCTTCCGTCCGCCCCGCGCAGGAACCTGTCGTCATTCTGCGCATAGACAGCGGTAATCCCGTACGGCCCGTAGGTCGCTTCCGTGACGCTAAGACCTACCGTGTAAGCCGCCGCCGCGATGCCTTGGCTGTCCGTCTGCGCCGTGCCGACCGTCTCCCCGTTCACCCGGAAGGCGACGGTTTCGCCTGCGATCCCGGCTCCGTCGCGGCCTACGAGTCTCGCCTGCAGCTGCACGTTGTCGCTGTAGACGCCGGAGGCCGGGTCCACCGTCAATGTCGTGCTGCCGTATACGGTAAACCGAACTTCTTGTTCCGCCGTATTGCCCGCTTTGTCGACGGCCGTCGCCTTCAGAACATGCGTGCCGGGAGCCGTTACCGCCGTGCCGGCCGTCCACTCCGCGCCGTCCAGCGTAACCGTCAGCTTCTCGATGCCGCTGCCTTCGTCTTCCGCCGATACCGCCGGAAGCACCGCGTCGGAATAATCCCCGCCTTCCGCGACGCCGCCGACCGTGATGACCGGAGCATCGGCATCGGCCGCTCCCGTCAATACGGCATTGCCCCAGAGACCGCGGTCGGCGTTGTTCCTGCTGGTGCCGTTCCAGATGAATTGGCGGCTCCGGTTATTGCCGTCCTCGCTGTCTCCGAGGCCGAAGTCGAATAAGATTTCTCTTCCCTGCTCGGCCTGAACATGTACGGCGCTCCAGGGGATCGCCGCATCCAGCGTGTAGCCTTCGCCGTCATCCCAGCGCGACACCTTCATGTCGATCGGCAGCTGCCGGCTGGTATTAAACCAGTGCCAGTAGTTCGTTCCGTTCACGATCGCCGAGGACATAATGATCTGGCGGTCTTTGACCAGCAGGTCGCCTCTCGTTTCGAGCTCCTCCGGCCCGAAAAACATTTCAATCGCATCGCCTCTCCAGACATTGGAATTTTGGAAATTGTTTTTCATCGGGGTCGGATCGTTCACATTCACGGTTACGTACAGATTCGTTGCGTCCCAGCCGAAATAATAATCTGCGCTGACATTCTCCCCGCCGCTTCCTCCGACCCGGTCCGCTGCGGTCAGGGTGACTTTCTCGACATCGCCGCCGAACCCGTTCAGCACGCCGTCGACCGGAATCGGCTGCCGGACGTAAGGAATGTTGATCCTGCGGTCGTCCGCTCCCCCGCCCGTCGTATCGCCGGGGAATTCGTGCTTGAACGGTGCCTGCTGGCCGAGAAGCACGGGATAAATGCGGTTGTGCGTCTGCATCAAGCCGTCGATGAATGTGTAATACGGACGGTCGGCTACATTCAGCAGTCCTGTGTTGTATTTCTCCCCGCCGTTCGTGCCTTCCCACCATCTTGCCGTCGGAGCCTGGTCGACATAGTCGAACCAGTGAGCGCCCACGACATACCCGAGGGAAGCCGCCCCTTCGACGTAATTCCGATACCGGAGCTGGCGCTCGTTCTGGTTAGCGGCCGAGCCCGGAACGATCGGGTTCAGTCCCTGCTCCGCCGTACCGAAGCTGTATTCGCTGAGCAGGATCGGCTTGCCGCCCGATGTGGCGTGAACCTCGTTCATCATGGCGACATCCAGGTTTTTGGTGTAATGATTCAAAGAGATGACGTCCAAATATTTGCCGGATGCTTCAGCAAGCGCCCGTCTGATTTTCGTGTTGGAAATGGACAAGGTCAGCCAGCGGTCGCCGAGCAGGAGGTGATTCGGGTCGTATTTCTTGAACGCCCGGGCAACGGTTCCGTAGAACGCATCCAGATAGAGCGCCATAAAATTATCGATATCCTGAACCGCCTCGTCCGTATCCACGAACAATTCCGCATCGTTCATCGCTTCGAAGCTGGCGAAGGATGCCTCCCAGCTCGCATTGAAGGCCTCGATCGTCCCGTATTTTTCCTCAAGCATTTGCACGAGCCTGCGCTTCATCGCCACCTGGCTGCCCTTTAGCTTCGGCAGGGTCGTCGCGATTTTGTGGTAATGGTATTCGTTATCGATGAAGTAGCCGATCAGCAGCGGATCATCCTTTTTGGGAGGAAGGGCTCTTGAAAAGACGTCGTCGATCTTCGCTTCCGCATCGTCCGCAAAAATGTCGAACACTTTCAGATCCGTGATTTTCGCCCACTCCATGCTGCTCAGAGGAAGCATCAGCGTATACGGGAGATTGTTTTCTGCCGCATACTGGTTGTTGCCCCAGGCGCCGGCGCTGTTAAAACCCCATTTCTTGATCCGCTCGGTCGCCAGCGCGAAAAATTCCCGTGAGTTCGGCATTTTTCCGAATTTCTTGTACAGGTTTGCCATGTAGAAGGAGAAGTTATCCTTCGAATTCAGGAAGGCCGGCTTGTAAACGCCCTCGTACGGCGGCAGCCATTCGTAAATTTGTTCCCGTCCCGTCACTTTGGTGAAGGTTTCATTGTTCGTGATCCCGTTCATCCCCAGGCTGAAGTAAACGGAACCCTGCGGCGATACCATGACCTTGCGGCCGTTTACTTCCTGGATGCTGAAGAAACCTTTGGCGTCCAGGCCGTATGTCGTCTTGCTGTCCTTTAGACCGCCCAGCTCGTCGAAATCCGCCGGAATTTGCAGGCTCCCGTAATACGCTTCATCCTTGACGGCGTCCGCGCGCAGTTCCGCTTCGTCGGTTACTTTCTCGGGGAAATCGGCGGCGATGATTTGACCGAACCGGTCCACCACCAGATCCGCTTTAGCATAATAAGTGTAGGCGCTGAGCGGACTACGCTGCATGCCGGCCTTTTCCGCATACGTTTCCAGAACGGTGTATTGGGTCAAGGCGACAGGACCCGTATAGAGCTTGAATTCGGCATCGCCGTTTTCTTTGTAATAGATTTGCGCCCCCTCCGTCGGGGAAGTCAGCGTCACCTGCAGCGGCTCGTTGCCGATCAGGCCGTCCGGCGGGCTCGCCTGCACGGCAGCCGTATTCTGGTTCAGCACGACGTTGGACAGCTGCGGGATCCAGGATTTTTCGGCGCCACGGAATACGATCTTTAAATAACGCGTGTCGTCCGGCACATCGAAAGACTCGTATCCGAATTTCTGCCAGTTCGATACGGCGGCGCCTTCCTTATAGATCGTCGGAATGACCTCCGTAAAATCCGTCCCGTTCGCCGAAGCGAAGAACTGGTGGTGATGGACCGGAGCGGAGAGGTGAAAGTAGCTCGCCGCAGAGAAGGAACGAATTTCGTACGCTGTCTTGTAAAGGATAAAACCGTCGCTTACGGTGTTGCGCGTCAGACGCTTCGGATCGCCGCCGAAGTAATGCGAATCCGCACCCTCGACGCGCATGTTCGAACGCTGGAAAATTTGGTTGAAGTCGTTCAGTTCGTCGGTCAGCCCGACAGGCACGGAAGCGTCGCCCGGGTTCGCGATCAGGAACGGGGCATCGGCCGCCGCTTCCTTGCTGTTCACCTGCGTCAGGCCGTCGCTGGCGTTGACGACCGCAAAGGCGATCGTATCGGCTCCCTGCCACTTTTGCTCGCGGACATACTTGGTTACGTCGAACTGGATCCAGCCTTGCGGGTCGTAGGGGAGAATCACTTCATCCAAGAACCCGCTGGCAGGAGGAGGCGTCGGCAGCGGCTTATTGCTGAACGTCAGCGCGCTTTCCGTCCAGCCGGCGCCGACCGGAAACACCCGCAGCTTGGCGGGAACGTTCGCCGGGTCGGACGCCCGGGCCGAGACGTTCAAATAAACGGAGTCGATCTGCTCCCCGAGAGAGGAGACGTCGAACTTCAAGTAGGCTTCGCGGTTGTTAAGACTCTTTAAGATCATCGAGGCGGCCGAGCCGTAGTTGACGGCCGGCTGCGACTTGTCGACATGCGCGTCCTCCAGCGCGGGCAGGAGCAGCGAATCCGGATTCTTTGCGACGTAGCGGAACGTCGACACATGGCTGACCGGCGCGCCGCCGCCAGGCAGGTAGGAAGCCGCTCTCAGCAGCGTCTCTCCGGTGATTTCAAGCGGGACGGTATACGCCTGACGGGTAGCCGATACGCGAGGGTCGCTGCCGTCCGTCGTGTAATACATTCCGGCTTCCGCCGTCGGCGTCGCCAGCGTGACCTGCGTCCCGCTGTCCACCAAGCCCGGGGCGGGCGAGGCGCCGACGGACGCCGGGCCGTTCAGGACAACCCTGCCGATCAAGGGCGAGTTGGCGATCAGCCCTCCCGTATACTGGATCTTCAGGTAGCGGGCATCCGCGGGAAGCGTAAGCAATTCATACACGAGCAAATGGAGATAACCGCCAGCGTCGTACATCTCGGGCGTCACTCTCGTATAGGTCACCCCGTCGGCCGATACGGCAAAGATCGGATGGGAATACGGCTTGGCATTCGGATTGTAATACCCGTATACCTCGAACGACTGCAGAGGGGCGTCCGACTTGTATACGATCGATTCCCCGCTCGCCGACGAACGTCTCACCCTGCTGCCGTCGGCCGGGTCCGTGGATGTCTGAATCGTTAAGGTAGACGAATGCGAGAACGTAAGGCTCCAATCGTTCAGGTCGTCGACCAAGTAAGCCGGAGTCTCCCCCTCGGCCGCATGCGCGAGAGAAACCGGAAGGAACGCCGTCGCCAGCATGGACCATAACAGCAGCCACGCGATACCCTTTCGAACCTTCATTATTAACCTCCTTACAATAGATAGGGTTCAAACATTGTAAGCGTTTACGTTCAAGTCCCTGAATACGCTGTAAGATCGGCAGGGACGGCACGCTTTCCCGCGAGACGTCCCTGCCGAAGCTCTCGATCTATTCCTTCGCAGCTTGCTGCTGTTTCATGACCTCGATAATGTCTTTTGCCAGGAATGCGTTTTCGCTTTCGGTGGCATACCAGTTTTTGAACCAGTCTTCAATTTTCTTCCCGTCGCCTTTGTTCCAAGCTTCCTGCATTTCCTGGATGGTTTTCTCAGGCGTGGAAGCCGCGCCGTCGATGATGCCCTTTTTCAGCATGTCGTCCACTTGCTTCGTCAGCGGGTTGGAGATGGTCTCCAAATCCTTCGGCAGGGACGGCATGTGCTCCGGATGCGTAATATCGACATAAGGCTTGCTCGCATCCATGTAAATTTGCTTTGCCTTCAGGTAGATCTCATAGCCTTCCTTTTGGATCGGGTCGTTCAGGTTGAACGAGTTGTCCAGCTTGCCGCATTTCGGGTCGAGCACCATGCTGCTCATCATCTGCATGTCGCCGTTCCAGGAGATTTCGTTTTTCTTTTTCTCCGCGTCGATCACTTCCGGACATCCGTTGGCGCCAAGCTTCCAGTGCGTGCCCTCGATACCGTGTCTCAGCGTATTGCGGGTTTCCGGCTTGAGCAGGAAATCGATGTATTTCACGACGGCTTCCGGATATTTTGCTTTGGCGTTAATCATGGCGACCGCTTGAACCGGGTTTTGCAGCGCGGGAATGAACTGGCCCGCCGGACTCTTCGGATACGGGATCGGCTGTACGGCAGCGGTCGGCACGTTCTTCTTCAGGGAGGCAAGCTCCGTCGTGGCGAAGTTCGGCCAGCTCGACGGCTGGATCGGATAGATGCCGATTTTGCCGTTGATGAAGTCCTGCTTCGCTTTCGCCCCGTTGTTGTCGTTCAGGAAATCCTTATCCACGATTCCCTCGTCGAACAGCTTTTTCTTAAAGGCAAGAGACTCTTGGAAGTTCGCCCAGTTGTACTCCAGCTGACCGTTCTTCACGCCCCAGCGGGTCGCCTGGAAAATTTGGTCGACCACATGACCGGACTGGTGGCTGATCGCGATGCCGTACGTGTCCTTCTCGCCGTTGCCGTCCGGATCCTGCTCGGCGAACGCCTTCGCTACCGCATACAGCTCTTCGGTCGTCTGAGGCACTTGCAGATTCAGCTTTTTCAGCCAGTCTTCACGGATAAAGAGCGCATGGACCGGTACCACTTCGGACATTCTGGCGAATTCGTAAAGCTTGCCGTCCGCTTTCGTGCCGACTTTCTTCAGCTGCGGGTACTGCTTCAGCATTTCCTTATAGGTGGCGCTGTGCTCCTCGATCAGTTCGTCCAGCGGCATAATCAGCTTCTGGTCGATGAGCGGCTGCTTAATGTGCGGAGCATATTCGAAAATCAAATCCGGCGCGCTTCCCGAGGCGAAGAGAACGTTCAGCTTTTGCTGCGACTCAAAGCGCGGGATGGCGACGAATTTCAGGTTGGCCGGGCCGTTCTCGCTCAGCCATTTCGTCCAGCGGTTGTCTTCGATCGTTCCTTCCGCGGCCGGAACGTTGCCGCGGTCATACACGCTTACGGATATATCTCTTCTGACTTCCGGCTCCTTCGAAGCTTCGGGAGCGGCGGAAGCTCCCGGTTCCTTCGAAGCTGCAGGAGCGGTGGAATCCCCCGGTTCCTTGGCTCCTTGCGAACAGCCGGCCAGTACGATCGTTGCAGCCGCAACGACGGCCGCGCTCCCTATCAACCATTTTTTGTTATTCATTCGGTTACCCCTCTCATGGTTCGTACATTCGGTTAAGCAAACCCTCGGCAATTCTCCGTTTCGTTATCCGCGTCGCTTTTCGAGCGCTTTCCTATCGGAATGATTCTCCAAAGCCCGGCATCACTCCTTTACAGAGTAAACGAATCAACCTTTTACCGATCCGAGCAGCGCCCCCTTGACGAAATACTTTTGCAGGAAAGGATAAACGATGAGCATCGGAACGGTAAGAATCATAATACCTGCCGCTTTTACACCCTCCGGCGTGATTTCCGCCGCCGAATCGGATGTGATGACCTCCTGGATCAACGTTTGCGACCGGATCATATTCTGGATCAGCACCGTAAGGTTGTACTTGTCGGTCTCGTTGATATAAATCAGGACGCCGACGAAAGCGTTCCAATATCCGACCGCGTTGAACAACGTGAGCGTCGCGAGCACGGGAAGGGAAAGGGGAAGCATGATGGAGCCGAGAAGCCTCCACTCTCCGCAGCCGTCGATCCGGGCCGCATCCTCCAGCTCCTCCGGCAGGTTGAGAAAGAATGTGCGCAGGATCAGCAGGTTATATACGTTGATCAGGCCCGGAAGCCAAAGCGCCCAGTACGTATTGATGATGCCGAGTTCCTTGAACACAAGGTAGTTGGCAATCGTTCCGCCGCCGAACATCATGGTGAACAGGAACGCCAGCAGGAAAACCTTTTTACCGAGGAAGTACTTCTTGGACAGCGGGTACGCGGTTAGGATCGTGACGACCATCGCCATTGCCGTTCCGACCACCGTGATGACCACGCTGTTTTGAAACGCGTCGAAAATGCGCGATCCGCGGAAAAGCGTCCCGTATGACTCCATCGTCCACCCAATCGGCAGGAAAGCGACGTCTCCCGATAAAACGGAGTGGCTGTCGCTCAGCGACAACGCGACGATATGAATGAGCGGAAGAACGCAGCTGAGCCCGATCAGCGTCAGCACCAAGTAATTGCAAGCATAAAACACCTTATCGCCGAATGAATCTTTCATGATGCGTCCTCCTTACCATAATCCCTGGTTACATCTACGGGCAAAGAAGTTTGCCATAAGGACCAGGACGAGCCCTACCAAATTCTCGAACAATCCCATGGCCGACGTCAGGCTGTACTGCCCGCGCTGGATCCCGACCTGATAGATATACAGAGAGATTACGTTCGCGACTTCCATGACCCCCGCATTCTGCAGGTTGTAAATCGGATCGAAGCCTACATCCATCACCTTGCCTACCTGAAGGATCAAAAGAAGCACGATGGTGGTGCTGATCCCGGGGATCGTGACATGGCGGATTTGCTTCCACTTATTGGCCCCGTCGATGCTCGCAGCCTCGTACAGGCTTGGGTCGACGGCCGTGAGGGCCGCCAGGTAGATGATCGCCGCGAAGCCGGTTTCCTTCCAGATGCCCGAGCCGAAGAAGATCGCCAGCCAGGACAGCGGCTGATACAAGAAGGGGTACGGTTCCGCAACGGCGCTGAGCCATTTGTTGATGGTGCCGCCTTCAATCGCGAATAGTGAAAGCACGATGCCGCCGACGATCACCCAGGAGAAAAAGTGCGGCATATACACAAAGGTCTGTACCACGCGCTTGAACCACAGCTTTCGGACTTCATTGAGCATGATCGCCAGGATAATCGGCATCGGAAACCCGACCGCGATTCCGATGACACTGATCATCAACGTATTCCGGATGATCTGCTCGGTTTGCGACTGGTTGAACAGAAGTTCAAAATTTTTCATGCCGACCCAGGGGCTGTTCATAATGCCGTCGAACAGGTTGTAATCTTTGAAGGCGATTACGATGCCGCCCATCGGGAGGTATTTGAAAATAATGAGAACCAGCAACCCGGGTAAAAACATGATATACAGGGGCAGATTCTGCTTGAACATCTTGACGATGTCGCTTCTCGTTCGCCTCGCACGCTTCGGTTTCCCGTCCGATATCGTCAGGCTGGGGTTCACACCCACGCCAACCACTCCTTTTGCATGTTGATCTGTCTCTTGCTGACTCTATCTTACGAGATCGGCCGGATCGCGACCTTGAATATCCGGTTCAAAACCTGTAATTTCTTGTCCTTTGCAAAATAGCAAAAAACCGATGGGCGGTTTCCCATCGGTTACGTCCTAACCGGAAGTTCCGGTCAGTTTTTCTTCTTTTTGCGGTAGTCGCTGGGCGACATGCGGTGGACCATCCGGAAGACGTTGGTAAAATAATTGGGATCGTCATATCCGACCGCAGCGGCGATTTCAAATACCTTCATGTCGGTATTGACAAGCAGGAGCTCCGCCTTCTGCATGCGAATCTTGGTCAGATACGCGCTGAAATTGTCGCCCGTTACCTTTTTGAACAGCTTGCTGAAGTACGTCGGGCTGATGTGAAGATGCTCGGCTACTTCCGTTAGCGTGCAGGCTTCCCTATAGTGCTTATCGATATATTCGAGGGTCCTGTCGATCAGGTTGTCGTTCTTGCCGGCTTTCCATTCCTCGTAACGGGCCAAAAACCCATCGGCCGCCGACCTGATCCAAGCGCCGGTTTCCTGGACGGACTGCAGGGCCTGCAGGTTCCCGATCCGTTCCCCGAAGCCCCCCGTTTCCTCCGGCGCATCCAACTGGCGCTTGGCCGTGGCATGCATCGCGAACGTCAGCGCGAGCGCCTCCATCTTCGCTTCGGCAAGAGGAAGCTGCCGAAGGCGTTCTACCATGTCCGAGAGCACCCGCTCCAGGTTTTCCACCTGTCCGAGAAGAATAGCTCCGGTCAACTGGGCTTCCAGCTCCTTGGAGCGGGCCCGGCTCTCCATTCGTTCCGCCGGAGCGGCGTCCCATTCCCACTGCGGTCCGTAAGCGGAACGGGCCTTCAGATACCTCTCATAATTGGCGGGAGGATCCTCGGCCGAGGTGATCGTCCCGCAGGCAATGACGGTCAGGCTAATGCCGATGTAATCCAGCAACGCCTCTCTGCACTGACGACCGAATTCCTCCGCATCGGTCCCGGCTTCCAGGAACAGCGAGAACCGGTCGAACTCGAGCGATACGAACGCGCCTTTCCGATCGTCGCGAGCCATCATCTCCGAGATGATGTTGTAAAGCGCAAACTGCAGGAGCCCGAGGTCCTTTTCCCGGTACTGTCGGTTTTTCGGAAAATAATCGTCCACCGCGACGAGCAGCATCTGCCTGCCGATCACCTGCTCCCGCGCGAGGCGCTCCTCCGCGGAAAGCATCGGAAGCCGGAGCGTCAGCGCACGCAGCAGCGCTTCCTCCTTCAGCTTGCGGTCCGCTTCCCGTTCCTCCTGCTGGCGGAGCACTCCCTTCAAGCGTTCGTACGCCTTCTTCAGCACCTCAAGCAGCGTCTGTTCATTGCACGGCTTCAGCAAAAAATCGACGACTCCGTAGCGGATCGCGGCCTGGGCGTACTGGAAATCCTCATAACCCGTCAAGATAATGACCTCGACCTGCGCCTCTGTCCTGTGCAGATGCTCGGCTAGCCGGATGCCATCCATGCCCGGCATGCGGATGTCCGTCAGCACGAGGTTTGGCTGCGTCGCTTGGATCCATTCCAATGCCTCTTCACCGTTCTCGGCTTCTCCGACAACCGTCCAGCCGATTGTCTGATCCTCGATCATTTTGCGAAGACCTTTGCGGAAATACACCTGGTCCTCCACCAACAAAAGCTTTCCGTTCACGCCCCCTTCTCCTCCTTACTATCCTCTTGTGGATAGGGCAAATACAAATGCATCGTCGTTCCATCGTTCGGCGCGCTCGTAATCTCGACCCGGTACGGCTCCCCGTGGACCAGCTTAATGCGTCGAATGACGCTTCGAATCCCGAGCGACTCCCTTTCTCCGCCTGGAGAGGCGGAGAAGATCTCTTCGATCTGCGCGTTGTCCATGCCTTTGCCGTTATCCGCGATCTCGATTTTCAAATATTGGTCCAGTCGATACGCGCGGATGACCAGCTTTTTGGAGGAGGACCGGTTCCGAAAGGCATGCACGAACGCATTTTCCACAAGAGGCTGCAGCAAAAGACGCTGTACGTCGCAGTGCAGCACATCGTCGTCGGCCAGAATTTCGGCTTCGAATCCGTTTTCCACGAAAGCGTTTTGGATGATCAGGTAATTCTGAATCTGCTCGAGTTCCTCTTCAAGGGTCGTCCGTTTTTTTATCCGCTCCAACGAATATTTAAGGAGACCCGAGAGCGAGGAAACGAGATTGGCGGTGTCGAGATCGTTCTGCAGGTAGAGCTTCCAGTAGAGACCGTTCAGCGTATTGTACAAAAAGTGGGGGTTGAGCTGGGCCTGGAGCGCCTTCAACTCCGCTTCGCGTTCGCTGATCTGGCTCAGATACACCTCTTTGATAAGCGAGTTAACGTTGGACGCCATCGCGTTGAAGCTGTCCGCCAAAAAACCGAGCTCATCTTGCGACCGGGTTTCGATCCGGGTGTCGAAGTTCCCTTCCCGCACCTTCCTCATCGCTAGAACCAACTCTCCCAGCGGTCGCAGAAGGCGTGAGCTGAGCAGCACGATCAGGAGCCCGCTCAGGAAAATGCTTAGGAGCCCAGACATAAGGTTGAGATTGAGAATGGACTGGCCCTTTTGAAAAATTTCGGACAAGGACGTCCGGCTTACGAGCGTAAAGTTGTTGTTGGGGGAATAATTGCTCGTATAAAAAAAGGATTCTCCCCCGCGCGTTTCGATCCCATAGTTTTTCAAAGAAAAGAGCCGCTCGGCCTCGCCCGGAGTAAGCTTCTCGTCGTCCGTGTACAGCAGCTTTTCCTTCTGGTCGTACAAGTAAACGCTGCCTTCCTCCCCGCTGCCGATTTCCCGAAAGGTTTTCGTTATGAATTCCTCGTCGATGACCATAACCAGCATGCCGTACATGCCGAGACTGTTGTTCCGCATCCAACGGGAAGCAAGGAACACGTTGCGAAATCCGCTCGGTTCGATCCGGCTTGGAAGCGATTTGCGCATCCAGATGATTTCACCGCTGGAGTCCTCCACCACCCTCCGAATTTCCCCGAACGTTCGGAGGTCCAGCGGATCCACGGTTTCCTTCATAAGGGCGTGATAGTAATTGACGCCGTCCATATCGTACAGGTATAGGGAAAGCAGCTGCGGCGCATCGAACTTGACCTGACGAAGCTCGGTTTTGAGCACCTCTTCGTCAAGAAAGCGCTCCGCCGGGCCGACCTCCTTGAACTGCGAGAATTTCCCGATGATCTGCTCCACCGTAGGGTTGAAGACGATATAATTGGAAATCCGGTACAACTCTTGGATCCGAAGCTCAAGCTGGGTCATGGCTTGTTCGTTCGCTTTTACGTATTGGCCGCTTACCTCTTCCTCGAATAAATGGATATGCGCCTGGTAAGAGAGAACGCCGGTCAATCCGAAGGTAAACAGGATAATCGCCGAAATGCCGACGAGCAGCTTGGTTTTAAACCTCGCTCTCGCCAACCACCGTTTCCGCAAAAGAAGACCTCCGTTCTCGGGCGAAACTTCCCGTCTGAGACTTTCCCTATTAAATTCTACATACATGAACACTCTCCTCCAAAACAAGAAAAGCCCCGGACCGGTTTCCCGCCGGGCTTTCAGATGCTCACAGAAATTTTGGTTATAAACGAAATGTTATCGGAAACGAAGAAGACGACGCACTAACAAAACAAACTTCCAGGCTTTTAGCTACACTTTTTTGGCCTTCAAGGAGCGCTGTGAACTTAACCAAGAAAAAAACTGCACCTCCAATGTTAGATGAGTGTCTAACGATTGGGGTGCAGTTCCATTCCGCCGAACGGGTTTATCCTCTTTACGTACGCTTCATATTGTTGACGGCGCTGAACAGCGCCTTGACGGACGAGGTCATGATGTCCGCGTCCACGCCGGAGCCCCAGTGCACGGTTCCGTTCGCGTCGGTAATGCCGATATACGAGATCGCTTGCGAGCCGGAGCCGATTTCCAAGGCATGTTCCTTATAGATCAAGTTGGAAAACGAAATGCCCGCATTCGCCTGCAGCGCATTGCTGATCGCGTCCAGTCTTCCGTTGCCGTTGCCCTCGAGCGACTGCTCGACGCCGTCGATCCGGACCTTCACGATCGTCCGGTAGTCGTCGCTCTCTTCGAACCGGTACCGGACGAAGGAGATCGGCTCGTTCACGTTGACGAAAGACTCCTGGAAGATCGCGAAAATTTCGTCCGCGACCAACTCCTTCTGCAGCTTGTCGGAGACGTCCTTCACGCGGTAGCCGAGGCTTTCCCGCATGCCTTGCGGCAGGTCGAGGCCGTATTTCTGCTGCAGAATGTACGCGACGCCGCCCTTGCCGGATTGGCTGTTGATGCGGATGATGTCGCCTTCGTATTCCCGGCCGATGTCGAGCGGGTCGATCGGCAGGTACGGCACGCTCCAATGCGGCGGGTTCTGGTCCTCGCGCCACTTCATGCCCTTCGCGATCGCGTCTTGGTGCGAGCCGGAGAACGCCGTGAACACGAGCTCGCCGCCGTACGGATGGCGCTCGCCGACGCGCATTCTCGTGAGGCGCTCGTAGACCTTCAAGATCTCGGGCAAGTTGTGGAAGTTCAGCTTCGGATCGACGCCGTGCGAGTACAGGTTTAACGCGAGCGTCACGATGTCGACGTTGCCCGTGCGCTCGCCGTTGCCGAACAGCGTCCCTTCGACTCGCTGTCCCCCGGCGAGGATGCCGAATTCCGCGTCGGAGACGCCCGTGCCTCGGTCGTTGTGCGGGTGGAGCGACAGGATGACATTTTCCCGGTAGTGCAGATTCTCGCTCATGTATTCGATCTGGCTCGCATACACGTGCGGCATGGACATCTGCACCGTGGACGGCAGGTTGATGATCACCTTATTGTCCGGCGTCGGACGCCAGACGTCGAGCACCGCGTTGCAAATCTCGAGCGCGAATTCGACCTCCGTGCCCGTGAAGCTTTCCGGCGAATATTGGAACTGGAAGTTGCCCTCGGTCTCCGCCGCGCACTCCTGGAATAGCTTCGCGCCGGCCACGGCGATGTCGACGATCTCCTGCTTCGACTTGCGGAACACCTGCTCCCGCTGCGCGAGCGACGTCGAATTGTACAAGTGGACGACCGCGCTCTTCGCGCCCTTGAGCGATTCGAACGTCTTCCGAATGATATGCTCTCGGGACTGGGTCAACACCTGAATGGTGACGTCGTCCGGGATCAGGTTTTGTTCGATCAGCGTTCGCAGGAACGTGAATTCCGTCTCGGACGCGGCCGGGAACCCGACTTCGATTTCTTTGAACCCGATATCCACGAGCATCTGGAAGTACTCCAGCTTCTCCTCCAGATTCATCGGCACGATGAGGGCCTGGTTGCCGTCCCGAAGGTCGACGCTGCACCAGATCGGCGCTTCGGTAATATACTCTTTCTGCGTCCACTTCAGACTTTGCCGGGGAGGCATAAAATACCCTCTGGCGTACTTCTCCACGTTTTTCATTGTTTCACCCTTCCTTCTCCGTTTCGCGATTGACAGACAACAAAAAGAGTCTTCCGTCTCCTCTTACAAGGAGACGAAAGACTCAGCATCTTACGCGGTACCACTCCGGTTCATATCCGTGCGGATATGCGCTTAGCGGATCAGGACGAAGTTGTCCTGCATCCTCCTGTATGTAACGGTCAGGGTTCCGGCTCCTCCTACTACGAACGATACGGTTCAGGGAGCAACTCCAAGGCGAGTTCGGACGATTCCCGCGGCTGCTTCGCACCGGCCAGCAGCTCTCTGAGCGCAAGAAGCGTCTTACTGTTCCTCTTCAACGTTTTTCGCTATGAGCTTATTCCTTCATTGTACTCCACGCGATGCGGCGATTCAAGCCTATTACTTCTTGATCCAAGCCATCATTTCGCGAAGCTGGCCGCCGACCACTTCGATCGGATGAGCGGCTTCGTTGCGGCGCGTCGCCGTCATGAACGCCTTGTTGGATTGGTTCTCGAGGATGAAGTCGCGAGCGAAACGGCCCGTCTGAATGTCTTCGAGGACGCGCTTCATCTCTTTCTTCGTCTCTTCCGTCACGATGCGAGGACCCGTCACGTAGTCGCCGTACTCGGCCGTGTTGGAGATCGAGTCGCGCATCGTCGCGAGGCCGCCTTCATAGATGAGGTCGACGATCAGCTTCAGCTCGTGCAAGCACTCGAAATACGCCATCTCCGGCGCGTAGCCCGCTTCCGTCAGCGTCTCGAAGCCGGCTTTGATCAGCGCGGATACGCCGCCGCAAAGGACCGCTTGCTCGCCGAACAGGTCGGTTTCCGTCTCTTCCTTGAAGGACGTCTCGATGACCCCTGCGCGCGTGCAGCCGATGCCGCGAGCGTACGCGATGCCGATGTCGAACGCCTTGCCCGTCGCGTTCTGGTGGATCGCGATGAGGCCCGGTACGCCGAAGCCTTCGACGAAGACGCGGCGCACGAGGTGACCCGGCGACTTCGGAGCGACGAGCAGCACGTCGATGTCGCTGCGCGGGTTGATTTGGCCGTAGTGTACGTTGAAGCCGTGAGCGAACAACAGCGTCGCGCCGCTCTTGATGTGCGGAGCGATTTCTTCGTTATATACTTTCGCTTGCGTTTCGTCCGGCATCAGGATCATGATGACGTCCGCTTGCGCAGCCGCCTCGGACACTTCGAGCACCTTGAAGCCGTCGTTTTCCGCTTTCGTCCACGACTTGCCGCGGCGAAGGCCGATGATAACGTTCACGCCGCTGTCGCGGAGGTTTTGGGAATGCGCGTGGCCTTGGGAGCCGTAACCGATGACCGCTACCGTCTTGCCGCTGAGTACGCTTAAGTCTGCATCTTTGTCGTAGTACAATGTTACTGCCATTTCGTATGATTCCTCCTTGGAATATATAGCTGCTTTTATTATTGAAGGACCTTGTTTAAGGGTCGATTTCAACGCATGGGTTCGAATCCTGGCTCGAAAAGGCGGAACGCCGTCCGTGACGGCGAGGGCTTACGCTCCGCGAGTCATCGCCGTTACGTCCGTGACGGCGAGGGCTTACGCTCCGCGAGTCATCGCCGTTACGTCCGTGACGGTTTACGCTCCGCGAGTCATCGCCGTTACGTCCGGTGACGGCGAGGACTTACGCTCCGCGAGTCATCGCCGTCACGCCGGTGCGCGTCAGCTGCAAAATGCCGTACGGCTTCATCAGCTCGACCATCGCGTCGATCTTCTCGGTGTCGCCGACGACCTGCACGATGACCGTCGACGGCGAGATGTCTACGACGCTGGCGCGGAACGTATCGACGACCGCGAACAGCTCCGGCCGCGCGCCCGGCTCGGCGCTGACCTTGATCAGCGCGAGCTCGCGGGAAATCATCGGGTTGGCGCTAAGGTCGATGACCTTGATTACGTCGATCAGCTTGTATAGCTGCTTCTGGATTTGCTCGAGCGTCCCGTCGTCGCCGGTCGTCACGATAATCATCCGGGAGAGCCCCGGCTCTTCCGAGGTTCCCACCGTGATGCTCTCGATATTGAAACCGCGGCGGCCGAATAGTCCCGAGACGCGCTGGAGCACGCCCGGCTGGTCGTTGACGAGGACGGCGATCGTATGCTTCTTCGTCATTCCGCATCCCCCATAATCATTTCGCTGATGGACGTGCCTGCCTGCACCATCGGATACACGTTCTCGTCGCGTCGTACGACGAATTCGACGAGCACCGGTCCCGGCGTATTCATCGCTTCCTGCCAAGCCGCTTCCGCTTCTTCCTTGTTCGAAGCGCGGAGCCCCTTCACGCCGTACGCTTCGGCCAGCTTCACGAAGTCCGGGCTGCCGGCGAGGTCGATGTGGCTGAACCGTTGGCCGTGGATGATCTCCTGCCATTGGCGAACCATGCCGAGCACCTGGTTGTTGAGGACGGCGATCTTGACCGGAATGTTGTGAATCGCGCAAATCGCGAGCTCCTGCGAACACATCTGCATGCCGCCGTCGCCGTTGATCGATACGACCGTCGCGTCCGGATTCGCCACCTGGACCCCGATCGCGGACGGGAAGCCGAAGCCCATCGTCCCGAGCCCGCCGGACGAAATCCACCGGCGCGGATGGTTGAAGCGGTAATATTGCGCCGCCCACATCTGATGCTGGCCGACGTCGGTCGTCACGAACGCGTCGCCGTTCGTCTGGCGGTGGATCATCTCGACGACCCACTGCGGCTTCAGCTCTTCTTCCGAATCCTTATAGGACAGCGGATGTTCCGTCTTCCACTCGTTCACTTGCTTAATCCATGCTTCCGACTTCGCCGGCTTCGCCTTCTGGTTGGCGAGCTCGAGCACCATCTTGACGTCGCCTACGCAAGGGATCGCCGTCGGTACCGTCTTTCCGATCTCCGCCGGGTCGACGTCGATGTGCGCGATCTTCGCCTTCGGCGCGAACGCGGACACCTTCATCGTCACGCGGTCGTCGAACCGGGCGCCGATGCCGATGAGCAGGTCGCAGTTTTGCAGTGCCGTGTTCGCCGTCCATGTGCCGTGCATGCCCGGCATGCCCATCCACAGGTCGTTGCCGCTCGGGAAGCCCCCGAGGCCGAGCAGCGTCGTCGTTACCGGAATTCTCGTCTTCTGCGCGAACTCGAGCAGTTCTTCGTGCGCCCCGGCGTAGACGACTCCGCCGCCGGCCAAAATGACCGGCCGTTCGGCTTCTTCGATCGCCTGCAGCAGCTTGTTGACTTGCCCCTTATTCGGCATGACCGTCGGATTGTATCCGCGGATACCGACTTCCTCCGGGTATCGAAACTCCGTCAGATGCGAGGAGACGTCCTTCGGGATGTCGATAAGAACCGGTCCCTTGCGTCCCGTGTTGGCGATATGGAACGCTTCGCGGATCGTCTTCGCTAAATCCTTGACGTCGCGTACGAGATAGCTGTGCTTCGTGATCGGCATCGTAATGCCCGTGATGTCGGCTTCTTGGAACGCGTCCGTACCGATGAACGTCGTAGCGACGTTGCCCGTAATGACGACGAGCGGCACGGAATCCATGTACGCCGTCGCGATCCCCGTCACCAGGTTCGTCGCTCCCGGACCCGACGTCGCGATGCAGACGCCAACCTTGCCCGTGGATCGCGCATAACCGTCGGCCGCGTGAATCGCGCCTTGCTCGTGGCGAGTGAGCAGATGTTTAAAGTCGGGATTCCCGTGCATTGCGTCGTAGATATACAACACGGCGCCGCCCGGGTAACCGAAGACGCACTCCACGCCTTCCAGCAGCAAGGAGCGAAGTAGAATTTCAGAGCCAGAGATTACGTCGGGCTTAAGCAGTCGGGTGCGCAGTTCTTCACTATCCAGCTTCGCGGCACTGAGTTGTTGTACGCTCACATGAGACCCTCCATTCATGTACGAGAAAATTAAGAATAAAAAAACCCTTCCGTCCCTGGCGCCGCATGACGCGGTGCAACAAAGGGACGAAAGGGGTTATCTTTCGCGGTACCACCCAAAATTCGCTGTAGCCTTACGGCATCAGCCTCTAGCAGATACGCGGACATGGCCGGGGCGTCGACTCTCCCCTGCGCGATCCTGCGCGCCTGCGGCACGATAACGTGTGCCAACCCGATTCCTCCTAGTAAGCGCGAATTCGCGTTGAAGCGGTAAAGTCGCACGGTTCAGAAGAACAGCTCCGAGGTGAGCTCGCATATACGGGAGTTATGGCGAAGGTTGCAGCTAATCCTTCCGCTCTCTGAACATAAGAGCCCGTAAAGCTTCGTCCTCTTCACAGCCGATCGATGTATCAAATACAGTGTGTTCATTTTGCTTAAAGATTATTATAGGGTTGCGTGAATTATGCGTCAAGTTTTAATTTACCGAATCCGAATTTCGAACGGTTCGCGGACGTAAGACGGATAGTTGGAAATGCGGAACGTCAGCGGCTGCGCGTATGCTTCGTCCGGGATTTGGAAGGATACGGACTGGCCTCCGGTCTCCCCGTCGTCTCCGTAGACATGGCCGTTCCCTATCACGTATCGGCGCCCGGAGCCGTCTTCGAATGCCCCTTCCACGACGGAATACAGCATATTGTCCGCCTCGTCCACGCCGCGAAGAAGAAAGCGCAGCTCCAACCACTCGCCCCGATCCGTCGCTTGCTCCAGCGAGATGCGATGAAGGAAAAGATTTGCTTCGAGTTCGCCGCATCCAACTCGGCCTCGACCGCGATGCGCATCGGGTACGCGATCGCGCGCTTGAACGTCACTCGCTGGCCTTCCGGCTTCAATCGAACTACTCATTAGACTGCCGACTGCGGCAAACGGTTTTGACTTGCCAATTGGGGACTCGTATGGCGCGCCGCCCCGACTTTTGTGGAACTCCGCCACATCCGCCGCTCCCCCGCCGACCGGCTAGACAATTTACTCCCCAATTGGGGACCCGTTCCCCAATTTTCATGGCGCGCCGCCCCGACTTTTGTGGAACTCCGCCACATCCGCCGCTCCCCCGCCGACCGCCTAGACAATTTACTCCTCTCAATTGGGGACCCGTTCCCCAATTTTCATGGCGCGCCGCCCCGACTTTTGAGGAACCCCGCCACATCCGCCGCTCCCCCGCCGACCGCCGAGACAATTTACTCCTCAATTGGGGACCCGTTCCCCAATTTTCATGGCGCGTCGCCCCGACTTTTGAGGAACCCCGCCACATCCGCCGCTCCCCCGCCGACCGCCGAGACAATTTACTCCCCAAATTCCCGTTCAATCGCCGAATTCGGGGCCATCCCCCCCAAATCAGCGGAAGCTTTTCCCGTTCGCACGAAAAAACCGCCGCCCGCCCTGAGGAAAGCGCTCGATTCATCTCGAGCACGATCCGCGAGGCGGACGGCGGTTCTATGACGACGCGCGAATTTACGCGTTGATCTTCTCTTTCGCTTTGCCGGCGAGCGCGTTGAACGCGTTCAGATCGTTCACGGCGAGGTCGGCGAGCATCTTGCGGTTGACCGTAATGCCGGCGAGCTTCAGGCCGTGCATCATGCGGCTGTAGGACAAGCCGTTCGTGCGAGCCGCGGCGTTGATCCGGACGATCCAAAGCTTGCGGAAGTTGCGCTTCGTCTGACGACGGTCGCGGTATGCGTAAAGCAAGGACTTCATCACTTGCTCGTGAGCTTTCTTAAACAGGCGGTGCTTCGCACCGAAATAACCTTTGGCAAGCTTGATGAATTTCTTATGGCGACGACGAGTCACGAACCCGCCTTTAACTCTTGTCATGGAAATACCCTCCTATATATGGTCGTGCGAAGATGATTATTTAAGGTTGAGCAATTGCTGCTTCAGACGCGCGTAGTCGCCCGTGTGCATGAGCGGCTGCGTGTTCAATACGCGCTTCTGGCGCGGGCTCTTGCCGGAGAGCAAGTGGTTCTTATGCGCTTTGTAACGCTTCACTTTGCCCGTGCCCGTAATTTTGAAACGGTCTTTCAAGCTGCTGTGCGTCTTCATTTTAGGCATGACAGGTGTTCCTCCTAGAAATTATGGTTAGGTCGTCTTGTTGGGGGCCAAAATCATGATCATGCTTCGGCCCTCGAGCTTCGGACGGCGTTCTTGCACGGCGATGTCCTGCACTTCGGCGGCTACGCGCTCGAGCACCTTCTGACCGACGCTGGCGTGCATGATTTCGCGTCCGCGGAATCGAATGCTGCACTTCACTTTATCTTGGTCGTTAATGAACTTGACGACGTTGCGAAGCTTGGTCTGGTAGTCGTGCTCGTCGATCGTGGCGCTGAAGCGAACTTCCTTCAGTTCGACGACCTTCTGGTTCTTGCGGTTTTCTTTCTCTTTCTTCTGTTGCTCGTACCGGAACTTCCCGTAGTCCATAATCCGGCATACCGGCGGCTTCGCCGTCGGAGCGACGTTCACCAGGTCGAGATTCGCGTCGACGGCCATCTGCATCGCTTCGCGGAACGACACGATGCCGATCTGCTCGCCTTCCGCGCCGACGAGACGGACTTCCCGGGCGCGAATTTCTTCGTTAATCTGATGATCCTTGCTAATGGTATGCCACCTCCAAAAAATGGTCGATCCAAGCAAACAAAAAACGCGGCGCACGGTGGGAAACCACCAGTGCCCGCGTCTACCGACGAACTTTATGGCGCATATGTACGCGCTGCTCGTTAGCGGCGAACCAGCCGATCGAAAATCGGTCAGGTGAGAAGCGGGCGCTCCTTCTTTTGCTCACTCGAGATCCTAATATAACACAAGGCGCCCGCCTCAGTCAAACTAAAATTTCTGAACGTCGTCGAGCCGCAAGACGCGCGTATGCTTCGTATGGCTCCAGCTCTTGTTGTTTTGCGTGAAGAACGCGTGGAACGTGATCGGATACCACGACAGCAGGAACAACGGGAACAGGAGGAGCGAGAGGTACATTTTCCAGGACTTGACCTTCTCGAGCGCCAGCGCCAGCGGGAACTGCATGTAGACGACGATCAAGCCCACCGTGCCGAGCCAGATCGGAACGAAATCGTACACCGAGATGAACGTCGGCTTGCCCGGCATGATTTGATCGAACCACAGGACGACGGTGAAAATAAGCGACACGAGCACGTTGTACACGCTGACGGAGTAGAGCGCCGTATCGATCTTCGTCCACTTCCGTTCCTTGATGCCTTGCCACAGCAGCGGGAGGAAGTAGCGGCGGGCGACGTCGAAGTGCCCTTGCATCCAGCGCAGACGTTGGCGGGCGGACGCTTGGAACGTCAGCGGCTTCTCGTCGTACACCTTCGCGTCGTAGTTGAACGTCGGGTAGACGCCGCGCTGCACGCAGCGCATCGTGAACTCGAGATCCTCGACGAGCGACGTCGCGCCCCAGCCCATCTCCTTCAGCAGCTTGGACTCGAAGCACATGCCGGTGCCGCCGAGGAAGTTCGCCATGCCGAGCGCGCGGCGCGGCATCTGCCACAGCCGGTTGCAGAACCAATACGTCACGCCGTAGGCGGCGGTGATCCAAGAGTCGGCCGGATTTTTCGTATCCAGGTAAGCCTGTACGACGCGCGAGCCGTTGCACAGGTCGTTGTTCATCTCGCGTAAGTACTGCGGGCTGACGAGGTTATCGGCGTCGAACATGACGACGGCGTCGTACTGCCGCTCCATGCTCCACAGCTCCTTCAGCATCCATTCGATCGCGAAGCCTTTGCCGCGCAGCGCGTTGTTGTGCCGCTCCATGGCGATCGCGCCGTGCGCGCGGACCACGTCCGCCGTGCCGTCCGTGCAGTTGTCGCAGATGACGAAGATGTCGTACATCTCGCGCGGGTAATCGAGCGTCTTCAAGTTTTCGATCAGCGCCCCGACGACTTGCTCCTCGTTATGCGCGGCCACGAGCACCGCGAACGTCTTCTGCGGCGCGTGCACCTTGCGTTCCTTCTTGATTTTCAATCCCCAGAACGACAAGACCAACTGATAAAGCCCCACTGCGAACAATCCGATTTGCACGACGAGAACGATTGCGTTCATCATGCTGCCCCCTTTTTCTCTCTTATACGGTACTTGTTACCAGACGACGAAAGTCGGCTGAAGGTTTCGTTCGAATCGAACTCGATTCTGGAACATGGCAAATCGCTTCCTGATTTTGCGTCAGAACGGCTAGGAAGTCAAAAACCGTCAGCGGCGAAATCCGGCGATTCTCCCGCGGAAAACGGGATTGTCGCACGCTTCGGCACCGACGGTTCATTCATTATTTCACGTTATGTTGTTATTTTACCGTTTTTCGCGATTTTTATGACAAAAAGATTACCGTTTGTTACAGAAATGTTACAAAAGACCCGGCGAAACCTTTCTTTTTCCCAAGTCGTCTATACAAGAAGCGCTTCTCGGGACGTATGAACCACGTCGCGGTACGAGTTCAACAAAGTTTGGAAAATGCGATCCCACGACTGTTCCCTCGCGTAAGCGAGCCCCTTCGCGCCAAGCCGCTCGCGGAGCGCCGCGTCCCGACGCAGCGTCGACAGCGCGGCCGCGAAGGCGGCGGCGTCCCGCGGCGGGCACAGCCAGCCCGTGTCGCCGTGCCGCACGTTGTCGGCGACGCCGCCGGCCCGCGCCCCGACGACGGGCGTCCCGGACGCCATCGCCTCCAGCACGACGTTGCCGAACGTCTCCGTCGCCGACGGAAACAGGAATACGTCCGAGGCGGCGTACAGCTCGGCGAGACGACGCCCTTCGACGAAGCCGAGCAGCTTGATCCGTTCGCCGGGGACGATCGACTCGGCCAGCTCGCGATAGAGCGGACCGTCGCCCGCGACGACGAGTTCGAGACCCGCGCGTTCGTCCTCCGGCAGCGACCGGTACGCTTCGAACAGAATGTCTACGCTCTTCTCTGCGGCGAGACGTCCTACATACAACGCGACGAAGGACGACGGATCGATTCCGAACGAGCGGAGCGCCGCATCGCGGTCGACGCCCGGACCGAACTGATCCGCTGCGATGCCTCGGCCCCAGATTTCCATCTCCGGGAAGCCGTAGGGCGCCAGATGCTCTTTCGCCGATCGCGAAGGCACGTAAACTTTCAGGCAATCCGCGTAAAACCACGACATATATTTCATAAGAACGGGTTCCATCCATTGGAGCTTGTAGTAGGACAAGTATTGGTCGAAGTGCGTGTGATAGGAGCCGACGAGCGGGATGCCGCGCTTCCGGGCGTAGTGGCTGCCGTAGAAGCCTATGTTGAACGGGGTCGCGACATGCACGATCGTCGGATCGAAATCGCGCAGCGCCTTCTTCATCTGGATCGGATTCGGCAGCGCGAACTTGCACTCCGGGTACAGCAGGAACGGGACGCTGAACAATCGTTCCACCGACGATCTAGCCGCGGAGAAACGCTCTTCCGCCGTCGGGGCGAACACCTTGCAGGCGACGCCTTGCGACTCGAGGTACGCCGCCCATCTTCCGAGCGTCTTCGCAACCCCGTTCACTTCCGGTACGTACGTATCGGTAAACAATGCGACTCTCATGGCTCTGCCCTCCCATGCGGCCGCCGGCCGCCGATAATTGCTTCTATAGTATATTCGGCATCTATTAACGGAACGTCATCCGGAAGTTAAATTCGGTTCCGGGCAATATTTCACATTCCCCTGATACCGCGTTAACAATAGCATTTTACAATAATGGCTGTAGCCATTATACCGACATTTCTAGTACAATAAGAACAGACAATAGAGGAGGATCCGCATACAATGACCCGTATCGTCACTTGGCTGAAGACTCACGACCAGCGCATGTTCTTCCTCGTCAATCGGAGATTCAATCACGCGCTGCTTGGGATGCTGCTTAGCCGAATTACGCATCTCGGGGGCGCGCGCGCGACGATTCTCGCGACGCTCGGCATCTGGTGGCTGGCTCCGAAGCCCGTCTCGACGGTCGGCCTGCAAGCTTTCATCGCCTTGGCGCTCAGTCATATTCCGGTCGCCGTCGTAAAGAAGCTGTACCCGCGGCTCCGTCCGTACCTCGCCCTCCCGGACGCGATCGCCTGCAAGAACCCGCTGAAGGATCACTCGTTTCCGTCCGGACATACGACGGCGATCTTCTCCGTCATCGCCCCCTTCGTCATCGCCTTCAATTGGATCGGCTTCATACTGATCCCGTTCGCGATGATCGTCGGCATGTCCCGCATGTATCTCGGTCTGCATTATCCTTCCGACGTCGCCGCCGGCTGCGTCATCGGCTGCATTACGGCTTCCTGCACGGTTGCTTTTATCGGGTAATGTCGTTATTCTTTGCATCATAAGGTTAAATCATATACAGTTGTACCAGGTATTTCCGATACGTTATCACAAGTGTTGAGAGGCGCCCATTAAGGTCAGGTGAACTTCCTTGCAACGAAAGAAGAGGGTATTGATCCTTTCGGAGGGATTCGGAGCCGGGCACACGCAGGCGGCCCATGCGCTGGCCGTCAGCATCAAACGAATGTCTCCCAACGTGCAGACGCGGGTGCTCGAGCTCGGGTCGTTTCTGCATCCGACGATTTTCCCGATGATATTTAACGCATATAAGAAGACGATCAATTCCCAGCCGAAGCTGTACGGCATGGTGTATCGGTCTCAGTATAAGAAGAAGATCGGCCGGCTGTCCCAGCTCGCGCTGCATCGCATCTTTTACGCCCAGACCGCGCACATCATCCGGACGCTGAAGCCGAACGCGATCGTGTGCACGCACCCTTTTCCCAACATCGTCGTATCGAGGCTGAAGCGTTCCGCCGGATTGGACGTGCCGCTGTGCACCGTCATCACCGACTACGACGCCCATGGCACATGGGTATCGGCGGAGACGAACCGGTACCTCGTCTCGACGCCGGAGGTCAAGAACAAGCTGATCGCCCGGGGCATTCCGAGCCGCATCATCCGGGTCACCGGCATCCCGGTGCATCCGAACTTCTGGGAGCATCAGGATAAGGACGAGATCCGCGCCGAATTCGGCCTCAAGCCGATGCCGACCGTGCTCGTGATGGGCGGCGGATGGGGACTCGTGAATCAAGAGGAGCTGCTTAAATACATGGTCGCATGGCGCGACCGGATCCAATTCATCTTCGTGCTCGGCAACAACCGCAAAGCGCTCGACGAGATGTCGGAGGATCCGGCGTTCCAGCACGAAAACATCAAGCTGCTCGGCTTTACGCGCGACGTCGACAAGCTGATGGAAATTTCCGATCTGCTCATTACGAAGCCCGGCGGCATGACGTGCACCGAGGCGTTGGCGAAGGGGCTGCCGATGCTGTTTCACGAGGCGATTCCGGGACAAGAAGAGGAGAACGCCCAATATTTCACGAGCAACGGCTTCGGCGAGCAGCTGAAGTCGGTCGAGACGATCGACTATTGGTTCAACCGGCTCGTCATGCAGTACGACGAAGTGCTGCAGCGGCGCCGCATGGTGACGCAGATGCTGAAACAGACGAATCCGGAGGATTGCTCGAAGGCGATCTTGCAGATGGTGAATTGAAGTCTTGAAAACTATAGAACCCCCTGTCGGGGCCTCCCTCTCAAGCGGACGATCTGCTTGCGCGGGAGGCCTCTTCGTTATGCGTTCGTTTCCCCCGGCCTATCGTTTACCATACAAATCTTAGCAGCGTCAATGGGATTTGAAACGGCTATTTAAGCGTTTACACAAAAGACCTCGTCCCCATAGACTACAACTGAACAACCCATTGCATCATTAGAAAACCTGCTGAAAGGGAGACATGCGATGAAGATTTCTACGCTGCTCAAGACGATGGGGATTGTGTTTTTGCTGTTAGGAGGATCTCTCTCGTTTTCCGTGTGGCAACTTCAATCCGACTATTCGGACGTACGGGATGCCGTGAGCCGCCAGGGAGAATTCAAACAGCTCGGGATCGACTTGGCGGACGCGTCCGACTATTTAACCAACGAAGCAAGAAATTTCGTACAGTTCGGGGAACGGAAGCATTACGATAACTACTGGCGAGAAGTCAACGAGACGAAAACCCGGGATCGGGTCGTCGAACGATTGAAGGAGCTCGGGTCCCCTATCGAAGAATTGGAGCTGATCGAAGAGGCCAAGCGCCGCTCCGACTCGCTCGTCCAGACGGAGGATGCCGCGATCGCGGCTGCGGAGGCCGGCAACTTCGACGAAGCCCGCAAGCTCATGTTCAGCGAACAGTACGATGCCGATAAGAAAATGATTATGGAGCCTATTAGCGAATTCCAGAACGTAATGAATACACGAGCGGAGTTGGAAACCGAAACGGCGCAAAGCGGTTTCTACTTCATGCTGTACGTCATGATCGGTTTGATCGTCGTCGTGTCCTTCGTGATGGCCGGCTCTATCTGGTTGTTATTCGCGAGGCTCCGCCCGTTGAAGACGATCGCTCGGACGATGGGCGAGCTGGCGAATAACGAGGGGGACTTGACGCTGCGCCTGCCGGATACCGGCAAGGACGAAATCGGGCAGCTGGCGAAATCGTTCAACTCGATGCTCTCCAGCTATCAAGCCATCATCCGCAATATCATAGATTCTTCCCGCGAGGTATCGGGAGCGTCTCAGGAAATCTCCGCTTCGACCGAGGAAATCGCCAGCGGCAGTCATGAGCAATCCGCGGCCGCGCTACAAATTAACGAGCTGTTTAAAGAGCTCAACGCCAGCATGGAGACGATCGCGTCCAATACGGAACATGCGGCGGAAATCGCCGGGAAGACGTCCGAAATCGCCCGGGAGGGCGGAATGATCATCCAGAAAACTTCCGACGGGATGAACGAGCTTTGCCGGCAGATCAACATTCTGGAGAGCGACTCGGACAAGATCGGGGAAATCGTGGAGGTCATCGACGAGATCGCGGACCAGACGAACCTGCTGGCGCTGAACGCGGCCATCGAGGCGGCTCGGGCGGGCGACCACGGACGCGGCTTCGCGGTCGTCGCCGACGAGGTCCGAAAGCTCGCGGAGCGGAGCAGCGACGCGACGAAGGAAATCGCCGGCATCATCCGCAATATGCAAAATAATATGAAGCAGAGCGTCAAGGCTACGGAGCAGACAGCCGCGTATACCGAACAGAGCGGCCAAGCGTTCGGTTCCATCGTCGGGATGGTCGAGAATACTTCCGCTAGAGTACTAGAGATCGCCGCAGCCGCCGAGGAGCAAACCGCCCAATCGAGCAATATTCTAAGCGCCATCGAGACGATCGCGGCTGCGAGCGAGGAGGCGGCGGCCGCTTCCCAAGAAGTCGCCGACGCTTCCCAATCGCTTTCCAAGCTATCGGAATCGTTGTCGGAATCGGTTTCCTCGTTCAAGGTGTAGAGGAGGGCTTCCGGTATGCAAACGGAAACGGAACAATTCGTGGAACTCCGAATCGGCGACGAGAAGTACGCGATAACGATATATAAAATCAAGGAAATCATTCGAATTCCGAGAATCACTTATGTGCCCGGCGCCGGTTCGCAGTTCAAGGGCATTATCAACCTAAGAGGCGACGTGCTGCCCGTTATCGATCTCGGCGAGACGCTCGGCACGCGGTGCGACCCCGAACAGAAGCGCGCCCGCATCATCGTCATCCAAGACGAGGGCGAGTCGTTGCTCGGGGTCATCGTGGACGAAGTGATCAAGGTCACTCGGTATCGGGAGCTTCGACCCCTTCCGGTTTCGGCGAAGGGGGCGAACTCCCGATTATCCGGGATCGGCGTCGCCGAACAGGGTATGGTTGGCATACTCGATATCGACAAGTTTATCTCGTAACCGACTGACGCATAGGGCTTAGCAAGGCGCCTGCTAAGTCCTATGCTTTCTTCGCGGACGTTAGTTCCCTGCGCCTTGCGACGGCACGTTCCCCCACGATCACTTCGACGCGGTGAATGTTCACGCCCTGACCCGAGAATTTCGTCTCGTATTCCGTCATGACGTTGTTCGGCGCCGGACCTTGCGCATGCAGGTCGAGCGAGATGTTGCGCATCATCAGCTCCATCTCGGCGAACGAATTGAGCGAGAATTCGAACAGCGACCGCGAATCGGTCTTGAAATGGATTTCGCCGTCCTCGTTCAAGATGTCGATGTACTTGGTCAAGAAATTCGCGTGCGTCAGACGGCGATTCGCATGGCGCGTCTTCGGCCACGGGTCGCTGAAGTTGAGGTAGATGCGCTCGATCTCGTTCGGCGCGAACATCTCCTCGATCCCTTCGATATTGCCGAGCGCCAGCCTGAGGTTGTTCGGCGCCTCCGCGCCGCCATGCTCCGCCGACCACGCTTCGCGCGTCTCCTCGGCTTTCTCGCTGCCCTTGCGGATCAGCTCGTCGTACATATCGATCCCGATGAAATTCCATTCGGGATGCTGCAGGCTCATCAGGCTGATGAACCGGCCCTTGCCCATGCCGAGCTCCACGTGAATCGGGCGGTCGTTGCCGAACACCTCGATCCAACGCCCCTTGTATTGCTTCGGCTGCAGGACGACGCGTTCTTCCAACGTCTGCAGCAGTTCTTTCGTTCCGGTTCTTCTACGTAAACGCGTCATTCTGTGTCGTTCCCCTTTACTTTCATGCCATGCGTCAATGCGCTTCCCCTATTGTGCCCAATTCGGGGCGGGCTTGTAAAGCGCCATTGCGACGCAAGTCGTCCTCACGAAAAAGAGCCCTCCCGCCCCGCGGGAAAGCTCTTCGATATGCGTGCATTCGCTAGTTCGACTATTGCTTCAGCATCTTGCTCTCGACGGTTTCTTTCAGCTTCTTGCGAGCGCTCGGGAGGAGCTCCGGCTGTTCGTTGAACTTGATGCCCGTGAGCGCGATCGCTTCCTTCACCGTCAACTCGACCACGATCTTCTCCTCGCCATGAGGAACCGCTACTTCGTGCGCCATGTCGATCACCTCGTCTATGCAAATTTTCGGAAGGTAAGATCAGTGTGCCCTTCCCGCACAAACCCCAAACAACACGGCAGTGATACAAGGATTTTCCTTGCTGCGACACACTTGTAATATAACATAATATGTTAGATATGTCAAGTTGAAAGCGCTGTCTCCAGTGGAAAACGGGCTTGTCTCGACTCCGTATTATCTTGGCGATTCACTCTCGAAACGTACGGTTTTTAAAGGGATTCTGGTCGGAAAATACGCACTGTCGATCTTTCCCCGGCCGATTTCGGTCCAGTTTCCTCCTTCGCTCAATTGCGGTACAATAGAAGGACGCAAAATTTTTTTTACGAATCGAGATGGTTTCGAATGACGCGCTTGAGCGACGCCCCTCTTCTCTGGGGGGACAAGCGGTTTCATACATGGAATACCGAAATGCGGGAGCAGTTCGGCGAGAAGGTATTCAAGGTGATGCTCGACGCCGGCTTCACGTGCCCGAACCGGGACGGCACCATCGCTACGGGCGGCTGTACGTTCTGCAGCGCCCGCGGATCCGGCGACTTCGCCGGCAGCCGGCGCGACGACCTCGTCGTGCAGTTCGAGAAGGTGCGCGACCGCCAGCACGCGAAGTGGCCGAACGCGAAGTATATCGGCTACTTCCAGGCGTACACGAATACGTACGCGCCGGTGAGCGAGCTGCGCGAGTACTACGAAGCGATCCTCGAGCTGCCGGGGGTCGTGGGGCTGTCGATCGCGACGCGCCCGGACTGCTTGCCGGACGACGTCATCGACTACTTGGCGGAGCTGAACGAGCGGACGTACTTGTGGCTCGAGATGGGGCTGCAGACGGTGCACGAGTCGACGTCGACGCTCATCAATCGGGCGCACGACACCGAGACGTATTCGCGCGCGGTGGAGAAGCTGCGCGCCCGCGGCATTCGCGTGTGCGCGCACGTTATTTACGGCTTGCCGCAGGAGACGCACGAGATGATGCTCGAGACTGGCGAGGCGGTCGCCCGCATGGACGTACAGGGGATTAAGATCCATCTGCTTCACCTCATGCGCAAGACGCCGATGGTGAAGCAGTACGAGGCCGGGCTGCTGCGTTTCCTCGAACGGGACGAGTACGTCGGCCTCGTCGTCGATACGCTCGAGCGTCTGCCGCCGGAGATGATCGTGCACCGGGTGACCGGCGACGCGCCGCGCGACCTGCTGATCGGGCCGATGTGGAGCCTGCGCAAGTGGGAAGTGCTGAACGCGATCGACGCCGAGCTCGTCCGGCGCGATACGTGGCAGGGCAAGCTGTGGCGGCCCGCGGCCGCGGGGATCAGGGGGTAAGCGCGGAGTGGGCTTTCTTTCGATCCTGTCGTTCGCTCACGCCTTGGTTCGGGAGCGCGTGCGGCCCGGGGACATCGCGGTCGACGCGACGATGGGCAACGGGCACGACACGCTGTTTCTGGCGGGCCTCGTGGGCGACGGCGGGCGCGTAATCGCGTTCGACGTGCAGGAGGCCGCGCTGGCGAACACCCGCGAGCGGTTGGCGGCGGCCGGCGTGCCGGCTTCGCGGTGCTCGCTGCTGCTGCGCGACCACGCGGAGCTGGCCGAGGCGCTGCCCGCCGAAGCGCACGGCCGCGTCGCCGCCGTCCTGTTCAACCTCGGCTACCTGCCCGGCGGCGATCACAGCGTCGTGACGACGCCCGCGTCGACGCTGCAGGCGCTGGACGCGGGGCTCGCGTCGCTGCGGCCCGGCGGCGTCCTATGCGCCGTCGTGTACCCGGGCCACGCGGGCGGCGCCGAGGAGGCCGGCGCCGTCGAGGCATGGGCGGCGGGCGTTCCGCAGGAGCGGTTTCAGGCGATGACGTATCGGTTCGTCAATCAACGCAGCGCGCCGCCGTACGTGGTGGCCGTGGAGAAACGGAACTAAAGCATTCGCACTTATAGGGGAGATAGGGGAGATGATTTCGTGGTAACGCCATATCCATTGAAGTTTGTACCGGAATTTAAGGAACGCGTCTGGGGCGCGCGGGAGTTGGAGCGATTCGGCTTCGACCTGCCGCCGGGCAATATCGGCGAAGGCTGGATGATCGGGGAGCACCCGAACGGCACGACTCTAGTCGCGGACGGTCCGCTTGCGGGCGTACGTCTCGACGAGCTTCGCGAGCGGTTCGGCGCGGAGTGGCTCGGAACGCGCGGGGTGTCGGCGAAGACGGGGCGCTTCCCGCTGCTGATCAAGCTGCTCGACTGCAGCGACGACCTGTCGGTGCAAGTGCATCCGAACGACGAGTACGAGCGCCTCGGCGCGGGCGAGCTGGGCAAGACGGAGATGTGGTACGTGCTCGACGCGAAGCCGGGAGCGAAAATCATTTACGGGATGAAGGACGGCGTCGACCGGGAGTCGCTCGCGAAGGCGATCGCGGAGGACCGAATCATGGATTGCCTGCACGAGGTGGAGGCGAAGCCGGGCGACACGTTCTACATTCCTGCGGGAACCGTGCATGCGCTCGGGGCGGGCGTCCTCGTGGCGGAGATTCAGCAGAACTCCGACACGACCTACCGCCTGTACGACTATAACCGTCCGGGACTGGACGGCAAGCCGCGCGAGCTCCATATCGAGGATTCGCTGAACGTCATCGCGTACGACGGCGCCGGCGCCTCGTACGGCAAGACCGAGCTCGCGCAAGACAACGCGTGGCTGCCGCTCGCCGCCTCCCCTTACTTCACGGTGGAGAAGGGCCGGGTCGGCGGCGAGTGGGCGCTGTCCACGTCCGCGGCAAGCTTTCAGATTCTGATCGCCTGCGAAGGCGAAGGCGCCATCCGCTGGGCCGACGGCGAGACGGCGGCCTTGAAGCCGGGCGACTGCTTCCTCCTCCCGGCCAACCTCGGCGCATATACGCTTACCGGCGCCGTCACTGTGCTCCGCAGCTACGTGCCTCAGCCGTAAGCAACATCGCCCTCCCGGGAACCGGGAGGGCTTTTATTTTGCCCTGCCATATCTCTTCCGCGACGCGCTCCCCGCGACGATCTGCTCCCTCCTTGCGCTCTCTATGCCAAGGAGGGAGCAATAAACGAAAGTTTACTCCAGGCTTGCGCGGGGTATAAAAGGGGTAAGTAGGTAAATGTCAGGAGGTTTCATGTTGGAACAGAATCGCCCGCCTAGCGAAACGGCAAAGCAGGATCAGTTGAACGAGTATACGGTTGATCATACGAATCAACCGCTGACGACGAATCAAGGGGTCAAGGTGACCGATACGAATGATTCTTTGAAAGCCGGCGGACGCGGTCCGACCTTGATGGAGGATTTCCACTTTCGCGAGAAAATGACGCACTTCGACCATGAGCGGATTCCCGAGCGCGTCGTCCACGCCCGCGGCTTCGGCGTGCACGGCGTCTTCCAGGTATACAAGCCCCTGACGGAATATACCTCGGCTAAGTTCCTGCAAGATCCTTCGACGCGAACTCCCGTCTTCGTCAGGTTTTCGACGGTCGTCGGCTCTCGCGGTTCGGCCGATACAGTGCGGGACGTTCGAGGGTTTTCCACCAAGTTTTACACCGAAGAAGGCAACTACGACCTCGTCGCCAACAATATGCCTGTATTCTTCATTCAAGACGCCATCAAATTCCCGGATATGGTGCATTCCATCAAGCCGGAGCCGCATAATGAAATTCCGCAGGCCTCCGCGGCGCATGATACGTTTTGGGATTTCGTCGTGAGCAATACGGAAACCGCTCATATGATCATGTGGCTCCTCTCGGACCGGGGCATCCCGAGAAGCTTCCGGATGATGGAGGGCTTCGGGGTCCACACGTTCCGACTCGTCAATGCGCAAGGGAAAGCCACCTTCGTGAAATTCCATTGGAAGCCCATGCTCGGCGTACATTCACTCGTCTGGGACGAGGCGCAGAAGCTGGCCGGGAAGGATCCGGACGTGCATCGCCGCGACCTGTACGATGCCGTCAACATGGGGGATTTCCCCGAATTCGAGCTCGGCATGCAATTCTTGGACGAGGCTGACGAATTCAAGTTCGACTTCGACATTTTGGACCCGACCAAGATTTGGCCCGAAGAGACGATTCCTGTAGTGAAGGTCGGCAAGATGACCTTGAATCGCAATGTGGAGAACTTCTTCGCCGAAACCGAGCAAGTGGCGTTCCACCCTGGGCATGTCGTGCCCGGCATCGACTTCACGAACGATCCGCTGCTCCAGGGACGGTTATTTTCTTATACGGATACGCAATTAATCCGACTGGGCGGCCCGAACTTCCACGAGATTCCGATCAACCGGCCGGTGGCGCCAGTACACAACAATCAACGCGACGGATATCATCGCATGACGATCGACCGGGGCGTTACCAGTTATTCGCCGAACTCGATACAGGGGAACTCGCCATTCCCGGCACCTGACGGGTACAAGCACTACGCGGAAAAGGTGGAGGGCAAAAAGGTTCGTGCGCGCAGCGAAAGCTTCAACGACCATTTCAGCCAAGCCAGACTGTTCTGGAACAGCATGTCGGCGATCGAGCAGGAACATATCGTCAAGGCATTCCATTTCGAGGTGGGCAGCGTGATGAGCAAGGAGATCCGGCAACGCGTCGTCGACATGTTCAACCGGGTAGACAACGGCCTGGCGGTGAAGATCGCCGAGGGGGTCGGGGCGACGCCGCCCGCTGCGTCCCCGGAGCAGGCGCAGACTACGGCATCTTCTCCCGCGTTAAGCCAGATAAACACCGTGAAGACGGCGCGGACCCGTAAGGCGGCGATCGTGCTCGATCATGGGTTCAGCCATAACGAAGTGACGCAGATGCTCAATGCGTTGAACGACGCAGGCGTGAGAGCGGACGTCGTCGCCAAGCGATTGGGGATGTATACGAGCGCGGAAGGTCCGCAGATCGAAACGAACAAGCATTTCTTGAATACCGCCTCCGTCTACTATGATGCCGTCTACATTCCGGGCGGTCGGGAAAGCGTCGACGCCCTACAAGGCTATGGCGACGCGCTCCACTTCGTAAACGAAGCTTTCAAGCATGCCAAGACCGTCGGCGCGTCCAACGAAGGCGTCGATCTGCTGGCGGCCTCCCAGATCGTCGGAACGACGCTGGCCGGAATCGACACCCAAGGGCAGCTGTTCAACGAGATGGGAACGATCTCCGTCCGCAACGCAACGGATCTTGCCGCTTTCGGCACCGCATTCGCGGATGCCATGGCGCAGCACCGCCACTGGGAACGCGAGATGCTGCTGGTCGGCCAAGTGCCGGGGTAAACCCGAATTTCATCCGAATGACGGAAATCGCCGCACACTCCATGATCTGGGAGGATGCGGCGATTTCTTTGCGTATAAGTTACCTTGACGGATCCGGAGCCGGACGCGGGACGATCGCGCCGTGCCGCTCGAGCAGCGCGCGCACCGCTGCTGCATCGATCCGGCGGACGGACACGTCCCCTTGCGCCGCAAGCGCGGCGGCGGCGCCCGCCGCCTGGCCGGTGGCCATGCAAGAAGCCTGGACGCGATAGGCCGAGCTAGCCTCCTGATCGCCGGAGATGCAACGGCCGGCCGCAAGCAGACGATCGCTGCCTCTCGGAATAAGCGCGGATAACGGGATCGTCGGATAGACGCCTTCGGACAAGGGCCGAATATCCGTCGTGTTGTCGCCATGGCGATGCACGTCGATCGGATAGAAGCTGTAACAGACGGCATCCTGCCAAACCTGCCCGCTTACATAATCCTTATGCGTGATCCTGCGTTCCCCCACGATCCGCCTCGTCTCCCGGATGCCGCACTCGTTGGCTACATAGCCGACCTGCAGCCTCTCGCACCCGGGCACGCGCCGCAAGAAGCGGTAGATCCGCATCAACGCTTGCCGAGCCTGCACTTCGGCCTTCGAACGAGAAGCCGAATCGGCTCCGTCGATCCCGGTCACATGCATGAAGTTGCCGCCGCCGGCGCGCAGCTCCTTCAGGAACGGAATCGTGCCGCTCGCGCTCGTGTGATCCGTCCGAAGCAGCGCGCCTTCCGCCAGCGCTTCCTCGTACAGCCGTAGCAGCCGCTCTTGATCGACATCCTCCCACCGATACCCGGACAGCTCGTAGATCAGCGTTCCGGGCTGAGGATGCTTCTCGCTCTCCAGCGCGTACCCCATCAAATGGGCGATATTGGCATCGCCGGTCGCATCGATGACTTGCTTCGCGCGAATGAAGCTTAGACCCGTCTTCCCGGCGATCGCGATCAGCACGCGATCGTCCGCGATCTCCAGCGCAGCCGGCATCTCGTGGAACCTCAAGTCGACCCCCGCCGCCGCGCAAGTTTCGTCTAGAATCGCGCTGTACAAAAACCGATTCACGAGAATTTGATGCTCCCAATGCCGATGACCGTAAGGAACGGAGAAGTCGGGCAGGACGGCGCCGCCGCGGCGGGCCGTCTCCTCGACGATCTCCCAACCGATCCCGGCGATCACTTGCTTGCCCCAGGCGTGAAACAGACCGGGGAAATTGACGGATGCGACGACGGTCGTTCCTCCAAGGATGCCGTTCTTCTCGATCAAAGCGGTCTTCGCCCCGGCTCTGCCCGACTGAATCGCCGCCATGCAACCGGCGGAGCCGCCGCCGAATACGACGACGTCGTACTCGGCGGCGATGTCGATGTCGCGTTGGAAAGTCAACGCCGCCATTCAAGATCGCCTCCTTTATTTAATGAACCCAAGATCCTTCAACGCTTTATCCGCTTCCGAGATATACTTATCGAGCTGGAACGTGTCCTTCAACGTCTGGAGGAACGCATCCATCTCCGCGATCGGGCGTTTCCCGTGAATAAATTTAATCATTTCTTCTTCCTCGAACTTCGACTTATCCGCCGGATTGACCCCTTCCGGCGTCGACGCGAAATTCGTGTAAACGCTAATATAAGGCAGCTGGTTCGTAAACGCGAAGTACGGCTCCAAATCCCCGAATTTCGTCCGCAAATATTCCATTTCGATGCGTCCTGTAATTTGGTGGATGCTCGCATGGCCCATCTCCGTAACCATTTCCTCAATAATATCGATTTTGCCGTCGACGACCTTATAATTCCGGTCTTGAATGCCATAGTTTACAAGAGTCTGGCCTTCGCCGCCGGAGACGTAATTAATGTACTCCAGCACTTTCGCGACCTTCTCCGGTTGGCTTTCCAGCGATTTCGGAATCACCAAGCGCAGGTTCGTCCCGCCCTCGTCGTAGAAGTCCGCAAACTTCCCGCCCGGTCCGGTCATCGCATCCAATTGCGTCCATACCTGGTCGGGATTAATCGCGTTCATCTTCTCCACCATATCCGGGCGCTTGATATGAGCCCAGTGCGCATACACGATGCCCGCTTGCCCCTTGAACGCTTTCTCTTGGTGCATCAGACCGTTGTTGGTCAAAAATTCCGGATCGATCAGCTTCTCCTCGATCATTCCCTTAATAAACTCCACCGCCTGCGCGGTCTCCGGCAGCGCCGTCGAATAGACGACCTGATTGTCGCGAATCATCATTTGTCCGGGCGCCGCCACGCCGAATGCGGCGAAGATCGGGCTGAGCGTGCCGTTAAAGCCGTTGCCGGTGATGCCGAGCGTATCGTGCTTGCCGTTGCCGTCCGGATCCCGTTCGACGAACGCCTTCGCAACCGCTTTCAATTCGTCAAGCGTCGTCGGCTTCTCCAATCCGAGTTGATCCAGCCAGTCCTGCCTGACCCAATACGTCGTCTGCACCGGAATCAAAGGACGATACGGAATCGCGTACTGCTTCCCGTCCACGACGCCCTTCTTCATGTGCGACTCCGTGAACCCGTTCTCCGGCGTCAGATGGTTCATGTCCTTCAGGTAAGGAGTTAAGTCCAGCAGCATCCCTTGCTTCGCGAACTGCTCCATCTGCACCTTGTTGACGCCGAACACGTCGGGCGGGGTTCCCCCGGCGATCTTCACGTTCAATTGCTGCGCGTATTCCGTCGGCGCCGTATTATACTTCAAATCCATATGAAGCGCTTTATTTAACTCGGGGAGAATAATGTCTTGATCCGGCGCCGGCAGCGCCGGGCCTTCGCGGAACAGGTTAATGACCATCGGCTCTTTCGTCGCTTCGCTCTCCTCCTTCGACGTCTCGCCGGACTTCGCCGGCGGCTGCTGCTCCGAAGTCGGTTCCTCTCCCGTCCCCGACGAGCCGCCGCCGCAAGCCGCGAGCAGCATCGTCGTCAAGAGCGTAAGCGTCATGATGCCTGCCGTTCTTTTCTTCATCTTTACTAACCCCTCTCCATGGATATGAGTATGTTAACCTTTTACCGACCCGAGCAGAGCGCCCTGAGTGAAATATTTTTGGATAAAAGGATAAACAACGATGATCGGCAGCGTGGATAATACGACCGCGGCCATCTGCAGCGACTCCGTCGGAACGATGCGTTCGAAGTCGAGCTCCGGCAGCTCCGTCTGGTTCAACATACCCCGGAGGATAACCTGAAGCGGATGCTTAGCGTTGTCGGAGACGTAGATGATCGCCGCGAAAAATTCGTTCCAATGCCCGACGGCGTAAAACAAACCGACGGTCGCCATAATCGGCATGGACAGCGGAAGCACGATTTGCCACAGAATCCGAAGCTCGCTCGCGCCGTCGATTTTGGCCGCTTCGTCCAGGCTCTCCGGTAAATTTTCGAAAAACGTCTTCATGATCAACAAGTAAAACGTCGCCACCGTGCTTGGAATGATCATCGCCCACACCGAATTGATCAGCCCGGTCTCCTTCACGATGAGGTACGTCGGGATCGTGCCCCCGCTGAACAGCATCGTAAACACGACAAGCATCAGGATCGGATTGCGCAGCGGCATGTTCTTCTTGCTGAGCGGATATGCCATAAGCGACGTTACGATCAAGTTCACCAGCGTACCGACGACCGTGATGAACAGCGTCACCTGATACGCTCTCGGAATCGTGCTGTCCTGCAGGAAGGTGCGGTACGTCTCGAAGTTGATCTTGGTCGGGAAGATGGCGAACCCGCCGTTCTTCAGCACCTCCGAATAAGGGGTCAGCGAGACCGAGACGACATATAAGATCGGGAAGACGACGCAGAGGGCGAGGAGCGTAAGAATCGCGTAGACGATCGTCATGTAGGCCTTTTCCTTCGCGTCGGTTACCATATGCCCTCTCCCCATCTCTGCGCGATCTTGTTGGCGACGAGCACCAAGCCGAGCCCGATCACCGATTTAAACAATCCGATGGATGCGGCCAAGCTGAAATTCAACTGCTCGATCCCGGTCCGGAACACGTACGTATCGAGAATGTCCGCGACGGCGTACACTTGTACGTTATACATGATATAGATCTGATCGAATCCGGCCTCCAAGATGTGTCCCAGCTTAATGATCAGCAGCAGGATAATCACGTTCCGAATGCCCGGCAGCGTGATGTGCCAGATGTTGCGCAGCCGGCCGGCGCCGTCGACGCGCGCCGCTTCGTACAACGAAGGATCGATTCCCGCGATGGCGGCTAAGTAAATGATCGCGTTCCAGCCGAACTCCTTCCAGATTTCCGAACCGACCAACAGACTCCGGAACCAGTCGGTGGACGTGAGGAACGGAATCGCTTGCCCCCCGTTGTCCTTCAGCCATGCATTGACCAGCCCCGTCGACTCCGACAAGAAGATGAGCAAGATGCCGTAAATAATGACCCAGGACAGGAAGTGAGGCAAATACGTGATCGTCTGCACGACCCGCTTGAAGGCCTGATTGCGGACCTCGTTCAACAGGATGGCGAAGAGAATCCCCGGGGCGATGCCCCACACCATCTTGTAAACGGAAATGAGAAGCGTATTCATTAGAATGCTTTCGAAATACGGCGAATCGTAAAAATACTTAAAGTGCTTATACCAAGGATCGGCCCAAGGGCTGTCGATAATGCCCAGCATCATATTGAAATCCTTGAAAGCGATCAGCGTACCGTACATCGGCGCATATTTGTAAATCGCATAATACACAAGACCGGGCAGCAGCATGAGGTACAAATAGCGGTAGTTCCACATCAGCCGGAATCGTCGAGTCATCGCGCGTAACCTCCCTATGAGTAAAGAATACCCCGCCCAACGCCGTCGTTGAACAGGGTATCCATATCGGAAACATAGGGGAATGTTACTGTATCGGTTGGCGGATCGTTACGCGGAGACCGCCGCTTTCGTTCCGTTCAAAGGCAAGCCCGTACTCGGGACCGAAGTGCGCCTTCAATCGCTTGGATACATTGCTTAAGCCGATTCCGCCCAGCTGCCGGACGGAAGGATCGACGTCCATCCGCCGCAACGCCTCCAGCTCGTCGTCGCTGCAGCCGGGACCGTTGTCCTCCACGCGGCAGTAGACGTCGCCGTCTTCCGAATACATCGAGATCATGATTTTCCCTTGCCCGCGCTCCATCTTCTTCATGCCGTGCTTTACGCAATTTTCCACGATCGGCTGAATGGAAAGCTTCATGTACGGTAAGCTCCAGAGGTCGGGCTGCACATGAAACATCGAATGGAAGCCCCCGTTATTCCGAAGCTGCTCGATAGTCAAATAACACTTCACCTGTTCGACCTCGCGCTCCACGGTCGTAATTTCATCGCCGTCGTTCAGGCTGAAGCGCAGCAGGTTCGCCAGCAGGGTCGCCATTTCCGCGATCGAACGTTCTCCGGCGACCTCCGCCTTCCACTTAATGGAGTCCAACGTGTTGTAAAGCAGGTGAGGGTTGATTTGGTGCATGAGCATCTGGATTTCCAACCTCCGCTTCATGCCTTCCGACGCCTTGGTCTGCTCCAACAGCTCCTGCATGCCTCGAATCATCCCGTTGTAGCCGGCTACAAGCTGCCCGATCTCATCCCTTCGGGTGACGAACGACTGACAATACTCCAAGATCCCGAGATTTAATTTCTTCATATGGCCCACCAGAACCCGAATCGGTACGGTAAAGCTGTTTGTGATGAAAACGAGGAGGACGCCGATCAATAGCAAGCTGCCTGCCACGATGATCCAGATCGACTGCCTGAGCTGGTGAATCGGTCCCCTGACGTCCGACAGCGGGATCGTCGCGGTCATCTTCCAATCGTTATTCCCGATCCCGATCGAAGCCGCGTAATACGCTTCATCTCCGCCCGTCACGACCCGAAACTCCTTCCGTCCCGACGACAAGATATCCTCCGTCCAATCGACCTGGTCCGCCTCAGCCCGATCCGGGTGTAACAGGTCGTTGTTTTGACTGTCGAACAGACTGACCTGATGGTTCGGATAACGATCCAGGACGAGAATGCGATCCGCGATTTGCCGGCTCGGTACCCGAATCGACATCACCCCGATCACGTCGAAGGGAAGGTTCAACGATCGAATCGGACGAATGAAATAGAAATCGGACCGAAGCTCCGAAAAGACGGTGCGGGTTTCGTTCAGCCAAAACCCCGAACCTTCGTAGGTCAAGGCTCTCTCCATCCATCCGTTGTCCGCCGACGGCGAATTCGCCTTCAGCAGGTCATAATTCCGAAATCTTTCGGCGTCCGCAGGGTAGACGCTTACATAATATCCGTTTACATTCGATAGTTCATAGAGGATCGGTCCGATCTCGCCGATGTATTCGAAGTCTTCCACCCCGCCCGACTTCGTCGAAAGCAGCAATTCCTGAAGCTTCTCGGAAGTGTAGATTTGCACGGAGTGCTGTTCGACTTCTTCGAATATTTCCTGAATTCGATTCTCGTTATAACTCAGATTGTCGGCTAGGAACGAGGCCGACATGGTTTCGATTTGTCCGCTGGATAGGCTAAAGGTCCAATACCCGACGATAACCAACGGAATGTAGAACGTGACGATTAAAAGCAGGAAGAGTTTGCGGAACAACGTAGAATCGAGGAGAAATCGTCCTTTTCTCATTTCCCGGCTCGAAACTCCTTCGGCGTTTGCCCTACGCGCTTCTTGAAGAGTTGTCCGAAATGCTGCAAATCCGTATAGCCGACGGCCTCGGAGATTTCGTATACTTTCAGGTTCGACTCGCGCAAAAGCCGCTTGGCCTCCTCCATTCGAATCCCCGTCAAGTAATCCGAGAAGGTTTGCTTCGTTTCCCGTTTGAACAGTTGACTTAACCATACGGGATGCGTAGCCAGCTCGGAGGCGATGCTCTGTAGCGTGATGTTTTGCGAATATCCCGATTGGATGCGTTGAAGCGCCTTCACGATGATCGGATTCATGGGCGCGGCGGCGATCTGCTCGGTCAACTGCCCGAAGTAACCGATCATGTGCGCTCTGAGCGCCTCGATAGATTCGCATGCGTCCAGATCGACCCAGAGCTGGATCGAAATTTGCTTCAACGCAATCTTCAGCTTGTCGGCGAGCAAGGAATGGACGTGCACGATCCATTCGATGCATCGCTGCGTCAGCTCTTGTCGTTGATTTGCTCCGGCCGCCACGACGAAGCCGTTCACCACCGCGGTCACCGCCGCGCGTATGCGTTCGCCTTGGTCCAAATAAATATATTCCGCGATTTGATCGTAGTCGTTCTGCGGACGCTCCCCCAGCCCCAACGCTTCGATCTCCGAATAAAATACGCGCTGCCCTTGTTTATCCAGATGAGAGAGCCTTAGGGCTTGTACGGCTTGCTCGTAAGCCTTGGCTACGGCTTGGAAGGAATTCATCCGCAAGCTGACCCCGATGCTGACCTTCAGACGTTGGTACGCGATGAGATTGGAGCCGATCGCTTCGGTCATGGCTAATAGATCTTCGCAGCCCGTGACGATAATCCACTGGTTTCGAACATTGCGGAACACGACGGAAGGCGAATAGTCGCCTAACAAATCCTCCACGATGTTGCCGATGGCAAAGAGCTGCAGGTCCTTCTCCTTCTCCGGAAGCGGGCGCTTGTCGTCTTCCGCCCGGTCCAACGCAATGACGGAGAAGGCGCCTCCCGCCAGCCATTCCAGATCGAAAAACTTCAACCGGTGAACGGTGTGCTCATGGAGCGGTACCGGATTCATGCACAGCCCCAGAAGATATTTGTCGCGCAGCGCCTTCGTCCCCAGCATGGCGTTCGAGTCGGCGTACTGCAGCGCCTTCCCGATTTCCTTCTCCTCCAGAACCATCTCCACAACGCTGCCGATTTTCTGAATAAATTCCTCCCGGGCGAACGGCTTCAGCATGTAATCGATGGCCCCCAACTTCATGCTGCGCTGCGCATACGTAAAATTGCTGTATCCGCTGACGACAATGATCTTAGGATGATAGTCTTTCGCCGAAATTTGCTCCATCAAATCCAGACCGGTCATCTGGGGTAATACGATGTCCGTGACGACGATCTCCGGCCGGTGCAGCTCGATCAGCTCTAACGCCGCCTCCGCCTGCGTCACCGCAAAGACGAGCTCGATCCGGTCGCCCAATTGGGAGACGGCCTCTTTCATTCCGCATAAGATATCCGCCTCATCCTCGATAATGATGACCTTCATACTCCCCGTCCCTCCTTTTTTCCTTCGGCGGCGCCTCCGCGAGGAGGTCGCGTAATGATGTCGATGTTACCATAGCGCGGATTCGCCTGACGATAAGAAATTGGCGCAGCGTTGAAAAGCGCGAAAAAACCGCCGTTACATAACGGCGGCTGCGGACAGCGGGAGAGCATATATTTCTGCGCGGCGTTCGGCTTCGGCGGAGAACCGCGCGATCAGCAGCGATTCGGTTCCCGGGCCGACCCGCACGAGGCCGTCCGCGAGATACGCGGCCAGATCGAACGGCACCCGGTCGATCATGACCTGCTTATGCAGCTCGCGCTCCGACAATCGCAGCGCGGCGAACGCCTCGCCGGCGTCCTCCGGCCGCTCGATCAGCCGTCGCATCCAGGACGCATGCTCGTCCGGCGACAACGCCATGTCCCACCACAGCTTGCGCGGGCGGTACTTGTGCTGACGGAAGAAGTCCAGCTTCATCAGTCCCTCCGCCACGGGCAGCGCGGCGGCCGCCTCCATCGCGACGAACTCGCGCAGACGCGAGAACAGATCCTCGAGCTGATGCCCGATACGCTCCCAACCCCGAGACTCCCAATACGCGCCGAAGCCTTGGAAGAAGTCCCACGCCGACGGGAACGCCTCGTCGATCAAATACCGCACGGACGCGTCCGTTCGATGCGCGTTCCAATATTTTTCGAGCACGTCCTCGGCCTGCTTGATGCGCACGATATCGGCGAACGGCAATACGTCGTTGCCGAGAATCTCGTACGGCGCATGATCCATATAGACGTAGCCGTAATCGGCGGCGCGGGCGCGGACGCCGGTGCCGCGGAGCATTTTCAAGAAACCGAGTTGCAGCTCCTCCGGCCCCAGCGCGAACACGTCGTTGAACGTCTTCCGGAACGACTCGTAATTTTCCTCCGGCAGTCCCGCGATCAAATCCAAGTGCTGGTCGATCTTGCCGCTCTCCTTAATCATCGTCACCGTGCGCGACAGCTTGACGAAGTTCTGCCGGCGCTGAATGATTTCGTTCGTCTCCTCGTTCGTCGACTGCACGCCGATCTCGAAGCGGAACACGCCCGGGGGCGCATGCTCGCTCAGGAAGGCGATGACCTCCGGCCGCATAATGTCCGCCGTAATCTCGAATTGGAACACGCATGACCCGCCGTGGTTGTCGATCAGGAATTGGAAAATGTCCAACGCGTAATCGCGCTTAATATTGAACGTCCGGTCGACGAACTTGATCAGCTTCGCCCCCGACCGGATCAAATGCAGCAAATCCCGCTTCGTCCGCTCGATGTCGAAGTACCGCACGCCGACCTCGATCGACGACAAGCAGAACTGGCACGAAAACGGGCAGCCGCGCGACGTCTCGAAGTACACGACCCGCGTCGGCAGCTGCGGTACGTCGTCCGCGAAATAATGCGGCGACGGCAAGTCGTCCAAAGACGCCTTCGGCCGTCCCGGATTCAAGACGACCGCCCCGTCCCGCCCGCGATAGGCGATGCCGAACACGAAGTGGAACTTCTCCGTCCCGTCCCGCAGCTCCGTCAGCAGATGGTGCAGCGTCTCCTCGCCTTCGCCCATGACGATGAAGTCGACCTCCGGCAACCGCTCCATCCAATATTCCGTGTCGTAAGACACCTCGGGCCCGCCGAGCACGACGCGCACGTCGGGACGAATCTTCTTCAGCATCCGGATAATGCCGATCGTCTCTTCGATATTCCAGATATAACACGAAAACCCGACCACGTCGGGGGCGCGCCGAAACAAATCGGTCACCACGTTCATGGCCGGATCCTTGATCGTATATTCCGCGAGCTCGATGTCGAACTCCTTCTCGCTATAAGCTTTCAAATACCGCAGGGCAAGTGACATATGAATGTACTTCGCATTCAGGGTAGCTAAGACCGTTTTCATTGGGGAAAAGGTTTCGTTCCTTTCGCATGACAGACTCGCTACCATTGTACCAGACCGCCGCCCCCTAGCAAAACGCCGTGGTTATGCCTGCGCGGCGGCTCCGGGGCGGCGGCCGGCGCGGAGGAGCGGCAGCAGCAGCGCCGCGCCGACCAAGAACAGCGCGCCGCCCGCGGCGAACGCCGTCGGCAGCGTCGTCGCGGTCTTGAGCGGTCCCGCGATGCCCATGCCGACGACCATCATGCCGGAAAAGACCGGCGACACGACGCCGCTGACTCGGCCGACGAAGCCCGCCTCCGCGTACCGCATCAGGAGCGTCTGCACGCTCGCGTGGATGAACGGAGCGCCGAACCCGGCGCACGCCTGCAAGGCGAGCGTCAAGCCGACGGAGACGGAGAAGCCCGTGCCGGCCGTGCACAGCGCGCCGAGCGTTAAGCCGAACGTCAGCAGCAGCTGAGGGGGGAACTTCTTCGCGACGCTCATCAGGATCGCGCCGCCGAGGAGCATCGCGATGCCGTTCGCCATGAGCAGCCACTGCAAGAACGTCTTGTCTAAGCCTAGATTGTCGATCGGAACGAACGCCATAAGCGGTTGGGTAAGCCCTGCGGCCAAGCCCGATACCGCGAACACCGCGACGAGCGTCGTCAGCTCCCGGCGGCTGCGCACGTACTTGAGGCCCGCCGCGAGTTCCTGCCGGATACTTCCGGCGGACGACGGGCGGCCGGGCGATGCCGCGTCGCGCGGAAGGCGCGTCAGTACGAGGCCGGAGCCCAGGAATAAGATCGTCGTCAGCGCGAGCGCCGTCTCGATGCCGTACTGCTGGTAGACGACCGTGCCGAGCGCCGGACCGGCGACCGTGAAGATGCCCACCATCGATTGGAACAGCGCCATCACCCCGGGCAGTCGTTCCGGCGGCACCTGGGTTTTGAAAATTTTCATGGCGGAAGGCTGAGAAAATTGCGACAAGCTCGCCGAGACGAACGTGCCGAGCAGGATGGCCTGCCATACGCCGGACGCAAGCGCGGCCAGGACGATCACGACCGACGCGGCGGACAGCAGGTCGCACCCCACCATCGTCCGCTTCGGCCGCCAACGATCGGCGAACGTGCCGCCGATAAGCGCGAACAAGAAGATCGGCCCGAACTCCGCCACCGAGATGAGCGAGACATAGGTCGGGTCGTTATTCGTGACGTCCATGACGTAGAGCAATATCGCGAAGTTGCGGATCCATATGCCGAGCTGCAGCAGCACCCTCGACAGAAGGATCGTATTCACGTAACGATTCGAAAACATATAAACACCTCACAATAATGTTTGCACTGGAGCAAACGTTATTGTAATGGATTAGTCGATTTCGGTCAAACAAATCTTTTCTTAGTTTGTCTATGGACCAACGTACTCGACGTTTATTAAACTCCTTCTCCCTGCCGCCAGGGAACCGTCGCTGTTTCGTACCGCCGCCTCCTGACCCGCTTCGGGTCCGCGTACGCTCCGATCGTTCGCCCAGACCCGATCCGGGTCACCTGCGCGCATCGCATGCCGCTTCCTGACCCGCTTCGGGCCCGCGTACGCTCCGATCGTTCGCCCCGACCCGTTCCGGGTCACCTGCGCGCATCGTATGCCGCCTCCTGACCCGCTTCGGGTCCGCGTACGCTCCGATCGTTCGCCCCGACCCGTTCCGGGTCACCTGCGCGCATCGTATGCCGCTTCCTGACCCGCTTCGGGTCCGCGTACGCTCCGATCGTTCGCCCCGACCCGATCCGGGTCACCTGCGCGCATCGTATGCCGCCTCCTGACCCGGAGCGGGTCGCCGGCGGCGTTCCTGTTGAGAAACGGCAAAAAGAACGCGATCGCCATAGCGGCGACCGCGTTTTTTCCGAAACTATCCGGTTTTCGTCGAGACCAACAGCTTCTTCAGCTCGGCGTACAACGTGTCGGGGTCCTTCTTGCAGAGGAACGCTTCGCCCTTGCCGACCTCCGCGATCGCGCCTTTCTTGCAGGCGCCGCAGCGGCCGAGGCAGTCTTTCTTCTTCCACTTCACCTCGGGGAATTCGCCCTTCAGCGCCTTCACCGCCGATTTCCCGTCGCAGCGCTTCAAGTTTTTGCAGCAGACTTTGACCTTCATGCGCTCACCTTCACGGTTGAATTGTCGAGCGTCTCGACGGCGGCGCTCTCCTTCTTGCGCTGCCGGACGATTAACGCGAATACCAAGAAGTAGTATCCCCAATACGCGAGAAATTCCTCCACCGACGGGTCTTGCGTGTAGCCGAGGAACGCCTTGAAGAAGATGCCGACCTGCCCGTCGATCAACGGCGCGACGCCGTAATCCCGCAAGTAGTGCTCGTAATCCTGCGGATGCTCCGGCATGAGCCAGGTAAGATCGTACAGCGCGCCGATCTGTCCGCCCGGCGTCTTGTACAGCGTGCCGAGCATGCCGACGTCCTGCATGATCCCGACGCCCTGCACGAGCAGCCCCGCGGCGATCAGCACGAGGAACGCGCCCGTAATCTTAAAGAATTTGCCGAGCGGCACCTTGCGGGCGCCTCGGAAGAACGTCCACGCGACGGCGATCGCGACGACGAGCCCGAGCAGCGCGCCCCAGCTTCGGATCGCCTGCTCGATGTCGCCGCCCGAAATCGCCGCGAAGAAGAACACCGTCTCGATGCCCTCCCGCAGCGTAATCAGGTACGCGTGCACCAGCATGTTGATCACGCTGCCGGTCGTCAGGATAGCGGCGACCTTCGATTGCACTTCCCCGCGCATATCGCGCCCTTGCTTCGCCATGAACAAGATCATATGCGTAAGCAGCGCCGATGAAACGAGCAGAATGCCGATCTTGAGGTAAATATGGCTCGCCATCGCCGCGAAGCCGGTCAGCACCACTTGGAACGCCAACGCGACGCCGTAGCTCGAGAGGAGCGCCAGGAAGACGCCGAGCCACACCCACTTATTCCATTTGCTCTCGCCGATGCGCGTCAAGTAGGTGACGATCACACCGATAATCAACAGCGCTTCGAGCGCTTCGCGAAACGTGATGAGGAACGCTTGAAAATCCATGGATCGCCACCCCTTCCTCTATATGTTCCTGAAAATTATTCCGTAATCACGACTTCGCCGTTCGCGTAGAACACATTCTTGCCGAACAGCTCGGCGACCGCGCGAAGCGGAATGAAGCTGCGCCCGTCTTTCGTGACGACCGTCTGGTCGAGCTTCTTGGCCGGATCGACCGTTCCGTTCACGACGACTTCGTCCGAGCCGAGCTTCAGCTCGATCTTCTGTTCGCCCTTCGTCAGCGTCACGACTTGCGTCGCTTCGTCGAAGGCGACCGTCGCGCCGATCGCGTCCGAGATGAAGCGCGTCGGCACGAGCGTACGGTTCGTCTCGGCGTTGACGTAGGAGGCAGCGTCCACCTTTACCGCTTCGCCGTCGATCGTCAGCTCGTTCGAGCCGACCGCGAAGACGACGCCGTCCAGCTGCGCGATGATTTTCAGGTAGGCGACGACATGCGCGTTCGCCGCAGCCCGGTCGTTCGCTTCCACCGCCGCAAGGTATAGCTCCGCATGATCGAGCGCTTCGGCATACGCTTCTTCTCCGAGACGTTCCTTAATCAATACTTCTTCCGCGACGAGGAACATGTTGCCTTCCATCGCGTGCTCGATCGCCGCCTCGTGCTTGCCGTTCGGCAGCTCGTCGGTCAGCACGCGAGTCGCGTAGCCGCCGATCTTGCCGTTGAACATCGCCGCGAACCGCTGCTTCACCTCCGCCTCGTTCAGCTGCGCCGGGTCGCCGCTGCCGAACGCCGCGCGAACCGCGTCCGCGTCCGCCTTGCTGCCGCCGCTGAGCGAGTTGTAGATCGGCGCGAAGAAGAAGAACCCTTCCGTCATCTCGATCGCCGCGGTCGCTTCCGCCGCCGTCGGCGCCGTCTTCGCGTACTTGATCGCCGCGAGGTGGAACACCTTGATCAGCGACTTGTCGAACATTTGGCGGTAAATCTTGTACGTCAGTACGTCGCCTTCTTTCACCGCTTGCTGCAGCCCTTCCACTGCGATCGCGAGCGTGTCGACCGTCATGACGCCGTAGTCTTTATAGTAGTTGTCGCGCTTTTGCGCCGTCGGTTCCAGTACGCTTGCGTACAGCTCGATCGCTTTGTCGAGCGCCGCCGTCGCGGCCGCCTTGTCGCCCTTCTCCAGCGCGGGCAGCGCCTCGTAACGAGTGAGGTTCGTGATAACGCCGTAGAAATACCATTGCAAGCCCTTGTCGATCGCTTGCTTCGCTTGGCCTGCGCTAAGGTCGCCCTTGATCGCCAGGTCGAGCGTCTGCGTGACGAGCGTGTCGATCTCCGCGTTCACGACCTTCACGTCGGCCTGGAACTTCGCTTCGTACTCCGCCTTGACCTTGGCGAGATCGACCGGCGGCGCCGAAGCGTCGGCCGGGAACAACGCGAGAATGCTCTTGTAGGCGTCGCTCAGCGCGACTTGCGCCTTCACGTCCGTCGTCACTTCGAACGACGTCTGGGCCGCGAACGCCGCGGGTACGGAACCGAAAGCGAGCGATGCGGATAACAACAGTGCAATACTTTTCTTCATCATGATTAGCTCCTTTGGACTTATGTATAGGATGATTGCTCAGAATAGCTTCCGTTTCTTCGCGTAGACGATGCCGCCCGCGGCGGCGATCGCCACCGCGCCGATCACCGCGACGCTGACCATCGGGTTCGTGCGGCTCTGCCGTTCCATCGGCGCGTGGCCCGCCGCTTCCGGCTCCGCTGCTGCAGGCTCCGCGGCTGCGGCCGTCGTCTCCGCAGTTTCGGGCGCCGCTTCCTCTTCTGCCGCTGGAGCGTTCTCCGTCTCCGCTTGGGCCTCGGTCGGCGTTGCCTCCGGCTCCGGCTTCGCCTCCTCCGGCGCCGCCGTCGCGGCCGGCGCTTCTTCCTTCGCCGGTTCGGCCTCTGCCTTCGGCTCGGACGCGGCCGGCTTCTGCGCATCGGCAGCCGTCTTCATCGGCTCCGCCGTCTTGGCGGGCTCCGCCGTCTTGGCCGGATCCTCGGTCTTGGCAGGCTCGGCCGGAGTCGGCTTCGCCGGTTCGGCGGCGGTCGGCTGCCCCGCCGCGGCCGCCTGCAGCTTGAAAAGCGGCTTCAGCTTGCTCAAGATGAGGTCCGTCCTCGCCTTGAACGTCTCGGGATCGACGGGCTGTTCGCCGACGCCGAACAACCCGGGGTTGCCGAGCGCGGCCAGCGCCTCTTCGAACGCCGTCCGCACCGCCGCGTCCGTCGCGTCGTCTGCGACGTACGGCTGCAGCACGTCGTAAGTGCCCTTGGCCTTCGCAAGCAACAGCTTGGCGGCCGAATAGTCTTTCACGTCCTTATTCGCGTATTCGAAGCGCCGCGCCAGATTCAGGACGAGCAGCGCTTTGTAATTCGAGAGAAACCTTTCCTTGTCTTCGGCCTTGATGTCGGCCTCGAGCGTCGACGCCACGGACGCGCCGAAGTGCGACTCGATCTCGGGCCGGTGCACTTTATAAATTTCGCCGACCGCCGCCCAATCCGGCGCTCCGGACGGAAGCTTGGCGATCATCTCCTTCATCGCTTCGGCGATGACCTCTTGGCTCGGGTCGCCGTAGGAATAAGCGCCGACCTGCTGCGGGACGAGCAGAAGCAGCGCAACCGCGAGCAGCATGGATCGGATAGAACATTTCATGGCATTCCACGCCCTTCATGATGTGTTGAGGAGTGGTCGTCGTGTGTGAGAATGATTTTCAGTCCCGCCCCATGTGTAATGATAATCACTTTCAATTAGGCTGTCAACGAAAAAAATACATGTCCGGGGAAGGAAAAATCCATGTCCTCCCAAGCCCCTGTCGTTGCTGCGTGGAATTGTGGCGCGGTTCCGCAAATATTGGGGCGGCTTGCCTCGAAAATTGCGGAGCCGATACCCAATTGGCGTAACATTTCATCTCGTCAGCCGGCGGGGATGTGGAATTGTGGCGCGGTTCCCCAAATATAGGAGCGGCGTGCCTCGAAAATTGCGGAGTCGGTACCCAATCGGCGCAACATTTCATCTCGCCAACCCGCGGGGATGTGGAATTGTGGCGTGTAAAAACGAAAAAGAAAGCCCCCGTCGACGACGGTCAATCCGTCGGACGGAGGGCTTTCTCTTCCTCTTTCCACTCGTATAAGGTGATTTCGTGATACACCGGGTCGACGATCGCGTTCGAGACGAACGTGGCCACGGGCGCGAACGCAGACGCGACGTCGACGCCCTGCGCCGCGAAGCCTTCGACGACCTTGCCGGTCACATACGTTCGCCGGTCCGGCCGCGTGAGCCGCTCCTCCTCCGCAAGCGCGAACGTGTACACGCGCTTATGCGGATACGCGGCGCCCAAGTACCCCAGCACGCGCGTCTCCTCCCACGTAAGCAGCTGGAACGGCGCCTCGAGGCGCTCTGAAGCGTACCGGTGCAGCTGGACGACCGCCGGCGTCTCGGCATGCGCGGCGTCCAGCAGCCGCAGACCGGCGAACAGCTGCCCCGCCAACGCGGCGGCCATCGCCGCGGCGAAGACGGCCCGGCGGCCGCGGCAGGCGCGGTGCAGCCCCAGCGCGAGAAGCCACAGCGCCGGCCCGATGAGCGGCAGGATGTGCCGCGGCTTGTCGATGTTCTGGGCGAAGAGCGCCCAGAGGAAGTACGCGGCGCAAGCGGCGGCGAGCCAGCGCAATGCGGCGGCGTCGGGCAACGAGGCGCGACCCTGGCCGCGTCGGCCGGCGACGGCCGCGAGCGCGGCGACGGCGGCCGCAATCAGCGCGACTGCGCTCCAGACGCTGCCGCCGCACACGCCGATCCACAGCCAGTTCCGGAAGACGAGCGTCGCGAAGCGGGACGGCAGCGCCGGGGACGTCTCGGTCGTCGCCGCCCCGCCCCACTCGGCGAAGTGGCCGCGGGCGAACTCGACGCCGAGCGTCAAAAATCCGCCGAGACTCCCCTCGGTCACGACGAGCGCGGCGACCCAGACGAGCTGCGCCGCCGCCACGGCCAGCAGAAACCCGCAGGCACGCAGACGGCTCGAACGCCATTCCCGGACGAACAGCGGCAAGAGCAGCAGCCCGAACGCGGCGTACGACAAGCGGATGCCCATCAGCGCGCCGAACGCCGCGGCCGGCAGCAGGCGCACCGCGAAGCGCGGCGACCGGAAGGCGGCGAGCGCCGCATAGCCGAACCACCACAGCGCGCCGAGCGCGGCCGCCTCGGACATCGGCAGCGCGGCGGCGAGCCCCGCATAGGCGGACGCCTGCAGCAGCGCCGCCGCCGCGGCCGCGGGCCATGCGGGCAGCGCCGCCCTCGCGAGGGCGTACATCGGCCAGACGGCGCTCGCGTACGCCAGCGCGCCGACGCCCGCCAGCGCGGCGACCGCATCGCCCCCGAACCAAGGCCGCAGCGCCATGCCCGCCAATACGAAGAACGGGTACCCGGGGAAGTGCGGCTGCATCGCCAGCAGATCGAACCGGTCGAGCGCGAGCGCGAAGTCGACCGCGTCCCATGAGGAAGCATACGGCGAGGCGTACGCCAGGCGAAGCGCGCACAGCAGCGCCGCGAACGCCGCCGCCCACAAGAACGGGCGCTCCCGGAGCGGCGTCATCGCGGCGCCGCCTTCCGCCGCATCTCGCGCCAGATCGCCGGCAGCACCTTCCGGGCGTACGCTCGGAGCTTGATGAACGATTCTCCCTTCGTTCGCACTTGATACGGGATCGGCACCTCCGCGAGCCGGAATCCCTTCCGCACGAGATTGAGCGTCACGACTTGGGCGTAGTTGTAGTCATGGATAATTTCGGCATGGAGCATCGCTTCTCGGGAAAAGGCGCGCATCCCCGACTGCCCGTCGGTCAGCGTCACGGGACGGCCGACCGCCGCCAGCAGCGCCCGCTGCAGCCACGTGAACGCATAATTGCCGAGCCGTCGATGCCTCTTCATGCCGCGGATCGTGCCGGCGAAGCGCGAGCCGAGCACGTAATCCGCTTCGCCGCGAAGAATCGGCGCCACGAGCGCCGGGATCGACTCCGGCGGATATTCGTTATCGGCGTCGATCATGACGCCTACGTCCGCGCCGAGGCGCGCCGCCTCGGCCAACCCCTCGCGCACGGCGGCGCCGAGCCCGCGGTTGCGCGGCAGGCGCAGCACGAGATCGGCGCCGCAAGCGGACGCGACGGCAGACGTAGCGTCGGTCGAGCCGTCGTCGACGACGAGCGTGGTCACCTTCGCGCCCGCGACGGCGTCGCGCGGGATGCGCGGCAGCACGTCGGGCAATGACTCCGCCTCGTTATAGGCGGGGAGAAACACGACGATGTGCTTCATCGCTTCGACGCCCCTTCGCCGGACGGTTCGTCGCGGAACGTCTCGACGAGCGTCGGACCATGCGAAGAACTCGGGAACGGGCAGCCGAGCAGATGCGTAATCGTGGACGCTAACGATACGAGCGAATGCCGCGCTTCGATGCGACGCCCGCGCGCCACTCCGCGCCCCCAGACGAAAAACGGCACGAACCGTTCCCCTTCGTCCAGATGCCCGTGGCCGCCGATGCCGTCCGCTTGACCGTGATCGGCGCAGACGACGATCACGGCATTTTCCAACTTGCCGCTGGATTCCAGCTCCTTCACGAACGTCTCCGTCAGCTTGTCGACCGCCTCGATCTTCTCGATATAGTCGTCGTAGAACACCCCGCGGGAATGTCCCGTCTGATCCGTGCCGATGAATTGCACCGTCAGGAAGTCCGGATCCTGCTCCCGCACGACCTTCAGCGCGCGCTCGAGAATCGACGGGTCCGCCTCGTCATGCTTCATGACCGCCGTTATGCTCTCTACGTCGTCGCCGAATGCGTCGACGAGATGCGCGATGCCGAGCAGACGGCCTTTCTTGCCGCCGCGCCGCAGCGCGTCGAACACGCTCTCGACCTTCACGCCGTACCGGATGACGAGGTTCGACGCGATGCCGTGCTCGCGCGGGTACGCGCCGGTATGCATCGACGAGAAACAGACGACCGTACGAGCCGGATACACCGTCTCCATCTGCGTATACTCCGTCCCTTCGAGGCGAAGCTTGTCCAGGAACGGCGTGCGCGCTTCGAAGAATCGCTCCTTCCGCATCCCGTCGATGACGATCACGTACACGCGGCGGGCCAGCGGCTCGGTCGGCTCGGGATACCGGTCCTTCGTGAAGTAGTCGTACTCCTTCGGCTTCCAGTCGAACAAGTTCCGGTGCAAGATCCACGCGTACACGCCGACGCCCCCGATAAAGCCCCACGTCATCATTCCGTCGCTCGACGGCGACCATGCCTCGCCGAACCACCGATACGTCCATTCCCATAACGCAAGAATCAGGAGAAACTTCGGGACCTGCTCCTGCGCGTTGCCGCTCGTCGAGTCGCTATGCTTCAGCACGAGCTTCCAGAACCGCGCGAAGTTGTTCCACGGCGTGCCGATGCGCATTCGGTAGTAGAACGTGCCCCAGAAGAAGACAGTGAAGAAGAAGAAGAGTCCCGTCGCGAACAATGCCAGCCCGACGTCGAACGCCGGGTACCCCGGCGGCCACGGCAGCAGCACGTAGACGAGCAGCGGCAGCCATAAGTAGTTTCGTAAATAAAGAGGAAAATCGAAGTACATGTACAGCAGCAGCAGCGGCAGCACGATGATCAGCGAGATCAGGCCGACGAGCGCCTCGTTCGGCCGGGCGAGCCAATCCGCCGCATGGAACAAGAGGAAAACCCCGATCGTGAAAATGGGTAAAAACGACTTCCCCTCGTTCAGGAAGTTCCAGGCGCGGGCGGCCGTCTTTTCGAAGACGCCGACATTGTTCATTCGATCCATGGATCGGTCTCCTTCCGGCGGGCGAACCATTCGCGCCACTCGGGTAATGGAACGGGCAGCAGAAGCATCGTGAGAAGTCCTGCCGCGTAAGAAAAGGCGAATTTATAGCCGTGCGACAACAGGGCGACGGCGAACGCGTCGGAAGCGGACAGCCCGGCTCGCGAGAGCGCGTAGCTCATGGCGCTCTCGTAGCCGCCGATGCCGCCGGGGCCGACGTACGCGGGTCCGCCGGCGATCGTGAAGGCGTTCGCCCACAACGCCTCGAACGGGGCGAGCGCGCCGGGGACGGCGGCGACGGCGGAGGCGACGCCCCAGACGACGGCGGCCTCGAGCGCCCAGCTGGCGAGCACGAGCGCGGCGATGGCCGCTCCGCGGCTCCCGCGGAGCGCCTCGCGGGCGTAGCCGGCCTGCCGACGCGCGGCCGGCCACGGCAGCTTGTGCGCGCGGCGGAGCGCCAGCGCGCCCGCGGCGGCGACGGCGAGCACGGCCGCCGCCGTGACGTAGGCGGGCGTCGCCGCGCCCGCCCCGAGCAGCAGCGGCGCGCCCGCCGCCGCGAAGAGCGCCAGCGCCGCGAGGTCGAGCGCGCGCATCGCCGCGACGCTCTGCAGCGCGAGCGCGCCCGGCACCCCGCCGCGGCGCCACAGCACGCCGACGCGGGCGACATCGCCCGCCTTCACGGGCAGCACGTGGTTCAGCAGCAGGCTATAGATGAGGCCGTGATACAAGAGCGAGACGCGAGGGCGCATCGTCTTCGGCAAGTACAGCCGCCAAGCGACGGCCCGTAAGCCGAACGCGGCGGCGTATGCCGCCGTCATCGCGAGCGGCAGCTCCGGCCTCGCGGACAGGGCCCGCCACGCGTCCGTCAGCAGCATCGGATCGAGGTGGGCCCACAGCAGCCACGCGAACGCCGCGATCCCTGCGGCTTGGAAGATTCGCAATAGAATTCGTATTTTCATATGGACTCATTCTACTGATAACGATTCTCACGGTCAATGCGAAAATAAATGCTTCTATAACAACGCGAAAACCCGCCTTGCGCGAAGGCGGGTTCCATTCATAAAGGTTCTTTCGTTTATTGGATAGCGATGCAACGGAATCGCATGCAGCAGAAGCGAGACGCCGCTCCGATCGAACGCTCCGTCGCCGCCGCGTTCCGACGCGATTTTCTCCGCTCCGCGTGTGGTATAATTGCTTCATCCATATTTCGGAAAACGACGCCCTCCGGGAGGCCCGCCCTATGCTGCAAAAACCCCATCCGCTCGAACGGTTCCACCCCGTCCTGTCCGCCTGGTTCGCCCGCTCGTTCGGCGAACCGACCGACGTCCAGCTCCGCGCCTGGGACGCGATCCAGGGCGGCGGCCCTACGCTGATCGCCGCGCCGACCGGCTCCGGGAAGACGCTCGCCGCGCTGCTGCCCGGACTCGAGCTCGTCGCGCGCGCGAAGAACGGCCCCGAGCCGTCAGCGCCCGGCGTGCGCGTCCTCTACGTGACGCCGCTCAAGGCGCTGAACAACGACATCCACCATCACGTCGTCGGCTTCGCCGCGGAGCTGGACGCGCTCGCGACGGACGCGGGAAGCGGCGCTCCGTGGCGTCCGATTACCGCCGGCGTGCGCACCGGCGACACGCCGCAGAGCACGCGAGCCTCGATGCTGAAGCGGCCGCCGGACGTGCTCGTGACGACGCCGGAGTCGCTGTACCTGCTGCTGCTCGCGGAGAAAAGCCGGGAGATGCTGCGCACGGTCCGGTACGTCGTCGTCGACGAAATCCACGAGCTCGTGCCGAGCAAGCGCGGGGCGCATCTCAGTCTGTCGCTCGAGCGGCTGGCGCGGCTGCTAGAGGACGGCGGCGGCCAGGCGCCGCAGCGCGTCGGCGTCTCCGCGACGCAGAAGCCGCTCGAGACGGCGGCGGCGTTCCTCGCCGGCGCGGACGCGTCCGGCGCATTCCGCAAGGCCGCCGTCGTCGAGAGCGCGATGGACAAGGCGTACGACATCCGCGTCACGGTGCCGGACTACGCCGTCGCGACGCAGGACCGCGAGGCGGTCTGGCAGGCGCTGACGGACCGCGTGAAGCAGCTGATGGGCTCCGCGAAGACGGCGCTCGTCTTCGTTAACAACCGCCGGCTGTCCGAGCGCCTCGTGCTGCGCCTGAACGAGCGGTTCGGGGAAGGCTTCGCCCGCGCGCATCACGGCAGCGTCTCCCGCGAGCGGCGGCTCGAAGCCGAACGGCTGCTGAAGGCCGGCGAGCTGCGCTGCCTCGTCGCGACGTCGTCGCTCGAGCTCGGCATCGACGTCGGTCATATCGAGATCGTCATCCAGATCGACTCGCCGCTGTCGGCCGCTTCGGGCATCCAGCGCATCGGCCGCGCCGGGCACGGCGTCGGCGACACGAGCGTCGGCCGCATCCTCGTGCGCAGCCGCGGCGCGCTGCCCGAGACGGCCGTGCTCGCGCGCCTCGTCCGCGAACGCGACATCGAGCCGATCGCGATGACGGACGCCCCGGTCGACGTGCTCGCGCAGCAGCTGACGGCCGCCGTATCCGCCGCGCCGACGAAGGCCGAGGCGCTGCTGTCGCTCGTCCGCGGGGCGGCGCCCTACCGCGGGCTGCCGGAGGAGACATTTTACAGCGTATTGAACCTGCTCGCGGGATATTACCCGTTCGCGAAGCCCGTGCTCGACTGGAATCGGGACACGGGCGAGCTGACGGCGCGGAGCAACTCGCGCCTCGCCGCCATGACCGGCGCGGGCACGATTCCGTCGAGCGCGAATTACCCGGTCTACCACGGCGAGACGAAGCTGCAGCTCGGGGACCTCGAGGAAGAGTTCGTGCACGAGTCGAGCGTCGGGGACGTGTTCCAGCTCGGCGCCCACGCCTGGATGATCCGCGAGATCAAGCACGACCGCGTCATCGTCGGCGAGACCGCCAATCGCTACAGCGAGGTGCCGTTCTGGCGGGGCGACGCCGGCGGGCGCGGCTTCGCGCTGGGCGAACGCATCGGCGCGTTCGTGCGGGATCTCCTCGATCGCCTCGACAGGCAATCGGACCTGGAGCTCGCCGAATTTCTCGCACGGACGAGCGGCTTCGACGCTCGCGCATCGGAGGAGCTCGTCGATCTCGTCCGCCGGCAGGAGGCGACGTCGCACATGCCGACCGACCGGCGTCTCGTCGTCGAACGATACGAAGACGTGTCCGGACAGACGCATGTCGTCGTGCACAACTATTGGGGGCGGCGCGTCAACCGCGCGTGGCTTCTGGCGCTGCAGCGCATCTGGGACGAGTCCCTTCCGTTCCCGCCGTACGCGAACGCCAAGGATAACGGCATCGAGCTCGTCTTTCGCTCCTGGCAAGCCGACGCGCTGCCGAGGCTGTGGGCGCTGACGCCGGAGACGGCGGAGGCGGCGCTCGCGGAGGCGGTGCCGTCGTCCGCGATGTTCGCCGTGACGTTCCGGCGCATGGCCGAGACGGCGCTGCTGCTCTCCCGCGGTTTCGCGCGCGTGCCGTCATGGCAGAAGCGCATTCGCGCCGAAGAGTTGCTTCAAGCGTCGCTCCCGTTCGCGGAGAAATTCCCGCTGTTCGGCGCGGCGCTCGAGGAATGCCTGCGCGAGCTGGACGTCGCGAGCCTGAAGCGCGCGCTGCGCCGGCTGAACGGCGGCGAGATCGAAGTCGTCTCGGTCGAGAGCGACGCGCCGTCGCCGCTGGCCGTGCAGTTCACGCTCGATTACGTGGCGCAGATGCTGTACGAAGGCGACGCGCCGAGCGAGGAGCTTCGGCGGCAGCTGCAGCAGGTCAGCCGAGACATGGCGGAGCGGTTGTTCGGCGAGGAGCGGACGAAGCTCTCCCTCGATCCGGCTGCGCTCGAAGCCGAAGCGGAGCGCCTCGAAACCGGCGGCCGCCCGGTCGCCGGACCGGAGGACGTGCCGACGCTGTTGAAGCGTCGAGGCGACTTGTCCGCGGCGCAGCTCGAGAAGATCGCCGGACCGGACGCCGCCCGGTGGACGGAGGCGGCCGTCGCGGCGGGCCGCGTCGCGACGGCGCGCGTCGCCGGCGAGACGCGATATATCGCCAGGGACGAGGTCGAGACGTACGCGCGATTCCCCGCCGACCCGGAGGCGGCGGCGTTCGTGCTGCTGCGATACATCGACGGGGTCGTCGGCTTTACGGCGGAGGAGCTCGCGGAACGGTTCGGGCTCGCGCGCGCCGACGCCGACGCCCAGGTCGAACGCTGGGCCGCCGAAGGCCGGATCGAGCCCGCGCCGTTCGAAGTCCCTAGCTCGGGCGTCCCGACGTATTGGAGCAGCCGCAAGGTGGCCGCCCGCCTCGTGCGGCTATCGCTCGCCGCGGTGCGCGGCGGCGCGGCGCCCGTCGAGCCGGCGCGCTGGCAGCGGCTGCTGCTCGCGCGCCACGGCCTCGACCGGCCCGCGGCGGCGGCCGGCGCCGACGCGCTGCGCGCCGCCCTCGCGCCGCTGCAAGGGCTGTTCCTCCCCGCCGCGCAATGGGAGTCGACGATTTTGCCGGCGCGTCTCCCCGGCTACCGCAAGGACGAGCTCGACCTGCTGTGCGCGTCCGGCGAGCTCGTCTGGCTCGGCCGGCGGCGCCCCGGCGAGAAGGAGGGCCGCATCGCCTTCTTCCTCGCCGGGTCGGAGCGCCTGACGGAGGGCGCCTTGACGTTCGGCGACGCTCATCGAGACGCCGAGTCGGCCCACCCCGAGCTGCTCGAGCTGCTCCGACAGCGGGGCGCTTCGTTCCTGACGCGCCTGTCGGCCGACGCCGGCGAACCGCCGTCCGCGCTGCTGCCGAAGCTCGTAGAGCTCGTCTGGGAGGGCCGCGTCGCGAACGATCAATTCGCGCCGATCCGCAACTTCCTGCTCGCGAAGGGCGGGCTCCACCCGAAGCTCGGCTCGGGCCACGGCCGCTGGTACGCGGTCGAGACGCCGTCTCGGGAGCCGAACGAAGAACAGGAGCGCGCCGTCGCCTGGGCGAAGCAGCTGCTGCTCGCGTTCGGCGGCGTCACCTCCACGATCGTGAACGCGTACGCCCCGTTCGGTTGGGACGCCGCCCAACCGCTCTTCAAGCAGCTCGAGGAGTGGGGCGTCGTCGCGCGCGGCTTATTCGTCGAAGGCGTGACGATGCTGCAGTTCATGGAGCGCGAGAGCGTTTCCGCGCTGCGCGGCTGGGAGACGCCGCCTCTCGCGGAAGCGGCCCCGACCGGCGTCGTCGCGCTCGTCAGCGCGGCGGATCCGGTCGTCCCGTACGGCGTCGCGGTTCCTTGGCCGGACATCCCCGGCGCCGACTTCGCCAGGAAGCCCGGCAATTACCTCGTCTTCGCGGACGGCGTCTGGCGGTACTGGCTCGAATCGAACGGCAAGCATATCGTCCGCATGACCGAGCCGGCCGACGAGGCCGCGACGCTGTTCCCGGCGCTGAGGCAGCTCCTGCGCCGCGGCGGGCTGAAGCGCATCCGCATCGAGACGTGGAACGGCCGCAGAGCCGCGGACGCCGAAGACGCCGTCCGGCCGCTGCTCGAGCGCGGCGCCGACCGCGACGGCGGATCCCTCGTCCTATGGCCGAGCAGTCTCGGGTAGAACGTCCCGGACTTCATGCGGAAGACGGACAGTCGCCAATAACTTCTTGCAACGCGGGATCATTCCTTAACGTATGAAAGGATTATATATCTTAAGGAGTGGTCCGTTTGAATCCTGAGAACGTCGTAAGAATGCCGAACCCCAGAAATGTGTCCCGCATCGCGATCGGCGTATTGATCGTGATCGTTCTCGCTATCGTCGGCTTCCGTTCTTTCACGATCGTGGAAGCGGGCCATCGCGGCATCGTGCTTCAGCTCGGCGCGGTGCAGCCGCAAGTGTTGTCGGAGGGCCTGCACTTCGTCGTACCGTTCATTCAGACGGTCGTCCCGGTCGAAGTACGCGTGCAGAAAGCCGAATCGAGCCAAGTATCGGCAAGCCGCGACCTGCAGACGGTGACGACGACGCTCGCCGTGAACTATCACTTGGACGGCGGCACGGTGAACAGCTTGTACCAAAACGTGGGCTTGGAGTATAAAGCCCGTATCGTCGACCCGGCGATCAGCGAGGCGCTCAAGGCCGTGACGGCGCAATATACGGCGGAGGACTTGATCTCCAAGCGTTCCGAAGTAAGCGCCATGGTGAAGGAAGCCCTAACCGCCAAGTTGGGCATGTATAATATGATCCTCGACGAAATTAACATTACCGAATTCAAGTTCTCGGAAGAGTTCGACCGGGCGATCGAGCAGAAGCAAATCGCGGAGCAGCAGGCGTTGAAGTCGAAGCTGGACCTCGAGCGCATCAAGATCGAGAAAGAGCAGGAGATCACCAGAGCCCAGGCGCAAGCCGAAGCGCTGCGGCTGCAGAAGCAAGAAGTAACGCCGGAGCTGATCCAATTGCGTCAGATCGAAGCGCAGCTCAAGGCGATCGAGAAGTGGAACGGTCAGCTGCCGAACGTAACCGGCGGAGCGACGCCGTTCATTAACGTAGACTAACGACGGAACGCGAATAACCGCCCTCCTCCCGAATCGAGCAAGGAACGGGAGAGGGCGGTTTTTTTCACGATTGGATTTTCGGTCTTACTCCCACTTGAACGTCCAGCTCGCGACGGCGAACGCCAAGACGAGCCACCCGCCGAGGATGAGCGTCTCGCTCCAGAGCGCGCCGAGGCCGGCTCCGACGTTCATGACCGACCGCAGCGCGTCGGACAGATGCACGATCGGCAGCGCGTGCACGATCGGCTGCAGGAAATCCGGCATGTTCCGCACCGGGAAGAACACGTTCCCGAGAAACATAAGCGGGAACGAGATGAGCCCGGCGATCGGACCTGCGCTCTCCGGCGTCTTCGCGACGCCCGCGATGATGAAGCCGATCGACATGAAGACGAGCGTGCCGAGCACGATGTAGAACAGCACGAGCGCCCAGGAGCCGCTCACCTTCGTGCCGAAGACGAGCGCGGCGATGAGCAGCACGATGACCGCCTGCAGCCCGTTCAGGATGAGCCGCGCCGTAATTTGCGCCGCGATGAACGTGCGCGCCTTCAAGGTCGTGCTCTGCATGCGCCGCAGCACGCCTCGCTCGCGCCACGAGGAGATCTGGCCGGCGACGCCGTTCAAGTTCGTCGACATGATCATCATCGCGAGAATGCCGGGCACGAGGAAGTCGATGTACCGGAGGCCCAGCGACCGCACCGGCTGCGACGCCACCGCGACCGCCGGCTCGTACCCGGTGATCTCCTTGCTGATGCCGTCGACGACGCCGCTGACGTACTGGACGCCGAGCTGCGCGACGGTCATGTTCTGCTCTTCGTAAAACACGTCGACCGCGGCCGCTTCCCCGCCGGCGGCCATCGCCGCCGCGAAGCCGGCCGGCAGCACGACGACGAGCTGCGTGTCGCCTTGGCGCAGCGCCTCGAGCGCGGCCTCCGGATCCTCGCCCGCCGACAGCCCGAGCGCTTCGACGCCGAGCAGCGCGTCCGCGACGACCGCCGACGCCTCGCTCGCATCCTCGTCCACGACGTATCCGCTTAACGACACGTCGCCGCCGTCGAGCATCGTGCCGAGGCCGATCATCATCAGAATCGGAAAGAACATCGTAAAGAACAACATCTGCCGATTGCGCAGAAACAACGTCAGCTGCGCCTTCGTCAGTTGGACATACGCGTTTCGCTTCATGACTCTCTCAAGCTCCTTCCCGTCATCTGGATGAACACGTCCTCCAGCGTCGCCGTTCGCGTGCTGAGGCCTTCCAGCTGCAGGCCGTGCGCCTCCGCGCCGGACACGAGCGCCGTCAGCGACGCCTGCAGATCGCTCGTGTACAGGACGAAGCCCTCCTGCCGTTCCTCCACGCTCGTCGCCGCGGCGATGCCGCGCAGCCAGCCGCGCGTCCGCTCCTGCCGATCGCCGGGCATCGCGGCGAAATCCGGCACGCGGAATTCGATCGTCTTGTCGGCCGAGAGACCCCGGATCAAGTTCGCCGGCGTGTCGAGCGCGACGACGCGGCCTTGATCCATCAGACAGATGCGATCGCATAGAATGTGCGCTTCGTCCATATAGTGCGTGCTGAGCACGATCGTCTTCCCCTGCTCCTTCAGCCGGAGCACGATGTCCCAGAGCGTCCGCCGCGCCTGCGGATCGAGTCCCGTCGTCGGTTCGTCCAAGAAGACGACGAGCGGGTCGTTCACGAGCGCCAGCGCGACGGCGAGCCGCTGCTTCTGGCCGCCGGAGAGATGCTTGACGCGGCCGGACGCCTTGTCCGTCAAAATCATGCTTGTAAGCAGCGGCTCGACCGGCACCGACTCCTTATAGAAGCTCGCATACATCTCGGTAATTTCCCGCACGGTGAGCAAGTCGAACAGCGACGTCGACTGCAGCTGAACCCCGATGATCGCCTTCACCTTCTCCAGCTGCAACACCGTATCGAAGCCGTTCACGAGCGCGCGCCCGCCGTCGGGCCGCCGGAGCCCTTCGATCATCTCCATCGTCGTCGTCTTGCCGGCGCCGTTCGGCCCGAGCAGTCCGAACACTTCCCCGCGCCTCACTTGGAAACTCACGCCGTTCACCGCCGTGAACGCGCCGTACCGCTTGACGAGACCGTCGGCCTCGATGACATATTCCACCTTTATCCCGCTCCCTCCGCATCCGTTCCCAGCTTTCTACGTAATTATCCTACCTCACGGCTCGATCGTTTACAAAAAATTCCTCCCCCCGTCCGCCGTTGGGACCGAACCGCCGATGTGGTAAAGTGATAGGTACGAACTCATTTCAAGCGAGGAACGAACGGAGAGACAAGTACCTATGGCGAAAACGAACCCCCCGCGCCCACGCCCGCGCCCGGCCTCGGGACCGGCCCCCGTGTCCGCCGCCGACGCGGACAAGCTGAACCCCGGCGATACGGTCGTCGTCACGATCAAGCGGCTCGGCATCAACGGCGAAGGCGTCGGTTATTACAAGAAGAAAGCGATATTCGTGAACGGCGCGCTGCCCGGCGAGGTCGTAAGGGTCCGAGTCGCGAAGGTCGAGCCTAGGCTGCTGTACGGCGAGGCGGTCAAGACGGAGAAGCGCTCCCCCGATCGGGCGAAGCCGTTCTGCGCGTGGTACGACGATTGCGGCGGCTGCTCGCTCCAGCATCTGGCCTACGAAGGACAGCTTCGCGAGAAGGAGTCGCTCGTCCGAGAAGCGTTCGCCCGTTACGCGGGCATCGAGGCGGACGCCCTGCCGCTCGCGCCGATCGTCGGCATGGACGAGCCCCGCGCGTACCGGAACAAGGCGCAGCTCCAGCTCGGGCTCGGCCCGAACCGAGAGGTGCTCGCCGGGCTGTACGCGTCGGGCTCGCGGCGGCTCGTCGACATCGCCGGCTGCCCCGTGCAGCGCACGGCCGTGAACGACGTCATGCAGACGGTCAAGCGCATCGTGCAGTCGCTCGGGCTGCCGCTCGCCGACGCGTCAGGCTACGGCCGCGCCCTGGAGACCGCGCCGGAGGACGGCGAGTTCGCCGTGCGGTCGGGCGGACGGACGGCGGAGCGCAACGCCCGCGGCGGCGCTCGCACGGCCCGGCGCGGCCCGTCCGCGCTGCGCACGGTCGTGGCGCGCGCGGCGGCATCGACCGGCGAGACGCAGCTGACGTTCGTGACGACGGGCGCCGAGCTGCCGAGCGAGCGGGCGCTCGTCGCCGAGCTGCGGCGCGCGCTGCCGAACGTGGTCTCGATCGCGCACAACGTGAACGGCGAAGACACGCCGCTCGTCTTCGGCGAGAAGACGCGCATCGTCTGGGGCGCGGAGCGCATGAAGGAGACGCTCGGCGACCTGACGTTCGAGCTGTCCCCGCGCGCCTTCTTCCAGCTGAACCCGTCGCAGACGGTTCGGCTGTACGAGCGCGCCCGGGCGGCCGCCGCCCTGACCGGCGGCGAAACGGCCGTCGACGCCTATTGCGGCGTCGGCACGATCTCGCTCTGGCTCGCCCGAGCGGCCGGGGAAGTGCGCGGCATCGAGGCCGTGCCCGAAGCCGTAGAGGACGCGCGCCGCAACGCCGCCGCGAACGGCGTCGACAACGCCTCGTTCCACGTCGGCTTGTCGGAGGAGCTGCTGCCGCGCTGGGCCGAGAGCGGGTTCCGCCCCGACGTCGTCGTCGTCGACCCGCCCCGCTCCGGCTGCGATCGCCGGCTGCTCGACGCGCTGCGGCGCGTGCGCCCGAAGCGGATCGTCTACGTCTCGTGCAATCCGTCGACGCTCGCGAAGGACGCCGCGGCGCTGCTCGCGGGCGGCGCGTACCGGCTCGCCTCGGTCGAACCGGTCGATATGTTCCCGCACACCGCGCATGTGGAATGCGTCGTCGCGTTCGACCGCGGCGCCGAGGGGAATCGGCATATATCGCTCTAACGCTTGCCGAATAGAGCCCCGGGTCGATGACCTGGGGCTCCTTTCGTTGATGTCCCGGTTCGGATGTACGAACGCGCGCCGACGGCGTGTATCGCGCGGAACGAGGCGGAACCGTCTCGCACGATCACCGTATTGCGTGTTAGGATGATGCCGGGAACGTTAGAACTTGATTTTGGACCGATCCAGTAGACCAAAGAAGGAGTGCGACCATCTTGAAGACCATCGACCCACGGGCGGTGCAAGCCCGACGAACGGAAGGCTGGATCGCCAGCGCGGCCGATGTGACCGGTCTCGTCATTCTCGGCGCACTGACGGCGAGGTTCGACTGGCCGACCTGGATCCCCGCCGCGGCGGCCGCCTTCTCGGCCCTATTCGTCGGCGTTGAGCTGATCGTCATGCCGAGGCTGCTCTATCGCACTTGGAGGTACAACGTCACGGAGAAAGAGATCGAGTTGCAGCACGGATTATGGGTGAGGAAGCGCTCCTCGATCCCGATGTCGCGAATTCAGCATGTCGACTCGAAGCAGGGACCGATTCAGAAGCGGTACGGATTGTCGACCGTCACGTTCGCCACGGCGGCCGGCAGCCACCGCATTCCGGCGCTGTCCGAGGAAGAAGCCGATCGCGTGCGCAAGCAGATTGCCGAATGGGCAGGGGTAGCCGAGCATGAAGAACGCTGAATCGGTCGGGGAAGCTCCCGCAGGCAAGCGCCTTCACCCCGTGTCGATGCTCTATTTTCTGTTCCGTTCCGGGAAGGAGCTGTCCGGCTTGCTGCCGCTCATTCCCGCCGTCATATGGGGCGCCGACAAGCTGCTCGGCCGATCGATCGAACGAGGGTCGCTCACGGCCTTCGTCGTCGCGGGCGCCGCCATGTTGTTGATTTCCGTAGCCTGGATTCGCTGGCTGCGCTTCCGATACCGAGTAGGGCAGGGCGTTCTGTATATTGAGCAAGGGTTATGGGTTCGTCGGAAAATGTGGATCGCCCAGGATCGCATTCAGTCCCTGGATACGACGGTCGCCGTGTACGATCGCCTCTTCGGCTTGGTCCGGCTGGAGGTGGAGACGGCCGGAGGAGACGAGAACGCCGTACTCAGCTCCATCGCGGCGGCGGAGGCGGCCCGCATTCAGGCCGCGTTGGGCTTAGGCGGCGACGCGGCGTCCGAGGACGCTGAAGAAACCCCTGCCGAGCGCCTTCTTCCGAGCGGCGGCGCTCGGAGCATGCGCTTTTCGCTCCGCCGAACGCTGCTTCTGAGCGTCGCCAGCGGCAAGTTCCTGCTGATCTGGACTGTCGTCGTCGGCGGCGGAGTGCAGCTGTGGGACGAATGGCTGCGGAAAACCGAAATCTGGGACGCGATGTCCGGCCCGTTGTTCGCCGCCGGCCTCCCTCTTGCGATCGGCGCCTTCGCCGCCGCGACGTGGGCGTTCGCCGTCGCGGTCACCTTCCTGCTGACGTACGGGTTCCGGCTCGAGGCGGAAGGCGATACGCTGACGATCGAGCGAGGAGTGCTGGAGAAGAAACGCAGGGTCATCGCGTCTCGGCGCATCCAGGCGGTGCAGGTGACGGAGCACGCCCTGCTTATGCCGTTCCGTATGGCCTCCGTCAGAATCGTGATCGCGGGCGGCTCGGATGACGAGAACAAGACCGTCGACGTCTTCCCGCTCCTTCGCGTCTCGGAGCTGCCGAAATTATTCGAAACGTTCTTGACGGACTACCGCTGGCCGGGATCGTGGAAGCCCGTCGGCAAGAAGGCCTATAACAGTTATGCCTTGTTCCCCGCGCTGCTCGCGTCGCTTGCGGCGGCGGCCGCCATCGTCTGGCTGCCGACCGATTGGCGCTGGTGCGCGCTCCTGCTCCCGCCGGTCGTATGGGCCTTCGGCTTCATGGCATTCCGTCAAGCGGCTTGGTCGCGGGAGGAGGGGCTGCTTGCTCTCCGCAACGGGGCATTTTCCAAAAAGACGGTGTTGATCCCGCGCCCTCGCGTGCAATGGCATCGCCGCTCGCAGACGCCGATGCAAAAAGGGAAGCAGCTCGCTACCCTTAAGGTCGCTATAGCGGCGGGGAAATCCGGAACGGCTTTCTCGCTAAGGCATGCCGACGCCGACGACGTCCGCGCGCTGTCGGATTGGCTATCGAGGAAGAGGTAAGCCGAGAAGCGGCTGACGCCGTTCCCCATAAACCGCGAAGATGGCCCAGAACTCCGTCAATGCGCGGAGCTCTGGGCCATGTTCCGTTAAAACAAATCGTTGAAGATGTCGAGCACCGTGTTTTTCTTCTTGTATTTCGGAGGATAACGATAATCGTCGGAATCGCTCCTTGGCTTCCCTTGCGGATAAGGCGGAATCTGGGGTTGGGGCGGCGGTTCCCGGTGCCATTCGTTGTATTCCTCCCGCACTTCGCGTACCCCGAGCATCAGCTTATCCAACTCTCCCCTGTCGAGCCATACTCCTTTGCAATCCGGGCAAACATCGATGTGCACGCCGTTCTTCTCAACTTCTCTCATCCGTACATCGTTGCATACCGGGCATTTCATGGAATCCGCCTCCATCGCTATTTTATTCACTACCGATGAGTATACCATAATTCCCCAACCACCATGCCCGACGACAATCACGGAGAAGAACAACGGCGTATCCTTCGAGGGCGAGCCCGTGAAAATGGGGTTCGGCACGTTCGTCGCCTTCTTCGACGAATCCGGCAACCGGTTCGGACTGCGCGGGTAACGCCCTCGACCGATGAACGGGAAAACCACCCCCTTATTTGACGTTACGCTGGCGAATTGCCGCGTTTCGGCCGAATGATCAGGAGGTTTTCCCGTTCAACCGTCGACATCCGCCGTCGACGCAGGAGCTTCCCCTTACGGGGCGGCTCCTGTTTCTTATTCCAACCATGACAGCCCCTGTCAGCGATCGAGTGGTATGCTGAACGCAAACCGAATCGGAGGTCGAACCGAACATGACGAAAATAGACTATAAGAAACAAGACAAGTCGTTGTATGTGCCGAAGGAACGTCCGGAGATCGTTCAGGTGCCGCGCATGACGTTCATCGCGATCGAGGGGCAAGGGGATCCGAACGGGGACGAATTCGCGTCGGCGACCGCCGCGCTGTACAGCCTTAGCTACGCCGCGAAGATGTCCTATAAGCGCGAAGCCCCGCCGGCGGGATACTACGAATATACGGTATACCCGCTTGAGGGCGTCTGGGGTCTCGTCGACTTGAATGTGCCGCATACCGTGAAGAGCAACTTGAAGTACAAGCTCATGATTCGCCAGCCCGCGTTTCTCGAGGATGCGCTGTTCGAGCGGCTGCAGCGGGAGACGAGCCGGAAGAAGCCTAACCCCTTTATAACCGAGGCATCCCTCGTCTCGATGGAGGAGGGGTTGTGCTGTCAGATGATGCATATAGGCAGCTACGACGACGAGCCCGCCAGTTTCGAGGCGATGGAGGCGTACTGCCGCGAGCGCGGCTATCGAAGAACGTCGAAGCTCCATCGGGAAATTTACATCTCGGATCCGCGGAAGACGGAGACCTCCCGGAGGAAGACGGTATTGCGAATCCAAGTCGCGCCGGAGGCTTGACATTCGTCGAGGCCTTTGGATAACGATGCCCCTCCTGTAAAACAATAGGATCATATCCGACGACGGGCGGGAAGACGCAATGCAAATCAGAAGCGGCGGCCTCCGAAGGCCGAAGGCAGTCATTTCTCCTTTCAACTCCAATATCATTCAGGTCCATAACCCATATACCGCTTTATGGTGGTCGGCCGCCTTCCCCGGGGCCGGCCACATCTTGCTTGGCAAGGGAATCAAGGGAGTTCTCCTCTTCCTCTGGGAGTTCGCGATCAATACGCAAAGCCACCTGAATCAAGCGATCTACCTCTCGATGACCGGCGAGTTCGACGCGGCGAAGGCGTGCCTCGACATCCGTTGGTTTTTCTTGTACATCGCCATCTACATTTTCGTCATGTGGGACTCGTACCGTCTCGCGACGGAGCTTAATCAGTTTTCCGTATTGGCCGATCGCGCCCGCGTCCCGCTGCCCGCCTTCCGAATGAACAGCTTCGAGATCAATTATTTGATGAAGGCGAGCCCCTGGTTCGGCATCGTCTGGTCGTTGTTCATGCCGGGTCTGGGGCATCTGATTTCGAGAAACCTGGCCTCCGGCTTGTATTTGATGCTGTCGCACATCCTCATCGTCTATAAATCGAACTTCTTGTCGGCAGTATTCTACACGATGACGGGGGAGTTCGCCCTCGCGACGTCGTCGCTCGATCCGCAATGGCTGTTGTATTTGCCTTCCGTCTACGTATTCGCGGCGAGCGACAGCTATTATCGCATTCTGGCGAGCAACCGGATGTTCGAAATCGAGCAGGCCCGTCATTTGAGGAATCGGTACAACCCGCCCGACTTCAAGATGCCCGTCTAATTCGGAGGTGCACGCCCCTTGTACGTCATATCCGTATTCGAACATTCGCTGAAGCTGGAGCTCGCGGTCGCGACGCTGGAGGAAGCCCGCGTAGCCGCCTCGGACATTCTGGCGATCCCGCTGCGGAAACCCGATTCGGGCCTCCCCCTCCCCGTCGACCCGTACAATACGGACGGCTTCAACTTGTTCCCGGTCGCGTGCACCGCCACTATCACGATGCTGCTCGGCACGATCTACGGATTCCTCTTGTATTGGGGACCTATTCTCTGGGGGGGGATCGGGCTCGTCGCGGGCATCGCCCTCGGCATCGTCGTCGAACGCTTCGTGAAGAAGGCGCGGGGGATTCGCAAACACCGCATTCATCGGATGGACGTCGTCCTGCTCGTCAATTGTAACGGCGACGAAGCGAAGCAGGAGCGCGTCGCCCGCATTCTCGCCGATCATCACGCGATCGGGGTGACGAAGCTTTGACCTATGTCCGGGCCCCCCTCGTCGCCGCCGCGCTGATGCCGAAGCGCCTCCGGCCGATCGAGATGTACTCGAACGCGATGCGGCCGAACTTGACGTACATCCGTCGACTTCTCCGTTCGCCTGTGCGAAGATAGGGGTATCTTAGAACGGAAGCGGGAGGAGGAATCGGCATGTCTAAGAAATGGCTCGCCCGCGAAGGCGACCGCTGGGTACGCGAAGAGCTCGTTACTCCGGACCAGCTCGCGCGCATCCGCGCCTTGTACGACGACGGCAGCCCGGAGCGAAGCGTCGGCGTTCTGCCGCTGCTCGGCGGGCTGCTGCTCGGACTCGGCGTGCTCAGCTTCGTGGCCGCGAACTGGCAGGCGCTCGCGAACGAGCTGCGCCAGGCGCAGCTGCTCGCCGTCATGCTGGCGGCTTACGCCGCCGGAGGCCGGCTGATCGCGCGCGGGCGCGAACGGCTCGGCGTCGCGATCGCCAGCGTCGGCTTGTTCGCCTTCGGCGGCGGCATGATTCTCGTGCACCAAATGTTTCACATGGTCATGTACGGCGCGGCGACCCTCGTCGTCTGGTCCGCCGCCGGCGCGGCGCTCGCGTATACGCTACGCAGCCGGTATTTGTACGCCGTCGCGCTCGTCCTTACGTTCGTGGCGCAAGGGTACAGCCTTAGCGCGTTCGGCGGCCGCTTCAGCTGGACGGCGTTCGCCGTATTGGCGCTCGCCCTGCCGTGGTTCGCCCTCCGCCGCCGCGAGTCTCGTTTCGTCCCGGCGCTCTGGTCGATCGGCATCGTCGGGCAGACGCTGCTGCTCGTCCTCGCGATGGAATGGCCGTTCGGCGCGATGTTCGTCCCGATGGCCCTGCTATACGCCGTCGGCGATCTGCTGCGCGGCGATCGCTTGCGCCGCGCGGTCCAATGGCCCGCGCTCGCCGCTGCGTTCCTGTTCGCGCTCGGCATCGTCTTGTTCGCCGGACCGCTCGGCGCGCCGACGCCCCTCGACGCTTGGGTCTATCTGCCGGCGCTGCTGGCGCTGTTCGCCGTCTCGGCGTACGCGAAGCGCCGACGCGGCGACGCCTTGTCGCTGCTCGACTGGCTGCCGTTCGCGCCCTTCCTGTACGCCGCGCCGTCCGCGATGCCCGTCCTGTATCTCGTCGCGGCGTTCGCGTTCGCGCTGTACGCGCTGCTCCGCGGCTACGAGGAGGAATCGCGGCCGCGCATTAACTCCGGCACCGCCGCGTTCCTGCTCGCGACGATGGCCGCCTACTTCAAGCTGACGTGGGCGTTCCTCGACAAATCGCTCTTCTTCTTGCTCGGCGGCGCCCTGCTGCTCACCCTGAGTTGGTTCCTCGGCCGGCGGAAGAAGGTCGTGCTGCGGGAAGCGACGAAGGAGGAGGAGCGATGACGAAATTTCGGTGGTTCGCGATTCTCGTTCTCGCGCAAGCGATCTTCCTGCTCGGCCTCGCCGTCTCCTCCTACGCCGCCGTCTGGTTCGGCAAGGAGGTGCGGCTGCAGACCGTGCCGGTCGATCCGCGAGACATCCTGTACGGCGACTACGTGACGTTGTCGTACAACATCAGCCGGCTGTCTCCGTCGTTATGGCGCGGCGAGGCGCTTCCCGAAGAAGGCGACGCGATCTATGTCGCGGTCGCGCCGAAGGGCGACGTCTTCGCCGCGGTCGCCGCATACCCGAGCCGCGTCGCGGTTCCGCCGGAGCAAGCGTTGATCAAGGGGCTCGTGACGTGGCAATGGGAACAGGAGATCGTCGTCCGATACGGGCTCGAGCGTTACTACGTGCCGGAGGGCGCCGGTCTCGCGCTGGAGGAGCGGGCGGCCGACTTGATCGTCGTCGCGAAGATCGCGCCTTGGGGACGAGCGACGCTGACGGACGTGCTCACGAAAAAATAATTCGGCGCGGGTGTCACATTTTCGAAGATGCGGAATAGGATAAGTGGTGGTAAAGAAACATCGATAAGAAGAGAGGAAGTATACTTATGGTGTTAGTCGTTCATCCCCCGCTCCCGTTCACGCCGCCGTCCGAGCCTTATTCGCCTTATGCGCCTTACGCGCCGATTCCGACGCGTCCCGCTCAGCAGGTGACCGTCCCGACGGACCGCCGTCCGGCGTCTCAGGAAGACGCGCGCCGCGACGCTCCGTCGTTAGACCGATAAATGGCACGACGAAGAAAACGACCGCTCCCGTAGGCTGCAAGCGCCTCGAAGCGGTCGTTTTCTATTGCAGCGCCTCCAAAATGTCGGCGATATGATGCTTCAGCCGCACCTTGCGCCACGCGCGGACGAGCTTGCCCTTCTCGTCGATCAGGAACGTCGAGCGCTCGACGCCCATATATTCGCGCCCGTACAGCTTCTTCAACTGCCAGACGCCGTATTTCTTACATACCTTCAGCGACTCGTCCGACAGCAGCGGGAACGGCAGCGCCTGCTTCTCGGCGAACTTCGCATGCGACTTCGGCGGATCCGGCGACACGCCGACGACGATGGCGCCGAGCTCGGCGAACTTGCCGTGGAAGTCGCGGAACTCGCACGCCTGCTGCGTGCACGTCGGCGTCTGATCCTGCGGGTAGAAATATAAAACGACCTTCTTCCCCTTCTGCTCGCTCAGCTTGAACGTCCCGCCGTCCCCGGTCGGCAGCGTGAAGTCCGGCGCCTTGCGGCCGACGACCGGCAGCTTGATTTCCTTCGCATCGCTCTTGCCCTCGTTTACGCTCATGATCCGGCCCCCCTATATCGCTTGATGCCCGTGTTCCAGACGAACAGCCCGAACCCTAAGAACACGGCGCCGACGACCGGCGTCAGCCAGGCATAGCCGAGCAGGTCGTCCGCCTCCAGGAAGAACGCGGCCGGATAAAATCCGACGAAGGCGAACGGCAGCGCCCACGTCAGGACGAGCTGCAATATCTTGTTGTATATCGTAATCGGATACCGTCCGTAGCTCTGAATGTTGTACATCAGCGGCAGGATTCCCGTCGGCGAATCCGAGTAGAACGAGATCGCGGTTAACGCGATGTAGATGCCGCCGTATACCATGACCGAGCCCGCGACGAGCAGCAGGAAGACGAGCGGGTCGTACCAATCGAGCGAGACGCCGAGCGCCGGCCAGGCGTACGCCATGATCGCGATGCCGATGATCGAGGAGAGCAGGCCCGGCGGGTCGAGATTTTCCAGCATCAGCTGCGCCAGGTTGTGCACCGGACGCGTCAGCACCCGGTCCAGTTCCCCCTTCACGATATATCGCTCCGTAAATCCCCATAAGCCGAAACATGCGGAGAAAATGCCCCACGGCACCATGAAATACCCGTACACGAAGATGATCTGCTCCCGCGTCCAGCCGTCGAGCAGCTGCGTATGCTCGAAGATGACGACGATGAAGACGAGGTTCATCGCCAGAAACAGCAGGTCCGAGAACACCTCCACCCAGAAGTCGGACCGGTATTGCATGCGCGTTTTCAAATAAGTCTTCAGATAGTCCCAGAAAATGCCCGCGGTAAACATCCCTCTTACCCTCCCTGCACGAACAACCGGTTTTTCGCCTTCCGCCACAGCCAGAACATCGGGCCGACGAGAAGCGCGAACCAGATCGCTTGCACGCCGAGCGCGGACAGCGCCTCGGTCCCGGCCGTCCGGCCGGTGAATACGGTCGCAGGCAGGTACGTAATCGCCTGGAACGGCAGCAGCGCGAGCAGCGATTCGGCCCAGCCGGGGAAGAACGACAGCGGAATGATCAATCCGGAGAACAGGTCGACCGCCACGCGCTTCATGCGCATGAGGCCTTCGCTGTTTTCCAGGAAGAACGCTCCTAAACCGATCAAAATATTAATCTGCGTATTAATTAAGAAGCTAAAGAACAGCATGACGAGGAACATGCCCCAGACGCCCGGATCCCGCGGCAGCGACACCGGGAACAAGAGACTCGCGACGATCATGCCCGGGACGGAAAACAGGAACAGGCGGAAGATGCCTTCGCCGAGGCCTTGCATCATCTTCACGACGATGTATTGGTACGGTCGGATGAACTGAATCGCGACGCTGCCGTCGCGGATTTCGTTCGAGATTTCCCGGTCCAGGTTATTGAAATAGAACGCCCGCGCCATCCAGGAGACGGCGATGTACGTCGTCATCTGCGCGATCGTGAAGCCGCCGAGCTCCGGCTTCCCGGCGTAAATCGCCGACCAGACGAAGTAGTACGCGCCGATGTTGATCGCGTAGATCGCGATGCCGCTGTAATAGTTGACGCGGTACGCGAGCATCATGAGGAACCGCATGCGAATGAGCTCGAGATACGCCGGATTCATCGCGCGGCCTCCGCCTTCTCCGAAGAACCGGTCTTGTAGATTTCTCTAACGATTTCGTCGGTATTCGTCTCTTCGATCTTGATGTCGCGAATGTCGACGGCGCCGACGACGCGCGCCAGCGTCTCGGAGACGTTCGCGCCTTGCGGCAGCGCGGCTCTGGCTTCGTAGTCGTTGTCCGTCGACCAGACGACTTCAAGGCCCGCCGTCAGCCGTTCGAGCTCGCTGAGCGGCATCCCCGTCCCGAACCGGAAGACGATCTCCTTGCCCCGGCCCCAAGTTTCCTTCAGCCGCTGCAGGCCGCCGTCGTAGATGATCTTGCCGTCGTCGAGCATGATGACGCGCGAGCAGAGCGCTTCGATGTCCTGCAGATCGTGCGTCGTCAGCAGAATCGTCGTGCCGAACCGCTCGTTCAGCGACTTCAGGAACTCGCGGATTTCGGTCTTCACCACGATGTCGAGGCCGATCGTCGGCTCGTCGAGAAACAAGATCGACGGGTTGTGGAGCAGCGCCGCGGCGATCTCGCAGCGCATGCGCTGGCCGAGCGACAGCTTGCGCACCGGGCGGTTCAGCAGGTCGCCGAGATCCAGACGCTGGATGAGCTCGTCGAGTCTAAGCTTGTAATCGCGCTCGGGCACGCGGTATACCTTGCGCAACAGGTTGAACGACTCGATGACGCCGAGGTCCCACCATAGCTGGCTGCGCTGTCCGAAGACGACGCCGATGCCTTGGACGAACTTCTCGCGGTCCTCGAACGGGACGTAGCCGTTCACGACGATCCGGCCCGAGGTCGGCACGAGAATGCCGGTCAGCATCTTGATCGTCGTCGATTTGCCGGCGCCGTTCTCGCCGATATATCCGCAGATTTCCCCTTGCGGGATTTGGAAGCTGATATCGTTCACCGCGGTCACTTCGCGGTATTCTCGCTGAAACAAGTCGCGAATCGCGCCCTTGAGCCCTTCCCGGCTCTTCTGGACGCGAAACTGCTTGCGCAGTCGTTCGACGTCGATCGCTAGCATAAGTTACGGCTCCTCTTTCCTTTTCCTTGATGCGGTTAATGGTTTATCGCTATAATACTAAGGGCGCGCAACTTTCGCCGCCGTCTCGACGTTATATATTTTTAGTTGGTTCGTCTTGGCAGAACGGCTAAAGCGCGCGGAACTTGATGATAATGATACCATTACCCCGGACGGAGGAAAAGCGACATGACTTGGCTGAAGACCGCCGCCATTACGTTCGTCGTGTTGACGCTCGGCGTCATCGGATATTATGGATATTCCTTTTACATCTTTGCGGACGATCGGGACACCCCCTCCCGGTTCGACATCTTCAAAGACCCGCCGGTATCGTCATTGCCGTCGCCGGAGACGGTGACCGAGGTCGAATACGAAACGCCGAAGTGGGAGGGCACCGACCGTGTGAACGTGCTGCTGCTCGGCGGCGATTCCCGCGGTCTCAAGAAGAACGAGATTCCGCGCTCGGATACGATGATGATCGCGTCGATCGATCCGGTAACGAAGAAGGCGCATCTGTTCTCGCTCCTGCGGGACACGTACGTGCGCATTCCCGGCCACGGGTCGGAGCGGATCAACTCGGCGATCGTCCTCGGCGGGCCGAAGCTTGCGATGCGAACCGCCAGCGAGCTGACCGGCCTCAATATTCAGTATTATGTATATACGGACTTCGAAGGGTTCGTCCACTTGATCGACGAGATCGGCGGCATCGACTTCGAGGTCGAGAAGGACATGCGCTATACATCGCGGGCCGACGGTCCGGAATACGACATCGACCTGAAAGCCGGCATGCAGCATATGGACGGCCGCACGGCGCTGCAATACGTCCGATTCCGGCATGACGCGCTGAGCGACTTCGCCCGGACGGAGCGGCAGCGCAACTTCATGACGGCCGTCGCGCAGAAGCTGCAGACGACGGGGTCGCTGTTCCGGCTGCCGCAAATTTTGGCGGCGATCGATCCGTACATCGAGTCGAACTTAACGGTGGCGGAGATGATCAAGCTCGGCGCGCTCGGCTTCGAGGCGAAGGCGAATCAGGTGGCGGGCGTGCAGCTGCCGCCGTCGAACCTGCTGCGCGAGGAATCGGTCGGCGGCGCGTCGGTGCTGACGGTCGACCCCGACGACCTGCAGGAGTTCATCGCGGAGTCGTTCGCGAAAGCAACGGCGCCGACGGTCCGCGAAGCCGATCCGAAGGACGCCGCGCTCGGCGGGCCGGACGAGGGCAGCGACGGCTAACGCGTGCGTGAAGGGGGCCGTCCCGGGTCGTAGCGACTCGGGGCGGCCCCCTTAGCGTTGCGCGGGCGGCGCGGCGAGGCAAGCGCGATTTCGCGCTTACAGGCGTGGTGACAGCGGTTGGGGCGGGATTCCTCAAAAGTTGGGGCAACGCGCCTCGATGATTGGGGAGGTCCTCCCCGATCCGGACAGTAATTCATCTCGGCGGTTGGTCGGCGTGCGTCGACAGCGCGATCTCGGCGATCTGCATAATTTCCATATTTGAAAGGTGTGCTCTTTCCATGAATCGATCGAATTCCGAAACGCTATATAATGAAGCGTTACAACATATCGTCGGCGGCGTAAACAGTCCGTCGCGCTCGTTCAAGGCGGTCGGCGGGGGGGCCCCCGTCTTTATGAAGCGCGGCCAAGGCGCCTACTTCTGGGACGCGGACGACAATCGCTACATTGACTACCTAGCCGCGTACGGGCCGATCATCCTCGGTCACAGTCACCCGGCCGTCACCGAAGCGATTCACAAAGCGGCGCTGAACGGCGCCCTCTACGGCACGCCGACCGAGCTCGAAATCGAGTTCGCCAAGCAGTTGAAGAAAGCGATTCCTTCATTAAATAAGGTGCGCTTTACGAACTCGGGGACCGAGGCCGTCATGACGACGATCCGGGTGGCGCGCGCGTACACGGGGCGCACGAAAATCATCAAGTTCGCGGGCTGCTACCACGGGCACTCCGACCTCGTGCTCGTCGCGGCCGGTTCCGGTCCGTCGACGCTGGGCGTGCCGGACAGCGCCGGCGTGCCGCAAGGCGTCGCGTCCGAGGTGATCACGGTGCCCTTCAACGACCTGGATAGCCTGAGACTTGCGCTCGAACGCTGGGGCGCCGAGACGGCGGCCGTGCTCGTGGAGCCGATCGTCGGCAACTTCGGCATCGTGGCGCCGGCGCCCGGCTTTCTCGAAGGCGTCCGCCGAATGGCGCACGACGCGGGCGCGCTCGTCATTTACGACGAAGTCATCACCGCGTTCCGCTTCCACTGGGGCGCCGCGTCGACGTTCCTCGAAGGCGCCGGCGCGACCGACGCCGCCGCCATCGAGCCGGACCTCACCGCCCTCGGCAAAATTATCGGCGGCGGCCTCCCCATCGGCGCTTACGGCGGACGCGAGGACATCATGGCGCAGGTCGCGCCGCTCGGTCCCGCGTACCAGGCGGGCACCCACGCCGGCAACCCGATGAGCGTCTCGGCGGGCCTCGCCTGCGTCGTCGAGCTCGCCCGTCCCGGCACGTACGAACGACTCGATGCGCTCGGCCGCAAGCTGCAAGACGGACTGCAAGCCGCGGCGGACGCGCACAGCATGCCGCTGACGATCAACCGGGTGCGCGGTGCGCTGTCCACGCACTTCTGCAGCCACCCCGTCACGAACTACGACGAGGCGCAGGACACGGACGGCGAGACGTTCGGCCGCTTCTTCAAGCTCATGCTGGACGAGGGCGTGCTGCTCGCGCCGTCCAAATACGAGGCGTGGTTTCTCACGACCGCCCATTCCGAAGAAGACGTCGCTGCGACGATCGCAGCGGCGGAGAGAGCATTTTCCAAGTTGAAATAAATCGGCTCGCCCCGGGACCTCTTGGTCGCCGGGGCATTATTGTCTGAATCTGCTTGCTGATATTCTCGTGCGCGAATGGTATAAACAAGAGGAGAGGATATAGCCCGAGCGCAACAATTATCCATTGTTCAAAAAATATGATTATTCACCGTTATAAATATTATTATACATTTTGAAACGCTTTCAGTCTTTTATTCGTCCTTTTCTTTATTGTCGCGTGTAACATTTCATGTTATTCTATATCTACTTTTCAGCCTCTAGCACTGACGCGGGATAACCTGTCATGCCATGTGAGGTTTAGAACGATTTACCGCGTGTTTCGCACTACGTTTTTCGTTATCCCCCCTTTGTATCGTCGATTTTATGCCGCGAAGGTTGAGCGCTTTTTATTCAGCGCAGTTGCATAATTATGCATGCCCGAATCCAATTCCTCAGGAGGTGAGGGTCAGACTACTGACCGCACGCATGAACCAAGCTATGAAGAACGAAGGATTGTTTGAAGGACTGCTGCTCGAAGAGCACGACAGCTGCGGCGTCATCTGCATCATCGAGAAGAACGGACATCCGTCCCGCGACAACATCCAAAAGACGATCGACGCCCTCGTAAAGATGGAGCACCGCTCCGGGTTTATCGACGGGGAAGGCGACGGCTGCGGCATTCTCACGGACATTCCGCGCGCCCTGTGGCAGAGCAAGCTCGAGAAAGCCGGTCTCGACGGCCAGCTCGCATTCGACGACCGCTTCTCCGTCGCGCATATTTTCGTGCCTCGGAAGTTGGATATATCGGCAAGCGACATGCAGAACGGCATGCGCGACTTGTTCGCGAAGTACGGCGTGAAGATCGTATTGGAACAGGAAAACGAAACGAACGGCGCCGTGCTCGGCCCGAACGGCCGCAACGACGAACCGACGTTCTGGCAAGTCGCCGCGATTACGGAGAAGGACGGCGTCAACGTCGCCGATCATCTCTTCGAGCTGCACGTCGAAATCGAAAGCAAATACAACGTGCATGTCGCGTCGCTCAGCAACGTAACGGCCGCTTATAAGGTCATGGGCTCCGCGAGCATTCTGCCGAAATATTTCAAAGACACGCAAGACCCGCTCTTCGCCGCTCAGGCGACGATCGGTCACAACCGCTATTCCACGAATACGCTGTCGAGCTTCTTCCGCGTACAGCCGTTCTCCTTGCTCGGTCACAACGGCGAGATCAATACCGTGAAGAAGATGCGCTACGAAGCCGACATGATCGGCGTTCCGCTCGTCGACGGCGGCTCGGACTCTCAAGACATGAACCGGACGATCGAGACGTTCATTCACCGCCACGGTTTCTCGCACTTCGAGGCCATGGAGCTCGTCTTCCCTCCGATTCATAACGAGATGAAGTCGTTCCGTCCGGAGCTGCAAGATCTTTACGTTTATTATCGCCAAATTTGGGGACATTACGCGCAAGGTCCGGCTGCCATCGTATCCCGTTACAACAACGAGTGCGTATTCAGCGTAGACGCTCTCGGCCTTCGCCCGTTGTGGATGGTCGAAAGCGAAACGTCGCTTTACTTCTCCTCCGAGCAAGGCGTGATCACGGTCAGCGAGATGGTCGCGGACCCGAAGCCGATCGCTCCGGGCGAGAAGATCGGCGTCGTCCTGACGCGCGGCGAACATGTGCAAGTCATTCCGTACGAAGAGCTTCAGACGACCGTACTCGAGCGCGCGAAGCAGCGCGTCGACTTCGCGGGACTTCGCGACCAATTGTTCTATAAGAACGAATTCCCGATCGCTGCTCCGAACGCGGACGTCCAAGTGACGGATGCGCTGTACGCGGCTGCCGGCTGGGATCGCGAAGGCATCCAGATGGTCGAAGCGATGTCGGAAACCGGCGCGGAGCCGATCCGCTCGCTCGGTTACGACGGCCCGCTCGCGGCGCTGAACTGGGAACGGCAAAATATCGCAGACTTCATTAAAGAAAGCGTCGCGGTCGTCACGAACCCGGCGATCGACCGCGACCGCGAGCAGGAGCACTTCTCCACCCGCGTCGTCGTCGGCCCTCGTCCGACGATCTACGGCGAACCGGACGGCCGCCTGCGCGTCGAGCTTCCGGCTCCGCTCGTGCTCGAAGGCTCCAACGGCGTCGGCAGCTTGGAAGCGGTCGGCCAACCTTCGCTCGAATCGCTCGTTGCCGCGTTCGAAGCGTCCAAAGCCGGCTCCGTCGCGACGTTGTCGCTCACGTTCGGCCGCGGAGAATCGCTGAAGGCCGCGCTCGACAAGCTCGCGGACGACGCGATCGCCGCCGTTCGCGGCGGCGCCAGCCTGCTCCTGCTCGACGACGGCGAAGCGAACGGCAACGACCGTCTGTGGATCGACGCGCATCTCGCGGTTTCCCGCGTCGACATCGCGCTGAAGTCCGTGAAGCTCGGCCAAGGCGACAACTTGCGCCGTCAAGCGGCGATCGCGCTTCGCTCCGCTTCGGTCCGCAACCTGCACGACATCGCGGTCGCTTGCGGTCTCGGCGCGGACCTGATTTCCCCGTACGTGTTGTTCGCGACGGCGGCGGCGAAGGAAGGCGCGGCGGCGGCCCAGAAGGTGTTCACTACGCTTCAGAAGGGTCTCGAGAAGGTCATTTCCACGATCGGTACGCACGAGCTTCGCGGGTATACGCGATTCTTCTCGTCGATCGGACTCCACCCGGAAGTCGCGGAAGTGCTCGATATCGTCAACTACCTCGGCAGCGAGAACGCGGGCACGGGCTTCGCGCAGCTCGAAGCGGACGCGGTCGCTCGTTACGAGGACTATAACAACAATCCGAAGGCCAAGGCGGGCAAGAACTTCCGCTTCTTCCAACGGATGTGGAAAGCGCTCGGCGACGCGGCTTCCGGCGCGGCTCCTTACACGGACTACCGCGACAAGCTGCGCGAAGAAGAAGCGAAGAACCCGATCAGCATTCGTCACGTCGCGGACTTCAATTACGAGAAGGCGTTGTCGGACGGCCGCAAGCCGCTCGATCCGAAGGACGTCAATATCGGCGTCGGCGACCACGATCTGCCGATGCTCATCTCCTCCATGTCGTTCGGCTCTCAGAACGAGACGGCGTTCCGCGCATACGCGGAAGCCGGCGAACGTCTAAACATGGTGACGATGAACGGCGAAGGCGGAGAAATCAAGGATATGCTCGGCCGCTACAAGCGGACGCGCGGCGCGCAGGTCGCATCCGGACGATTCGGCGTGAACGTCGAGCTCGCGAACGCGGTGGCGTTCCTCGAGATTAAGATCGGCCAAGGCGCGAAGCCGGGCGAAGGCGGTCACCTGCCGGGCTCCAAAGTAACGGCGAAGATCGCGGCCGCGCGGAACGCGACGATCGGCTCCGACCTGATCTCGCCTTCGAACAACCATGACATCTACTCGATCGAGGATCTCGCGCAGATCATCAGCGAGTTGAAGGAAGCAAGCAACCATAACGCGAAAATCATCGTGAAGGTGCCGGTCGTTCCGGGCATCGGCACGATCGCGGTCGGCGTCGCCAAAGCCGGCGCGGACGTCATCACGCTGTCCGGCTTCGACGGCGGCACCGGCGCGGCGCGCATGCACTCGCTGCAGCACGTCGGCCTGCCGACGGAGATCGGCACGAAGCTCGCGCACGTCGCGTTGATCGAAGCGGGTCTTCGCCATCGCGTCGAGCTGTGGTCCGACGGCGGTCTGAAGTCCGGCGCGGACGTCGTGAAGATGATGATGCTCGGCGCGAACCGCTGCGGCTTCGGCTCCATCTCGATGCAAGCGATCGGCTGCACGACGTGCCGCGGCTGTCACCTCGACACGTGCCACGTCGGCATCGCGACGCAGATCGACTCGATGGAAGAAGCCGAAGAGAAAGGTCTCCGCCGCTTCGTTCCCCGCGTATACGACAACGCGGTCGACGCCCTGGTTCGCTTGTTCTCGGGCATCGGCGAAGAAGTCCGCGACATCGTCGCGGCGCTCGGCTACAAGAACGCGCAAGATCTCGTCGGTCGTTCCGATCTGCTGCAGCAGGTGAACGCGCTCGAGAAGATCGACCTGTCGGCGATCCTTCGTCCGGCTCCGCTGCAATTCATCGCTCCGGCCGCTCAAGAAGCCGCCGTCGCTTCCGCCGAGCCGGTACTCGCGGCCGTAGGCGCGGAAGCGGCGATGTATCCGAGCGCGCTTAGCTTCGAGTCGCCGATCGCGAAGCGTTGGAGCAAAGTCAGCGCCGAGACGCGCATCATCGGTTCGCGCTTCTCCTCGAACCGCGTCCGCGACCGGTTCGACGGCAGCTATGACCAGCTTCCGGGCATTTCGCTCGAGCTGACGGACGGCTCCGTACCGGGTAACGGTCTCGGCGCGTTCAACGCCCGCGGCGTGGACATCACGGTTCACGGCGGCGCGGAAGACGGCGTTGCGAAGATGGCGTTCGGCGGCAAGATCGCGATTCTCAAAGCGCCGAGCAAGCATAAAGCATTCATCAACGGTTCCGTCGGCAAGTCGTTCGCCTACGGCGCGCAGAAGGGCACCTTCATCGTTCAAGGCAACGCAGACTCCCGCGCCTGCATTCGTCTCTCGGGCGCCGACGTCATCTTCGGCGGCGAGCTCGTCGGTCCGATCCGGGACGACATCGGCAATATGGCCGGCCGCGCGAACCTGAAGGGCTTCGCGTTCGAATACATGACGAACGGCCGCGCCGTCGTCATGGGCGATCCGGGTCCTTGGATTTGCGCCGGCATGACGGGCGGCGTCATCTACCAGCGTCTGCAGCCGGAGCTCGGCCTCGACATTGCTGCGATCAATCGCCGCGTCGCCAAAGGTGCGAAGGTCAGCATCACGGCGTTGGGCGACAAGAGCCGCACCGACCTGGAAGAGCTGCTCGGCATCTACCGCTCCGAGCTGGAGAAATCCGGCCAAGCGGAAACCGCGGCGAACATCGCTTCGATGCTCGAGAATCTCGACGCGCACTTCGTCCGGATTTCGCCGGTCACGATGCAAGCCGATCAATCGGTCGCTACGGAATAAATATAACGGCACGCGAACGACAAATCCCCCGGGGCTCGAACTCCCCGGGGGATTTGTCATGTTCCCAAACATCGGCTAACCCTTAATCTTTATCGACGATCCTCCATTCCTCTTCTTCCTTGCTAAGCAAGTAGAACCCGTCCGAATAGACGTCCCCGTCCCCTTCCAGCCACGTTCTCGTCGTTACGATCGCAGATAACTCCTTAGGCGTATGCAGACGAATGCCGACGACTTCGATCTTCTGCACCTTCCTGGAGGGAAAACCCAGATTGCTGTTTTCCGCGAGCAAGCTCATATATCCGTCTTGATCTCCCTCGTTCTGGAACCGGACGGACCGGTTAATCGTCTGGATCAGCTTCAATTCTTCGCCGCCGTACTTGCTCTCGTCCGCATAGATCGCTTCCGCGGGATCGGGCTCCTTCGACTCCGGGATCGGAACGGAATTCGATTCCGGCAAGGACTCGATCTGCGCCTTCGCGGGCAGCACCGGGCGCTCGCCGGGCGCCGCCATGCAGCCCGCGGCGATCGCGCCGATCGCGAGTAACATCCCGATAAGCTTGTATGACATCCCTCCACCTCTTTCCACCGGTTTCCATATCGATTAGACGCTCCAAGGCGAAGCAGGGTTGCACCGTTTTTTTTGCAAACTTGCGTTCGCATTCGAGTCAGGATTGTGATATACTCCATATACGAACACAAGTTCCTATCAGAGCAGGAGCGTATCGTATGACGACCAAACAATTCGAATCCGTCACCGCCAAGCTCGTCCTGAACCGCGTGAAGGTCGAACGCATGCCGTTCGACTGGTCGCTCAACCCATACCGCGGCTGCGCGCACGGCTGCAGCTTCTGTTATGCGCGCGCGTTTCAGACGTTCCTCGGCAAGGAAGCTACCGACGAATTCCAGCATCATATTTTCATTAAGGATAACGCCGCCGAAGCGTTGGAATCCCAGCTCCGCACGTTCGGACGCAGGCACGGCCTGCGCGATTCCGACGTCGGCCCCCGCATCGGTCCCGTCGCCGTCGGCACTGCGACGGACCCGTACCAGCCGATCGAGGCGAAGTCGCGGCAGACGCGCCGCTGCCTGCAAGTGCTGGCGCGCTACCGCGTCCCGACGTCCGTAACGACCCGCTCCCCGCTCGTCCTGCGGGATTTGGACATACTGCGCGACGTCGACGTCACGTCGATCAACATTAGCGTTAACACGCTGGACGCGGCGGTCGCGAGAAAGCTGGAGCCCGCTTCGCCCCACCCGGCCGGGCGAATGCGCGCGGTCCGGGCGCTCGCCGACGCCGGCTTCCCCGTCGGCATCTTCGCCGCCCCGATTCTGCCGCTGCTCACCGACGGCGAAGAGACGCTCGACGCGCTCTTCGCCGAGGCGAAGGCGCGGGGCGCCGGCTTCGCGATGACGTCGCTGCTGCGGCTGTCCCCCGACGTGAAGATGTGGTATTACCATACGCTCGAGACGCATTTCCCGGAGCTGATCCAGCCTTACACCCGGTTATATCAGAACGCCTACGTCGAACGATCGTATGCCGACAAGATGAAGCGGCGCATCGAAGCCGTATCGGCGCGGCACGGTCTTCCCGAGCCGGCTCCCGTCCGTCGCCCCCCGGCCGCAGCGCCGTCGAACGCGAGGCCGCAGCCGGAACAGCTCAGTTTCGCGTTCTAACAGCCTCGCGCTCACTTCGCGCCGAGCAGCAACGAGAGGATGCCTGCGGCGATGAGCGGCCCGACGGGGACCCCGCGGAACAAGGCGACCCCCAGAATCGTCCCCAGCAGCAACCCCGTCACGATCGCGGGTTGCTGCGACATGAGCGTCACGCCTCGGCCGCCGAGATAGGCGACTAACAATCCGACGGCGACCGCGGCCAGCGACTGCCATCGCAGGAGCGACGCAACCGCCGCGCGAAGGTCGAGGCTCCCGCTGGCGATCGGAGCGAGAATGCCGACGGTCAAGATGACGATGCCGGCGGTGAGGCCGTAGTTCTCCAGCCACGGGAACACCTGATGGAGTTTCGTTACGCGTAGCAGGAGCAAGACGACGACGGCGATGGCGACGGTGGAATTGTTGCCGAGAATGCCGAGCGCGGCCAAGACCAGCAGCGCCGCGGACGGCAGATCGACGGACGGCATGGTGCGGATTCTCCTTCCCGTTCGTATCGGATGATGCATAGGATTTCCAATATCGTTGCCGCTAACCGTCCGCGGCGACGCCGAACGCAAAGAAGCGAGCCGAGGATTTCTCCCCGGCTCGCTTCTTGCATTCGAGCTTATTTTACTTCGAAGTACTTATACAGATCGTCGATCATCAGATTCGCCGCGATGACGCCGCCGGCCGTATTCCAGATCGCGTCGCTTACTTTGTACGCCTTGCCCGCTTTCACGACGTCGAGCGTCTGCCACAGCGGATCGTTCAACCAATCTTCTTCGACGGCCGTCGCGCCGCCGTCGCCGAGCTCGTAAGAGAAGTAGAACAGGATGTCCCCGTCCATCTCCTCGATCCGCTCCTTCGTTACGCCGCGGGCCGCGAAATCGTCGATATCCTGCGCCGGCGGACGCGCCAAGCCGATCTGGCTCAGGATGACGCCCGAGAACGTATCCTTCCAATAAATCCGCGTGTCGTTCGCAATGAAGCGCACGATCGACACTTGCGTCGACAGCTTGTCGCCGAGCTTCGTCTTCAGATCCGCGATGCGCGCCTCGTAGTCGCCCATCACTTTCTCGCCTTCGGCCGTCTTGCCGAGCACGTCGGCGTACATCTTGAAGTTGACCTGCCAATCGCCGCGAAGCGTCTCCGCGAACACCGTCGGCGCGATCGCGCTCAGCTCGTCGTAGATTTCTTCATTACGCATCTTGTTGCCGATAATGAGATCCGGCTTCAAGCCGATAATGAGTTCCAGGTTCGGCTGACTTTCTTCCCCGACGTTCACGACGTCCCTCATCTGGTCCTTAATGTGGTCGTACCACGGATCGCCGAGCCACGACTTCGCCGCGCCGACCGGCGTTACGCCGAGCGCGAGCAGCGCTTCCGTGCCTTCGTTCGTCAGGATGACGACGCGCTGCGGATTCGTCGGGATGTCCGTCGTCCCCATCGCGTGCGTAAAGCTGCGAGTGGCCGGCTCCGCCTCCGGCGCTGCCTCGGACGTCGCCGCCCCGTTATCGCTCGTCGTTTCCGTCGGTTCGGACGTCTCCGCCGCGGTCTGCTGCGAGTCCGTTCCGCCGCCGCAGGCGGCCAACCCGAACGCCAAAGCCAACAACGCGATCGACGTGAGCGCTATGTTCGACAGTTTTCTCATAAGTCAATTCCACTCCCCATATGTGTCTGATAATCATTCTCAGCAAGATGACAAACCTCACTATACAAACGATGCGGCAACCTGTCAAGGTATTTTTTGAAAACGATTCTCATCTTCATTGACAGGTGAGAACAGTTCTCATACAATGGGAAAGTAACTTATCCTACCTCATAAGGATTTCAATCACACATGAAGAAACCGTTCGGACTTCTCGCCTGCGTTGTTCTGCTGTTCTGCTTCGCCTTTCTATCGATCGCGTACGGAAGCCGGAGCATCGATCTATACACGGTATGGCAAGCTTTCGCCGCGTTCGACGGCGCGTCCGCCGACCACTTGATCGTGCGCAATACCCGGCTGCCGCGGACGCTCGTCGCGGCCGCGGTCGGCGCGGCGCTCGCCGTCTCCGGCGCCATCATGCAGACGGTCACGCGCAACCCGCTCGCGTCGCCGAGCATCTTCGGCGTCAACAGCGGCGCGGCGCTCTGTATTATCATCGCGATCACCGTCTTCGGCATCGATTCGCAGTCGCTGTTCGTCTGGGCCGCGTTCCTCGGCGCCGCGCTCGCGGCCGGAGCCGCCTACGGACTCGGCACGGTCGGCCGCGGCGGCGGTTCGCCGGTCAACATTACGCTCGCCGGCGCCGCGGTGACCGCCTTCGCGTCGTCGATCACGCAAGGCATCATGCTGGTGAACGGCAGATCGTTCGATCAGATCATCTTCTGGCTCGTCGGCTCCGTCGCGGGCCGAGAGATGCCGATGCTGCTCCCGGTGCTGCCGTTCCTCGCGATCGGAGCGGTCGTCTGCTTCGCGCTCGCCGCCCCGCTCAATACGCTGGCGCTCGGCGAGGACGTCGCTCGCGGTCTCGGGCAGCGCGTCGCAGCGGTGAAGCTCGGCGCTGCCGCGGCCGTCGTCCTGCTCTCGGGCTCGTCGGTCGCCGTGGCGGGACCGATCGCCTTCGTCGGCATCGTCGTGCCGCATCTCGCCCGCTTCGTCGTCGGCCGCGATCACCGATGGCTGCTGCCGTACAGCGCCCTGCTCGGGAGCGTCCTCCTGCTCGGCGCGGACGTGATCGCCCGGTTCGTCGCGATGCCGAACGAATTGCCCGTCGGCGTCGTCACCGCGCTGATCGGCGTACCGTTCTTCGTATGGGTGGCAAGGAGGGACGTTCATGCGAAGTAACCATTACTCGATTCGCACGCGCTTATTCTCGTATTCGATCGAACGCCGCGCCGTCTACTGGACGGTCGTCCTGACGATCGCGCTCTTCGCGCTCGTCTGCGTCAGCGCCGGCATCGGCAGCTTATGGATTTCGCCGCTCGAAGTGCTCCGCGGCGCGTTCGGCTTCGGCGACGACGCGACGCGGACGGTGCTGTATTCGTTCCGTCTGCCCCGCGCCGCCATGTCCGTCTTGGCCGGCGCCTGCCTCGCGGCTTCGGGCGCGCTGCTCCAGAGCGTGTCCCGCAACGCGCTCGCCTCGCCGGACATGATCGGCGTCACGGGCGGGGCGGCCGCCGCGGGGGTCGCGAGCCTCGTCCTGACCGGAGGCGCGATCGGCCTGACCGGCCTGTCCCTCTCCGCGATCGGCGGCGCCGTCGCCGTCGCCGCGTTGTTGTTCGCGCTCGCGTGGAAGGGCGGCGTCTCCCCGCTGCGTCTCGTCTTGATCGGCGTGGCTCTGCAGACCGCCGCGGGGGCGCTCTCATCGTTCATGATCATTCTGAGCCCGACGTATTTGGCGACGCAGGCGTTCACCTGGCTGACCGGGAGCGTATACGGCAGCTCTTGGAACAATGTCGTGTCGCTGCTTCCGTGGGCGGCCGGCTTCGGCCTCGTCGCTTGGATGCTCTCTCGCAAGGCGAACGTGCACGAGCTCGGCGAAGACGTCGCCGCCAGCGTCGGCAGCCGGGTGTCCCGCGAGCGGTCGGCGCTCATCGCCATCAGCGCCGCGCTCGCCGGCGCCGCGGTGTCCCAGGTCGGCGCGATCGGCTTCATCGGCTTGATGGCGCCGCATATGGCCCGCAGGCTCGTCGGTCCGGCGTTCGGCGCCGTCCTGCCGGTATCGGCGTGCATCGGCGCCATGCTGCTGCTGATCGCCGATACGCTCGGCCGGACCGCGTTCCCGCCGAACGACATTCCCGCCGGCGTGTTTACGGCGGCGGTGGGGGCACCCTTTTTCGTATATCTACTTCTAAGGAGGAAGGGCAAATGACGGCCATGGAAGCGAAGGGGCTGACGCTGGCATACGGCGGCGCGCCGATTATCGATCGTCTCGACCTCTTGATCCCGAAAGCGAAGATCACCGTGCTGATCGGCAAGAACGGCTGCGGCAAGTCGACGCTGCTTCGGTCCCTCGCGCGGCTGATGAAGCCCGCCGGGGGCGCCGTCCTCCTGGACGGCAAGGACATCTACGGCTCGCCGACGAAGGACGTGGCGAAGAAGCTCGCGATCCTGCCGCAAGGTCCCGTCGCGCCGGAAGGCCTCACTGTGCTGCAGCTCGTCAAGCAAGGGCGGTACCCGCACCAGACTTGGCTGAAGCAGTGGACGCGGGAGGACGAGACGGTAGTCCGAGAGGCGCTCCAAGCGACCGGCATGACGCCGTTCGCGGACCGCCCCGTAGACGCCTTATCCGGCGGCCAGCGCCAGCGCGCTTGGATCGCCATGACGCTCGCGCAGCAAACCGAGACGATCCTGCTCGACGAGCCGACGACATACCTCGATATGACGCACCAGATCGAAGTGCTGGAGCTGCTCGCCGCCCTCAACGAGCGGGAGCGCCGCACGATCGTGATGGTGCTGCACGATATTAACCTCGCCTGCCGATACGCGCACCACATCGTGGCGGTCGCGGGCGGAGGCGTGTACGCCGAAGGGCCGCCGGAGAAGGTCGTGGGCGAGACGCTCGTCCGCGACGTGTTCGAGATGGACTGCCACATGATTCAAGATCCGGTATACGGCTCCCCGCTCTGCATCCCGCTCGGCTCGCGGGCGCCGTCGCAGCCGCCGTTAGGCGCCGCATCGACCGATGCTTCCGCTCCGGCCCCGACGCCGGCCCAGCAGGAAAAGGAGGCCGCTTATGTCCGTTGATACCCGATTGACGGTGCAAGAGCAGCTCGGCTTCTACACCGAAGAGCCGGAAGGCGTGTCGGACCGGCTGCCCGGTCCGACGCTCGCCTCTCCGGAGCAGGTGAAGTCGCTCGTGGAACGCGTCGCGAGCATGCTCGGCACCGACAAGCCGACGGTCGCCGCGTCGCAGTTCACGAAGTGGTACTGCCGCTCGCTCGTGTCCGTCTTATATGAATTCAGCGTGCTCGGCATCGCGCGCTCCGCCTCGCTTCGGGACGTCACCGTCTTGTTCCCCGGGGATCCGCCGTTCGCCGTCTTGTGCGGCGGCCGCACCGCCAACGTGACGGACGACGCCTCCCGGGAATCGCTGCGGGAGCTGACGGTCATTCGCCTGTTCGCGCACAATTGGAACCTCGTCTTCAAGAGTCTCCACGCGCAAACCGGCATCCGCGAGGATCTGCTCTGGGAGAACGGTTCGATGTACTTGAACCACTTCTATCGTACGTGGATTACCGAAGCCGGGGACGAAGCGCTTCGCGAACGGCTCGAAGACGACTATCTCTACATTCAGAGAGAAGCCCCGCCCGAGCTGTTCGGCGAACTGCAATGCTTCAATCCTTTCGCTTGGACCGGGAAGCCGATCCGGCGCACATGCTGTCTCCGGCATCACCTGCCGGACGGAAACTATTGCAAGGGCTGCCCGGTCTCGCACGCGAAATCGGACGCCTGATCGAATGGCTAACGCCGACGACCGCGACGACCGAACGATTCGGGCGTCGCGGTTTTTGTTTCGTTTCGGCATGTTCCTCTTGCTTCGATGGAAATCCTAGAATATGATAATAAGAAGGAAAATTATTTTCGTCATTTTCCGATTACCGATTAAATTATTTTCATGAACCCACACCGGAGGCGTGCCGATGTCCAACATTCTCTACGCCATCCGCGAGCGGCTCTCCTCCCTTCACCCGAAGGAACGCGCCCTCGCCGAATACATTCTCGAGCATCCGCAAGAAGCGACGCGTTCGGGCATTACCGAATTGGCCGAGCGCGCGGGGGCCAGCACGGCGACGATTACGCGCTTCTGCAAGTCGATGCGGTTCGACGGCTTCCCCGACTTCAAGCTGAAGCTCGCCGAAGAGCTCGCGGCCCCCTCCGAGCAGCAGCCGACGTACCAGGACATCGTCGCCGGCAATTCGCTGCAGCGCATCGTCGCCGCGATGGAGGCCAACCACCTCCGCTCGATCGCGGACACGACGCGTCTGCTCGATTTCGGCGCGCTGGAAGCGGCCGTCGCGGCGCTCGACCGAGCTCGGCGCATCGATCTGTACGGCGTCGCCACGTCCGGCATCGTCGCGCAGGACGCCTATCAGAAGCTGATCCGGATCGGGAAGGAAGCGAACGCCTTCTCCGACCCGCACCTTCAGATCACGTCCGCGTCCAACCTGGGGCCGGGCGACGTCGCGCTGGCCATCTCTTATTCGGGCGCGACGCAGGAGACGCTGGACGCGCTCGTCTGCGCGAAGGCGCAAGGCGCGACGACGATCTCGCTGACGAAGTACGGCGCGAATCCGCTCGCCGACTCGGCGGACATCGCGTTGTTCGCCTCCTCCCTCGAGGAAGGCATGCGACGCGGCGACATGGCTTCGCGTATCGCGCAGCTGCACGTCATCGACATTTTGTTCATCGGACTCGTCAGCTCGCGCTTCGACGCGTACGTCCCGAAGCTGGAGCAGACGTATGTCAATGTAAGGCATTTTCGGAAAACGAAAGGTAGGTAGCTCCCAGATGAACATCCTCACGTTCCCGACGGACGCCGAGCTGAACGAAGCCGGAGCCGGCATTATTACGGGACTCGTCCAGACGAAGCCGAACGCCGTCCTCGGCCTCGCCACCGGCAGCACGCCGATCGGCATCTATAAGGAAATGATCCGCACGTTCCGCAAAAACATGGTCAGCTACAAGCAGGCGACGACGTTCAACCTGGACGAGTACGTCGGGCTGCCGGCCGCCGACCCCCAAAGCTACGCGTATTATATGAGGGAGCATCTCTTCGATCATATCGATGCGTCTCCGGAGCGCACGCATATCCCAAGCGGAACCGCGGCGGACCCGGAAGCGGAATGCAAGCGGTACGACGAGCTGCTTGAATCGTACGGACAGATCGATCTGCAGCTGCTCGGCCTCGGCCATAACGGGCACATCGGCTTTAACGAGCCGGACCACTCGCTCATCCGCGGCACGCACGTCGTGAAGCTCAGCGATCAGACGCGGGACGCGAACGCCCGCTTTTTCGAATCGCCGGAGCGCGTGCCTACGCACGCCATTACGATGGGCGTCGGCACGATTCTGAAGGCGAAGACAATCCTGCTCGTCGTGAAAGGCGCGGACAAAGCCGACATCGTGCACCGCGCGCTGACGGGCGAGATTACGACGGAATGCCCGGCGAGCCTGCTGCAAACCCATCCGCATCTCGTGGTGCTGCTGGACGCGGAAGCGGGGAGGCATTTCCGATGACCTTGGTTCGCGGACATATCGTGACTGACGAAGGCGTCTTGGAAAACGGCACCGTCCGCCTCGACGCCGGACGGATCGTCGAGGTATCCGCGTCTTCCGCCGGCGCCGTCGACGTCGACCTGCAGGGCGGTTGGGTCGTCCCGGGCTTTATCGACCTGCATTGTCACGGCGGGTTCGGCGGCGACTTCATGGACGCGACCATCGAAGCCTACGAGACGATCACCGGCTTCCACGGCCGGCACGGCACGACGACGATGCTGGCGACGACGGTCACGGCGACGAAGCCGGACATCGACGCCGTGCTGCGGGCGACCGCCGCGTACCGGGACGCGGCGTCTCCGCGCGGGGCGCGGCTGCTCGGCGTCCACCTCGAGGGGCCGTTCATCAGCCCGAAGTGGCCCGGCGCGCAAAATCCCGCCCGCATCGTCCCGCCGAACGCGGAGTGGCTTCAGGATTGGGCGACCGCCTATCCGGGGCTTATTAAGCAGCTGACGCTCGCGCCGGAGACGGAAGGGGCGCTCGGCCTGATTCGCGCGCTGCGGGAGCTCGGCATCATCGCCGCGGCGGGCCATACGGACGCGACGTACGACCAGCTCGTCGACGCCGTCGACGCCGGGTTGAACCAGGCCGTGCATACGTTCAACGCTATGACGCCGCTGCATCACCGGAATCCGGGCGTCGTCGGCGCCGTCTTGACGGACGCGCGCATCGTCGCCGAAGTGATCGCGGACGGCGTGCACGTCCACCCGGCCGCCGTGAAGCTGCTGACGCAAACGAAGACGGCCGGCAACCTCGTCTTGATCACCGACGCGATGGCGGCGGCGGGCCTCGGCGACGGCCAATATTCGCTCGGCGGGCTCGACGTCACCGTCCGCGGCGGCGTGGCCCGCTTGACGCATGGCGACAGCCTCGCCGGCAGCACGCTGACGATGATCGAAGCGTTCCGCTTCGTCGTTCGGCGCGTCGGCTTGTCCGTGCCGGAGGCGAGCCGCCTCGCGAGCGCCAACGCGGCGAAGCAGCTCGGTCTCGAGGACGAGCTGGGCGCGATCCGCGCGGGCGCGGCCGCCGACCTCGTGCTGCTGACGCCGGAGCTGGACATCGTCCGCGTCTACCGCGACGGTGCGGAGATCGGGTAAGTCGCTAGCATGCCGTTGCCGCCGAGGGACGAGACGTCCCTAGAGCTGCAGCGGCTTTTTTGTCGTCGCACCGCAGGTTTCGAAACCGTACTGCTGGCTGTAGCGGCAATATTCCGTTGCGCGATGCGGGTCGACCGTTCCGCAGGCTGTATTGGAAATTTTACCGCTACACTGCAGGTTTCGGCCGCCCACGAGCCTCAGCGGCCTTTTTTACGTTCCTCCCCTCTTGCTGCCATCTTCGTTCTTCCACTCGCGGCTCCTTGACTTTCCATGCCATCTGTTTTTGGAGTTATGGGAGTTTGTTGTCGAGGGCGCTACAAAGGCGAAAGTACGCCACTGTGTGCAAGCACAATAGTACGCCTAACCCGCAAACAGTTTTAAGCGCGATTTCGAGCTTATTTCGCCGCCTGAGGCGGTAACCGCCCACTTAACCGCATATGTGCGCTTATTTCACCGCCTGAAGCCCGCCGCTAATTCAATCGAATTCCGCGCGTATGCCGTCACCGAGCGCAACACAACAAAAAACGGGACAGAGCCGCAACCAGCGCCCTGTCCCGTTTTCTTATTCCAACTTCCGCATCGCATCGGCGTACCAATCCCACCCGCTGCCGACCTCGTCCGGCCGATGCGCGTCCGAGCCGAACACGAGCTCGACGCCCCGGGCCGCGCACTCCGCCATAAACCACTCCGGCACGTACGCCTTGCCGCACGTCGGCTTGCGGAAGCCCGCCGTGTTCACGTCGATGCCGACGCCGCACGCGACGAGCCGCGGCAGCAGCCGCTCGAGCCGCGCGCGAACGTGCGCGTCGTCGATCGGCGGCAGCGCCGTCCGGAACTTCTCGATCAAGTTCACGTGGCCGAGCCGCTTGCGCCAACGCCACCCCGCCGCGCTGGCGACGGCCAGCTCGATATGGTCGTAATACGCGTCGACGACCTTCTCCATCGTGCCGTAATACGACAGCAGGTTCGCTTGGAAATCTTCCGGCTTATAATCGATGCACCGCATGCCGCCCCGCCCCGGCAAATAATGCACCGATACGATGACGTCCTCGAGCGCGTCCGCCGCCTCCGCCAACACGTCTTCCGTGAACGGCTCGCTTTCGTACAAATAGTCCATCTCAAGGCCGACCGCCACGTCCAGCCGCCCGTCGAACTCCCGCTTGACCGCGGATGCCTCGGCGAGGTAGGCCGGAAGCTCCGACCGATTCATCGCCAGTTCCAACGTCAACGCCGGATCGTCGATCCACCCGTCCGGCAGCGGCGGATGCTCGGTCACCGTGTACCGCTCGAAGCCGAGCGCGACGGCGCGAGCCGCGTATTCCCGCAGCGGCGAGGCGCTGCCGTGTTTGCAAAACTGCGAATGCGTATGTCCGTCCCACTTGATCATTCCCGATTCCCTCCGAATCCGAATCCAATCCGTACTTCATTCAGCATAGTCTAACAGCAACTTCCGGCACAAGATGCGCGGCGCATATGGTATGATGGTACAACGATATTTCGAAAACGAAAGGAGCCGCACCGCCATGGAATGCCGCATCGGCTGCGCAGCGTGCTGTATCGCCGTCTCGATCTCTTCCCCGATCCCGGGCATGCCGGACGGCAAGCCCGCGGGCGTCCCCTGCGCGCAGCTGACCGCGGATCGGCGCTGCGCCCTGTTCGGGAAGCCCGAGCGTCCCGCCGTGTGCGGCGGCCTTCAGGCGTCGGAAGACATGTGCGGAGCGACCAACGAGGAAGCGTTCGCCTTCCTCGCCGAGCTCGAACGCGCGACGTCCCCCGCCCTCAAGCGTAAAGCGTGACGAGTAACGATCACCGCTCCGCGCCGGCGGCCGGTTCCAAGATGGCGGTAGGCGCCTGCGCCCCTTCCTGCCTGGGTCGTTCCCCTTGCAGCGGCAAGTGCAACAAGACGGTCGTTCCTACTCCGACGGCGCTGCGAAACCGAATGCGACCGCCCATCTCCTCGACAGTCCGGCAGACGACCGACAAGCCGAGCCCGGTCCCCTTCTCCTTCGTCGTCGCGTAGGCGGTGCCGATCCGCTCCAGCTGTCGACCGTCCATCCCGACGCCTTCGTCCTGGATCGTAAGCAGCATCTCGTTCGTCCGATCGTCCCGCTCCATCGAGACGCGCAAGGCGCCGCCCCGGGGCATCGCCTCGATCGCGTTCTTGCACAAGTTGATGACGCATTGACGGAACTTCCCCGGATGCCCATGCACGCAGCAAGCCGGGGCCAGCCGCGTCTCGACGAGAACGGAGTGAATGAGTGCATACGGCCGAATCACGTTCGTAATATGCTCCATCTCCGCGCCGACGTCGAAGTCGGTCTTGTTGTCGTTCGACGGGTCTTGCTTCGCGAACGATAAGTAATCCGTAATCATGTCCTGCGCGCGGTCGAGCTCGTCGAGCGCGAGCGAAATATAATGCTGCCGCTCGCGTTCGGAAGGCGCGCCCGAGCGCAACAGCTGCAGAAATCCTCTCGTAACGGTCAGCGGATTGCGCACCTCGTGCGAGACGCTCGCCGCGAGCTGGCTGACAATGTCGTATTTATCGAGCTTCTCGGTCATGATCCGGCGCTGCTCGCGCTTCTCCGCGTCCTTCCGAATCCAATTTTCGATCAGGGCGGTCATCGTCGCCGTGACGAGCAGCTGAATGAAGAACAGCGGCACGACCCACTCCGACTCTACCATATGGAGGGTTCCGGTCGCGTATAACACTACAGTGCAGAAGAGCCCATACCCCGCGGAAAAGGCTCCCCCCGTCATCGTCTTCCGCATCGCGCTCCATCCCCCGCGCGCGAACAGCTTGGGCGGGATCAGAAACACCGACAAAATGACGAACGCCATGAACGCGCCGTCGCCGCCGATCCCGAGCAGCCGGTACGCTAACGTCGCGGCGGCCAACGGGATGCTGACGACATATCCGAGATACATGTGGGTCAGCAGCAGCGGAATCCAGCGCAAATCGATAAGGAAGTCGGGGGAAACCCGAATCGGGAAGGTCATGCAGGCCATAACGATGCAGACGGAGGATAGGAAAGCGATGACGTTCTTATACTTGAGCAGTGGACGTTCGTCGATTTGCTGAATGAAAAACAAAGGGGCGATCAGAAAGAACGAATTCAACAACAGCATTTGCAACGGTTCGTACATTGGAAGCCCCCTGAACAACCAAATTTTCCCTTTGCTTTCACCAAGTATATCAAATGGGCATTCGCTTTCCTATATAAATATAAAGAAAAATAAAACCGAAGCGCATAAGCGCCTCGGTTTTTGCATCCAAGTCTATCGATTCAAAGCGTACAAATAAAAGATATAGTCCGTAGACGGGCCGGCGAAGCCCGATTGGCGCAGCATCGCGGTCGCATTGCCCCGGTGATACGTGCCGTGGTTGACGACATGCGTCACCAACTCGAAGGCAGTAGCCCGCAGCATGCCGAGATACGGATGCTGTAATTCCCGGTAAACCGACGGATCCCCGATGCCGCGCAGCATCGAGCGGAAGTCGTCGGCCGCCGCATCGAACAGCGCCTCCATCTCCCGAGGCGAAGCCTCGCCGGCTTCCGCGTCCCATGCCGAAATGCGCGCCGCGACCTCCTCGAACGCTAGATCCTGCGCGATCGCGTGCCGCCACGTCCGATCCATCGCGTACATATGTGCGAACGTCGCGCGCAGCGACGGATAACCGCTGTCGGCGTGACGCGTCCAGATGTCCGCCGGAAGCGTCTCCAGATGGCGGAACAGTCGGTCGTTCGCCCATGGGTGGTATTCGTAAAGCTCAAGCAGTCGCTGTATCGACTCATGTTCCGTCCGGCTCGTCGTCATCTCGTTCACGCCCCTTTGCCCAATTTCGTATATAACTCGATCAAGTTGCCGTCCGGATCGCGGAAGTACGCGACGCGCACGCCCCACGACGGACGATCTGCCGGCGCCCGCACCGGCTCGAGCCCTCGCTCGATGAGCAGCGCGTACGCCGCGTCCGCGTCGGCGACCTCGATATTGAGCAGCGCGCCGCCCGCCGCGGTCGACCCGCTCGGCACGTTGTCCGCGCCGACGGCGTCCGCCATCGCCGACCGGCTGGCGAGTTCCAGCCTTACGTCTCCCGTATCGAACAAGGCATATTCTTCGCCTTCCTCGAGCCATGCGACCGGAAACTGCATGATCTCCTTGTAGAAAGCTGCACTCCGGTTGAAATCTTCCGTCAATAATCGAAATTGCTTCAGCTGCATCGGTGGATTGCCTCCTGTCGTATTTCCTCCATCATACCGGAGGGTCACTGACAGTTTCGGTCAGCGACCTGCGAGGTCGCCGCGCATATTTTCGTAATGAGGCCGCAGCCGATCCAACACCGAGAACACGTCCTCGACGAGCGAGAGCGGCTCGACGACCGCGATCGACGTTCCGTACGCGATCAGCGTGTAAGGAACGTAGTGCCGTACCCACTGCGCATCCATCCGGAAGACGGCTTCCTTCCCCGTCCGCTCCGCGAGCGACTGCGAGAACAGCCAGTGCAAGCATACGTCGTCGATCGCGCGAGCCGTCCCGCGCAGCCGGACCGTCACGAACGACTCGTCATCGGGCCCGCCCCCCTCCGGCAGCAGAAACTTCATGAAGAATTCCCTAGCGGAAAAGTCCGCCGGACGAACGAACCCGTCCTCCGTCGTCTCGCACGACTGGATGCGGTCGGTGCGGAAGCTCCGAACGGCTTGCCGCAGCCGGCAATACCCGACGACGTACCATCGGCTCCGCCAGACGACCAAGCCGTACGGATCGACGTCGCGCGTTTCCGTCGGCCCGGCGTACCCCTTGACGTACACGATCCGAATCGTCCGCGAGTCGGCGACGGCCGTCTCGATTCGCTGCAGCATCTCGCCGATGTCCTCCCCTCCGGCGCCTGCGATGACGTCGAGCCCCGCCGCATGCCGCGCGAGCGTCTCCTGCTGCTCTTCGTTCGCATACCGCTTCAGCTTGCCGATGGCCCGATCCAGCGCCTCCCCGAACGGATACCCGTTCTCCCTCGCGAACGCGGCCGCGTGCACGAGCGCCTTCTGCTCCTCGAGGTCGAAGAACAGCGGCGATTCGCGGAACGTCGGCAGCAGCGTATACCCGCCGTTCGGGCCCGCCTCGGCGACGATCGGCACGCCGCTCGCGCACAACGCGTCGATATACCGATAGACCGATCTCACATGAATTTCGAGCGACTCCGCCAGCTGCTTCGCCGTCACGCGCTGCCGCGCGCGAAGCTGCCATAGAATCGACAACATCTTGTCCGCCTTCGACACGGTCTGGCTCCTTCCGGTTCCCTTTTCCAACCAATATATCATACTCTATGAAAACGGTTTGACATTGAGAATGATTATCAATAAAATGAGGACAGCATTCCTCATCTCATCGTTCGGAGGCGCTTATGTATATCGAAATGTTGACGATCGTCGTGCAGGAAGGATACGCCGAGCAAGTCGCCGCGCGCTTTACGGCTCCCGCGGAGGTGGAGAAGGCCGAGGGGTTCCTCGATTTGTCCGTCATGGCGAAGCGGCCGTCGAAGGGCGAACAAGAAGTGATCGTGATGATCCGTTGGGCGTCGGAAGCCCATTGGAAGGCATGGGAGGTCAGCGAGCCGCATCTCGAGGGGCATCGCCGCGAGCGCGAGCGGGGCAAGCCGCCGTTCGTCGTCAGCTCGAGGAGCGCGACGTACGCCGTGCAAGCGACGAAAGGCCCGGCGGGCGCCGAATGAGCCGGGAGGCGGAACGCGCGGTTTCCGAGGCGCTGGAGCGATTTTTCCCTGGGGCGGCTCCGTTCTTCCGGTCGGGCGAGAGCGGCATGAACAACACGACGCGGTTCGTAGAGCTGCACGGGCGCCGGTACGTGCTGCGCGTTTACGAGACGCACCAAGACGTCGACAAGGTGCTGTACGAGCACGCCGTGCTGCTGGCGCTGAACGCTTCGCCGGCGCTCCCGTTCGCCGTGCCCCGCCCGGAGCGGACGCCGGACGACCGCGGCGAGACGATCGTTCGTCTGGCCGACGGCAGACTCGCCGCGCTGTTCGGTTACATCGAGGGCGAGCGGCCCTCGCTCGACCGGCCGGCCGCCCTTCGCGCGTTCGGCCGCGCGGCGGGCGGCTTGAGCGGCGCGCTGGCGAACGTCGGCGTCGCGGCGGCTCCGGCATACCGGCCGTACTACGAGCTCGACGCCGCGCACCCGAGCATCGCGCCGGCGGACGCCGCCCGCTTCTTCGAGGCGCCGCCCGCCGACTTCGCCGACATCGCCGACGCGCTTCGCCGCATCGGCGAGGAGCTCGACGCCGCGCGCCTGGCGCTCCCCGGCTTGCGCGCGCTGCCGCATCAGCTCGTGCACGGCGATCTGAACGCGTCGAACGCGCTCGCCGTCCCGGGCGGCGACGACATCGCCGCCTTGCTCGACTTCGAGTTCGTCACGGTCGACCTGCGGGCGATGGAGCCGGCGGTATGCTTGTCGGACCTGTCGGACGCGGAGAGCGACGAGGACGTCCTCGGGCGCATGTCGGCCTTCGCGGCCGGCTACGCGTCCGTCGCGCGGCTGTCGCCCGAGGAAGCGGACGCGCTTCCGTTGCTGCTGCGGCTGCGGCGGATCGACGTCGCGCTGCACTTCCTCGGCCGCTGGCGGGACGGCGTCGAAGGCCCCGAGCCGCTGCGCCGCGTCGCCGCCGGCTCGGCTCGCGCGCTGGAACGGCTCCGCCGGCTCGAGGCGCCGCTGCGCGACCTGTTCGCGGGGCTGGCCGAATAGTCGGGTCGGAGTTCCCCCGACTGTCCCGCCTCCGCGGCGCTCCCGCCCGCGACGAAGCCGCCGGTGCGAACGCGCCCCGGCGGCTTCCTTTTCCCCCTAAAACCCTTATCGTCCCCGCTGCTCCGTCAGCTTGAACTGCTCCACGACGCTCAGCAGCGACCGCGTGATCGAATCGACGCTCTCCGACGTGCCGCGCACATGCGTCATATCCAGGTTCAAAGCCTGCACGGTGCGCTCCACCTCGGTGGAAATTTTCCGGTTCTCGATGCTGACGGCCGATATTTTATCCATCAGCTCGACCACCTCGTCCACCACCTGCGTCTTTAATGAGTCGTTAGCGTTCGCGCTGCCGAGCAGCTCCGAGGCGGTCGCGACCATCGTCGCGTCTTCGATGACGACCCGCGCTCCTTCCTCCATCGACTCGTTCGCTTCCTTCGCCTTCCGCCCGATCTGTTGCACCGTCTCGTTGATCTTCACGGTCGACCGCTTGGTCAAATCCGCCAGCTTGCGAATCTCTCCCGCGACGACCGCGAAGCCGCGGCCGTGCTCGCCGACGCCGGCCGCCTCGATGGAGGCGTTCAGCGCCAGCAGGTTCGTCTGCGCCGAAATTTCCTCGATCGTCTGCAGCAGCGCGCCGATCTCTTCCGTCGTATCGAGGAACGAACGAATCGTCCGGTTCGACTCCTCCACCTTATGCTGGATGCTCAGCATCTTGTCGCCGATCCGCTCCACCTCGCTGTGCGCCACCGCGATTTGCCCGGACGCCTTCTCCTCGAGCTCCCGCAGCGTGCCGCTCATGTGGCGCGAGACGTCCTTCGCCATGTCGAGATCCTTCAGCTGCAGCCGAATGCCCTGGATCATCGCGTCGATCTTCTCGCTCACGCGCAGCGTCGAACGCTCCGACGAGACGGTCGATTCGTCTAACCGGACCTGGCTCTCCTTCACGTCGCCGGCCGCCCGCTTCACGCGAATCATAATGCCCTCGAGCGAGTCGATCATGTTGTTGATCCACTTCGCGAGCTCCTTCATCTCGTCGTTCGCGAATTCGCCGATGTTCAGCCGCTGCGTCAGATCGCCTTCCCCTTCGGCGTTCATTCGAATGAACCGGTTGATCTTGCGCAGATGCGCGATCGCCGGGTCGGTGCCCTTGCGCTTCACGATCGATAGGCCGATCCAGCCCTAGACAAGGTTCGCCGCCGCATACAGCTCGCCGGGCAGCCACGGGACGAACCGCAGCAGCCAGAACAGCCCGTAATTTAATAGAACCAGTCCGAAAACGAACCAAACCTGCATCCGTTTCACGTTCCAGCTCAATCCCCGAATGCGATACACCTCTTCGAGATCGCCCTCGCACATCATGCCCCAGACGTCGGGGCAATGCGGCAGCTGGAACGTCACCCCTTTGCCGATAACGGGGATATGCCGGTAATCGGAATACGCCGGGAATTCCACCATCAGGTTGTGACCCTTCGCGATCGTGTTCGCCACCCCGGGATGCAGCTCGTTCGTCGCCGGGTCCGTGAAACGCAGCTCCAGCTCCGTGTGGCGCTTGACGCTGACGATGCCGTAGTCCGTGCGGACGCCGTCCTTGAGGTTGGGTCGACCGCCGCGCCGCGACGCAGCCCTGACCCGCTCCGGGTCACCACGCCGCGCCCCGCACGCGCACTTGACCCGCTCCGGGTCACCACGCCGCGCTCCGCACGCGCACCTGACCCGCTTCGGGTCACACGCCGTGCCGCGACGCAGCCCTGACCCGCTTCGGGTCACACGCCGTGCCGCGACGCAGCCCTGACCCGCTTCGGGTCGCCACGCCGCGCTCCGCACGCGCACTTGACCCGCTTCGGGTCACACGCCGTGCCGCGACGCAGCCCTGACCCGCTTCGGGCCGCCACGCCGCGCTCCGCACGCGCACCTGACCCGCTTCGGGTCACACGCCGTGCCGCGACGCAACCCTGACCCGCTTCGGGTCGCCACGCCGCGCTCCGCACGCGCACCTGACCCGCTTCGGGTCAGCCTCCGGCGCTCCCCGCGCCGCGTCAAACCGTCGCGGCTTGCCCCGCCTCCGAAGCGGACGGCGCGACCAGCGCCTTGCCTTCCCACGCCCGGCTCCGCCAGCGGAACCACATCGCGATGCCGCGGATCCACTCGTCCGCCGCGATCGCGAGGAACACGCCGACGAGCCCCAAGCCCGCCTCGAACGTCAAGTAGTAGCCGAGCGGCAGACTGATGCCGACCATCGACACGAAGCCCATGTACACCGTGATTTTCGCATCCCCCGCCGCCCGCAGCGCATTGATCAGAATCAGATTGAAGCAGCGCCCCGGCTCGAGGAGCAGGCTGACGAGGATAACCTGCGAGACGAGCGCGATAATCGCCGCATCGTCGGTGAACAGCCCCGCGATCGATCCCCGTAACGCTACGACGACCGCGCATACGAGCATCGTCACGGCCAACCCCCACTTCAAGCTCCGCCATACCCGGCCGTAGGCGTCTTCCTGACGCCCCGCCCCGACGAGCCGGCCGACGACGATCGCCGTCCCCATGCCGAGCGCCGCGCAGAACAGGAAGATGTACGCCGTAATGTTCGTCGCGTACTGCCGTGACGCCAGCTCCGCCGCGCCGAGGAACGTCACGTAATACAGGAATACCGACTGGCAGGCGTGATACGTCACCTGCTCCAAGCCGGACGGCACGCCGAGCTTCAAGATGCTCGAGAGATACGCTTTCGACATCGTCACGTAGTCGCGGAGGCGTATCCGCACCTCCATGACGCGGTACAGCAGCCAGAAGAACACGAGCACGGCCGCGCCGCGGCTGATGACCGTCGAGATCGCCGCGCCGGCCACGCCGAGCTCCGGCGCGCCCCAATGCCCGAAGATCAGGGCGTAATTCAAGGCGACGTGCAATACGTTCATCCCGAGCGTGACGAACATCGACTCCCGCGTGAAGCCGTATGTGCGGACGAGGCCCGCCATCGTATTGATGAGCGCCTGCAGCACGAGCCATCCGCCGACGATGCCGAGATACGTCTGCGCGTCCGCGAGCACGGCGCCGTGCAGGTTCGCCGCCCGCAGCAGCGGGTCGCCGAACGCCAGGAACGCGGCGCTGACCGCGAGACCGAGCCCTAGATTAAGCGTAATCGCGAGGCCCGCGATCTTCGCGGCTTCCTCCGGTCTCCGGGCGCCGAGGTATTGCGCGACGACGATCGCCGCTCCGTTCGCGACGACCTCCATAATGAGAATCGCGATAAAGACGAACTGATTCGCCACGCCTACCGCCGACACCGCTTCGTCGGACACGGCGCTCAGCATGAGCGTATCCGCGCTCCCCATCATCATGAACAACGAAATCTCAAGAAAAATCGGCCATGTCAGCAAAAATAAGTTCAGGTCCTTCGACCGCCCCGGTCTCCCCGCCGGAGCCTCCGCCGTTCCCGCCATGATGTCATCGACTCTCCTACCCGTTTTCTATATATACAACGACCGTATCCTATCATAATTCCGGCCGAAATTCATGCATCGGAAAATGGGATCCAGATACGTTATAATGGAAATCGTACCTTATCGGATGGAGGAGACAACCAGATGAACAAACAAGACGTATTGGACGCGTTCCGGTTCCGTCACGCCTGCAAGGAATTCGACCCGGAGCGCCGCGTGTCCGACGAGGACTTCGCCTATATACTGGAGACCGGCCGCCTGTCCCCGAGCTCCTTCGGCTTCGAGCCGTGGAAGTTCGTCGTCCTGCAGAACGCCGAGCTGCGCTCCCGTCTGCTTCCCGTAACCTGGGGCGGCCAGAAGAGCATCCCGACGGCGAGCCACCTCCTTCTGCTGCTCACGCGCACGAGGAACAACTTCCTGCCCGACTCGACCTATATCGCTCGGCTGAAGAAGGACATCCAGAAGATGCCCGAAGAGATGTTCCCCGGCTTCCAGGAGCGGCTCCGCGCGTTCTTGACGTCGGACTTCAAGCTGCTCGACAACGAGCGGGCGATGTTCGAATGGGCGAGCCGCCAGACGTATATCGCGCTCGGCAACATGATGACGGCCGCCGCGCTCCAAGAGATCGATTCTTGCCCGATCGAAGGGTTCGACAAGGACGCCGTCGAGGGCATCCTTCGCGAAGCCGGCATTCTGGAAGGGGACGCGTTCGGACTGTCCTGCATGGTCGCTTTCGGCTATCGGGTACGGGAGCCCCGCGAGAAGACGAGACGGTGCGTCGAGGAAGTCGTGCAGTGGGTGAATTAGAAAAAGAGACGCCGGGCGGCCGCCCGGCGTCTCTTCGTACCGCGTATTACGATTTCCTCGGCTTGCCGAACTTCCCCGCGTAGAAATCCTGAATCGCGAGCTTGATGTCGCCGACCGTCGTCATGACGAACGGCCCTTGCTGCACGACCGGCTCGCCGATCGGCCGACCCGCGGCGAGCACCGCCCGAAGCGGCGCGTCGGCGCGAAGGACGAGCTCGCTGCCTTCGGCGTCGGCGTCGTCCGGCGCGCCGAGCCACAGCACCTGATTCGCGGCGCCCGGCGTTTCGTCGACGCCGAAGCGGCCGCTCCCTTCCAACACGTAAAGAAATCCGTTGTAGTCCGCGGGCAGACGCTGCGTCAGCGTCGCCCCCGGCTCCATCGCGATGTCGAGGAACGTGACCGGCACGACGTTCTTCGTCTCGGCCGCGACGTCCCCGGACGCGCCGGAGAATACGCGCACCGTCGCCCCGGATTCCCGACGCGCCGGCATGTTCGCCGCCTTCAAGTCTTGGTAGCGCGGCGCGGTCATTTTCTCCGACTTCGGCAAGTTGAGCCACAGCTGCAAGCTGTGCACCGTCTCGCCCGGCAGCGGATCCTCGGAATGGATGATGCCGCGTCCCGCGGTCATCCACTGCACGTCCCCGGGCTCCAGGATGCCGTACCCGCCGTAGCTGTCCTCGTGCTTCAACCGGCCCTCGATGACGTACGTGACCGTCTCGAACCCGCGATGCGGATGGAAGTCGAACGTTCCCGCCTGGAACCAATCCTCCATCATGAGCAGGAACGGATCGAACTCTCTCCACCGCCCCGGCTCCAGCACGGCGGCCGCCTTCACGTGCGAGCCGCCGCGCGGCTCCGCCACGGCGTCCCATACCGAACGAATGCCGCGCCTTCCGATGCTCCGTCCTTCCATCTGCCTCGCCCTCCTCCTATTCCGCCGTCCGCGGCGACACGCCTCTGCCGCTCGGCCGGTTCACTAACAAATAATATAGCCCGGCCATGACGAGCGAGACAAGGCCGCCGACCAAATACGCCCCGTCGTAGCCGGCCCGCGCGGCGACGACGCCGAGGGCGTACGAGCCCGCGCCGTACCCGGCGTCGAACAGCAGGAAGAACGTGCCGGTCGCGAGGCCCGCCCGATGGCGAGGCGCCGATTGGATGGCGAGCGTCTGCAGGCTCGGCAGCAGCGCGCCGAAGCCGAGGCCGATGACGGCGCCCGAGGCGAGGAAGGCGGTCGGCGTCCTAGCGAAGCTTAAGGCGATCATCCCCGCCGCGAAGAGGAAGATGCCCGGATACACGAGCGCGTTCGCGCCGAACCGGTCGAACCACCGTCCCGTCAGAGGCCGCGTCAGCACGATCATCGCGGCGAACACCGCGAAGAAGTAACTCGCGTACGAGCCGAGACGGAGCTCGACCGCGTATACGGATAAGAACGTCGACAGCGAACCGTACGCGAACGCCAGGAAGGCGCTGGCGACGGCCACCGGCAGCGCCGCCGGCTCGATGTAGCCGCGCCACCCCGAGGCGGTCGAACGCTTTCCCGTCGCAGGCGACTTCCGCTCCGGCAGGCGAAGCGTTAACCCGCACAACAGCGACAGCGCCGAGAACGCGATGCAGATCAGGAACATCGCGTTCAGACTGAAGCGATCCGCGATCGTAAGGCCGACGAACGGCCCGACGACCATCGCGAGGCTCATGAACAAGCTGAAGTAGCCGATGCCTTCTCCCTTGCGGCGGTCGGGGACGAGCTCGGCCGCGACGGCGCCGCCGGCGGTCGCGGCGAGCCCGAAGCCGACGCCGTGCGCGAGCCGCAGCCCGATCAGCGCCCCGAAATGATGCATCGCCGGATACAGCAGCGCGCAGACCGCGAACAGCAGCAGAGAGCCCGCGAACAGCTTCTTCCGATCGTACCGGTCCATCCACTTCCCGGCCAACGGACGAAATAACACCGTCGTGAAGATGAACGCGGTCATGACGAGCCCGACCTGCGTCTCGGCGGCGCCCAGCTTCTGCGTGACGAACAACGGCAGCGTAACGGCGTAAATATAAAACGTCATAAACAGAAAAAAATTGCTGAGGCATACCGCAACGAAGTTGCGGGTCCACAGCGGTGTTCGAATCGGTTCGCTTCCATGCTGCATACTACGTATCAAGTCCTCTCCGATTGTACCTGTTCGCAGGCGCGATGCCATAGATGAGCCAGCGCTTCGCGGAGGGCGGCGACGCGGTCGTCCGGCAGCCCGTCCAGCAGCGCGCCGATCGTCTCCCGCTCCAACGGCGCGAGCTCCGCGGCGAGGCGGTCGCCCTTCTCCGTGCCGTACACGAGGAACGACCGCCGGTCGTCTTCGTTCGGCTTGCGAACGACCAAGCCCTTGCGCTCCAGCTGGTCCAAAATTCTCGTCACGTTCGTCTGATCCTTCTCCGCCCGCGACGCGAGCTCCTTCTGCGTGACGCCGTCCCGCTCCGCAAGACGCTGCAGCACCGAAAACTGTTCGGGCGTAATGCCGTACGCCTCGAAGCGGCTCGCAAGCAGCTGGCTGATTTTCCGCGTCGTTCGGCTCAGCTGGAACCCGATCGATTCATCGAGCATGGCTTGCCCCCCCAATTTAGTTGCTATAGCAATTATATTTGTGGCAATTGAATATGTCAAACCCCGCTCGCTTTCCTCGTTCGAGGGTAATTTCTCCATAAGCACCAACAAAATGTCCCCTCCCCGATGAAAAAACCAGGTTGTCGGAATTGTGATTTTCCCCGCAACCTGCTATAGTCGAACTGGACTTATAACCGAAGAAGAAAATCCGACGCCCCGGCGCCGGGAGAGGTTCGCGAACTCCCTCTATAAAAAACTAAGATAGGTGCAGACGCCGATGAGCTGCGCCCTGCTTCGTTTTTTCCGAAACTAGAGTGCTGTTCCCTGAATCTCGTCTTCTTTTCCGTCCCGGACCCCCAGGAGAAAAGAGAGGAGATTTTTTTATGCCCGCAGGCAGAACGAACGAAGAATTGCAAGACATCACGCTGCTCGGCAGCCAAGGCGTAAAGTACGTGTTCGAGTACGATCCGAAGCTGCTCGAGACGTTCGACAACAAGCACCCGTACCGGGACACGTTCGTCAAATTCAACTGTCCCGAATTCACGAGCCTGTGTCCGATGACCGGCCAGCCGGACTTCGCGACGATGTACATCAGCTACATCCCCGACGTCAAGATGGTCGAGAGCAAGTCGTTGAAGCTGTACCTTTTCAGTTTCCGGAATCATGGGGACTTCCATGAGGATTGCGTCAACATTATTATGAACGACCTGATCGACGCGATGAACCCTCGCTATATCGAGGTGTGGGGCAAGTTTACGCCGCGCGGCGGCATCTCGATCGATCCGTACTGCAACTACGGACGCCCCGGCACGAAGTACGAAGCGATGGCCGAGCAGCGAATGCTGAACCATGACCTGTATCCGGAGAAGGTGGACAACCGATGAAGCCGTTCGTCCTGCTCGCCTACCTCGCCGCCATCGTCGCCGCGAACGTCGTCACGGCGTCGTTCGCCCCGATCCCGATCGGCGCCCTGCTCGTCCCGGCCGGGTCGTTCCTGATCGGCGCCACCTTCATTCTGCGCGACTTCGTGCAGCGCGCGTTCGGCCGCGGCCGGACGTACGCCGCGATTCTGGCCGCGCTCGCGCTGTCCGCGGCGACGTCGTACGCGCTCGGCGACACGCTCTGGATCGTCTTCGCGTCCGCCGTCACGTTCCTCGTCTCCGAGACGCTCGATACGGAGACGTACACTCGCCTGAGATTGCCCATGGCGTCGCGCGTCTTCTTCAGCGGCCTCGTCGGCGGCTTCGTCGACAGCGCGCTGTTCGTCGTCATCGGCCTCTCGCCGATCGGGGCGGGCTTCCTGCCGTGGGAGGCGGTCGGGTTCGCGATCGCCGGCCAAATTCTCGTGAAGACCGCTATGCAAGCGCTCGGCGCGGCGGTCATCGCCTTCACGCCGCTCGCCGGCGAAACCGAAAGATAAGGATCCGCGTTCGTTCATACGGAATTCATATTCATCGGGTATGATGCATTCATTCCGCACGGTTTCGCTAAGAAAGGAAGATTCGAATGACATCCGTACCGCATTCCAAGAACGAACGCACCGGCTGGGGCCCCTTCCTCCGGCTCGTGCGAGACACGAAGCCGAATAAGTGGCTGATCGGCTTCGCCCTGCTGCTCAGCGTCTTCAACACGCTGGCGGGGCTCGTCATCCCGCTGCTGACGAAGGAGCTGGTCGACGGCTTCTCGATGTCGCAGCTGTCTCCGCTGCAAATCGTCGGCATCGCCGGCGCGTTCCTCGTGCAGGCGGCCGCCGGCGGCCTCGCGGCCTACTTGCTCGGCCGCGCCGGGCAAGCCGTCGTCGCCTCCATTCGCGAGCGGCTGTGGCGGAAGCTGCTGGCGCTGCCCGTCTCCTATTTCGACGACAACCGCTCGGGGGAGACGGTCAGCCGCATGACGAACGATACGACGGTCGTCCGCACGCTCATCAGCGACCACCTCATCAACTCCGCGACCGGCCTCATCGCCATCGTCGGCTCCGTCGCGCTCATGCTCGCGCTCGATTGGCGCATGACGATCGTGCTGCTGGCCGCCGTACCGATCACGATGCTCGTGATGATGCCTCTCGGGCGGAAGATGCATCAGATTTCCAAAGGGCTGCAGAACGAGACGGCTCGATTCAGCGGCATGCTGAACCAGGTCGTCTCGGAAATCCGGCTCGTGAAGCTGTCGGGCGCCGAGTCGTCGGAGTTCGAGAACGGCCGGGAAGGCATCGGCGGTCTGTACCGCTTCGGCCTTCGCGAGACGCGCGTCGCCGCGACGATCGGACCGCTCATGGGCGTCGTTATGATGGCGATGCTCGTCACGATCGTCGGCTACGGCGGCGCCCGCGTCTCGAACGGCGACCTGTCGGCCGGCGATCTCGTCGCCTTCATCCTGTATCTCGTGCAGATCGTTATGCCCGTAGGCCAGATCACGCAATTTTTCGCCCAGCTGCAGAAAGCTCGCGGCGCGACCGAACGCATCGTCGAGACGCTGCAGGAGAGGGAAGAAGATTTCGATCGCGGCCGGGAGCCGGCGGACGCCGATCTGGCGAAGCCGATTCGTCTCGATCGCGTCTCCTTCGCGTACCAGCCGGACGCGCCCGTGCTGAAGGGCGTCGACATCGAGATCGCGCCGGGACGCGTCACCGCGATCGTCGGACCGAGCGGCAGCGGCAAGACGACGCTGTTCGCCTTGCTAGAGCGGTTTTATTCGCCGACGGACGGCGTCGTCCGGCTCGGCGACGAGCCGCTGGAAGCCTTCTCCCTGCACGGGTGGAGAAGCCGCATCGGCTATGTCTCGCAGGAGAGCCCCGTCGTGGACGGGACGATTCGCCATAATATCGCGTACGGCCTCGACCGCCCGGTTTCCGAGGAGGAGCTGCGGGAAGCGGCCCGGATGGCGTACGCGGACCAATTCATCGACGAGCTGGAGCGCGGCTACGACACCGAGGTCGGCGAGCGCGGCGTGCGTCTCTCCGGCGGCCAGCGGCAGCGGATCGGCATCGCGCGGGCGCTGCTTCGGAATCCGGCCATCCTCATGCTGGACGAAGCGACGTCGAGCCTCGACAGCAATTCGGAAAAGAACGTCCAACTCGCCCTCGACGGCTTGATGAAAGACCGGACGACCGTCGTCATCGCCCATCGCTTGTCGACCGTGCTGCGCGCGGACCGCATCGTCTTCCTCGAACGCGGCGTCGTCACCGGCGTCGGGCGCCACGAGGAGTTGCTCGCTTCGCATGCGTTGTACCGCGAGTTCGCGGAGCGCCAGCTCGGACTGGAGCCTGCGGCGCCCGAAGCGCCGACGCGCGAGCTCGAATCCGTCGCCCGGAAGGAGCGCTGATCGATGTCCCGCATCTTGATCGTCGACGACGACCCCCATATCCGAGAACTGGTCCGCTTGTTTCTGCATCGCGACGGCTTCGATACGACGGAAGCGGCGGACGGCGTCGAGGCGCTGGAGCGGCTCGCGACCGCGGGCGCCGCGCTGGCCGTCGTCGACGTCATGATGCCGCGCATGGACGGCTGGGCGCTGTGCCGGGAGCTTCGAGAATCGTACGACATTCCGGTGCTGCTGCTGACCGCCAAGGGCGAGACGCCCGACAAGCTTCGCGGCTTCGACCTCGGGGCGGACGACTATCTCGTCAAGCCGTTCGACCCCGCCGAGCTGGTCGCCCGGGTCAAGGCGCTGCTCAAGCGGTATCGCGTCGCCGCTTCGCAAACCGTCGACCTCGGCGGGTTGACGCTCGACCGGCGGGCGTTCGAGGTCGTCTCCGGGTCGAGGCGGTCGACGCTGCCGCTGAAGGAGTTCGAGCTGTTGTTCCTGCTCGCGAGCGATCCCGGGACGACCTTCTCTCGAGACAAGCTGATCGAACGCATCTGGGGGTACGATTACGAGGGAGACGAGCGCACCGTGGACGTTCATATCAAGCGGCTGCGGGAACGCTTCCCCGAAGACCGCGTTCCGTTCCGCATCGTTACGATCCGCGGCCTCGGGTATCGGTTGGAGGTCAAGCATGAGTAAGCGGACGAAAAGGAAGCTGTTCGCCGCCTTGGCGACGATCGCGCTGTTCGCGACGCTTGCGGCTTGCGGCGCAGGCTCGTACTTCCTGCTTCGCTGGATTTACGGCTGGACCGGACCGATCGCGACGCCTTGGTTGAATGCGATCGTTCATTTTCTGACCGGATTTTTCTTGTTCGGGACGCTCATGTCCGCGATCAGATTCGCGTTCCGTCATGGCCGCGATCGGCCGTTCCTGCAGATGGTCGAAGCGATACGCCGTATCGCCCGGGGCGACTTCGGCGTCCGGCTGCCGGCGGAGCTCGCGGAGGCGTATCCGGGCAACCCGTTCGTGCAATTGGCCCGCTCCATCAACGACATGGCGAAGGAACTCGACGAAACGGAGCGGATGCGCCGCCGATTCATCTCCGACGTGTCGCACGAAATTCAGTCGCCGCTGACGTCCATTCGCGGCTTCGCGCGGGCGCTGCGGCGCGACGTCGCCGGCCGCGAGGAGGCGATGCGGTATTTGGACGTCATCGAAGCGGAGAGCGAGCGGCTGTCGCGGCTTAGCGAGAACCTGCTGAAACTCGCCTCGCTCGAATCCGACGTCCATCCGTTCGAGCCGAAGGCGTATCGGCTCGACCGTCAGCTGCGGTCGGTCGTGCTCGCCTGCGAGCCCCAATGGAGAGAGAAGCGCATCGAAATGAGCGCGGACCTGCCGGAGGCGACGGTCGTCGCGGACGAAGACTTGATAAGTCAGGTTTGGATCAATCTGATCGGCAACGCCGTGAAATTCACCCCTTCGGGGGGGCGCGTCCGAATATCGGCGACTTGGGTCGGCGCGGGCGACGATACGGCCGTACGCGTCTCCGTCGCCGACTCCGGACCGGGCATCCCGGCCGCGGAACGGGAGCTCGTCTTCGATCGGTTCTACAAAATCGACAAAGCCCGCCTCCCCGGCGTACCGGGAAGCGGGCTCGGGCTTGCGATCGTGAAGCGAATCGTCGAGATGCACGGCGGGACCGTCGCCGTCGCCGATGCCGTTCCGATCATCGGCGGCGGAAGATCGGCCGCGGACGAGGATCGGCTCCCCGGCGCCGAATTGATCGCGACGATCCCGGCGTCCGCCCTTCGGCGCGACCGCTCCGGCGAATAAGGAGTCCGCTCCTTCGATTTACGACGATCGGATCCCGCGCGTGAAAATAAAAAAGAACGCCCTCCTCGGTCAGGAGAGCGTGCCGCTTGCGTATCTAGTTAAGGAAGACGGCTACCTTTATCTCGCCATGTCGGACGAACGCCCTTCGGCGCGGCCGCCCTGTCGAAGATAGAGCCCGTACGCGAAAATCAGCGCGCTTACGGCGAGATAGGCGAGATCGTACAGCAGCTCGTACGGATCGCCTTGTTTGACGTGGTGCAGCTGCAACAGATGATGATTGACGATGCCTTCGACGACGTTAAAGCCGCCGGCTCCTAGCAGCGCTCCGCTCACTAGCAGGCGCTTCCCTCTCGCGAGTCCGCCCGGGTGTCCGGCGCGCCATAACATCACCGCGGATACGGCCAACGCGACGACCGTGAACGCGTGGAATACCCCGTCGCTTACGATTTGCCCGTGCCGATGCGTATGCATATAGACGCTGTGCCATTGCAGCAGCTGATGAAAGACGATCCCGTCGAACGCGCCCGCGAGTCCGATCCCCAGTAAAATCCCGCCGTAATCTAGCAGCTTCAGTTTCTCCCCCGCCGTCACATCATACCGCCTCCGCCATTGTTTTCTACCATTCTTGCCTTTCTAGCGGAGGTTTATACGAATCTATGAATAAACTTCTACGGAGTATCGTTCGATCGCGCGGGAAAGTCGGGCGAGCGCCTCCGGTACGAGCGCCGGCGGCGTATGCGTGAAGTTCAGGCGCAGCGTATTGCGCGCCGGCGCGCCGGCATAGAACGGTTCGCCCGGCACGAAGGCGACGCCTTCCTCCACCGCCAGCTTCAGCAGATCGGCGGCGACGTACGTCTCCGGCAGCGACGCCCAGAGGAACATGCCGCCCGTCGGACGGTTCCAGCGCAGCCGATCCAGCGGTCCGCCCTGCAAGGCGGCGGCGAACCCTTCCATCCGCTCCCGGTACATGTCGCGGATAAAGCCGATGTGGCCGGCCAGATCCCAGCCGGTGACGAGCTCGAGCAGCGCCAGTTGATCCGCCGCGCTCGAGTGCAGGTCCGACGCCTGCTTCGCCTTCGCCATCATGCGGAGGACGTCGGCCGGTCCGGCGGCGAAACCGGTGCGCAGCGCCGGCGCCACCGTCTTCGAGAACGAGCCGAGGTACAGAACGTTGCCGTCGTCGCCGGAAGCGGACCCGAGCGCGGCGTCGTACTCGTACAGCGATCGGATGCGGTTCGCCGCGTCGAATCGGATGTCCCCGTACGGATCGTCCTCGATGACGAGCGCGCCGTATTTCCGCGCCAGCTCCGCGAGCGCGCGGCGGCGCTCCGGAGACCACGTCTTGCCGACCGGATTCGAGAACGTCGGAATGACGTACACGGCTTTCGGCCGATGCGTCCGCAGCTTCGCTTCGAGATCGTCCGGCAGCATGCCTTCGTCGTCGGAGTCGACCTCCACCGCCCGGCCGTCCGCCAGCGACAGCGCCTGCAGCGCGGCCAGATACGTCGGGCGTTCCACCAGCAGGACGTCGCCCGGATCGATCAAGACGCGGAACGCCAAGTCGATCGCTTGCTGCGAGCCCGTCGTCAGCAGCAGCCGGTCGACCGACGTACCGATTCCCTTACCTGCCAGAAATCCCGTCAACCATTCCCGCAGCGCGGGCACGCCCTCCGTCACGCCGTATTGCATCGCGCTCTTGCCGCGGGCGAATACCCGCTCGTAGGCGTCCCGAATCGCTTCCGTCGGGAACGAATCCTCCGCCGGAAGACCGCCCGCGAACGACACTACCTTCGAGCTTTGCGTCAGCTTCAAAATATCGCGCACCGCGGACGTCTGCGCCCGCTCGATCGTTTTCGAAAACCTTCTTTCCATTGCTCGTTCCCCGCTCTCGACTGTTATAATATTCTTATTAAATTACGACACGAAATGTATAACAGTAAAGATAATACTATAACAGTGCGCGTTATGTCGCTCTGGGATGCTGGGAGAGGACGGTGGAGTCATGCATATCGAATTGAATCGCCGGGCCGGCGTCCCGCTCGCGGAGCAGATCGCCCGCGCCTTCGAGGCCCGCATCGCGTCCGGCTTGCTGTCGCCCGGCGAGAAGCTCCCGTCCGTCCGCGCCCTCGCCCGCCTGCTCGGGGTGAGCCTCGTCACCGCAAGCAAAGGGTACGCCGCGCTCGAGACGAGCGGCGCGATCCGCTGCGTCCAAGGCAAGGGCTGCTTCGTGGCCCGGTCGAAGACGGCTGCGGCCCGCGCGGCGCCGTCGGATCTTCGGGACGAAGACGGCGCCAGGCATGCGGCCGCGGATCCGTTCGCCTGGCAGCACGCCGTGCCCGACTACTTGCCCCGGGCGCAGCTGTGGCACCATTACCAGAACGTCCCCGCAACGCATCAGCTGCATCTGTCCGCCATCCAGCGGGAGCTGCTGCCGTCCCGGGACATCATGAAGCAAATCCGGAGCCTCATGTCGGAGGATCACGCGCTGCTGACGGCGTACGGCTCCTTCCAGGGCGACGACGACCTGCGCGGCGCGATCGCCCGCCTGCTCGGCAAGGCGGGCGTCCGGACGTCCGCCGCGGAGCTGCTCGTCACGAGCGGCGCGCAGCAAGGCATCGACCTCGCCGCGCGCACGTTCGTCGGGCCCGGCGACGTCGTCGTCGTCGAAGCGCCGACGTATAACGGCGCGATCGACGTGTTCGCGAGCCGCGGCGCGCGCATCGTCTCGGTGCCCGTCGACCAAGACGGCATGGACGTCGACCGGCTCGCCCGCGTCTGCGACCGCGCGCGGCCGAAGCTCGTCTACACGGTGCCGACGTACCATAACCCGACCGGCGCGACGATGAGCGCGGCGCGGCGGAAGCGGCTGTACGAGCTCGCGGCGGCGATCGATTGCCTCGTCGTCGAAGACGATCCTTACAGCGATATGCACTTCGATCGTCCGCCCCCGCCCGCGATCAAGTCGTTCGACCGCACCGGCCACATCGTCTACATCAAAAGCTACAGCAAGCTGCTATCGCCCGGGTGCCGCATCGCCGCCGTCGCCGCGTCCGGCACCGTGCTCAGCCGGCTCGTCGCGGCGAAGACCGCCGCCGATCTCGGCAGCCCGCTGCTGACGCAGAAGGCGATCTACGCCTACCTCGCGTCCGATCGGTTCGCCGCGTACGCGCGGTCGATCCGCGCGACGCTGGCGGACCGGTGCGCGCTCGCGGAATCGCTGCTGCGGCGGCACGCCCCGAAGGGCGCGAAGTGGACCTCGCCGCAGGGCGGTCTGCACCTCTGGGTCGCGCTGCCCGACGGCTGCGACGACCGGGAGCTGACGCTCGCGGCGCAGCGGGAAGACATCGCCGTCCTGCCCGGGTCGGTCTGCTACGCGTCGGACGCTTCGCATCGGTACGTTCGCCTTTGCTTCTCCTACATGCCGGAGGAGTCGCTCGCGTTCAGCCTCGCGCGGCTCGGCCGGCTGATGCGGGAGACGCGGGCGACGTAGGCGGAGAAGTCCGCCCGCTACTGCCCGAGCTGCTCGATCTGCTGGAGCAGCCCCGCCATGTTGCGGATCGTCTCGAGCATCGGCGCGTTCGCGAGCTGCTCGAGATCGATGACGTTCTGATCGATCTGCTGCAAGTACCCGTCGATCTGCTCGCGAATCGTATCGTTATATTCCACCAGCTGCGCGTGAACGTCCTCCGCGAAAGCCGGCGCCTGCAGCGCGTTGAACGCCGCGATTTCTTCCTTCATGGACTGGAACTCGGTCTGCAGCCGATCGATCGTCTCCGGATTCGTCAACGCCTGCTCCGCCAGCACCGGCACCTGCTCGGCGAAGCGGTTCGCGTCGTTCACGAAGTCGGTCGCCTCCGTGGCGTAATTCAGCGTCGTATTGACCTGCTCCAGCATCGAGCATCCCGTCGCGAGCAGCGCCGCCAGAAGAACGATGAAAGCGAGTTTTCTTTTCATGAAACATCCCCCTTATCCGATTACTACGTTCCTTATCTATGTATACTGCTTCCGAGCGGATGACGTTTCACGGAACATGTTCCGGGAAGCCCGCATTGACGCGCGGCCTCGCTTTCGCGTGGGAAGCATATGCGCCGCCCCCAAGGGGAGCAGCTCACGCGGCAGCGTCGTCACTTCGGATCGAGATTCGCCTCGGTCCCGGCGTTGTCGGCAACGGATGTCGTTGTCAGCAAGACCTTTGCCTACGTCAGGCGAAGGTCTTTTTTATTTGCAGCAGGTGCAGGCGATCGGCGCGTTGTATTTGCTGTTTATCGCGGCGAATCATTTGTGGCGTAAGAAGGTAACGGCGTCAACCGTTCAGGAGACGAAGAAGCCGGCGAAGACCGGCGGATTCCGGTCGACGGTGATCAAGGTGGAGCTCGCCGACATCGCGTTCGCGGTCGATTCCATTCTCGCGGCCGTCGCGCTCGCCGTCGCGCTGCCGGCGTCTCCGCTGCCCGCCATCGGCGGGATGGACGGCGGCCACTTCCTCGTCATTCTCGCGGGCGGCTTGATCGGTCTCGTGCTGATGCGTTTCGCGGCGAACAATTGCGTTCGGCTGCTGGAGCAACGGCCCGGCCTCGAGAAGGCGGCGTTCCTGATCGTCGGCTGGGTCGGCGTGGAACTTGCGGTATACGCCGCCTCGCATCCGGGCCTCGCGCTGCTGCCGGAGACGTTCGCGAAGAGCGGCGTATGGAAGGGGATCTTCTGGGCGGTGCTTCTCGCCATATTCGCATGGGGCTGGTTCGGCGGCAAGGGCGCCGAGGAGAAGGCCGTCGCCGAGCAAGGGGAACCGCCCCTTACGGCAGCTTGTCCAGGTCGAGCGACGCGGCGGCCACATCCGCCCAACGCTCCCGCCAAGTAGACCAGTCGTCGTCGCTCTCAGGCGCGCCGGGCAGCCACGGCAGCTTGCCGATGACCGGCACGTCGGCGAAGCGCTCGATCATCATCGCGTTCTCTTCCATGATGTCCGCCTGGCCGTCCCGATACCCGTTCAGCACGACGCCGATCGGCTTCAAGCCGGCGCCGCGGGCGTAGGCGACGGTCAGCAGCGTGTGATTGACCGTCCCGATGCCGGGCCGGGCGACGATGAGCACCGGCAGCGCCAGCGCCGCCGCCAGATCGGCGACGACGCCGCGGTCGGTGAGCGGCACCGCGAGTCCGCCCGCGCCGTCGACGACCAGGCGGTCGCAGGCGGCCAGCCGGCCGGTGCCTTCCTCCGCAAGCTGCGCGATGGAGATGCGCGCCCCGATCCGCTGCGCCGCCATCCACGGCACCACTCGATCGGGGAACGCGTAGCTGAACGTCTCGGACTCGGGAATCGCAAGGCCGCTCCCTAAGACGAGCTTCGCGCTGTCGGGCAGCGGCGCCTCGTCTCGCACGCCGGTTTGCACCGGCTTCCATAAACCGACGCGGCCGCCTCCGTTCTCGTCGAGCCGGCGCTGGAGCGCCGCGGCGAGCACCGAAGCGACGTGAGTCATGCCGACGCCCGCGTCCGTTCCCGTAATAAACACGCCATGGTTCATGAGCTCACCGCCTTCTTTCGTACAAACGTTGTTGCCTTCACTATAGCAGGAAACGCTTTCGATGCATATCGTCCGATCCGGCCGGGAATTATTTCTCGACAGGTTCCGACAGGCTTGCGCCGGGTGCGCCCGCCGGAGTCCGGACATAGGCGCCGGTTCGACGGCGTCCGACGGCAGGGGGCCGCGCCGCCCCGACCCTCGACCGAGGATGTCGAAATTCCGCGATTTATTTCATTACTATATATTTCCCTTTCGCTTTCATGGGGGACCTTTTTCGTATAAACTTAAGTTCGTCTGTTCACTTCGAAGGCTAAGGGCCTTCCTAGTATATGCCGAATAATAACAATTCCATAGATGAAGCGCTGTTCGTTGTAGGAATCGGCGCATCGGCAGGCGGCCTGAAGCGTTGCATCTCCTCTTCGATTATATGCGGCCCGATACGGGAGCGGCGTTCGTCATCATTCAACACCTGTCTCCGAACTATAAGAGCTTCATGGCCGAGCTGCTGCAGCCGCATACGAAGATGCCGGTGCATATCGCGGTGCACGACATGACGCTGGAACCTAACAACGTCTATTTGATCCCCCCCCCAATAAAAGCATGACCTTGCAAGACGGCAAGCTCCAGCTGTCCGAGAAGCACGGCGGCCTGCATCTGCCGATCGACATCTTCTTCCACTCGTTAGCCGTCGACCGAGGGCCCCGCGCCGTCGGCGTCATTCTATCCGGCACCGGGAGCGACGGCTCCCGCGGCATCGCTACGATTAAGGAACGCGGCGGCTTCGTGCTGGCGCAGGACGACCGCTCCGCGAAGTTCGACGGCATGCCGAAGAGCGCCATGCTGACCGGCCTCGTCGACAACATCGCGTCGCCGGACGAGATGCATCGGAAGATCGCCGACTTCGTCAGCGGGAACGGGATCCGGCCGGACGCTTGGGAGCAGCCCGGCGGCGACGTGCCGACCGAGGAGCAGCTCGCCGGGCTATTCGACATGCTGAAAAACAAGACGACGATCGACTTCAAGGAATACAAGCTCGCCGGCGTGCTTCGCCGGATCGAACGGCGGATGGCGCTCAATCGGATCGAGGATTTCGACCAATACATCCGGCTGTTGGAGCGCGACGTGAGAGAAATCTCGCTGCTGCACAAGGATTTGCTGATCGGCGTCACGCACTCCTTCCGGGACGCGAAGGCGTTCGACGTCATCTCCGCCAAGGTGATCCCTCAGATCGTCGAACGGAAGCGGAACGAGGATTCGGAGATCCGCGTTTGGGTGGCAGGCTGCTCCACCGGCGAAGAAGCGTATTCCTTGGCCATTCTGTTCCAAGAGCATCTGCAGACGTTCGGCGCGTCGGTGAACGTCAAAATTTTCGCGACGGATCTAGATAAGCAGTCGATCGAGTTCGCGAGCCAAGGCATATATCCGAATGCGATCGCGCAGTCGGTCCCGCCGGAGCTGCTGCGGAAATATTTCGTGCAGCGCCACGACAGTTATACGATTATCGAAGACATTCGGAAGAAGATCATTTTCGCGCCGCATAACATCATCAAAGACCCGCCGTTCATCAACATGGACTTGATCACGTGCCGCAATATGCTCATTTACTTGCAGCCAAAGATGCAACAACGCGTCATTTCCCTGTTTCATTTCGCCCTCAACCCCAGAGCGTATCTGTTTTTGGGACCGAGCGAGACGATCGGCCGTCTAGGTGGACTATTCCAGGTGTTCGACAAGCGATGGAACGTATTTCAGCAAAACGAAGCGCCCGTTGGCAGCTCCTATAACGCCATCGGCATCTCCGATCAATTCAACGAAAATCCCGGCGCGGCGAAGCCGCAAGCCGAATCGAGCCCCACGGTACGCCAGCTGAAGCTGCAGCGCCGGACGGACGATCTGAACACCACGTACCTGGAAGAGCACTTCCCGCCCTCCATCGTCGTGGACGAGCATCTCGACACCGTGCATATGACCGGACGGATCGATCCGTTCATCGCGATGACGAAGGGCAAAACCGAGCCTGAACGTGCACAAGATGTTCCACAGCCACCTGTCCGTGGCGCTCGTGACGGCGCTGCACAAGGTTCGCAAGGAGCGTTCGGAGATCGCGTATCGCCACTTCAAGACGGGGATCCCGGACTTCCCGTCCGTCGACTTGACGATCCGCCCCTTCTCGACGACGAACAAGGCGTACGAGCATCTGCTCATCGTCATCTTCGCGAAGCCGCAGACCGAGCCGGCCGAGACGCTCGGCGAAGACGTGGAGCTTGCAAGCAGCGTGAACCAACGGGTGCTCGACCTCGAGCAGGAGCTGCTTCGCGCGGAAGAGACGCTGCAGATTACGATCGAAGAGCTGGAGACGTCCAACGAAGAACTGCAAGCGACGAACGAGGAGCTCGTGGCCGCGAACGAGGAGCTGCAGAGCGCCAACGAAGAACTGCAGTCGGTGAACGAAGAGCTGCTCACCGTCAACGCGGAATATCAGATGAAAATCCAAGAGATGACCGATCTCAACAACGACATGGACAACTTCCTGAGCAGCACGAGAATCGGCACGATTTTCTTGGACACCGATATGCGCGTCCGGCGCTTCACGCCGGCCGTCACGAAAGAAATTCATCTGCTCGACATCGACATCGGCCGGCCGATCTCTCATATCAAGCATCATTTCGAGTACGACGACTTCCTCGTCGACGCAGAGAAGGTGCTGCAAACCCTCGTCCCGATCGTAAAGGAAGTCCGCAGCCGCTCCGGCCGCTGGTACAGCCTTCGCATTCTGCCGTATCGAACGGCCGACCAATTCGTGCAGGGCACCGTCATTACGTTCGTCGACATCACCGATCTGAAGCTGCTGAACAACGAGCTGAAGATCAAATCGTACGCGATCGACCAAAGTCCGAGCATCGTGCTCATCGCCGACCCGAACGGTTCGATCGAATACGCGAACCCGAAGTTCTTCGAGCAGACGATGCTGACGCGAGAGGATATCATCGGCAAGCCTGAATCGATGCCCAAGGGCGGCAGACTCCATATTAAGACGGAGAACGTCCATGACCACAAGATCCGGATCTTGTTCATCGACGAAGGCATCGGCATTCCGAAGGAGACGCTCGCCCGGCTCGGCGAACCGTTCTATACGACGAAGGAGAAGGGCACCGGCCTCGGCCTCATGATCTGTTACCAAATCATCGAAAACCTGCAGGGCACGCTCCGTTTCGCAAGCGAATTCGGTCTCGGCATCTCGGTCGAAATCGTTTTGCGGCGTACCATCAGCTTGAGCCGAACGACGAATTCAACATCTAGAGGTTTGTAACGAGCTGCAGGCGGTGCAGCTTGTTTATGATTTCCGACTGCTCGCTTTCGCTCGGCATTCCGCCGCGAACGCGGACCCGTTCGGGAGCATCCGGATCGAGCCGTCCGGCAAGACGAGCCGCATGGGACAATCCGCAGGACCCTCGACCCGAATCGTAAAGTCGCCTTGCCCGCTTACCTTCCATTCCACGGAGACTTCTCCCCGCGTCGTAATCACCTTCCCGCGAGCCCATTGCAAGCTTCCGATGCACGGCTCGATCGCAATGATCTCGAAACCGGGTTTCTCCGGGCGCACCCCCAACACCTTCGCCGGAAAATCATGCAGCGGCAGCGCGCTCCAGCCGTGGCATTCGCTTCTTGAGGACGTCGGATCACCCGTCTCGGGCAACGTTACGGGATTCACCTTCAATATCTTCCGCCAATGATCCCATAGTTCAGGATACTCTCCATACATGCCAGCCTTACTCAACGCTTCGGAGACGTAGTACATCATAGACAAAGAAGGAGATGCTTCCTCGAGCCGCGGATCCGCGAACGTTCTCTCGAGCAGTTCCCGCGCCTCGGCCCCTTCGACCGCGCTTGCAAGCACGCACCAAATTTGCGTATGTACGGAATACATCTCGTAGTCCGGCCCGTCGCGAAGCATTCCGCGTTCTTCCGACCAACAAGCCGACAGGACGGCGCGCCTCATTCGGATCGCGCGCTCCCTCATCTCATCCGCCGCATCCGTCCAGCCGCTCCACGCGTACAGCTCCGCGGCCCGCTCCAACGCGGCGATATACATCAGAGTGTGCAATGCGAGCGGACCGAATTTCGACGCTTGCGGCACGCCTCTCTCCCAGCCCGCCCTCCAATCGATATAGTTCCAATACGCATAAGGCATCATGCCGACAAGCCCGGAACCGTCCACCCGACGCTCGTACCAATCCAATACAGCGCCCATCGTATGCCGATATCGCTTGACGACGCTTAGATCGGCGAAGTGTTTATAGTGATCGTGAAGCATTTGGATCCAGTACAAGGAAAATGACGGAATCACTTGCGGCCATGCCGAAGGATATCGGCTCTGCAGCATCCCTGACGGCAGCATCGAGCTGTGATAATCGAAGAGCGCCCGACGGGCCAGCCTGTCGTCATTCGCAAGGTAATAGGTGTATAACGATTCCAAGGCGGTATCCATCGTGTACTGCAGCTGCTCGTAATAGGGACAGTCCTCGTATGTCTCCCCCATACACTTGTGAAGGGTGTTTATGGAAAGTCCCCATAGTCGGTTGAGCTCCGGATCGGAGCATTCGAACTCCGTCTTTACCTGCAGTGGATATTGACGAGACCGGAAGCGGAATCCGTGAAGCAGCATCGGCTCCTCCGCCGTCTCCACTTCGATGCGGACGTAACGAAACACCCGGTACCAGAAGGGCTCATAGCATTCAAGAGCCGCATCCGCTCCTTTCGTCGTCCCCGCACCGGAAACCGAATACACGTCCGGAACGCCGAGCAAGGTGCCCTCGGCGCAATCCCGCATGCCTTTCTTTCGTTGCTGCGAAGTGGAATCCGGGGCTTCATAGCATTCAGCAGACAGAAGGGTGATCCTCCCCCCGTCCCCGCCGCTGACTTCCACTCGCAAATACCCGGTCATCAGATCGCCCGCGTCGACCTCCGCCCATACCCGCCGCCTCGGGCCGATGTGCAACGGTTCCGCCAGGAGGCGATCCGAGGCATTCAACCATGCGTCCAACGCCTCCGCGGAGCATTCCCAGCCTTCTGCCTTCACCGTCCGAGCGAATGTCGCCTCCCGTTCGACAAGCGGCGGAACCGGGCGCTCAGCCAGCGACCATGGACCAAGCTGCCCGAACGGATCCGCCGTTCCGCAGACGACCGCAGCCGGCCGCCAGGCCGTCTCGTCGCAGCTGAGCAGCTGCCAATTCAAGGGGATCGCTTTCCCCTCTACCCGCTCCATACCGCCTATCCACGGGTTAAGGCCGACGATATCGCATCGGTAGCCCTCGTCACGCTTCGTTACCCACCCCGGTTCCGCCCCTGTATGCAGATGCTCCAGCGCGGTACCGCCGGCATCCAATAAGGAACCCTCAAGCCAAAAGCCGCCCGATCCCGATCTCTCGATCGATAACGGCCCGTCATGGCCTATTCGGAACGGCGAAGCGGTCGCGTAATGCAGCACTTTGGCCGACAGCACGTTCCAGCCTGGCCGAAGTCGATGGGACAAGTCGACCGACTCGTAATAATGCGTATGCCGGTCCCCCTTGCACGGGCCTTCGCCGACGGAGTGACCGTTCAAATAGAGTCGATACCGGCTGTCGGCTGAGACGCGGACGATCAAGGTGCATCGCCCAGCCTCGGGAACCTCGAACCTACGGCGAAAATAGACAAGCTCGTGGCTTGACCGGACGGGTTCCGCGTTCTGTCCGAATGCCGTTCCCTCCCAGATCCACTTCGCGATCCAACGCTGCGTATCTTCTTGGTCCATGCCCCGCGCCCCCGCTTCGATCGTCACCAATAGGCCCTTGTCATGCCTGACAGCCTCGCGACCGACTCGGCGAAATAATAGTCCGCGAACGGGAAGGAACAATCCAAATCCCCGCCCATCTTTCTCGAGCCGCATGCGTGCAAGATCAAGCCTTGCTCCTCCGGAAGCTCCCGCGAGGAGTAATGATTCCATAAACTCGCGAGCGTGCGCTCCGCGTACCGCTCCAGACGGCTGCGATCCTCGCCTTCCCCCAGATGGCTCGCCAATTCGAGGATGCCGGCTACGGCGATCGTCGCGGCCGACGAATCGCGCGGTTCACCTTCCTTCGAGGGAATCGAGAAATCCCACATCGGAATGCCATCCTCCTCGACCCGCTCCATAAAAGCCTTGGCGGTGCCAAGCGCGATGTCCAGGTATCTTCGGTTTCCGGTGTATCGGTAGGCGTATGCGTAGCCGCCGATCGCCCAAGATTGCCCGCGCGTCCAGCAAGATTCATGGTCATAGCCTTGCGCGGTGCGACCGTATTTCGGTTCCCCGGTGTCGGGTTCGAACACGTAGGTATGGTAAGTCGTGTAATCGGGCCGAATCATCGTCGCTGCGCATGTATCCGCATGCGCCACCGCCGTCTCGCGGAACGCATCGTCCCCCGTCTGTTCCGCCGCCCAAAACAACAGCGGTAAATTATACATGCAATCAATAATGATCCGCCCTCGATTTTCCTCGCTGAACGCTTGCCCGGGCTTCCACACGTTCCAGGCTTGGATAAACTTCCCCTTGGGGTTAAATCGAGCTCTGAGCGCTTTGGCCGAATCCAGAGCGATCTTTCTGGCGTCTACGTTGCCGGTAAGTTTATAATCCGCGATGAACGACAACTGATAAAGAAAGCCGGTATCGTGATCGAGGGTCTCCGGATGCTCGTATAGCCGCTTGATAAAGCGATGGCGCGACGCTCTGGCGACCTCGGCGAATGCGCGGTCGCCGGACATCTCGAAGCAGAGCCAATTGAGCCCCGTCCAGAACCCCCCGACCCAAAACCCGTCCTCGGCGAAGGAATAGCGTCCGTTCTGAGTAGATACCGGAAGACGGTCCCCGAACAAGCGGCCATTGTTCGCCGTCTTATTGATGATGAATGCTCTCATCTCGGAAAGCGGCAGCATGCGAATCCCCTACTTTCATAAAATTTAACGCAACGAGGCGGCGGAGACGATCCCGTTGCCTCATCGGTCGGCGCTTACCCGGAGCAAGATCGTCTTGATCTCGTAGGGCTCTATAAAGAAGCGGACAGGAGCCTCCCGTAGGCAGGAAGGTTCGGAGACTCTTTCCATCAGATCGGTTTCCTGCCAGCCCGCGAGGACGGTATCGCTGCAGAGGGTAACCCACCCTCGCCTTCCCGTGTATTCATGCACTCGTACGAACAGGTCGTCGCCGTCCTCAGCCTTCTTGACCGCATCGATAAACACATGATCGCCATCGACGGACAGCAGCGAAAATCCTTTCGCGGCCGGCTTGCCTTCCAAGAAGGCAAGCGGGTTGTTCAAGTGCCAGGCGGCCTGCATCGTTCCTCCCTGCACCCAGTCCCCTACATGCGGCAGCAGCGCATAGACGAAACGGTGTTCGCCTTGATCGGCATGCGGGTCGGGTACCATAGCGGATTTGATTAACGACAGTCGCAGCACATTGTCCTTGATATCGTAGCCGTATTTACAGTCGTTCAATAGGCTGACCCCGTAGTCTCGTTCCGATAAATCGGCCCATTGATGGCCCACGCTTTCGAAGCGCCCATAATCCCAGCTCGTATTCCAATGCGTCGGGCGCGTCACATTGCCGAATTGAATGTCGAACGTGGCGGCATGGGCATGGATGCTTACCGGGAATGCAACTTTAAGCAGCTGACGCTGTTCGTGCCAGTCCACATGCGTGTCGAAATCGATACGCCGATCGTCGGCATACAAGATCATTCGTTGGCGAATGCGCGAGCTTCCGTACGACCATTCCATGCCGATGACCGCGCGTACCTGCCCTGTCTCTACGACCTGGATGGAGACCGCTTGATCGATCACCCGCATCTTCTCCTGGTAAAAGATGTCGATATCCCATGCCTCGTGCCTTCCCTTGGGTTTGTCCTCGAACACTTGGAGCACATTGCCGGCTTGACCGGGCGCAAGCACATGCCGCCTCGCAATACGGTCGTACAAATTTGCGAGCTGACCGGATTCATTCCACTCCAGCTCGTAGAAGGGCGTCCGGAACCCGTTCGGCAATCGTGCGAAGGGATCAATTCCGGTTGTGCCTTCGTCATTCGCTCGAATCGATCGATGAATCGCCGCAACCCCCATGGACGGGACGTCGACGACCCGAATCGTCCACATCCCGTCATTCCGTTGCGCGGGAAGCGGGTTCCCCTCCCCGTCGCGCCAGACGACGTCTTCCATCCCAGCTTCGACCGGAATGGAGACGAGATCCGTTCTCTCCCAAGGCGCGCTGTTGAAAATCGTGAACGTACCGGCGCTCCTCGCCGTCAAGGCGCGCGCCGACCGAGACCATGCCGCATCGGCCAGCCCGAACGCCTCCGCGTATTCCGCGCGGCAGTCCTCGTACACTTCCCCGATCGAGGAGCCTGGGATAATGTCATGGAATTGATTGCGCAGCAGGATCATCCAGCTCCGATCCAGCTCCTGCTTCGGGTAAGACGCCATGCTTCCTTGCTGCACGCCCGCGAGGACGGATATCCATTCCGTCTCGCGAAGCCGCAGCTCCAGCTTGCGATTCGCCCGTTTGTTATAGGCCTGGCTTGTATACGTTCCGCGATGCAGCTCTAAATACAGCTCTCCGTTCCATGTATGCACGTAACGATCCGTGGACGCGACCGTCTCCTTCAAGCGATCGAAATACGCATCCGCCCTCCCCGGCGTCACGTGCGGCAAGCCCGGCATCGCCTCCAGACGCCGGCGAAGCTCCAGCATCTCCCGGTTCGCGCCTCCGCCCCCGTCGCCGTACCCGTAAGCGAGCAGCAGCTCCCTGTTGATCTCCTTATCGCGATACGCGTCCCAGATGCCTACGACCGACTGCGGAGTCACGGCCCCGTTATACGTATAATAGAAAGCGCCCTCCTCCGCCCCGGGATCCGGCGTCGTAATGAAGTGAGTCAGAATTTCGCTGCCGTCGATCCCTCGCCATAGGAACGTATCATGCGGCATTCGGTTGTATTGATTCCAGCTGATCTTCGTCGTCATAAACGCTTCGATTCCGGACTTCAGCAAAATCTGAGGCAGCGCCCAGCTATAGCCGAATACGTCGGGCAGCCACAAATATCGGCATTCTACGCCGAACTCCTCTCGGAAAAACCGCGTTCCGTACAGCAGCTGCCGCACCAACGATTCTCCGGACACGAGGTTGCAATCCGCCTCGAGCCACATCGCCCCGCCGGCTTCCCATCGGCCTTCGCGAACGCGCTCCCGGATTTGCTCGTATATGTCCGGATAATCGGACTTGATGTAGGCATAAAGCTGCGGCTGCGTCTGAAGAAACACATATTCCGGGTACTGCTCCAGAAGTCGCAATGCCGTGGAAAAGGAACGAGCCGCTTTCTCCCGCGTATGCTTCAGTCGCCACAGCCAAGCCACATCGATATGCGTGTGGCCGATGCATTGCACGTGGACGGCATGATGCTTCGACATCTTCGCAAGCGCTCCGCGGAGGAGCTGCCGGGCTTCCTCGATCGAGGCATAGAAGTCGTCCGAGCCGGGCGCCGACCAATCGATCCGCAGGAACGCGCGGTCGAGCGCCGACAACAGCTCATGGCGTTCCGGCTGCCGTTCGTCCAACACGCGAACCGTATCCAGCAACGCACGCGCCGTAAAATAGAGATCGTCGGTCGCCTCGTCGAGCCAGCAAAGCGAGGCTCTGCGAATCGTATGCTCGATCGGCGCCGCCTTCCCGTACCCGTTCAGGCCCGACCACAACCGGAAATGGAAGACTGCCTTCCCGCCGGTCGGCTCCGCAGGGAGAAACACCTCCTGATGGTACGAATCCACCCCTTGGTACGGCCGCCCGTTCAAGAACAATAAGGACTCGAAGCCGCTGTTCCCCCCGCCGCCCGTCGATCCGAAGTCGAACCGTCCGAGTACCCGCTTCCCTTGCCACTCCGCCGGAATATCGGTTTGATACAAGAGCCATACATATTTGTCCCGGCCGACCCATCGATCTCCGATTTGGATCTCCTGCCATGGTCCGTCCTCTGGCGGGTAGCTCCCCACCGCGCCTACGGGGTCTTCCTTCATCCGCATGTCCGTCGCTTCTTTTTCGCCTCGGTATCGAAATGCCTCCAGTTCATGAATTCGCGCGGCGAGTTTTTCCTTCGTCCATAACATGACGGATCCCCGTCCCTTCACTCGTACAAATGAAAGTCCCCCGGCGGATTGAACCCGCGCCGAGGGCTTTTTGATTTTCATTCAGGGTTACAGCAACGACCCCAGTTCGTCTAGCATCGCCAGAAGCCGAGACTTCAGCGCTGTCGCGCCGAATTTAAGCGGAAGCATCGCCTCTGCGGTAGGATCGGCGTTGCCGGCCGAGTTGGGCAGATCGGAAAGAAATCGTACGCCGTTATTTTACTGCTCGCTCGTACGCCGATTGGTGAATCGCAACCAGCTCGTCGACGCCCAGATCCTTCAGCCGCTGATGGTAAGCGTCGTACCCCTCTTCGACGGATTCCGCGCCGAGCGTCCACTTCTGCACCGTCTCTTCGACGAACGTCTTAATGCCGGGGTAGACGCGGTCGTAAACTTTTTGTTCTTCCGGCGTGAAAATGATTTTCGGGAACTGTTCCATGTAATAGTTGTTGGCGTCGTACATCTCAATCCCCTTGGCCGCGACCGGATTCAGCCATTGCTTCTCGTATTCGAAATCCTGATGGAACCCGAACTGCAGCTGCGCCCCGATTTCCAGCAGCTTGTTGGTTACATTCCCGCTGTCGATCAGCTCTTGCATAAACTTCGGCTTTCCGTCGACCATCGCGTACGTTACGCCCTCGATGCCGAAGTTCTCCAGACGGCGTCCTTCTTCGGTGAACCAGAAATCGAAGTATTTCATCGCGACTTCCGGATTTGCGACCTTGCTGGACAAGCCCCAACCGTTCGTACCGACGTAATCCCGCTTCGTCTCTTCCTTCTTCACGCCGTTCACGTCGGCCGGAGGCGCCATGACTTGAAGGTTGAAACCGGGCACCGTGTCCTTCAGCTTGTCATTGTATGCGGCCGTGCTGCCGAACCAGAAATGAACGGAGCCGCCGAGATTGTCGCCGAACAGCACATCGCGTCCCGATCCCCCGCGCGTAAAAATCTCCTTGTCGATTAACCCTTCCGCATACCACTTGGCGATGTTGGCCATGCCTGTCTTGAAAGCCGGTTCATTCGGACCGTAGTAGACCTTGCCGTCTTTCGCATAAAAGCCGCCCTTGGAGTCCCAATACGGAAGAAGCTCCATGACGCTCCAGAGGCCCGACACGCCGAAGAACGGCACTTCGTCCTTCTCGCCGTTCCCGTTCGGATCCTGCTCCCGGAACGCTTTCAGCACGTTGTAATAATCTTCGATCGTCTCTGGCGCCTTCAAGTCCAGCTTATCGAGCCAATCCTGACGGATAAACCAGCCCTGCGCCGGGTTGCCGTCCGGTACGAACGGAATCCAATACAAATTGCCGTCCGGCGCCGTCGCGAAGGACAGCACCTCAGGGTGCTCGTCGAAAAACTTCTTAAGGTTCGGCGCATGGTCCATGTATTCGTTCAATGGAAGGAAGGCGCCTTCTTGCCCGTAACGGACGAAGTTATCTTTGTTGGTCATGACAATGTCGGAAATTTCTCCGGAGGTCATCATCAGGTTGAACGCTTCTTTGCCGTCGGTCATCGAGGGCGGAATGGTTCCGTTGAGCGTCACATTCGTTAGCTCCGCCGCTCTGACGAACACGGGCCATGTCTTATCGAACGGCTTGCCGCCGTACAGCAGGTGGATGGATAACTCCGCTGGAGTTTCACTTGCTAGGAAGGTAGGCGCCTCGGCTTGAGGGGCATCCGCAGCCGGAGCAGGGGTCTGCGCCTCTTGCTCTTCTTGCTCCGCTGGCTTCGGTTGCTCTGCGGTTTGTTGGCCCTGCTGTCCCGGAGAGCAGGCGGAAGCGAGCAGCGCCAACGCCATGACAAGGCAACCAGTCGTGACGAACCTTTTGTTCTTGAAATCCATTTTGGACCCAACCTTTCTCATCGATAATTAGTAGAGATCATTTTACAGCTTTCCGAATCGTTCGACACTTTTTTCCGCCGGCCATGGCATCCCTCCTTTCGCGGCAGCCCTCAGGTTTAGATCCGTTATTCCTTTAACGAGCCGATCATCATCCCCTGCGCAAAATACTTCTGGATGAAAGGATAGAGAACGACCATCGGAAGGATGGCGACCACGATCGTGGCGTAAATGACCGTCTCTTGCGACACGGATACGGTCTGTACGCCTGTCGTCTGCAGCATCTCCTCGCTGATTTTCATCTCTACGATCAACTTATTGAGCAGAACCTGCAGAGGAATCTTCGACTCGTCGGTTAACAAAATCATCGACCAGAAGTAACCATTCCACCGGCTGATCGCGTAGAACAGCCCGACCGTCGCTAACGCGGGCTTGGACAGGGGCAAGTATACGTTCCATAAGATTTGCCAATCCGAGCCGCCATCCATCTTGGAAGCTTCTTCAAGCTCTTCCGGTATGGACTGGAAGAAGGTTCGCATGATTATGACAAGAAATGTAGAGATCGCAAAGGGAAGGATAATGCCCATCCGTGAATTGAGCAGGCCCATCTCCCGCAGGTTCAAATAGAAGGGGATCATCCCGGCATTAAACATCATCGTGAAGACGATGAATAGACCGAGAAATCTTCTCCCGCGCAGACGCTTCTTCGATAACGGATACGCCCCGGCAATCGACAACGCCATGCTGACCAAGGTTCCGAAGAACGTGTAATAGATCGTATTGGCGTATCCGATCCAGATGCCCCGCTCGCTCAACACCCTCTCATAAGATTCGAAGTTGACGCCTAGCGGAAACAATAGCACTTTCCCGGTCTTTACTGCGTCCGCCGAGCTGATCGAAGCCGATAAAACATATAAGAACGGGTAGATACAAGCGGCTGCCAGCACAGCTAGGATGAAATAGTTACATACGGCAAACCATTTTTCGCCGACCGATTGTGTCATCTTCGTCCACCTACCATAATCCGTTTTGCGTCAGTTTGTTGCTTAATCGGTTGGCGGCGATGATCAGGATGAAACCGACCAACGAGTTAAACAGACCGACGGCTACCGACAAGCCATACTTCATCTCTTGAATCCCGCTTCGATACACATAGGTGCTGATGACGTCCGCCGTTGCGTACGTCGCGGGTTGGTACAGCAAGATGATCGTCTCGTAGCTGACATCGAGCAGGTTCCCGATGGCGAGGATCAGCATGATGGAGACCGTCGGCCAAATGCCCGGAAGCGTAATATGCAGCGTCTGCTTCCACCGATTCGCGCCGTCGATCACAGCCGCTTCGTAAAGCTCCGGATTGACGGCGGACAAGGCGGCCAAGTAGATAATGGCGTTAAAGCCGACATCCTTCCAAATGCCCATGCCGATGAATATCGTCCGGAAATAGTCCGGGTTGACCAAGAAGTACTGCCTCTCCCCTCCGAACAACGCGATGAAGTGGTTCACGATCCCAGTCGTAGGAGCGAGGAAGTTCGTTACGATGCCCGCCACCACGACGACGGAGATAAAGTGCGGCAAATAGGTCAAGGTTTGGACCCAACGTTTAAACACGCGATTGCGCACCTCGTTCAACAGCAGCGCCAGGATAATCGGCGCGGGGAAGGCGAAGATCAGACTGTAAAAGCTGATCATGACGGTGTTGATTAAGGTTCGCGAAAAATAGGGACTGTTAAAGAACAGCTGGAAATTTTCGAATCCTACCCACGGACTGTCCGCAATGCCTCTGAAGACGCTATAGTCTTTAAATGCGATGACGAGCCCGTACATCGGCTTATACAGGAACACGATATACCACAGGACGAACGGGATCAGCATGAAATACAGCCTGCGATCGCGCAACAAATCTTTAATCAACCGACGAAACATTAGGTCCTTATTTGCGGGTAACTGCGATACATTCACTTGATTTCTCCCTCTCTATATTTTGGTTCTCTCTGGCGGCGCTTCACACGCTCAAATTTATGGGAAACGCTTGCAGAAGTATATATACATTCTTTCTACGGATTGCGGTTTATTCACGCCTCCGAAGAAAGCGCAATCATCGCGAAGAAACGCAATTTTAGCGTGCGCAGACAAAAGAAAAAGACGCATTGCGTTCATGCGTCTTCGCGTTATTCTTGATTTTTGGCGTATGCTCCAGGCGAGGTGCCCTCGTACTTTTTGAACATCCTTATGAAGGTGTATACATTGTTGCAACCGACCCTGAACGCCACTTCGTTGACCTTGGCGTTCTTATCGTTTTCAAGAATTTCTTTCGCGACCCGAATCCGATGTTTATTTAAATAATCTTTAAAGTTCTCTTTGGTGTACTGCTTAAACATCGTGCTGACGTAGCCTGGAGAAAGATTGAGATGTTCCGCTACGTCGGCTAACGAAATGTCCTTCGAATAATGCTCGCGGATAAATTCTACCATCCTGTCGGCTTGCGAATGAGCAAGCTGTTCCTTCTCTTCGCTCATGAGCGAAAGCAGCTGATCGAAACAATCGAATACGCGTTGCTTCAGCTCTTCCTTCGTGCTGCATTTCAGAAATTCCTGATATAACGAAATCCCCTTGCCGAGCTGCAATTCGCTAGGCTGCTGCACATGCTGCAAAATTCGATTCACCGTCGTTACGAGTCCCAGCAATAGTTGCTTCATCGCATCGCTATCCGGAGAATCCTCCTTGCCCAAGTTGCGCTCCAAGATATAATCGAGCGCGGACATGGCCGGTTCGCGCTTGCCGCGAACGATATGATCGACGATCTCGCGTTCCTTGTCCATCGGGAAATAATATTGGTCCTTCGAAAGCACGCTTACATCTTCGATCACGAGGAACGGTCGTTGATCGAGAGGAAAGCGCTGCTCCATGATGTACTCGGCTTCTTTCATCGAGTGATGAATGTGCGCGAGGGAAGGCGCGACGGATCCGATCGCCGCGGCCAACCGAACGTTGAACTGCTTTTCCAATTGCACGAACAGAGCGGAGCCGACTTTCCGGAACTCCGGTACATCCGAATGCTTCACGATCATCACAAAGCGCTTATAGTCCCACTCCAACAACTCGTACTCCATATGCTCCTGGAAGGCGGATGCGATCGATTCCATGATTTGAGCGCGAATCAAGGAGATGCCTTCCTCCGAATACGCCTCGACCCATTCGGAATAGTTGACCATCTCGATAAAACAAACGTTCGACCCTTCGTTCGAAATCAGAGTACGGTATTCGGAGGAATCCGGTTGCGTTCCTTCGGCCTGCGCAAGCCCGTTCAACAGGTCGCGCAGCCATTTGACCCTTAGCGGCACCGTGTACTGCTCCAGTGTCTCTCGCAATCTTTCATTGTCGGTACGGATTCGGGAGGCCGTCTCTTGAACGAATTGTAAGTCATCTTTGGTGGGGGATTGCTTCTCATAGCCTCGAAATACAGCGACCAGCTCCCGAATCGGCACATAGGCCCGATTCGTGGCGAAGAACGTAAGCAAAATCCCGGCCGCGGCGAACAGCACATACATCGGCAGCGCTCGCCACAGGATATCGGAAACCCGGTCCCGCACGGAGTTATTCGGTGTGAAGTATACATACTTCCAACTCGGCATCATCGTCGACGACACATAGCGAACTGTATACCCGGATAACGAAAGCTTGGAAAACGATGTGTCGAAAAACCTTGCTTGACCGATTTTTTGCAAAAGGCTTGCATCCAGAAGGCGGTAAAGGCTCGGCTGCGAGGCGTTCAGCGCCACGATCCCGTCCGCTTGTACGATGCCGAAGCTTTCATCCTGCCCGGCTTGCACGACCGGAAGGAAGTATTCGGTTTCGAACGTGAGAAAAAATACGACCGTCGACCCGTTGGTCAGCCGAACCTTCCGAACGATCGTCATAAACGGTTGCTCGGCTTGCTCTTGCCCTTGAAGCAAGATGAGATCGCTGCTAGAGGAAGGCTCCTCCATGAACCGCTCGACCTGTCGGATGTGGTCCTCGGTGAATTCGATCTCCTGGTAGTACCTTTGTTTGTCCGTCGACTGCGCCGTGGTGATCACGATCTTCTCCTGCGGTTTGGTGACGGCCACTCGGAACCCAAATTGGGAAAAGGGAGCCGCATCGCTCCGGATCATCTGATACAATTTCGTTACGTTATAATAGTCGATGGTTGCATTGGCGCCGAATTCCAGCAGCTCGCTGTCGATGGAAAGCTGCGAAATGACATTGTTCGCGACTTGAAGCTTCGTATCCATCCGCTCCTTCGCTTGTTCGAGGAAGGCAACATAAGAATGCTCCAATTGCAGATCGGTAATTTCATTGTCTTTATAAAATAAAAACCCTAAAACGATCAACGTATACGTAAAAATGATAAGGACGAACATGTATAACAGTTTTAGATAAAACCCTCTCTTTACCACCGAAAATGCCCCCCTTCAAACCGACAAACGACGACTGCGAGCCGCGACAAACCATCCTCGCGACTCGCAGCCGGTATATAATGAAAACTTACTGAACCGCGCCTAGTTGTAAGAATGACCCTGTCGCAGCATACACGACGAAGTGATCGAGCTGGGTAACTGCTTGCTGCTCCGTACGGAACAAATAATTGATTCCGACCGTTTGCTGGCTTCCGCCTTCAGGCGTGACGTATACGCTGTACGTGTGCGACACGACGTTAATATCCATAACGACACGATACCTCTTCCCCTTCTCGTAAGGAATGGAAGTAAGCGCGTTGTACGCGGAGCCGTTGCGAGCATCGATGACGCCGCCCGGGCCGAATCGGACTACCGCAGCGGCTTCGCTGTAAGCATCGACGGTTCCCGATCCGAACCCAGCGATTCCGTTCACCGCGTCCGACAACGGAATGATGTCGAATGCAACCTGGAACGTGCCGTTCTTCGGTGCGATCGCTTGATTCTGCCAGGTCGTATTCGCCGTCATATGCGGATCGTCGCTGACGACGAACAACACTTCGCCGGAATTCGAGGACAGCCCGTCATCGTCAAAGACGACGGCCGATAACGTATATATGCCCTCCGCCAGATTCGGAATCGTCATTCCGAATGGCGCCGCCGTGGATTGGCCGATCGACTGTCCATTCAGCGTGTACTCCACCCTGCTTACGGAGCCGTCCGAATCTCTGGCGTTCACGTCGACGACCACATCGCCCCCAATCGGATGCACGCTTCCGACGATCGGGCTGTTGATCGTAACGAGCGGCGCGCTGCCGGAAGGCGTCCCCTGGAATTCATAGGCGCCGATATCGACGGCGCTGCCCGTCGGACGCGGATTGCCCTCTAAATCAAAGGTAAAGCCGACCGGACCGCCGGTATTGATCGCCGGGGAATCGGAACGCAGATGGTAATCCAACTGCGCCGGATTCACGAACCGCGGATCCAGCCCGATAATATCGTTCGGTCCTACATTGGGAGGGACCGGAGCCTGAAAGACAAGGTTGTAATCCATCTCCGCCGTCGCTCCGTCCCGAACGTCATAGCTCGACGTCGTCGAATTCATAATAATATTGTTCCGAATTTTTCCGGTGCCGCCGATGCCGTAGAATACAACACCATTAAAACCGTTCGCCGCTCCCGCGTCAAATACATTGTTTTCGACAATCATATTCGGAATGCCGCCGTTCGTCTTCCCGGCGAGCATCCCCCATGAGGAGTAATTGGAGAAAATATTATTGCGCACCGTCCAATCGGATATGTAGAAGATTCCGCTAGGCGCGTTCGCATCGTTCTCCAGGAGGATGCCTTGCCGGTAGAATCCATGAAATCTGTTGTTTTCAACTAATACGTTCTGTACAGGAATATCCACGTCGTCCCAAGACTGAATCACATCCGAGTGCACGGGCTCGATCTCGCTTGCGATCGTACCGTGGAGGAAATTATCCCGGATGATGACGTTGGAACCGAACACTCGGAACGCGTCGCCGAGCGGCTCGGTGCTGCCGTGCGCGTTGATTCGCTCGATCTCGTTCCGTTCCGCGACGGAATTGTCGCCTAACTCGATGCCGAAGAAGCAATTATAGATGTAGTTGTCGGCGGCATACCCGCTATTGCCGTTCCTGCCGTGCAAGCGGTCGAAATAAATGCCTCGTCCGCGGTAGTTTCGAATGTCCAAGCCTACGACTTCCACGTTCGGCTTCTTCACGAGCACAGCCGTCGCAGTCATAACATCCCCGCCCGGCAAAGCCCCGTCCATGTCGAACCCTTCCAGGCGCACATAGCTGGCATTAACATCGAAAATCCCTTTCACCAAAGCGTTGTCGCCTTCGGCGCGGAACACGATTTTATTCGAAGCCGTACCTGACTTCGTAATCCCAACCGTTTCTTCATAAATTCCGTCTCTTACGAGGATCAGATCCCCGGGCTGGGATGCGCTCGCAGCCGCTCCGATCGTCGTGTAAGCGCCGCCGGCTCCCGTCGGATCTACATACTTGACGTTCCCGCCGCCGTCGGCCGGCGTCGTTGCGCTTACGGCCGCGCTCGCCGTCGAGTCGTTCCCGCTGGCGTCGAAAGCGACGATATGGAACGTATAGGTCGTCGACGGACTTCCCGAGAATACGTATTGCGTGGAAGTCGTCGTGAACACTTCTACCCCGTCGGCGAAAATCGTATAGCCGGCTACGCCCACATTGTCGGCGGATGCTGACCAATTGAGTTCAATAGCGGTGGAAGAAAGCACCGTCGCCGTCAAGTTCGTCGGCGGCGTCGGCGGCTCCGTATCTCCGCCGCCTCCGCCGCCGTTGACGATCAGTTGCGGCGGGTTGGTGGCGTTCTCGCTGCTGTTGAATTTTATTAGGGCTTGCGTATCGTTTTCCAACCGTAGGGTCGCGACTTTATCGCCTGCGAATTGACTCTGGATGAACGAGGTGACGTCGACCTCGTAGAAGGCAGGACCCGTGACGACCGTAGCCGAACCCAATACGGTCGTCGGGGATACCGGCTTGTTCGCCCAAGTGATCGTGCTTTCGCTCCAGCTGTCGTTATCGACCGGATGCACGGTGAGCTGGGTAGGCGAACCTCCGCTAATAATAGAGCCGTACAATCGCAGTTTGGCGTCGACGACCTCCGTCAGCCCGGAAAGATCGAATTTCAAGTACCCGTATCGATCCCGGTCCGGATATTCTTTAATCTCCAAGGTATCCAACGAACCGTAATTTATTGTGTTTTGATATTGATACACGTGTGCATCCTCGGAAGCCGTAATCGTACCCGGCGAAGGAGTCGACTCGGTAACGAGCAGCTGGGGGGGATTGGAAGCGTTCTCGGAACTGTTCAATTGAATGAGCGCTTGGTTGTCGTTTTCCAAACGGAGGGTAACGATTTGGTCCCCAGTCAGTTCGCTCTGGACGAATGCGGTTACATCAATGTCGTAGTATGCAGGACCCGTGACGACGGTGGCGGAGCCGAGAACGGTCGTCGGGGATGCCGGCTTGGTCGCCCAAGTGATCGTGCTCTCGCTCCAACTGTCGTCCTCGACCGGATGCACGGTGAGCTGGGTAGGCGAGCCGCCGCTGATAATGCTGCCGTACACTCTGAGTACGGCCTGATCGGCGCCGGTCAGCGCCGACAGATCGAACTTGATGTATCCGTACCGGTCCCGGTCCGGATATTGTTTCACCTCCAAACTTGTTGCCGAGCCGTAATTCGTGTTGAATTGATACTGGTACACATGCGCGTCTTCCGATGCCGTTATCGCCACCGTCGGATCGGCGCTTACGAAGATCGGCGCGAATGTAAAGCATTGCATCACCATCGATGCCAAGGCTGCCGCTAGAACCATTCGACGTTTTCTCAACAAAGCTGTTCATCCTTTCTTCAAAGTAATAATAAGTGCAATCTTGCTTGCCGAGATGAAACCTCCCTACATTGGAATGTTCGGTGCATGAATCGCTTGAATGTAAGCGCCTTCACATGGACAGATTACAATGTCTATCCAAGGTCGTAAATGTACAATCCTTCGAATGATTGAAAGAATTGCGGAATCCGTAGAAACCGCAACGCCGGATGTTTTGACAATGACGGCATTCCTGATATCCGTAGGGCATACTTCGAATATTGTAAACAAAAAAACACCGGAATCCGGTGTTTACTTTAGAATCTCTATAAGTTCTTCATGGATGCGCCCGTTCGTCGCCGCGACGTCCCGCACGTGCAGCCCGTACGGTTCGCCGCGCATATCGGTCACACGGCCTCCTGCTTCATGGACGAGCAGCATGCCCGCCGCGATGTCCCACGCGTTCAGATTGGCTTCCCAGAAGCCGCTGAGCCGGCCCGCGGCGACATAAGCGAGGTGCAGCGCCGCCGAGCCGGCCGAACGGATGTTTCGCACCTTCGGCGCGACGGCCTCGATTTGCTTCAGCGCCAAGGGAAGCACGCGCTCCCGATCCGTCGGGAAGCCCGTGGCCACGAGGCTGTCTTCGAGCCGCTCCTCCGGCGAGACGCTCATGCGCTTGCCGTGCACGTATGCGCCCTTGCCCTTCTCGGCGACGAACAGCTCGTCGCGCGACGGATCGTACACGACGCCGACGATCACCTCGCCCCGATGGGCGAGCGCGATCGACACCGAGAAGAACGGCAGGCCGTGCACGAAGTTCGTCGTGCCGTCGATCGGATCGACGATCCACACGTATTCTTCGTCCTTCATCGCTTCGAGCGCAAGGCGGGACGCCTCCGCTCCCGGCTCGACGCCTTCTTCCCCGAGAATGGCGTGCGTCGGGAAATACGTGCGGATGATCTTGCGGATCAAGATCTCCGTCCCCTTATCCACTTCGGTCACCAAGTCGTGCATCGACGTCTTCACCTGCACGTTCAGCGATTGGCCGAGCTTGCTCTTCATATATTCCCCCGCCTTGGACGCCATGTTGACGGCGACGGCGGTGAACGATTTCCCGGTGACGGTATAGGTCTCCCGTTCGTAATTGTTCATTCGTCCTCTTCTCTCTCCTCGTAAAAAGCCATGCTTATCCCTATTATACGCCGAAAGCGGTAGATTCGTTTCGTCCTATAGCCCTCTACGATAAAAAGGTTCGCCGCCTGAAAGACGACGAACCGTCCTAGAATGTGGCTTGGCAAGCTTACACGCCGACGATGTTGTAGCCGTTGTCGACGTAGATCACTTCGCCCGTGATGCCGCGGGACAGATGGCTCATGAGGAACATCGCCGTATCGCCCACTTCCGCTTGCTCGGTCGTCCGACGCAGCGGCGCCTTCTCTTCGACCTGCTTCAGAATCGTGTTAAAGCCGCTGATGCCCTTGGCCGCAAGCGTGCGGATCGGACCGGCGGAAATCGCGTTCACGCGAATATTGCTCGGGCCGAGGTCGGCCGCGAGGTAACGGACGCTCGCCTCCAACGCCGCTTTGGCCACGCCCATGACGTTGTAGTTCTTCATCGCGCGCTCCGCGCCGAGATACGTCATCGTCATAATGCTGCCGCCTTCCGTCATCAGCGGATGCATGCGCTGCGCCACCGCCACGAGCGAATACGCGCTTATATCGTGCGCGAGCGCGAAGCCGGCGCGCGACGTGTCGACGTACATGCCCTCGAGCTCCTCCGTCTTCGCGAAGGCGATGCTGTGCACAAGACCGTGCAGCACGCCGCAGCTTTCCTTCACGAGCGCGGCGAGGGTATCGATTTCTTCGTCGACGGTCACGTTGCAAGGCAGCACCGTCGAGCCCGGAATCGTGTCCGCGAGCTTCTTGACGCGTTCTTCGACGCGTTCGTTCTCATATGTAAAGATGAGCCGAGCCCCTTGCCCGGCCAGCGACTGCGCGATCGCCCAAGCGATGCTTCGGTCGTTCGCGACGCCCATGACGAGAATATTTTTGCCGTTCAATAGAGGTTCCATTCCGGTTCGACTCCCTTTCGTGTACAAGCTTATTCCCGACTTCCAACGTAACCCAAGTTCTAGGGAAAAGCAAGAATGAAACGTGTCGAATCTCCGGAATTTTTCGACTTCGTCCGATGCGAATTACAACTCTACCGACGCGCCGTCGATACGCCGGACGCCGGGCTTCGCGACGATGTCCCGAACAAGGCGGAACAAGGCGTCGTCTTTCCGCTTCGCCTCGATCATTACGTCCAGGCGCGGCGTCGTCGGCGCCACGGTTCGCGCGAACGCGTAGAACGCTTCGACGTCGACGTAATCCGCGTGGCCGCGCGGATCGCTGTCGCTCTTCGGGCTCGAGACGTGAATCTTCGGGACGAGCAGCTCGTCCTCCCCGGGCGCTACGGCGACGGCTGCGCCTCCGCTCCCTTCCGGCTCTCCGCCGCCGAAGCCGGCTAACGCCGCGACCGCTCCGCGGGACGCGGCATAGCGTTCCTGTTCCGCGGCCCATGTGCTCTGAATTTCCTCCCACAGCGATTCGATCGTCTCTCCGTCGTTGTTGACCGCGTGGTGATGAATGTCGAGCACCATCGGCGCTCCTACGGCCTTGCAAGCCTCCAGCGTCTCCCGGGCGGTGAACGTCTTGTCGTCGTTCTCGAGCGTGATGCGGCGGCGAAGACGTTCCGGCAGCGCAGCGAATTGACGCACGAACCGTTCGTACGCTTTGGGTTTGTCGCCGTACGTCCCGCCGATATGAATGTTGCACTTATAGCGCTCGTCGAGCCCCATCCGCTCGAGCATGGCGACGTGCCACTCGAGATCTTGGACCGACTTCGCGAGCACGTCTTTGCGCAGGGTGCTTAGCACCGTGAAGTGGTCGGGGTGGAAGCTGAGCCGCATGCCGTTCGCCTTGGCATAGTCGCCAAGGGCGCGGAAGTCCGGCTCGAGCGCGTCGAGCGGGTTCCAACCCTCCAGCATCTCGTGCGTCAAGAGCGGCACGAGCTTGGAGGAGAGGCGGTACAGCTTGATCTGCTCGCCTCGGTTATGTCTTAAGAGCCGCAGCGTATTATGCAAATTTTCGGCGGCGATGCGCTCCAGCTTGCGGACGGCGGCTTCGCGGTCCGCGAGTTTCGCGAACTGCGTCGCCGTCATCGTCTTCGAAGGGGATGCGTTCTTGATGTGGACCGACATCGCCACATAGCCGAAACGGATGATCATGGCTCGGCGCCTCCTTGGTTTCTCGTCGTTCGCGGCGTTTGGGATTAGGGTGCCCGGCCGAAGGCCGAACCAACCGCGAGCGGCGCGCAAAGTAAGGAAGCCGCCCGAAGGCGGCGCGCATCTATTCGTCCGTATCGTACTTCGGGTTCCTTCGCTCCTCCCGCCGTTCGACCGCGAGCCGGATGAGCTCGTCGAGCAGCTCGCGATACGCGAGGCCGCTCTCCTTCCATAGCTTCGGGTACATCGAGAACGACGTCAACCCCGGCAGCGTGTCGATTTCGTTGACGAGCAGCTTCCCGTCGTCGCGCTTCAGGAAGAAGTCGACGTGCGACAAGCCCGAGCCCTCGATCGCTTGGAACGCGCGCACGGCCAGCTCCTGCGCTTCCTGCACGGTCTCGAGCGGCAGGTCCGCCGGAATCGTCATGACGGACTTGCCGTCCGCGTATTTCGCTTTATAGTCCAACGCGCCGGCCGCCGCGACGATCTCCCCCGGGACGGAAGCGCGAGGCGCCTCGTTGCCGAGCACGCTCACTTCGATCTCGCGGGCGTCCACGAACTCCTCCACGATCACCTTCCGATCGTACGAGAACGCCTCGCGAACCGCCTCGATCAGCTCTTCGCGGTTGCGCGCCTTGAATATTCCGGCGGACGCGCCCAGGTTCGCGGGCTTCACGAAGCACGGGTAGCCGAGGGACATCTCGATTTCCATCAGGAAATAGGAGCGGTCCCGCTCCCACTGCTTGCGCGTGAAATAACGGTACACGCATTGCGGCAGCCCCGCGGACGCGAACATCTTCTTCATGGCGACTTTATCCATGCCGACCGCCGTGGCGAGCACGCCCGCGCCGACGTACGGAACGTCCAGCATCTCGAGCAGCCCTTGGACGGCGCCGTCTTCTCCGAGCGTGCCGTGCAGCAGCGGGAACGCGACGTCCACCTTGGGCGCGGCGTAAGCCGCCGAAGGCGCGCCGGAGACGACGACGGGCTTCGACGAAGGGGCCGATGGGGCCGCCTCCGCCGACGGGGGAAGCGCCGGCTGAGGCTCCCCCGAAGACGGAGACCCGAACAGCGCCGCCCACGCCTCCGCGTTCACGCCCGCGGCGCCCCCTTGCTCGAACGTCAACCGCTTCTTATCGTCGACCGGGGCAAGCACTTGCGCGCCCATGCGCCATTCGCCGCTCTTAGTAATATAGAAAGGATACACCTCGTATTTATCGAAATCGATCTCGCCGATGACCGCCTTCGCCGTCGACAGCGAAGCCTCGTGTTCTCCCGATTTCCCCCCGTAAATAATGCCGATTCGAATCTTCTTCATGGAAACCTCCGTCGCGCATGAATTGGCGCGTTCAGAATCGATCTCGAATCCGGAAAAACCGGTATTCGGTCCGATCCGTCCACGCGTAGGAATCCCGGTAATCCCAGTACCGGGCGCGGCTGTTCGTCGTATGCGCGTTCACGAGCGGCATGCCCGAGCCGTCCGCGCCGGTGACGATCGCGCTGTGCTCGAACCGCCCGTCGCCGTCGAAGTCGTAGCAAATCACGTCGCCGATCGAGAGGTCCGCCGGATCGGCGGCCCGGTCCGCCGCCAGTCCCTCGTTCCGCCCCCCCATCAAATACCAATGCAGCGCATGCGCCACGGTCCAGCTATAACTCCAATGCTCGCGGTTGCCGGATCGGCCTCGGTACCACCAGCCCGATTCCCGGCCGGCGGAATAGGTCATGGGCGCCCCGCCGGCATATAGGCACTGTGACACATAATTCGTGCAATCGACGTCGAAGTGAATGAACTGCGGATTCGGTTCGTTCCAATGCCGCTCCGCGTAATCGCGAGCCGCCTCCCGGTCGTAGAGGCTCGCGCGCTCCCACCCTTCCGAATAGGAGCGCACCAACACGCGTTCGTTCAGGAACGGCGCGGTTCGCGCGCCCGGGGCGCCGTCGTCGCCGAATCCGCTCGCGGGGCCGCCGGCGTGGCGTTCTTGCACGATCGGCTCCGCTCGCGACACCGTCCAAGCGCCTTCGTCGGATCGCTGCAGCGTCACCCGCTCCCGATCGACGCGGTCCTCCGCATGCTCGACGCCTCTTGTCCGAACGTACACCGTCCGGCGAAGCTCGAGATCGGCGACGACCTCGCGCTCCCGCTCCCGCTCGCGACGGATGATCAATCGCGTATCGCAACCGAGCGGCTTCGCCCCCCGATCGGCGTACGACGCCGCGAGACGCCGAAGGCGGGCCCGCTCCGCGGGAAGAAGCGTCTCGACGGCGATCGGTTCCGTCTCCCTCGCGTTGGCGGCGCTGACATATTCAAACAATGCGGGCTTCCAAGACATGAAAGGGCCTCCTCCGAGAAAAATTATATGAATGGGGAACCCGAACGCACCATGCTGTACCGATATGTATATGCGTCCGCACGCTTCCGCATGAGGCAAATTTAGCCCTTTACCAACGCGGTCTTTGAAGCTATACTAAATGTAGTTGCAATAATGAAATCGAGTTTCATTCTGTGAAACACAAGGTTTCGTGAACGCATCATCATTCGAGAGAGAGGATGGGGCGCATTATGGCTAAACGCGACCATTACGCGGTACGCAAGACGCTCGCGGTAGGAAGCAACCAGTACCACTACTACTCGCTGAGCGATTTGGAATCGAAGTTCGAGGACGTCTCGAAGCTTCCGTTCTCCATTAAGGTGTTGCTCGAAGCGGCGATCCGCCAATTCGACGGCCGCGCCATCACGGAGGAGCACGTCGCGCAAATCGCGAACTGGGCTTCCAACAAAGACGACAACAAAGAAATCCCGTTCATCCCGTCGCGGATCGTGCTGCAGGACTTCACGGGCGTGCCCGTCGTCGTCGATCTTGCGGCGATGCGCGATACCGTGAAAAGACAAGGCGGCGATCCGAAGAAGATCAACCCGCTCGTTCCCGTCGACCTCGTCATCGATCACTCGGTCATGGTCGACGCGTTCGGCACGACGAACGCCCTCGAGTACAACCAGAAGGTCGAATTCGAGCGCAACGAAGAGCGGTACCGGTTCCTTCGCTGGGCGCAAACCGCGTTCGACAACTTCCGCGCGGTGCCTCCGGGCACGGGTATCGTTCACCAAGTCAACCTCGAGTACCTCGCGTCCGTAGCGGCGACCAAGAAGGTCGACGGCGACACCGAAGTATTCCCGGACTCCTTGGTCGGCACGGACTCCCATACGACGATGATCAACGGTCTCGGCGTCGTCGGCTGGGGCGTCGGCGGCATCGAAGCCGAAGCCGGCATGCTCGGCCAACCGCTTTATTTCGTAACGCCCGACGTCATCGGCTTCAAGCTGACGGGCAAGCTTGCGGAAGGCGCAACGGCGACCGACCTCGCCCTCACCGTTACGCAGATGCTCCGAAAGAAGGGCGTCGTCGGCAAGTTCGTAGAGTTCTACGGCTCCGGCCTCAGCTCCATCACGCTCGCGGATCGCGCGACGGTCGCGAACATGGCGCCGGAATACGGCGCGACGATCGGCTTCTTCCCGGTCGACGCCGAGACGCTGAATTACCTGCGCGGCACGGCTCGCTCCGAAGAGCAAGTCGCGCTCGTCGAAGCTTACTATAAGGCGCAAGGCATGTTCCGTACGGACAGCACGCCGGATCCGGTGTTCACCGACACGATCGAACTCGACCTCGGCACCGTCGTTCCGTCGCTCGCGGGTCCGAAGCGTCCGCAAGACCGGATCGAGCTGACGGCGATGAAGGAAACGTACAACAACATCGTCCGCACGCCGGTCGACAAGGGCGGATACGGCCTCAGCGAAGAGAAGCTGAGCGAAGTCGTCGACGTTAAGCACGAAGACGGCTCCGTATCCAAGATGAAGAACGGCGCGGTCGTCATCGCGGCGATCACGTCCTGCACGAACACGTCCAACCCGAGCGTTATGGTCGGCGCGGGCTTGCTCGCGAAGAAAGCGGTCGAGCGCGGCCTCACGAAGCCGGGTTACGTGAAGAGCTCCTTGACGCCGGGTTCCCTCGTCGTTACGGAGTATCTGAAGAACGCGGGTCTCGTCGAGCCGCTCGAGGCGCTCGGCTTCCACGTCGCGGGCTACGGCTGCGCGACGTGCATCGGCAACTCCGGCCCGCTGCCGGACGAAGTGCAAGCCGCGATCACGGATAACGACCTGACGGTCGCATCGGTCCTCTCCGGCAACCGGAACTTCGAAGGCCGCGTGCATCCGGCCGTCAAGGCGAACTACTTGGCGTCGCCGCCGCTCGTCGTCGCTTACGCGCTCGCGGGCACGGTCGACATCGATCTGTCTTCCGAGCCGATCGGCACCGACAAGAACGGCCAACCGGTCTACCTGAAGGACATCTGGCCGTCCTCGAAGGAAATCTTGGACACGATCAACGCCGCCATGAATCCTGGCATCTACGCCGCCAAATACAGCGACGTCTTCCGCGCGAATCCGCGTTGGAACGAAATTCCGGTCGCCGAGGGCGAATTGTACGAGTGGGACGACAACTCGACGTACATCCAGAACCCGCCGTTCTTCGAGAACCTCAGCGAGCAGCTGGACGACATCAAAGGGATTCACGGCGCGAAGACGCTTGCGCTGATGGGCGATTCCGTCACGACGGACCATATTTCCCCGGCCGGCAGCATCAAAGTCGATTCGCCTGCGGGCAAATATCTTATCGAGCACGGCGTGAAGAAGGAAGACTTCAACTCGTACGGCTCCCGCCGCGGCAACCACGAAGTCATGATGCGCGGTACGTTCGCGAACATCCGCATCCGAAACCAAGTGGCGCCGGGCACGGAAGGCGGCGTAACGAAATACTTGCCTACGGGCGAAGTGATGCCGATCTATGACGCCGCGATGAAATATCAAGCGGACGGAACGCCGACGGTCGTCATCGCCGGCAAGGAATACGGCACCGGCTCCTCCCGCGACTGGGCGGCGAAGGGCACGTTCCTCCTCGGCGCGAAGGCGGTCATCGCGGAGAGCTTCGAGCGGATTCACCGCTCCAACCTCGTCGGCATGGGCGTACTGCCGCTCCAGTTCGTCGAAGGGCAAAGCTGGAAGACGCTCGGCCTCGACGGCACGGAGACGTTCGAGATCGCCGGTCTGAGCAACGACGTGACGCCTGGCCAGACGGTGAAGGTGGACGTAACTCGCGCGGACGGCTCTTCCTTCTCGTTCGATGCGATCGTGCGCCTCGACTCCATGGTCGACGTCGACTACTACCGCAACGGCGGCATCCTGCAGACGGTTCTTCGTCAGCTGATGGCGTAATATCAAAGCAGTAAGACATGCCCTGCGTTCAGCGCTTCGCTGTTCGCGGGGCTGTTTTTTCTCCATTATATTTCTTGATAGTTATATAACCAAGTGGTAATATATAAGACATGGAAAACAATACATTATTCGAAATGTTGGCCGAACCCAACCGCCGCGCCATTCTCGAAAGGTTACGGTGGAAGGAGCATACGGTCGGCGAGCTGGTCGCGGCGTCCGGCCTGAGTCAGCCCGGCGTCTCCAAGCATCTGCGCTTGATGAGAGAAGCGGGTCTCGTCGCCGTGCGCCGCTCGGGCCGGGAGCAGCTATACAGCCTCCGTCCGGGACCGCTTCGCGAGCTGGACGATTGGCTGCAGCCTTACCGGCGCTTCTGGTCCTCCAAGCTCGAAGCGCTCGAGCGAAGCTTGGACGATGAAGCCGCCGCCGATCGTTCATCCATCGACAAGGCGAAGGAGTGAAGGGATTGTTAGCGAAAATTACGAAAACCGAAACCGGTCATCTGGCCGAGTTCAAGAGAACGCTGCGGCACGCCCCGGAACGGGTGTGGGCGATGCTGACTGTCAACGATAAGCTCTCGACATGGTTTTCCGAACTGCGAGTCGAGGACCTTCGCGAGGGCGGCACGATCTCGTTCGATCTGGGCGACGGGACGTTCGAGGAAATGAAGATCATCGAACTAAAGCCCTATTCCGTGCTCGAATATACTTGGGGGAACGATCGAGTGAGGTTCGAGCTGTCCCCCGCGGCCGACGGCGGTACGATGCTGACGCTGAAGGAATTCATCGGAGAGGTCAACGCCCATACGCCGAAAGATCTTGCAGGCTGGGACGTATGCCTCGACGTGATCGAAGCGCTCCTCGACGAACGCGGCTTCGGCGATCGCAAGACGGCGTGGGAGCCGAAATACGAAGCTTATAAACGCGCTTTGGAGGCCTAGGGACATACCGCGCGCCCGGCTCCGGGCGCGCGACACGTTCAATCCCTCCTTGTTCGATCTTTAATATTGCCCGTTCGGTTTATCATCACTTTGACCCGGATGTCCTTCAACGACTCGGGCGTCAGCTCGAATCCCCCGTGGCTCCGAAGCGTCTTCCATTCCCGGTTTTTCTGCCGATACAGGGCCGGCTCCAACCGAAGCAAATCCGCATCGCGCTTCAAGCCCTCGTCGTACAAACGACGAATCTGTTTCCGAATCTTTTCCTCCGCTTCCCGTTCGATCTCCGCTTCCGCCAAGGGGGTCATCGACAGGATGAGCGAACCCGACAGCTTTACGTCTAGAGAGAACTCCGCCTTCCCGTTTCGGACCCGTGGATGAACGATCGCATTCGGGTTTTCCAGGACGACGGCCGACTGGATCTCTCCCCCGGAGTACAGGATCAGCGGACCTCGATTCGAATCGGGTTCGACCCAGGTCAGCCCCCGTAATTCGTCTAGATTGTACCACCCAAGAAGCTTATGCTCTTTAATCGCGAACGCGCCGTCGATCGTCAGCATGTCCTGAGGCTTATCGCCTTTTCTCCAGTTGTTTTCCGATAGAGCTATCGAAGGCATAAGCGTCGTGCGTCCCGGTTCCTTCGCCTCCAACGTAAATCGGCGAACGCTCATCGGCCGGACGACGGAATTTTGCTTGTACGTCTCCAGCGGTTGGTGCAAGACGGATACGGCCGGCGAAAAATTAAAGATGGACGACGTACTAAAGATCTTGTCGATGGGTTTGGAGGTTCCGAAAATCCATGGCGTATACCGGAGCTCGTAATATCTGCCTTGAAACTCGTACACCTGCTTCATCGCGTTGCTGTCTTTCAGCACTTTCTCGCCGATCACGACGGCGTTGACGTGGCCGTAGAAAATCCGGAGCTGCGAGCTGCGGTACAAATCCTCGATCGCATGGACGAGGGTCGGCCCCCGCCCGATGCCTACCCAGACCGGCGCCTGTCCCGACTTCCCCGTCTCGGACTTCGCGACGGAGGCGAAATCCAACAATTGACCGTATACGACGAATTCATCGTCTTGAAGGTCATATCCTATCGCGGTTAGATAATTGATTTCCTGCAAGTCTTTAATGTCCCAGCAGCCCGTTAAGAGCATAAGAAGAAAACTCAGCGCCAACGCCGACTTACCGAATCCGGCCATCAAGATCCCCTCTTCTTCTGGCGCGTGCCGTCGACCGTGTCCAGCATGTCCGGTCGTTCGTTCTTCTTCACCCATGGCACTCGGCTGAACACTAATATCAAGTCCTTCCATGTCACGGGCGACAGCGGCGCAAGGTATGGCAGGCCGAAGGAAGTTAATGAAGCGAGATAGAGCAAGACGCCCATGATGGACAGCATGAAGCCGTACATGCCAAGGAACGAGGAGCAGATCATTATGAAGATGCGGGTGATGCTGACGGCGAAGACGAGCGTCTGATTCACCAAGGTGAAGCTGGCCACTCCCGTAATGGCCGCGACGACGATCAACGTCGTCGAGGCGAGTCCCGCGCGAATGGCCGCCTCGCCCACCACGATCCCCCCGACGACGGCGACGGTCGATCCGACCGCCTTCGGCAGCCGTTCCCCGGCCTCCCGGAACACCTCGAACATGCCGACCATTAAGAACGCCTCCAGCGGGCCGGGGAACGGGAGCCCGATGCGGGACATGCCGATCGTGGCCAACAGCGGGTAAGGAAGCTGCTCCACGTTGTAGGAGGTGGCCGCGATGTAAAATCCGGGCAGCATCAAGGAAACCCACAGCCCGATGTATCGGAAGAGAAGCCCGAAGCTGGACGCCAGATACGGAAAATAGGCGTCCTCCGCGGAACGCAGCATGAAAAACAAGTTCCCGGGCGCGATAACGGCTGTCGGCGCCCCGTCGGCGACGACGGCGAAGCGGCCGCGGACGAGCGAATCCACGACGAAATCCGGACGGGTCGTATAGCCGACCAATGGGAACAAGGAGAAGGAGTGATCCGATATCATTTCCTCCAACGGGCTGCTGCCCATGAGAATATCGACATCGATCCCCCGTAAACGCTTGCGGGCTTCCTCGATCGTCTCGGGATTCGCGATATCCGGAATATAGAGGAGCGCGACTTCCGTTTGACTGCGCTTGCCGATCGTAAACCGTTCGCAGCATAAGGAATTGCTGCGAAGCCGCTTCCGAACCAAGGCGACGTTCGTCGCCAGCTCCTCCACGAAGGCGTCCCTCGGGCCCTTCACGGCCACTTCCGTGCTCGATTCTTGCGGCGGCCGCTGCGGGATATCGGCGAGATCCATACCGTAGAGAACCCCGTATCGTTCGATGTAGATAATTAATTGACCGGAAAACACCTGCCGAAGAAGCTCTTCTTTTCGCAGCCGTTTCACGTCCCATTTGCGTTCCAGGCGCATGCCGTCCTCGGTTTCCGGCAGCAGCCGCTCCAACTCCGGCAGCACGAGTTCATTGATTTGCTTCGTCTTGATCATGCCGTCGCAATACAACAGGTACACGACCGCGGGGCGTTCCCCCTCCCCCAACACGTACCGCTTCATCTTGAAGTCGTCGGTGTCCCGAAACATCCCCCGGAGCGAATCCGGCGTCAGATCGCCGTTCGTCTCAGCCATTCATCTTCACCTTCGTACGCTTGGGGATAAGAACCAAAATAAACAGTACGCCCACGACGGCCGTCCCGAACGCCAGCGAAGACGGCAAATAGACGAACCTCATGAAATCGAGATATTGCCTATCGCTTAACGGTAGCTCCGCCAAGACGACGAGCGCGGCGCAGATCGCCGCCGGCCAGACGAGAGTTCGCTTCGCTCGAGGCTTCCCGTCCGTGATCAGCTCCACCATCAAATATATCGAGACGGAAATCCGGACGAACGCGCCGGACAACCATTGATAAATCGACAGAAAATCTACATGCTGAATGTATCTGCCCAGCGTCACAAGCCGCCACTCTTCGAACGCGGGGTAGCGCAAATTCGCCGCTTCGTAAGGACCGAATTCGGCGATCGCGCCGGTCGCCGGCCCCAAAATGAGACCTACCAAGAAGACGCCCAGTAACGCGACCTTCCACAACTTGATTTGCTTCTTTACTTCGTGCTGCAGCAACAAGAGAACGACAAGCTCCGCAAGCCCGCCGCCTACGTACAAGGATCCGGCGAAGACGGGCGCCCACCCGTGCTCCAGCATCGGGGTCAGCAGAACATATTCCTTGCGCGGGAGATTCGCGCTCATGACGAAATCCCCGAACAAGACGACGAAGGGTAGCAAGATGCCTGATACGATCGCGATCGCCCGGATGCCGATCCGAACCGCGAAGAAGCAAAGTGTCATCAACGACAAGCTCAGCACGAGCTCCGGCGTTCGGGGCAAATACGTCCCATTGGACCACGAAATCGTCTCTTCCAACGTAAGCGCGGAGATGCAGAAGAGGTAGAGTAGAAAGAGCAGTCGCAGCGGCTCGCTCGCGAACCGACCGAATCGCCCGCTCAACCACGGCAGGAGCGATTGCTGCCGGGTACGCTTCATAATAAAACGCAGCGCCGCGATCCAAGCCAGGTATGGGAGCAACGCGGTCAATATGCTTATCCAAGCGTCCCGCTTCGCTTCCTGCAGCAGCGGAGGGAGTACCATCACGTGGTTCATCAGCCCCACGCCCAGCATCATGATGCAAAAGATCGGGAAAATTCCAAGACCCGCAGACTTGTTAGGCATAGAAAACAACCCCTTGGCGATCATCATCGTTGCCGTTAGGATCACCAAGGGGTTGAGAAATTACTCAATTATGGAATTGCATTACTTCATCATCTTGCCCATGCGTCTAGCGGCTTCGATGACCTGCGGAGCGATCTCCCGCATCTTCGCCGTGTCGAGCCGGTTCGACGGCCCCGACACGGCGAGCGCCGCGGCGAGCCGACCGGCGCCGGCGAAGATCGGCGCCGCCACGGCCGCCGCGCCCGGCTCCCGCTCCTCGACGCTCGTCGCGTACCCGAGCGAGCGGATATGTTCGAGGCGCCCCAGGAACTCCGCCCGATCGATGGAGGCGGGCCAATCTTGTCCGCTCATCAGATTGTCTCGTACGCTCTCGTCGGCGAACGAGAGCAGCACCTTGCTGGACGCGCCCACGTACAGCGGAAGACGCGCCCCGACCGGCGCCACCCTGCGAATCGCCTGTCGGCTCTGCACCGCTTGGATCCGGATCCGTTCGTTCCCCTCGCGAATGTACAGACTGATCGTCTCTCCGACGAGATCTCGCAGCCGCTCCATCTCCGGCTGCAGCAGCGTCCCCAGATCGTCGCTCTGCCCGGACAGCTGCGCAGACAGCTCCCATACCCGGAAGCCGAGCCGATACTTCTCCGTCGCCGCGTCGCGAACGAGGAAGCCCTTGCCCTCCAGCGAAGCGAGCAGCCGGTGGACGGTGCTCTTGTGCAAGCCGACCTGTTCCGCGATTTCCGTCAACCCGAGACTCGTATGTTCGGTGAATACCAATAAAATATCCAAGGCGCGCTCGACCGCGCGAACCGTCATTTTCCCGTCTTCCATTCGTTCTGCCTCCATCGCCGCATCCATTTCGTTCCGTGGAGTGAAACTCGTTTTCATATTCTAAGTATACCACGCGAAGCCGCTCCGTACATACGTCTTTTCGATTCCTTCGCATCCGCCTTCCGGACCGGGCCGAATGTTACAGTCGCTTTACAATCGTCTTACAATTCCGGCAAATCCGTTGACCGGCGGTCGGGCCCTCCTTTACTATGAAGTTAATAGCATTAATCAAGGGGGTCGGCCCGATGGAACCTATCGCAACAACGACAATGCCTCTTCCCGCCAACACCTACGAAAGCGTTTCCAACGCGCTTCCCGGTACATACGGCTCTTTACCGCTCGGTCATCCCGGCCGACGCCGCAAGAGTCTATGGGCCTCGGTCGCCGGACTCGCCATCGCCGTCGTCCTCCTTGCCGCCGTCGGCGTCGTCGCGTTGTACGCTTACATCGCGTGGGCGCTAGCGCGGCCGACCGTCGCTCCGCTGCAATCCGACCCGTTCCAAGCGGCCGGCATGGCCTATGAGGACATCGCCTTCCTCTCGGACAACGGCGCGCACCTTCTGGACGGCTGGTACATCCCTGCGCCGACCCCTTCTGGAAAGACCGTCGTCTTCTCCCACGGCTACGGCGGCAATCGCGAGGAAATTTGGGTGCCGATCTATGAGCTTGCTCGCCTCGCGCACGATCAAGGCTTCAACGCCATCATGTTCGATTACGGCTACGTCTATAATAGCGACCGCGTCGTGACCGGCGGCGCGAAGGAATCGAGCGATCTGCTCGGCGCCGTTCGATACGCGCGCGAACGCGGCGCCGAGGAGGTCGTCGTCTGGGGCTTCTCCATGGGAGCCGGCACGGCGCTCCAAGCGGCGCTCCGCACGGACGATATCGACGCCATGATCCTCGACAGCACGTTCGTGCTCGAGCCGGATACGCTATACCATAACCTGAAGCAATACGCGGACCTACCGCGCGAGCCGTCCCTTACGCTGCTGCGGTGGCTGTACCCGCTCATTAACGGCTCCGGCCTCGGCGATGTGCCGTATCAGCGAATCAAGAGCACCGCGTACGACATCCCGGCGCTTATGATTCATGGTACGCTCGACGAACGATCGCCGTACGAAATCATTCGCGACGTCGCATTGAACCATACGGCGGCGAACGAAAGCTCCGAGTTCTGGCTCGTCACGAACGCGACGCACGAGCTCGTGTATCGGAAGGACAAAGCCGAGTACGCCGCGCGCGCGACGGCTTTCTTGGATCGAGTTACGGAATGAGATCATAGAACAGGCGACCGCCCGGCATGGAGAGCCGGCGGCCGCCTTCTATTTTCGGGAAGTCCTATAACTTCGCTCTTACCTCGCTTACGGACAATCGTCGTTGTCCCGCCGGTCTCCTCTCGGCGGCTTCGATGACCGGCGCCTCCTCCCCGGCTTGCCGCATCCGCGAGACGAGGCGCTCCCGCAACTGGTCGCACACCTCTCGGTACGCGTCCATCCCCGCTACGTTAATCAATTCATAAGGATCCGCCAGCAAATCGTATAGACAATCCTCCTTATATTTGTCCGAACACGAATCCCTCGTTCCATCCTTATCCGACGCCCTTACACTGTATTTCCATCGCTTCGTGCGTATGGCGCGGCCCACTTGAGATTCGCTGATTTGCACAAACACTTCTTGTTGCCAATCGTGCCGCTCTCCGCGCAGCAGCGGCAAGATGGAGCGGCCCTGCATATGCTCGGGAACCGGAATGCTCGCCGCATCGAGCAGCGTCGGAGGAAGATCGATCAGGCTGATCAGGTCGGGAAGTCGACCGCCGGCCTCGAAGCAATGGCCCATGAAAGCGGTAGGGACCCGGATCGAGCTGTCATGGCACGACCGCTTATACTCGCTGTTTCGCGTTTTGAAGTGGCAGCCGTGATCGGAAGTGAAAAGGAGGATCGTATCCTTCGTTAAACCTAGACTCTTCAACGCGTCCATCAATCTCCCCAACGCTTCGTCCAGACGCTTGACCATGCCGTAGTACCCGCCCAGATGCTGCGCGGACGATCCGCCGAGCGCCGCCAAGTCCGGCGGCGTCCAACGCCCGGTATACCGTTCCTCGTACCCGTCCGGCGCCGGATAGTTGTCGGTGTGATTTTGATGATGCGGTTCCAGATACGATAGGAACAAGAAGAACGGGTCCTCCCGATGCGCATCGATGTATCGGATCGCCGCATCCGTCTGCGCGTCCACGCGATAGCCCGGAAGCTTCACCTCGCGGTTGTCGTTATCGTACAGCACCGTATCGTAGGCATCCGAGGAATATTCGAGAATGTTGGCGCCGAGCCAGTATTCGTAGCCGCCTCGCTCCTCCTCGGGCACTGGCTCTTGCGACGCCAAGTGCCACTTGCCGATATACCCCGTCGAATAACCCGCCTCTCGAAAATAGTGCGCCAACGTCTTCGCATCTTTCGGCAGCGGCACACCGTTCGTATGACAGCCGCTGGCTGTCGCATACAAACCCGTTTGCAAACAAGATCTCGCCGGTCCGCAGACGGGCTGGCACGTGAACGAATGGGATACGTGCGTGCCGCTCGCCGCCATTCGGTCGAAGTTCGGCGTCAGATCGAGCGGATTGCCGTGCACGCCGGTCGTGTCCCACCGCTGCTGATCCGTGAAAAATACGATGACGTTCGGTTTCCGAAATACCTTCCGACTTGCTTCCATTGCCTCGTCCCCTTCCGTTCGAATCCGTTACCATAGTCCCTGACCGCTGATCCTTCTAGCCGATCCGTTAGCGAACGCGAGCAGTAATAGACCGACCAGCGACTGGAACAGCCCTGCGGCGGTCGCATAAGGGAATCTCCCCATCGTCAGGCCCGTTCTGTATACGTAGGTATCCAATATGTCGGCTACACTGTAAACGATAGGATTGTACAGGATGTACACTTGATCGAATCCCGCCTGTAAAATATATCCCGTTCGCAGAATCAACAACACGACAATGGTCGATGCGATCGAAGGGAGCGTTATGTATCGAATCAGCTGCCATCGGGAGGCGCCGTCGATTCTGGCCGCTTCGTACAATTGGGGATTGATCCCGGCCATCGCCGCCATATATATTATCGTATTCCAACCTACCTCCTTCCAGATGCCCGACCAGACGAGCAACGATCGAAAGCTGGACGGGTCCGCAAGCGGGGAAACTTGAACGCCGAACCAAGACAAGATGCCCGTGGAAGGGGAAAGCAGCGTAAACAAAATTCCGCCCAAGATAACCCAAGATAAAAAATGGGGAAAATAGATGATCGTTTGAATCGTTCGTTTAAACCACGTCCTCGCGACTTCGTTCAGCAATATGGCGAGTACGATCGGCGAAGGAAATCCGAACGCCAGCTTGTAGAAGCTGATGAGGATCGTATTTTGAAAAGCCGTCCAAAACCCCGCATCGTTGAACAACATCGCGAACCATTTCAGACCGACCCACTCGCTCCCGAACACGCCCTGCGAAAGCTTGTAGTCTTTGAACGCGATCATGATGCCGCCCATCGGCAAATACTTAAAAACAATGAAATATACGATTCCGGGAAGCAGCAGCAAGTAATAATATTGATACTGCGACATTCTCAATCGTCTCATCGATGTCACTCCCTTCAAACTCTTCGGTTGGCGGCGAGAAGCATCTTCCGGTACTCGCCTGGCGTGACGTTCTCCAGCTTTTTGAAAAACCGGATAAAGCTTTGCACGTCGTTATAGCCGATGAGACTGCAAATTTCCTTCAGCGAATACTTGTAGTCGTCTTCGGTCAGCAGCTGTTTGCTTCTCTCGATGCGCAGCTTCGTGAGCGCGTCCAGCGGAGACTTCCCTAACCCTTCTCGGAAGATCCGGCTCAAATAGTTGGTGCTGATCCCGACATGCGCGGCGATATCGCTGACGGATTCGATCGTACGGTAATGCCCTTCCATGTATTCCATCGCTTTCGCCAAGTATGCGTTGTCTTGATGGCCCGTCCGCCAAGACTCGATCTGCTCCACCATATCGGCGACGAAGCCGCGAAGGAACCTCTTCAAATCCCCGTGATGCTTCAACTCGAATACAAGCTTAGTGCTGTACCCCGTTCGGTTCAGCGGATAACCTTGCTCATATAGGCTCCGGACGATGCCGCTCATCATCATTAAGACGATTTCTTGAATCGCTTCCCTGGAGTAGTCCATATTGTCTACATAAGTCTCAATGAAGGTTTCCAGCGTCTGGGCCGCTTTCTCCGAACGGCAAGTCAACATATGGCGGATCAGTTCGTTATGCAGCTCCAGCGGGTATTCCACCGACGGGTCGTATTCGATATCGTGAAAGAAGACGACGTCCGTAGCGCTAATCAACGCCTTGCAGTGGATGACTCGCTTGGCCTGATAGTATGACGTATGCACCTTATCCAAGGAGTCGCATAAGTCCCCGAAGGCGAATTGTAGAAATACGTTGAACCGATTGATGCTTTGTTCGATGATCCCATCGCAGACCTGTTTCAATTGTACCTTGACCGAACCTTGAAGCGAAGCCGAATCCAGGTTGATGATATAGCCGAAATGGTTTCCTTCCAGGATCGTTCCGATGACGAACCAATGCGTCTTGAGGCTGCTTTCGATATAACTAAACAGAAGCGGCTTGACATTGGTGTACCCTTCATCATGTTCCAGCGCCCGCATGTCGAATCCGACCAGCAGCGTCAAGAAATGACTGCGGTGAAAGACGATGCCGAACTCCGAAAGCCCCTCCTCTGCCTTTTGTTTATCCACCGCCGCATCGGTCAGCATATCGTAAATCAGCCTCGACCGAACGACCGGCGTACTTTGCTCCAACGCATCTTTGAACGCTTTGTTCTCATCGATGAGGCCGGATATCCCTTGCTGAACGAGCACGGTCTCGTCCCGTCCTTCGCCCCTTGGTCCGAACGTCCCGTCGAAATAGGAATGGATCATTTTCCTCCAAGGCTGTACGAATCGCCGGGAAAACAAGAAGGACAGAACGAAACCGAAGGCGACGACTAACAAACTTACTTGAGCGACCTCCGCGATTTTCCGAGCGAACTCCGAAGCGAACGTCTCGAACGGGGTCAGCATCACCGCCGTCCAAGGGTAATCCATAACTTTGTAATAACTGACGAAGTATGTCTTCCCGTTCAGCTTGCGCACCTTCATCCCGCTCTGCGTATCCAGCGCCCCGCCCTTGATTAATTCCTCCAATGCAGCGGCCAATGCTGGTCGGTTCGGTCCGGATATGACCCGCTCCGTCGGTTGATCGAGCAAAAAGATCGCCTGCCGTTCGACGTCCACTCGGCTGAAATCATACAGCATGTTCAAAAATTCTTTCTTCTTTACATTAATGACTAGCATCCCAAGAGATTCTTTATTCGCGAGGGGCAGCGGCTTCGTGATCGTCAACAGCTCGTAAGACTTCCCGCTTACGGAATCGTTCAAGGTACGAATCTGATTCCACTCCATCTTGTCCCCGAGTTCATTCGCTCGGTCGATGAACGGCTTGTCGTAAAACTCGCTTAATCGATACAAGCCCTCCGTCGTCGTCAACACCCGATGATCCAACTTGAAGTAAATATACATCGAGTGAATCATCGGATTCGCGGCGATCTGATTTTGCATTTGATCCTTGATGCTCCGGAATTCCAAGATGTCCGCTTGGAACGGGTTGCGCAGCAGCTCATTGACATGGGCATCCAAGGAAATTTGCAGAGAGAGCGCATCCAGACTCCGATGCAGCAGGCTCGCTTGGTCGAACAAGCGCTCTAACGTCGCCTCCGCGGAACGGCGAATGTCGTGCTTGATGTCGTAAGAGTAATAAGCGATATAGCTGCCGCTGATGATCAACGTCGTCGCGACCACCAACAAGGTAAGAAAACGCATAAGTTTTACGAGCAACGAGATCCCCTCCCCGACAACATCCTTGGACTCCATGTTCATCCTTTGGAATTACGATCCCTTACTTGTTCCGCGCTTCATTTACTTGCTGCTCGATGACCTGACCGCCTTGTTCGTAGAATCGTTCGACGAACTCTTCCCAACGATCGACGGAATAGGCGCCTGTAACGATTTTGGCAAAATATTCGGACCACAGCTTGGTCAGGTCCGGATAGTCGAGAAGGGCCGGGACCGTCTTCCAGAAAGCATTTTCAATCAGGTTTTCGGGATCGTTCGTAATGTACATGCCCTCGATGGCATCCTCGGCCATCCAACGGCGATCGACGATTTGTACGAATCGGATCGGGTTAGAGAAGCCTTCCTTATACAGATCCGAATACGATTCAACCAGCATCGTAACTTTGTTATTCGCGTCATCCAATTCGACGTGCGTGCCTTCCACTCCGTATGTCACAAGATTGAACCCCGGCCCGGCGGACCAGTTAATGAGCTCCATTAGCTTCTCCGGATGCTTCGCTTTCGCCGAGATGGAGCGGACGTCCCCGTAAGAAGGGGAACTCTCCGGTAATCCCTTGTGTCCGTTCGGTCCCGCAGGCGGCGTAATAAGCTTCAGCACCGCGCCGGGGGTCGCCTGCGTCAAGGAGGCGTTGATCGGCTGTTTCGGGTCTCCGTCGAAGGCGGACCCTTCGTAGATGCCTGCCCTGGAGTTAATGACCTTCTCCTGAAGTTGCTTGGTTTCCATCACCGGGAATTCCGGATCGATCAAGCCTTCCTTATACCATGCCTGAATCATCGCCAAAGCCTCTTTCGCTTCGGGCACGGTGAATCCGGGCTTCAGCTCGCCGTTACGCTCCGTCCAGTAGATCGCGTTACCGTTCGCGGGCGCAATGCCGAAGGCGCCGAAGATAAAGCTGAAATTCGTCGTCTTCGTCGCGGATAACCCGTACGTGTCGTCTTGACCGTTCCGATCCGGATCGTCGAAGGTAAACGCCCTCAACACCTCGTGCAATTCATCCAACGTCTTCGGTTCTTGCAGATTGAGGTTATCCAGCCAATCTTTGCGGATCACAAGTCCGTTGGTGTTCGGTCCATTGAACGGTTCGGGCCGGTACCCGACGGGCAAGCCGTATATTTTCCCGTTGTATTTCAGGTTTTCCAGGTCCTCCTGACGAATGAGCTTCATCAATTCCGGAGCCTGTTCAAGCAAGTCGTCCAACGGCTGAATCAGTCCTTCATCCGCGTAACGCGTCATCGTCTGAAGGTCGACGCTGAAGAAATCCGGCAGCTCGCCCGATGCGGCGAGCAAGTTCAGCTTCGTCGTATACTCGTCCCCGCTGGCCAACTGAACGTTGTAGTCTACGCCATCGATGCCGGCCTCCTTCAATTGTTCCAGGATGATTTTCTTCGCCGGTCCTCCGTCGGCCGGATATTCCGGCGAATTAAAATTTCTAAGAATGTTAAAAGTGACGGCTTCGCCCGCCGAAGGTCGATTTTCCGTAGTGCCTTCAGCCGTCCCCGACCCTCCGGCCGTGTCGTTCGTCGTTCCCGTCGTCGCGCCGCATGCCGAGACGCTGACGGCGAGCAAGGCGATGAACGCAAGTCGAATCCATGTCCTCATGATTACAGACCTCCTATGAATGCGCTTTCATCAAATGACTACCCTTTTACCGAACCGATGAGCGTACCCTTTACGAAGTATTTTTGCAGGAACGGGTACACGCAAATAATCGGGATGATCGCCAAGATAATCGTCGCGGCGATGACCGAGTCGGTCGACGAGCCCGTAATCTCCCCGGTTAATTGCGCGAGCTCCTGGCCTTGGATGATGTCCTTCAACAGAACGGGTAAAATGTAGCTGCTCTTGTCGTTCAAATAAAAAATCGCCTGCAAGTAGTTGTTCCATAAGCCGACCGCTTCCCATACCGCGATCGTGGCCAATACCGGCTTCGATAACGGCAGGATGATTTGAAAGAACGTGCGGATCGGGTTGGCGCCGTCTATCATGGCCGACTCTTCCAATTCTGCCGGAATCGTGCGGAAGAAGCTCATCATGATGATGACGTTGAACGCGGAGACGGCATTGGGCAGTATAAGCGCCCACAGCGAATTTAACAATCCGACGCCCTTCACGAGCAAATACGTCGGAATGATCCCGCCGTTAAACAGCAGCGTGAAAAGTATCCCGTACAAAAACGCCTTCCTCGCGGGAAGTCCGGACTTAACCAGCGGGTAGGACGTCGTTGCGGTAAACAGTACCGCCGCTGCCGTTCCGATCACGGTAATAAAGACGCTGTTCCGATAAGCGATCCAGATGTACTCCGATTCCAATACGAATCGATACGCCTCGATCGTGAAGCCTCTCGGCCATAAGAACGCTCCGCCCTTCATGGCTTCCTCCATCGAGCTGAAGGAGATGCTTAGTTCGCGCCAGATAGGATATAGCGTAATTAAGGCCATAAAGATTAAAAACGTAGTGTTGAAAACGATAAATACACGGTCCCCATTCCTTGTCATGCACCGACACTCCCCTATTCGTAGAGCAGCGACATCCTGTACGGCAGTGCGTTCACTCTATATGACAACGCTTACAATCGCCCGGGCTACTTCATAGAATATCGGCCGGCCCCCGACGGCGCAATCATCACATTCGGTTCTTCGTTATGAAAATAGTGCAACGGCGAAAAAAAAGGCCGTCTCTTCAAGGATTTCTCCCCCGAGACAGCCTCTCTCGCCGCAAACAGGAACGATGTATCCTGCTTATCGAATCAAGGACAGAAACTCCGCCCGCAACGCCGCATCGGTCCGGAACCGCCCGCGCACCGCCGACGTTACCGTCTTGGCGCCCGGCTTCTTCACGCCGCGAGCGCACATGCACAGATGCTCGCCTTCGACGACGACCATCGTGCCATGCGGCTGAAGCACCTCCTCGAAGATGTCCGCGATCTGCGACGTAATGCGCTCCTGCACCTGCAGCCTGCGCGCCACCGCCTCGACGAGCCGCGCGAACTTGCTGAGGCCCGCGATGCGCCCGCTAGGAATGTAGCCGATATGGACCTCTCCGAAGAACGGGGCCATATGATGCTCGCACTGCGAATAATAGACGATGTCCTTCACGACGACCAGCTCTTCGTGCCGTTCGTCGAACGTGACGCCGAGCACCTCGCGCGGATCGACCTCGTAGCCCGCGAAGATTTCCTCGTACATCTTGCGAACGCGCTTCGGCGTCTCGACGAGCCCTTCCCGGTCCGGGTCTTCCCCGATCAATCGAAGAATCTCGCGGATATGACCCTCGATAAGCTCGGCGTTCTCGTTCGCGCGCGAGTTGATGTAATTTTTAACATCCGCGTTGGGATTCGTCGGTTCGAATGGGTTCGCGCCCATATTCGTCCACCGCCCTTCGTCTTATGGCTTACTTTCGCCGCCGGCCGCCTGCGCCGGGTTGGTTCCGCAGCATCTGCTGCATCTGGTTCATCTGCTTCTGGTTGACGTTGTAGCCCATCTTCTTCGCCATTTCGCGAAGCATGTCCGGATTGTTCTGCATCGCTTCCATCTGCTTGCGCAAGTAATAGACGCCTATGAAGAAACCTCCGACCAGCCCGGCGACGAGCGTGACGATCGGGATGACGATGTCGTACCAAGCCATAAAGCACCCCACCCAACTTAGGAAAATGTTCGAAAAACTGCTTCCATCATAGCATGGACGCAGGCGCCGATACAAACGGCGGGACCCGATTCGGGCCCCGCCGCAACGATCGCTTCAAGTTACATTAAGACGGACTCGACGAACAAGGTCGGATGCTTCGCAAGGTCGAATTCCTTCACCTCGAGTTGATTGTCGTCCTGCTTGACGACGCGGACGACGGGACGGCTCGGCAGCCCGCGATGCTGCCCGACGACGACGCCGACCTCCTTGTTCGTAAGACGCACGGACGCGCCGGTCGGGTAGACCGACACCGTCTTCAAAAACTCGATGAGCACGTCCTTGTCGAGCTGCCGGCCGGCCATCGCCATCATCCGTTCGCAAGCTTCGTGCGGCATGATGCGGCGGCCCTTCTTGTCCAAGCTCGAGACGAGGTTGTCGTACGTGTTCGCGACTGCCACGATCTTCGCGTAAACGTGAATCGCATCTCCTCCGAGCCCGCGAGGCAAGCCGGTCCCGTCCACATGCTCGTGATGCTGGAAGGCGACGTGCGCGATCAACAAGCTGTATTCCCGCTTCAGCTTCAGCGCTTCGAAGCCGCGCCACGTATGGTGGCGCCGCATGTCGGCGTCGGCGTCGTCCGACGCCGCGGCGCCGACCTTGCCGATATCGTGCAGCAGCGCGCCGATCGCCAGTTCCTTCATCTGCGTCGGAGTAAAGCTCATATTCATCCCGACGACCGCCGACATCATGCATACGTTCATCGCGTGAATGTAGTCGGCGTTCTCCTTCGAGCGGATGTCGGATAGATGGATGAGCACGTCCTTGTTTTTTAAGATGTCGTCCAAGAGCGAATCAATCGTCACGCTGACGTTTTTCGTATTGAATTCCTTGCCGGAACGGACGGTTTCGAACACCTCGCCCATCTGCCGGATAACCGCGCGCTTCGTCTCTTCGGAGACGACCTCCGGAATGTCGACGTCGTCGTAATGTTCGTCCTTAATATAGACGAACGTCACGCCGATTCGATTCAGGGTGTTTATCATATAGACGGTCAGCTGCACGCCCTCGCTCAGGAGCACCGCCCCGTTGCTCGAAAAGATCGTCCGGCCCAAATATTGTCCCGGCTCTAACGCCTCGATCGGAACGTATTTCACGTTTGGATTCGCACCTCAAGTCATGCTCGATTCATGTTACTCGTACCTATCTTATCATGTTTGACGGCTGTCATTCATCGCTTTTTCAATCGCGCGTTTCGCTTCCGGATCGGCCTCCCGGCCGTAGGCTTCCCGAAGCGCCTTCGCCGCCTCGTTGCCGCCGATGCGACCTAGGGCCCAAGCCGCCGTGCCTCGGATGACCGGCCTCTCGTCCCCCAGAAGCAGGTCCGTTAAATCGGGAACCGCGCTGACGTCCTTGAAGTTGCCGAGCGCGATGATCGCGTTGCGCTGAATCGGCTTCTTGCCGCGCCAAGCGGCCGAGCTCGAGCCGAATCGTTCCTTGAACTCCCGGTTGGACATCTTGAGAAGCGGCTTCAGCAGCGGCTTCGCGATGTCCGGGTCCGGTTGCAGCTCCGGATGATGGGTCCAGTTGTAGCCTTTGTTCTTCGGGCAGACGACCTGGCACGTATCGCAGCCGTACAGCCGGTTGCCGATCTTCCGCATCAGCTCGTCCTCGACGAATCCCTTCGTCTGGGTGACGAAGGAGACGCAGCGCGTCGCGTCGAGCTGACCCTTCCCGACGAGCGCGCCGGTCGGGCACGCGTCCATGCAGATCGTACAATCGCCGCAGCTGTCGGTCACGGGCGTATCCGGCGGGAACGGAATGTCCGTGATCATCTCGCCGAGATACACCCAAGAACCGAACTCCGGCGTAATGACGGAGCAGTTGTTGCCGTACCAGCCGATACCGGCCCGCTCGGCTACGGCCCGATCGACGAGCGCGCCCGTGTCGACCATCGACTCGACGCGGCATTCCGGCACGAGCTCCTTCAGGAACGCCTCGAGCCGCGCCATCCGTTCCCGCAAAATTTTATGATAATCTTCGCCCCACGCAGCCCGCGCCAGAATGCCTCGATAGGCGCCGGGCTCGGACTTCGGCGGCGACTTCATCTTCGCCGGGTACGCTACCGCGATCGACAAGATCGACCGCGGCTCGCCTCCCGGGAAGCTGAGCCGAGGGTTCACGCGCTTCTCGAGATCGGGCTCCTCGAAGCCGGATTCCCGTCCGGCCTCGCGATGCCGCGTCAGCACGTCGAGCAGCTCCGTGAACGGATCCGCCGACGCGAAGCCCAATTTATCGATGCCGAGCTTCGGCGCCTCCTCGAGCAGACGGCGCTTCGTCTCGTGCCATCGGTTACGATCCGACACTTCGCTTCCCTCCGTTCGGTCCGACCTATAACGAAGACCCGGTCGCTGTCGAAGCGAAGTCCGGGCCGCTAGGGGTCGTTTCTCGTTTTCCATAATTCATAATACCGCAGCGCTTCCTCGTCCTGAAACGGAGCGTCTCCTTGCTTCATGCGCCGGAGCAGCCCGTCCATTCCTTCCTTGACCTTGCTCTCGACGAGCGAAGGGTACTGATATAACGCGCGATGGGTTCGGTACTCCTCTTCGTCCACGATATGAATCGCCCCGTCGGGCAGCCTGATCGCGTCCAGATCGTAATCGATGTACGTCACTGTATTGTCGTAATACGTGAACGGCGAGGCGATATTGCAATAATATCGAACGCCCGTCGACTCGAGCAAGGCCACGATATTGAACCATAGCCCCGGCAGGAAGTACGTCACTCCCGGAACCCGGCTGACCCACTCCTTGCCGTCCGACTCCCGGATGCGCGTGCCGTGGTTAATGTACACCCGGAACCGCTCCTTCGCGTGCAGAGGGTGCAGCGCCGATTCCGGAACCGGCCAATTCTCGTACCAGATGCGGTGAATATGGCCGTTATGTTTGAAGCTCTTGATCACCACGTTATTGTTAGACGACATATGCGAGCACCTTCCATGCGCGTAAAGAAACAAAAAGCATATCGGCCTCCGATACGCTTCAACTTTTAATATATGTACCTAACTATATTACAATTACGTGCCCGCCACAATGCTTAGTTTCTTGAACGCCTTCGTGAACGAGCTCATATCGAAACCGAGCGATTCGAACACGGGCAACACCGGCTCGTTATGCGCGTCGACCGGCACCAGAATCCGGTTCACCTTACGCTCGACGAAGCGTTCCTGCAGCGCTTGAATCATGGCCTTCCCCACGCCCTTGCGGCGGTGGAACGGATCGACCGCGAGGCGGTAATAATAGCCGTCGTTATTGTCGATCGTGCCGATTACGACGCCGACGATCATGCCCTCGGATTCGGCGATCATGACGAGGCTGCTGTCCCACGACAATTGGCGGGCGAAAGCTTCCATCGAATCGTGAAAGCATTGTTCAGAGAGGGAGTTTTCCATCAGTTGCGTCACTTCGGCATAATCCGACAATTGAAACGAGCGAACGTACATATAAGCTTCTCTCCCAGCTTTTGCGAAGTCGTAACGCTATAAATACGACAAATTTCAGCATATTCCTTCCCAAATGTTAAAAAAACGTTAAAAAGATATGAAATCTTTGTGATAGCGCTTTCTGTGAAGCGTTTACACTGGTTTAGATGTATATTCTTTGGAAAATCGCGCATCCTAGCTTTGGTTCGATCGATGCTCGGAAGGAGGTGCATAGCATTGGAGGGAACCATTCGGTTGCTGCAGCAGCTGTCCGACGTGCCGATCGAGCGCTGGACCGAGGGGGAGCTGCGCCGCGCTCACGAGACGCTCAGCGACGCGTCGCCGTGGCTCAACTCGCAGGGCGTCTCGCTGCATCATCAGGTCATCGACGAGCTGAAGGGACGCGAGCGATCGCCGACTTTAGAAACATAAATGTTGATTTATTACACCCATTGGGGGATAATGAACATGATTCTAAATTACATATTATTGGGAGGAATGCTTCTCATGCCACATCAATTGCCGCCGTTGCCTTATCCGAACAACGCGCTCGAGCCGCACATCGACGAGACGACGATGATGATTCACCACGATCGCCACCACGCGACGTACGTGAACAGCTTGAACGCCGCTCTCGAAAAATATCCGGACCTGCAAGACAAGTCCCTCGAAGCTTTGATCTCCGACCTGAACGCCGTGCCGGAAGACATCCGCACCGCGGTTCGTAACCACGGCGGCGGCCACTCCAACCACTCGATCTTCTGGTCGACGATCGGCCCGAACGCGGGCGGCGCGCCGACCGGCGCGATCGCAGCCGCGATCGACAGCGAGCTCGGCGGCTACGAAGCGTTCAAGGAAGCTTTCACGAAGGCGGCTACGACTCGCTTCGGCTCCGGCTGGGCGTGGCTCTCGGTCGACGCGAACGGCAAGCTCGTCGTGTCCAGCACGGCGAACCAAGACAGCCCGTACATGGAAGGCGCTACGCCGCTCCTCGGCATCGACGTATGGGAGCACGCGTACTACCTGAAGTACCAGAACAAGCGTCCGGATTACATCGGCGCGTTCTTCAACGTCATCAACTGGGACGCGGTCAACGCTCGTTACGCGGCCGCGAAGAAATAAGGTTTTCAAGAAGCTCTTTAGGGAGAGGCGTTCCGCTTTTTGGCGGGCGGCCTCTTCTTTTTTTACTCCTTTTTCGCACGCGTCAAAACAGGTTGTCAAACGACCGTCCTCGCCCTTAAAATGTCAAAGTCGCAATGTCGACATCATTCGACAAATTTCTGCCGACATCCAGAGGGGAATCGAGATGACGAAACTGAAGGCGATCCTGTTTCTGCAAAACGTCAAAAGCGTAAAGTTGAAGACGATGCTCATCATTCTGCCGGTCGCCGTAGCCATCCTATTAACGGTCGCCTCCTCCGCATACGTGCAATCCCAACGCATGCTCCATGCGGAAGCGGAACGCGTCTTGCAGTATCGAGCGGAAAGCTTAACGAATCAAATCGATCGAGATATGCTCGCTCACGTGAAAGTGACGGAGATGCTTGCGCAAACGGTGAAAGCGACGTTCGGGGATGTCGCTTTGGACGACTACCGGCGAATGACCGAGAGCGGGCTGGACGCTAACGCCGACACGCTCGGGTTGGGGGTTTTCTTCCAACCGAAGGTTGCGGACCCCTCTATCGATTATTACTCCAATTACAGCTACAAGACGGTAGACGGAACGACAACGTCCACCCAAGATTACAACGATCCCGCTTACGACTACCATAACCAGCCTTGGTACGCCGTCGTCGGTACGAACGGCGAACGCGGAACCGCCTTCGCTCCTCCCTTCTTCGACGAGACGGTCGGCGTCATCATGGTCACCGCGTCGGTCCCCATGTTCGACGATCGGAAACGGTTCATCGGCGTAGCGACCGGCGACGTCGATTTGTCGACGATCCAGGAGCGCATCGCCGGAGCGAAGGTGGGCGAATCCGGACGGGCGTTCCTAGTGGACGCCCAAGGGGTGTATATCGCCGGCGTCGATTCGGAACGTCTGATGAAGACGAACATCGCCGACGATCCGAACGCCTCGCTCGCCGCCGTCGGCGCGACGATGCTGCTAAGCGAGTCGGGCGCCGCGGACTTCGAGGACGAAGACGGCTTACAGCATCTGTATTACTCCGTCATTCCTTCCACGCAGTGGAAGCTCGGCGTCGTGATCCCCGATCGGGAGATGTCGGAGCCCGCGAATCGGCTGCTGAAGACGATTCTCGCGATCGGCGCCGCCGGTATGCTGCTGCTCGCCGTCGTAATCTCCTTGTATACCCGATCGATCGCGCTGCGAATCGGACGGTTCAACCGGCTGTCCGACGCGATGGCCCAAGGGGACTTCACCCGGCGGGTCGAAGCGGACACGGCGGACGAGTTCGGCGCGATGGCCGCGAACTTCAACGGGACGTTGACGGACGTGGGCCGGACGCTTCGCGTCGTGACCGAGCGCGCCGCGCAAGTAACGGAGACGTCCCGGCAGCTGCGGGCCGGCGCCGAGGAGACGAATCAGGCCGCGCAGTCCGTCACGCTGGTCATCCAAGATATCGCCGGAGGCGCCGATCGGCAAGTCCAAGGCGCCGAAGAAAGCGCCCGCGCGCTCGAAGAGATGTCCGTCGGCATTCAGCGGATCGCGGAGTCGTCTTCGATCGCGTCCGAGACGACGAACGACGTGTCGCGGCGGGCGCAGGCGGGGAACGAGCTCATGGGCCGCGCCGAAGAACAGATGCAGGTCATCCTGCGTTCGGTCGACCAGTCGCAGGTCGCCATCCGTCGATTGGCCGACCGCTCGAAGGAGATTCAACACATCGTAGAAGCGATCACGGAAATCAGTACGCAGACGAACCTGCTCGCGCTGAACGCGTCCATCGAAGCCGCGCGGGCGGGCGAGCACGGCAGAGGCTTCGCCGTCGTCGCCGGCGAGGTAAAGAAGCTCGCGGAGCAGACGGGCCGCTCGACGAAGCAAATCGCCGACTTGATCGGCATGATTCAATCCGAAACCGTCGCCGCGGTTCGCCTGATGGATGCGGGCGCGACCGAAGCCGGCGTCGGTTCGACGATCGTCGGCGAAGCCGGGACGGCGTTCGAGAGCATTCTCGCGAGCATTCGGGAAGTCGCCGCCCAAGTGGAAGACGTCTCCGCTTCGGCGGAGCAGATGTCGGCGGGCTCGCAGCAAGTGACGGCGTCCGTCGCCGAGCTGGCCGAGATCGCCAAGCTGGCTTCCGACAATACGCAGCATGCGGCGTCGTCCTCCGAAGAGCAGCTGGCCGCGATGGAACAAATCACGGCGTCCGCGATGGAGCTGAGCGAGATGATGCAAGAGCTGCAAGCCATGATTGCGAAGTTCAAAGTGTAACCGAGCGTAAGACACGAAGGGCCGCCCTCGTCCATCGGACGCGAGGGCGGCCCTCCTTATATGGTTCGTCTGTACCTGCCGTCCGGGCTTAGGCCTAGATAAGGAATAGCAATGTTCCTTATTATTGCAGATCCTCCCCGACCGGCCGGAATAAGGAAAAGGGATGTTCCTTATTCCTCGGGAATCGCCTGATTCCGGCCGGTTTACGAAGAAATAGAGAACATCGGTGTTCCTTATTCGGCGGTTTGCGGTCGTTCGCCCCGGAATAGGGAACATTGCTGTTCCCTATTCCGCTTTGCTTCGCTTCCGCGCGCTCGCCCCGCCGCCGCGGAACAACCGATTCAGCGCCAGCGCGCCGAGGAAGCTGCCGGCCGACGCCGCCCACTGCGAGTGGAACGGCAGGAACAACGCGTAATACACCGCGGTGCTCCCCGCCAGATCGATCGCCAGAAATCGCCTCAGCTGCGCGCGGGTGACGACGACGACCACGATGTCGCGGTTGTTCTTCATGGTCCAGCCTCCGGTCCGGTCTATGAGCCTTCTCCTCTCATTGTACCGTCGGGCGCCGTTGTCCTATGCTCTCTTCTTTTCGCTTATGCGGGGATAAACCCTTCCGCCTTCAACAGCCGCACGAAGACGTTCGGCAGCGGGTGCACCTCCATGCCCGCGCGGTCGACCCATCGATAAGGCTCCCGCAGCGGCGCGCCTTCCGCCGCCGCGGCCGTCAGCCGGTGCACGCGCAGATTCCAGTGGATATGACTGAACGTGTGCTCGGCCACCCCGACCGGCTCCGCGGGCCGCACCGCGCCGGACGCTTCCGGGCCTAGTTCCGCGCCGAGCCAGCCGGCGAGCGCGTCGCCGACCGCCGCGTCCGCCATCGCCGCGGGCCAGCCCATCGCCGCGAACTCGACGTGCGGCAGCTCCCACATGTCGGCGAGCAGTCCCGTCGCCGGGCGCTTGCGCAGCAGGACGCTGCCGCCGTCCTCGCTGACGACGAGCGCGCAGGCGCGGTACTCCGGGCGCGGCGGCTTCGCCTTCGTCTTGATCGGCAATGATTCCTCCTTGCCTTCGAGCCGCCCCGCGCACCGCTCCATGACCGGACAGGTCAGGCAATGCGGAGATTTCGGCGTGCACACGAGCGCGCCGAGCTCCATAATCGCCTGGTTGAAATCGGATGCTTCCCCTTCCGGGATCAGCTCGTACTGCAGCCGCTCCATCATCGCCCGCGTGCCGCCCTTCGCGACGTCCTCCTCGATGCAGAAATATCGCGACAGCACCCGCATGACGTTGCCGTCGACGGCCGGCTCCCGGCGGTTGAAGGCGATGCTCATGACCGCGCCCGCCGTGTACGGCCCGACGCCCTTCAACGCTGCGAACCGTTCCTTCGTATCCGGCACCGTCCCGCCGTACCGCTCCGACACTTCCCGCGCCGCCGACTGCAGATTTCGCGCGCGCGAGTAATACCCGAGCCCTTCCCAAGCTTTCAAGACCGTCTCCTCCGGCGCCCGCGCGAGCGCATCGACCGTCGGGAACAACGCCACGAACCGCTCGAAATACGGCTTGACCGTCTCGACGCGCGTCTGCTGCAGCATCACCTCCGACACCCAGATATGATACGGGTCGCGACTTCGCCGCCAAGGCAAGTCGCGCTTCTGCACCCGGTACCACGCTAGCAGCTCCTTGCTGAAATACGCCTTCGCCTCTTGCTCTTGCATCCTTCTTCCCCAACTCCTCTATTTCAATCGACCGATGGATCCGTTGACGCGGTAGTTGCCGAAGCGGATCAGCCGCTCCAGCAGCGCCGACAGCTCGTCCGGGTCGCGGTGACGCAGCTTCATCCAATAACAGCCTTCGCCGGTGACGCGGTGCAGCTCGGTTACGGCGGACTCCCCTAACGCCCAGTCGCGGAAGGCCGTATGTTCGTTCGACTGGAGGAAGACGGTGACGAGCGCTTCGAACGACCGCCCAAGCTTCGCCTCGTCCACGCGCGTCGTGTACCCCTGCAGGACGCCGAGCTCCTCGAGCCGCGCGATGCGGTTCGCTACCGCGGGGCCCGTCAGATGCACCCGCTCCCCGATTTCCTTCCACTGCATTCTCGCGTTGTCCCGCAGCGCCTCTAGAATCGCATAATCCGTCGCGTCCAACATCGTATCCGAACTTCCTTTCCCTCGCGAAAACGATCCGCCGCTTTCGCTTTCGCCGCGCTATAGGCATAACCCGCCCTCTCGCATTATAATGTGGATCATGCGGATTTGAGAAGAGGAGATGCGCCGATGCGCGTTCAATGGATACGTCATGAGGATGAGGCCCGGGTGCGGCTATGAGCGGGCGCGCAGCCGGTTTCGCCGCGGCCGTCCTCTCGGCCGTCGGCTTCGGCTCCATGGGGTTGTTCGCGGAGATCGCTTACGCCGAGAGCTGGCCGCCGGCGCTGCTGCTGTCGATGCGGTTCGCCATCGCGACGGCGTTGTTTTGGGCGTTCATGCCGCTCGTCTTGCGCGGGGGGAGGGGCGCTTGGCGCGTGCCGGGCAACGCCCTCGGCGTCCTGGCCGGCATGGGCGTCTTCGGGTACGCCGTGATGGCTACGCTGCTGTTCGCCTCGTATCGGTACGTGCCGATCGGCGTCGCCGTAACCGTCTTCTATACGTACCCGCTTTGGGTGAACGGGCTTACCGCGGCGCTCGCGAGAACGCCGATGAGCCGCCGGAAGACCGGCGGCTTGTTGTCGTCGCTCGCGGGGCTCGCCGCCATGTTCGGCGACGGCTGGAACGAGCCCGCCCAAGCGGCGGGGATCGGCCTCGCGTTCGCCGCGGCCCTCGTTTATGCGGCGTATATTCTCGTCAGCGACCGCGTGCTCCGGCGCGCGAGTCCGTACGTCAGTTCGGCGTACGTCGCGGCCTTCGCGGCCGCCGCATTGGCGCTCTACGCCTGGGCGACCGGCGGCTTCGAGCGGCTCGCGGCGCCTTCATCTTGGGCGCCGTGGGCGGCGGCGGGCTCGCTCGCGTTCGTATCGACGTTCGGCGCCATCACGCTGTTCGCGGCATCCGTACGCCGGCTCGGGCCGAATATTGCCTCGATCGTCAGCTTCGTCGAACCGCCGGCCGCGGCGGCCCTCGGCGCTCTGTTCCTGCACCAGACGATCGAGCCGCAGCAGATCGCCGGCGGCCTATTGGTCTTCATCGGCATCGCGCTGGCGCAGACCGAGAAGGCCGCGGTCCCGAAGGCTGGAACCGTACACTCGTAGCGGCGCTCGTTAGTTCCAGCCGGTCGAGGCGCGCACCCTTGCGGCGCCCGAGCGCAGGCGAAGACGCAGCGGCTTCGGCCGCTTCCAGCCGTCGCGCCGCGCGGCGGCATGGCGGCGCCGCTGCGCCGCCCACAGGGCGCCCGTCGCTGCGACCCCGGCCGTTGCCGCGGAGAGCAAGCCGCCCTCGGACCAAGTTACATAGAAGCTTAACGCGCAGAGGACGGCGGCCGCCTGGATCGGAACCACCGTCCTCGGGTCCGAAGCGGCGGAGCGTTCCTCTTTAACGCTGTCGTACGAGTACCTCGACACCGCGAGCAGCCGCGGAACCGACCGCAGTCCGGCGATGCACGCCGCCGCGGCGGCCGCCAGCATCGCGTCCTCGATCCGCCATGTCCCGGACTCCGCCGCCCGCAGGGCGACGCGCACGCTCCCTTCGACGCCGACCAGCAGCGCGCCGACGATTACCGCGCCGGCCGTGCGCCCCGCGCGCCGCCTCAGGACGCTTCGGACAGGCGCCCGAAGCAAGCGGCTCGCCGAAATCGCCGCCGCTCCCCATACGAAGAGCGACGCGATCCCGCATAGGGTCCCGAACGTGACTCCTGCCTCCGTCAACTTGATCCCCCCATACAGACTTAATAGTATAAGCCTACTCCCGCCAGGGGTCCGGAGGAACGGGCTGCGGCATGAACGCTCCCGCGACTCGAGTCTAGGTTTCTTCCCGCTCCGCCACCGCGAAGGCGGTCGCCCACCCGTCCGCATGCGAGATCGACAAGTGCAGCCGGAGTCCTGCCGCGACGTCGCGCGCGACGGTGCAGCAAGGCTTGCCGCGCTTGTCGGGCATCACCTCGATGTCGTGGAAGGCGAGATCGGCGCCGATCCCGCAGCCGAGCGCCTTCGACACCGCCTCCTTCGCCGCCCATCGGCCCGCGACGAACTCGACGGCTCGCGCCGGGGGAAGGCTCTTGCTCGATAAATACGCCCGTTCCGCGTCCGACAGCACTCTCCGTAAGAACGCTTCTCCCCGCGCCCCGCGGAGCAGCTTCCCGATCCGATCCGTTCCGACGATATCCGTTCCGACTCCGATAATCATCCGCAATTCGCGCCTCGCTTGCTTGAATAGTTGCTTCCAGTGTACCGGAAAATAACCGAATATGCGAAAATACGATTAGAAACGGAGGGGTCTCGATGGCATACGAACCATTGCCGGCGCCGGAAGCGGCGAGGATTCAAGTAGAGGCGATCGTACGATCGCTGAGGGAGACGTTGGGGGCGCCGCTCGTCGGCGTCTACTTGCACGGATCTCTCGCGATGGGATCGTTCCAGCCGGAGCGCAGCGATCTGGATCTCGTCGCCGTGTACGACGGAGAGGTGCCCGCGGCCGCGAAGGCCATGATCGCGACGGAGCTGCTGGGCCTGTCGGGCGCGCCGCATCCGATCGAGCTGCATATATGCAAGCTTGCCGACTTGCACCCGTGGCGGCATCCGTGCCCGTTCGCGTTCCATTACAGCGAAGGGTGGCGCGGGTCGTTCGAGGCGGCGCTCGCCGAAGGCGGAGACGGGGCGGTCGAGCGGCCGCCGTCTTCGGCGGCGCTGGACCGTCTGGGGGCGCTCGCGGCGTTCGCGGGGGCGCTCGATCCCGACCTGGCGGCGCATGTGCGCGTCGTCCGGGAGCGGGGCGTGTCGCTGTGGGGACGCCCGATCGCGGAGACGTTCCCCGCGGTGCCGGACGCGGACTACCGGGCGGCGATCGTCGCCGACGTGGACGTGCCGTTCCGCGACGTATCGAAGCAGCCGGTGTATTATGTGCTCAATTGGCTTCGCGTGCTCCGCTTCGTCGCCGACGGCGCGGTGCTTTCCAAAGAGGAAGCCGGCGTATGGGGCATGTCCGCGATGCCGCTGCACATCGAGGTCGTCGCGGACGCGCTGAAGCTGTATCGGCGGACCGAGCCTAGGGAGTCGCTCCACTTCGACGTGGAGCCGCTGCAAGCGTTCCTCCGCGCCTGCCGGGCGCGACTCGAGGTCTAAGCCGGGCCCCCGGAGCGCCGCAGTCGAAGGAACTCCGACGATCCGCTGCCCGCAACAAAAACAGCCCGGCGCCCCCGCTTGGGAACGCCGGACTGCAGGCGCGCCGTCCCCTAGATGCCGGGGATCGGCAGCCGCTTGTGCGCGGTCTTGTCGTATTGCCGCTCGAGCTTGGCGCGGATCGCGTCGTCGATCGGCTTGCCTTCGAGGTAATCCGAGTTCGCCTCGTACGAGATGCCGAGCTCGCCCTCGTCCGTCTGGCCGTCCCACAGGCCCGCGGTCGGCGCCTTGTCCAGGATCGGCTGCGGCACGCCGAGCGCCCGCGCGAGCGCGCGCACCTGCCGCTTGTTCAGCGTGCTGAGCGGCGTAATGTCGACGGCGCCGTCGCCGTACTTCGTGAAGAAGCCGGTGATCGCTTCCGACGCGTGGTCGGTGCCGACGACGAGCAGGTTCATCTCGAACGCAAGCGCGTACTGCATGACCATTCGGGTGCGCGCCTTCGCGTTGCCTTTGCCCTCCTTGCTGACGTGCCGATGAATGCCGAGCTCCTTGAGCGCGTACTCGGTCTCGAGCGCGATCTCGTCCACCGCTTCCTCGATGTTCATCTCGACGGCGGAGCCCGCGAGACCGAACGCGTCGACGACCGAACGGCTGTCCGCGATGTCCGGCTGCTCCCCGTACGGCTGCAGCACGCCGATCGTCCGGTAGTCCTGTCCGGTCTCTTCGCGCAGCTCGTCCGTCGCCCGCTTGCACAGCCCCGCGGCCACCGCGGAGTCGATTCCCCCGCTGATCGCGATGAGCAGCCCCGTCGTGCCCGACTTTCGAACGTATTCCTTCAAGAAATCCACGCGGCGCCGAATTTCCGCATCGACGTCGATCTCCGGCTTTACGCCCAACGCGGCGATAATGTCTTGCTGCTTGCTCATCCGTCCCACTCCTCGCGTACGATATTACCAACGATTGTACTCGTTCCTCGAAGCAAATTCCAATGCAAGTCCGTCTAAGGAAAGTGCCGATATTCCTTAATGATTTTTCCCCTGCGCTTTGCTACCATGGTAATAATGACTTGCAGCAGGCTTCCGGGAAGGGGACAATCGCATATGATCGATATCCATTGCCATATTTTGCCTGGCGTCGACGACGGCGCGAAAGACATGGACATGGCCGTCGCCATGGCCCGCATCGCCGCGGAAGACGGCATCCGGACGATCGTCGCCACGCCGCATCTCGGCAACTATTGGAAGGTGTATGCCGACATCGTTCGCCCCAAGGCCGCCCTGCTCCAGGCCGAGCTCGACCGGCTCGGCATCGACCTTCGCATCCGCTGCGGCAACGAGCTCGTTCTCGAAAGCGCCGCCTTCGTCGAAGAGACGCTCCGGAACGAGCGATGCTGCTTCCTCGGCGACAATCCCGCCTTCCTCCTGCTGGAGGAGCCATGGGCGGGCTTCAGCCCGGATACGTGGGACGTGCTGGAGACGCTGCGCGCGCGCGGCACGACGGCCGTTCTCGCGCATCCGGAGCGCCACGCGTTCTTCCGGGAGGAGCCCTCGCTGCTCGACCGCATGATCGAGACGGGCGTCGTCTGGACGCAGGTGTCCGTCGACAGCCTGATCGGCAACAACGGGCCCGACGCGAAGGCGTTCGCCGCCCGGCTCGTCGACCGCGGCCAGGTCCACACCTTGGCGACGGACGCGCATAACGTCACGCGCAAGCCCATACTGGCGCTCGGCTTCGACGCGGTCGCGGCCCGGGCCGGCGCGGCCGCCGCCGACGCGATTCGCGAGCGCATGGCGGCGATCTAACGCCATTCGCCCGCATGCACAAGAAAACCCCCTTCGTCGGAAGGGGGTTTTCTTGTGCGTTATTTGCAGTAGTGCTCGAACGCGCCGGCAAGCTTGTCGCCGATCTGCTCCGCGTTGCGGTCTTCGATCTCGTGGCGCTCGATGAAGAACACGAGTTCGCCGTCCTTCATCAAGGCGATGGACGGGGAAGACGGCGGGTACGGCGCGAAATATTCGCGCGCCTTCGCGGTCGCTTCCTTATCTTGACCCGCGAACACCGTATACAGGTGATCCGGCTTCGGACCGGCCTGCAGCGCGCGCGCGACGCCCGGACGGGCGTTGCCGGCGGCGCAGCCGCATACCGAGTTGACGACGACGAGCGCCGTCCCCTTCATATCGTTGAACGCCTGCTCTACGTCTTCCGGCGTGCGAAGCTCCGTAATGCCCAGACGCGTCAATTCGTCGCGCATCGGTTGAATGTAGTCGTTCATGTACATCTCGAACGTAATCGACATGGCAATGTTCACGCTCCCTTACATGGTATATGTTAACATTGGCGTTAGCCAAGTTTATTATACCACGGCCCCGGCGCATTGTCGTTATTTCTTGCGCGGAGCCGGGGCGTCGGAAGCGTCCGCGGTTTCGTCCTCAAGATTGTAAGGATACGCAACGTCGATCGTCGGATGCATGTAGATGCCGCCTTTGGGCGGAACGCCCTTTTCGAAATAGTCCCGATTCTCCTCGGTGTGAAAGCCGACGTCCTTGTACGGATGCACCCACTCTTCACCCGCCATGACCGTCGGATCGGTGTTTTTGGACCAGTTCTCCAGCGGCGACTGCGGGGACTCGTAGTCGTGATCGCCGATCACGACGCCGTGCTCGTTCACGAACGCGCTTCGCGGGCCGCGGCCTTCCCGATGCTCCGGAGCGAATTCGATCTCGTACGGATCGAGCGCCGGATCGCCGAGCGATTCGATCACCTGCTCGGGCGTATCGTTGTCCGCCTTCGATTTCTTTCTTTTCGTCACGACGATCCCTCCCTTATTCCGCCGGGCGGTTCGGTCCGTTCAGCTTCTTGTCGATGCCGGGCACCTTGTCCTCGCTGCCGCGCGCGTTTTGTTTCTCGTGATTTCGCTGCGCCCACGAGTCGCCCTTTTTTCCGCCGTTCGCCATTGCGTCGTTCACTCCTTCCGTTATTGTCGACCGTTAGTATTCGCCGCTTTGCGGTTGAACATGCCGGACGTGGTATACTATTCGCAATCAGGCAATATCAAGGGGCGGAAAAAGGAATGACTATCGACGCATACGATTGCATCGTCATCGGCGGCGGACCGTCGGGGCTGATGTCCGCCGTGTCCGCGGCGACGCACGGCGCAAGGACGCTGCTCATCGATAAGGGGGACAAGCTCGGACGCAAGCTCGGCATCTCGGGGGGCGGCCGCTGCAACGTAACGAACGCGGGCGACCTCGACACGATCGTGAAGCATATTCCCGGCAACGGACGGTTTCTATACAGCGCGTTCCATCACTTCAGTAATCGCGACATTATGGCGTTCTTCGAGGAGCTCGGCATCCGGCTCAAGGAGGAAGACCGCGGGCGCATGTTCCCGGTCAGCGACAAGGCGAAGACGGTCGTCGACGCGCTCGTCGGCAAGGTGCGGAGCTTAGGCGTCGACATTCGCGTGCATGCGCCGGTCGACCGCGTCGAATACGCGGACGGGCGGGTCGCCGGGGTGCGGCTGCGGAACGGGGAGCGGTTCGGCGCGCGCGCCGTCGTCATCGCCACCGGCGGGAAGAGCGTGCCCCATACGGGCTCGACCGGCGACGGGTACGCATGGGCGGAGGACGCCGGGCATTCGATCACCGAGCTGTACCCGACCGAGGTGCCGATCACCTCGAGCGAGCCGTTCATTCGCGAGAAGACGCTGCAAGGCATCTCCCTGCGCGACATCGAGCTGACCGTGTGGGACCCGAAGGGGAAGCGGATCGTTACGCATGACGGGGATATGATCTTCACCCACTTCGGCATCTCCGGACCGGCGGCGCTGCGCTGCAGCCAGTTCGTCGTGAAGGCGCGGAAGAAATTCGACGCGAAGCACGTGCTGATGAGCATCGACCTGTTTCCGGGCGAGAGCGGCGACGCGCTGCGGGACCGCGTAGCCTCTCTCGTGCGCGAAGAGGGGAAGAAGGCGGCGAAGAACGCCTTTCGTTCGCTGCTGCAGGAGCGATTGCTGCTGTTCTTGCTGGCGCGGGCCGGCATCGCCGAAGACGCGCAGGCGGATCAGATTCCGAAGGCGGCGCTCCAGACGTTCGTCGATTCGTGCAAGCGATTCGAGCTGTGGGCGTCCGGCACGCTGTCGATCGAGGAAGCGTTCGTCACCGGCGGCGGCGTGAACCTGAAGGAGATCGACCCGAAGACGATGGAATCGAAGCTGACCGCGGGCCTGTTTTTTTGCGGCGAAATTCTCGACATTCATGGATACACGGGCGGCTACAACATTACGGCGGCGTTCGCGACGGGGTACACGGCGGGCAAGAGCGCGGCGGAAGCGGCGGCCCTGTCCCGCTCGGGGACATAGGCGGGAAACCGCTTCCCGCTCGGCTGCTTACTTTTCGCGCGCGCCAAAAGACGACGGCAGGAATTCCAACCCAACGCCTCGAATAGATAGTTCGTTCGAACTATTTTCGTATTGGAAGGTGTTCTTGCATATGCGGTTGATTACGCGCTCCGATTTCGACGGATTGGTCTGCGCCATGCTGTTCAAGAAGCTCGGCATGGTGGACGAGATGAAGTTCGTGCATCCGAAGGACGTACAAGACGGTCTGGTTGAAGTGAACGAAAACGATATTTTGGCGAACCTGCCGTACGTGCCGGGCGTCGGTCTCTGGTTCGACCACCACTCGAGCGAGCTCGCCCGCATGCAGCCGGACGTGGAATACAAAGGCGAGTCCCGCGTGGCGCCGAGCGCGGCGCGCGTCGTGTACGACTACTACGGCGGGCGGGAGAAGTTCGGTCCCGAGCTGGACGACATTATGGCCGGCGTCGACAAGGCGGACGCGGCGCAATTTTCGGCGGAAGACATCTTGAACCCGAAGGGCTGGGACCTGCTTTCGTTCATCATGGACGCGCGCACGGGCCTCGGCCGCTTCCGCGACTACCGGATCAGCAACTATCAGCTGATGGAAGACCTCGTCGACCATTGCGCGACGATGCCGGTCGAGCAAATTATGGAGCTCCCGGACGTGAAGGAACGCGTTGCGCGCTATTTCGAGCTCGATGCGCAGTTCCGCGACATGGTCGCGACGTACACGCGAACGGAGGGTAACGTCATCGTGACCGACCTCCGCGACGTAGAGACGATCTACCCGGGCAACCGATTCATGGTGTACGCGCTCTATCCGGAGCAGAACGTCTCGATTTGGATCGTCGACGGACGGAACAAGCAGAACTGCGTCTTCGCCTGCGGCCACAGCATCGTCAACCGAACGGCGAGCGTCGATATCGGCGCGCTCATGCTGAAGCACGGCGGCGGCGGCCACAAGGCGGCGGGCACGTGCCAGATCGACTACGCGGACGCGGAGACCGTGCTGAAGGACTTGATCGCAGCGATGAACGCCTAACTCGGCCTCTTACATAGAGAACAGCAAACTTCCCTATTTTCGTTACAGCCCAGTGATTTGCACGAATAGCGAACAACAATCTTCCCTATTTCACTGGAAAAGGACGTTTCGGCCCGTTTCCACGGTCGATAGGGAACTTCCCTGTTCCCTATTCTCCCTTTCTGGCTTTTCGCGGCGAAAATAGGGAACAATCGTGTTCCTTATTCCAAAGCCTTGCGAACCGTAAACGAAAGGCCGCCCCTCGCATCGATCGAGGAAGCGGCCTTGTTTCGTTCGCGGCCCGGGTTCAGTGCACGCTGTCGCGGTAGCCCTCCTGCATCTCGCGCACGACGTCGTATTCGTCGCCGAGGAAGTCGTCGCTCGCGCCGCTCATGTACCGCTCGGAGAAATCCTCCGTCACGGCATGCGCCGGGATGGAGACGTCGTTCGGATCGAAGTCGATCCGCTCCGGCCGCTTGGCGCCGCGCTCCAGCAGGTGGCCGCCGAACGCGTGCGCGATTTCGAGCGCGGATTGAACGTCGGTATTTTCGATATGAATGTCGAGCTCGGGGCCGCAGTCGTCGGAGGCGAGCTCCGGCCGGTACCCGAGCTCCTGCAGCGTTTCGAACGCATCGTACGCCGCTTCATGATTGCGGAATTGCAGCCGGATCGTCGGCTCGCGCATAGGGTGATTCCATCCTTTCGAACGGGGAGTTTGCGATACCATTCAGTATGTCCCGGTTCGAGCGCATTCACCCGGAAATTTTCCCAACGGACGGACGCCCCTCGCGTTATCCTTCTTCCAGCGCACGAAGCCGTTCCCCGAGCTGGCCGAGCAGCTTCTCGAACGGCGCCATGCTGGCGGCCAGCCCGCCTGCGCGGTTGCGCGCCAGCCACAGCCGCGCGAACTCCGCGATCGTCTTCTCCAACAGCGCGCGAAGCCGTTCGAGCCACGCGATCTCGGCCGCCTTGTCCGGCAAATCCTGCATGTAGATGTACCGATGAAGTCCGGCGCCGAGCTCGACGAGGCGGAGCGCGTTCGCGAGTTCGTCCTTCTGAGGCTCGGCGTCCAGTCCGACGAGGTCGAGCCGGCGCAGCTCCTCGGCGCGCGCTTGCAGCCACAGCTCCATCTCTGCGTACCGATAATCCACGCGGAAAGGCGTACCGCTGCCTCCGATCCATTCCAATACTTGGATCATGATCGAGGCGTCTTGCTCCAGCTTCGCTCGATCGGCGTATCCGCGGCCGAGCAAGTAATGCGTATACGTCATATTGTCCAACGTGCTCCGCTCGAGATGATAGTAGCGGCCCAGCTCCAGCAGGAAGGAGCCGCCGATCCCGCTTCGGTCCGACAGCATTCGCGACGATACATGATCGGCAAGCGCCTCCGGCCGATGCAGATTCGCCTCCGTCTGCCAGCTTACGCCGGCCGCGTAGGCGAATCCAGGGTAGCTGACGGCCGGCGACTGCCAATGTCCGCCGTCGCCCCAGTCGGTCACGATCAGACCGTCCGCCCCGTACGCCTTGCCCGCCCTCGCCGCGTCGGCGATATTCCCGAGCATATTGTCCGTGCGTCCCCCGATGGAATTCCAACTGCTCGTCCCGGGGCATACGTAATACCGAACGCCGCTCTCCCGAAGGCGCCTGCAATGAGGCTCGAACGGGACAGGCGCGTCGTAATTCCAATGCAGCACGGTGACGTCGGCCGGCAGCCGCGTCAGCAGCTCGGGATGGCGCGCGAGCACGTCGCCCCACAGCAAGGGCTTCTTGCCGTGGCGACGCACCGCCTCGAACATCCGCTCCGCGTAAGCGAGATACAGCTCGCCGACGCCGATGCGTTCGGCTTCCGCTCGGCTCCTCCCCGTACCGAGGCCGAACGGCTCGTCCAGGTTAATATTTACATATGCGGAAGAGAAGTTCGGCAGCAGCTCGTCGAACAAATCGTTCGCGAGCGCCGCGGAACGTTCGTCCGCCGGGTTCATCGTCGTCGGCGGCAGGGCGAACGGCAGCGGAATCGGAGTCGGGATGCCGTCGGGATGCTCGGCCAAATCTCGAAACTCGGGCTTCGCGAGCCAAGGTCCCATATGGCCGAGACAATTCTGGTTCGGCACGAGGTCGATATACCGCTTCTTCGCGTACGAATCCAGCTCGCGAAATTCGGCCGCGCGGATCGGCGTGGCCTCGGGGAAGGACGCGGCGTACTTTTCGTAATCGAAGCAGAAGCCTTCCATGTACAGCTGAAGATGATTGATCTTCAGCTCGGCCAATCGGTCGACGAGCGCGTAGAGCGTCTCCGGCTTCGGGATTTTGTTCCGTCCGATGTCGAGCATCGCGCCCCGCACCGGGAAATCCGGTTCGTCCTCGATCCGGAAGTGTTCCCATTCGGGACCTTGCCGCTTCGCCAATTGCTCGAACGTCACGAGCGCGTAATGCAGGCCGGCTTCCGCGCCGAACGCGATCCGAAGTCCGGATGCGCTCCACTCGAGCGCATAGCCTTGCGGGTGAAGCCCCGGCTTATGCTCCAGCTTCACGACCGTCGCGGTCTCGGAGATAAGGCCTTCCGCAAGCCATCCGGCGGCGGCCGCGGTACAGCGCCGTTCGACGTCTACGACGTCCGCCAGCCGCTCGGCCTCGCCCCCGCTCGGGCGAACGATGAAACGGGCGGATAGCGCGGACGAGCCTTCTAGGGGAACAAAGCTTCGCGGCTGCGGGTAGATGAAGCTTAGGGCGGTCAATCGAATCCCTCCTTAATATTGTAAGAAGAAGGACAGCATCTCCCGGTTCGTCTCTTGGCTCTCCGGCCACTCCGGATTGGAGACATGGAACACATGACCGAGATGCTCGCCCTGCGCCTTCGTCCAAAATTTCGTGCGATACGGGAGATTCCGCTCCTTCAGATACGCCGCCAGCCTCGCCGAGTGCGCTTTGTGCAGCGGATCGACTTCGCTGCTGACGAGGAAAACGGGGGGCGGACGCAGTCCTTCGGCGGTTTCCGTAAAGCTGGCCTTTCCGTACCACGCGGCGCGCTCCGGCTTTCTGCCGAAAAACATTTTATACATTTCTTTGTAGAGCTTATCCCCGGCGCCCAAGGCTCTACTGACGCGTTGGAAATCCGACAGCTCGCACATGCCGTGCCCGATCCCGATCGCCTTGATCTCTAGCCCGGCCGGCCGTACGCCGTAGGCCGCTTGCAGTTCGCGGCTGAGCTGCACGCAGGCGGTCAGCCCTGTCAAGTGGCCGCCGGCCGAATCGCCGCAAATATAGAAGCGGCTAAGATCGCAATGATGCTCGGCGCCGTGCCGCTCCAACCAATGGAGCACGGCGAAAATATCCTGCACCTGCCCGCGCAAGTCGGTGCGCGGCAGCAGGCGGTAACTCGTATTTACGACGGCGAAGCCGCGCGCGGCCAAGGATAACCCGTAATGCTTATGAAGGTCCTTATCGCCGTGCATCCAGCCGCCCCCGTGAATGTCCACGATCGTCGGCAAGAGCCCCGTCGTTCCGCTAGGGTAGTACACATCCAGCAGATGCATCGGATCGCCGTCGTCGACGTACGCGAGGTTCGCGTCCGCCGCCACGCCCGGCGTCGGCGTCTGCCGGGCGATCCGGGCTTCGTCTTCCTTCCGGACCGCCGCCCAGCTCTGCATCATCTTCCGCCTAACGAAATAACCCATGGCGCCCCTCCTCTCCCTCGGGTGCCCGTCACTCGTTCAGATGCGCGAGCAGCTCCGACAAGTCGCGCTCGGTAAATCGTCCGCCGCTGAGCGAGACGAGCCCGCGAAGCGGCACGCTCTGTTTGAAGGCCTCCAGCATCTCCTTATGCTCTTCCCCCGCGGCGGCGCCGAACGGCAGCAGCTCGCGCAGCTTCCGGACGAAGGCGGCGCCGCGCTCCGTCCGCAGCAAGTCGGCCACGGTCGAGTTGCGGTGATAGACCAGCTTGCGGACGTCCGTGGAGCGGACGGTCACCGTCTCGGTCAGCTCGATCGCTTGCGACGACCGGCCGATCATGATGTCGAAGTCCCCCGTCTCCACCGTCCACCGCTTCTCGTCGACGTCGTAATAGGCGAAGCTCCGCATATCTAACCGGAAGACGACCGTCTTCTCTTCGCCCGGCGCGAGCGACACCTTCTCGAACCCTCTAAGCTCCTTGAGCGGTCGAATGACGCTGCTCTCGACGTCCCGGACATAGAGCTGCACGACTTCCTTGCCGGCGCGCTCTCCGGTGTTCTTCACGTTCACTGACACGTGCAGCGCGTCTCGATCGGTGAGCTCCTTCCGATCCACCGATAGCCCCGAATACGCGAAGGTCGTATAGCTGAGGCCATGACCGAACGGAAACAGCGGCTTCAGCTGTTTCTTGTCGTAATAGCGATAGCCGACGAACAGCCCTTCTCGGTATTCGACCCGATCGCCTTCGCCCGGGAAGTTCAAGTAGGACGGGTTATCGCTCAGTTGGACCGGGAACGTCTCGGCGAGCTTCCCCGATGGATTCGCGTCGCCGAACAACAGGTCCGCGACCGCTCCTCCGAGCGCTTGGCCGCCCAAATACGCCTCCAGCACGGCTTTGGCTTTCCCGAGCCACGGCATCTCGATCGGTGCTCCGTTACAGAGCACGACGACGAGATTCGGCTGAACGGCCGCCACCGCCTCGATCAGCGCGATCTGATTGGCCGGCATGCGCATATGCCCCCGGTCGAAGCCTTCCGACTCGTACCGCTTCGGCAGTCCGGCGAAGACGACCGCGACCGACGCTTCCCCCGACGCCCGCAGCGCTTCCGCCGTCAACGCTTCGTCGACGTCGTCCCCGCTTAGCCTGTAGCCTTGCGAATAGACGACTCGAGCGTCCGGCCCCGCCGAAGCGGACAGCTCCTCGACGATATCGTCCAGCCGGGTCGGTTGAATCTGAGAGCTGCCGCTGCCTTGATAGCGCGGGACCGCGGCCAACTCCCCGATCACGGCGATGCGCTCGCCGCGGGGAAGCGGCAGAACAGCATCCTCGTTCTTCAACAGCACCATGCTCTCGACCGCGACTTGTCGGGCCAACCGATGATGCGCGTCAGGGTCGTAAGATGCGTCCCGCTTCCGCCGATCGACGGCTCGGAACACGACGGTCAGCAGTCGTTCCACGGCAGCATCCAACGTCTCTTCGGCCAATCGTCCGTCCTTCACGGCATCGACGATACGTCGCGCGCCTTCGCCTTCGTGAGGCATCTCGAGCTCCAAGCCCGCCGCCAAGCTCGCGACCCGATCGTTCACCGCGCCCCAGTCCGAGACGACGAACCCTTCGTGGCCCCATTCGTTCTTCAGCACGTCCGTCAGAAGCCATTCATTCTCGGCCGCGTACGTACCGTTGACTTTGTTGTACGCGCACATCACCGTCCACGGCTGCGCCTTCTTCACCGCCCCCTCGAAGCTCGCCAAGTAGATTTCGCGCAGCGTTCGCTCGTCGACGACGGAATCCGAGGTCATCCGGCGGTGTTCCTGATTGTTGGCGGCATAATGCTTCAGCGAAGCGCCGACGCCTTGGCTCTGCACGCCCATGATATGGTAGGCGGCCATCTCCGAAGACAAGTACGGATCCTCGGAAAAGTACTCGAAATTTCGCCCGCACAGCGGCGAACGCTTGATATTGGCCCCCGGGCCGAGCAGCACCGCCACGTTTTCCGCTTGGGATTCCTCGCCGAGCGCCCGGCCCATCGCTTCGATCAGCTCCCGGTTCCAAGAGCTCGCGACGCCCGCCGCCGACGGGAAGCAGGTGGCCGGCACGCTGTCGAACAAGCCGAGATGATCGGTTGCCGCCCGCTGCTTCCGCAGGCCGTGCGGACCGTCCGTCATCATGACGGACGGGATGCCCAGCCGTTCGATGCCTTGCGTATGCCATGTATCGCGCCCGGTACAGAGGCTCGCCTTTTCTTCCAAAGTCATTAACGCGATCAATCGCTTGATGTCCCGCTGTTCACTCACTTTCGGTTTCCTCCCCGTTATTCGCCGCCGACGAATCGAAATTCCGCCGACTGCACGTCTCTGCTGTTCGACCCTATGAACGCGACGAACGCGCCCGGCTCCGCCGTATATCCGGCGCTAGGCGTCCAGAAAGTCAGATCTTCGACCGTAATCCGGAATACGATCTCCCGGCTTTCGCCCGCTGCGAGCCGCTCCTTGCGGAACCCCTTCAGCTCCTTCACCGGGCGAACGATGCTGCCGCAGCGATCCTGAATGTACAACTGTACGATTTCTTCCCCCGCGACCCGGCCGGCGTTCGCGACCGTTACGGACACCGACAGTTCTTCGCCGACGGCGAAGGAATCCCGGTCCAGCGCGATCTCCGAATATTCGAAGCGGGTGTAGCTTAACCCGAAGCCGAAAGGGTACAGCGGCTCGTTCGGACCGTCCAAATATTTGGAGAGGAACTTCTGATCCCGGTTCGCTTCCGTTAACGGCCTGCCGGTGCGGAAGTGATTGTAATAAACCGGGATTTGGCCCGTATGCGCCGGAAAGCTCATCGTCAGCTTGCCGGACGGATTGATCTCTCCCGTCAGCGCGTCGGCGATCGCGCGTCCCGCCTGCGAGCCGAGGAACCACGTCTCCAGAATGGCGTTCGCGTGTCGTTCGACTCGCGCCAATGCGAGCGGCCGGCCGTTCGTCAGCACGAGCGCGATCGGCTTGCCGGTCGCGGCGACGGCTTCCATTAACCGCAGCTGCGCCTCGGGCAGCTCGATGCTCATGCGGGAAGCGGCTTCCCCGGACATATCGCTGCTCTCGCCGAGCGCCAGGATGACCAGATCCGACCGTTCCGCCTGTCTCACCGCTTCTTCGATCCCGCCTTCGATTCTACCGTTCACGCCGCAGCCCGGCGCAAACAACAGGCTCTCATCGGAATAGCCCTTCTCCCGCAGCCCTTCGTACAGCGTGACCGTCTCCAGCCCGTATCGAGTAAATTGCCACGGCCCCAGCAAGTCTCTGCTGTCCGCGAACGGCCCGATGAGCGCAACCTTCCCTCGGCCCTTCGACAGCGGCAGCGTTCCGTCGTTCTTAAGCAGCACGATCGACTTGCGCGCAAGCTCCAGGCTGGCCTTCACGTGATCCGGATGGAAGTGCCATTGCGCTTCCGCCTCCGGCCGAATGTAACGGAACGGATCGTCCATGAGCCCCAGCTTGTATTTGAGGGTGAGGATGCGCCGGACGGCATCGTCGATCTGCCCTTCGGAAAGCTTCCCTTCCCTCACGAGCCGCGGCAAGCATTCGAAGGATCGGGTCGCCATCTCGATATCCATCCCGGCGTCGACCGCTTTCTTCGCCGCATCCGACGCGTCCTCGGCATGGCCGTGAACGACGATCTCCTCTACCGCGCCGTAATCCGAGATCAAGACGCCGTCGAAGCCAAGCTCGTCGCGCAGCAGCTCCTTCATGAGCGCGGCGTTCGCCGCCGCCGGCACGCCTTGGTACAGATTGAAGCCGTTCATCACCGACCCCGCCCCAGCCCGAAGCCCCGCTTGGAACGGGGGCAAATATACGTTGCGCAGCGTCGCTTCGGATAGATCGACCGTATTGTAGTCTCGTCCGCCCTCCGCGGCGCCGTATCCGACGAAGTGCTTCAAGCAGGCGACGATCGTCTCCGGATCGAATAGGGAGTCGCCTTGGAAGCCTTCCACTTGCGCTTTCGCGATCAGGGAACCCAGGTACGGATCCTCGCCGGCGCCTTCGGACACGCGTCCCCAGCGCGGGTCCCGGCTAATATCGATCATCGGGCCGTGATTATAGACCGTGCCCGACGCGCTCGCCTCCTTCGCCGCGATCGCGCACGCTTCCCGAATCGCTTCGAGATCCCAGCTGCAAGACCAGGCGAGCGGAATCGGAAAGATCGTCTGCGAACCGTGGATAACGTCCGCGTTGAAGAGCAGCGGGATGCCGTGCGGCGATTGTTCGACGGCGATCTTCTGCAGCTCGAAGACGCGATTCGCGTCGAAGGCGCCGAGCACGGAACCCGCTCTTCCTTCCGCGATCAGCTTCTCCGGCGGATCCGTCATCACCGCGCCGCCGAACGAGAAGTGCGACGCCGGAACCTGGAACATCTGCCCGACCTTCTCCTCCAGCGTCAGGCGCGACAGCAGCGCCTCCACCGCGTCCCGAATGTCTTCGTCCTTCCGCTCGCTTACGCCCGATCTCCGGTAAGGCTCGATCCGCTCGACCAACGCCTCCGATAACGATGGACCTTGACCGCGGGCGCCTTCCAACGGCAGCTTCCCCAGTCCCGGCAAGTAAAGCGCTCCGGCGAATCGGTCATCCTCGAACGCCAGCTCCGCGACGATGCTCTCGCCCGGCTTCCAGAACGCTTTCCCGACGCCGCGCAGCTCGTTCCCGTTCACGGCCAGCGAATCGATCGCGATCGGAATCGCCAGCGGTTCCGTCGCGATATCGAGCGTAAAGCCGGCTTTCTTCGAAATTTTGAATTTGATCTTCAGCTCCATTAGCGGCGTAGCTACGATCGCATGCCAGTTCCCAATCATCGAATCCCCTCCATGTCCGAACGGATCAGCCTTTCACGGCGCCGATCGTCAATCCTTTGACGAAGTATCTTTGGAAGAACGGATACACCAGAATCACCGGAACGATGCCGATCACGGCGATCGCCATGCGGAACGTCTCCCTAGGCAGCTGGGCGATCGTCTCGCCGGTGCCCAAGTTGCTGTTCATCGTTAGAAACTCGATGTTGCTCATGATCCGGTTCAACAAGTTTTGCAGGTTCAACAGCTCCGGATTATGAATAAACACCAATCCGTTGTTCCAATCGTTCCAGAACGCGAGCGCTTGGAACAAGCCGATCGTCGCCAGAATCGGCAGCGACAGCGGCAGCACGATTCGGGAATAGATCGTCCATTCTCCGGCGCGGTCGATGCTCGCGGATTCGATGACCGCCGTCGGCACGGAGTTGACGAAGAAGGCCCGCATCAGGAGCACGTTAAAGCCGTTCATGAGCAGCCATGGAACGAGCTGCGCCCAGAGCGTGTCGCGGATATCGAGCACTTGCGTATACACCATATAAGTCGGCACCAGCCCGCCGTTGAACAGCAAGGTGAAAAACACGATGAACGACAACGCCGGACCGCCTGGCAAATCTTTGCGGGACAACGGGTACGCCAGCATCGAAGTCATCGCTAAGCTTGCGATCGTACCTACGACTGTAACTAGAATCGTGACGCCGTACGCTCGGAATATCAATGCGGAATGCTGGTATAGATATTCGTAGGCGCCTAGACTGAATTTCTCCGGGAAGAAGGTGTATCCATGCGCGACGATGGCGCTGTCGTCCGTGACGGACGCCGCGAACAGCAACAGGAACGGCAAGAGGCAAGAGATCGCGAATCCGCCGAGCGCGAGATGCGCCGTCAGCCTCCAGCCGAAATATTCTTTGGTCAATATAATCCCTCCCGATCAATACAAAGCGCTGTCTTTGTCGATTTTCCGTACGATGGCGTTCGACGCGACGACGAGGACGAACCCGACCACCGATTGATAGAATCCTGCGGCGGCCGACATGCCGACGTCGCCGAGCTGCATCAGGCCTCGGAACACGTAGGTATCGATGACGTTCGTCGTTTCGTACAGCGGTCCGGAATTCATAGGCACTTGATAGAATAAACCGAAGTCGGAATAGAAGATCCGCCCGATGGCGAGCAGCGTCAGCATGATCGTGATCGGCATGATCATCGGGAGCGTGATGCTTCGAATTTGCATCCACTTGGAAGCGCCGTCGATCTTGGCCGCCTCGTAATACTCGCGGTCGATCCCGATGATGGCGGCCAGGAAGATGATGCAGGAATAGCCCGCTCCCTTCCAAATGTGCACGAGCGTAAGGATATAAGGCCAATACGCCGGCTCCAAATACCAAGAGATCGGTTCGATGCCGAGCATCGGCAGAACGGTCTTGTTCAAGAAGCCCGTCTCGGGGCTTAGCAACGCGTATACGAGATAACTGACGAGGATGATCGAAATCATATGAGGCAGGATGATCACGCTTTGATAGAATCGATGCGCCAGACGGTTTCGGATTTCATTCAATAGAATCGCGATCGCCATGGCGACGCTCAGGCCGAGCGCGATGAACGCGGCATTGTAAAGCAGCGTATTTCTCGTAATGACGTAGGCGTCGCTCGTTCGGAACAAATATTCGAAGTTTCGAAACCCGACCCAATCGCTGCCCCAGACGCCCAAGGCGTAGTTCATGTCCTTGAACGCGATCGAAAGTCCGAGCATAGGCAAGTAATTGTTAATCAGCAAATAAACGAGCCCCGGGATCGTCATCATGTACAGAGGGATATATCGGCGTAGGTTTCTGCTTTTCCGGTGTGTTTGCATGCGTATCAGGCGCTCCCCTCTCTTCGTCGACAGCCGGAATAATAAGCCCGACCAATCTGCGACTGGTCGGGCGGCGACGGTCATCCCATGGCTACTGCGCGGCGTTCACTCTCGCCCATTCGTCCAACTGCTTCTGTTTCTCGGCGATAATTTTGTCGATGCCCGCCGCTTTCAGCTTCTCGACGAATTCGGGCAGCATTTTCTCCGGATCGACGCTGCCGGTTTCCAGCGGCAGCTTATATTGGGTGATGACGTTCGACACGGCGGCATATTCCGTCTTGACGGCCGACGAGTCGAATAAGAACCCTAGCGCTTTCGACGGCTTGGCGGTCCGGTTAAACTCCGCCGTCTTCTTCCAAATGTCCGGATCGCCCGTTGCCAGCACATACGCTTTGAACTGGTCCCCGAACATCCAGGCTAAGCTGTTATACCCGACGGACGACGCATCCTTGCCTTCCGGATACGCGATGATATGCTCGGCGGCGCCTTCGGCCTTCACATAATGCGTACCTTCGACGCCCCAGCTGAACAGATTGACGATCTCCGGATCCTCGTACATTAGGTTGAGGAACTGCATCGCCTTGTCCTTCAGCTCGGATTGCACGGGAATGCCCCACATCGCGGCCGTGACGTTGCTCGTCGTCGTGTACGGCGGCAGCAGCTCGGCCGTCACCAGCTCCGTGCCGGACGCTTTCGATTCTTGCGCCGCGAAGCCCGGCTTCTGCATGGCGAGATAGGCGAACGCTTTGCCGGAGCGAATCAACTCGAAGGTGTTGATTTTGTTGGTCGCCGCATCCTTGAGAATATACCCCTTCGTGTACCAATCGCGGATCGTCCCGACGAAGCTCTGGTATTCCGGCATCTCGAACAGGTTGGCGACCTTCAGGCCGTTGTCGTAATTCGGCAGGACGCCCATGTTGTCGCCCAGCGGATCGAAGAAGAGGTAGCTGTCCCGGAACGACTGTCCCGCCGCGCCCGGTACGAGGGGCACGACATCCGGCTCGCCGTCTTTGATCTTCTGAAGCGCGGCGGCGACGTCCTCCAGCGAATGAAGCGCGTTCGGATCGATGCCGTGCTTGTCCGCGAGATCCTTGCGCATGACCAGGCCGTAGCTTCCCGCCATATCGCGGTGAGAGGGCACGCTGTACATCTTCCCGCCGATCTTGGTCGCCTGCAAATATTTCGCGTCCATCGAAGACGCGATGCCGCCGCCGTATTGGCCGATCAAGTCGTCCAGCGGAGCGAGCATGCCTCTCGCGACCATGTTGCTGTACATGCCGCCGTGGACATACGTCAAATCCAGCTTCCCGTTCGAGCTGAACAGCAAATTCGTCTGCTGCAGCCACTCGCCTGCGTTGATCGGCATAAAGTCGACGCGAGCTCCGATCTTCGCTTCCGTAATGGCGTTCATCGCTTCCTCGACGAGCTGCAGTCCTTGTTGATCGGCGGTGACGACCGGGAACGCGACGGTCAGCTCCACGATTTCCCCGACGGCTTGCTCCTTCGAAGGTTCGCCGCTTGCAGCTTCCTCGCCGCTCGGCGCAGACTCGCCGCCGGCTTCGTTGCCGGCTTCGTCGCCACCGCCCCCGCCGCCGCATGCCGTTACGACCAGCATGAAGCATAACAGCAAGCACATCATCGCTTTCGTCGTTCTCTTCATCTTCGAAATCCCCCCGCTGTATGTGAAAGATTGCCCTGCTTGTTTGTATTGTACGGCGGCGGGGACGGCCGGCTCTGCCCCGATGACGACCTCTCTTATGCACTTTGCCGACTATCGGCGCTCATTCCGATCGGCGCTTGCTCCGGTATTCCGCCGGGTTGACCCCCATGTACTTCTTGAAAATGCGGGAGAAATGAGAAAAATTCGAATACCCGATCTTCGCCGCGATCGCGCCGACGGACAGGTCCGTGTTCGCCAGCAGGCCGGCGGCTAAGTCCAGGCGTTGATGCAGCACGTAATCCGAGATCGACAGCCCGGTTTCTTTCTTGAACACCCGCGTCAGATAATCCGGGTTCAAATACACATGGTTCGCGATATCCTCGCGCGACAGCTCCTCGTGAAGATGATCGCGGATATAGGTCTTCGCTTTCTCGACGACGCTTTGCAGCCGATCGTACGAGGACAACAACGACACGGACTCGGCGACGATATGCCGAATCCAGGCCAACGCGTCGGTGGCCGATCGCGTCGACGCCGAGAGCAGCTGCGAGGAATCCCGGTCGCCGAACAATCGCCTCGCCTGAATCCCTTTCACCTGAAGCGCATAATAAACCATCTGCTGTACGTCTTGAACGAACTGCCCCAGCGTCTCCGGGTCCATTCGGCCCGCGGCGGTCAACGAACGAATGTATTCCTCCGCCGCCTTCAATAGCTGCGCCGTCTTCCCTTCCTCCAGCAACACGGACCACAGGCTCGTATCCGGCGGCGCCTGACCGCCCTTCGACGCCGGCGGCTCCTGCAGCGAGAATACCCCTTGATCGTAGGCTACATTGTTCGAATCCAACCTTCGGAGCTCGTTGTATGCGGCAGCCATGTCGTGCCCGGGAACCGGCCTCCCGACGTAACAGGCCGCATCCGCGTAGAAGTAGGAACGGCAAGCTTCGACGAACCGGCCGCAGGCGGCGCGTACGTTGTCTTCCGCCGCGACGGCGGACGCGCCGCTCGCCAGCGCGAGCAGAAAACCGCCGCCGAGCGTCACGAGCAATCCGTCCGCCCGATCGTTCAGCAGCAGCTCCTCCGCCGATTTCCTTATCGCGTACTCCAATATTTTCTCGTCCCGCAGCGATACCGACGAATCCCATCGGCGAACTCGGATCAGCACGGGGAGGAAGGTCATCTCGGAAGCGTAAGGGATATGCCGTGCCTCCGCTTCTTTCTTGACCGCCTTCGCATGGCCCGGAATCGTCTGATTTACGATGTCCAGCCAAAATCGCTCGACGATCAGCGGCTGATGCTCCACCCAATATTTCCCGTATTGGCTGAACTCGTTCAAGCGATCGTCTTGATCGAGCTTGCGCATCGCCTTTTTCACAGCTTCTCTCAGCTCTTGGAACGGGATCGGCTTCAACAAGTAATCGAGGCTCCCCAGCTGCATGGCCTGCTTGGCATAGCGGAAGTCGGCGTGGCAGGTCAGGAAGATCGTCTCCGTCCGCGGATAATGCTCTCGCACCCATGCCAGCAATTCCAATCCGGTGCCCTGCGGCATCTCGATATCGCATAACAAAATATCGATGCGTTCGGTTCGAAACCGCTCCTTCGCTTCGTCGGGTCCGTAGGCGGTAAACAAGCCGGTAATCCCGATGTCGGACCACGTTACGCCGGATTTCAGCCCTTCGACCGCGATCGGCTCGTCATCGACGATTAATAGATGGCACACCGTTCGTCCACTCCTCGTGTTCCGGATGTTGTTGCAATGGAACGTACAGCTCCGTTACCGCCCCCTGCGGATCGTCGTTGTAGCATTCCAACCACGCCTTGTCTCCGAATTGCAGCCGAAGACGTTCGCGCGCATTCCACAGTCCGATATGCTCGCCCGTCTCGTCGAGCAACGGCTTGCCGCCCCGAATCGCTTCCAGCGCCTCGTCCGAGAAGCCCTTGCCGTTGTCGCGAACGGAGATGCACACCGTCGGCGCTTCCGCCAGCGTGTCTAACGACGCTTCCACGGTCAGGACGGTCGAACCGGTCGCCCGAACGCCGTGCTTCATCGTATTTTCGACGAACGTTTGCAGCATCGCCGGCGGGATCGGCGTCTCCGCCAAATAATCCGGAACGCGAATGTCCCAGCTCAATCGGTTCGGCAGACGCAGCTGTTGGATGCGCAAATAATTCCTCACATGCTGAAGCTCGTCCTTCAGCAGGACCAGCGGCCGATCGTTTTGAAACATATAGCGAAAATAATGAACGAGACACAGCGTCATCTCTTGAATGAGCTGATACTGCTTCCCCTGAGCCAGGTGGAACAAAATATTCAGCGAATTCATGAAGAAGTGCGGGTTGATTTGCAACTGCAGCTGCTTGAGCTCGGCTCGCTGCTTGCTGAGCTGCTCTTCGTACACATTGATTTTCAGCTCCTCGATGCGAGAGATCATTCGATTGAACGTTCGATTGACCAATTGGAATTCGTCGGACGCGGGCGACTCCTCGATCTGAAGAGTCCAGTTCCCTTCCCCGATCAGACGCATCGTGACCATCAGCTTCCGAAGCGGCAGCAAGAGGACCTTGCGCAGAAACCACATGCTGAGCGCCAGCATCAGAATCGCCATCCCGACGACGACTTTCGCCGCGTTCGCCAAATACGGGAGGTTTTCGAGCATCTGCTTGTCCGGAATCGCGGCCGCCAGACTGAACTCCCCTTTGCTCGACGTTTCGCCGACGACCAGGTAATCCTCGTGACGGCCGGACAAATAATAGGTTTGAAATCCTCGGGCGAAGTCGATCGCTTCGTCCGCCAACGGCTGCGTGCTGCCTAACGTTCGTCCCGCCCCGTCCACCAGCAGCACCGCGCCCGTCTTGCCTAGGCTCATCTCCCGCAAAGGAGCGAGCACCGTCTTCGCCCTCGCCCAAGCGCCGATATAGACGTCGTCGGTTCGAAACAACCGAACGATATAGGTTTCCCCGTTCGACGGTTGAACCGTCCACTCCTTCTGCACCGGCCCCTCCGGGGATTCGTCCATTAGGCGCTCCAAAGTTTGCCTTAAGCTCATCAACTGCTCGTATCCCATCGCTTGCTTGAACACTTCCATCATGTCGCGTCTCGGGATCGAATAGACGAAGAAGCCGTCGATATACGGATAGACGATCAGATCGGAAGAGAGCATGCGCGACACGCTGCTCTTGGCCATGACATAATCGTCCGCCGGCACATGCTTCCCCATCGCCAACAAGTTCGAGTCCGAGTACGTCAGCCCAAGCAGATGACGCTCGACTTCGGACAGCTGGTCGTCGATTTGTTTCATATGAATGGAGATCAGACTCTTGTTCGTCGCGGCCACCTGGTTATGAATCACGTTCACGCTGTAATGATTGTTGTAGAGGAGCAAGGCGATCAAGGGGACCGTAATCGCGAGAAGGCCAAGCACCAGCTTTACCGGTATGGAATTCCAAGGGATGGATCGTTTTCGTTTGCGCATGAGGGTACCCCCGGTCGTCGAAGTCGTTTCCCAACAATATACCTCGGATGTGCGCTTTGCAGCAGCCTATCTCTTCAAAGTACTTCACATCTGCGGGCCGGTCTATGCCGATGCCGACGACTCGTTTGCACTTTCACGACTTTTTTGCATCGCCGACGTCAGGCGGATTTACCGCCTTTTCCATTTGACGCGGGGGCGGTTGTTACCTATGATGGTATGTAAACGGTTCATCCGGAGGGGGATTGTGCATGGACGAGATGGATCAACAGTACGAGCGGTCGCTCCGGTTGTTCCGCGTGCTCAATCGCGCGTTCCGCAGCGTCTCCGAGCACTCTACTCGAGATATCAAAACGTACGGCCTGAATCCTACGGAATTCGCCGTATTGGAGCTGCTGTATCATAAAGGTCCGATTCCGCTCCAACAGATCGGCTCCCGGCTGCTGATCCTGAGCGGCGGCGTCACGTATACGGTCGATAAGCTGGAGAAGGCGGGTTACGTCCGGCGACGCAACTGCGCCGAGGACCGCCGCGTCACGTACGCGGAAGTGACCGAAGAGGGGAATCGGCTGATGGAGTCGATCTTCCCGAAGCACGCCTCGGCGCTGCACCGCGCGGTATCCGGCTTGTCCGAGGACGAGAAGCTGCAGACGATCGAGCTGCTGAAGAAGCTCGGCATCGAGGCCGACCGGCTGTTGTAATGGCGAGATGCGCGCATGAAAGAACGTCGCCCCGTTCGGGGCGGCGTTCTTTTTGCCGTTCGGGTCAATCGGTCGGGGGTTCGAAGTCGTAAATGGAGCTTTTCCCCTGTACGCCGATCGTCACGGCGTCGACGTTGCCGTCGAACGTATCCGCTGCGCCGGCGAAGCCGTGAACCAGACGAACGCCGCCCAGCCCGTTGGGGGAGTTGACGATCCGCGCGTTCGGTCGGGCGGCCAAATATGCGCTCAGCGACTTCACGCCCGTTCCGGGGGTGGCCCCGGCGATGCCGTTCTCCGACCACCATCCTCCGACCAGCGCATTCCACTGCTGCCAGGCGTTCAGCATCGGAGATCCTTGATCCGGCAAAGCGGGGTTCCCCGTCGCGGGAGTTTGGTACGCGGGTTCGAAGAAGATCAAGTCATCCGCCTGATTGTCACCGTTCCAATCGAGCTGGAGAATGAGATAAGGCCATTGTTGTCCGTTGTTCTGTACGTCATAGGTCCAATACCGAAGCGCGGTCAAGTCCGCCAGCCGGGTTTTGTGATATCCGTCGGAACGAATTTCGGCCGCTTGGTCTCCGTTCGTTCCGGTAAACAGCCGCACGCTGCCGTCGTTTAACGGAGGCAGCTCCGGACCGAACACGAAGGTGACCGACCCGTCGGGGGACGTCACCCGGCTCTCCCATCCCTTATCGCCGCTTTCGTTGACGACGTGGAAATTGACTTTATTCGCCATAGTGTTTTCACCTTCCTTTCTCTTTAAACTACTGTCAATATTATGTAATTGATACTTTATTTGACATGGACAAGAATGTAGGACTTCCAACTTCCACTCTTCACCGGAAACCCATGTCCGGTACATTCGTCCGTTCAACGCAAATGGCGCGCCGATCGGCGCGCCATGCATGTCGTGTTCGATGATCGATCCGAATGTTCTCATTCCTCCGGCGGCGTCAATACGATCGCGCCGTCCTGGATCTTCACCCGCACCCGGGGCGACGACTTCAAGCCGGCTTGCTCCAGATAGGCCTCCGGGAGTTGAAGTCGCCCCGCCCGGTCCATGACCGCGAACTCCTCGTGCGTCGCCTCTTCTTCGGCGGCGGCCGCGGATTCGCCCTTCAGCGACGCCAGTTCTTCGGCATAGCTCGTGCGGCGAATCATCTCCGACGACGTCTTCCCGTCCCGAATCGCGACGACGCGGTCGACCTTCTTCGCGAGCATCGGATCGTGCGTAACGATGACGACCGTGACGCCGTACTCGCGGTTGACGAGGCGGAACAGGTCGAGAATTTGGTCCGCCATCTTGCTGTCCACCGAGCCGGTCGGTTCGTCCGCCAGCACGAGCCGCGGCTCGTTGGCGAGCGCGATGGCGATCGCCACGCGCTGCTGCTCCCCGCCGGACAGCTGCTGCAGCTTATTGTTCACCCGATGGCCGAGGCCGACCGCCTCGAGCAGCTCGAGCGCGCGGAGCCGGCGCTTGCGGCCCTTCAGCAGCATCGGCAGCTCGACGTTCTGCAGCGCGGTCAAATACGGGATCAGGTTGCGCGCGTTGTTCTGCCAGACGAAGCCGACGCTCTCCCGCTTATAGCGGATAAGCTCCTTCTCCGAGCACTTCAGCAGGTCGACGCCGTTCACGGTCAGCTTGCCCGCCGACGGCCGATCCAGCCCGCCCAGCATGTTCAGCAGCGTCGACTTGCCGCTGCCGCTGTTGCCGATGATCGCCATCAGCTCCCCCTGCTCCACGCGCAAGTCGAGTCCCTGAAGCGCGAACACCTCTAGATCGGCGCTCTTATAAATTTTCACCAAATCCTCGCACACAATCATCGGTCAGTCCTCCCCGAGCTTCAGCGCTTGGTGCATCTGGATGCGGGACACGATCCATCCGAGGGCCGCGAAGCCTGCCAGGATCATGATCGAGACGAGCGCGCCGAGTCCGATCATATCTCCCGCTTCGATCAAGACGCGGAACGGCGGCACTTGCGCGGACGGCTCGAACGCGAGGCGGAACATCGGCACGAACAACCGGCAGGCGAGCACCCCGGTGCCGATGCCGAAGACGAGCGCCGCGGCGGTCGTGAGCAGCTGTTCCGCGGCCAGCAGGCCGAGCAGGCTGCGGAACGACATCCCGATCGCGCGGAACAAGCCGAACTGCATCGCCCGCCCTTGCATGGATAAGATCCAATACAGCAAAAATCCGATAAAGCTGATCAGCACGGAGATGAGGAAGCCGAGCGTCATGACGCCGTTGATCGACAGCTGGTACGGGTCGTTCTTCATCCGAAGGAGACGCTCGCGCGTATCTTCCGCGTTCATGATCGGCAAGCCGCGCTCCCGAATGGCGTCGAACGCCTCTTGCCGGGAGACGTCCGGCTCCAGCTTCATCCATACCTCGTACGGCTCGAGCGCGATCCGGTTCTGGATATACGACAAGTTGCCGACGATCATCATCGGCGCGACCGGCGTGCCGTCGGTCATGACGGGGGCGTCCTTCTCCGGCAGCGGCGAGAAGCTCGGGAAATAATCGACGACGCCGTACACGGTGAACAGCGCAGGCTCCCGGCTGCCCCACCGCACGCTGAGCGTATCGCCCACGCGGACCGAGCGCTGCTCCGCAAGCGTCCGCGAGACGAGCACGGCGGACGGCGTCTCCGCGATCAAGTTCAAGTACTCGTTGAAGTGATGCTGCAGCAGCCCGTTCCGGAACCAAGCGGTCCGCCCGAACCGGTCCGTCTCGATGCCGTACAGCTGCACCGCGCCGTTCGTCGTCTGACTCTCCATGAAGGCGTCTTTCTTGACGAACACTTTGGCGACGCTCTCCACGCCCGGGAGCGACTCGTACGGAGCGAACGGCGGCTCGATGTACTGGACGATCGTCGGCGCCTCGTCGGCGCTCTCCGCTTGGGGGACCGGCGCTCCGCCCATCGTCGGCGGCGGGGCGTTATTTTCCCAGCGCGTCGTCAGCCGTAAATCCGCCCCGATCGCGTAGCGAATCGAATCTTCCAAATTCTGGTTCATCGTTCGCGCGGCGCTGGCGCTGTACATCCCGATGCCGACCGTCAGGACGAGGAAGATCATCAGGTAATGGTAGCGTGCGCCGCCGCGGCCGATATCGAGCAGGATGGAAAAGAGCGACGGCGGCCACCACTTCCGCCCGCTCCAATACAGCAGCCGGATTCCCCACGGGTAGATGCGCAGCAGCAGCAAGCCGAAGCCGGCCATGAACAGCGCGGGCACGAAGAAGAGGAGCGGATCGACGGCGACCTGCTGCCCGGCGGCGCCGAGCGACGCCGCGCGGCTCATCTGCCGTTCGAAGTCGCTGTAGACGTACAGCGACACGGCGATCAGGATCAGATCGAGTCCGATCGTCTGCCAGAGCGGTCGCTTCGACGCCCGAGACTGCTCGCGCTTGCGTTCGACGATCGTGGCGCGCGCGGCGATCGCCGCCGGGATCATCGTCATCAGGAACGAGGCGCCGACCGCGTACAACGCGTATCGATACACCTCGGCGTCGAGCCGGACGTCGAGCGCGGCGCGCTGCACGAACGTAAGGAAGCCGTTCGACGCGCCGAGCCACGTCGTCAGCCCGAGCGCCAGCGGCGGGCCGGCGGCCAGCGCGATCGCCCCGAGAATGACGCCCTCCGTCGCGTACGACAGCACGATCTGCCATCGGCTCGCGCCGCGGCTGCGCAGGACGGAGATTTCCGTCTTCTGCCGGTTGACGAGCAGATTCGATACCATGAACAGGAAGACGCCGAGCATGATAAGCACGGGGACGTTCAGCGCCCATAACAGCTTCCGAAGCTGCTCCTCGCGATCGAAGTACGAGGCGATCGTCGCGCCCGCGGCGTTGTTCACCGCGTGCGTCTCGAACAACGGCGTCATGAACCGATCCAAATCCGCTCCGACGCGCATGTATTGTCTCACGTTGTCGAGCGTGAGCTCCGTATGGTCGACCGCGTAATACCACGTCGCCGTCAGCGGACGCACCGGTTGATCGGCGCCGCCGAACGACGCGACGTACGTGTCGAACGGGAGCAAGAAGACATTGTCGTAGCGAGCCGCATTCCCGCCGTAAATAAACAGATCCCGTTCGCTTGCCTGCTCGACGACGCCGACCGCCTTCACGACGATCGGCTTGCCGTCGTCCGTCGCGGGCCCCGGTCGGTTGCGAAGGATGATATGGAACTCGTTGCCGAGCACCATGCGCAGCTTGTTCAGCGCGTTCCCGAAGACGACCGCTTCGTACACGCCGTTCGCCGCGGCGGCCGGGTCCGGCCAGCGTCCGTCGACCAGCTTCGCATTCTCCTCGAGCCCCTCGATGGCGCCGAGTTTCGCGAAGCGATCGACCGTCGGGTCCGCGCCGCCTTCGGCGGCCGGTACGGCGGCGAACTGCACGCTCTCCCGCTCCCGCACGTAGTGCAGCACGGGAACGGGCAGCCGCTTGCCCGCTTCGGTCGCATACGCATCGATCGCGGCGATCGACTGCACCGCCTTCGCGGGGTCGTCTTCGTCCCTTACGTATACGCGAGACCAGAGCGAACCGGGATAGACGTTGTCGTCCGTCTGCAGCAGCTCCAAATCCTTGACCAGCATGCGCTGCAGCACGGCATCGGTATAAACCGGAATGCTGCTGACCAGCGCCACGGTCACGACCAAACCGGCGAGCAGGCACAGCTGCAGCCACCGGTTGTTCGCCATTTTGCGAAGCACCATCTGTATCATTCGTCTACACCCTCTACCTTCGGCTTATTGCAAAATGACGACGGCCCCTTCGTCCAGCCCTTTCACGATTTCCACCTCGGTGGACGTCTCCACGCCCTTCTCGACGTCGAACTCCTTGCGGCTCTCTCCTTCAATGACTTGGACGTACGTCCGGCCGAAGTAGCTTCGAAGCGCGCCGCGCGGGATGATGATCGTATCGGCGCTCCGTTCCGTCGCGATGCGGATGTCGGCCAGCTCGCCCATCGCCGCCCCTTCCGGCATTCGGTCGAGCGTCACGTACAGCGTTCTGGAGTACATGTCGGCCAACTGCGGATTGAGCGTCGCCGGCGCCGAATCCGGCGTCTGCGCGACCGTACCCGTAAGCGACGCTCCCTTGAAGTCGATCTCGACCGGCATGCCGGGCTTGACGCCCGCGAGCGCCGTACGGTTCGCCGCCTCGTACGTCAGCCGCAGCTCCGACGGGTCGGCGACGGAGACGAGCGTGCGCCCGTCGTCCACCTTGTCGTTCCGCTCCAGCTTCTCCGCGTAGACGACGACGCCGTCCGATTCCGCCGTCAGCTGCAGGCTGGCGAGCCGCGTACGCGTCTTCTCGAGCCGGGTTTTCGCGATGTTCAGCTCGAGCCGGCGAATGACCATCATCTCCTCGTCGCCCGACGCCGTCGCTTCCCGGTAGCTCCGCTCCGCGTACATGACCGCGAGCTCCTGCTCCTGCACGGCCAAGTCGAGATCGCCCACCTGGAACTGGACGAGGACGTCGCCCCGCTTCACGACGTCGCCCGCCTTCACCTGCATCGATTCCACGATCGCCCCCGGCTCCTTAAGCGCATGATAGACGATCGCCGTCGATTCGAAGGCGCCGACGCCCCGCACGTACTTCACGATTTCCCCGCGCTTCGCGACGGCCGTCTGCACGCTGTCCTCGCTTGGCTTCACGAGCGGGGGCGCCAGCGATTCCTCTTCCTTCGGCAGCAGCGAGCATCCGCTCAAGGCGACGGCCAGCGCCGTTCCCGCTGCCAGGAGCCTCCATGCCCGACGCGTCCCGTTCCCCTGTTCCCCCTGTTTAAACAATGACTCCATCCTCCAATGCATACACATGATCGACGATTTCCATCATCGCCGGGTCGTGCGTCGTCATGACGATCGAAAGACCTTCGTTCTCTACGAGCTCTCGGAACAGGCCGACGATCGACAGCCCCGTCCTGCTGTCCAACTCGGCGGTCGGCTCGTCCGCGAGCACCAGCTTGGGCCGATGCGCGATCGCGCGGGCGACGGCCACGCGCTGCTGCTCGCCTCCGGACAGCTCGAAGGGGCGATGGTGCATCCTTTTTTTCAGCCCCACCAATGACAGCGCTTTCTCCGCGAGGTCGCGGGAAGCCGACGGCGTCGCGCCCGACAGCCGAAGGCCGAATTCTACGTTTTCCAGCCCCGACATGTAAGGAACCAACGCATACGATTGGAAAATGAGCCCGATCCGAGTCCGCCGCATTTCGTCCCGCTGTCGATCCGTCAGCCGCGTCGTGTCGACGCCGTCCAGCTCGATGATTCCGTCCGTCGGCCGGTCGAGCGTGCCGAGCAGATTGATGAGCGTCGTCTTGCCCGAGCCGGACCGCCCTCGCAGCGCGACCAGCTTGCCGGCGGGCACCGTCAGGTCGACGCCCCGCAGCGCATGCACGGCCGCGCCGCCGCGCCCGAACACCCGCGTAACCCCCCGCGCGCGAATCATGTCTCCCATAGTACGGGAATCCCCTCCGCCATGGTATGTGATGAGTAAGTGTGTAAACCTTTACATAGATCCGTCCCCTTCATTCTACACGCTGTCCGTCCGGGGAGGAATGATGATTTTTACCGAAAAACTTCTCGGAATTCGGAGAAGAAAAACCGTTGACAATCCACGATGGATGGAATATGCTCCCACTAACTTGATACGAGTTCGATCATCATAGAACTGTTTATTCAAGAGGAGGCTGCCCTTATGACCCAACTCCGGCTGGAACGGTTGGCCGACGTCCCGTTGTCCCGCGTCGTCGCCGCTTGGAACGAATGCTTCTCCGATTATTACGTACCGATCGCGATGGACGTCCCCGCCTTCGCCGCCGCGAAGCTCGGCAACGAAGACCTGCATCCCGAGTTGTCCTTCCTCGCGTTCGCGGACGGGCGCGAGGCGCCGGTCGGGTTTCTGCTGAACGCCGTGCGGACGGTCGACGGCGAGCGGATCGCCTGGAACGGCGGCACCGCGGTGCATCCCGACTTCCGCGGACGCGGGGTGGGAGCCGCCCTTCTCGAGAAGGCGCTGGAGACGTACCGGGAGCAAGGCGTCGGCGCCGCGCTGCTCGAGGCGTTCGTCCAGAACGAAGGCGCCATCCGGCTGTATCGCCGGTTCGGCTACGAGCGATTCGATACGCTCTATGGGATGGAGGCGGCGGGGGCGCTCGATTTCGGCCTCGATTCGGCCGAGGTCTCCTCCGAGGCGGCCTATCGAATCGAGCGGCGTCCCGCGGCGGCGCTCGAAGGGTTGCGGTTCGCGACGGAGACGCCGCCGTGGCAGACGATGCGCCAATCCGCCAAGACGGGCGAAGCGCTCGTCGCCGAGGACGCCGCCGGACGCCCCGTCGGATACGCGCTTCGGCGGCGCTCTCCTGCGGCGACGACGCTGCTGCAATGCGCCGTCGATCCTGCGCTGACCGACGACGCGGCCGTCGACGTGACGCGACGGCTGCTCGGCGCCGTCTTCTCCGGGACCGCCGCGGACGGCTCGGCCGGTCGCCGGAACGTCTTCGCCGCCCCGGCGTCTCAGCCGGCGCTGCGCGCCGCGCTCGCCTCGGCCGGCTTCGAGGACAAGTACGCCCTTGCGCATATGCGTTTACGCTTCTAAGCATCCTTGATACAATAAAAGGCAACTTGTTACGTATCTAGGAGGCAACGCTCGACATGCGCGGTATCGCGATCCTTCTTCTGTTCCACCTGGCGGGCACCGCCCTCGAACGGCTCGCCGGCGTGCCGCTCCCCGGCAACGTCATCGGCCTCTTGCTGCTGCTCGCGGCGCTCGGCCTCGGATGGGTGAAGCTCGAATGGGTGGAGGCGTCCGCTTCCTTCTTGCTGAAGCATATGATGCTCTTCTTCGCGCCGATCGTCGTCGGGACGATCGTCTTCCTTCCGCTTATCCGAACGGAATGGGCAGCCATCGTCGCTTCGCTCCTGCTCGGCCCGGCGATCGTCATACTCCTGACCGCCTTGACGGCGAAGCTGTGGCCGGGGGGAACGCGTTGACCGCGCTTTTGGAATGGGCGTCGACGCCGGCGTTCGCCGTCGCCGTCACCGTCGGCCTCTACGTCTTATCGCTCCGTTGGAACGCCCGCCTGCCCTGGCTGCATCCGCTGATCGTCACGTCGGGCGGCCTGATGGCGCTGCTGCTGGCGGCGGACATTCCTTACGCGACGTATTCCGAAGGCGGGGACCTGCTGTCCTTCTTCCTCGGACCCGCCACCGTCGCGTTGGCCGTTCCTTTGTATAAGCGGAGGAACGAAATCCGGAGGCGGCTCGGGCTCATCCTCGCTTCCGTGACGGTCGGCAGCGCGGCGGGCATCGGCAGCGCTTGGCTGCTCGTCACGCTGCTCGGCGGCAGCCGCGACCTGTTGATCGCCTCGCTGCCGAAGTCGGCCACCTCGGCGATTTCGATCGAGCTCGCCCGCTTCCTCGGCGGCCCCGGCGAGCTGTCCGCCGTGCTGACCGTGCTGACCGGCATCGCCGGCAGCATGTTCGGCCCCGCGCTGCTCCGCCTGTTCCGCATCGACGGCGACGTGCCGCTCGGCCTGGCCGTCGGCACCGCCGCGCACGGCATCGGCACGTCGCGGCTGCTGCGCGACTCCGAGGAGGCCGGCAGCTACTCCGGACTCGCGATGGGCATCGCGGGCATCGTCATCTCGCTGCTCATGGTGCCGCTCTCTTGGCTGCTGTAAGCCGCGGGTAAGCCGCGAGTTCACCCCGCTGTCGGCGCTGCGCCGGCCGGCGGGGTTTTGTTTGTTCCGCGGCTCCTTCTCCTCGAATTGCCTTCGTTCGGCCAAGACCGCGCAAACGTTCGGAATTGCCGTGAAGTGCCGGTTGTCGTTGACGGTAACGTCAAGGAGGCGATAACGGTATGCGAGGACCGCGCGAACGAACGCGCTTGCATGATTGAACTGCACGAATGCAGGTATATTCTCAAAAACCAGCCGAATCGACCCGGATGCCTGCAACCATGCAGTTATTTTCGGCGATTTCCGGAACATGCAGGCAAGACGCCTGCATCTTTGCGGTTATTTCGCTCGGAGCGGCTAATTTCCGGTGGAATACCTGCAGTCGTGCATTTCGTTTCGCAACCGCCCAAGCTGAGCGAAGGGAACCCGAGGGGAAGGAGCGGAGAAAGTAACACCCTCCCCCGCTAAAAAACGAAGCGCCGCGATCGGGAGATTTCTTCTCCCGAATCGCGGCGCTCTGTTTATCCTGTCGCCTCGACCGTCTCTTTGCGCGGCTCGAAGCGGATCGCGTTGCCGTTCAAAATCAACAGCACCGTACCGTCGCCGAGGATCGACGCCCCGGCCAAATACGAAAGATGCTTGAAGCAGTCCTCCGGCGGCTTGACCACGACCTCCTGCTGTCCCGCGAGTCCGTCGACGCGCAGCGCGACGCCGTTGCCGAGGATGACGAGGTACGAGGAGGAGTCCCCCGCCTTCTCGGCCGTTGCCGCCCCCTTCCCGTCTTCCGGTTCCGGCAACGACAAGTACGTCCGCAAATTCACGACCGGGTAAACCGTATCCCGCAGAATGACGACCGGCTCGCCCTGCATCGTCCGAACGTCGCCCGCGGAAATCCGCAGCGTCTCCTCGATCTGCTCGAGCGGGATGCCGTACGCGCTGCCGCCGACGGACACTTGGAGAATATGAGTCATCGACAGCGTGAGCGGCAATTCGATGCGAACCGTCGTGCCCGCGCCCCGCTCGCTGCGGATGCCGACATCCCCTTGCAGCCGGCGGATCGCCTTCTTCACGGCGTCCATCCCGACGCCCCGGCCCGAAAGCGTTGTCACTTCTTCCGCCGTGGAGAGGCCCGTCCGGAAGACGCAAGCGACCAACTCCTGCTGCGTCATCGCGGCGATGCGGTCCTCGGACAATTCGCCCGTCTCTCGCAGCTTGTCGGCGATCCGCTCCGTATCCACGCCGGCGCCGTCGTCGTACACTTCCAACACGACGCGGTTCCCCTCGCGGAACGCGGAGATGCGGAGCAGCCCTTCCGCCGGCTTCCCGGCCCGCGACCGTTCCTCCGACGGTTCGATGCCGTGATCGATGGCGTTGCGGATCAGATGGATCAGCGGATCGGATATGGCTTCGACCAACGTCTTGTCGAGCGTCGTCTCTTCGCCCTCGAACGCCAACCGGATCCGCTTGCCGGACTGACGAGCCATATCCCTTACGAACCGATGAAATTTATTGAACACGAACGATACCGGCAGCATGCGAATGTCGACGATCGCGTCCTGCAAATCCCGCGTAATCCGGTCGAGCACGGCATACTTCTCCTTGAGCTCGGCCGCGACGGACGCAGCGTCGTTCGGCCGACGCAGCTTCCCGATCATGAACGGGAACGCGTTCCGCGCGACCGCCAGCTCGCCGATCAGCTCCATCAACCGCTCGACCTTCCCCGTCTCCACGCGGATGATTTGGTCCGGGTCCATCGGAGCCGAAGCGGATGCCGTTGCCGAAGCCGTCGCCTTGCCTGCCGCCGGCGTCGAAGCCGCGGGCGGCGGCGGCGCGGAGGCCGCCGCTTCCTTACCCGCGCGCCCTCCCTCCGGCGCCTTCCGCCCTATAACGTCCGCCGCGCGCGAAGCCGAAGCCGCGGCGGGCGCCGACTCCGACGCAGCCGATGCCGCCCCCTTCTCCGCCTTCGCCGGCCCGGCCAAATACCGGTTCGCCCGTTCGTTCAGCGCCGTCAAATCCGGGGCTTGCATCGCGGCGAGCGCAAGCAGGCCGTCGTCCTTGAGCGCCTCGGCGCACCGACGAAGCAGCTCGCGGGCCAATTCCCAGCGCTCGATCAGCGGGCGGCCCTTCGGCGCCAAGAAATGCAGCTGCTCGACGACCAACCTGCCGGCCAGCGGGGCAAGATCCGGGAGCGAGGCATCCGCCGCCGGCCGGCGACGCGGCGGCGCTTCGGACAAAGACGGCCCCTCCTCCTCGCCCGCGAACGGGTCCTCCAACGAGCTTTCGAACGCCGCCGGCGCGAGCAGCCTGCCGAACTCCTGCTTCGCCGCCTCGCGCGGCTTGCACAGCTCCCAGACGTCCAACACGACGTCGGAGAACCGCTCCGGCGCCGTCCCGTTCGCCCACGATTCCGCGCCGCCGCGCACCGCGTCGCATACGTCGGACCACCAATGCGGACGCGGCGAGGCCGCGTCGGCCTTGCGTGCGTAAGCCTCAAGCAACGTGCAGACGACGACGAACTGCATGAACAGGAGGAGCGCCGGCCGGCCTTGCGCCTTCTCGGACATGCGGCCGAACTTCGCCCCTACGCTCTCGAGCAGCGCGGTCAGCTTCGCATCGTCGAAGCGCAGCCCCGCGGCCTCCGCGAGCTCCGCGGCGGCCGCCTTCGCCTGCCGGACCTGATACCGGTTCAGCTGCGCCGCCGCGGCGTCCGCGGCCGATAGCGTCGGCAGGAAGTGCGCGAACGCGTCCGCGTCCTTCGTCCCCTCCATGAAATCGCGCGCCGCCGCGGCCCAATCCGTCGCCCGCTGGGAAAACAGCGCCGCCCGAGGCTCCTCCCGCTCCCGGGTCGACAGGAATTGCCCGAGCCGATGCAGCAGCTCCGGCTCCGACTGCGGATCGTCCTCGCCGTCCCGAATGCGCTCGGCCAGCGACCGCACTTGGTCGAAGCTCTCGAGCAAAATATCGATCAGCGCCGCGTCCGCGACCCGCGTCCCGTTCCGCAGATCGTCCAGCACGCTCTCGAGCAGATGCGTGAGGATCGCGATCCCGCTATAATCGTACAGATTCGCGGAGCCCTTCAGCGTATGCGCCGCGCGAAAGACGTGGTCGACGTTTTCCTTGTCGTCCGGCCGGCGCTCGAGCGCGAGAATATGATCGCCGATCGCGTTCAGCAGCTCGTCCGCCTCTCTCGAAAACGAAGCCTTCACATTCCCCCTCATACGCCCGCTCCTTCCGGTTCGATGCCGAACAGCCGAATGAGCGCCTCGAGCCGATCCGGCTTCACGGGCTTGACGAGGTACGCGTTGGCGCCGGCCTGATACGCGAGCTGCTGGTCGGACGGCTTGCTTTCGCTCGAGACGACGGCGATCGGGATCGTGTAGCTGCGTTCCCCGCCGCGAAGCTCCCGAATGAATTGATAGCCGTCCATCTTCGGCATGTTAATGTCCACGATCGCGGCGTCGTATCGTCCGACGGCGAACTTTTCCAACGCTTCCAGGCCGTTATACGCCTCGTCGACCGCGAAGCCGCGCCGCTGCAAATATTCCTTGTAGTAGTCCCGGGTCGCCGCGGAGTCCTCCACGATCAATACTTTCCCTCGTCCCATCCCGCTTCACCTCGCCGGCTGTTTTTGATAGATGATTGCATTTTGGAATCTGCAAAGCTGGAAGATCGACGTAATGCGGCTCATCGATTCCGAATGTCCGAGGAACACGTACCCGCCCGCCTTGATGGACTGGTAGAAGTCCAACGCCACTTGCCGCCTCGACTGGTCGTCGAAATAGATTAATACGTTCCTACAGAAAATGACGTCCACATCCCGAATCTCGCGCATCTCGTCGGGATCGATTAAATTCATTCGCCGAAACTCCACAAGGCTTCGTAATTCGTCCTTCACGCGGAGCTCGAACCCGCCCTTTTCGAAATACCGTTCCAAATACGGCGCCGGCAGATGCCGCGTCGACCGGTCGCCGTAGCAGCCCTTCCGCGCGAACGCCAGCACCTTGTTGTCGATGTCCGTGGCGACGATTTTGCAGCGGGCCAGATTTTCCGGACCGAGCATCTCGCTGAGAATGATGGCGAGCGTATACGCCTCCTCCCCCGTCGAGCAGCCGGCCGACCAGAACGTCAACGGCCCCCGCTCCCGGCGGACGATCTCCGGCAGCACTTCCTCGGCGAAGCACTTCAGTTGATTGAATTCTCGGAAAAAGTACGTCTCGTTCACCGTCAACAGCTCGATGAACGCCTGCAGCTCTCCGCCGTTGTTCTCGTAGCGAAGCATGGAATAATACATATTGAGATCGTAGATGTCGAGTGCTTCCATTCGCTGGCACAGCCGCCGCTCCATGAAGTACAGCTTGCTGTCGGAAAAATAGATGCCTGTCTTTTCATAGATGAAATCCCGCAGACGACGAAACTGTTCTAGCGACAAGGTCGCGTTCATAACCGTTCTCCGCCGGTCGCGGCAAGCCGCTCCCAACCGAGGCGAAGCAGCGCCCGCTCGCCGACGAACCGGACGTACGGATGATCGTAAGCCTCCATCGCGCCGACGATCGCCTCCGCTTCCGCCGGACCCGCGCCCATATCCCCGATCGCTTCGACGATGGCGACCAGCACGTTCGGTTCCCGTTCCACCGACAGCTGCTTGGCGAGCGTCCGCACGACCTCGTCTTTATAAGGAAGTTGCTGCATCGCTTGCACGACGAACAGCCGAACGTCCGGGTCCATGTCGCACGCATGCGACTGCAGCACTCGCAGCGAGGCGATGCCGAACGCCGGAAACAGCTCGATCGCCAGATTGCGAGCGGCGGCCTCTTCGGAATACAACAGCTCGATGAGAATCGCCGTACCCTGTTCGCCGGAGAGGCGCGTCACCTCGGAGCCCAAGTATTCCAGCACGTCGGAGCGAAGCGGCAGCTGAAGCACGCTCCGCAAATACTCCTCCCGACTCGCCGCGGACAAGTCCGCCAGCACCTCTCGAATCATGCCGAGGTTGCCCGCCTGGCAGTAAAACCGAAATTGCTTAGGATCCATCCCTCATCACCTCGCCCACAATGAACCTGCCGATCTGCGAATACGGCAGGACGACGCTGGCGCCGCCCATCTCCGCCGCGGCCCGCGGCATGCCGTATACGACCGCCGTTTCCTCGGCTTCCGCGATCGTGAAGCCCCCGCGCTTTTTGATTTCCACCATCGCCTGCGCGCCGTCCGAGCCGATGCCCGTCAGCAGCACCCCGATCAGCTTCGATGCGGGGAGCTGCTCGAGCAGCGACATCATCGTCACGTCCACGGAAGGCTTGAATATCGTCTCCTTCGGCAGAGCGCCGACCGCGATGCGGTATTGAGGTTTGCCGAGCACCTTCTCGACCGTCATATGTTTGCCTCCGGGCGCGACGTAGACGGTGCCCGGCTCGACGGGCATCCGATGCGCGCCCTCCACCGTTCGAATCGGGTACTTCTCGTTCAGCCGCTCCGCGAACGAGCTCGTAAACAGCGGCGGCATATGCTGCACGAGGAAGACGGGCGCCGGCAAGTCCGCCGGCAGATGGCGGACGATATCCTCCACCGCTCTCGGGCCGCCCGTGGAAGCGCCGATCGCGATCGCCTTCCGGAACGGCTCCCCCCGCTCCCCCGTTTCCTCCGCGTACTCGTCGTCCGGGCGCTTGCGCGTCCGGCTCGAGCCGGACGCGGCGGCGACGATCCGCTCGACGAGCAAGTCGACCGTCTTCCCCATCTCCGCGGCGCCCATGACCTCCGGTTTCGTCACATAGTCGAACGCGCCCAGCTCGAGCGCCTCGAACGTTACGAGCGCCCCCTTGCGGGAATACGCCGACAAGATGATGACGGGGCGCGGCGCGATCTCCATTACGTATTGCAGCGCCGTAATCCCGTCCATCGTCGGCATATGAATGTCCATCGTCACGACGTCGGGCTGCAGGCGGATCGCCTTTTCGACCCCTTCTCTGCCGTCCCGCGCCGAGCCGATCACTTCGATGCTGGGATGCTTGGACAACAGAAGCGTAAGCTGCTGCCGCATCAAGGCGGAATCGTCCACGATCAGCACTTTAATTCGGTTGCCCATAGTTACCATCCTGATTCGCTAAGATGTATACCGCTACCGGAACGCAGACGGAGCGACCAGCGGAACGAGCTTCCGGTCGCGGCTGCAATGGTAGAAGCCTTGCTTGGTTTGGTCCGGCGGGATGCGGACGACCCGCGTCACCCGGGGCACGGCGATGCCGCGCTCGGCGCCGTCCTTCTCCGCGACGATGAGGTGCGCCGTCCGCTCCCGCGCGCCGCCCAGCTCCAGCGCGGCCTGCGCGCCGACGACCGTCAAGATGCGGCCGCGCACGTTCGCCACGCCGGCGATGCCGGCCGGCGCGTGCGGAACCGGCGTTAACCGCGTCAATCGCCGCACCTCCTTAACGTCGCCGGCCGGCATGCCGTATTCCTGCCCGCACGCCTGGAAGAATACGTATAAGCTGTCCGGCGCGCCGCCCTCCGGCGCCTCCTCGGCCGCTTCGGCTGCGGACGCGCGCCGGCCCGCCTGCGAAGGCAGCAGCCGGCATAACGCGCCGCCCTCTCCGAGCAGCCGCTCCTCGTCCAAGACGAACATCGGCGTCCCCGACGAGGCGTACGCGACGCCCCGAACCATCTCCGAGTACGACTCCAAGGACGGGGCGAAGCGAGCGGCGGCGTCCGCCCGCGGCGCCTGCAAATCGTGCACCCAGTCGACGGCGAGGCCGACGATCTGCCGGCCGTTCGGCGTCGCGACCTCGGCGCAGACGACGCGCCGCGGCTTCGAGGCGGCGCCTGCGAGCAGCAACGCGCCGAGATGAACGATCGGCATCGCCGTTCCGTTCCGATATACGCCCGTGCCCATCGCGTACGGCGGCAGACCCTGCACGCCGACGAGCTTCTCCGGCATCGGGAGGATTTCGCGCACGCCGCCCATGTCGAGTCCGTACTGTTCCCCGCTCGTCTCGAAACGGAGCATGCGGCGTTCTTGCGGCGCCGCTTCGACGTCCCGCTCGCCGGACCGGAGCGCGCGAACGCTCGTCGCCATAGGCGCCGAATCGGCGACGGCGGGCTTGCGCGATTTCAGCGCGTCGAATAAGGCCTGCACGCGGAAGATGCGGACCGCCGTATCCTCCCGCATATACAATCCTTCATAGATGTCCGCTTCCCCCGACGACAGCGGAGCGATCTCCCGCTCGCGCGCCTCGGCGACGCCCAGCATGCGGTCGACCGCGAGGCCGACGTCGTTCGCCCGCTGCCGCAGCACGACGATCTTGCCTGCCTTCCCATAGACGCGCGGCGCTCCGCTCGCCCAGCGGACGCCGTCCACGACGGGCAAGAGCGCGCCGCGAACGTTCGTCAGCCCGTCGATGAACGAATCGGCGTGCGGCACCCGCGTCGAGGCGCCCGCGGCGACGACGAACGCAACCGATTCGATGCCGACCGCATAGACGTCTCCATCCAACGCGAACGTCACGAGCTGTCTGACCGATGTCGTCTCCATCATGGCCTCCCCTTCTTTCCGGCGCGTTACAAGTAGATGTCGTCCGCCATGCTCGCGATTTCCTCGATCGCCCGAGCCAGCTCGTTGATGCCGATGTTTTGCTCTTGACCGGCATGCGCCGCCTGCTTGCTCGCCGCCGCGGATTCCGCGGACGTGACCGCGATCTGATCGACCGCCCGCTTGGATTCGATAATGGCGAATTCCATCTCGTTCAACCGGCCCGCGTTATCGGCGATCATGCTGCGCATATGGCGCAAATCTTCTTCGATGCGGAGCGAATCGGTCAAGATGCGCTTCTCCTTCTCGACCTCGGCCTTCGTCGTCTCCTTGGACACTTGCAGCTCCCGCAGCACGGCCGACACCTGCGACTGCGTATCGCGGATGAGATCCTTGATGTTCTCCGCATGACCCGCCGTCTCGACGGCCAGCGAACGAATGTCCGCCGCCACGACCGCGAAACCGCGGCCGAATTTCCCGGCGCCCGCCGCTTCGATCGCGCCGTTGACGGCCAGCATGTTCGTCTGGATGCCGACGCGGTCGATCGCGTTCACGATCTTGTCGATGCTGCAGAATTGACCGTCGAGGCGAACCAGCTTGTCCAGATTGTCCTCCATAGCCTGGAGGCCTTCCGCGACATTTTCGATCATGGCGTCGGTTTGCCGCTTCCCCGCGTCGTACAGGCTCGCCACTTCGGCGAGATGCGTCTCGGACGATACGGCGAGGCCGGCCACCTTCTTCGTCATCTGCTCGAGCTGCGTGACCGCCGTCGCGGATTGCTCCGTCGCCACGGACTGCATCTCCGAGCTCCGGTCCATGCCGTTGATCGCGTACATGATCTGCTGCGCCGACTGTCCCGCTTCCGTAATCGAGGCGGACAGCTCCGCCGCCGCCGCGGCCAACGTCTCGGCCGAACGCGCCGCGTTCTTGCTCGAGCGCAAATCCTCGGTGAGATCCGAAAGCTCCAGAGCGCTGTGATTGATGTCCTGCAGCGCTCTCGATTGCTGAAGAATCGCCTGGAGCGCTTGAGCGGCGCCCGTCGCCTGCTCCTCGGACGCTTGGGCGATGACCCTCGCGCCGTTTTCGAAATCGCGAATGCCGGTCCGCAGGACGAGCGACTCTCCGTTCATTTCCTTCACGCGCTGGACGAACAGCTCGATCTTCTCGCTTACGGTCGTCAGCAATCGGATGACGCCGCGCCCGTTGTCCGCCTCCTGCAGCGCGACGCGTTCCGCCTCCTTGATCGACGCCGCGATCGGAGCGACCTCCGCTTGAATGCTCGCGACGAGTCCCCGAATATCGTTCGCGGACTTCTCGGACACTTCCGCCAGCGCGCGCACCTCGTCCGCCACGATCGCGAAGCCGGCGCCGTGCTCTCCGGCTCTCGCCGCTTCGATCGCCGCGTTCAGCGCCAGCAGATTCGTCTGATCCGCCAGATGAACGACCGTGCCGATAATGTCGCCGATCTCCTGCGCCTGCCGCTCCAATCGGCCGATCGCGCGCGCCGAATCCGAGCTCTTGGCCGCGGAGAACGTCACGCCCTCGACGAGCCGATGAATGTCGGAGGACGAGCCCGCGACGATCTGCTGAATCGTCAAGCTCCGGTTCATCGACAGCGTCACGTTATGGGAGATCGCGTTCATATTGTCCATGATCTTCGTAATGGAGGCCGAGCTTTCCTCGCATGCGGCGCTCGACTCTTCCGCGCCCGTCACGAGCTGCTCCATCGCTTGGCGCAGCTCTTGCATCGCCGACTGCGATTCCTCTACGCCCGCGGACAGCTGCTGCGACGCCGCGGCCAACCGTTCCGACAGCTGCTGGTATTTCGCGAACGTCCTCGCCCGCTGCCGCTGCTCCTGCAGCCGCTTGCCCGCCGCAGGGTCGAGCGAATCCGCAGGTTCGGACCGGAACTCCCTCGCCTCTCTCGGCGGCGCTTCGTCCTGCCTGATCTTCGGATACGTGGGCGGCGACAGCAGCGTCTTCTTCTCATTCATGGTTGACGAACCTCCAGTAACGTTGATTTTTCGGATATCGGAAACACGATCTCGAAAGTCGTGCCTTCGTTCACTTTGCTCGTTACTTTCACGCGTCCTCGGTGCTTCTGAATGATCTGGTAGCTAATCATCAGACCGAGCCCCGTTCCCTTCTCCTTACTGGAGTAGAACGGCTCCCCAAGCTTCGACAGCCGATCCTCGGGAATGCCGCAGCCGTCGTCTTCCACGGTCAGCGTCACGGCCGACGGCTCCTTCCGGGTCAGCCCGACGCGCAGCCGGCCGCCGCTCGTCATCGATTCGATCGCGTTCTGCATCAGGTTCACCAGCATCTGCTTGATCTGATTCGCGTCGCACAATATCGGATTCGGACCGGACGGCGGGCGCATATGGATTTGGACGCCGCTCATGATCGCTTTCGTCTCCATCAAGCTCGCGACTTCGCTCGTCAGCACGTTCAAGTCCGCTTCGTAGAATTTCACCATCTGGGGTTTGGCCAGCATCAGAAACTCCCCGATAATCGATTCGATGCGCTCCACCTCGGAGAGCATCAGCTCGAAATAGCGGTTCCCTCTGTCCCCCGAACGCAAAATCTGGGCGAAACCCTTCAACACGGTCAGCGGATTGCGTACTTCGTGCGCGACGCCGGCCGCCAGCTGACCGACGATGGTGAGCTTGTCGGACTTGCGGAGCAGCTCTTCCGTCTCCTTCTTCTGCGTAATGTCTTGGAGTTGTATGATGTAGTTCAGCGGACGACCGTCGACGTCTCGAACCAGCGTGATGCACAGCGCTCCCCAGACGAGGCGGCCCGAGGCGTGGAGGAGCCGCTTCTCCATCTCGCACGACTGCGTCTCTCCGATCAACAGCCGCGTGCAGCCCTCCAGATAGCTGTCCATGTCTTCCGGGTACAGGAACGACTTGATATTCAGCGCTCCCGACGTCTGCGCCGGAAGCCCGATAATTTCGCAGAACGCGTAGTTCATCTCCTGCAGGACGCCCTGCACGGTCACCAGCGCCATGCCGACGGCCGCGAAATGAAACGCCGACCGGAACCGCTCCTCGATGATCGCGACGCTCGTCTCCTCCGCCTTCGGGGGCGTGATGTCCTCCATGGCGCGAATAACGAGGTATACGCTGCTGCCGCGATGAAACGTAGACGCGTGTAGGTCGACGTGAATCGTCGTTTTGTTTTTGCGGTACGCCTTCGTCTGAAGGCGGAACGGCTGCTCGTCCGAACCCGATAAGCGCTCCAGGGAATCCGGACTGAACAATCGTTCGATCCGTTCGCCGATCAACTCGCGGTCCCCGTAGCCGAATAGCTCCCGCATGCTTCGCGAGACGACGATCATCCGTCCGTTCTCCGCGACGCTGACGTCGGGCAGCCACTCGTGAATCGGCCCGAAGGGGTAGGAGCGCTCTTCGCTGCAATCGTCTAGACTATCCATGATTAATCTCCACCAGCTGTAAATATATGTAATTAAATTGGTAATCCTTCGACCACTTTTCAAAGTATAGAGATATCGATAAATTGTGTAAACGAAGAACGACGTCGGGTTCTGTATGCTTTTGTCGTATGCTGTCGGATGCCTTAATTTTTTTTTGAACACGGATCAAAATCGGGGGAAGGCGACATCGGATATGCGATTTTTACGGTTGATTCGACCGGATTTGCAGATCATGGAAGGCGGGCGTGACGGTTCGTGTGTCGTTCGCGCGGCCGTGCCGTCGATTGCCGACGGAATCGCGGCGCGAGGCGGCGGATTGTGCCGGACCGTCGGGGCGGGTGGCGAGAGAGGCGGCTATGGCGTATGAAACAATGCGGATGCTCTAAGGTTGAGGCAGTGTCGCCGCTTTAGACGGAATATTCCGCTTATCTGCCGCGGTTTGTTGCTATAAACTAAAAAAAGGTGGGCTTCCGCCCCCCCCCCCCCCCAAACTTAAAACGTATCCCGCACGACCGTCTCCTCCAACGAGAACCGCGTCGACGGGTGCGCCGCCTTCGCCGGCTTGCCGATCGAGATCAGCAGCAGCGGAACGTACCGCTCCGGAACGCGGAACGCCTCGACGAACGCGTCCTTGCGGAACCCGCCCATCGGGCACGTATCGTATCCGAGCGCCTTGGCGGCCAGCATGAGCTGCATCGCGGCGAAGCCGCCGTTGAGGAACGCCTCGTCCCGGGCGACCGTGCCGCTCCCGTAGGCGCGCTCCACTTGGCCGACGAGCGTATCCTTGATCTCCGCGCTCATCGCGCCGGACTCGACGCGCTCGCCGTACACGATTTCCGCGTTGCGGTACCCCTCTAGATCCCCGAGCACGGCGACGACGACCGAGCTATCCACGACCTGCCGCTGATGGTTCGCAATCGGCAGCAGCTTCTCGCGAAGCGCCGCGTCCTCGATCGCGAGAAACTTCCACGGCTGCAGGTTCCACGACGACGGCGCGCTCCCGGCCGCGCTTAGAATCGCGTCGAGATCCTCCTTCGGCATCGCGAGTCCCGCTTCGTACGCGCGCACCGAATGCCGTTCCTTCATGACGCGGATCGTCTCCGGCGTGCGCGAAGCCTCTTCGATTACAGTCGGTTCCATTGGTTCTCCCATTCCTCTCCGCTCGATGTCTCTATTCCGTCACTATTCCGTCTCTATTGTTCTCTTGTTCTCTATTAGATATGTCGTTCGATCCACTGCTTCAGCTGCGTCTTGTCCCGGAACCCTACCACCATATCCACCTCGACGCCGTTCTTGAACAGCTTCAGCGTCGGAATGCTCATGACGCCGTTCGCCGCAGCCGACTCGGGATTATCGTCCACATTCAGCTTCGCGACGGTCAGCTTGTCGCCCGCCTCCGCGGCCACTTCGTCGAGCACCGGGGCGATCATCCGGCACGGTCCACACCAAGGCGCCCAGAAATCCACCAATACCAATCCGTCTCGACCGACGACCTCACCCCAGGTTTGATCCGTCACATGTTGCAACGACATAGAAAACCCTCCTACCCTATAGATAATATATATAATTAACGCGGTTCGCCGTCTTTAGGCCGGCGCCGCGGACATCCCTCTCACCGCCGTCAGCGCGATCAGCTCCGCCGTCAGCTCGTAAAACCAAGCCTCGTCCCGCGCCGACAGCGCCAAGTCGATCAGCTCGCGCAGCGCTTCGGGGTCGGACGCCACGTCGTCCGGCAGCCGCTTCAGCTGCGCCTCCTTCGCATACACCGTCTTCCCGACCGACTCCGCGCGATCCGACTCGACGACGGCGACCGTTACGATTCCGTCCAACGGGTCGCGGCTGCGTACATACCCCCGGATCCGTTCGTCGTTCACCGACGTCCCCGCGACCCAATCGCCCTCCGCCAGTCTCGCTTGCTTAAGCTGCTCCGACATGTCTCTTCCTCCTCGCATGAATCCAAATTGTAATCAAATCTGTAACAGTTACCTCGGAAAAGGGCGCCGTCTCCCGCAAGAAGTCGCTTCCCCATTCCGTCCTATCCCTTCGCCTTCTGCGATTCCCGAATCGACCTAAGCACGTCGCCGATCGTCAGCCCCTCGAAGTATGCCTCCAAGTGCCGCTCCGCGTCCGCGAAAATCCGATCCATGACGCACTGCATGTTGCCCGCGACCAAACACTTCTCCTCGGGATTGCCCGAGGTCCATGACGGCTTCAGCGAGCCCGGACACATCACCCGGTAAATCTCGGCCAACGTGACGGCATCCGGATCGCAGTCGAGCGAATATCCTCCGCCGAGACCTTCCTTCGTGACGACGTATCCCCGGTTGCGCAGGCAGCCCATCACCTTGCGCACCCTCGCGGGATGCGTCGCGACGTTGCACGCGATCTTCTCGCTCGTCGCCATATGGTCCGGCGTGTACGCAAGGAGGACGAGACTGTGTACCGCGATCGTGAATTCGCTGTTCATCGTTCCATGTCTCCTCGTCTTGTCGTCGGCGTCTTACTACTGTTATTTTATTAATTACAGTTGATTCTGTCAAGGGGTTCGGCGCGGATCGAGCGACCGCTTGAAGTCGGACCGAAGGGACCTGTCCGACTTCCCACGGACAACACGGCTGCCTCGAGCGGCAGCCGTGGTTCATCAGGTCCCCTATTCCGCTATTGCGCTCTGCATCACTTCCAAATACTGATCCAGCTTCATGCCTTGGAACCCTTCCAGATAGCTTTCCCAATCTTTCTCGAGATCTCTGTTGCCGGTAATGAATTGGGCCGCGTTCGTGTTGACATAGTCTTGGATCGACTTTTGGATCTGCGCGATGAACGTCGCGTCGTCCGGATCGTAAAATACATCCTTCGGATACACGACCTCGGGTTTGGCGTAAGGCTCATACTTTTTGGCGGCTAGCCAGAGCCGATACTCGTATCCTCCGTTGCCGAGAGGATCCTCCGGCGCGACGAACGATTCGCGCATCGCGTTCGTCATCTTCATCGTCCCGAGCTGCCACCACGTCTCGTCCAACGTGCCTTGCGGTCTGTTCTTCGTTATGTCCTCGTACTTCGCCTGATTTCCGTTGTAATCCAGCGACCCTTCTTTCGCTTTGATCCAGCCGCCCTCTTCGAAGCCCCACGTCGTCATGAGAGTGCCTTCTTCCGAGAACAAGTAATCGGCTAATCGAATCGCGGCGATTTGCTGTTCCTCGGTCGCCTTGTTCGTAATGACGAATTGTCCGCCCCCGGCGCCGACGTCGTAATAGCTGAGTTGTACGCCGGCCGGTCCTTTCAGCGGCGGGACGACATCGTAATCCTTGTGAAGAGGCGTCTCGTCGTTCACGCCGATCATGCTGCTGATCAACGCATAGCTTACCGCTCCTACGACCGGCTCCGGCTTGGCGCCCAATTGCCTGACGGCATCGTTATTTTGGGTGAAGGCGCCTTGATCGACCAGTCCTTCGCTATAAAGCTTGCGGAGATAGGCCAGTCCTTCCTTCCATTCCGGTTGAGCGGCGGACATAATCACCTCTCCGTCGCGAATGCTAAGGCGAGTCGCCGGATCTTCGTAAATAAACGCGTTCATCAGGAAGGGAGTCAAACCTCCGCCCCACATATCGTAGGAGGTCGTCAGCGGAATTTCGTCCGGCTGACCGTTGCCGTTCGGATCTTGTTCTTTGAACGCTTTCAGCACCTCATAAAACTCGTCCGTCGTCGTCGGCATCGCGAGTCCCAGCTTCTCCAGCCAAGCCGTATTGATCCACATTCTGTGGCCGAACGTACAGTGCTTGCATTCGTTCACCTTCGGCAAGGCGTAAATGATTCCATCGGGCGCGGTCATGGCCGGTTTCAAGTAATCGATCTCTTCCATCGCTTGTTTAATATTCGGCGCATACCGATCGATCAGGTCGTTAAGGGGAAGGAGTACGCCTTGTTTGCCGTATTTGATAAGATCCGCTTTCGACATGCCGGCGTCGAGAATGACCGATGGATAGTCCCCGCTAGCGAGCAGAAGCATCTTCTTGTCTCCGAACACATTGTACGGGGTTATCTCCCAATCGAATTTGATGTTCAGCCGTTCCTCCAGATGCTTGGAGAACCGGTTCTCGTCCAACTTCTGGATCCCTTCGGTTTGCGGAGCGAACACGGTCACCGTTACGGGCTCGCTCGACGCCTGGGTTCCGTTCGACGCTTCCGCCGCGTTCGACGGTTGTGTCTCGTTCGGTTGCTGCGAACCGGCGTCGTCGACGCCTCCGTTGCCGTTGCTGCAAGCGGACAGCGCGAATGCCGCCGCCAGGATCAAACTCGCGATCGATCTCATATTCGTTTTCAACAAAATTCCTCCTTGTTTTAACATGCGCGACACCCTTGAACTACACAGCCGTCCGCCGAGGATCGGGTTCCGACATCACCTCCGTCCATTCGCCGGCCCATCGCGTTACCCTTTCAAAGATCCGATCATTACCCCTTTGACGAAATACTTTTGCACGAACGGGTAGATGATCAGTACGGGTACGCTCGCAACGACGATCAAAGAATATTTCAGCATATCCTTCAATCCTTGTCGGACCAGCATTTGGTTCATATTGGTGTACATATCCGAATCCGAGCTGTTCAAGATTAAAATCTCCCGAAGGAAAATTTGCAGCGGATACAACGCGCTGTCCTTCAAATAAATCAAAGCGCTGAAATACGTATTCCAGTGTCCCACCGCATACATCAGCGTCAGTACGGCCAATATCGGCTTAGACAACGGGAGAACGACGCTCAAGAAAAACCTCATATCGGTGCACCCGTCGATATCGGCCGCTTCGGCGAGTTCGTCCGGAATCGTCGTCTGGAAGAACGTCCTGGCGATGATCACCTGAAATACGGCCAACGCCCCCGGCAAAATCATCGCCCATCGGGTATCCAACAAGCCGAGCGATTTGACGAGCAAATAATTCGGAATGAGCCCCCCGTCGAAAAACATCGTAAACACGATCGCGATCATCATGACGCTTCGTCCTTGGAACGTCTTTCGGGCTAACGGATAAGCGAGCATGACCGTGAACGCCACATTGACGAGCGTCCCCGTCACCGTATAAAACAACGAATTGACGAAACCGGTGACGATATTGGCGTTTTGAAACACGGCCTGATACCCTACGAGGGTCGGCTCCACCGGCAGCAGCCACACTTGGCCCGAGGTGACGGCGGCCGGCGCGCTGAACGATGCGCTGACGATGTGCATAAGCGGAAGCAAGATCGCGAGAAGGACGGCGATGAGAAAAAGGTAAACCGCCAGAAGGAACAGGCGATCGGACGCCGACTCTCGGATGGCCGATTTGTTCATACGAATCCCCCTACCATAAGCTCGTGCTGGAAACTTTTTTGGCGATGAAATTGACGAGTACGAGCAATATGAAATTAATGACTGAATTCAATAAACCGACGGCGGCCGAGAAGCTGAAATTCGTTTCCAGGAGTCCGACCTTATACACGTAAGTCGAAATCACCTCCGAAGAAGCCTGATTGAGCGGGTTCTGCATCAAATACATTTTCTCGAAGCCGACGCTCATGACATTGCCCATGTTCAAGATGAGCAAGATGACCATGACCGGAACCAAGCTCGGCAGATCGATATGGACGATCTTCTGTCGACGAGTCGCTCCGTCTACCTTAGCCGCTTCGTACAATTCCGGATTCACCCCGGCCAATGCGGCGATGTAGATGATGGCGCCATACCCGACGAATTGCCATACGTCGGACCAAACATAGATCGACGTGAACCATCCCGGCTTGCCCATGAAATCGATCGGCTCGAGCCCCAAGCTTCGGAACAGGCTGCTCATCAGTCCGGTATTCGGCGAAAGATTGACGATCAGGATCGAAACGATGACGACGGTGGAAATAAAATATGGCGCATAAGTGACCATCTGGACCGTCTTCTTGAATCGGCCGTTGCGAATTTCGTTCAGGGCCAGCGCCAACGCGATCGGCGCCGGAAATCCGACAAGCATGCCGTATAAGGAGATCTCTAACGTGTTCTTGAAGTAATCCCAAATAAACGGCGTATCGAATATTTGCTTGAAATAATCGAGCCCTGCCCAGGGACTGCCTAGAATGCCTTGAACGACGTTATACTCCTTGAACGCGATCAGTACGCCGAACATCGGAATATACTTGAAAATCAAGATGTAGAGAAGGGGGAGGGCGACGAGCAAGTAGTACTGCCAATGCCTCTTCCACTTCCTTACGGCGGAAACGCGGGACTTCCTCGGATACGCATGGGGCTGCCGCATCGCTGCCGCATCGTTGACGGTGTCTGCCATCGGGCCGCTCTCCTTTTCGTTGGGTCTGGCCCCATTCTATAGAGTCCCGGCGGCTTCGCTCAATAAACAAGATTCCCGGCGCAACGTAATTCCTCCGGAGGCCTAACGACGCGCCGAAGCGATCGAAGTCGGGGAACCCAATGTTTTTTCGCTTATAAACTTTTTTCCTCTTCGCCCCAATGCAAAGTCCCGCAAGGGATTATCCCCTTGCGGGACTCGGTCGTTTCATTCTTCCCCTGTCCGGTCCGCCCGCTCCCGATACTCCCCCGGCGTCATCCCGACGACCCTCTTGAACATCCGCCCGAAGGATATCGCATTCGTATACCCGACCTCGGCGGCGACGTCTTGAATCGGAAGGTTCGTCTCCGCCAGAAGCTTTCTCGCTCGGACGATCCGAAGCCCGATTAAGTAATCGACGAATTTATGCCCCGTCTCTTCTTTGAACATCTTGCTGAGCGATTTCCAATTCAAGTCGAACCGATCGCTGACATGTTCCAGGGATACGTCCGGATTCGCGAAGTTCGACTCCAAGTAACTGCGAATATTATGGATCGTTGCGGCATGACTCCTTCTCGTCGACATGTCCGACAGCTGTCCGTAGATCGAATCCAGCGCTTGTCCGAAGCGCGTCGCCATCCTATCGAACGTATCCGACTGCGAAAGCGCAGCCTTCAACGCCGGCTCCCCTTCCCGCCCCCATAACTCTTGGACCTCGGCGTTCATGAGCGATAGCTCGCGCCCCAGACAATAGATCAAATAATCCGCTAGATTCAAAATTTGGTCGTTGCTCAGCATATCCCGTTCGATCGTTCGAAGGACGGTTTCGAACTGCTCCCGCCAGCGATCGTTCATCAACCGGAACGATTGCGCCGTCGAATGAATCAAGTGCAAATAGTCGAACGCGTTCCCCTTGTCTTGTTTCGCGACTTGGTCGTACGCGATGACGCGGTTATCGCCGAGAATCATATTATAATTGAGCGCTTCGCGCGCCTGTTCGTACGAATCGGGGATAAGAGAATACGCCGAAGCGATCCCCCCGACTCCCGCCGAGATCGTCAGCTTCAGATGCGCTTCCACCCAGATGCGCGCTTGCTCCAATAGAGCCGTCGCCTGAAGCCATTGGAATTCAGGTCCCGCTTCTGCCGACGATAGCATCCCTAACTTATCTGGGAACAGCCATTCCGTCCAGACTTCGGTCCCATGCTGCTGAGCCATCTCATGAATGACGCTTCGCAACGCGAATTTGAGCAGGTTTTGGTCCCGCTGCGAAAACCGATTGCAAAATTGCGCGTAGGAATCAATGCCCACGATGCTCACGACATGCCGCTTTTCCAAATCCGGAAGCTCCAACGCCTCCCACTGCTCCATGTCGATGGGGAACTGGCCCTCCAACAATTGCTGGAACAAATACGCTTTCTTCATCGGCAGATCCGCATGATGCCGCTGCCGATACTGATTGGACTGCTCTAGCAAGCTTTCGATGGCGGTTTCGATAAAGGCGAATTCGTCGTCGTTATTCCCGTGGAGCAGCGCGTTCGTCTTCGTCTGCGTGAACGCTTGAATGCGCGACACGATCTGCTCGACCGGCTTATAATTTCGGCGCGTCACGAACACGATCCAATATAACCCCGCCGCGATCATGACGAGGCCGATCCAAAACCATGCATTATACAGCTGATTGACGACGGAGACCATCTTCCCGTTGACCAGACCGCTCTCATACACCCAGCCGGTGTATGGCGATGTCAGCGTGGAAAACACCTTTTCTCCTCCCGATTTCGGATCGAAGACGTCGACCATAGGGCTTCGGTTCCCATCGTGGATTCGAAGAAAGCTCACCTCGGGATCGTATATGCTTTTCAAACGGCCGGCCATCGTCTCGACCGATACGTTGACAACGACGAAGCCCTTCCCGTCGGTCACGAACGGAGCTTTGCGAACGAGCGAGACGACCGGTTCCGCACCGTTGAAGCTGAATTCCTGAAATGTACGAATCCCGGTCCATCCCGCTAGATCGTTTCCGACTTCCAGATAAGGCTCTATGAATGCATAATCGGGATAGTCTTGCAGTTCCGAGGCAATCGCGGCGCTCAAGGCGAAATGGTCCCGCGTTCGAACGAGGTAGAGCGAGTCGACGGACGGATTCGATACTTTCAGCTGCGTGAGCGCTCGGATGACCTTCATATTCAGTACAACGTCATCCTTCCGGCCATCGTCGAAGAAGGAGGATAAATCCGGGTTGTTCAACAATTCGGCGACCAAGGCTTCGTCTATTTTTTTCAAGGAATCGTCAGTCGTCCGCAATGCATGCAGCAGCAGCGACTCGTTCGCCTTGATCGCCTCTTTGCGGGTCTGTTCGCCGAGAATCTGAAAGAATACGAAGAAAATAAACGTCATCACGATAAAGAAAGCGGGTACGTACGATAGTAGCTGGCGGTACAACAAAGACTTTCTCTTCATCTTTTACCTCCGCGCTCGTGCTTCTTTCTCTTCTCCCGGGAAGGCGCTTTCATTGCTACCATTATGACTTCGGCCTCTTCCGCAAGACATTCACAAAGCGTCCTATTTTTTGACCTTTTGTGCCGAATTCCGATTCAAAAGAAAAACCCGCCGTCTCCGGCGGGTTTCTATGAATGATTTAGGAGACCGTTACGCGCGCGGTCGCCGTCTTGTTTTCGAACTTCGCCTTCACGGAGACGCTCCCCTTCTTGAGGCCCTTCGTCTTTCCGAGCGCGACGGACGCGACCGAGACGTTGGACGACGTCCACGTCGCCAGATGCGTGACGTCCTTCGTCGCGCCGTTGTCGTAATAAGCGGTCAACGCGAACGTCGTCGATCCGCCGACCGCGAGCTTCGCGGACTTCTCGGAGAGGACGACCTTCTCGAGCCGCGGCTCGACCGCGACGCTGACGGCGAGCGACTGCCCTTGGTACGTCGCGGTCAACGTCGCGGCTCCCTCCGCGACGCCGCGAACGGTCGAGCCGCTTACGGTCGCCGCGGACGGATTCGAAGACGTCCAGACGATGCTGCGGGTCAGCGTCACCGTCTTGCCGGTCGAATCCTTGCCGGTCACCTTAATGGTCTGGCTGCGCTTCGGGTTCAGCGTCACCGCCGTCGGTTCGACGACGACGTTCGTCATCTTGTCCTCGATCGTAACCGGAATCGTAATCTTCTTGTTCAAGTACGATCCCGTCAGCGTCACCTTCGAGTTCAACAGCGCCTTCATCGTCGTTCCCGCGATCAGCAGGTTCGGCGAGGACGTCGTCCATTCGACGGCGCCCGAAATCTCGAGCTCCGTTCCGTCCTCGAGCAGCGCCGTCACCTTCGGCAGCGCCGTCGTCTCGCCTCTAACGAGCGAATACGCGGACGTCTGCGGCAGCAGCGCAAGCGCCTTCTCCCGCACCGTCACCTCCAGCGCGTCCGTCTCCCCGCGAATCGTCATGGCGACGGTCGCCGCGCCGGGCTTCTTCGCCTTCAGCTTGCCGTTCTCGACGACGACGACGGCCTCGTCGCTCGACGTCCACTCGGCGATGTCCGCGAACGAATATTCCGTTCCGTTCAAGTCTTTGCCGTAGACGTCTGGCAGCGCCGCGACTTCGCCCTTGAACAGCGTCATCTCGGTTTCGTCGAGATGCAGTCCGTTCACGACCGGCATGACCGTCACTTCGATCTTCTTCTGCAACCCCTTGTACGTCACGACGACTTCCGCCGCGCCGGCGCCCCTCGGCTTCAACAGGCCGTCGTCGACGGAGACGACGAGCGGATTCGACGTCGTCCACTCCGCTTCGCCGGTCACTTCGAGCTTGTTCGCGAAGTCGTTCGCGACGTGCGCTTCCACCTGCACCGGAGCGTCCGAGAGGAACATATGGACCGGCTTCGCCGGCGTCAGCATCAACGCTTGGTACGGGAGCCGCACCACGACGCTCGCCTTCGCCGTAAGACCGAAGCGCGTTGCTTGAATGTCCGCGACCCCGGCGCTTTTGAAGGTCAGCTTGCCGTCTTCGACGGAGACGACCGCCGAATTCGAGGACGACCAGACGGCTTTGTCGTTCACCGTCTCGCTCAGATCGTTCAACAGCGTGGCGATCGCGTCCAGCTGGACGGGAGCTTGTCCGACCGTAAACTCGTATTCGCCGTCGTACTCGAGGTCCAGCGCCTTATACGGCGAAGTGACCGTGTACGTCACGGAGTCGCTGCGGCCCTTGTATTTCGCCGTGATCGTCGTCGTGCCCTTCTTCAACAGCTGCACCTTGCCGTCGTCGACCGTCGCCACCGCCGGGTCGCTCGACGACCAGACCGCCGCGGTCGTCACGTCGAATAACGCGCCGTCGCTCTCGACCGCGCTCGCCGTCAGGCCGAGCGGCAGATCCTGCAGCTCGACGGCGACGGTTCCGTCCACGTTCAGCCGAACGGCTTCGTACAAGAAGTCGACCTTCACGTTCACGGTCACCGTCTTGCCTTCGTATTTCGCCGTCACCTTGGCGGCGCCGGCGCCCACCGGCGTCAGCTTCCCCTTGTCCACCTTGACGACCGTCGCGCTCGTCGTCGCCCAGACCGCCGTCGCCGTGACGTCCTTCTTCGTCGAGACGCCTTCGAGCGTCGCGAGCGCCTTCAGCTGCGCGGTGTTATGATCGACGTACAAGTGCACCTCGTCGCCGTTCTCGATTTCCAAAGCCGTCACGACTTCGGCGGCCTTCGCCGGGGAGGCGAGCACCCCTGAAATCATCGAAATAAGCAATAGTAGCGCGATGAATATCCTGCTGCGTTGCATGGGAACGAACGACATCTCTCGGTTTCTCCTCCTGCTTCTCTCTATAGCTGGTTAATGGTTACCTATACTATCGGTAAACCCTGCCAATTATTAAAGACGTCAACCGCGGAAAAAAAGTTACGCGCTCGGCGCCGGATTTTCCCCTCGATGCCGCTCCATCCAACTCGCCGCGTAATCGACGAGCGGCCGCTGCGGCATGAGGCGCGTCGGCGCCATACCCGCTCGGCCGCTGCGGACGAGCCCGGCGTCGAGTTCGAACTCCGCGCCGATGCGCGCGAAGTCGTCCGTGTCGAAAGCCAGATCGACGTACCGCACCCAGCGGCGCTCGCCGTTCGCGAGGACGGGCGCCTGGCACGTTTCGACGGCCTTCGGGCCGTATTTCGCCCGGTATTCCGCCAGGTGCAGCGACGTATTGTTCTCGTAGCCGACGCCGAGCAGCAGCACGTACCCGCCGAGCTCGTAAACCCGCCCGATCGGCGACGCATCCCCGAGCGGCTCGGCCAGGCGATCCGGGTCCTCGCCGTGGCCGGCGAGCACCGCCTCCGCCTTCGGGCCCCGTGCGGCGAACGACAGTTGCGGGTGGCGGCTCCGGCGGACGCCGGGCATGCGCCGGAACGTCTCCGGGATGACGCCCATGCCGTACACCGGGGTGACGTCCGGATCGAAGGCCGGCGTCTCCGCGCGGATCGCCTCCCACCACGACTCGGGGACGGGCGGATTTTGCCAACGGGACGGGTCGGACAGATTACCGGTATGGGTCGGCATGACGAGCGTACCGTTCTCGCCGACCGCGCCCTGCAGCGCCTCGATAACGGCCTGCGCGCCGCCGGCCACCCAACCGACCGTCGACATGGCGGAATGGACGAGCAGCGTCATGCCCTCTTCGACGCCGAGACGGCGGAAATCTTCGACTAAAGACGAACGCGTGACCGGACGGCCCAACGCTTGATGCGTGCGTTCGATAAGCTCTCGTTCGCGGGACATTTTCTGTAAAAACTCCTCTGCTCGAAATTATTTGCTATAATTAATGGACTTGCGCGAAGGCGACGAAAGGAAGTCACTCATGGCACAATTGTATTACCGATACGGCACGATGAACAGCGGCAAATCGATCGAGGTGCTGCGCGTGGCCCACAATTACGAGGAACAAGGCAAGTCCGTGCTCCTCTTCACCCCTTCGATCGACTCGCGGTACGGCACAGGCGTCGTCACGTCCCGCATCGGCCTGCATAAGGAAGCGACGATCGTCGGCGACGACACGGATATGGCCCTGTTGACCCGCGAAGCGATGCCCGATTGCGTCATCGTGGACGAAGCGCAATTTCTATCCGAGGCGCAAGTGCTCCAGCTCACCGAAATCGTGGATCGCCTAAAGATCCCCGTCTTATGCTACGGCCTGCGCGCCGATTTCTTGGGGCGTCTATTCCCGGGCAGCACGGCGCTTTTCTCTTGGGCCGACAAAATCGAGGAGATTAAGACGATCTGCTGGTACTGCAATCGGAAGGCGCTGATGAACATGCGGTACAAGGACGGCATCCCCGTCTTCCACGGCGAACAAATTCAGATCGGCGGCAACGAAAGCTATTTGCCGGTTTGCCGCCGCTGTTATAAAGAAGCGCGCGCTCGTTTCGTCGAGGCGGCCGACGCGAACGTCTAGCGATTCGCGTCTAAACGAGCCCCCTTTCTCATATAGTAGATGTGGACTGACCATCCGCAGGAGAGGGGTTGACGGGCCATGTTCGGCAAACGCAAATCATCGTCGGGCAACGTAAGCGCCACCGACACGTTCATCGGCGAAGGCACGATCGTCGAGGGCAAAATCGTGACCACGGCGAGTCTGCGCATCGAAGGAAGCGTCGTCGGCGACATCGAATGCTCGGGTGACGTCACCATCGGGGAGAAAGGCATCGTACGCTCCATCATCGCCGCCCGCAGCGTATTCAACGCCGGGACGATCGAGGGCAGCGTCATTGCGAAGGGCAAGATGACGATCACCAGCAAGGGGCGCGTCCTCGGCAACATCAACGCGGGTTCGCTGCACGTCTCCGAGGGCGCCGTCTTCAAAGGCGAGTGCGCCATGGACTTGCCGAGGGGCGGCGAGCTTCGCCAGTCGAAGGAGAAGGAGAAGCCCCACGGCAAGGACAAAGGGCAAGACGCGAAGCAAGCGTCCGCTTGACGTTATGGGATGGCCGCCTCAGAGGCGGTCTTTTTTTTGCAAAAAAAAGGGCCGTCCCCGCGTAGCTCGCTACTCGAAGACATCCCCTATGTTGTTTGTTCTTCCTTCACTCGTAAGCGGGCCGCAGCCGATGCTTCAGGAGACCCATCAATAAGCCGGAGGCGATCTCCGCGACGGTCCACCCCGATTCGATCGCCCACGGTCCCCAGCCGGCGTCCGCCGGATTGCCGTACACTTCGTGCAGCTCGACGTCGAACGCCCGCGCCCATGCCCCGTCGATCTGGGGATTGTCGCCGGCGAGCTGCGCGGATAAGAGGAAGGCGGCATGCTCCTCCCACCGGCGTAAGAACCACTCGTCCTTCGTGACGAAGTACGCCTGCATATACGCGATCGGCAGCCAATTGTTCGAGTAGAGCAGATCGGCGACCGGATCGCCGTTCTTGGCCAGCAAGGAGCTCTCCCCCTCGCCCATCCCGTGCCGCATCGCGGCTTGATATCCCTCGTCCCATTCGAGGTAGGCGCCGGACGGATGCTTGAAAGACTGCAGGTCTTCCGCGACCCGATACAGCCATTCCTTATGCCGTTCCTCCCCCGTCGCCCAGTACATCCAGGCCAGCGGGAGAATGAGCCGGCAATATTCTTGCGTTTGGCTCTGCTCTCGAACGGTGTCCGGGTACACGTCCAGGAGCGTCTTCATGCCGCGAACGCCGGTCTCGAGAAAGGCGCGTTCCCCCGTAAGCTTGTAAGCCAAAAACAAAGCCGCCCAATAGTACCCGTTGTAGTGCGCCGAAGGCAGCCGTCCCGGCTCGCTTCGCAGCGCCCGCAGCTTCTCCTCGGTAAGCGCGAGGTTGTCGGTCCGGAACACCCGCGTCCCGTCGGTTCCCGTCGTCTTTACTAGGAAGCGAAGCGCGTCCGCCGCCTCGTCCAGCCGATACCGGGAACCGGTATATAAGCACTTCAGCAGATGCGGGATGAGCGCGCGCGCGACATCGTCTTGATAACAGACGCCCCACGCCTCCTCCGTCCAACGCATCATGCCGTATAGCTCGCCCGGTTCCTTATTCAAAAAGTAATCGAACACGTAATCGTGAAGCCGCTCGGAAACAAGCAAGTCCCGCTCGTTCGAGGCGTACAGATAATTCAGGAAGTACGGCAGGGCCGCTTCGCCGATGCAATCGACGCGGCGGATCGCGCTGACGCGTTGCGTCCCGTCCGGCGCGATCTCCGTCCCCATGCCCTCCCACACGCCGCCGCGGCCTTCGTCGCGCAGCACGCCCGACTTTTCGAACCACGCCATCGCACGCTCGACGCTGTGCGCGATTCTGCTCTCGAGCGTCGCCGAGCCGCCGTCCGCATGAACGAAGGAATAAGCCGCGCGCATCGGCCCCAAGTCGACCTTCGTACGAAAGAACCATCCGAGAATGTACGAGATCAACGCGGCGACCTTTCGATGCGGCGCGAACCTTGCCTTTCGGAACCGGCATAAGCGGAACGAACAGACCAGAAGCCGATCCGGCTCCTCGAACCATAACGCCCGATCGGAAATTCGGCCAAGCATCTCGTCGCTCACCTCCACGAAGCCGTGAGCGTTCACCGAGGCGAATGTTAAGATCGGTCTCCCGTGGGAGCACGCGATATCGTGGGGCTTGATCCGCATGCCGCTCTGGTCGTCCAGCACGTCGCCTAAGGTCAATCCGTCTATGTCAGGGCTCTCCGCGCAATAAACCAAGCGCTCGAACCGCGTGCTCTGCGGCGGAGATGCATACATGTGGCCGATACTGGCCGCGTATTCGGCGAACACGCGCTTGCCCTTGCGAATTTCTTTCTCCACCAGAAGTCTCTCTTCCGGGGCGAGCAGCAGCGGTTTGTCCGAGACGCCTCCCAGCAGGGCGATCGCTTCGAAGCGATCCAAGTCGTACCGAGACACCTCCCCCGGCTTGATGAGCGTCGCCGTCGGTTCGAAGGCCAGCATCAATTCCGACAAATCGCTGGATTCCGCGGTGATGATCGCTATGTTTTTGTTTTGCATCGCTAGACCTCCCGCCCGATTCTCATTTACTTCATGCCCGTGATCGAGATGCCCTCGATGAACTTCTTCTGCACGAAGAAGTACAGAACGACGATTGGCAGCGTGAACAAGGTGGAGGCCGCCATCAGCTGGCCCCAAGCGACCGTATTTTCGCGAATATACTGCTTCAGGCCGATCGAGAGCGTCCACTTGTCCGGGTCGTTCAGGTAAATCAACGGGCCTTGGAAGTCCCCCCAGGCGCCGAGGAAGGTGAACAGCCCCACGGTCAAGATCGCGGGTTTCGAAAGCGGGAGCATGATTCCGGCGAAAATTCGAAACTCCGACGCCCCGTCGATTTTGGCCGATTCGGTCAGCTCGTACGGGATGCCCATGAAAAATTGCCTCATTAAGAAAATATAGTATGCCATCCCCGTCCCGAACCACGAGGACAGCACGATCGGCCAATACGAATCTACAAGGTTTACCTTGTTAAAGCTGACGTAAATCGGAATCATCGTCACTTGGAACGGAAGCATCAACGTGCTCATCATGATTAAAAACAATACGTTCCGGCCCTTGAAGTCGATTCTGGCGAAGCCGTAGGCGACGAGCGGAGCGATCGCCGCGACGCCCGCGACGCATAGCGCCGCGATCCAAACCGTGTTGAACGTGTAAAGGAAAAACGGGATCGCTTGAATGGCCTCGACGTAATTGTTCCATTGCAGCTCGCTCGGCCACCACCGGACGGGGACGACGAAAATCTCCTCGTCCGTCTTCAGCGACGTGATCAGCAGCCAGACGAAGGGCATCAAAAATAGGGCGCCGATCAGGACAAGCATCGTATGGGCGGACGCCTTCGGCCGTTCGGCGCGGGTTCCGGCCATCAGCGTTCACCTCCGTAGTACACCCATCTCGCCGACGTCTTGAACACGACGACCGTCAGCAGGAAGACGATGAGGAACAGCAGCCACGCCAGCGCGGAGGCATACCCCATTTTCAAGAAGGAAAACGCGGTTTGGTACAAGTAGATGGCGAAGAAGAGCAGCGAATTCTCGGGTCCTCCCATCGCTTGCCCGTTCCCTTCGGTAAAGACATAGCCTTGCGTGAACAGTTGCAGCGCGCCGATCAGTCCCATAATGACATGGAACAGCGTCATCGGAGAAATCGCGGGCAGCGTAATATGCCTGAATTTATGCCAGGCGTTGGCGCCGTCGATTTCCGCTGCTTCGTAATAGAGTTTGGGAACCTCTTGCAGCGCGGCCAAATACATGATCGTCGTCGTCCCCGTTCCCCAGAAGCCCATCATGATCAGCGACGGCTTCGTCCACAGCGGATCGAGCAGCCAGACCGGCTGCGGCAGCCCAATTCGACCGAGCAGTTCGTTGATCAGCCCGTATTGGGCGTTCAACAGCCACATCCATAGCAGCGTCGCCGCGACCGTCGGCACCAGCGTCGGCAGGAAGTAGATCGTCCGATAGACGGACTGCCCGCGAACGTTCTTGTTCAGCAGCAGCGCGATCGCGAGAGCGAACGCCAGGTGGGGAAACAGGCCGAACACGGCCATGAACAACGTATTGTACAAGGAGAGCCATACCTTCTCGTCCCGAACCATCTCCGCGTAATTGCCGAATCCGATCCACTCGGGCGGCTGGAACAAGTTGAAATTCGTCATGCTGTAATAGAAAGAAGACAATATCGGGTACAATTGAAAAAGAATCAATCCGATCAGCCAAGGGCTGATGAAGCACAATCCGACGAGGAGCCGCTTCCGCTCGCGCTTTCGGATCCCGATGGCATTGCCGATCATCGTCGACACCTCCCTATCCGCGCGGAACGAGCGGAAACGGCGAGCAGCCGCCCAACCGTTTCCGCTGCCGCCCGTTCTTTTATTTCTTCGCGGCGTCCGCCTTCGGCTGCATCTTCGCGACGACCGCATCCATCGCTTCTTGGGCCGAGATTTGCCCTTTGATCGCCTTCTCCGTCTCCTCGTTCAACGCTTGCAAGTATTCGTTGATATAGATGCTGTTCGGGAAGCCGTTCAGGTTCGGGCTCTTCGCGCTTTCGAAAAACTCCTTCAGCGACGCCGTCGATTCATTCTCCGTCAGTTCCGGATTGTCCAGCGCCCCGAGCAGTACCGGAATCGTCTTGTTTCGAATCGCATATTCGATCTGCACCTCCTCGGACAGCAAATATTGCATGAACTCCCATGCCGCCTCTTGGCGCTTCGACTTCGACGGAATAAACATCGCCACCGGACTGACCATGCCTGACTGTTTCAATTCCGGCCGGGCTTCCGGATACGGGAACGGAGCGACGCCGATTTCGCCGTTCTCGCCGCGCTTGTCGTTATACCAGTTCTCCCACCCGATCATCATCGCCAAATCGCCGGTGATGATCGGATCTTGCGGCGTATTCATCTGTCCCATGCCGGACTTGAATTTATTGATGCCGTCTACGCCGAATTCCTGATAATACTGCGCCTGGTAAGCGATCGAATCGACGTTGGCCTTCTGGTTCGCCGTCAGCTTCCCGTTGCCGTCGTCCCATGAGCCGCCGAAGATAATCGGCCAGAAGACATTATCGATCCATGGATAGTCCGGAATGAATCCGATCTGCGTGAGGTTGCCGGCGCCGTCTTTCTTCGTGAGCCGCTTCGCGTACTCGAACATCTGCTCCAGCGTCTCCGGCGGCGCCGAGAGGCCGGCGTCGGCGAACGCCTTCTTATTGTAGAATAGCTTGTTGGCCATGCTCATGGAGATCGGGAAGCCGTGAATTTCGCCGTCGACCTTCATGCGGTCCAGCGCGGCCGGAATGATCCGAGACGCGTCGAAATCCGAAGACTGCACGAGACTTTCCAGGTTTTGCACGGCTCCCGCTTCGGACCAAGGTCCGACGTTGTTCCAGTACGTAATGACCAAGTCCGGCGCGTTGCCGCCGGATATTGCCGTCAATTGCTTCTGCGGGTCTTGATTGCTGAGCGACTTGACGGAGATGTTCGTCTGGCTCGCATTGTACTTCTCCACGATGTCGTCGACGACCGCCGCGGTGTCGCCCGTGAACGGGTTCCAAAATTGAATTTCCACGGTTTCCTTCGACGAGGTCGCGTTGGAGCAAGCCGAGACGCCTAACGCCGACGCGAACAGCAGCGCCAAAGCGGCGCGACCTAATTTGAACGGTTTTGTCATGTTTCGTTGCATTCGCGATCACCCTTTTGTAAAAATTTGGTTGTATTCTGTCGGTGCCTGCTTACGGGTTCGGCGTCACGACGACCAGACGCTCGAACGTCTCCGACTTGCCGTTGTATTCGATCGTGACGGACACCTTCGCGCTGCCGTTCCGAACGCCGATCAACGTCTTCTCGTTCGCGACGACGGTACCGTTGGGCCGCAGCTTGTCGTTCAAGGCGACGGCGTTCCCGTCGACGAACCAGCGGTACGTCGCTTCTTCCCACGGAATCAGGTAGCCGTTATCGAAGAAGCTGCGAAGCGAGATCGGAGCGGCGTCGCCCGGGGACAGCTTGGAGCGCCCGCCCTTCAGCTCGTGGAACGTCCGTCCCGACACTTCGATTACGGTCGACTCGGCTTCGATGCCGTTCGCGACGGCCCGCAGCGTAACCCGTCCCGGCGCGAGCGCCTGCAGCGTTCCGTCCGGCCGCACCTCGACGACCGAGGGGTCGGAGGATTCGAATGCGGCGTCCGGGACGATGGCGGGCCTCCCTTGCGCGTCCATCGCGGACCGGTCCTTCACGACCGGCGTCCAACGGGCGCCGACGTCCATCGTCGGCACCGTCGACGGAAGCGCCGCATAGGTGTCCGCCGGCTGATCCTGACGTTCGTATTTCAGCAGCGCGATGTCGTCGAAATACATCGTCGCTCCGTCCGTCGCGAATTCGCTCATGCGCAAAGAAAGCCGGATTACATTGCTCAGGTTCACGCCCGCCTCCCGCAGCTCGCGCAGCGGAATCTCCACATGGTTCCATTGCCCGGGCGAGAGGAGGACTTGCTTCACCCTCGAAGACCCCCAGCTGTACCGGTCGTACATAAACTCCATATCGAGCGTCTGCTCCGCGTTCGTGGCGTTGTACACTTCCATGGTTATCGCGTCGTAGCCGCTCCAATCGGTGTTCTCGTAGTTCACGAATTGCCGGTCCGAATCGGCCAACGCCTCGGAGCTTGAATCGATGAACGCGCGCACCGGTCCCCAGCCGCTAGGGTACCCGACCTTAAGCGATTGGGCGCCCGCATACACGAACTCCGGCGCCGCCTCGAACGACCGGGACACGACCCCGTTCCCGCCTACGTCGAAGCTTCCTTCGAAATCCGCGACGGCGTATCGTTCGATCACCGGACCGCCGCTGCGCGCCAACGCGATATCCTTGCGGATCGTCGTTCCTTCCGACGCCTGCAGCCGCACCGTCCGGCTCTGGTACCCGTCTTTCGCGACGGCGAACGTCTGAAGGATCGCGAAGCGATCGTTCGCCGCGAAGCGTCCCTCCGCATCGGTCGCGGCGGCGTACCCGTCTTCGCCGGTCACCGTCGCGCCGGCGATCGGCCGCCCTTCCGCGTCCAGCACTCTGCCCTCGACGTTGCCAGTCGGCGCGACGAACGTCCCTTTCGCGAAGCGATAGATGTCGTCGTACAGCTCGCGCCCGACCGGACTCCGATGGCGGTAAAAATCGTAAATCGCGTAGACGTCCTGGTAATAGGCCAAGATCGACTCCGTCATGTACCCGTATTTCACGCCCCCGATCAGATAGTTGTAGAGGACTTGACGGTAATACGGGCTTTCCGCGGCGCGTTGGTCGAATTCGATCTCGACGCCTTGCCCGCTGCTCCGCGACAGCTCCGCGGTTTCCTCGATCCGTTCGATCGTCGTGTCCGCGTTGAAATAGTGGTTCGGCTGCACGATCGTAAAGTCGTACCCGTGACGGTCGCCGTTCCCCTTCTCGCCGGCCCCGGACCATGGAATCCACCCCAAGCGCATCCCGCGCTCCCGCAAGTAGTCGGCGGTCGCCATGACGTTCTCCCGCTCTCCCGGTACGGTCGTGTCCAGGTCCTCCTGCAGCCAATAGAAGCCCGCCAGTCGCAAGTGCTCGTAATCCCGGCTCTCGAAGCGCTCGGTCATCTCGTCGATATACCAGCGAACGAGCGCGTTCCTCTCCTCCAGGCTGCTTAGATCGTCCGACGCGCCGTCGCCGTCGAAATCGCCGAAGTCGCGGCTTTGCGGATCCGGGAACGGAATCGTCAAGTATACGTTCACTTGCTTGTCGGGTTCGCCGAGGTCGCGCCCGACTTGTTTCGCCGCCTGCTCCAACGCGTCCAGTTGCAGGTTCTTCGCGAAGGGCCTCTCCATGGCGTACTGCCAATCCTGCAGCCGGCCCGGCACCGAGTTCGGAACCCAGTCGTACCATCGATGCAGGCTGCCTCCGTGCGGGGATTGCAGACTCAAGATCAAGAATGTATCGAAGAAGTCGTCCTGCGCCTTGCCCCGTTCGTCCAAATATCCGACGTACGGCATAAACTTGTCCTTGTCGTAATCTCCGACGGGTACGCCGTCGTAGTTCGCCGGGTCGTAATAGCCCGTATAGATGAGAGCAATGTTAGAAGCGAAATTCGAACGAGGATCGCGCTTCGGCAAATACGCCGCCGACGCGGCAGGCAGCAGCCCCGCGGCGCCGACCGCGCAAGCGAGAATCAGACTGACCGAGCGTTTGACGAAATTCATGACGAGTTCACATCTCCCTCTTTGATCAGATCGACTTGAAACGAACGAAGCTGGGTAGGTCGGCATCACTCCTTTCAGTATTTAGTTGGGTTATTATGAATTTTTATCCAGTTGTATGGGCGCGGCTTCCCGTCACGCGCCGCATCCTCCTAGGGGGACCTGCCCGTGCTCCGGGATCGCCTTTTTCCATCGTTCCGTCTTTACTTCCTCATATACGCATCCGCTTGCCTCTGCAGCTCGCGCTCGATCGCCTCCAGCGACGGCCCCGCCTCCGCCTCGAACGCCGCCCAAGCCGACGCAGGGTCGATTACGCCGTTGAACAAGGGCGTATAATACTCCGCTTCGATTCGGTTGTAACGGTCCAGCTCCGCCTGCACCGAGGAGCCGTCGAATTCGAAGCCGGTCAGTACGTCCGGCGTGAAGTTGTCGGCGTTGCGGATGAAGCGCGTCAGCTCCTCCGTTCTTGCGTCATCCGCCAAGAGGCGATCGTCCGTCGGGTTCCAGATCCAGACGAAGGCCGGTTGATTGTAGCCGGTATCCAGCAGTTTGAACTTATTCCCTTCGAGCGGCTTCCAATGCGTGTCTTGCAGCCCGTAGGCGAGCAAGTCGTAGTTCCGCTTCTCGTTCGCCCAGTTCAAGAACCGGACGGCTTCCTCCTTGTGTTTGCTCACGACCGGGACCGCGATGAAATTCCACTGTCCGAAGTCCGAGACGTTCGCTCCGGGCGTATCGTCGAAGAACGTCACGCGCTCGAGCTCTCCGTCCGGCACGGTCTCCCGGAGCTTCTCTTGCGCGATCTCTCCGACATGGAAGGAGCCTGTCGGGAAGATCGCAACGGCGCCGGATGCTCCGGGTTCCTGAAAATCCTTGATCCCCAGCACGTCCTTATGCATGATGCCATCGACGTACAAGCGCCTTGCTTCCTCTACCCATGTCCGGACCGGCGAATCGAGCTCCTTGAACGCATTGTGCACCTTCCCGTCATTATGTCGGTAGTACAGCATCAGACTGCTGTCCAACGCCTGCGTCGGTCGAATATCGGTATCGTCGAAGTAATGGCGGAAGGCGGCCTGACTGTACAATTGTTGGCTTCTCGTTCCTCCCGCGATCAGCGGTACGACCTCCGGCGCCTTCTCCTTCACGAGATACGCGAATCGAAGCAGCTCTTCGTACGTGCGGATCGGCGGGACGCCGAGAGATTCCCGAACGTCCTTACGAATGAAATACGAATGGCTCATTACGTGACTGACGCCGAGCGGGATCGCCATCACGCGCCCTGCGCTTCGATTCGCGTCCCACATCTGCCTGGGTCGCTTCGCGACGATCGTCTCTCCGTACTGCTCCAGCAGGACGTCCAGCGGCTCGTAATATCCGCTCGCGATCATCTCGTTCAGATGCAGCCACGGGGCGTCGAAGATCAGATCGATCTCTTCCCCGGAAGCGAGCGCGACCTCGGATCGCGTGCCGAAGTCGTTCCATGGCACGAACTCCATCCGAATATCGAGGTGGAGCCCTTCCTCCGCCATGCGGCGCTCCGCTTCCTCCATCACGAGGTCGAAGTCCGGGGAACGGTCGCCGGGCACCATGATGTTCAGCGTCGTTGGCGTCATAGGCGCCGCAGGGGACACGCCCCGAACCGCCGCCGGTCCCGTTTCGTTCGCGCATCCGGCGGTCAAGAGGATAGAAAGCGCCCAAGTCGCACCCTTTGCGAGCAACGATTGTCGTAAGGCCACTCCGACCCCTCCCCTCATGAAGAATGCTGTTGGCGGTACTGATTCGGCGTCACGCCCGTCGCTTTCTTGAACGCCGTGAAGAAGTGGCTCTTCGTCAGAAAGCCGGACCGCTCCCCGATATCCGACACGGACAGCGCCGTCGTGACCAGGAGCTCCTTCACTTTATTGACCCGCAGATCGAGCATATACGCCGACAGCGACTGATGATGGGTTTCCATAAAGATTTGCCTCACGTACTTGGCGGACAACGAGACGTGCTCCGCCACGTCCTCGGCCGACAGCATCGGGTCGTGAATCCGATAAGCGATGTACGCGGCCATCTCCTGGGCCAGCTTCCCCTTGCGGTCGGACCCCTGCCTGCTGCTCAGCCGTTCCATAATTTCCAGCAGCTCTTGCTCCAGCCATCTCCTTAAGTCTTGCAGCGTCGGAAATCCGGCGAGCTGCTTCTCGATCCCGTCCACCCCCTGGAGGGCTGACAGCTTCTCGAATTCCTTCACGACCGAAAACAACAGTACGGTCAACTGCACCTTGCACTCCGAAAACTTCATCGCTGCGAGCTGACCGAACAGCTCATCCAACGACTCGACGACTTGTTCGCCGTTGCCGGCTTTCACCGACGCCAGCAGCTTCTCGACGCCCTTCCGTTCGACGACGGGGTCCATCATATGTACGTAACGCTCGTAATCGCCTTCGGTGTAAATCCGGTCGCTTCCGTTGATGAACTTCAGCAAGGTCAACTCGAGCACGAAGTCGTATACCGCTCGAAGATCGTCGTCGATGTCCTTCGCGTCGCTGACCGCGATGACGATGTTCACCCGGATGTACTGGCGAACGTGTTTCTTGACGGCCTCGAGGATCGCCTTGATGTCGGACTCGGCGCGGTCCAGCCCGATCAGCAGGACGATGTGGTCCCCGGCGAAATCGACCGCCTCGAACGCCCCGCCTTCGCCGCGGACGACTTCTTCCGCGATATTACACAGCGCGTAGGTGAACAGGCGCCGAGACTCGAAATCGTAGCGTTCGGCGAAAGCATGGTACGACTCGATCTTGATCACCGCGAGCCGAAGCTTCTCCTTCGCGAAGAGGTCGGTCGCTTCGGCGATCTCTCCCCTCACCGCGCGGCCGAGCCGTCCCTGAAGCACCCATTGGCGCAAATATTCCGCCTTCACGATGCCTTGCCGATCCCGCAGCGATACGTTCATCTCGTCGACCTGATTGGACAGCTTCTCGATCCCGTATTTGAGCATGCTGTATTCGTCGCGGACGACGGGCGGCGCGGACGATTGGCCGGCGTCGGCGTTGAACTTCCGCTGCAGCTGCTCCGCCAGATGCCGGAACGGCCGGACGGCGCGCCTCGAATTCCACATGGCGGCCGTCAGCAGCAGGACCAGCAGCAGCAGCGAATACATGACGATACGCCGTTGGAACGAATCCGCCTGGCTCCGAAAGCTCCTCATCTCGGTCAGGGAGTGCACGGTCCACTTCTGCGACGGCATAACGGCGGAGTTCACGAACAATCGCCGCCCCGTCTCGAATTCGACCACCGCGGGCGCCGCCCCGTGGATTTGCGCCCCGCTCAGCAAGGCGGCGATCGACTCGCCGCTTCCCTCCCCGCCCAAGACGTTGCGCCCCTCCTCGTCCAGCACGATCAGGTTCGTGCCCAACTCCTCGTTATGCGCTAGCAGGTGGGTCTGCAGCGCGCGATTGTCGAGCAGGAGCACCAAGTATCCGCGGATATCCCGCTTCGCTGGCGTCGAAGGGACGACCAAGGACAAATGGGCGTCGCCTTGCACCTCGTGCGGTTGAAATTGTAGGAACAAGGATTGCTGCTCTTGCACCCGCTTCAACATGACCTGGTCTCGGAATGCCTCGAACGACGTGACCCCCGTCTGCGAGTCGAACGCTTGGCGCGTCCGGAGGTTTATCAAATACGCTCGCCGAATGAACGGCTCCGTGGACATGAAGGTGGTCAGCGTATTCAGCACCTCCATGTCCGCCAGCGGATCCGGCCGCTCTCGCTGGAGCCAGCCCTGAATCGTTCGGTCCTCGTACATGTTCAATCCGTACGACTTCAGCTTGTTCAGAATGAATTCGGTTTGGCTCGCCGTATGGACGACCTTATCGCGATGGAACAAATCCATCTGCGAATGCGCGTACTTCGAAAATTGGTTGGACAAAAACAAGGAAAAGGGAATGATGATCAGCGTAAACACGATCCCCGCCCATAAGAGCAGACGAAAGTGATTCCGCGTCAGCAGCTCGCGCATCGTCCCGCCTCCGTTCGCCGGTTGTCGCTTACGTCTTCGGCGCGCCGCCTCCCGCATCCTCTTCCTTCGGCCCGCCGGCTTTCGCCTTTTCCAACGAGATCGTATCATGCACCCCGGCTCGCGGCCTAGTTTTCATTCGGCGCATCGGGTTCTGAAACGGCGAAATCGCCGGCTGCGGGAGGAAAACCTCCGTTTGAGAACCTAGCGGCCGCCGCGCCCTTCCTGTTATACTAGGGAACGTCGTTCGATTTGAACATTGGTTAGAAAGGAAGCGTCACCGTGAATCCTGGATTGTCGGAACGCCGCGCGTTCCTGTGGAGTTTATTGTTCGTCGGCATTATCGCGATTTCGTTTTCGGCGATTTTCGTCAAATGGACGGACGCGCCCGTGTCGGTCATCGGCATGTATCGACTGGGCCTCACGTTAGTCGGCATGACCCCCTTCCTGTTCCGCTATCGCGCCGAGCTCGGCGCCGTGTCGGCGCGGGATTGGGCGCTGCTCGGGCTGTCCGGCTTCATGCTGGCGCTGCACTTCTTGCTGTGGATGGGCTCCCTCCGTTACACGACCGTCGCCAGCTCCACCGTGCTGATGACGCTCGAGCCGGTGCTCGTCATGATCGGCGCGCTCGTCTTCTTCCGAGAGCGCATCCGCGGCGCCGCGGTCGCCGCGATGGGCGTCGCCCTGATCGGCGCGGTGCTTATCGGCTGGGGCGACTTCCGCCTCTCGGGCACGGCGCTCTACGGCGACTTGCTGTCGATCCTCGGCACGCTGGCCGTCGTCGTCCACATGCTGCTCGGGCAGGCGCTGCGGGGGCGCATCTCGTCGTTCGTCTACAGCTATACCGTCTTCTTGGCGGCGGCCGCGGCGTTCGCGGTCTACAATCTCGCGGCGGGCTTCTCGTTTATCGGCTATGCGTCGAACGACTGGCTCATCTTCGTGCTGATGGCCGCCGTGCCGACCGTCTTCGGCCATCTGCTGTTCAATTGGCTGCTGAAGTACGTCGGCGCCACCACCGTCTCGATGGCGGTGCTCGGCGAGCCGGTCGGCGCGTCGCTGCTCGCTTGGGCGCTGCTCGACGAGCGGCTGACGACGCTGCAGGCGTTCGCGGGCGCGCTGCTCATCGGCGGCGTGTGGCTGTTCCTGCGCTCCGGCGGCCATCGGCACGCGGAGGCGGGGGAATCGCCGGTCGCGGACGTCACCGCCACGCCCGTAGGGAAGTAGCCGTGGGCCGGCGGGTTTGTGTAGCGGAATACTCCGCTTATAAGCGCGAATTCGCGCTTGGATGATCGCCCTTGGCAGGCCGCGAGGCCGGAGCCCCCGTCTCCGAAACCCGCGCGACGAAATGAAAAACCGCCGAACGGATATCCGTTCGGCGGTCGCTGTATGGTCAACTCTGTTACGATACCGATCCTTCCAGCTTCGCCATTTCGAATTCGACGAGGCGCGTAAGAGCGTCTTCGTAACCTCCGGGGATGCGGTATTTCTTCACGTAGTCTTTTACGAATTTACGTGGATTGGCAGGCCTATAGATTCGAACCAGTTCTCTCACACTATCCTTTACTTCATTACTTCCTTTTGCAGCCATAAGCTTGCTCCTCTCCGTAACATTACTTTGTTCGTAAGCGGCTAGGTAGGTCAGGCAGTAATGCATCTATACATACATAATACAATATTCAGATAATTATGTCCCTTAATTTATTTGGCGCACTCGAAAATTGGGCAACCTGTTACCATCCCTAGGAAAAAGGAGTGCCCGCGCCCATGGACGCGCCAAGGAACGACGTCTCGCCGGAGCCCCCGCGGTTCGACCCGGCCGCGGGCGGGAAGACGTGGACGATCGCCTCGCCGGCGGAGGCGAACCTGGACCCGGCGCCGCTCCTCCAAGCGGACGAAGACATCCAGAAGCGCTTCCCGAAGATGCGCTGCTTCCTCGTCGCGAAAGACGGCGCCCTCGTCTTCGAGCGGTATTACGGCGGCGCGGACGCCTCGACGCGCCTCGACCTGCGCTCCGCGACGAAGAGCGCGACCGCGGCCGTCGCCGCTTGCGCCGGCGCGCTCGGCGACGACGGCGAGAAGCCGCCGACGCTGGCGACGCTGTTTCCGGAGCTGCTGCCCCGCGCCGCGAGCGAGGACGTCCGCGCGACGACGACCCGGCAGCTGCTGGCGATGACGTCCGGTCTGCACTGGAAGACCGGCAAGCGGCTCGGCGAAGCGTTCGTGCCGCGGTTGCACCGCTCTCGCCATTGGGTCCGCTTCGCGCTCCGGCTGCCGGTCGACCCCGAGACGCGGGGCGCCTTCGTGTACCGCAGCGTCGACTCGCATCTGCTCTCGGCCGCGGTCTCCGCCACGACCGGCCGCCCGGCGTCCGACGTCGCGCAGGAGGCGATCTTCGGCCCGCTCGGCATCGCGCCGCCGCCGTGGGAGGCCGACCCGCAGGGCGTCACGGTCGGCCATATCGGACTCGCGCTCGCCGGGCGCGACCTCGCGAGGCTCGGCTGGCTGCACGCGACCGGCGGCGTTTGGGAGGGGCGGCGAATTCTGCCGCCCGACTACGTGCGCCTCGCGTTCACGCCGCTCGGCGAAGGGCTGCCCGCCTTCGGCCGGTACGGCGGGCACTGGTGGATCGCCCGCGCGGCGACGGGCGAGGCGGTCCGCTGCGCCCTCGGGCACGGCGGACAGCTCGTCTTCGTCATGCCGGAGCGCCGGCTCGTCGCCGTCTTCGCCGCCGACCCGAAGGTCAGCCGCTGGAAGCACCCGCTGTCGCTGTTCGAGCGGTACGTGCTCGCCGCGGACGCGGACGGCCCCGGCGCCGCCTCCCCGCCCCCGTCTTAGGTCGGGGGGGCCCGCTTGCGGAAGACGTGTGCAATTCCCGCCCGTTCGAGTTACAATTAGCAACGGACCTGTTGTGAGTCCTCCCGAGAAGGAGATGAGCGCGGAGTGACGACGGAGAAGAAAAAAGTGATGATTGTGTACGCCAGCTACGGCGAAGGCCACATCCAAGTATCCAACGCGCTGAAGGAACGATTCGAACGCGAAGCCGGCTGCGAGGTGTCGCTGGTGGATTTATTCGCGGAAGCGTATCCAAGGCTGAATGAATTAACGAAATACATATATATTAAAAGCTATACATTATTTCCCAAGCTGTACGGCTGGTCGTACTACAGCACGCGGGAGATGCGCGACGATACATGGTTCTCCGCCTGGTTTCACGGTTGGGGAACCGGCAAGCTGAAGCAAATTCTCGAACGAGAGCGGCCGGACGCCGTCGTGAACACGTTCCCGACGCTCGCGATGCCCGAGCTGCGGCGAAGACGGGGCGTCGCCATCCCGATCTTCAATGTATTGACCGATTACGTCATGCACGCGCGATGGATCCATCCGCACATCGACCGATATTACGTCGCGACGGACGACCTCCGAGCCGCCATGACGGCGGTCGGGGTGCCCGAGCATCGCATTCGCGTCACCGGGATCCCGCTCAAGAGCGCCTTCCGCCCGGTGGAACGGTCGGAAGCGCTCTACGCCAAGTACGACCTCGACCCGGCGCGGCGAACCGTCCTGATCATGGCGGGCTCGTACGGCGTGCTGCAGGGGCTGCGTGACGTGTGCGACGCATTGGCCGCGCTGCCGGGCGTGCAGCTGGCGGTCGTCTGCGGCAAGAACGAATCGCTGTACGCTTCGATGCGGGACATCGCGGGGCGCAGGCCGAACGTGAAGGTGTTCGGCTTCATGAAGGAGATGCACGAGCTGATGTCGCTCGCGGAGACGATGGTGACGAAGCCCGGCGGCATCACGTTGACCGAAGCGATCCAATGCGAGCTTCCGGTCGTTCTGCTCCGCCCGGTGCCCGGGCAAGAGCGGGACAACGCGGAATATTTGGCGTCTCGCGGCGCGGCGTACGTCGCCGGGAACGACGCGGAGGTGCTGGAAGCCGTTCGCTCGCTCATGGAGCGCCCCGACCGGCGGCGGCTCGCGGTCCGGGCGATGGCCGCGCTGAAGCGGGCGCATTCGGCCGAGCGAATCGTCCAAGACATCTTAGAGGCGATGGACGCTCTCCGGTCGGAGTCCGTCTTCACCGAGGAACGAAGGAGAGTATCGAGTGAACGCTATTCGTAATTTATCCGTCCCGATGCCGCTGGCGCGGCTCGCCCTTCTCTTTTTCCTGATCGAATTCGTTCGGGGCGCGATCCTGATCAGTTATATTCCGAAGTATGCGGTCGACGAGCTGTACCTGACCGTGACGACCGTCGGCTTCGCCGTCACGATGCACTACGTGGCCGACACGGTGGCCAAGCTCGGCATCGGATACTTGCTGGATCGGTTCCCGCTGCAGTGGATCTTGCAAACCTGCTTCGCCTTGTCGATCGTCGGCCTGCTGATGCTGGAGTATGCATTGGAAGCGTGGGTGCTCGTCGTCGGCTCCATCTTGTTCGGGGTCGGCGCTTCGCCGATCTGGCTCGTCGGCATGAGCAGCGTGACGGAGAGCGAGCGCGGCAAGCAGATGGGCGCCTTGTACATGGCTTGGATGATGGGCCTCGGCCTCGGTCCCGTGCTGCTGAATTTCTTCCTCGACTGGTTCGACTACGGCATCTCGTTCCTCGTGCTGCTCGGCATGACGGCGCTCGCGTGGGCGATCTCTTGGTTCGTCAAAGGGGCCGAGAACATCCCGCATCCCGAACCGTTCTTCCGACAGCTCGGCGCGCTCGCCGTCCATATGAAGGCGGTCAAGCCGCTGCTGCCCGGCATGATTTTGCAGACGCTCGGCGCGGCGATGCTTCTCCCGATTCTGCCGACGTTCGCCGAGGAAAACCTGCTGCTCACGAACTCGCAATATTCGCTCTTCCTGCTCACCGGCGGCGCCTTCGCCGTGCTGGCGCTCGTGCCGATGGGCCGGCTCAGCGACAAGCTCGGGAAGAAGTGGTTCCTGATCGCGGGCTTCCTCTCCGTCGCCTTCGGCCTCTATATGATCACGACGATCGAGACGCTTTGGGTATGTCTGTTCTGGGCGATCGTGCTCGGCATCTCTTACGCGGCCGTCCTGCCCGCCTGGAACGCCCTGCTCGCGCAGTTCGTGCCGCCGCAGCAGAAGGGCGTCGGCTGGGGCGTCTTCTCGACGGTGGAAGGCATCGGCGTCATGCTCGGTCCGGTCATCGGCGGCATCATCGCCGACTCTTTCGGGCTGTCGGTTCCGTTCCTCGTGGCCGCGGCGCTCTTCCTGTTCATCGGCTTGTTCTACGTCTGGTTCCCGTTCCGGCTGTTCAAATAATAAAAAGGCGCATTCGACCCTCGCCGCAAGGAGGGTCGATGCGCCTTTCTTTTTTACGAAGCGGCTACGCACACCCGGTTGCGACCGGACCGCTTCGCTTGGTACAACCCGTCGTCGGCCATCTGCAGCAGCTCGTCCGAGCGGGTCAGCATGTCGGGGAACGTCGCCGCGCCGATCGACACCGTGATCCGCAGCGACTGGCCGCCCTCGATCGGGAACGCATGCCCTTCGACCGCTTGCCGGATCCGCTCCGCCACCTCGACGGCCCGTTCGACCGCGCAGTCCGGCAGCAGCACGGAAAACTCCTCCCCACCGTTGCGCGATACCGTATCGACCGAGCGGCACGTCTGCAGCAGCACCCCGGCGAGCTCCCGCAAGACGTCGTCCCCCGCCTTATGGCCGTACGTGTCGTTGATCGACTTGAAGAAATCGATGTCGATCAGGAGCAGCGACAATCGTTCCCCGCGCTGCATGGCCGACCGCATGCATTCGTTCAGCGCTTTGTCGAAGCGTCGGACATTGTTCAGCCCCGTCAGGAAGTCCGTCGTCGACTGCTGCTTGAACCGTTGGAACAGCAGGTCGGACACGATAATGTTTTCCATTAAATAATAAACGAGGACGCCGCCGCCCGCGGAGAAGCCGACGTACATCAGCCACGTGTACCACAACATCTCCTTGGGGAGCACGATCCCGAACACGAGGAGCGTCCCCCCGACCGCGACCGCCGTCATGGCCACGTATTTCCGCAGCCGGCTCCATCGCAGCTTGGAGATGTATCCGCAGGCGAACGCACAGAAAATAACGTTGGCCGCGGCCAACAGCGCCGTCGTGCTGACGCCGAAGAAGACGAGCCGGAACAAGGCGATCATGACGCCGCATATCGCCGAAGCGATCAAGCCCCCCTGGCTCGCGGCCAGCACGATCGCGATGTGGCGCGCGTCTAGAATCGTCGCGTCCGAGATGCGGACCGTATAAAACATCAGCACGATGCCCGCCGCGCCGCAGGCGATGCCGAGGAGCGCCTGCTCCGAAGCGAGCGCCCGGCTGTCTTCGGAGCGGTAGCGGTAATATAAACTGCCTATATGGATCATGGCGATCAACAACGCGCCGTTACCGATCAAATCGTGAAACAGATCGACCCCTCCTCTCCCTCCCGGCATCCGGTCAGGGAAATCCGACACATCTTATTCGACACGAATCGCCAAATCCCTGCAATGTTCACACCCATTCCCAACGCCGTACCCGTCGAAGCGGCCGCATGTGTATTGCCCGCCCCGGTTTGCTACAATGATAGGGTGTGCGATCCAAGCCAAGCCGAATGAGGGGTCGAGTGAACATGGAATCAATGAAGACAAGGTTGGAAGCCGCCGTCGCCGCGCTGGAGGAGCGGTTCCTCGAACGCGAGGAGCTCATCCGGCTCGCCCTGCTGGGCGTCATGTCCGGGGAGAACGTCCTGCTCGTCGGACCTCCCGGGACCGCCAAGTCGCAGCTGGCGCGAGCGGTCTCGGGCCTGTTCGGGGGCGAAGGCTGGTTCGAATATTTGCTGACGCGCTTCACGACGCCGGACGAGGTGTTCGGCCCCGTCTCGCTGCGCGAGCTGAAGATGGACCGGTACGTAAGGCAGACCGAGGGCTACTTGCCGTCGGCGCGCTTCGCCTTCCTCGACGAAATTTTCAAATCCGGCAGCGCGATTTTGAACGCGCTTTTGTCTCTGTTGAACGAACGCATTTATTATAACGGCCGGGAAAAGGAAGCCTCCCCCCTCCTCTGCCTCCTCGCGGCGTCCAACGAGCTGCCCGAGGAGACGGAGGGGCTCGGGGCGCTGTACGACCGGTTCTTGATCCGGTACGAGGTCGGGTTTCTAAAGCACATGTCCAGCTACGAACGGATGTTTACGCTGCCGCGGGAGCCCGTGCCGGCGGTGCTGTCGATTGCCGACGTCGAACGCGTGCGGGAACGCGCCGCCCGCGTCGTCCTGCCGGAGCCGATGGTCCTGTTTCTCTTCCGGCTGAAGACGGAAGCGGAGGAGCGCGACCTGTCCGTCTCCGACCGCCGCTGGCGCAAGATCGGCGACGTCTGGCGGACGTCCGCCGCCCTGAACGGGCGCGACGCCGTCTCGATTTGGGACGCCGTCTTTACGCCCCATATGCTATGGGACGTGCCGGAGGCGCTGCCCGGCATTCAGGAGTGGTTCGAGGCGCGCTTCGACGAAGCGCTCGAGGTCGAGAGCGAAGCGGAGCTGCCGCTCGCCCGGTTCGCGGCGACGCTGGACCGTTGGAAGGCGCGGAAGCAGGAGCTGTTCGGGCACCAATTCAAGAAGGAAATGAAAGCCGGCGCCGGGTCGTCGCGTTCCGAGGCGGCGGAGTCGCTGCTCGCGGAATGCCGCGACGAGCTGGAGACGCAGGGGCAGAACCTGCGCCGGGCGCTCGTGCGGTTCCACGAACGCGAGCGTGGCCGCGCCGACGAGCTGCGCCGCCTGAACGCGCTGCTGCCCGATCCGGCGGCGGCCGCCGCGAAATACGCGACGGCGCGCATTCGCGGCGAGCGGGTGCTCCACGACATGTTAGAGCTGTACCGTTCCTTGTTCGACGCCGACATGCCCGGCGTCGACTACGACTTCACGTTATGATCCGCCACGCGAACGTCGACCGGTACGTCTTCGACCTGCAGCTCGTCGCCGACGCGGACGCGCGGGAGCGCGTGCGCGTCGCCCGGACGCGGGCGCCGTGGCTGACCGACGCGCTGTTCGCCGACGTCTTCTATTGCTTCTACCTGCCTAAGCCGTCGGAGGAGGCGGGGTCGGACGCGCCGCCGTTCCACCGGTGGCTGATCAAGACGCTGATGCGGCAGTATTTGTATGCGCGGCTCCGGCCGCCCACGGAAGGGGCCGCGCCCGCGGCCTTCCGCACCGCCTTGAAGGCGGTGCTGTGGCTGACGGCCCAATACGCCGAGGAGGCCGCCCGGCGGAAGAAAGACCGCCGCGAGATGCCCGCGCTCGCCGAACGCGAGCTCGCGGGCGCCGGCGAGACGCCGGGCGGCGCGGGCGGCGCGGGCCTCGACCTCGGCGACAAGGCGACGCCGACCGGCCGCAAGAAGGACGGCGAGCGGTCGCTAGCTGCGAAGGGCGAGCCGACGCTCGCCGAGCGGATGAGCGCCGAGCAGATGGAGCGGCTGAAGAAGGTCGGCTACCGGCTCGAGCGCGGCAAGCACGAAGCCGAGCAGCGCCAGTCGGCCGCCGACGCGAAGCCGCTCGCCGAGGCGGAAATCGCCGAGCTGCGGGCGAAGGTCGCCGAGCTGCGGGAGTCGATGCGCACCGACTTCGTCCGCCGCGACAAGTGGAAGAAGAAGCTCGAGAAAGCCGAAGACGAGCTCGCCGGCCGGCTGAAGGCGCTGGAGCGGCTGGAGGCGGCCGAGAAAGCGACGTTCGACGCGCTCGACCGGGAGCTAGGCGCTTGGCTGAACGGCGCCTTGCGCGGAACGCTCGAGGAAGAGGACCGCGAGACGAAGGCGCTCGAAGACTTGATTCAGGCGAGCCTGCGGTTCGCGAACCGCCGCTGGGGAAGCGACCTCGGGAAGCTCCGCCGCCAGTCGTACGGGCGTTATCTCGAATGGGTCGAGCGGCTGAAGCGGCACCCGGACCTCGTCGCCATGGTGCAGGAGGTCGGCCGGAATACGGAACGGCTCCTCCGCCAACGGCGCGAGCAGCGGCGGCGTGCGGCGCCGGACCGGTACGACGAGCTCGGCCTCTCCGGCGACCTCTCGCATATGCTGCCGAGCGAAGCGAGCCTGCTCGCCGACCCGGACTACGAAGCCTACTTCCTGCAGAAGTGGCTCGACGGCAAGCTGATGACGTATAGCGCCCGCTCCCCGTCGCAAGACGCCGGAAAGGGGCCCGTCATCTGCCTGCTCGATTCCTCCCATTCGATGCGCGGGGCGAAGCAGCGGCTCGCGCAAATTTTCGTCATGACGTTCGCCGCCCTGACGCTGTCGGAATCGCGCGACTTCGTACTGCTGCTGTTCGGCGCGAAGGGCGAGCTGATCGAACGGCATCTGCGCTATAAGCAGCCCGATTGGACGGCGTTCTACCGGCTGTCGCAGCTCGCGTTCGGCGGCGGCACGCACTTCGACGCCCCGCTCCGGCGCGGCATGCGGCTCGTGCGCGAGGCGCGCGGGCTCGCGGACGCCGACCTCGTCATGGTGACCGACGGCATCGGCGCCGTGTCGCAGCCCGTCCGGGACGAGTTGGCCGAGCTGGGCGCTTCCGTCTCGCTCCGGCTGCATACGCTGATCGTCGGCTCCGCGCGGCAGCACAAGATCGCCCCGTACGACATTCTCGGGGTGTCGCACAAGGTGCGCTTCGCGGCGTCTTGGGACGGTCGGGACGACGCCAACGAGGCGCTGCTGCTGGACGTGACGTGACGCCGGCGAGGAAATTTTTTCCCCGGCATCGCTTGACCTTGACCTTGGGGGAATGTTGTACGGTAAAGGAGCAAGTCGATGGAAGAGGAGGAATCGAACGCGCATGACGAAGCTGACGATCGGACAGATGGCGCGCCTGTTCGGCATCACGACGAAGACGCTGCGTCACTACGACGCCGTCGGGCTGTTCTCCCCCGCCGAGATCAATCCGGACAATCAGTACCGGTATTACAATCCGGGGCAGATCGCTACGCTGCGCTCCATCTTATTCCTGCGGGAGCTGGATGTCGGGCTCGAGACGATTCGCGAACTGGCGGCCGGCGGCACGCTGTCGGACCGCGCCCGGCTCGCCCGCGTGCTTCGGGAACACGCGGATCGCGTCCGCTCGGCCATCGAGGCGCAGACGACGCTGCTGAACCGGATCGACCGGGAGCTCGGTCGCTGGGAAGCGGACGCAACGGGAGGAATCGCAGTGAAAGCGAAAATCGTGAGAATGGAACCCTTTTACGCGGTAGGGGTCGCGGCGCACCAAGCGGACGCCTCGATGGAGTTCGGACGGCTCTGGGAGAAGCTGCTGCCGGTGGAGGCGAGCATTCCGCATCGCTCCGAGGAGAACGTCTCTTTCGGTTTGTGTTACGACTTCGACGGCGAGCGTTTCAGCTATATGGCCGGGGTCAAAGTCGACGCGGTCGACGACGTGCCGGAGGGCTTCGAAGCGAAGCTCGTCCCCGCGCAGACGTACGCGGTGTTTACGCACCGGGGGACGATCGCCGGACTTCAGGAAACGTATGAGCGGATACATGAAACATGGTTAGCGGAAAACGGTCTTCAGTTCGCGGAAGGCATCGACTTCGAGCGGTACGACGAGCGGTTTTACGGCCCGACGGACGAACGGTCGGAGTTGGATCTCTACATTCCGATCCTCGAGCCGGCCGAGTAATGAAAACCGCCGAGGCAGGGAACAGTAACTCCGACACGTTCGATTGACTTGACGTTAAGGAGGACTTGTTCTTGGCAAATCAAAAGCATATGCACCCGATGTCCGGCGACCGCGTCGAGACGAACGCCGTCTATAAGAGCGAGTACGGCTACGAGGTCGAGCTGAAGGCCGGCGAAACGTTCCCGATGGATCCGCAGCTCGGCTCGGTGGAATACGAAATGACGGCCTTGTCCTACGCGGAATGGCCGGAGGACGTCCACGGCGACCGTACCGCCGCGGCGGAGGCCCACGTTCCGGTGTCCGCCGCGAACGAGGAGAAGGCGGAGCGCAAGCACGTGCAGGCGCTGCAGCATCGGCTGCATCGCGGCAACCGGTAAGTTTCTCCTGTAGGGAAAGAGAGCCCGAACCGGCGCCCCTTCTTCAGGCGCCCGGTTCGGGCTCTCTTTCGTTATTCGGCCGACGCGGCTTCTTCCCCGCCTTGCACATGCCCGACCATCTTATCGAGCCGCCTGAGCTGCCGGCCGTACTCGTAGATCGCGGACGCGACGACGACGAGGGAGACGCTGCTCTTCGGCTCGCCGCCCACGCGCTCGATCGCGTCCCGGAGCAGCCGTTCGGTGAGCTCCCCGACCTTGTCGTACAGCTGTTCGCCGGGCTTCATCTTCCCCTCGTACTTCAGCAGCGCGTACTCGTGGTACCGGATCAGCTCTTCGAGCGCGTCGTCGAACGCCCGGTCCGCCGAATCGTCCTTCCGCTGCGGGAAGTAGTGGACCTGGACCGCGTCCAGCACGAGCAAGCCGACCGTCATCGCCCGCACCATCTGCTTCTGGACGACGAGATGGCGCCCCGGTTGCGGACGGAACCTCTTCCACTTCCGCCATTCCTCCTCCAGCATGCCGTACCGCTCCGAGATTTTCCGGACCGTATCGTTCAGTCGGTCGCGCTGCGACTTCGCTTCGCCTTCCTTCAGCTCGTCGGACACGGCCGTGCGCAGCAGCAGCGACATCGTGCCGAGCGCGTCGCGGTAGCCGTCGAGGAACTGCTTCCGATGATTCGGCGGCAGGACGACCGCGTTGACGAGGAACGCGGACGCGATGCCGATCAGAATCGTGGAAAACCGCTCGAGCGCATACATCCACTCCCCGCCCGCCTCGAGCACGACGATCGTCGTCACGAGCGTCAGCGCGACGGTCGATTCCATGCGAAGCGCCAGCGTAATGAGGATGACGGCGATGCACGTCAGCCCGACGACGACCTCGTTCACCGGCATGACGAGGCTGACGCCGAGCGCGAGAATGGCGCCGAGCGTATTCGTCTGCACTTGCTCGAGCATGTGCTGCCACGACTTGTACACGGACGGCTGTATCGCGAAGATGGCCGCGACGCCGGCGATCGTGACGCCCTTGAGTCCCAGTTGTTGCGTTATGTATAGCGCCAGCGCGACGGCGATGCCGGTCTTCACGACCCGCGCGCCGATCGTAACGTTCATGATGTCGTTCCCTCCTCGTTCCTCTCACATCTTACATGATATGGACGAGCCGACGCAAAGATGCGCCGTTTCCCGGGACTCGCTCGCCGCCCGCAAAAATCGAAAAAGCCCCTCCCCCGACCATGTCGGGGAAGGGGCGCGCCGTACGGCGAAGATTACGCGTACCGGCGGATGACCGAGTCGATCGCCGCGGCGACGGCGCTCGGACCGCGCGACAGCGTGCCGGCGTCGATGGAGCAGCGGACGTTCGTCTCGTCCATGTCCATCGCTTCGGCGAACAAGCCGCCGAGGCCGCGCGCGCGACGGTCGACCTGCAGGAACAAGTCGATCGACGACGCTTGCGGCGACAAGATGACTTCCAGCTCGTCAAGGCGACCGCGGTACGATCCGGATACCGGCACGAATTCGAGCTCCTGCACGAAGGAACCGTAGCCGAAGCGCGGCGCGTATTCGCAATCCGCGTTCCGGAGCCGGAAGCCGAGCTCGCTGATGCCGTCGAGCACCGCGCGCATGCCGGCGTTCGGCACGACTTCGATCTTGTCGTCGTCCGTCGGATCGACGGCGGACTTAATGTCGAGCCCGGTCTTCAGCCACACCGGCGTACGTCCGACCGTGAGCGGCGTCGAAAGCGGCAGCGCGAACGCGAACGGAATCTCCTTCGCCTCGCCCGGCTGCAGACGGAACGGCTCGGCTACGCGCATCTTCGAAATTTCCGCGCTCTGATACACCTTCCGGTCGTCGACTTCCTTCACGTATTGCGTCATCACAGAGATGTATATGGTGTCTACTTGTTGCTCTACGTTGCCGCCCTTGACCTTCACGACGCCCCGCAGCGTCTCGCCCGGCTCGTAGCGCTGCTTCTCCAAGAGCGTATCCACTTGCGCCGAACCGATGCCGATGCTCGCCATCATTCGATTGAAAAACGACATCCCAACCATCCTCTCCTATGTACGGAATCAAGATTCAGGGTCAATCTACAAATAGTACGCACGATTCCCGGAAAGGTTTCCGACTTTCGCGTCGATCTACAGCGGCAGCAAGCCCACCTGATCGCGGCGTTCGACCGCCTCCACCATCGCCGTCCACGCGGCCGGCTTCGGGTTCAAGATGTCGTAGTACGTGCGCAGGAACCGCCCGACGAGCGCGCCCGGCACGCTCTCCGTCGACTCGTCCGCCGCCAGGAAGCCGAGATTGAGGCCGCCGACCGCCTCTCCGTCGCCCTGCCAGGAAGGATGCACGTAGTCCATGTCCAAGCGGCGGTAGCCGAGATGCGAGAGCACCTCGCGCCGCACGTACGGATTCATCGGCTTCACGCCGCCGAACCCGAGGTCCTCCACCGCGTATGGGTTGTAGATTTCAGCGAACATACCGAGCATCGGCCCTTCCGTCCGCGCCACCCATGACGCGAGGTCCGCTGCGCGATGCTTCACGAGGAACGGCCCGATCCCGAGCCCCTCGCGGCCGATGATCGTGAAGTCGGTCATCGCGACGCGCATGTCCGGGTAATACCGGTATTCCGTCGCGCCGACGACTTCGTCCTCGTGCACGGCGACGTAGACGCGGAGGCCCTGGTCCTTCAACGGCTCCTCCCACAAGGAGAACTCCAACACTTCTTCGGGCGGGAAAATGGTTCCCATCAATGCGTGCATCTTCGCGAACAACGGATCCTCGATACTTTCGATTCTTATGTATTCCATCGGCCGATTCACTCCTTATGACTGTATAAAAGGATTTTTCCATTCCATCAGCAGCGCGTAATCGCGCGATTCCTCGTCGTCGAGGTAGTTCGGCGCGACGCGCACGGGCGTCCGGCCGCACCGCAGCAGGAACGTGATGACCGGGTCCTTCAGCCGCCCGGCTACGACCGCTTCGGCATAACCTTCGGCCGACATCTTATCCGCGTACCGATGATATCCGGACATGCGCCCCCCGCCCAGCAGCCGGGCGAGCCGCTTCTCCACGACCAGGTGGTACATCGCGTGCGCCATCGCCTTGCCGAAGCCGTACGCCCGATACGCCGGGCGAACGCTGACGTCGACGACGTACAGCGTGTCTCCCGCGGGATCGTGCGGCGTAATAAACCCGTTCCCCGTCGTCTCCGCCCAGGTGTGCGACGGCGCAGACGGGTCGTACCGAACGATCAGCGCCGTCATCGAACCGACGAGCTTGCCGTCCGCCTCGACGCAGATCGCCCCTTCCGGGAACAGCCGCGTGTGCGAGGCAAGCTGTTCCTCCGTCCACCACAGCTCGGACGGGAACGGCGGCGGGAAGCATTCCCGCTGAATGTCGATCAGCGCCGCGAAGTCTTCGGCCCCGTAATTCCGAACGATCGCCTTCGTCGGCCGCCCCTCCCGGTCGAACGCGTAATATTCGCTGCGATACCCCGTCATCCGCTCCGCCTCACTCCCAGTCGGTATACAGGTCGGTGCGGCGATCGCGCCACGTCGTGACGCTGCCGCGTTCGCGCACCTCGTAGAGCAGCGACAAATCGAGATCCGCCGTCACGATCATGTCGTCGTTCACGACGCCCTCGGCGAGAACGCCCGCCGGCGGGAACGGAATGTCGTTCGGCGAGAGGATCGCCGACTGGCCGTAGTTCAGCCGCATGAAGTCGACGGTCGGCAGACTGCCGACCGTGCCGGCCGTCACGACGTACACTTGATTTTCCACCGCCCGCGCATGGCTCGTATACCGAACGCGGTGGAAGCCGTGCCGGTCGTCCGTGCACGACGGACAGAAAATCACGTCGGCGCCGCGCGCCTTCGCCATCCGAACGATCTCCGGAAACTCGATGTCGTAACACGTCAACACGGCGATCGTGCCCTTCGGCGTCTGAAACACCTGGAACGAATCGCCGCCGCGCACGTTCCATTCCGTCACCTCGGTCGGGGTGATATGCAGCTTCGGCTGCTCCCCGATCGAGCCGTCCGGGGAAAACAGATGCGCGGTATTATACAGAAACCCGTCCCGCTCCAACACATGCGTCCCCGCGACGATGTACATGCCCGTCTCGCGGGCGAGGCGAACGAACAGCTCGCGATACGCCCCCGTATAGCCGGGCAGCGTCTCGATGCCGTTCGCGGTTCCCGCCGCGTTCGGGATCGACAGCAGCTGCGTCGTGAAAAACTCGGGAAACAATAAAAATTCCGTTCCGAACTCCTGCGCGGTCTTTACGTAATGCTCGACCTGCGCCCGGAATTCGTCGAAACTCGCAATCGTGTGCAGGTGGTACTGCACGCTGGACACTCTCATTTTCATCTCCGGCACCTCCGCTTCTTCCCGATCATTGTACCAAAGTTCGAGTAAGGAAACACCCGACGGCGCATCCTAGGTTTAACAATATCGATACGACCCGAGGAGGGACCTGATGGACGCGCTCGAACGTATTTATCGGCAGTCCCAGGAACTGCAGCGGCAGTTGACGGACGCCAGAGAGACCTACTTCTTCAACGAGGTCGTACACTCCTACCAATGGTGGCTGATGCTGGCGGCGTTGGTCGTCTCATACACGCTCTTATGGTTTCTTATCGACCGCAGTAGATTGGTGCCGATTCTGCTCGTCGGTTGGTTCGTCTTCGGCGTCGCGACGGCGGCCGACGGCGTCGGCGGCGACCTTGTCCTGTGGGATTACCCCCGCATGGGGATCCCTTGGGGAGAGAGGCTGCTGCAAGCGGACCTCGTCATGCCGGTCGGGTATATGCTGACCTACCAATGGTATCGCGAATGGAAGCCGTTCTTCGTCGCCTGCGTCGCGCTTGCCGTACTGTACGCCTTCGTGCTCGAACCGTTCGCGATCGCCGCGGGCGTGTACGAAACCTATTTGTGGCGACACGTGTACTCGTTCCCGATCTATGTCGCGATCGGCCTGTTCGTCAAGTGGATGGCCGACGCCGCCGAGCGCGTACAGACGCGAAACAGCGCCGTGTGAAAAAGCAAAAGCCCCCCCGTCCCGCCGACATCCATGGAACGGAGCGTTTAAGGCGCACGATCAACGATTCGGGATCGCCCAGTCGACCGGAGCTTCCCCTTGCGCGGTCAGCCACGCGTTGATGCGGGAGAACGGCTTGCTCCCGAAGAAGCCGCGATGCGCCGACAGCGGGCTCGGATGCGGCGAGCGCAGAACGAGATGGCGTCCGGCGTCGATTCGCGCTCCCTTCGCTTGGGCGTGGCTGCCCCATAAGACGAAGGCGATCGGCCGCTCGCGCGCGTTCAGCCGTTCGACGACCGCGTCCGTGAACGTCTCCCACCCGCGGCCCTTGTGCGAATTCGGTTCGCCGTCCCGTACCGTCAGCACCGCGTTGAGCAGCAGCACGCCTTGACCCGCCCATGACGCCAAGGAGCCGTGATTCGGGATCGGCGCGCCGAGATCGTCTCGCAGCTCCTTAAATATGTTTTGCAGCGACGGAGGCGGCGGTACCCCCGGTTTCACGGAGAAGCTGAGTCCGTGGGCTTGTCCCGGTCCGTGATACGGGTCCTGGCCGAGAACGACCGCTTTGACGTCCGCGTACGCGGTATGATGCAGCGCGTTGAAAATATGTTCCGCCTCCGGATACACCTTCCGCGTCCGGTACTCCGCCTTCAGAAATTCGCGCAGCTGTATGTAATAAGGCCGTTCGAATTGATCGCCGACCTGCTCCTGCCAATCGTTCCGCAGCACGATCGCCATACGCTTACCAACCCCCTATTCCAAATACGCGGGCGTCCCGGTCCACTCCCACAGCCAAGCTCCCAACAAGCTCGCCGCGGCGACGGTCGCCACGAACCAGAACGTACGCTTCGCCCACTTCATCCGGTTGTCCCGTATGCGGCGCCGCATCTCCGCTCTCGATAACGACACGGTTCTCACCTTCCTTACGACGTACTCTCTTGTATGATAAAATGCCCTTATGAACAAGTGTGTGTATACTTTACCATCCTAACCAATTCAGGGAAAGAGAAAAAGAGGGGATTCCCCCTTTAAAGGAGAGAACGCCTTGATTCAAGCGGTCATTTTCGATTTCGACGGAACGATTCTCGACACCGAGTCGGTATGGTACGAAAGCTATCGCGACGCGCTGCAAGACCATGACGTCGAGCTGCCGCTCGCGGTATTCGCCGAAGGCATCGGCACGTACGACGACGGAATGTTCCGGTATATGCGGGAACGCCTCGGAACCGAGGAGAAGTATCAAGCCGTGAAGACGGCGGCGCATGCGCTGCATCAGTCGAAGACGTCGGCGCTTCGGCCGCGGGAAGGGGTCGTCGCGTATTTGGAGGAAGCGAAACGGCTCGGCCTCCGGATCGGCCTCGCCACCAGCAGTCCGCTCAGCTGGATCGAGCCGTTCCTCGATGTTCACGGACTTCGCGGATATTTCGAGACGTTATGCACGTCCGACGACGTCGAGAAGGTGAAGCCGGACCCGGCGTTGTACCGCCTTGCGGCGGAGCGGCTCAAGGTCGAGCCCCGCCGCGCGGTCGCGTTCGAGGATTCCGCGAACGGCGCGAGATCGGCCGTCGCGGCCGGCGTCCGGTGCGTCGTCGTGCCGAATCCGATGACGGAGGCGCTTCGGTTCGAACGGTACGACTTCCGTCTCGCCTCGTTCGAAGAGTTGCCGCTCGGCGAGCTGCTGGCTCGGTTCGAATAACTTCCGGCGGCCGATTCGCCCGCGGCGTCGGCCTCCCGACTTTTCCCATGCATAAATCGCCCGACGTTGGAAAATGCTATATGAAAATCTTCTACGAATCGGGGATTTCCATTGAATACTAAAGAGCCGCTCACATCGGCCGAGATGGGCAAGCTGTGGGCCACGTATATGGGAAACAGCATGGCGGTATGCGTATTACGCTATTACTTGAAGCATGTCGTCGACGAGGATATTAAGGAGATCTTACAAAAGTCTTACGATTTAAGCGAAGAGTTCTCCAGTCGATGCGCCGAAATTTTGAAGGCGGACAACCATCCCGTGCCTTTCGGCTTCGCGGACCAAGACGTAAACGTCGACGCGCCTCGGTTGTTCGGGGACGAGTTTTATTTGCATTACTTGAAATACGTCGGGAAGGCGGGCCTCAGCATCTACGGCATCGCCGTTCCGCTGGTCACAAGACCGGACATGCGCGAGTTCTTCACGCACGTTCTGAACTCCACCGTGAATTTGATGACCGAAATCAACGGATTGCTCGAGGCCAAGAGCTTCCTCGTTCGGCCGCCGCTCATTCCGGTTCCGACGCGGACCGATTACGCCAGAAAGCAGAGCTACCTCAGCGGGTTCATCGGGCCCATCCGCCCGCTGCACGCGCTCGAAATCGCGCACCTGCACGACAATTTGGAAAATAACGCAACGAGCCGAACCGTATTGGTCGGGTTCTCCCAAGTGGCCCAAACGCCGGAGGCTCGGGATTATTTCATCCGAGGCGGGGAAATCGCGGGCAAGCATTTTAAAATATTCAGCGAGATCTTATCTAAGGAGCATCTGCCGTCGCCGCCGATCCTGAATCATCTGGTGACCGATTCGACGATTTCGCCGTTCTCGGACAAGCTGATGATGTTCCATAAGCTCGACATGTTCTCGATGCGCATCCGCTCCTACGCCAACTCGATGGCGGTCAGTCCGAGACACGACTTGGCGGCGATGTACGGACGGCTTGCGCTCGAGGTCGGCAAATACGCCGAAGACGGCGCGAGGATCATGATCGACGCCGGGTGGCTCGAGCAGCCGCCTCAAGCGGCCGATCGGGAGGCGCTTGTGTCGCATTGATGTAAAGTCAAGGGGCGAACGATTCGCGCGCGCCAATCCGCCTTCCCTCGAAACGATAAGCGATGTAAAATATTCTCATGTTTAGCTGTCGCTACGGGGAGGGATTTCATGATGAACTCATTACAACGCAAGATCGAAACTATGCGTTTCATTATGATTACGACCGCCGAGAAGCATAGCAACGACCTTCTTCACCCCGAAGTCATTCGCGTCTCCCGCGAGCTGGACCAGCTCATCGTGCAAGCGATGAAGTCGCGCTCGCGCCCGTCGAGCCTGGCCGTCGCCGAACGCGCCAGTTACGTTTCCTAACCGTCTCCCCCTCCCGGCCGGGTTGGGGGATTTTCTTGTTTTCCTGCATAAAGATCCTTCGCCCTGCTAATGATATCCTTACATCCACAAGGAGGTGACATCTCATGGGTAAAGGTTCTCAAAGTTCCAACAACTTGGTCGTTCCTCAAGCGAACCAAGCGCTCGACCAGCTCAAGTACGAGGTGGCGCAAGAGCTTGGCGTACAAATCCCGCAAGATGGTTACTACGGTTACATGGCGACGCGCGACACGGGCGCGATCGGCGGACATATGGTACGCCGCATGGTGCAGATCGCCGAAGAGTCGCTCGCGCGCGGCGCACGCTTCTAACTAGCCTCCGGAAACGTAAGCGAATCCCCCGTCTCGGCCGTGCGGCCGTCGGGGGATTCTTCGTTGTT
>NZ_JAPSKE010000025.1 GCF_031177825.1 Paenibacillus sp. | reverse complement strand
AAGGCGAGCTACAAGGCGCGGATCGAGGAGGCGTTCCCGGACGCGGCGGCCGCGGCGCAATTCGCGGATCCGCGGGCGCTCGTCGTGCCGGAGGCGCGGGCGGCGATTCCGCCGGAGGCGCTGACGAACGCGACGACGGCGCTGGCCGGCTCGATCTCGTTCCTGTTCTGGATTTCGATCCTCATTCCGCTCGTCGGCTTGATCTTCGTGTTCATGCTCGGCAAGGCGCGGATGGAAATCCCGGCGAAGGGACAGGGCGAGGATGCGTCCGCCCCGGTGCCGGTCGGACATTAATCGTGTAGATGCGCAGGGGCCCCGACGTTCCGTCGGGGCTCTTTGCTTACAGCGCACAGAACGGGCGAACGGCGGGGGACAGACATACAGGCCGGACAAGGGCTGTTGTCGTATGCTATGGGTGTAAACCATCACCTGAAGGAGCGTGGGATTCATGGCATACCAAAACAATTGCTACGGTTGCCCTCCGGTTAGCCCGACGATGACGGCGCCGGCGCAGCAAGTCGTTCAGAACGTCTATCATCCGACGGTGGTGCCGGTCGTGCACCCTGTCAACATCGTGAAGAAGCATCATTGCGTCCCGGTCTATCAGCACTGCACGGTCGTGACGGTCACGGACGAAATGGCGAACGTCAGCAACTACAAGAGCAGAAAAAATCGTCGCCGCGCGCGCTCGAAGTAACGGGCGGCGACTGTCTTGCCGGAAGGAACGCCTGCGGGCGTTCTTTTTTTATAGAAGAGCGGGACGAGCCGTTCGTGTTATGATGGGGCTAATCCAAGGAGGAAGGTGGCTTCGGATGATGTGGAGATGGCTCGGGTGGTTGGCGTCGGTCGCGGTCGCGGCCGTCGCCGGCATGCTCGTCGCGTTCGCGCTCGCCTTCGCGCTGGCGGCGGCGCTGTTTCATGTCGCGTTCTACGTCGCGGTGTTGTTCATCGTCATCGGCTTGCTCGCGTTGGGACGAGGGGGCGGCGGCGGGTATCGCATGTCTCTCGAAGATGCAGGCGCTCCGGAGGAGGCGGCGCACGACGCCGGCGAGCTGGAGAAGGAGATGCATACGATCCGTACCGAGGGCGCCCTCGAGTCCGTTCGGCGTCACCGAACCGCGCGGTTGTCGTTCGCGTCGTCGACGTGGATCGGCGCCGGCGTTGCGCTGCTGCTCGCGTGCGTGTTGTTCGGCGGGTAAAGCCATATCGCGGCTTCTTGACCTTGCCCGTAGGGGAAGCTGTATGATCAACGAAACGAAAGGTAAAGGATGCGAAACATGAATCGACTCAAGCAAATCGAATTCGTATTCCCGGCGGGAACCGAGGAGGAGCGGCGATGGAACCGGACGTTCCGCAGCGTGTTGGCGGGAGCGGCGGATTCGCCGGACGAAGCGGTGCTGCTGCCGAAGCCGGAGGGGGCGCTCCCGACGACGGCGTTCCGCGAAGGCGCTTACGCCGCGCCGGCGATCGCGTTGGACGTCGAGGCGGCGATCGACCTGCGCATCGGCGAGTTCGTCCTCGCCGACCGGCGGACGCTCGCAGCTAGAAGAGCGGCGCCGGCGGCGTCGGCTACGGCATCGGCGCCGGCGGGGCTGCCGATCGAGGCGCTTCGGCGGCTGCTGTCCGGCCGCGTCGTCGACGTCGACCATACCGGCCTCAACGTGCCGACGTTTTCGGTCGCGAGGGAGACATGGAACCGGCTGGTGCAGACGCTCGCCGGGGCGGGGAACGTCTACCGGTATCCCGGCGAGGACTGGCCGTTCCTCTTCCCGTCGACGCCGGACGAGTTCGCAGGAGACATCGCTTCGTTCGACGCGTATCGCACGGCGAAATTCGAGCTCGTCTACGACGGCTGGACGAAGCTCCCGATACTGCAATTCGCGCTCTCGACGACGCTGACGCGCGAGGAGGCGGAAGCCGCGCTCCCGGGGCCGCACGGGTTCGGCATTCCCGGCTTGGACGGCATCTTCCGTTCGGCGTTCGTCGATTCCCCATGGCGCGACGCGATCGCGATACGCTTCGATCTGTACTACGTAAGGAGCGACGCCGCTTTGAACGAATGGGAAACCGGCGAATGGCTCGTCCGCGAAGGCGGGCGCATTCGGGCGGAGTCGTCGTAGAGCTAAAAAAACGCTATCCATTACGCTTGCTTCAAGCGTAGGGATAGCGTTTTTGCATCCAATCACCAACAAAGCGCCTGCACGAATGCAGTTATTAATTCGTTCGTACGCCTGCCGCGGCGCTATACCTGCAAAAGTGCATTTATTTGTCCCCATCGAGGCGGGTTCACTCCGAATTACCTGCATTTTTGCGGCTATTCGGAAGTTCGACGCGATTTTTGCGCGAAACAACTGCACTTATGCAGGCGGCTGCCGCAACCGGCGCATCCAACCGCCAAGCGCCTGCGCAAGTGCAGCAGAAAAGGCCCGCTGCCTCAGGGCTGCTTCCCCTTGAAATGCACCACGGCCGAATACAGCATCTTATTATGGAGCGGATGGAACGTGGTCGTGTGCGAGATCGCGTACACGTCCAACAGCAAGGCGCGGTTGTTTTCGATCTGCTCCGCGATTTTCTTCTCTAACGTCGCCAAGTCGTACGCCTCGAAAAACTCGATCTTCGATTCGATTCTTTCCAACATAAATCCCATACGCTGCGAATCCCTCCGAACGAAATCTATCAAGCTTAAGTATACCATAGCGCTGGCGACAATAAATATTTTCGGAAACGGGTTCAAAAGAAAACAAAGTCATGTTAGTATAAAACAAACACATTCAAAAATAAAACAACAAATTCGGAGGTACTTAGACATGCCGCAAAACTTATGGCAGCAAGACCAAGCTTCGCAACTAAAGCCGGGCTTGGATGAACTCGTTTATCGTTCTAACCTGCTCGGCACGGACCGCTCGGTCGCGAACTGGGGCGGCGGCAACACGTCGATGAAGACGGTCGTACAGGATTTCCGAGGTCGCGACGTCGAAGTGATGTACGTGAAGGGGAGCGGCTCGGATCTCGGGACGATGCAGGCGAAGCACTTCACGGGACTGCGTCTGGACGACATCCGTCCGCTGTTCGAACGCGATGCGATGACGGACGAGGAGATGGTCGCGTACCTCGCGCACACGATGATCGACGCGAAGCATCCGCGGGCGTCGATCGAGACGCTGCTGCACGCGTTCTTGCCGTTCAAGCATGTCGACCACACGCACCCGGACGCGATCATCTCGCTCTGCTGCGCGGATAACGGCCGCCAGATCGCCGAAGAGATCTATGGCAACCGGTTCGTATGGGTTCCGTACGTACGCCCGGGCTTCACGCTGTCGAAGATGATCGCCGAGGGCGTCCGGAGCAACCCGAACGCGGAGCTCGTGCTGATGGAGAAGCACGGCCTCGTCACGTGGGGCGACACTTCCGAAGAGAGCTACCGGAAGACGTTGCAAATCATCGGCGAAGCGGAAGCGTACATCGAAGCGCGCGCGAACGCCGAGACGCTGTACGGCGGCAAGAAATACGACGCCCTGCCGGAAGCGGCGCGCAAGCGCGTGCTCGCCCGCATCATGCCGATCGTGCGCGGCGCCGTCAGCGCGGAGCGCAAGATGCTGCTCACGTACGACGACGCGGACGACGTGCTGACGTTCGTCGGCAGCCGCGACGCGGCGGAGCTGTCCCAGGTCGGCGCGGCTTGTCCGGACCACCTCGTGCACACGAAGATGACGCCTTGCTTCATCGAATGGGATCCGGCGACGAACGACGTCGATGCGCTCGTCGAGAAGGTGAAGAGCGGCATCGCGGCGTACCAAGCGGAATATGCGGCGTACTTCGAGCGGAACAAGAACGAAGGCGACAAGATGTCCGAGACGTCCCCGCGCGTCATCCTCATCCCGGGCGTCGGCATGATCAACACGGGCAAGAGCTGGGCGATGGCGCAAGTGAGCGGCGCGCTGTACCACAGAGCGATCGCGGTCATGCGCGGCGCGACGGCGCTCGGCAAGTTCGTGTCCTTAAGCGAAAACGAATCGTTCAACGTCGAGTACTGGCCGCTCGAGCTGTATAAGCTGACGCTCGCTCCGCCGGAAGCGGAATTCAGCCGCAAGGTCGCCTACATCACGGGCGGCGCGGGCGGCATCGGCAGCGAGTCGGCGCGCCGCCTCGTCTCCGAGGGCGCGCACGTCGTGCTCGCCGACCTGAACCTCGAAGGCGCGCAGAAGGTCGCCGACGAGATCAACGCGAAGTACGGCGAGCATCGCGCGATCGCGGTGAAGGTGGACGTGACGAACGAAGAGCTGGTGGCGGCGTCCTACGACTACACGGCGCTGAACTACGGCGGCGTCGACATTATCGTCAACAACGCCGGCCTCGCGACGTCGAGTCCGTTCGACCAGACGTCGCTGAAGGAATGGAATTTGAACATGAACGTGCTCGGCACGGGGTACTTCCTCGTGGCGCGCGAAGCGTTCAAGCTCATGAAGGCGCAGGCGATCGGCGGCTCGATGGTGTTCATCGGCTCCAAAAACTCGATCTACGCCGGCAAGAACGCGAGCGCGTACAGCGCGGCGAAGGCGCTCGAAGCGCATCTGGCGCGCTGCATCGCGGCGGAAGGCGGCGAGTTCGGCATCCGCGTGAACACGATTCTTCCGGATGCGATTCTGCAAGGGTCGGCGATCTGGAACTCGAACTGGCGCAACGAGCGGGCCGCGGCGTACGGCATCGAGCCGGACCAGCTCGAAGAGTACTACCGCAAGCGCACGACGCTGCTCGTGAACATCTTCCCGAGAGACATCGCCGAAGGCGTCGCGTTCTTCGCGTCCTCGAAGTCGGAGAAGACGACGGGCTGCATGCTGACGATCGACGGCGGCGTGCCGGCGGCGTTCACGCGATAACCAATCCTAAGGAGGGTATCATCTATGTCCATCCAACCATCCATCGAAAAAGGGTACGCCGCGGCGAAAGAGCTGTACGCGGCGCACGGCATCGATACGGACCAAGTGTTGAAGCGGCTGGCCGACGTCAAGATTTCCATGCACTGCTGGCAGGGCGACGACGTGCGCGGCTTCCTGTTCCAAGATCAGGAGCTGTCGGGGGGCATTCAAGCGACCGGCAACTACCCGGGCGCGGCGCGCACGCCGGCGGAGCTGCGGTCGGATCTGGAGAAGGCGTATTCGCTCATCCCGGGCAAACATAAGCTGAACCTCCACGCGATCTACGCCGATACGAACGAGAAGGTGGATCTCGATCAGCTCGAGCCGAAGCATTTCGCGACATGGGTCGAGTGGGCGAAGGCGAACGGTCTCGGCCTCGACTTCAACCCGACGTGCTTCTCGCATCCGAAGTCGGACGACGGCTTCACGCTGAGCCATCCGGACCCGGCGATTCGGCAGTTTTGGATCGACCACTGCAAGGCGTCCCGGAAGATCGGCGCGTACTTCGGCGAGCAGCTCGGCCAGACGTGCGTCACGAACGTCTGGGTGCCGGACGGCTACAAGGACGCTCCGGCGGACCGCATGGCGCCTCGCCGACGGCTGAAAGCGGCGCTCGACGAGGTGTTCGCGGAGCCGCTGAACCCGGCGCACAACTTGGATGCGGTCGAGAGCAAGCTGTTCGGCATCGGTTCAGAGGCGTACGTCGTCGGCTCCCATGAGTTCTACATGGGCTACGGCCTGCAAAACAACAAGCTGATTTGCCTCGATGCGGGTCACTTCCACCCGACGGAGACGATCTCGAACAAGCTGAGCTCGCTCGCGTTGTTCGCGGACGGCATCCTGCTGCACGTCAGCCGCCCGATGCGGTGGGACAGCGACCACGTCGTCACGATGGACGACGAGCTGCTCGACATCGCCCGGGAGCTGGTGCGCGGCGAGCTGCTCGGCAAGACGCACATCGGTCTCGACTTCTTCGACGCGTCGATCAACCGCGTCGCGGCGTGGGTCATCGGCACGCGCAACACGATCAAGGCGGTGCTGCGGGCGATGCTCGAGCCGATCGAAGCGCTGAAAGCCGCCGAGCTCGAAGGCGACTACACGACGCGCCTCGCGCTGACGGAAGAGTTCAAGTCGTATCCGTTCGGCGCCGTGTGGGACTACTACTGCGCGACGCAGGGCGTTCCGGTGCGCGAAGCGTGGCTCGCGGAAGTGAAGCGATACGAAGCGGACGTCCTGCCTGCGCGCGGGCAAGAGGCGCTGTCGAAGGCGTAACTAGCGGAGCGTGAAGACGCGCGGGGGAGGAGTGACCTGAGGCATGAGCGTATTGGCATTCGATCTCGGCGCGAGCAGCGGACGCGCGGTCGTCGGGCGGCTGACGGAGGGCCGTCTCGTCGTCGAGGAGGTACATCGGTTCCCGAACGACCCGGTCGAGGTTGGCGGCCGGTTGTATTGGGACATCCTGCGGTTGTATCATGAGATTAAGCAAGGCATCGTGAAGGCGCGGCAGCAAGGCATCGACGTGCGCAGCATCGGCATCGATTCGTGGGCCGTCGACTTCGGGCTGATCGGCGCGAACGGGGAGCTGATCGCGAACCCGTACCATTACCGCGACCGTCATACGGACGGCGTTATGGACGAGGTGTTCGCGAAGCTGGGCAAAGCGTCGATCTATGCGAGGACGGGGCTGCAGTTTCTGCAATTCAATACGATGTATCAGCTCGCGGCGCTCGCGAAGGCGGATTCTCCGGCGCTATCGGCAGCCGACAAGCTGCTGATGATTCCGGATTTGCTCCGGTATTTCCTTACGGGCGTCATGAAAGGCGAGTACACGAACGCGTCGACGACGCAGCTGCTCGGCGCCGTCGACCGCGCGTGGGACGAGGCGCTCGTCGCGGGCGTCGGCGTCCGTCGGTCGCTGCTGCCGGACGTCGTGCAGCCGGGGACGGTCGTCGGGCCGCTCGCGCCGCGCGTGCAGGAGGAGCTGCTCGTCGGACCGATTCCGGTCGTCGCGGTCGCCGAGCATGACACCGCCTCGGCGGTCGCCGCCGTGCCGGCGCTCGAAGCGGACTTCGCGTACCTGAGCTGCGGCACGTGGTCGCTGCTCGGCACGGAGCTTGACGAGCCGGTGTTGACGGAGCAAGCGCTCGCGTGGAATTTCACGAACGAAGGCGGTTACGGCGGCACGTATCGGCTGCTGAAGAACATCATGGGCTTGTGGCTCGTGCAGGAGTGCAAGCGCGCATGGGATAAGGCGGGCGGCTCGCGGTCGTTCGCCGAGCTGGCGGAACGCGCGGCGGAAGCGAAGGGGCATGTCTCGTACATCGACCCGGACGACGATCGGTTCCTGAGCCCGGCCGACATGCCGGCGGAAATTCGCGCCTATTGCCGCGAGACGGGGCAGCCCGTCCCGACCGCGGAAGCGGAGACGATCCGCTGCGTGTTGGAGAGCCTCGCGCTGAAATACCGTTATGTGCTGGAGCGGACCGAGGCGCTGGCCGGGAAGACGTTCGGCGGCCTCCACATCGTCGGAGGCGGCATTCAGAACGAGCTGCTGTGCCGCTTGACGGCCGATGCGATTCGCCGCCCCGTCTGGGCGGGGCCGGCCGAAGGAAGCGCCATCGGCAACGTCCTCGTGCAGCTCATCGCCGCGGGCGACATCACGTCGCTCGCCGAGGGTCGCCGCATCGTGCGCGATTCGTTCGGCGTCGCGACGTACGAGCCGACCGACGGAGAGCGGTGGTCGGCGGAGTACGAACGTTTTCTCGACATTACGAAATTAAGATCTTAAGGAAGGGGGTCCGCTAGATGCTGGTTGCGGAACGACTGCAACGGATCGTCGATCTCGTCAACGAACGGAAGAGCATACGCGTATCCGAGCTGAGCGAGCTGTGCGACGTCACCGAAGAGACGATCCGCCGCGATCTGGATAAGCTCGAAGCGGAAGGCAAGCTCGCTCGTACGCACGGCGGCGCGATCAGCCTCGCGGAAACCCGAACGGAAGTGCCGTATTACGAACGGGAGATCGTCCGCAGCGAGGAGAAGCGGCGCATCGCGGAGGAAGCGGTGAAGCTGATTCGGCCGAAGGACCGAATTTTGCTCGACGCGAGCTCGACGGCTTGGTATATGGCGAGGCTCATCCCCGACATGCCGCTCACCGTCCTGACGAACTCGATCAAGGCGGCGGTGGAGCTCGCGGGCAAGGAGAAGATCCAGGTCATCTCGACCGGAGGCATTCTGTCGCCGGGATCGCTCTCCTACGTCGGACCGCTCGCGGAACGCGCCTTGGAGCAATATCACGTCGGTCGGCTGTTCCTCTCGTGCAAGGGCGCGCGGCTCGATCGAGGCCTCAGCGAGTCGAACGAGCTGCAGGCGCTCGTGAAGCAGCGAATGATCGCGGCGGCCGACGAGGTCGTGCTGCTCGCCGATCATACGAAGTTCGAGGTGCAGGCGTTCACGCACGTCGCAGGCTGGGACCGCGTGACGCGCGTCGTGACGGACGCGGGCACCGCGGCCGGCGACGTCGCCCGCTTGCGCGAAATGGGCATCGACGTCACGCAATTGACGGCTTCGTCGTCGTAACATCACCGCATTCGCCGAAACGGCGGGTGCGGTTTTTATTTGTTCAGTGACAATCGCCGGGGTTCAGGATAATATTGGGAAAAAGGCGATACGGAGGACGAGAGGATGAAGCTTTGGCGAACGGGGGCGTTCTTCCTGGCGTTGGCGGCCCTATGGCTCGCGCTGCCGGGATGCGAACGGAGCGGGGGCGAACCGTCCGAGGGGGCGTCGGATGCGGAGGAGCGGGCTTCGTTCCCCGAACCGTCCGAGATCCGCTCGATTCGAGTCGCGAACGAGGCGGATGGCGCCATCGTTATACAGATCGATAACGCGTTTATCGCCGGGCGGCTGGTCGAAGGTCTGAGAGAGGCGAAGCCGTCGTATATCGATGATCCGGAGCCGCTCGGGCGGAGGTATGAGGTGGATCTGAACGGCGAGGATGCAGCGGGACAACCGTTTACGTACACGTTTACGTTGAACGACATGACCGAGACGGATGCGCTGCGAGACGCCGGGAAGGTGTATTTTACCCTAGAAGACGGGACCACGGAAGCGTGGACGGTGCCGAGCGGGTGGATTCGCGCCTTGTTCGGGTATGACGCGGCTGTGGATCCGCTCCTGTACATCGCGACCGCCGACGCAAGCGCCAGCGTTATCGTGCAAGCGAACCGGCGCATTCGAACGGCGTCCGCGCCGGCGGCCGTCGCCGACACGCTGCAGGTCGCCGGCCTGAAGCCGGGAGAGAAGCCGCCCGGGTATAAGATTCATTGGTCGGACCCGCAGCGGTTCGTCATTCGATTCGATGCGCTGCCGGAAGGCGCATCCGTGGGGCTTCGCTTGGACGGCTTAACGTCGGCGGAAGGCGAGACGTTCGCGGTCGCGGAGCAGCCGGAGCGGAACGCCGCCGTACTGAGAAGCGCAGACGCATGGGGCGGCGTCCGATGGGCGGATGGGGACGGGCGAATCGAGCGGACGCGGGAGGTCGGAGAAGCCGTCATGCTCGGACCGATCAGCGGAGACGAGGGCGATTACGCCGCGGCTTACGGAACGGACGGGAGGGTGACGTTGGTCGAACTGGAAACCGGAGCGACGCGGTACCTTCCGGACATTGCGTGGCCGGAGCCCGGAACGCCGTTCGGCAACGACTACGGCTCCGACACGATGTTCTCCGACCGGCTGCACGGCAGCGTCCTCTTCGCGGTGCACGGGAACCGCACGTTGTATCGGGTCGAGATCGACACGGGCGAAGCGACGAAGCTGTACGAATCGGAACGGCCGGTGAAGTCGGTCGCGACCTCTCCAGACGGACGGCGCATCGCCTTGCTCGTTAACTTGGAGGATTCGCTGACGGCCGAAGGCGACGTGCTCGTGCTGAACGAAGCCGGCGAGCGCGTAACGATCGTACCTAAGGCGACATTCGGCGGACATAGCGACGGCTTCCTCTTTCCGATACCGATCCGGTGGGTCGACGGGCGAACGGTGTCGGTCGGGCGGTACGATGCCGATCGCGGGGCGACGGCGCGGATCGATGTGGAAGACGGTTCGATTCGCGTCGTTCCCGGCGCGGCGCTGCCGGAGCGGGCGCAACGTCTCTTAGACGAGCGGGTCGGTTGGCCGGCGGAGGCGTTACGCGTGCTGCCGCACCCGGACGGAACGCGGTACGCGGTTCAGACGCCCGAAGGGAGCTGGCTCGTCGATACGGCCTCGGCTCGCGCGATCTGGCTCGGACCGGGTACGGCGCTGCAGTGGGCGGACGGCGATCGAATCGCGGTGTGGGAGCAGCCGGCGTCGTCGACCGTACGGCCGTATCCCCTCGGTTGGGGATAAAGTTAATAAAGTTATATGGAAGTTGATACCTTCTTCTGTCTCCCCTTTGAGAAATCGCTTACAATTCGGTTGTAGAAGTCATTAACTCATTGGGGGGCTAGCTACATGGCAAGAACCTTTTCGAAATCGTTCGCATGGCTACTGGCTTTGACGCTTACCATTACCGCGTGTTCCGGCGGCGGATCGTCCGGGGGGTCGTCGGAAGGTCCGGCGGAGACGCCGCCAACGGCGGAGAAACCCGCCGAGGGAGGGGGGGCCTCGGCTCCGGCAGAAAGCGAAGGCTTGCCCGCGAAATTCGATCCGCCCGTCACGTTGACCGTCGTCCGCGGCGTCGGCTCCGACGTGAAGTTCAAGGACGGCGAGTCGATCGAAGACAACGTGCATACCCGATGGGCGAAAGAGAAGCTCGGCATCGAAATTAAATATTTATGGACCGTCGTCGACACGAACGACGCGTTCAAGACGAAGGTGCGCTTGGCGCTGTCCGCCAACCAACCATTCCCGGACGTGCTGCCGAACCGTCTGTCCTCCGACGTCATCAACGACTTGATCGATTCCGGCAAGTTCATGGAAGTCGGCGACGCGTTCGAGAAGTACGCCTCCCAGACGTGGAAAGACGCGATGAACGAAGACCCGACCGTCTGGTACCCGCACACGCGGGACGGCAAAAAATACGGCATTCCGATTTTGGATTACGCGTACAACGGAGACCCGGTTCTCTTCATCCGCGAGGATTGGTTGAAGAAGCTGAATCTGGAAGCGCCGAAGACGCTCGACGACTTGGAGAAGGTGTTGGACGCGTTCACGAACGGAGACCCGGACGGCAACGGCGCGAAGGATACGTTCGGCCTCACGATCGGCTTTAAAAACTGGCTCAATACGTGGATGGCGGACGCCGGCTGGGTGTTCGGCGCGTACGGCACGATGCCGAACCAGTGGAATAAAGACGGCCAAGGCGGCATCGAATACGGCTCGATCAACCCGGCGATGAAGGACGGTCTCGGACGAATCAAGAGCTGGATGGAACAGGGCTACATCTCCAAGGAATCGGCGCTGTGGGACGAAGTGAAAGCGACGGAAGCGTTCACCGCCGGCAAAGCGGGCATCGTCGCGGGGCCGCACTGGATGCCGTATTGGCCGCTCGAGGACGTGAAGAAGAACGTACCGGGCGCCGAATACAAGGCGTATCCGATCCCGACCGGGCCGGACGGCAAAGCGGGGCGCCACGGCACGACGAACGCCAACGGCGTCGTACTCCTCAACAAAGACATCGGCGAAGAACAGTTGAAGGCGTTCTTCGTATACCAGAACTATCTGTTCGACAACTATGCGAACCCGACCGCGGGCAGCGAGCATGAATTGGGCTTGCACCAAGGCTACGATTGGGACATCGTCGACGGCAAGCCGACCGCACTGACCGAAGGCCAAGGCGGCTTCGCCAGCAACAAGTACACGCTCACCTTCGACGGCGCGCGCATTCCTTCGCTGTCGCTTACGACGCTCGCGAAGATCGCGCGCGGGGAAGAAGCGGTGACGCCGTACGAGAAGCTGCAGAAGGAGATGGCGCCGGCGACGGTGCTGGAAGCGGCTAAGATCGTAATGGACCAAAAGGATATCGTCATGCCGAGCATGTTCACCGGTACGCCGACCCCGACGATGTCCAGCAAGCGGGAATTCCTGGAGAAGCTGGAGAAAGAGACGTTCTCCAAAATCATCTACGGCGAGGTTCCGCTGGAGGAGTTCGATAAGTTCGTCCAGGATTACATGAAGAACGGCGGAGAACAAATCAAGCAAGAGGCTAACGAGTGGTATAAGTCGGTAGGCGGCAACTAATCTTTAAGCACCTAAGAAAGCCCGGTCGACGCTGTCGGCCGGGTTTCGTTCTACACTCGCGGAAGGGGAGAAGGCGATGCGTTGGAATCCGAAAGACCGGTATGTTCGCGGCGAGGGCGCCGACATCGCGTGGGAGGGAGCGGCGCTGCGGCTTACGACCGAGCCGGGCGGGGGACATGCGTTCTTTCGCGTGGACGCGTCGGACGAGGACGCGCTCCGGGACGCCCGCTTTCTCGTGATGGACGTCTATCACGAGAAGGACGAGGCGCTTGGCGTAGCGCTCCAGTTTTTCAAAGACGGCGAGGCGCGGGGCGAACGTTCGCTGGCCGCGTTGATGGGCGCGCTGCCGGGCGTGCGGACGCGCCTCGCGTTCCCCCTTGCGGCGCTCGACTCGGAGCGCGTGTTTCTGCCGAGAACGCCGGGGCGATTGAAGACCGTTATTTTCGGCGAGGGGCTGCGGCAGCGGGACATTCGTTCGTTCGCGATCGGGACGCCCGAATCGCTGGACGGTTGGCGGTTCGAGCTGGAGAACGTGCATTTCGCGGCGGAGGAACCGGACTACCCGGTGCCGCCGACGCCGATCGTCGACGAGCTCGGTCAATATAAGCGGAAGACGTGGTCCGGCAAAACGAGCTCGCGCGTGGAGATGATCCGAGCGCTGAGGGAGGAGTACGAGGCGGGGGGAGAGGCGGCGATGCCGAACCGGTCGGCGTACGGGGGAAGCGCCGAGCGTCGGTACGAGGCGACCGGCTACTTCCGCACGGAGCGGGACGGCGCGCGTTGGTGGCTCGTCGATCCCGACGGTTACGCGTTCTTCAGTCTCGGGATGGACTGCGTCCAGCCGGGGGAGGCGGGGAAGGTCGACGGCATCGAAGCGCTGTTCGACAGCCTGCCTCCCGGGGGCGGAACCTTCAAGGACGCTTGGAGAACCGGGGAGGACGGCGGACCGCTGCATCGCGGACGGTACTTCAACTTCGCGGTCGCGAACTTGATCCATGCGTTCGGGGACGATTGGTTTCCCCGTTGGGCGGAGCTCACGGCCCGACGGCTGAAGCGGTGGGGCTTCAATACGGTCGGCAATTGGTCGAGTCCGGAGTTTATCGCAAGCCAAGACATCCCGTACGTGTATCCGCTCCGCGATTTCCCGGCGACGGAACGAACCGTCTTCCGGGACTTCCCGGACGTGTTCAGCGACGAGTTCCGGTCGGCGTCCGAGACGTTCGCGGAGCAGCTGAAGGCGTTCGCGGGAGACCGGCGCCTCATCGGATACTTCCTGCGCAACGAGCCGCTCTGGGCGTTCGCCGACGGGGTGAATCTGGCGGAGAAGCTGCTGGAGAAGGACGACGGATTCGAGAGCAAGCGGGAGTTGATTCGATACTTAAAGGAGCGATACGCGGAAAATGTGGACGACTTCAACGCGGCATGGGCGTCGAGCTTCGCGTCGTTCGACGCGCTGCTTGCGCCGATCGAGAACGCGTCGGGGCGGTCGGAGCGGGCGAGAGCCGACCTCGAAGCCTTCACGCGGCGCATGATCGAAGCGTATACGGCCATTCCTTCGGAGGCGTGCAAGCGGGTCGATCCGCATCACCTGAATTTAGGGATGCGCTACGCTTGGATTTCGTCTCCCGCGCTGTACGAAGGCAGTCAACATTTCGACGTGTTCTCGATCAACTGCTATAAGATGAAGCCGGACGCGGACGACATTCGCGAGATCGCCGAACGGACGGGGAAGCCGGTCCTGATCGGCGAATTCCACTTCGGCGCGCCGGACGTCGGCTTGTTGGCCACGGGACTGCGCGGGGTCGCCACGCAGGCGGAGCGAGGGAAGGCGTACCGGTATTATACGGAGCAAGCGGCGGCGCTGCCGGCGTTGGTCGGCGTGCACTACTTCATCTTGAACGATCAAGCGCTGCTCGGCCGCTTCGACGGCGAAAACTTCCAAATCGGCGCGGTCGACGTCTGCCATCGCCCGTATGAGGACTTCATCCGCGAGGTCGCCGAGACGCATGCGCGCATCTACGACGTCGCTTCGGGCGTCGTTCCGCCGTACGACGAAGAAGCGAAGGAAATTCCGCGCGTCGGCTTCTAACGGCAACAGGGAAAGGGAACACGAAAGTTCCCTATATCCGCTGCGAACGGCCAAAAGGGGCGAATAGGGAACACGAAAGTTCCCTATAGACCTTGGAAACGGGTCGAAACGTCCTTTTCGCGAGAAATAGGGAACTTTGATGTTCCTTATCCGGGGAGATTACGGGGATAGACCACAAATAGGGAAACTTGCTGTTCCCTATTTTGATGCTGCGTACGCTTGCACATGAAAATACCGTCAGGCGCGATCGCCTGACGGTATTTTCATGCCATTTTCCGAATAACCTTACTCCTTCACCGCGCCGAGCACGATGCCCTTGACGAAATACCGCTGCAGGAACGGATACACCAACAAAATCGGCAGGGCGCCGATGAAAATTTGGGCGGCCTTCACGGTACGCTGCGCGATGTTCTCTAGGTCTTCCGGCCGCACGTTCACCTTGCTGAAATCCTGCTGCACGATAATCGTCTGGAGGAACGTAGCCAGCGGATACCGGTCGTATTCCGTCATGTACAGCAGCCCGTCGAACCATGAATTCCAATGGAACACCATGTTGAACAGCGACAGCGTGGCGATGGCCGGCAGGGAGATGGGCAGGAAGACGCTGACCATCGTGCGGAAGTGGCTCGCGCCGTCGATCAGGGCCGCCTCCTCCAGCTCCTTCGGCACCGTTCGGAAGAAGTTCAGCATGAGGATCAGCAGCCAGACGTTGATCGCCGTCGGCAGCACGAGCGCCCAGATCGTATTCATCAGGTGCAGCTTCTGAACCAAAATGTAGAGCGGAACCATCCCGCCGCTGAACAGCATCGTAAATACGAAAAACCAAGCGTACGCGGTCCGGCCCTTGAAAGTGTAATCTTCCTTCGAGAGCGGGTACGCGGTCAGGAAGATGAGCGCCATGGAGATGACGGTGCCGAGCGCGGTCCGCTCGACGGCGATCCATAAGGCGCTTAAGAAGTTATTGTTGCCGAGCGTCTTCGCGTAGGCGTCGACGGTGAAGTCGATCGGCCACAGCCCGACGAGATTGGCGCTGGCCGGCGCCTTGCCGCTGAAGGAAACGGCCAAGATATGAACCATCGGCAGGATGCACAGCAAGCTCGCGACGCCGAGGAACGTATAATTAAACCACGAGAACAGCCGGTACGATATGGAGATCCGACGCATCGGACATGCCCCCCTCTTCGTTAGAATATTTTATAGTTGGCGAATTTGTAGGCGAGACGGTACGAGATGACGATCAGCACCAACGCGACGAACGACTTGAACAGGCCGACGGCCGTGCCGAAGCTCATCTCGCCGTTCAGAATCGCCATGCGGTACACGAACGTGTCGATGATGTCGCCCTTCGAATAGACGAGCGGATTGTACAGGTTGAAAATCTGGTCGAAGCCCGCGTTCAAGATGTTGCCGAGCGATAACGTGCCGAGCACGATCGTAATCGGAACGAGGGCCGGAATCGTAATGTGCACCGTCTGCTTCCACCGGTTCGCGCCGTCGACCTCCGCAGCTTCGTAGAGGGAGGGATTGATGCCTGCGAGCGAAGCGAGGAAGACGATCGTGCCGAAGCCGAATTCCTTCCAGACGTCGCTGAGCACGACCGTGACGCGGAACCAGTCGCCGTTGCCGAGGAAGAAGATCGGCTCGAGCCCGAACGCCGTCAGCGCCTTATTCACCAAGCCGGCCTCGGGAGAGAGCATATCGAGCAAGATCCCGCCGAGGATGACCCAGGAGAGGAAGTGGGGCAGATACACCAACGTCTGTACGGCGCGCTTGAATCCGAGGATGCGGATTTCGTTCAGCAGCAGCGCGAACAGGAACGGAGCGAACAGCTGGAAGACGATCTTCAAGGAAGCGATGATGAGCGTGTTCCAGATGACTTGAATGCTGTCCGGCCGCTCGAACATGTACCGGAAGTGATCCCAGCCGACCCAAGGAGAACCCGTGAAGCCGAGCCAAGGCTTGAAGTCCTGGAACGCCATGACGATCCCGGCCATCGGCAAATAGGCGAAGACGATCGTAAAGACGATGCCGGGAACCAGCATCAGATGCAGCGGCCACGTTTTGCGGAAGTTCCAACGCAGCTTGGGGCCTCTCGTTCGAATGTGCATAGCGGTATCGACTCCTCGCGAAGAATGACCGGTCCGATTTCCACGCGAACCGGCGGTTGTATCCTGGATCGGTTACAGTTATATTGTAGAGGGAAACCGCTTTCATTTCGACGTGAAAATGTAAAGACCGATATAACTTTGTTAACCGATTGATCGCGGAAGGGGAGAATGGCCGTGGTTCGCAACCGATTGACCACGTACGCGAAGCTCGTCATCTTGATCTTTGCCTTGTTGGTCCCGATCTCCGTTCTATACACGTACTCCAACGATACGACGTCGGGGGTCGTGAGGGAGGAGATTTTCGAATCGAACCGGAAGCAGCTCGTCTTCCTCGCCAGCCAAATGGACGAGCGGGCGGAGGAATTGGCGACGCTGGCCGTACTGCTCGTCCAGGACAACATCGTCAACGACTTCCAGTACGTGAAAGATTACGGCCGTTACACGGAAGTGATTCGGACGCGCACCGACGTCGTCGATCGGCTGATGCTGCAGCTGACCGCCAATGGCTGGATTAAACAAATTTCCGTATTCGCGCCTCGCGCGGGCGAGATGGAATCGACCGACCGCGGACGGGTGTTCGACGCGGCCGCGCTCACGACGGGCGTCGAGCACGGCTGGAGGTACGACCGCGCCGCGGGTGAGTTCGGTTGGTTCGCGGTCGAGCCGGCGAGCTTGTACGGCGAGCCGCTCAAGGCGAAGCTCGTGACGGAGATTCGGTTCTCTCGAAGCAATATCGAGGACATGCTCGATAACTACGACGCCGGGGGCTCGCGGAAGCCGTTCCTCTACCGTGCGCGGGACGGCATGATCGCCCTGCGGGAGGACGACCGGGAGATCCGGGAGCGCGTGACCTCCTTGATCGACGAAGTCGGGGGGGCGTTTTTCAACCGGACGCTTACGTACGACGGGAAGGAATTTCTGGCGAGCGCCGTCTATTTGCCGAATCTCGATTGGTATGTAGTGGACTACGTGCCGCTGGAGGAGGTGCTGGCGCCGATCGTTCGAAGCCGGAACCTGTTTTATTCCGTGTTGGTCTCTCTCCTCTTGTTCGGATTGGTCGCCTCCTTCATCCTGTACCGCAACGTGCAATTGCCCCTTCGCGAGCTGATCCGAAACATGCAGCGGCTCAAGATGGGCGATTTCGGAACGCGGATCGACGACGCGCCGCGCAACGAGTTCCGATTCGTCTTCGAACGATTCAACAGCATGGCCCGGCAAATTCAGGATTTGGTCGAGAAGGTGTACACCGAAAAGCTGCGCTCCCGGGAAGCGACGTTAAAGCAGCTGCAATCGCAAATCAACCCGCACTTCTTGTATAACTGCTTGTTCTTCATTCAAAATCGGGCGAGGCTCGGCGACGAGCAGGCGGTGGAAGCGATGGCGCTCAACCTCGGCGAATATTACCGGTACACGACCCGTCACGAGAAGCAAACCCCCCTGCTCGAGGAAGAGGTCCGTCTTCTTGAAAACTACTTGGTCATTCAGAAGCTTCGCTTGAAGCGGATCCGATACGAGATCGACGTTCCGGAGTCGATGCGCAAGCTCTCGATCCCGAGGCTGCTCGTGCAGCCGATCGTCGAGAATGCGATCGTGCACGGTCTCGAGCCGAAGGACGGGGAAGGGCGCATTCGAATTTCGGGGGCGACGGAGGACGGGCGCTGCCGGTTCACGATCGAGGACGACGGCGTCGGGATGACGCCGGAGCGGCTCGCGGAGCTGCGCCGCAAGCTGGACGAACCGCTGCAGGAGGAGACGGGCTGCGGGATGTGGAACGTGAACCAACGGCTGATCTATCTATTCGGCGCCGATTCGGGGCTGACGCTGTCGGCCTCCGAAGGGGGCGGGTGCCGGGTCACGCTGCAATGGCCGGCCGATCCGTCGTCGTCCGGGGAACATCATCGGGAAGAAAGGGCAGGATGAGAGCTTATGTACCAACTGTTGATCGTGGACGATGAAGAAACCGTCGTGGACGGCCTGGCCGATACGGTCCCCTGGGAGACGATCGGAATCGAGACGGTGCACCGGGCTTACTCCGGACACCAAGCGTTAGAGCTTGTAGACGCCCATGCGATCGATATCGTCATCACCGACATCCGGATGCCGGGCATCTCGGGCGTGGAGTTGATCGGGCGCATCCGGGAGCGGTCTCCGAGGACGAAGACGATCCTGCTCTCCGGTCACTCGGAATTCGAATACGCGCAAGAAGGCCTCCGCCAGCATGCATCGGATTATTTATTGAAGCCGATCCGCTACGAGGATCTCTTAGCCTCCGTCGCCCGGGCGATCGATCGGATTCGGGAGGAGTGGGAGGACGTCGTCTCGCATCGGAGAGCGTTGAACGCGCTCCGGCAGCATCTCCCGCTGCTCCGGGCGGATTTGCTGAACGAGCTGCTGCAAGGGCGAAGATTCGCGGCGGAGTCGCTTGCGGAAAAGCTGCGGATGCTGGAGGTGGAGCTGGCCGCCGGGGACGCCGTATCGCTCTTGCTCGTGCGCCTCGAAGAACCGTTCGCCGGGTCCGACCCCGGCAGCTTGTCTCTGTTCCAATATGCGATCGTGAATATGGCGGAGGAAATTTTCGCGGGGGAATTCATGCTGTGGGCGGCGAAGGAGCGGCACGATTATTTGGTGTTTCTGGCGAAAGCCCTAACGCCTTGCGAGCAGTCTGGCGAATCGCCTCGCGAGCGCGAGCGGCTCGAGACCCTTGCGGCGCAGCTGCAGAAAAGCGTGAATTCCTACTTGAAAGGAACGATCTCGATCGTCGCGAGCCCTTGGGGCGCGTTCCCGGACGGCGTCGCGACGCTGTACGAGTCGTCCGTCGCCGCGCTGCGGCGTCGTCTAGGCGCGGAACGCGAGCTGTTCGCCACGTGGAAGGAGCAGCACGGGGCCGGCGAAGGCGTCCATTCGCTTCGGCTGTTATACGAGCCGCCGCTGCTGCAACATCTGCTGGAGGCCGGGCGCTGGTCGACGGCGGAGGAGAAGCTGGAGGCGATCTTCGAGGAGCTCGAAGCGCGGTTCTCCGACTCGCTGGAGCATCTGCTCGAGGCCTATTACTCGATCGCCTCCGTCCTATCTTACATCGCTCATAAGAACGGCCGGAGGCTCGAGACCGTCATCGCCCGGGAATTCGACTTGTTCGCGGAGAGCGGGGGACTGCGTTCGATCGGGCGGCTGAGGGAGTGGACGCGTACGTCGATCGAGCGGATCCGCGCCGATATGGAGCACGAGGTGAAAGAGACGCGCACGTCCGTCGTGCAGCAGGTTCATGAGTACATCGAGCGGCACCTAACGGGGGACGTCTCGCTGCAGGCGATCGCGGGGCACGTCCATCTGCACCCCGTCTATTTATCCAGAGTGTACAAGCTGGAAACCGGGGAATCGCTCAGCGACTACTTGTATCGATTCCGCATGAATACGGCGGCGCATCTCTTGAAGGGAACCGACGATAAAATTTACGAGATCGCCGAACGCCTCGGGTACGCGCATCCGCCGTATTTCATTAAAGTGTTCAAGAAAGAGTTCGGCATGACGCCGCAGGAGTACCGGGACGGCAAATAACGGAGGTCGGGACGACGGAGCGGCGCTGCTACGACGCGAAGGCTCCCCTCGCGGCGACAGGCGATTGCGTACGCCTGCGCCGAAGGGGAGCCTGGTTTCGTTGCGGGGTCGCCCGCTTATTCGGTGATTTCGGATCGACCCGGAGGGGAGCGGACGATCCAAGGCGACAGGCTGTACAGCTCGCCGTCGAGGTAAGCTTTGAACTGTACCTGCTGCGCGTCCTGCGGAATGTCCTTCGGCTTGAAGGAGAAGCGATACTCCGCTTGGCCGTTCTCCGCAAGCCCGTACGTCGCGCCGGTCACGGTCTCCGACGCCAGGAGAGCGCCTCCGCCGTGCACTTCGATCGTCACCGATTCGCCGGCCGGCGCGTCCGCGTACAGCGCCCCGTCCGTCTTGCCCCCCGGATTGAACCGGAGGTCGCCGAACCGGTTCGGCATGACCCGCGCTTGAACCGACGCGGTAACGACGGTTCGGCCGTCGAGCGTAACGACCGCATGGACCGACGCCTCGCCCGCGGCTACGGCGGCGATGCCTTGCGCCGTCGCCGCGACGACGTTCGGATCGCTCGATACGTACCGGACCGACGCCCCGCCGAGCGCGGCTAGCCGTCCGTTCGCCAAGCTCACGGAGACCGAAGCGTTCGCTTCTTCGCCGACGTACAGCGGACCGGAGGACGACAGGGCGATGTCCGCCGAGTCGATCTTCACCGGAATCTTAAACAGCTTGGAGCCGTTCATGTAATAGAGGCTGCCGTCCGAGCCGAGCGTCATCAAGTTGACCGTGCCGTTGATCATCTGCTTCGTCCGGAGGTCCGCCGGGTCGACGGCGAACAAGCTTCTCCCGATATTCGTGTAGAGCAGTCCGTCCGGGCCGAAGCGGAGATAGTACGGACGATATTTGCTCGTGTTGAACGGCGACCGCGTCACGATCTTGCTCTTCACGACGTCGAGCGTCTCCGGATTCATGGCGAACAGCGCGGCGTCATACGCATCCACGGTGCCGTCCGCCTTGTACACGGCGCCGTCCGCGATGCCCCACAGCAGCCCGTCGGGACCGATCTCCAGCTCGCCGATCAAGTTGATCGGGCCTTCAAGGCCGGGGATGCGCGGCGTGAACGGCTGGACGGACAGCTGCCTCGACGCGACGTCGAAGACGAACATCTTGGCTTCCGACGCGGTCGGTTCCACGCCGAGGCCGCCGGCCCGCGACGTTCCGCCGTATACTTTCCCGTTCGCGTAAGCCAAGCCGAACAAGCTCTGGTTCGGAACGAGGCCCTGGTACGTCTCGAATTCGATGCGCGGCCGGTCGTTGTCGCCGTCCGCGATTTCGCGGAGGATCGTCAAGGCGCCGCCGAGACGACCGTACGTCGGGAACGTGCCGATGAACAGCTGGCCGTCGCCGCTCGTCATCGTGAACGGACGGTCCTGATCCGCTTCGAGATCGGCCGCGAGGCCCGGATTCGCCCAGCCTAGCTCGCTGTATTCCAGCGGCTTCGTCATATCCAAGCGATACATCTTCGCTCCGCTGTACGTGCCGAAGTAGACGTTGCCGTCGAGGAAGCCGATGCCCTCGGGCTGATGGAACGCTTGGTTGTTATAGATGAACCGCCCGCTCGCCGTATCGTAGATGCTCACGCCGCGCTGATAGCCGCCGATGAACAAGAAATCGCCTTGCGCTTCCAGCGCGTTCGCCGTCGCGGGCGAAGGAGGCACTGCCGCGAGGTGCTCCTCGTACGCGTTCGTCGTCGGATCGTAGAGGAATGTCTCGCCGAAGGCCGCCATGCCCGCGAGCACCGTCTTCCCCGCGAAGGCGCCGCTCGTCGGCGCAATCCAAGCGTGCGACTTCACGGCGGTGTCGTCCGGCAGCTCCGGAATGCCCTCGACCTTCGCGATGGTATCGGAAGCGAGATTGTAGGCGAACAGGTCGCCGTTTTGCTTATAGTACACTAGGTTCGAATCGTAAGGGGAAGGCGGAGACACCTTCGTCTGGAAGTCGATCGTGCGGATGTACGCATGGGTCGCTTCGTCGAGGACGTGAAGCTTGAGCCCGGAATACACCAACAGCTTGCCGCCGTAGACGTCGATCTCCGACAGCGTGCCGGATCGTCCGGAGACGCCCGGAATGTCGATCTCGGTCGCCTCGCCGCTGCGCCGGTCGTAACGCATGAGGTGAGCGGTCGTGCCGATCCCGACGTACACGTAGTCGTCCGTCACGCCGAGCCCGCGGGCGTATTGCTGGCCTTCCTTCATGACGCCGAGATCCCGGAAGACGCCGGAGGCGATGTCGTATTCGAAGACGCGGCCGAGATTCGTGCTGGAATACGTCGCGCCGTACAGCTTCCCGTCCGCGCTCGCCTTCAGATCGAACACTTGCTTGTTCGACGGATTTTGCCCCAACGCTTCGATGCGGCGCTCTCCGGGCAGGTAACGGTACAATTCGCCGTTCGTGCTGAAGTACACGTTGCCGTCCGGCGCCTTCGTCAGCCCCCAGATCGTGTCGGAGCCGGACAAGCTTTGCGAAAACAAGAGCTCTCCCGTAAGCGCATCTACCGCGTGGAACGCTACAGGGGTGCCGACCGTCGTCACGTATTGCTCCGGACGGCCGTCCGGGCCGACCCCGAACGCCGCCGATTGGGACAAGGCGATCTTCACCGCGTCGCCGATTTCGACCGGTTCGTCGTAGACGAGCGCCAGCGGATTCTCGACGGTGACTTGCTTCCGGTCGAGCGAGACATCGTCGATATACGCGGAAGTGCCGGTTCCGCTGCCGCCCATATAGAAGTAGAAGTCCGCGTACACGGTGCCTGCGGGCGCCGTGCCTTCGATCGTCATCGTCTGCCAGCCGTTGTTCGAGGAGAGGATGCTGACGAGCTGGGTTTCGCTCCCGAGGACCGGGGCGTTGGTACCGCCCTTAAACCGAAGGTACCCGCGCACACTCTTCGCAGCGACGTACACCTTCGCCGTCAATCGGTACGTCTCTCCCGGCGTCGCCGGGACGTTGGCGCCGTAGACGCCGATCTGGTTCGTCGCGTTGTCATCGACGATCTTCAGGCTGTTCGCGCCGGAATACGACTTGTCCTGCACGATCGTCGCGCTGACGCCCGCGGAAGTCGGCGAAGCGACGACCCGCCACCCGGTCGGCGCCGTCGGCGAGCTTTCGAAATCCCCGTTGACGACCGGCATCGGGACGTATTCGACGATTTCGTCCGCCAAGGCGGCGGGGGCGAGAGACGGAACGGCGAGCGCGGCGCTGAGAAGCAAGGCGAGAGGGCGTTTCCTGGTCAACATGATCTTCCTCCTTGTACGTTGGTAAGACAATGCATATCCCGTAGACTCGTCTTAGAATTCCACAAGGCGATATCTAGGCTACATAGGTTCAGGCTACAGGGGAATTGCAAGGATGTCAATCGGGAAAACGGTCGAAATCCGTCTATTTATAGTCTAGAAATCGCCTATCGTTTCGCTGGGGCAACATGCTATAATAATCCGAAACGAACAGATACGAAGGAAGGTAGGGAACGCCATGGCCAGGCCGAGCCGAAGCGAATTTACGGCCCGCATCCGCGCGCTCGCGGATCGGGTGCGCGAGGACATCGCCTCCGGCGCGCTGCAGCCGGGAGACTACTTGCCCTCCGAGGTGGAGCTGGGCGGAACGTTCGGGCTGAGCAAGGAATCGGTCCGCAAGGCGCTGGACGCGCTCGTGGGAGAGGGCTTGATCGTGAAAATGAAACGCGTCGGCAATCAAGTCGTCCGGCCGCCCGAGCGGAAGCCGGACCGCGTCGACGCCGCGGCGGGCGGGGAGCGGACGACGCTCCGCTTCGCCTATTACCCGTCGCTGGAAACGGAAGCGCGGATGGCATCGTCGATCGCCGCCTTCGAGCGGGCGTATCCGACCTTCGCGGTGCGGGCGATTCCGACGCCGTTCCCCGCGGAATATGCGGAACACGGCATCGCGGACGTCATCGCGCTGACCAATTGGGACGCGTTGAAGTGGAAGGAGCGGGATGCGTCGTTCGCGAGGCTCGGGGCCGCGCCGCGGACGGAAGCCGCGCACGCGTCGTTGTTCGCTCCGTTCCTGCGCGCGGACGGACGGGCGGCGGCTGCGCCGTTCGTCTATTCGCCGATCGTGCTCTGCTACAACCGCGAACATCTCGCCGCTTGCTCGCTGGAGGAGCCGCAGCCGGACTGGACGTGGTACACGCTGCTGAAGGCCGCCCGCGTCCTGGGCGGCGAGCTCGGCGTCACGGGCTTCGCCTCCCATATGCAATCCGTGAACCGCTGGACGGTGTTCCTGCTGCAGAACGGCTTCCGCTTCCAAGAAGGGGAAGGGGCTCGGGCGGCGGACCACCCCGCGTTGTGGGACAGCCTGCGGGTCGCGCGCGAGCTCGTCCATCAGCAGGAGGGCGGGCGCCGGTTCTGGACGGAGAACGACGCGGACGCGGAGCGTTGGTTCCAGGAAGGCCGGGTGTCGATGATCATGACCTCTTACTTCGGGTTGAATCGGCTGCTGCAGACGGGCATCGATTACGGCGTCGCGCGGCTGCCGAGGCTTCGGTACGACGCAACGCTGCTGCTCGTCACGGGACTCGCCGTCGCGGCGGACACGAAGCATGCCGAAGCGGCGGAAGCGTTCGTTCGCTTCCTGTGCGGCCGGGAGGCGCAGCTCGGCATTCGCCGCGACACGCTGACGCTCCCGGCTCATCCGGAGGCGCTGGCCGTTCTCGACGGGTTCGACGGAAACCGACCGTCTCGCGAGCCCGACCCGGCGGAACTGTGGGACGCATGCCGAGATTACGAGGAGCTCCGCTTCGGGACGTCGGCGCTCGAGGCGATTCGCGAGGAGCTGAAGGGGTACTGGTCGAAGCTCGAGGACGAAACGGAGGCCAGCCTTCGCTTGGAGTCGCTGCTGCTCGGTAAGTAGCTCGACGAAACGCTTCGAAAGGAAATGCACAAGTACAGCTATTCGAACGGAAAACGGGAAGAAACAGCGGAATACCTGCAAATCTGCAGGTACTCCGGCAGCTTCGTCGGTCTGAAGCTAGAAATAGATGTATTTTCGCAGGTATTGTAAGGCGGCAGGGATATAGGGGACGAAGTAACTGTATATCTGCAGGCAGAGCTGGAGGCGTAACGGCGACAGCTTCGCATGCCTGTGCAAGGACCGCCAAGCAAGCCGGGCGGGACAAGGGGGCTGGCCTTCGGGATGGGTTCGTCCGCAAGCCGGACGTCGGCTGCCGGGAAGAAGAGAGTCGACGCCGCAGGAGGGACGAACATAGCAAAAGGTTCTTTACGCTCCTTGACATGTCTGATAAGCTGATAAGTAAATCACACCATTTCCTCCGAGAGGACGGTTCGGCGCATGAAGGTTTCTTTATTTATTACGTGTTTGAGCGACGCCATCTATCCGCGCGTGGGCGAAGCGATGGCGCGGCTGCTCGCGAAGTACGGCGTGGCGGTCGACTTCCCCGCGTCGCAGACGTGCTGCGGCCAGCCCGCGTTCAACAGCGGTTATTGGGACGAGGCGCGCGCTTCGGCGAAGACGCTGATCGAGGCGTTCGACGACAGCGACTTCGTCGTGTCCCCGTCGGGCTCTTGCACCGGCATGATCCATCATTATTTTCCGAAGCTGTTCGAAAACGACCCCGCGCTGCTCGCGAAAGCGAACGCGCTCGCGGCGAAGACGTACGAGTTCACGCAGTTTCTCGTTCAGGTGCTCGGCGTCGAGGACGTCGGCGCGTCGTTCCCGCACAAAGTGACGTATCACCCGTCGTGCCACGGCAGCCGCTTGCTCGGCATCAAGAACGAGCCGGCGACGCTGATGGCGAACGTGCGCGGGATGGAGCTGGTGCCGCTGCCGTTCGCGGAGGATTGCTGCGGCTTCGGCGGCACGTTCGCGGTGAAGATGTGCGACATCTCCGGCGCGATGGTGTCGGAGAAGGCGGACCATGTGCTCGAGACCGAAGCGGAGGTACTGGTCGGCCTCGATATGGGGTGCATGATGAACATCGCGGGCAATTTGCGTTATCGCGGCAAGCCGGTGCGCGTCATGCATCTGGCGGAGCTGCTCTACGAGGGGGTGTCGGCCGTTGAGTCACGCTAACGCGCACGGGTCGACCGTCAAGGAACGCGCGGACATCGCGCTGAACGACGAGTTTCTGCGCAAGGCCGTCAAGTTTACGACCGAGCGGCTGCGGAACGGGAAGAAGGCGGCGTCCGCCGAGCACGGCAACTGGGACGAATGGCGCGAGCGCGGCCGGCAAATCCGTCTGCATACGATCGCGCATCTGGATTACTATTTGAATACGTTCATCGAAAATGCCCGCGCCAACGGCGTCCATATCCACTTCGCGGATACGGCTGCGGAGGCGGTCGAGATTTCGCTGACGATCGCGAAGCACGTCGGCGCGCGCTCCGTCGTGAAATCGAAGTCGATGGTGAGCGAGGAGCTTCACTTGAACGCGGCGTTAGAGGGGATCGGCGTCGAGTCGATCGAGACGGACCTCGGCGAGTACATCATTCAGCTAGCCAACGAGACGCCGTCGCACATTATCATTCCTGCGATTCATAAGAACCGCTATCAGATCGCGGAGCTGCTGTCGAAGGATGCGGGCGAGACGCTGGAGCCGGAGACGAAGATATTGGCGGGCTTCGTGCGCAAGAAGCTGCGGGAGAAGTTCCTCGAGGCCGACATCGGCATGACGGGCTGCAACTTCGCGATCGCGGAGAGCGGGTCGATGGTCCTGTTCGAAAACGAAGGCAACGCACGCATGGTCACCACGGTGCCGAAGACGCAAATTACGCTGATGGGCATGGAGCGCATCATCCCGACATGGGACGATCTTGAAGTGATGGCGACGCTGCTGCCGCGTTCGGCTACGGGTCAGCGTCTGACGGTGTATATGTCCGGCATTACCGGCCCCCGGCGGACGGACGACGGCGACGGGCCGGAGGAGATGCATATCATCATCGTCGACAACGGCCGTTCGCTGCAGCTCGGCGATCCCGAGTTCCAGGAGCTGCTCAATTGCATTCGCTGCGGCGCCTGCCTGAACGCCTGCCCGGTCTACCGCCACATCGGCGGACACGCGTACGGCGGCACGTACAGCGGCCCGATCGGCGCGGTGCTGACGCCGGCGCTGCAGAAGAACGTCGCCGAGTGGGACGACATCGCGAACGCGTCGAGTCTCTGCGGAGCGTGTTACGAGGCGTGCCCGGTCAAGATTCCGCTGCACGACATGCTCGTCTACTTGCGGCGGCGCAAGGTACAGGCCGGGGGCGGCGACCCGTTGGAAAAGGCAGGAATGAAAGGGTTCCAGGTCATCATGACGAACGCCTCGCGCTTCCGCGGCGTGCTGAAGCTCGCGAAGCTCGGGCAGCCGCTCGTCGCGCGGGACGGGTACATCAAGGCGAAGATCGGCCCTCTGGCGGGCTGGAATTCGTACCGCCATCTGCCGGCGCTGCCGAGCGATTCGTTCCGCGACCGCTGGACGACGTTGTACGGCGAGCTGCAAGCGGAGGCGGGAACGAAAAGCGAGGAAGCGCGTCGCCGGATGGAAGCGGCGCTCGCCAAGCGGAAACAGGAAGGAGGCCGCGGCCATGACTAACGATGTATTGAAGCGGCTCGAGGCGCGGTCGATCGCCAAGCAATCCGAATTTATCGGCAACATCGCGAGCCGGCTCGGCCGCGTCGGGAAAACCGATTCGAAGCCGAAGCATCCGTTCAAAGGCGCGCCGGCGTTCTGGAACGAGTTCGACCTGCCGCTCGAGGAGCGGGTCTCGTTGTTCTCGGACAACTGGGGCAAGGCCGGCGGCCATGTCGTGCGTCACGGCTCCATGGAGGAGGCGAAGGCGTGGATCGCGGCGAAGGCTAACGAGCTCGGAGCGAAGCTGGTGCTCCGGCAAAACCAGCCGGAGTTGAACGCGCTCGCCATCGAAGCGGAGCTGCCGGAGGCGCGCGTCGTCGTGTGGGACGAAGCGCCGAAGTCGGATCGGCTCGCGGTCGCGGCCGGCGCCGACATCGGCCTCATCGTCGTCGACCATGCCGTCGCCTATACCGGCTCGCTCGTCGCGAAGTCGTCCGCGCGGAAGGGCCGCTCCGTCAGCCTGCTGCCGACGGCGCTGTTCGCGATCGTGCCGCTGGACCGGCTGAAGACGCGCCTCGGCGAAGTGCTTCGCCCGCTCGACGCGACGCCGCGCGAGCAGCTGCCGGCCGGCGTCCACTTCATCTCGGGCCCGAGCCGCTCCGCCGATATCGAGAACGACCTGACGATCGGCGTCCACGGCCCCGGCGTCGTGTACGCGATTCTGGTAGGATAGGCGGGCTTCGGGAGATGGACATCGCAAAGCTGTCGAAGCGGAACCACTACGAGCACATTACGGAACAGCTGAAGCGGCTGATCGTGGACGGGGAGCTGAAGCCGGGCGACAAGCTCCCTTCCACGAAGGAGCTGTCGGAGCGGTTCGGCGTCGGACGCTCCACGATGCGGGAGGCGCTCAGCGCGTTGAAGGCGATGGGGCTGATCGACGTCCGGCAGGGCGGGGCGAGCACGGTGCTGGCCCCGCCGCCGGCGGGGATCGAAAGTCTCGAAAGCCTGGTCCTCAATAAGCGCACGATTCTCGATTTGCTCGAGGCGCGGCAGTCGTTCGAGATCGCCAACGCGGGCCTCGCCGCGCGGAAGCGGACCGAGGACGATCTCGCCGCCTTCCGGCTCATCCTGAACGACATGCGCGTCTCCCTCGGCGACGAGGAAGCCGGCGAGCGCACCGATCTCGCGTTCCATCGCCAGCTGGCGGCGGCCACGCGCAACTCGGTGCTGCCGACGCTGTTCGAGGCGGTCTCTTCGCAGATGGAGCTGGCGATCCGCGAGACGCGGCGGGCGGAGCTGTACGCGAACCGGTCCGTGTCGGATCGGCTGTACCTCGAGCACGTGGCCATATTCGAAGCGGTCGAGCGCGGCGACCCGCCGGCCGCGGAACGCCGCATGCGCGAGCATCTCGAGCATGTCGAGAGCATCCTGATGAAACATCTTCAACTCCTACAAAAGTATGGGGAAAAATAGGTCTGGCAATGCTATGTTCGCAATGCTATACTCCCGGTGTATACGTTTAACAACATGAAATACACCAAGATGCCGGGGTGAGCGAAGGTGAAAGTGTTTAAATATATCGTGCTGCCGGTCGTCGCGGCCGCGGTCGTCTGGTTCGGGGCGCCGTACGCGGCCGATTACCTGCAGCCGGATACGTCCGCGCAGGCGCCGACCGAGGCGCCGGCGGACGAGCCTGCGGGCGCCGATGAGCCGTCGGATGCCGAAGGCGAGGCGCCGTCCGAGCCGGAGGACGTTCCGGCCTCGGGCTCGCCGGAGGAAGCTCCGTCGTCGGACGAGCCTGCCGAGGAAGCGCCCGAGGCGGAGGAGCCGCGGGACGAGGAGACGGCGCCGGCGTTCTCCGACGAGGCGAAGGCGGCGATCTTGTTCGTCAACAAGGAGCATCCGCTCGACGCGAAATACAAGCCGGACGATCTCGTCGTGCCGGACGTGAAGTTCTCGTTCGACGGCGACAATCCGAAGAAGCAGCTGCAGCGGGTCGCCGCGGAAGCGCTCGAACGACTGTTCGCGCAGGCGGAAGAGGACGGCATCGAGCTGCGGGCGGTATCCGGCTATCGATCGTACGCGACGCAGAAGGCGATCTTCGAGCGCAACGCGAGCATCAAGGGCGAGGAGGAAGCGAACCGGACGAGCGCGTACCCCGGGCAGAGCGAGCATCAGACGGGCCTCGCCATGGACGTGTCCGCGGCCAGCGTGAACTATGCGCTCGAAGAAGTGTTCGGCGAGACGGTAGAGGGCATCTGGTTGGCGGAGAACGCGGCGAGCCACGGCTTCATTATCCGGTACCCGAAGGATAAAGAGGACGTCACCGGCTACAAATACGAGCCGTGGCATCTGCGCTACGTCGGCGTCGACATCGCCGAGTTCGTGACGGAGCAGGGGCTTACGCTCGAGGAGTTTCTAGAAGAATAACGGCGCCTAAGGGGCCGCCGCGAGAGCAGCATGGATGCTTTCGCGGCGGCTTTTTTACATCTTGGGGAGGGCTTGCCCAGAACAGAGGAAATCAGGTAACCTTCCTCGAGCGCTTCGCTATACCGCCGACGAGCTGTATTCGCCTTGCGGCGCGCGGGTCGGCTCCTGCGACTGCTCCGCTTCCTTGGCGGCCGCCTTTCCTTCCATCTTGCACATCCCTTGGAATACGGCGCCCTCGGCGACGACGAGCGAGTCGGCCGACGCGTCGCCGTACAGCCGGCCGGTGCCGGTCAGCGTCAAAGTGCCGCGGGCGGATACGTTGCCGTGCACGACGCCCGCGATCACGACGTTGCGCGCGTCGATGTTCGACGTCGCCTTGCCGCTCTCGCCGATCGCGACGTCGCCGCCGCACTCGATGTCGCCGATCATCCGGCCTTCGACCCGGAGGCTTGTCTCGGATGCGATCTTCCCTTCGAACGCGCTGCCTTCGCCGATCAACGTATCGGTCGCGCTCACGTCGACGCGTTTGGACTTAAACATGCTCAGGTCATCCTTCCTTACTGGAGAAATATCGTTTCGGATTGATCGGTTCGCCGTTCTTATGTACCTCGTAATGCAGATGCGGGCCGGTGCTGCGGCCGGTAGAGCCGAGCTTGCCGATGCGGTCGCCCTTCTTCACGCGCTGCCCCTTCGCGACAAGCGACTTCGACAGATGCATGTAGACCGTCTCGAAGCCGTTGCCGTGTTTCACGTAAATATAGTTACCCATGGCGCGATCGTACCCGGTGCGGGCGACTTGGCCGTCCGCCGTCGCGAAGATCGGATCGCCGACGTCGCCGCCGAAGTCGATGCCCTTGTGGTACGCGCTGCGGCGGGTGAACGGGTCCTTGCGGTATCCGAACGAGGACGTCACCGTCGTCGACGTCGTCGGGAAGATCGAAGGGGTGCCGCGCCGCAGACTCGCGAGCTTCTCCGCTTCCTGCAGCGCTTCTTGCAGCGCGCCTTCGAGCCGTTCGGCTTCTACGGACATCGCCTCGATGTCGCCGTGCGTCGTCTTCGACAGTCGAAGCGCCTCCTCGGTGTCGACGGGGTCGTATTGGCCGCCGACGGCCGACCCGGCGGGGACGAACCTTCCGGCGACGCCCCCGTTCGCCCGCTTCGCTTCCGCGGCGGGCGTCCCGTCGTCCGCTTCGGTCAAGGACAAAATTTCGCGTTCGAGCGACTGCAGCGCCGCCATCTTCGCGGCGAACGTCTCCGCTTCTTGCGACAATCGGACGACTTCGTCCTGAAGCTTCGCGATCTCCGTATTTTTCGCTTCCAAGGTTCGCTCGTGCGCGGCCCGTTCGGCCGACCATTCCGCCTTCATGTCGCCGTTCGCCTGAAGCGCCGCCGACTGGGTCTGGACTAAGACCGCCGCGGACGCGCCCAACAGGAGCGCGACGGGGGGCAAGACATAGAGCCAGACGGCGGAAAATTGCAGCCGCCGCACCTGCCGGTTCGCTTCGGGAATGATCAAAAACGTTAGCTTCTTGGTCCATCGGTGGGGAATCATATCGTCTCCTTCGAATGCCTGTGTGGGGTAACGTTTCTAAACGCAACGGGATTTAGTATGGACGATTTTGGGAATCGAACGCTTGGAAATTTAAGCCAGGTCGTCGGGTTTCCCGCATCGCGTAGCGCGAATGTTCCCCCGGCCCCGCGGGCATCCTATTCGGTACGCCACGGAGGTGACTTCATCGCTCATGATCTGGTTGACGTCGATCTTGCTGCTGTTCATTTTCCAAATCGCCACCGTTCTGTTCGTAGAGCTCAGGCGCCCGTCCAAAGCGATCGCATGGTTGTCCATTATGTTCATGCTCCCGATCGTCGGCCTATTCGTCTATTATTTTATAGCCCGGGAGTATCGACAGCGTACGATGGTGAAGCGCAGGGAGCGGGAGACGGTAGAGGAAGCGAATCGTCACCGGCTGCCGCCGCACGCGCATGAGCTGCAGCGGATTACGGACTTCCCGAATCCGTCGATGCAGGAGGAGAAACGGTTGTTCGGCTTGCTGCGCAGTTTCCCCGACGCGACGATCACGATGCGCAACGACACGACGGTGCTCGCGTCCGCTCAGGAGACGTACCGCGTGATGCTTGAGGACATCGAGCGGGCGAAAGATCACATACATATGCTGTACTACATCTGGAACGACGACGTGTACGGCCGGAAATTTCACGATGTGCTGGTCCGTAAAGCGCTGGAGGGCGTCGAGGTGCGCATTATTTACGACGGGATCGGCGCGTATTCGACTCCGAAAGGGTTTTGGAACAGCTTGCGGGCGGCGGGCGGACATGTGCATTGCTTCCTGCCCGCGGTGATCGCTTTATTCGACAAGCGGCTGAATTACCGAAACCACCGGAAAATTACCGTGGTGGACGGAATGGTCGGTTACGTGGGCGGCATCAACATCGGGGACGAATACACGGGGAAGGACAAGAAACTCGGGTACTGGCGGGACACCTCCGTAAGAATCATGGGGGATGCCGTATACGAGCTGCAGCGCGTGTTCGCGAAAGATTGGCAGTTCGTGTGCGGCGAGAGGCTGCCGTACGCGGAGCGATTTTTTCCGAAGCATCCGGTCGCGGCGAAGGATACGGTGCAGATCGTGCCGAGCGGCCCGGATTCGAATTGGAACACGATCTTAGAGATGTACTTCACGGCGATCTGCAGCGCGAAGGAGCGGATCTTCGTCACGACGCCGTATCTGATCCCCGACCGCAGCTTGCTGATGGCGCTGAAGACGGCGGCGCTTGCGGGCGTCGACGTGCGCATCGTCATTCCGGGCGTCGCCGATTCGAAGGTGACGTTATGGGCGTCGTTATCGTTCGTCGAAGAGCTGCTGCAGACCGGCGTCCGCATCTACCGGTACCGCAAGGGGTTCATGCATGCGAAAATCGTCGTCGTGGACGACCACTTCGCTACGACCGGGACGGCGAATATGGATTTGAGAAGTTTCTTTGATAATTTCGAAATTAACGCTGCGTTTTTCGACGAGAAGATCGTCGCTCGGTTCGCAAGCGACGTGCTGCTCGACATCGCCGAGAGCGAGGAACTTCGGCTCGATGCGTTCGCTACGCGGGGGAAGCTGCAGATCGCCAAGGAGGCGCTCGGCCGGCTCATTTCGCCGCTGTTGTAGGCGGCGACGCCGGGATGGGGCGCCTCGGCGCTGAGCGACCGGGGGGTGACCCGGATCGGGTCAGGAGGCGGCGCGCGACGTGCCGAGGTGACCCGAAACGGGTCAGCGGCGCCGCTCGGCCGGCGGGCCTGACCTGGATCGGGTCAGGAGGCGGCGCGCGACGTGCCGTGGCGACCCGAAACGGGTCAGCGGCGCCGCTCGGCCGGCGGGGTGACCCGGATCGGGTCAGGGGGCGGCGCGCGACGTGCCGTGGCGACCCGAAACGGGTCGGCGGCGCCGAGCGCCTGGCCACGCGCAGGCGTTACCTCGAGCCCGGACCGCGCAAGCCGGCGAGAATCCGGTCGAGCGACTGCGGCGGAACGCGGCGGATGAGATCCCCGTGCGCGGACAAGCGGGCTTCGATGTTGCGAAGGTGGAAGTCGGACGGCTTCACCCGGGGATGGAGCTCGTCGTAAAACAACGGCGTCGACACGCTGCCGCCCTTCTTCGCTCGAGGCGTGTATGGCGCGGACAACGTCTTCCCGTACCAATGCTGCAAATAATCGAAATAGATGAGCGTGCCGCGGTCCTTCTTCAGCCGCTCGATCGTGAACAGCTTCGGATGCGCCTGCACGAGGTAGTCGCCGAGAAATTTGCCGATGGAGCGAAGCTGCTCGAACGTATAGCCGCGCCGAATCGGGACGTATACCTGCACGCCGGTCGCGCCGGACGTCTTCGCGACGCTCTGCACGCCGAGCGAAGCCAATAGATCGACGACGATCTTCGCCGCTTCCATGATCCGCGGCTCCTCCTCGAGCGTCGGATCGATATCGATGAGCCATTCCGCGGGCAGTTCGTCGTTCAGGTAATGCAAGGACGGATGAAATTCGAGGCAGGCCAAGTTGCCGAGCCAGACGAGCGTCGGCAGCGAATCCAGCACGATGTAGTTAATGTCTCCGAGCGGCGCCGTCTTGACGAAATCGGGCGCGCCTTTGGGGCAATTTTTCTGATAGAAAAATTCGTCGCCCACGCCGTGCGGCCAGCGAATCGTCGTGAGGTACCGGTTCGAGGTGTAAGAGAGCAAATAAGGCGACAGGGCGATGAGCCGATCGAGGAATTCCAGCTTCGTGATCCCGACGTCGGGCCAGAGCGGCTTGTTCGGATTCGTCACGGTCAGCTCGTGCCCGTCGATGGTGACGACGCCTTTTTGCGATTTCGAAGGGGCATGCGCGGGGCTCATCGGGAAAACCTCCTTGGCTTGGAGCGGCGATTTTCCCTAGTATGAGCCAATCGAGGCGAGAGCACTCGCCTTAGTGGATGTCCTTTTTCTTGAACCGGCCGCCCTTCACGTCATGGATATTGCCGACGGCCAGGAACGCCGCGGGATCGAGCTCGTCGACGATCGTCTTCAGCTTCGCTTCCTCGAGACGGGTGACGACGCAGAAGATGACTTTCTTCGCGCCGCCGGTGAACGCGCCTTCGCCGTTCAAATACGTGACGCCGCGGCCGAGGCGCTGCATGATCGAGCTGCCGATCAGCTCGTGATTTTCGCTGATGATCCACACCGCTCGGGACTCGTCGAAGCCCTCGATCGTAATGTCGATCATTTTGAAGGCGATGAAGTAGGCGATCAGCGAGTACATGGCGCGATCCCAGCCGAAGACGAAGCCGGCGCTGCCGAGGATGAACAGGTTCAGGAACATCACGATTTCGCCAACGGAGAAGGCCGTCTTCTTGCTGAACAGGATGGCGACGATTTCCGTGCCGTCGAGCGAGCCGCCCGAGCGGATGACGAGGCCGACGCCGATGCCGAGAATAATGCCGCCGAAGACGGCCGCAAGCAGCGGATCGATCGTGATCGGAGGGATCGGGTGCAGATAATAGGTGCCGACGGACATCACCGCGACGGCGTACAGCGTAGAGACGGCGAACGTCTTGCCGATCTGTTTATAACCGACGAATAAGAACGGAAGGTTGAGCAGCATCAGGAAGATGCCCAGCGGAATGTTCGATAAGTGGGAGGCGATGATCGAGATGCCGACGATGCCTCCGTCGATAATGTTGTTCGGGACGAGGAAAATTTCGAGGCCGACGGCCATGAAAGCTGCGCCCAGCGTAAGAAACAACGCTCTCCGAAGCACCTTCGCCTTGGAAAGCTTGTTATGCTGCGCGGCAGCTTGCGGCTGTACGGCCGCTTTCACCTCTGTGCTCATAAGTCATTACTCCTCTCCATGATGGGATTTCGATTTCGGATGCGAAAGGTCGAGGGCGAATTCCGAGGCGATCTCGTTCACGATCAGATCGATCGCGGACAGCTGCCCTTGCAAATACTCGCGTTGGCCGTCGAATTCTGCCCGTTCGAGCTGCTGCTTCAGCGTATCGCGGCGAAGCGTCAGCATCGAGATATAATGTTCCACCTTAGATTTGCGGAACGTTTCCGCCATGGTCGGGGACACCCCTTTACGCGTGTTTATTACTACAATTGTATACCGATGTATACAATCCTGCAAGAAAAAGCCTCTTGCATGGCGGCAAGAGGCTTCCCGTTACGATTCCGCAGGCGCGGCGGCGACGGCGGATCGTTCCGCGGCGCGCTTGATCTCGACCTTGCGCACGCGGTGCTTCTCCTTTTCCAACACAACGATGTCCAAGCCGCCGAACGAAAGGCTCTCGCCTTTCTCGATGTCGGGCGACGCGCTGTACACCCAACCCCCGATCGTATCGACGTCTTCGCTGTCGAGGTCGGTGCCGAGCAGCGCATTGACCTCGGACAGCAGCACCGTACCGTCCACGATGTAATGCGACGATTCCGCGATCATTTCGATCTCTTTGCGCTCGTCCGCGTCGAATTCGTCGCGGATTTCGCCGACGATCTCCTCGAGAATGTCTTCGATCGTAATGAGGCCGGCCGTCCCGCCGTATTCGTCGACGAGAATCGCGATGTGCACGCGCGCCGCCTGCATCGTCTTCAGGAGCGACTTCACCGGCGTCGCGTCGGACACGGTGAGCGCCGGCTGAATGACCGACTTCCAATCGAAGTCCGGGTTGCCCCGGTATTGCATGAACAGCTTCTTCGTGTTGACGAAGCCGACGATGTTGTCCTTGCTTCCCTGCGCGACCGGGAAGCGGGTATATTGTTCTCTCCAAATAATTTCGATGTTTTCTTGGAGAGTGTTCTCCATATATAAGCAGGCCATGTCGGTTCGAGGCACCATGATTTCCCGAGCGGACAACTCGTCGAACGTGAAGATGCGGCTGACGTACCCGTATTCCGTATTGTTGATTTTCCCGCTCTCGAAGCTGTCGTTCAGGATGATCCGAATTTCCTCTTCGGAGTGAGCTTCCTCGTTCTCGCTCGCCGGCTTCAAGCCGAATACCCGGATGAGGCGGTTCGCGGAGCCGTTCAACAGCCAAATGAACGGATATGCGATGCGGTGAAACCAGATGATCGGCTGCGCGAACCAAAACGACACCTGCTCGGCTTTCTGAATCGCAAGCGATTTCGGCGCCAGCTCGCCGACGACGACGTGCAGGAACGTAATGAGGACGAACGCGAGCACGAACGACACCGGTGCAGAGATGCTCTCCGGAACGCCGAAGTCGTGGAACAGCGGATGAAGCAGCTCCTCGACCGTCGGCTCGCCCAACCAACCGAGACCGAGCGCCGTAATCGTGATGCCCAGCTGACATGCCGAAAGATAAGCATCTAGATTGCTTGTAACCTTGCGAACGGCGAGCGCGTTCTTGCGGCCTTCCAGAACCAACTGATCGACGCGGCTCGACCGGAGCCGGATGATTGCGAATTCCGTCGCAACGAAAAACGCGGTCAAACCGATAAGCAAAGCTACCAAAAACAAGTTTAGCGCCATGAGTACCTCTCTTTTCTGAGATCAATAAACGTTGAACCATTTAAATAAGTTCTTATGAACTCATTTTATGACCTCGAGCGGGTTTCAGGCAATGTCGTTGTGAGGCGGTATGGGCGTATCTCGGTCCGTTTCGGGGGAATAGGCGGGAGGAACCCGCCGTTTCGAACGTTGACAACCGATTGCGACGGTTCTATGATGGTTCACGTGAACTTGAAATTATCGAATGGCCGAGGAGGGGACCGCATGGAATCCTTTACGCTGACGCGCCGCGAGGCGGCATCACTGCTGCTGTCGCTGCAAGGACGCATCGATCGCACGCCGCTCGCAGTGATGCAGGAGGCCTGGCGCCGCACGCATCCGACCGCGCTGCCGCCGGTGTTCGAGAAACTACTGAAGTCGCAAAAGCCGGACGGACTGTCGTTAACGGATATTGTGTCCCTCGGCAATCGAATCGAATATACCAATATTTCGATTACCGGCGCCCAGAACTGGGTGAAGCGGGACTTCAAGGAGTTTCTCGGCTCGCCGCGGTGCGGGAAGAAGTATTCGTTCGAGCAGGCGGCGCTGCTGTTCATCATCGAAGACCTGAAGACCTGCCTCGACTTCGAGTCGATCCGCAGCTTGTTCCACATCTTGTTCGGCAAGCCGGACGACGATACCGACGACATTATTCATCCGACGGATTTGTTTCATACGTATTCCTCACTGTTCGAGGAGCTCGACAAGAACGACGATCAGCTGCTCGACGTCAGCGGACACGAGACGAGCCTGCGCAACCGGGACGCGCTTATGGAGAATATGATCGTGCTGCGCACGTCGCAGTATGTAGAGAAGCACACGGCGCTGTCGAACGGGGAGCGGGAATCGCTGCGCAATGCGCTCATTATCGCGCTCGTGTCGGTGCAAGCGGCGTACTTCCACGCGCTGTCCCGACGGTATATGAACGCGACGATGTTTCTGCACGGGAAGGAATAAGTCTCCGATTTTCCGGAAAATGAACCAGGCCGAGCGCCGACGCCATCGCGTCGAGCTCGGCCTGGGCTCGTTAGGTGGGCGCGGCGAGGAACCGCTCCAGCGCCGGCGGGTCCGCCAGCTTCGGATGGCGGAGCAGCCCGTCCGCCGTCACTTCGAGGCCGGTGACGGCGACGAGGAAGGGACGGTCGAGCCAGACGACCGTCTCCCGCTTCAGGTCGGCGGGCGCGGCGCCGCCGGCGAAGGGGCTTTGCGCGGCGCGGTGCGAGGTCGCGTACGCGGCTAGGGCGGAACGGCTTCGCTCGTTCAGCCCGAGGGAGGCGCGACCGAAGTAGGCGCCCTCGTGTACGAGCGCGAGGCTCGCCACGCGGCCCTCGCGGAACACGACGCCGATGCACTGGGCGTCGTACCGCTGGATCGCGCGCTTCTTATACGCGTCGCGATGCTTCTTGCCCTCCGCGTACGGGGCGGACAGCCGCTTGCTGACGATGCCCTCCCAGCCGCGTTCCTCGACCCAGCGCCACAGCCCGGGGCCGTCGTCGAACAGATCCGTCACGAACAGCGACGGATCGCCGTCCGGCGGGAACGCCGCGCGCAGGCGGGCGTACCGTTCGGCGTACGGCAGGCTTCGCAAGTCCTCGCCGTTCGCGGCGAGCAGGTCGAACAGCACGTACGAAACCGGCTGCTCGGCGCTCGACCGGGCGAGCGCGGCGGCGGCGCGGGTGCGCTCGCGCTGCAGCACCTTCTGGAAGACGGGCCGGCCGAGCGCCGCGTCGAAGTACACGATTTCGCCGTCGAGGACGTAGGAGCCTTCGACCTGTCGAAGCCGACGGACGACCTCCGGGTACGTATCTTCTTTGCGAAGCAGCTTGCGCGAATACAGCTCGACGCGGCCGTCGTCGACGACGGCGAGCGCGCGGACGCCGTCCCACTTCAGCTGGTACCCCCAGTCGGGGCCTTCCGGGATGTCGTCCCGCGAGATCGGACCCATCGGCTCGGCCGGCAGGACGAAGGGGACGGGAGGCGAAGACATGCGATGGTCCTCCTATCGGCGTGACGTTGTTTTAGATCGTGGCGGCGGCTTGGACGAACCGATCCCTCACGTCCATCAGACGACGCTCGATGCTCGTCGCCTGACGCCGGATGAGCAGGATTTCCTCCGAGCTCCAAGCTTTCGGCTGCCGCGAAAATAAATTCATGTGCCCGATGACGCGGCCGTTGTGCAAGAGCGGTACGGTACAGAACGATCGGAGATCGGCCTTCAACAAGTCCTTCCGATGATTAAGCGAAATTAGATGCTCGCTCCGGTCGACGTCGCCGATCGGCACGACGCGCTTCACGTATTCGGGAGTTTCTCCGTCGACGATGTCGCCGATCACGAAGAGGCCGTTGGCGTATTCGGAAAAATGCTTCGGCACGCTCGGATCGGCTCCGACCCAGAGCCGCTTCTCGGCCGAATCGAAAAAATACACGCCGATCGTTACGTCCCGTTCGGAGAACAACCGCTCCGTCGAGAGACAGAACCGATTCAGGAGCAGCTTCGTATCCATGTAAATATATTGCTCCGGCCCGATCCATTCCTCTCGATACAACTTCAGGAAATGATTGGAGACGTCGGATTCCTGCGGAAGCCGTCGGTCTAACGTCTCGAGCGCCCGACGAATGTCTTTCGTCAGCTTGAAGGTTCGTAGAGACGTAATTACCCGGTCCATCTCCGGTCACCTCATCCTATTGGGTACGGACGGCGCGTCGTTCCGTCCGTACTTCGTCGCTTGCGCATTCTTAAGAAGGCCGAGCACCAACTCCAACTCTTCGTCCGTTAGCGGTTCGCCGTTCCAATGCAATGCCGTCTTCCCGGTCGTCTCCATCCGGGAGGCAGCCGCCAGTCCCGGTTCGACGCTCAGCGGATGCGGCCGGTCGGTCAGGCCGAGCAAATAGTCCGAGGTCACGTCGAACAATCGCGCGATCGCGGCCACGGTGTCGAGGGACGGCTCCCGTTCGCCGCCTTCGTATCCGGCGACCGTGCTCTTCGCGATGCCGATGCGCCGCCCGAACTCGGCCATCGACAACCCGTTCTTCTTTCTTAGTTCTCTTAACCGAACCCCGAATAAGGTCATATGGATCGCTCGCTCCCAATAATTAGTTTGTACGCAGAGGACCAAACAATATAACGAGTGAAGTTCGCGAATCGCGAACGTTTTGCGAGAAAATAGTTCTTCCGTCTTCCAACGTACTGTCGCCTTCATACGTCAAGTTGTCAGTATTATAGCATGAACCGTGCGGATCTACCTATCGATCGACGACGACAGAAGAGGCTGTCCCCGGTCCGAATCGGACGGAGACAGCCTCTTCGTCGTTAGCGCGTGCCGATCGGCGCTTTCGGGCGCCCGCGGGGCGCGGGGCCTTCGGGCGCCGGCGCGCCTTGCGGTCCGGCGCCGGCGGCTCGGCGCTTCCGCTTCGGCGGGGCGGCGGGCGGCATGACGGCGCCCTCCTCCGTCACCGGGATCGGCGGCGCGCCCCGATCCGCGGCCGCGGGCGGCGGTCCGCCCTGAACGGCTTGCAGCGATGCCTGCAGCGCGGACATGAGGTCGACCACGTTCGTCCGGCGCGGCTCCGGCGCCACTTCGATGTCCTGCCCCGCGATCTTCGCTTGGATGAGCCCCATCACCCGCTCGCGGTAATCGTCGCGATACTTCGTCGGATCGAACGGAACGGACAGCTGATCGATCAGCATCTTGGCCATCGTCAGCTCGCGCTCGCTCACGACGCCACGGGTCATATGCACGTTCGGAACGTTTTGCGCCGAACGGACCTCGTCCGGATAGAAGATCGTCTCCATGCTGATGCACCCGTCCACGATGCGGATCGCCGCCAGCGACGACTTGTTGCGGATCGTCACCTTGGCGATGCCGATCTTGCCGGTGTCCGCGAGCGCCGCGAGCAGCAGGCCGTAGGCGTTCGCCCCGGTGTCGCCGGGACCGAGATAATACGTTTTCTGAAAATAGATCGGGTCGATCTCGTGCAAATTCACGAAGTCGACGATTTTGATTTCCCGGCTCGCGTCGGCGGCGAGAGCGTCGAGCTCGTCCTTGTCGAAGCGGACGAAACGCCCCTTTTCATACTCGTACCCCTTCATAATCGCCTCGTTCTCGACCGGCGCCTCGCAGTGCGGGCATCGGCGGCTGTAGGAGATCGGCGTGCCGCACACCCGGTGCAGCATGCGCATGGAGATGTCTTTGTCCTCCGTCGCGGCGTACATCTTCACCGGAATGTTGACGAGGCCGAAGCTGATCGCGCCTTTCCAAATCGTATGCATGCAAAGAAGCCTCCCGTTTCTCGTTTCGGTTAGTATAACCAAAACGCGGGAGGCTACCGCGAAGCCGTCAGCTGACGATTTTTTCGATTTCCACGTCGACGCGCGACAGATCGAGAAACTCGGACCCGATGCGGACGAGCGGCTGAAACAGCTCCGTCGTATGGTTCATGACGATTTCTCCGATCCGGCCGTTCGACAGCAGCGCTTCCTTGCCGATGAAGTTCGGAATCATGCGCCGGATGAACGTCTGCGCGATCTTCGGATCGAGCTCGCTGAAGCTTAAAGCGTATAACTCCTTCAACACGACGAACAGGTCCTGCTTCTGCTGATACACTCGCGACGAAATCATCGCGCTGTAGACGTCCGCGACCGCGACGATCTTCGATGCCGGCTGCACCCAATCGTACGTGATGCCGAACGGATACCCTTCGCCGTTGGCGCGCTCGTGGTGCTGCAGCGCCGCGTAGGCGGCCATGCGGTCGTTTAAGCTTTTCATAATGATTTCATAGCCGTATTCGGTGTGCTTCTTAATTTGCGCGTATTCCTCGTCGGTCAGGCGCGAGGGCTTGAGGAGAATCGTCCGATGAATCTTGCTCTTCCCGATGTCGTGCAGGAAGCCGGCCTTGCCGATCTCGTAGGCTTCTTCCTCCGCGTGGCCGAGCCACTTGGCGATATAGTAGGAGAGCATGCCGACTTGAATGCAATGCTCGTAGGTATAGTCGTCCTTGGAATTGAGCGTCAAGAGAAGGCCCACGATATCGGTTTCCTGCTGCATCGATTCGATCAACGGGTCATAAGACTTGTCGATCTCCTCGGGCGTCACGAAGCCGACATGATACGCTTGGTCGAACATCGACTTCATCCGGTCGACCGCTTTGTCGTATTGAGCTTGGAACGGCGGCTCGGGAACGTGCCCCGACGACGCATCGTTCGCCCTTGCGTCCATAATTTCGACGTATTCGATTTGATGTCTGAGCAGCAGGGCGATATGAACGTCCGTAATGACCGTGCCCGGCGCCATAATATGGAGTCCGGTCGGCGCGAAAACATGCTGCCGGAGCATGTCGCCCGCATGAAGTTTCGTTACGTGCAGCCGCATAGGAAGCACCTCTGATTGTAAGTTGCCCATTTATGATATAGCACTTTAGCCTTATTGTCGACACAAACTAATGCGCAAGTCATAGGGACAAAGGGTGAGGGGCGAATCGTCGGCGTACCTCTGGCGATGTTCGGTTGACGGCCACTCGCGGCGTCGAATAACGCTCGATACCACGCCCTTGTAGTCCAGCCTTGAGTGATTTCGTGATGCGTTATCCGCGCAATCAAACGAGCGAAGGACCGCTATCTGTTTACTCTCGAAAGTCCATCGTTTACCATAGATGAATAGAGTTGTGTTTCACATCAGTGCATGGAGCAAAGGGGGTAAATTACACATGTATGATCGAGGTTCCGAACGCTCTAGATCGGTTGCTCCTAAAGAGGGCGGTTCCGTAACTCAAGGGAAACTCGAATCTCCGTTTGTTCCCACAAACGGGCACCGTCGGATGCCGCATACGCCCGATGTCTTGCAGCTACAACGGACGATCGGCAATAAAGCGTTCGGCCGTTTATTAAAATCTGGCTTGGGACGGATATCTCGCTCCGACGGAGGCGCAACCGCCATTCAACGCAAGCCATTAAGGTGGGACCAATTCGAATTAACGAGCGACGAGAAGGCAGATTGGAAGTCCCACAAGACACAAGGAGAAACGAAAGACTTAACCATGGAGCAGGTGAAGAATGAAGAAACCCTTCCACAATTTATGTCTTGGGGTTACGGTGCGAAAGTGGAAGGGACGGTGCAAGGAATGGATTCATGGAAGACAAGTATTACACCCAAGTCAAAATATAAGTTCGGAAGCAAGGGCTTGGAAGCCAAAAAACTAGGTCCGGATCATCCGTACGGAACGCAGGCGAAAACGTCAGATCACGACGAGATCGCAAAAAAGTTGCAAACCATCGCCGAGAAAGCCCGTAGCGGTAAACTGGCTGCCGATGAGAACTACCAGGCGGTAACGATTCTGTCGCCGAATTTAGGAGGCGACGGTTCTAAGATTACTCATGTTTTGCTTCTCCCGCCAACTGCAGCGAATCAAGTCCGTGCCACCTACCAAAATATCGAGAAGTTGGTTAATAATGCGATGTCGTGGATGTATTTCGCAGGCGATGTTACGTACGAGCAGGATAAAAGAACCCCCTATGCAAAAAAAATAGTAATCCAGTATTGGGAGCTGGATGAAAAAGGCGTTGAGGTCGGGGGGACGAAACAATATTACGAAATCGAGGTGCCTTCTCCATCGAAATACGGTCAAACAAAAGCTGCAGCACAATCGAAAACACCGAACAATCTACCGGCGGGAAATGTCCCTAATAAAGCGGCAGATCCGAATAACGGAGCGAGGAGAGATGACAAAACATCGACCGGATGGGCGACCCGACTGACTTTCGGCCCTACCGAGCCGTCGACTGGAGACGGTACGTTCATGGAAGCCAACCCTCTTGGACCCGATCACAAAATTGGAGAAGAACCGCTTAATGGGAAAAACCATGTCTGGAATAGGCGTACGAAAGAACTAGCGGAAATAGCCAAAGCGGGCCAGAAACACCCTTACGTCGCCGGACATTTGCTGAATCATCATTTGGGCGGTCCCGGAAACGATGCGCGCAATTTGGCACCTATTCCGATTGATGCGAACGGCGAACACGAGAGAGAAGTTGAATCGTTTATTAAAGAGATGGTCAATGTGAATAAAGCCTGGATGTATTATAGAGTGGATGTCGTAGAAGGGAATGACGGGTCGGTCAAATATCCGAAGGAGTTAACATGCGTTTGGTATCAGATCGGCGTCGACGGGAATGCTGTTCCGGGAACGAAGGGCGCCAAAACGATTTCCATAAAAAAGCCGACCGAGTACAACAGTACCGAGTCATCGGTGAAGGATAATAGCTCAGAGAGTAATGCTAAATCCCCGCAAGCTGGAGCGCGTACGAAATTCGCGTACAACGAAGTGCTGCTCGATGATGTGGTATCGTTGAGACATCAGCGAAGAGTGATGGCGTCGTTTGTTGCTAAACTGGATCGTCTTGGGCTAAACCATCATTTTCATAACGAGGATTTGTCTCAACACGTAGAATTAATTTTGGCTAAATTTAAACCTACGCAGGCTGAAACCGAAGCATTGCATCGAATTGGAGAAATTGGGGCGGAGATCGAGTCAGTCGGGACCTCGCTTCAAAAAATGGAAGCGTTGCTGCCCGGATTAAAGAAAGACTTGCTTGAGTCGATTACTACGGCTCAAATAGAAATCGATAACCGGCATAACGAATCGTTAAAGGCCGCCAAGGAGTTTCTTGACACTCGTTACAGTGAAACTCTTGCAAAGGAACTCCATTCAGCGTTGGAAACAGCGCAAAAGAATGACAAACAAGCGTTTGAAAGAACTGATAAGTTGGCGGGAGATTTGTTACGTTTAATCGGATCTGCGATTGGCAAAGCGAAAGAACATCATGGCCAACTTATAGACGCGGCTAATCAGGTGCGGGAGTGGATCGGTAAAGATCGAATCGATCCGGAGGACGATGTCGAAAATCTTGATAATGAAATTTTGACCAGTTTTAAGGAAGGAGCGAAGAACATGGTCGACATTTTCAAACGTCCGGGTTCCCCGGGACAAATGACTGGATTCGCGGAGAGGTTGACAGGTACAAAATACGACAACGCAGATGAAGCGCAAGTAGGAATATTGGAGTACAGTGCGAATATTGAGAGAGGCCACAATGCGGGCGTAAATTATGAAACGATTCCCCCGACGAATCGGCTGCAGGAAATGGAAGCCTTGTTGCTTGAAAAGGGAACAAATTTGCCGGAATGGGACAAAACTACAAAGAATAAGGTAGCGACAAGAATGAAAATGATTCGTAAGGGTTTCGAGCCGGATGCCATTCCCGAGGTTCGGGAAGAGGCGAAAGAAATGCTTGAAGATGCGTATAGAGCATCTATAAACGATTTCAAGGAATACTTGGATTGGCTTAAGAAGAAATAATTATCGTTTACAGCCTTCGCGAATTCGAAGTTCCTCGGACGAGACGCGTTGTTCTATTTTTTTGCTTCGAGGGCATAACGGCTCCGCCTGGAATGATTCCGCCTTCGAAGGGAAAGCTAATGGCGAAACCATAGCATGACGGAGGGAACATCCATATGGACGTAAACCGCGCGCAAGAAATCGTCGACAGCCCGAAGGAATTCGTCGTGGAGCTGAACAATAAGGAAGTCTGGATCGACAGCGTCGATTCGACGACGAAGACGGCGACCGTGCATGAGCGGAGCGGGGACTATCAGGCATCGAAAACGGTCCGCGTGGACCAGCTGAAAGAACTAGGCGAAGCGGACAACCGCATGTAAACCGTCGATCCAACGAAACAAAGCCCGATAGGGCGCCTTCCGGGCGCTTATGTCGGGCTTTCGTCGTTGGGGTTCGGGAACGCTTGGGGTTGGCGAGTTACGCTTCGAGACGCTTCTCGTAAATGGTGATTTCGTGGTCGGGCGTCATGCCGGCCTTCTCGTATAGGCGGTACGCTCCGGAAGGATTCGCGGCGTCGACGCCGAGCGACACGAACGGCTGGCCGGCGCGGTACGATGCTTCGAACGCGCGGCGCAGCAGCGCGAGCGCGAGCCCGCGGCCGCGGTACGGCCGGCGCACGCCGACCTGCTCGATGAACAGCAGGTCCTCGCGCATGCGGCCGAGCGCGAAGCCGGCGATCGCGCCTTCCGGGTCGCGGGCGAGCAGCCACCATTGCGGGTCGAAGGACGGCAGCCGCGTCTTCTCGACCCACTTCTCATACGGAGGCGCGGCGAAGTCCCAATGATCCGCGAACGATTCGATGTAAGCGTCGTACACGGCTCGTTCGTCGCGATCGACGGCGAACGCCTCGATCGAGAATCCCCGAAGGGGCGGCGTCTCCGGCGGCGCTTCGTCCATGCGGACGCTCATGCGCTTGAAGTATCGAACCGGCGCGAATTCGCGGGACTCCAGCAGGCGAACGGCGTCTTCGCAACGCGTCGGGATCATGCTCTGGAGGCGCTTCGAGCGCGGCGACGAGCGCCGAGCCGACGCCCCGGCCTCGGGCGGACGGCAGCACGCAGCCGCAGCTGAACAGCTTCTCCTCGCTGTCTTCCTCCAGGAAGGCGTACCCGATCAACGCGGCGGCTTCGTCTTCGACGACCCAAACGTCGTTGTCGAGATCGAAGCGGGACCACATATCCAGCACGTCGTCAAGCACGATGTCGGGGGCGCCCAAGTCTTCGGTATCGCAAGCGGCGACGAGGTCGCAGACGGCCTGAGCGTCGTCCATCGTCGGGGGACGGAGGCGGAACTTCGTGATCTCCATGAATGGTTGTTCTCCTTACAAGGGAAGTTGCTACATATTTCAACGAAGAAGCCTTGAAGTCCTTCTACCCTTCCGTTAGCTTGCTAGTATCCTCATCGGGTCGCTATAATGAGGGGAAAAGTTTGGTCGGAAGCGGGCGGTAGTGTGGACGAGTTTGCGTTGATCCGGCGGTTGACGGGCGGCCGAACGGGGAAGGAAGGCGCCGTCGGCCGCGGCGTCGTCGTAGGGATCGGGGACGACGCCGCGGTGGTGGAGCCGACGCCGGGCCGGCAGATGGTGCTGACTTGCGATTCGATGGTGGAAATCGTCGATTTCTTGCCGTGGACGATGGACGACGCGTCGATCGGCTGGAAGGCGATGGCGCAGAACGTCAGCGATCTGGCGGCGATGGGCGCCGAGCCGCGGTATGCTTTGTGCGCGCTGGCCGCGCCGAAGGGCTTCCCGACGGAGCGTCTCGAGGCGCTGTACGCGGGGCTGTACGCCTGCGCGGACGCCTACGGCGTCGCGATCGTCGGCGGCGACATGTCGACGTCGCCGGAGCGGGTCAGCGTCACGGTGACGGCGATCGGCGAGGTCGAGGCGGGCCGAGCGCTGCTGCGCTCGGGGGCGCGCGCCGGCGACGTCGTCTTCGCGACGGGGCCGCTCGGCCTGTCCGCGGCAGGCCTCGATTGGCTGCTGCGCCGCGAAGCGGGCGGCGGCGAGCGTTGGGCGCCGCTCGTCGCGGCGCATCGGCGGCCGCGGCCGAGGCCGGCCGCGGGACGCGCGCTGCTCGGGCTCGCGACGTCGCTCAACGACGTGAGCGACGGGCTCGCCAGCGAAGCGCGGGAGATCGCCGAGGCGTCCGGCGTGCGCCTCGTCTTGGACGGCGCGGCGATTCCGGTCGACGCCGCGCTCGCCGCGTACGCCGCCTTCGCGGGGCGCGACGCGCTCGAATTCATCCTCGGCGGCGGCGAGGATTACGAGCTTGTCGGCACGGTACCGGCGGCGAAGGCGGGCGAGCTGCTCGCGGCGCTGCGGGCGGCCGGCGCGGCGCCCGCGATCGTCGGCGTCGTCGCCGCCGGCGAGCCGGGCGTCGATCTGGCTCGGCCGGACGGGACGACGGAGCCGCTCGGGCGCCGGGGATATACGCACTTCGAGTGAGCCGGGGGTGCGGGACATTTTCTACAGATGAAGGGGTTGCCGAGGTTGACGGAATATCGATTCGAGGCGCGGGACGAGGCGGATACGGAACGCTTGGCGTCCCGGCTCGCCGCGCGTCTCGGACCGGGCGCGGTGGTGGCGCTGGACGGCGATTTGGGAGCGGGGAAGACGCGCTTCTCGCAGGCGCTCGCTCGCGCGCTCGGCGTGCGGGGGACGGTCAATTCGCCGACGTTCACGATTATTAAGGAATACGAAGGGCGGGACATGCCCTTCTATCATATGGACGTCTATCGCCTCTCGCAGGAGGAAGCGGACGAGCTCGGGCTGGAGGAATATTTCTTCGGCGCCGGGGTGTGCGCGGTGGAGTGGGCGAGCTTGATCGCCGACTTACTGCCGGCGGAGCGGCTAGAGCTGTATATCGGCGTGGCGGGCGCGTCGGAGCGCATCTTCGCGGTCCGTCCGCACGGCGAGCCGTATGCTTCGTTCTGCGCGGCGATGGCGGACGAGGGGGTGCTGGCGCGTGAGTGACAGACGGAATGAGACCGGCCCGGGAACGGGCTTGCCGGACGGCCCGCTGCTCGCGATCGATACGTCGACGGCGTCGATGACGATGGCGCTGACGGACGGCGAGACGGTGCTGGCCGAGCGGACGACGAACGCCGAGCGGAACCATTCGGTGAAGCTGCTGCCGGAGATCGACGAGCTCGTGCGGACGGCGGGGCTTCGGCCGCGCGACGTACGGGCGGTCGCGGTCGGCTGCGGGCCGGGATCGTATACCGGCGTGCGGATCGGCGTGACGATGGCGAAGACGTTCGCTTGGGCGCTCGGGCTGCCCGTGTACGCGGTATCGTCGCTGGAGGCGCTGGCGTTCGGCGGCTGGCGGGATGCGGCAGCGGGGACGACGGCGGTGCGCGCGCCGGCTTGGGTCGTGCCGGCGCTGGACGCGCGGCGCGGACAGGCGTACACGGCGCTGTTCGCCGCCGACGCGGACGACGCCGCCGTCGGGGCCGCCGGCGCTTGGCGCCGGGTCGGCGCGGATGCGGTGACGATGTTCCGCGAGCAAGCGGAGGCGTGGCTGCGCGCGGCGGAGCGGCCGGGGACGGTCGTGTTCGTCGGCGAGGTCGACGGCGGCTTCGCCGACATGCTGGACGCCGCCGCGGCCGGCTTGAACGCGATCGTGCTGCGCCGGCCGTGGTCGATGTCCGCGTTGGACGTGGCGAGCATCGCGCGTCTTCGCGGCGAGGCGATCCGCGTGCGGGATCCGCACGACGCGCTGCCGAACTACGCGCAGCTGGCGGAGGCGGAGGCGAAGCTCGTCGCAGCTAGCGCCGCGGAGGCGCGGGAGAAAGCGCGGGAGCGGAACTGACGCGAAAGGGGCATGGGTAGCATGAGTGCGGCGACGGCGCCGGAAGTGATTTTCCGCATGATGCGGTACGAGGATATCCCGGAGGTCAGCGCGATCGAGGTCGAATCGTTCGCGACGCCTTGGTCGGAGCAAGCGTTCATCAGCGAGCTGACGCAAAATCAGTTCGCTCAATATATCGTTATGGAATACGAGGGCCGGCTGATCGGCTACGGCGGCATGTGGATCATTATCGACGAGGCGCATGTGACGAACATCGCCGTGACGGGCGATTTCCGCGGCCGTCGGCTCGGCGAGCGGATGCTGGCGGAGCTCGGCTCCCGCGCGGTCCGGCTCGGGGCGCAGCGGATGACGCTCGAGGTGCGCCCCAGCAACGCGGTCGCTCGGCGCATGTACGAGAAATTCGGCTTCGAGGCGGTCGGCCTGCGGCCCGGTTATTACTCGGATAACGGCGAGGACGCCATTATTATGTGGGCGGAGCTGCCGTTCGGATCCGCGCGGAGCGAAGGGGGGCGGGCATGATGAAGAGGGAGCTGCTGCTCGCGGTCGAGACGAGCTGCGACGAAACGTCGGCGGCCGTCGTCGAGAACGGCGCGACGATTTTGTCCAACGTCGTCTCCAGCCAAATCGAAACGCATAAGAAATTCGGCGGCGTCGTGCCCGAGATCGCTTCGAGAAAGCACGTGGAATCGATGACGCGCATTCTCGAGGAGGCGGTCCGCGAGGCGGGGGTCGAGCTGCGGGATTTGTCGGCGATCGCCGTCACCCAAGGACCGGGCCTCGTCGGTTCGCTGCTCGTCGGCGTCATCGCCGCGAAGTCGCTCGCGTACGCGCTCGAAATTCCGCTCATCGGCGTACATCATATCGCGGGCCATATTTATGCGAACGCGCTCGTGCAGGAGCTGACGTATCCGCTGATGGCGCTCGTCGCTTCGGGCGGCCATACGGAGCTGGTGCACGTCGCGTCCGAGGGCGACTTCCGCATCATCGGCCGCACGCGGGACGACGCGGTCGGCGAAGCGTACGACAAGGTCGCGCGCGCGATGGGGCTGCCGTACCCGGGCGGTCCGCACGTGGACAAGCTGGCGTCGCAGGCGGACGAGGAAATCGTCCTGCCCCGCGCCTGGCTCGAGGACGACTCGTACGACTTCAGCTTCAGCGGCCTGAAGTCGGCGGTGCTGGCGCAGGTTAACCAGGCGAAGATGAAAGGAGACGTCGTCAACCGCGCAGGCCTTGCGTTAGGCTTCCAGCGCTCGGCGGTCGACGTGCTCGTGACGAAGGCGATGCGCGCGGTGCGCGAGTTCGGCTCGCGGCAGCTGCTGCTGTGCGGCGGCGTGGCGGCGAACCGGGGGCTGCGCGAAGCGCTCGGCGAGGCGTGCGCGGCGGCCGGCGTGCCGCTCGTCGTGCCGCCGATGTCGCTGTGCACCGACAACGCGGCGATGATCGCGGCGGCCGGCTACTTGAAGTGGAAGCGCGGGGAGTTCGCCGGGCTGGAGCTGAAGGCGGAGCCGCTGTTTTCTTTGGAGGAGTGGGGCGCGGGGACGGTGTAGCTGGCGCTGGCACGGGCACGGCCGTTGGCCGGGCGCGGGGATTCTGCGATCTGGCTTTTGCGAAAAGGCTGTTGACGCCGATCGTTCGGCGTGCTAAATTTTAACTAATCGAATCGTTTACGGAGCGAAAGCATCGCCCGGTTACCGCTTAGGACATAAGCGGTAGCTGGGCGTTTTTTGTTTTCCGACGGGGGGAGAGAAGCAGGTGAGGAGATGGTTGGTGACGGGGCTCGGCGTCTTGCTGATGGCGGCGTCGGTGTACGGCTTCGCTCGTTACGCCGAACACGCGGAGCTGGACGCGCGGACGGTGGAGGCGATCATGCCGACGCGGCTCATCGCGAGCGGGGAGACGGTGGACGCTTCGATGGTGCGGCGGGTGCGGATCGCGGAAGCCGCGCTTGCGGCCGACGCGCTGCGGGACGAGGCCGACATTATCGGGAGATCGGCGGTCGCGCCGATCGGCCCGAACGAGACGTTCGCGTCGTGGAAGCTGGCGGACCGGCAGTTGACGCCGGGGGCCGGGGAGCGGTACGTCAGCTTCCCGACCGACGACGTGAAGAACGTGAGCAACATGCTGCGCAGGGGAGACCTCGTCGACGTCTGGGTCGAGTTCGACGCTCCGGCGACGCTCGGCGGCGTCCCGCGAGGAGCGCTGAAGGTCATCGAAGGGCTCCGCGTCGCCAGCGTCCGATCGACGGAAGGAGCGGAAATAACGGACGCCGCGCCGTATGACGCCCCGTTCCAGTCCGCGGCCCGTCAGAGAGATCGAGTCCGGGCCAGCGCCGACGGGAGGCCCGGCATGAACACGTTCATTATGGACGCAGAGATCTACGAAGCGTATGCGCTCGCTTCGCTCGTCGGCTCGATCAAGCTGGCGCTGCCGGAGCCTTCGCTGCAGGAAGCGGAAGAAGCGCGCGTGACGGACGATTTCGCGACGTACGCGGGAGCGTTGATCGAGGAGGAGGCGACGTTGCCATGAGTTTATTGATCGGCATGAAGGAAGGCGAACCGCTGGCCCGCTTGCTGGCCATAATGCCGCAGCGGCCGCGGCGCCGGGTGTTGGCGCATGAGAAGGACGCGTTTTTCCGGCAAGCGGCGCGGGAGACGTTCGAGACGATCGTGCTGCATATGGATCTCGTCGCGGATGCGTACCCTTGGGAATGGATCGGTCCGCTGCGGTCCGTTCGGCCGGACGCGAGGGTCGTCGTCGTCCCGAGCGAGTCGGCGTACGACGCGCTCTGGTTGGAGGCGGCGCAGCGGCTCGCGTCGGATGCCGGGATGGAGTGGGTTCCGCTGGGGGCGGGAACGGAGGAGATCGCCGCGATCGCGCTCCGCGGGGTCGAGCGCGATCTCGCGGAGACGGCGGCGGACCGCGGCATCGTCGCGACGGTATGGTCCGCGGCCAGCAAGGACGGCGCCACGACGATCGCGGGGAACGTCGCGTTGACGCTGGCGCGGGAGTCTCCCACGCTGCGCGTAGGATTGTTGGATTTGAATTTGAAAAATCCGGAGCTTCGCGTCGCCCTCCGCGTCCCCGACGTCGGGCGGACGAACGCGGCGCTGCGGCCGAAGCTCCAGACCGGGGCGCTGTCCCCGGCGGAGCTGCGCGAGGCCGCGGTTCCGTACCGGAAGACGCCGAATTTGCGCGTTCTGTACGGGACGCATCGCCGGGACACGGCGGCCGACGTCAGCCCCGAGATGATGGAGACGCTGCTGTCGGTGTGCCGGCAGACGTTCGACGTCACGATCGTCGACGTATCGTCGTTCCCGGATAACGCGGCGACCGTCTGCGCGGTGCGCGGGGGGGACGTGCGCTGGCTCGTGGCGGCCAATCGCTCGCATTCGTACCTGTGGAGCTGGACCGAATGGTATGCATGCTACTGGAAGCTCTGCGGACTCGCGGCTTCCGACATCGAGCTCGTGTGCAACCGGTTCGATCCGGCGGCGGAGTCCCCGGAGAAAGCCGCCGCGGCGCTCGGGATGACGCTGGCCGCGGTCGCGCCGAACGTGCCGGGCGGCCTCGGCCTTCGGATGGCCGAAGAAGGGCGCCCGCTCGTCGACGCGACGCAGGCGGACGAATTCGCGGCCGGCGTCTATCGGCTCGCGAGCCGGCTTCGCGTCGCGTCCGGTCGAGAGCCGTTCGCGGAGCGGGAGGCGCCGCGCCGGCGGCCGGGGCTCGTATCGTTATTGTCCGGATTGTTCTGAACGGAGGGGGGAGAAGTGCATGGACGCTGTGCCGAGAGCGGTGCCGACGCTGCCGCGCAGACGTTTCGATCCGGCGAAATACCGGAGGGACGCTATGGCTGCCGGGCGTTCCGGGACCGGAGGCGAGGGGAGCGAGCTTCGCAGGGTGTCTTTGCGCGACGCGTCGCGCGTCGTATACGAGCACCTCATGGAGCGATCCAAGCAAGACGATTCGTTGTACCGGGATATTTTGAACGCCGGGTTAGGAGAGCCCGGGGCGCAGACCCGCATGAAGGCGATGATCGACACGCTCTTAACCGAGTTCCGGCTCGACATCGACCCGAGAACGATGATCGACGATTTGTCCCCGACCGACTGCGTGTTCGCGACCGCGTGCGGCGCCGGGCTCATCGAAGACTTGAAGCAGCAGCCGGACGTGGAGGAAGTGCAAGTGATCGGGCGATCGATTTACGTGATCCGCGGCGGGAAGCAGACGCTGCATCACCGGTCGTTCGCCAGCCTGGAGGAGGTCCGGCTCGTCCAAGATCGTCTCGCGTTGTGCGGGAAGAAGCCGATCAGCGAACGGCAGCCGTTCGTGCAATCGTATTTATGGAATCGTTCCCGTCTCGTCATGACCCGCGAACCGTATACGGACGTGCCGAGCATTCATATCCGCAACTTCATCGTGCGGGACGTCACGCTGGAGCGGCTCGTCGAGCTTCGCACCGTCGATGCGCCGACGGCGGAACTGCTGTCGCTGCTCGTGCGGTACCATGCCAGCTTCCTGATCGGAGGAGGGACGAATACGGGAAAGACGACGTTCCTGTTCGCTCTCGTTTCGGAAATTCCGGAGGAAGAACGCATCCGTACGTTGGAGAAGGAGTTCGAAATCGCGCTCCGCGAACGCCTCGGCGAACGCCGGAACATCTTGGCGGCTCGGGAGGCGGCCGAATCGGATTTGACGATGGAGGACGCCTTCAAGCCGCTGCTCGTCATGAGCCCGGAATGGATCGTCGTCGGGGAAGCCAAAGGAGCCGAAGTGTCTCAGATGGTGCAAGGCGCGCTGAGGGGTCACGACGTCATGGGCACGATGCACACGAAGTACAGAGAGTCGTTCTTGTCGGACGTCGTGGACATGATGAAGCAGGACGGTCGTCAGCACGAAGTCGCCGCCGCGGAAAGACGGGTGGCGCGGGCGTTTAACATTCTAGTGTTTCTGCGGCTCGTGAAGGAAGGGGAACGGATGCGGCGCGTCGTTACGGAAGTGACGGAGCTGTACGTCGACGAACGCGGCGAGCCCGTCGCCAGCCCGCTCGTGTTGTGGGATTACGAAGCGAAGACATGGTCGTTCACCGGCGCGGCGTTCAGCGCGCCATTAAGAAACCATTTGCTTTCGCGGGGGGCGGAAGCGGAGCCTTTTCGCCGATTGGGGGTGTGGTCATGACGGCGGGCTGGATCGCCGAAGCCGCTTTCGCGGGGATATGGATCGCCGGAAGCGGGGTCGTCGTCGTGGCATGGATGTCGAGGTTGTCCGTCTGGTGGCGGGACAAGCGTCTCCGCGCGTCGTTGCTCGGACCGATCCGCCTCGAACGAAGCGGAGCGTTCCGGGAGCTGGCGTTCGTAAGAGGGCTGGCGGACGAGATGGAGATCGCGGACGTGCGGTGGCCCGTGGAAGCGGTCGTCGGCGCGATGCTGTTCATCGGCGCGGTCGGCTGGTTCGCGGTCGACGCTTCCGTCGACGCCATGCGGTTGCGGTACGCGCTCGACGCGGACCGGATGATCGGCGCCGATACGTGGCTGCTCAACACCGTCGCCGGCGGGCTGCTGGGATCGTTGCCGTATTTTTACGTCAAATTCCGGCTGCAGCGGAAGCGGCATCGCATCGCGCTGGATATGATCAAGCTCGTGCAGAACGTCGTCGGCCACTACAACGACAACCGCACCGTTCAGGAGCTGATCAGCCGGTCGGCCGCGACGATGCCGGATCACGTCCGGGACGAATGGAGGCGGCTCGAGCTGCGATCGCATATGGGCGGCTCGCTGGAGGAGGCGTTATTCGAATTCGCGCGGCGCGCGGACAACGAGTGGGCGGAAGACGTGGCGGACATCCTGTCGATCAAGCATAAATTCGGACACGACGTGATCGAAGCGTTGCATAAGCTTGTCGTCGATATGCAGCGGGCGCGGAAGAACGAGGAACGACGCCTGGCCATGGTGACCGTCTACCGGATCGGAACGGCGGTGATGGTCGCCTTCGCCTTCGGGATCGTGTTCTTCAACGTGTATGCCGACGGGGCGAATTATCGGCATTATTTCGTCGATCCGGGCGGGCGTTGGATCATGTTGTTCTCCGGCGTCGTACTGTTCGCGTCGATGGTGCTCGTCGTTAGATCGGGTCAGAGAACGTTCTGAGGAGGCGAATGGACGGGGATGAAATGGCTGTGGATGTCGCTCTTCGGCGTCGGCGCGGCCCTTGCTTGGGGGGCTTTGCTGAAGCCGCTGGCGCGAAGCCGCGCGAATACGGTCAAGGCGCTGATCGAGCGGTACTGGCGAAGAGAGCGGGAAGAGGAAGGAGAGGCGCCGTCGTTCCCGGAGCTGTCCGCGGACGAGCGGGCGTTCCTCGAGAAGGCGCGTCTCGCGGGCGTCGGCTGGACGTATCGGGGATATCGATGGGGGCGGCGCGGCGCGGCGTTGGCCGGCGCGTATTTATGGCTCGCGGCGACGCTGCCGAACGCCGCCGGCTTCGCGGGGACGGTACGGGCGATGCTCGGGGGCATAGCCGTCGCGGGGATCGGATGGCTGGCGCCCGCCGCGGCGATCGCGATTCTGGCCGCGCGAAGACGCGCCCTCGTGCTCGGCGAAATCTCGAAGTTCGCGCATCGGCTGTCGATCTGCATGACGGATCAGACGGACATGCGGGAGCTGATCCTTCGAGCGGGGCGGCCGATGCGATTGTTGAAGCCCGCGCTGCACCAGCTCGCCGCGCAGTGGGGGAACGATCAAGGGGAGGCGATCTTGGCGTTCAAAGACGCGGTCGGCATCTCGGAGGCGTTCCCGCTCGTCAACGCGTTCGCCGCGGTCAGCCGTGCGAAATCCAAGGACGTAAGGCGTCTGCTGACCGAGCATTCGAAGAGCATCGACGCGACGCTGGAGGCCGAGCTGTCCAAACGGATCGAAAACGCTCCGATCTGGATTAGCTTCTACATCATGATCCCTTTTCTCGTCTGTTTGGTTTTATTCGTATATCCGTGGATGCTGACCGTGTTGGAGCAGTTGACCGTTAGCTTTACGGCTTGAGAATTCCGGTAATATCGCGGCGAAGCCGGGGAGGGGGCGAAATCATGGGGAAGCTGGTGACGACGTTGGCGCTCGCGGTGTTGATCCTAGGCGCGGCCATCTATACGTTCGGGGAGTTGATCGTGCCGGCAGCCGGCGGCGCGGGGCGCTCGACGGCGGCGCAAATCGAGGCGGCGTTTTGAAGGGGCGTTCGGAGGAAAGGAATTGCCGAGCGCACGGCCCTGGCTCCATGGAAGGAGGGAGGCGCCGATCGCATGTTGAAGGTCAAGGATTTCATTTCTCTCGCCAAGGAGCGGGACAACCCATCGAAGGAGGATCATGTCATGAGTAAAATCGGCGTTGCATTGGCGTTATGCGTACTGTTGTTAGGGGCGGTGCTTATCGTGGGCGACGGCGTCGCGACGCAGGTCGTCGACCGGGGACGGGATATCGGTACGGCGCTGACGAACGGCAATCTGGGCGTGGACAACTCGACCGGCGCCGTGAATTCGACGACGCCGTAATGCGGCGAGGGACAATCTACCGAGGGAGGAATAGGAAATGAGTAAGATCGGCGTAGCATTGGCTTTATGCGTCTTGTTGTTGGGAGCGGTATTGATCGTAGGGGACGGCGTCGCGACGCAGGTCGTCGACCGAGGAGGAGATATCGGCACGGCGTTGACGAACGCGAGCTTGGGCGTCGACTCGTCCGGCGCCGTCCGTTCCACGACGCCGTAATGTCGAAGCTGACGGTTACATTGTCGTTGCTCGTGTTGATTTTCGGTCTCGCCGTGTACGTCTTTCAAGGCGGCGCGGGCGTGAACGACGCGGTTCGAGAAGGCCACGATTCGATATTGGAAAGCGTACGAAGCTTCGATTACGTGTCGAACTAGGAGAAGGTTATGCGCATGGACGAGAGAGGCGGCGCGGATACGCTGCTGGTGACTTTATTCGTATTTCCGCTGCTGTTGTTCGTTTGCTTTGCGGGCATTCCGTTTTTCGTATATTTGATGAAGGGCAGCCACCTGAACGTCGTAGCGAACCATGCGTTGAAAGAAGCGGAGGCGGTCGGCTACGTCAGTCCGGAAGTGATGACGGCGACCGTGACGCGGCTCGCGGAGCTGGGGCTCGAGCCTACGACGCGGAACGGCGTCGCCTATCCGTCGTTCGCAGGCAGTACGGTAAGCAAGGTGCTGCGCGACGACCCGGACGGCATCGTGACGGTGACGATCTCGTATCCCGCCCCGAACGTTACTCGACTGTTGGGGTTATTAGGCGGAGGGGCGGGCGGGGACGAAGGCTTGTATCGCGTCGTGCTGCACGGGAAGAGCGAGGCGTATGAATAAGCGTCCGCCGTCGTTGCTTCGGGACGAACGAGGCGGCGCGCATGTGCTGTTGTTCGCGCTGCTGGGCGTGCTGTGCGCCGTCCTGCTGCTGGTGACGTCGGTCGATTGGATGCTTCAGTCCGCGAATAAGACGAAGTCGAAGCTGGCGCTCGACCGGGCGACGCACGCGGCGGCGCTGCATGTGGACATGCAGGAGGCCGCCTTCGGCCGGCTGGTTTGGGACGAGTCGGCCGGTCGGACGGAGTTCGCGCGGTTTCTGCGCTTGAACTTCGGGTTGGACGAGGCGGGGGAGCCGGCGGAAGACGGCCGTCTGGAGGCTGCGCCCGTCGTTCATCGGTTAGAGTTCGTGACGGCGCCGGCCTACCCCGCGACGGTGCGGCGTACGGTGGTTGCGCGCGAAGGCACGAGTCAAGAGACGACGCGCCAGGTCGACGTCACCGTCTACGGACCGTCCGTCGTGGCCGTCGTCGAAGTGCATCAACGCGTCCGCGGCGTCCTGGAGCCGATCGTGCTCTCCAGCGTCGCAAGCGTACGGTTCCGCTGACCAAAACATCGCCCCTCCCGGCGGACGGAAGGGGCGATGTTTTTGCGATGGCGCGGAGCCGGTGGGGCGAATAGTCGGGGGAAGTCCGACTACATGGCCTCGGCGGACCGAGGGCGGGCGCTGAGCCCCATTTCCCGTCGTGGAAAAGAGGTTATCCCCCGAATCTATCCACATGAAAATTTGTTAATTTAACGCTGTGAAATATATGTTATACACATTATCCACAGGTAGTTACCCCGAATTTGTGGATAACATGTGCAACTTATTGCATTAACGTTTCCCACTCTGCGTACCAACCGGCGAGCTGCGTCTTCCGGGCATCGATCTCCGCTTGCAGCTGCTGGACCGCCAAATAGTCGTTATAGACGGCCGGGTCGGTCAAACGCTCTTCCATGGACGCGATGTCGGTTTCGGCGGCGGCGATGTCTGCTTCGAGCTGTTCGATGCGCCGTTGGCGGTTGCGCTCTTCGCGTTTGTTTTGCTTCTCGGCTTCGTAAGAAGCGGCCGGAGGCGGCTCGACGGCGGCGGCGTTCGATTTTGTCGAAACGGCGGACTTCGCGTTGTTGATTTCCGCCAGTTCCTGCAGCTTTTCGAGATAATCGTCGTAATTTCCCAGGAAATGTCGAATGCCGTCCGGACGCAGCTCCACGACTTGTTCCGCCATCCGATTCAGGAAGTAACGGTCGTGGGAAATGAACAGCAGCGTTCCTTCGTAATCGAGCAAGGCGGACTCCAGCACTTCCTTGCTCACGAGGTCGAGATGGTTCGTCGGCTCGTCGAGGATCAGAACATTGGCGTTCTTAAGCATGAGCTTCGCTAAAGCGACGCGAGCCTTTTCCCCGCCGCTTAAAGAGGAGATTCGCTTCGTCACGTCCTCGCCGCTGAACAAAAAATTGCCCAGCACGGTCCGGATGCGAACCTCCTCGAGACCGGGATAGTCGTTCCAAAGCTCCTCCATGACGGTGTTGCTCGGCGTCAATCCGGTTTGTTCCTGGTCGTAATACCCGATGGATACGTTGGCGCCCCAATACAACGAGCCGGCGGCCGGCTTCATATCGCCGACGAGCGCCTTCAGCAGCGTCGACTTGCCGATTCCGTTCGGTCCGATGATCGCGACGGAGTCGCCGCGCCGCACCTCGAAGCTGACGCCGCGGAACAGCTTCGTCTCCCCTCCGTCGTACGACATGGCGAGATCTCGCACTTCGAGCACATCCTTGCCCGAGATGCGATCGACCTCGAAGCTGAAAGACGCTCTCTTCAGCTCGCCGCCCGGACGATCGATCCGCTCCATGCGTTCGAGCTGTTTGCGCCGGCTCTGCGCTCGCTTGGTCGTGGACGCGCGGACGATGTTGCGGCGGACGAAGTCTTCCAGCCTTGCGATTTCGTCCTGCTGCTTTTCGTATAATTTCATGTTCCGTTCGTAGTCGGCGGCCTTCAGCTCTACGAATCTGGAGTAATTGCCGACGTAACGCTTGGACGAGGTGCGTTCGATTTCGTAAATGACGTCGACGAGCGCGTCCAAAAAGTACCGGTCGTGGGAGACGACCAGCACCGCGCCGGGATAACCGCGTAAATATTGTTCGAGCCACGTCAGCGTTTCGATATCGAGGTAGTTGGTCGGCTCGTCCAGCATGAGCAGGTCCGGCTTCTGCAGCAGCAGCCGAGCCAAGGCGAGGCGCGTCTTCTGACCGCCGCTCAACGTGGAGACGATCGTCTCCGGCGGCGTGTCGCCGAAGCCCATGCCGTGTAGGACGCCGCGGATCGTCGCTTCGATCGCATAGCCGTCGCGCTCGCGAAACGTCTCGGACAACGAAGCGTACCGCGCCAGCACTTGCTCGTAGGCGGCGGGCTCGTCCGCGAGCCGGGGATCGGCCATGCGGGCTTCGAGCTCGCGCAGCTCTTGTTCGATGGCGAGCAGGTCGGCGAAGACGGCGCGCATCTCGTGCGCGATCGACCGGTCGGACTGCAAGCCGCTGTTCTGCGCGAGGTAACCGAGCGTCGCGCCCTTGGCGTAGAACAGCTGGCCGCCGTCGCAGGACGTCTCGCCGGCCAAGATGCGCAGCAGCGTGGACTTGCCCGCGCCGTTGGCGCCGACGAGCCCGATGCGCTCCCGTTCGCCGACCTGGAGATGAATATTCGATAAGATGACCGTGGCGCCGTATTGTTTCCCGATGCCGGAAGCTTGCAATAACATGATGACGTCCCTCCGCGAAAATAAGCGAAAACCCAATGCTTTCAGTGTATCGGAATCGCCGCGAACGCGCCAGTCGCAAGAAACGCGACTCTCGTTCGATTGCAGTCCCTGTCCCCAAGTATGTTACAATATGTAGAAAGAACAGGACGACTGTCGTCATCGGGAGGTCCGCCGGGAATGATTTCGGAAACCAAACGCGAGCTCCGCGCGCGGATGACCGGGGCGCGCGACGCGATTCCGCCGGAGGAGCGCGCGGCGCGGTCCGAGCGGCTCGCGCGGCACGCGATCGCCGCTTGGGAGGCGGGCGCGTTCGCCTGGGGCGCCCCGCCGGACGGCGAGCGGCCGCGGCGGCTCGCGTGGTACGCCGCGTTCCGCTCGGAAGCGGACGCCGCGGGGCTCGCGCGCTGGTGCTGGGCGCGCGGCATCCCCGTGGCGGCGCCGCGCGTGGACGCCGCCGCGAAGGCGATGACCCTGCACGACGTGGCAGGGGAACAAGAGCTGATGCCGGGGACGTACGGCATCCTCGAACCCGCGCCGCACGCGCCCCTGGCGGCGCTGGCCCCGGGGACGCTGACGCTCGTCCCCGGGCTCGCCTTCGACGCCCGCGGCGGGCGTCTCGGCTACGGCGGAGGCTACTACGATCGCCTCCTTGCGCCGCACCGCGCCGCGATCGACGCCGGCGCGATCCTTCTCGCCGCGCCTGCGTTCGCGGCGCAGATCGTCGACGTCGTGCCGACGGAGCCGCACGACGTCCGCGTACGCTTCCTACTGACGGAGGAAGGCATCATCGATTGTAAGACGGGAGGAGCTTATCTTTGGAGCTGACGCATTTCAACGAACAAGGCCGCGCCCGGATGGTCGATATTTCCGGTAAAGCCGACACGGAACGGACGGCGACGGCGACGACGGAAGTCGTCATGCGGCCGGAGACGCTGCAAGCGATTAAGGCCGGCAAGACGGCCAAGGGCGACGTGCTCGCGGTCGCGCAGGTCGCCGGCATTATGGCGGCGAAGAAGACGTCGGACGTCATTCCGATGTGCCATCCGATCCGCATCACCGGGGTCGACGTCGCCTTCGACGACGACGGGGCGGAGACGCTCCGGATCGAAGCGACGGTGCGGACGACGGGCGGCACGGGCGTCGAGATGGAGGCGCTGACCGCCGTCTCCGTCGCCGCGCTGACCGTCTACGACATGTGCAAGGCGATGGACAAGGCGATGACGATCGGGCCGACGCGGCTCGAACGGAAAACCGGCGGCAAGAGCGGAGATTTCGTCCGCGAATGACCGGCGATGCCATCCTTTTGGCTGCGAGAACGAGGGGGAGAGAGACCATGCGATGGAAAGTGGCGATTCTGACCGCCAGCGACCGCGGCGCCCGAGGGGAGCGGGAGTCGACGAGCGCGCTCGTCATCCGGGAGCTGGTGGAGGAGGAACTGCACGGGGATATCATCGAGGATCGGGTGGTGCCCGACGAGATGGACGAAGTGATGGCCGCCTTGATCGAGATGTCCGAATATCATCAAGCCGACCTCATCCTGACGACCGGCGGGTCCGGACTGCAGGTGCGAGACGTGACGCCGGAGGCGACGCGGCAAGTCGTCGACCGGGAAATTCCCGGCTTCGGCGAGCTCATTCGCGGGAACCAGGCGTCGCGCCGCATCCCGTCCGCGTTGTTCCGCGGGACGGCCGGGCTTCGCGGCAGCACGCTGATCGTCAATCTGCCGAGCCGCCCGAAGGGCGTCAGCATGGCGATGATGGCGATCATGGCGGACCTCGAAGCGGCGATGAGAAGCTTGTCGGGACAAGAGGAGGCGCCGGAGGAATGAAACCCGAGCATCTGATGAAGGAAGTGCGCGTGCAGGACGCGGTCGGGCTGCGGCTGGGCCACGATCTGACGCGCATCGTTCCGGGCGAATTCAAGGGACGGGCCTTCCGCAAAGGGCATACGATCGCCCAAGAAGACATCCCGCTCCTGCTCGATATCGGCAAGGAGCATATTTACATTCTCGACGTACCCGAGGGTTGGGTGCACGAGGAGGACGCCGCGATCCGAATGGCGCGCGCGACAGCGGGAGATTATATCGAGACGACCGAGCCGAGCGAAGGCAAAGTCAGCTTGAAGTCTACGATTCTAGGATTGGCGAAAATCGACGAGACGTTCGTCCACCTGGCCAACGAGATCGAACATGTCGTGTTCAGCACGATCGTGAATGACGCGGTCGTGCAGCCCGGCAAGGCGCTCGCCGCGGCGAGAGTCGTGCCGCTCGTCGTGGAGGAGGCGACCGTCGCCCGTTTCGAAACGACGGCGCAGCAGCATCGCTACCGGACGAACGGCGCGCCGATCGTCGCGGTGAAGCCGTTCCGCCGCCTGAAGGCGGGCATCGTCACGACGGGTGGCGAAGTGTTCACCGGCCGCATCGACGACAAGTTCGGCCCCGTGCTGCGGGACAAGTTGGCGGCGCTCGGCTCGGAGGTCGTAGAGCAGCGCTTCTCCCCGGACGACACGGACAGCATCGTCGAGCATATTCGACACTACCAGGCGAGCGGCGTCGATCTGATTCTCGTCACCGGCGGCATGTCCGTCGATCCGGACGACCGAACGCCGGGCGCGATCAAGAAAGCCGGCGCCGATATCGTCTCGTACGGCACCCCGATGCTGCCGGGCTCGATGATGCTGTTCGGGTACTTGCCGGGCGGCACGCCGATCTTCGGCTTGCCCGGCGCCGTCATCTACGAGCCGTTCACCTCGTTCGACGTCCTCCTGCCCCGCGTGTGCGCCGGCGAGCGGATCGAACGATCCGACATCGTCCGGCTCGGCTACGGCGGATTGATCAAATAAAGGAGGCGGTACCGCCATGCAAAGCATAGGATTGCCGGGCATCATCTTGATCGTCCTGATCGCGCTCATTTTGTTCGGCCCGAAGAAGCTGCCGGAGCTCGGCCGCGCGTTCGGACGGACGCTGCGCGAATTCAAAGAAGGCACGAAGGAGCTGCTGAAGGACGACGACGACAAGACGGATTCGGGCAAGGATTCCCGCGTCGCGTCCTCGACCGCCGCTGCGCCGCGCAACGTCGTCGAAGGCGAAATCGTCGCGGAGGCGAAGAAGGAAGACAAACGATTGCCCGAATAAGAGTTTCACGATGAGAAGACGAGCTGCGGAGGCTCGTCTTTTTTTCGTGCAAGGAAGCAGGCGTGCATTCCGGAACTCGCGAACCAGCTATAAGGGAACAGGAAAGTTCCTTATTTTCGACAAACCCGGCAAAAAGAGACGAATCATGAACAAGAATGTTCCTTATTCGCCGTCGAGCGAAATAAGGTAAATTCATGTTCCCTATTCAGGCAAATGTGGGGCAGGGAGCGCAAATAGAGAACATGTTATTCCCTTATTTGCCGCGCGACACCTGGACGGGGGCGCGGTTCCGCTTCAGGTGACGAATTTCCCCGCGGTCGAGGGGGAGGAGGTGATGGGGGGATTCGGCATCTCGATCGATACGACCTGTCTCGGGCGGAGCGCGGCGGAGAACGGCGAGAAGGAGGGACAAGACGGAGAAGCGGCGGACGATCAAGCGCGAAGATTACGAAGCGGGAAAAGGAGGTCATCCGGCTCATCAACTACGGGATGAGCGACAAGGAGATCGCGACGGAACTCGCGATCAGCGAGAATACGGTGAAAAATCATATCAGCAATATGTTCGCAAAACTCAGCATCAGCGACCGAAATCAAGTGCCGATGCTTCCGCCGGATTGTCCTTCCGATCGGGACTAAAGCATAGTGCGGAAGGATACAATGGTGAAGGTGTCAAAAGACGGGAAAAAATTTTGCTCTGTCCCCTTGAAATCGTCTCGAGAAATGAGTAAAATTTGAATCGTGAGTGTTAGCACTAAACACATGCGAGTGCTAACAAAAAGGGAAACCTTGGAGAACCATATTTGAAGGAGGCCATTTTGTCATGATCAAACCTTTGGGAGATCGCGTAGTCATCGAAGCCATCGCGAAAGAAGAGACGACGGCTAGCGGAATCGTATTGCCGGAGACGGCGAAAGAGAAGCCGCAAGAAGGCAAAGTCGTCGCTGTCGGCGCTGGCGCCTACAAAGACGGCGAGCGCATTCCGCTCGACGTGAAGGAAGGCGACCGTGTGATTTTCTCGAAATACGCAGGCACGGAAGTGAAATTCGAAGGCCGCGAATTGTTGATCATGCGGGAGAGCGACATCCTCGCCATCCTCGGCTGATCGCAGTTTACACATACGCACGGACAAGCATTTTCAAGACATTCTAGGAGGTAGAATTTACGATGGCTAAGGAAATCAAGTTTAGCGAAGAAGCCCGCCGCTCGATGCTCCGCGGCGTGGACGCGCTTGCGAACGCAGTGAAAGTCACGCTCGGACCGAAGGGCCGCAACGTCGTGCTCGAGAAGAAGTTCGGCAGCCCGCTCATCACGAACGACGGCGTGTCGATCGCGAAGGAAATCGAGCTCGAAGACGCATTCGAGAACATGGGCGCGCAGCTTGTTAAAGAAGTCGCTACGAAGACGAACGACGTCGCGGGCGACGGTACGACGACGGCTACGGTTCTCGCGCAAGCGATGATCCGCGAAGGTCTGAAGAACGTTACCGCGGGCGCCAACCCGATGGTCGTTCGCAAGGGCATCGAGAAAGCCGTTCGCGCGGCCGTAGAAGAGTTGAAGGCGATCTCCAAGGGCGTCGAAGGCAAGCAATCGATCGCGCAAGTCGCGGCGATCTCCTCGGCGGACGAAGAAGTCGGCCAATTGATCGCGGACGCGATGGAGAAGGTCGGCAACGACGGCGTCATCACGGTCGAAGAGTCCAAGGGCTTCACGACGGAGCTTGAAGTCGTAGAAGGTATGCAGTTCGACCGCGGCTACATCTCGCCGTACATGATCACGGATACGGACAAGATGGAATCCGTGCTCGACAACCCATACATCTTGATCACCGACAAGAAGATCTCCAACATCCAAGAGATTCTTCCAGTGCTCGAGAAGGTCGTTCAATCCGGCAAGCAATTGCTCATCATCGCGGAAGACGTCGAAGGCGAAGCGCAAGCGACGCTTATCGTCAACAAGCTCCGCGGTACGTTCACTTGCGTAGCCGTTAAGGCTCCTGGCTTCGGCGACCGCCGCAAGGCGATGCTGCAAGACATCGCCGCTCTGACGGGCGCGCAAGTGATCACGGAAGAGCTCGGTCTCGACCTGAAGTCCACTCGCGTCGACCAGCTCGGCTCCGCTCGCCAAGTTCGCGTTTCCAAGGAAAACACGATCATCGTCGACGGCGCAGGCGAGAAGAGCGACATCCAAGCTCGCGTGAACCAAATCCGCGCGCAATTGGAAGAGACGACTTCCGAATTCGACAAGGAGAAGCTCCAAGAGCGTCTCGCGAAGCTCGCCGGCGGCGTAGCCGTCATCAAAGTCGGCGCAGCGACGGAAACCGAATTGAAAGAGCGTAAGCTCCGCATCGAGGACGCCCTGAACTCTACTCGCGCAGCGGTAGAAGAAGGCATCGTGTCCGGCGGCGGTACGGCGCTCGTGAACGTATACAACGCTGTAGCAGCCGTGAAGGGCGACAACGTCGACGAGCAAACGGGCGTTAACATCGTACTTCGCGCGTTGGAAGAGCCGGTTCGCACGATCGCGTTCAACGCGGGCCTCGAAGGCTCCGTCATCGTCGAGCGCCTGAAGAAGGAAGCGCTCGGCGTCGGCTTCAACGCCGCTACGGGCGAGTGGGTCAACATGTTCGATGCGGGCATCGTCGACCCGACGAAGGTCACGCGTTCCGCATTGCAAAACGCAGCCTCCGTCGCAGCGATGTTCCTGACGACCGAAGCGGTCGTCGCCGACAAGCCGGAGCCGAAGGGCCAAGGCGGCGGCATGCCGGATATGGGCGGCATGGGCGGCATGGGCGGCATGATGTAAGAGGTTTGAGAAAACCTGAATATAGCAATAGAAAAAGGGCTCCCTTCGGGAGCCCTTTTTCTATTGGCGTTCCAAAGTTCTGAAAACCTAAAACTAGTAATATATATTTGGAAAAGCCTTGTCGAAAGGTTGGATCCCTTATGTCTTGGCATGGTCTTGAGGTTTCGGAGGATACGGGGCGAATGTTGGACGAGTTGACGAAAAGGAAAAAGAAATGGGATGGAGCCAAGAATCAGCTTTTATTGTTTTGTATCCTATTCGCCGCCTGTTCGGCATTCGCGTTTCTCGCTTTTCAAAGATTCGTGTCCCCTGCGATTCGCAATCCTTTCGACGTGCTCGGTCTTTCCATCGGGGACCCGCGCGTATTTATCCCCTTACTTTGCAGTATCGCTTCGGGTTTTCATACGATGCAGCTGACTAAGAAAGTAAACGAGTTCAAGGGGAAATACGAAGTGCTGCGAAAAGAAGCCATTGCCCACCTCGACACGACTTGGATTGCGAACCCGAAGTCGGAGCTGCGGGATCGGGTTACGGAAATCATGCACAAAAAAGGGGTTAACGTGAATTATTATGGAAAGTAATTGCGAGAGGTTTGAGGGGAAACCTTCATTCGGATGGGGAACAGGGCTCCTTTCGGGGAGCCCTGTTCCTATATCGTAGGCTTGGTCAATGGGTTACAGGTGATTCAGGCGAAGCTTCGTCTTCCTCGCGAACGTCGTATTTATTGACGTGAGCCGTAAAGGCTGCCACCGCTTCTAAGTCGGGATTCTCGTTCATGGCGTCGGAACTTACAGTAGAAGCTACGGTTTTTACTTCGTCTTCCGTCTTGTCGAGAAAGTTCGCTTGATCGGCTTTCAGCGTTTCTAGTCGGTTGCTCATGGATTTCCTTCCTCCTCTTCGGGTGCAAATGATCCCGTTTAGCTTTCTCCGCAAGACGGGGGATTATCCTTGCTCGTTTCTCATTATTTTTAAATGCCACGGTAAAAAGACGACGAACACGAAAATAAATACAGGGATGGAGTACCATGTTCTCCACCCTTTGTTTTCCATATAACCCGATGCAACGGCTCCCCATTCCGCGAGAAAAGCGACCGCAACCCATAACCATTTATATACCAGGGTCTTCTTTACAGCTAGAAAGTTGAGGTACGTCAACCCGATGGCCGGCGGAACGATGGAAATGAAAATAAGGTCGATCAGATAAGTTTTTGGGGATGGGCCGATTTGAAAAGCTTTAAACACATCTCCGACCAATACGTCTCCAACCCAAGTGCCGAATCCGATGATTCCAACGCTGTAATACATTTCTTTAGCCGTAAGATGTTTCGGCATGACTAACAAGATCAGCAGTAGAACCCCAATACATGCATATGGATACCACATCGTCGGCAGGTTCCTTCCCTATTCGATATAAGTCTTCTTAATGCGCTTAATTTGTCCTTGCATGGGGTTTTTATACAATTAACATCGCCGCGTAGGCAGGTCGCACTCTTTTCTTTTGTTTCCAACAGGGATAATATAAAATATTCAGTAATGTAATCGCTTCCTTGCCGTGATCGGGGGGGTTCCGTGACGCTCACCTTGCGCCAAAAAATTATTATCGGCTTCGTTCTGCTCTATTCGTTGTTGGCCGCGTTAGGCTTCTTCTGGTACCGGATGTCGACGCAGACGATTCAGGACAATACGATCAGCCTAAGCAATCAAATCATTCGTCAGATGAGCGACCGGCTGGACTATTATTTTACGGAAATCGAAGACTTAATGCTGCCGATCGTATCCCGTTCCGTAACGACCGAATTCATCGACCAATCCGACGCAGGGCCCTACGAGCGTCTGCTGTACAGTTTGCCGGTGAGTAAGTTGTTCGACAGTCTTATGGTCGGGAGAACCGATATTTACGGGTTATCGGTCGTGTCGCAGGACGGAATCGCGACTTCCACCTTCAGCAACCTGTTCGCGGAGGAGCGCTTCCCCGGCATTGTCGATCGGTTGGCGAAGGCGGGAACGTTCGAGTTGATCGGCGTGCAGCGATATAGCGGCGTTCCGCTGCTCACCATGGCGGCCAAGTTTTATAGTCCTAGCTCGATGAATTGGGGAGTTCTGATCGTCGACTTGAAGATGAGCACCATTCGCTCCTTCGTCAGCGACGTGGAACTGGGAGAGCATGGTCAAATCTGGATCTCGGATGTCGAGGGGAACTATTTATTTCATCCGGAGCAAGACCAATGGGGGATGCCGGTACCGGCTTCTTATTTGCTATCGGCGTCGAACGAGGCGGAAGGGGCGCGCATCGATCGGTCGAGCGGTCGGAACCTGTTGGTTACCTATGTTCATTCCGACATGACGCGGCTAACCTTCTTCTCGGAAGTCCCGCTTGCCGAAATCAATAAGGACTTGGTGGCATTGCGGAATATTACGATCGCGATCGGCATCGTCATCATGATCGTCAGCCTGGGCGCCGCATTGACGATCTCCATGTCGCTCACGGACTCGATTCTCGTCATCCAACGCATGATGAAACGAGCGGAGAGCGGCAATCTGGACGTACGCGCGCCGGAGACGAAGACCGGGGAAATCGGATATATGTACCGCAGATTCAATTCCATGCTGACCGAAGTGAAAAACTTGATATGGACGGTCGGGGAATTTCAATTGAAGGAAAAGGAGTTCGAGCTGCAACAGTTGGATTCCCGGATGCAGGCGCTGCAGTATCAGATCAATCCGCATTTCTTGTACAATACGCTCGAGATCGTCAACTCGCACGCCATCGTCGAGGACGTCCCGGTCATCAGCCGCATCGTGCAGTCGCTCGCCAGAATTTTCCGATACAGCGTGGAGAACCATGCCAAGACGGTTCCGCTGCCCGTGGAATTGAGCCATATGAAAGATTATTTGGACATCCAATCGGAACGATTCGAGAAGCTGCAGGTCGAGATCGGGTTGGATGACGACGTGGCCGCACATGTACGAATCGTTCCCATGACGCTGCAGCCGCTGTTGGAAAATGCCTTCAAACACGGGTACCAAAAGCACCTCCTCGAAGCCGTGTATATTTCCGTGCGAGGCATCGGAGACGAGGGACGGTTCCATATCGATGTCGAGGACCGCGGTCACGGGATGGAAGCGGCGGTCATGGATCGTTACAATCGGTTGTTTCTCGATTCGATGCGCGAGGTCGAATGGCCCGGCGACAGCCGGGAATTGGGGCTATGGAACGTACATAGCAGATTACGGCTTACCTTCGGCGAAGGCTGCGGGTTGAGCATCGTACGATCCGATCGGAACGGCACCGTCATCCGCGTCTCGCTTCCTTACGAATAGGGGGGATCCTATGTTCAAGATCGTCACCGCCGACGACGAGAAAATGATTAAACGAAGCATGAGGAAGTTAATCGAAAAGGCGGACGCGCCGTTCTTCATTACGGGCGAAGCGACCAACGGACGGGAAGCGCTGGACATCATCCGTTCGGATCCGCCTCAACTGCTCATTACGGACATCTGCATGCCATTGATGGACGGGCTGCAGCTCATAGCGACGGTGAAGGAAGAGTACCGCGCCATGGAAGTCGTCGTCATCTCCGGGTACAGCGACTTCGACTATGCTCGGCAAGCGATTCGATACGGCGTAACCGACTATTTGTTGAAGCCGATCGATCCCGCGGAGTTTACGGGACTGCTTCTGCGCATCTACGAGCGTCATGAAGATAATAACCGCAAAATCGCGGAGCGGGGAGAGCGGCTGGGGACGTTCATCGAGGAAGGCGAGCACATTGTCGACCGCATCTGGACGATTCAGGAGGAGGCGCTCCGCGCCAAGCTGAAGGATATCGAGGCGGCGAGGAACGATCAAGTCTCGGAGCTCGACGAGCTCAAAGAAACCTACATGGAACAGCTCTTATACATCGTCAATAAGCTCGAAAGCAAATCCGGCCATCCGTTCGACAAGGACGAAGCGCTCCGGTTGAAGGAGGCCCATACGCGCGAAGCGGCGCATCGGTTGTTCCAGCATGCCTGCTTCGGCTTCATCCGAGAAGTGTCCTGCCTGCGAAATCCGGCGCAATCGCTGTACATCCGAAAGACGATCGAGGAGATCGAAGCGCAGTACGCGGACAGCGAGCTGTCGCTGCTCCGGGCGGCCGAGCGCGCCTCGATGTCCGTAACGTATTTCACGCGCCTCTTCAAACAAGAAGCCGGAACGACGTTCATGAAATATGTGACGGACGTACGAATGACGAAAGCGAAGCAGCTTCTGGCGCAACAAGACCGGAAAGTCGGGGACGTCGCGCTCGAGGTCGGGTATACGAATTATCATCATTTCGCCAAGGCGTTCCGCAAATATCACGGGATCACCCCGACGCAATACCGAAAGGCATATGAACAGAGAGGATGATGGGGAGTAAACGGCATCCTCTTTTTTTTGTGTAAGAAATGATACAGCGGGACGATTCTTCCCATATACGACGGTCGGCAGGGTGTTGTACAGTTGCGTTGTAACCGATTTCAATTTATCTCGGAGGTGCCAGATGAGAAAGACGGGGACGTGGGGGATCGTCGGCGCGCTGTTAGTTACGACTTTGGCGGGATGTATGGGCGGCGGCGGGAACGGCAACGAAGGCGGCGGCGCGGCGTCGGAACCTGCCGGTTCGGAACCGGCGAAGACGGGGGCCGCGGCGAAGGAGGAAACGGTCAACGAATTCGGATGGAAGGTTCCGGCCGAAACGTTGGAAATTAACTTCTATGCGGGACAAGACAACCCGGACAAGGTCGCGGAGAACAGCAAGATGATTCAGGAGTTCCTGCTGGAGAAGTTTAACGTGAAGCTCAATAAAATCGTGTACGACGTCGACATGAACGAGAAGCTGAATCTGATGTTGGCGTCCGGCGACTATCCCGAGGTCATTACTGGCTTGAACGAAGAGCAGGCGGCGAAGTGGATCGCGCAGGGCAAAGCCGTCGAGCTCAGCCAATATATCGACGAACACGCACCGAACGTGAAGTCCCAACTAGGAGATATTTATAAGTCGTTCTTCCGCGCGGACGGCAAGCTGTACATGCTGCCCAGCTATTGGGGGTTACTTCCGATCCCGGGCGCTTCCGCGCATATTCGGAACGACTACTGGACGGAGATGGGACAGCCGAGCATCGATACGCCCGAGAAATTTTACGAGGTCTTAAAGCAAATGCAAGCCGCGCATCCGACGAATAGCAACGGCGAGCCGACATACGCGTTGTCCGGGTATGCGCCGATGTACAGCAGGGTCGTTCCGACTTTGGCGGGGATGTGGGGCCTCAAAGGCGGGTATAAAATCGCCGATGACGGAACGAATACGCATTGGGCCAACACGGACGAGGGACTCGCGCTAACCCTGTACATGAATCAGTTTTATCGGGACGGACTTCTCGATCCCGACAGCTTCATCAACACGTTCGACGATATGAAAGCGAAGTTTTCCGCGGAGCGCGTGATGGGTTATATCGGCTCCTGGTGGATTACGTGGAACGTCGGTCACGAGGTGTGGCAGAAGACCGACCCGAATTGGACGGACGACAAGCGCTTCCTGAACGTAGCGGTGAAGGCGGATACGGCGGAGAAGGCGTACATGACCGGCTTGGACGCTCGCGGCACGTATCGGACGATTATTACGGACAAGGCCGAACATCCGGAGGCGATCATGAAGTGGTTTAACTTCTCGATCACCGATATCGGCACGAGAATTATCGGATGGGGCGTGCCGAACGCGGAGCAATCGGTATGGACCTATGAGAACGGCAAGATCGGATGGGTCGAGGAGATGAAGCAGGCGATCGTCGACGGGACGTACGACTTCACGAACAGCGACCTCGTAGGGCAAGGGGTCATGACCCTCGTCGAAGGCATCGGGACGATGAAGGACGACGGCAAGAGCACGTATTGGTTCGACCAAAACTTCAACGACGAAGCCAAGTGGAAGAAAATCATGAACGAAAATATGAAGGATACGATCTACGACAACACGTTCGGCATCATCAACATTCCCGGCAACGACCCGCTGGCGGTCACGAATACGCAAGTGTTGGAGCAGCTGGAGACGTTGTGGGCGAAGGCGGTTACGGCCGGTACGGCCGAGGAATCGGAGCAGTTCTTCTACGAAATGAGAGAGAAGCTGAACGCCGCGGGATTGCAGCAGATCGAAGCCTATCGGACGAAGGAATACCAAAGAAGATTGGCGGAATGGCAATAACGTCGGAGGAGGAAGGCGCTTGCCTTCCTCCTCTCCTTCGATATCGATCGGAAGACCAATAGAGACGGGGAGGATCCGAATCCGATGAAACCTTCGATGCCCGAGCCGGTCTCGCTTCCTTCGGCGAACGGTTCGACATGGACTCAGACATGGACTCACTGGAAAAGAAGATTGTATCGAGAGAGAAAATTATGGTTCATATGCCTTCCGCTCGTCGCATGGGTCGTCACCTTTTCTTATGTCCCGATGTATGGCGTATTGATGGCGTTCGTCGACTATATCCCCGGGAAGACGATCCTTGCCAGCGACTGGGTCGGCTTTAAGCACTTCATGGCGTTCGTCAACGCCCCGGATTTCGGGAACGTGCTGCGGAATACGCTGGCCATCAGCGGGTTGAATATTTTGATTTGTTTTCCGGCTCCGATCCTCCTTGCCTTGCTGCTGAACGAGCTTCGGCATCGGAAATTCAAGCAGACCGTGCAGACCATCTCGTATTTGCCCCACTTCATCTCGTGGGTCGTCGTGGCCAGCATCTTGTATACCTTGATCGGGAACGAAGGGATCGTGAACGATCTCTTGCTGCGGCTCGGTTTCATCGACAAGCCGATCTCCTTCCTCGGCGAAGGCAAATACTTCTGGGGCATCCTGACGTCGGCGAACTTATGGAAGGATGTCGGTTGGTCGACCATCATCTACTTATCGGCCATGGCCGGGGTCGATTCGGAGGTGTACGAGGCCGGCAAGGTGGACGGCTTGGGTCGGTTCGGCGCGATGTGGCATATTACGCTGCCGGGCATTCGGACGACCATCGTCCTGCTATGGATTCTCGGCATCGGGAGCATTCTCAACGCCGGCTTCGAGCAGCAATTGCTCCTCGGCAACGCCCAGACGCGCGAGTACTACGAGGTTATCGACACGTACGCGTACAAATACGGGATTCAATTGGGCAACTATTCATACGGCGCCGCCGTCGGCTTGATGAAGGCGGTCATCGGGGTCGCCCTCGTCTTCGGCGCGAATAAGCTTTCCAAGAAGCTGCTCGATACATCCATTTTCTAAGGAGGCAGGCTTGATATGTACGCTTCTTACGTAAGGGAAAGTGTCGGCAGCAAACTATTCGACGTATGCAACATCCTGTTCATGCTGCTCTTATCCTTCCTCATGCTATACCCGTTCGTCAATTTGCTCGCCCTGTCTTTGAACGACGGAGCCGATGCGGCCAGGGGAGGCATCTACTTTTTCCCGCGCAAGTTATCGTTCGATTCTTATATGATGCTGTTCCAGAACGAGAACTTATGGAAGGGGTTCGGGGTGTCCCTCCTTCGGGTCGCGGTCGGCACGGTCACCTGCGTCTTCATGACCGGATTGCTGGCGTATATGGTCACGATCCGCAATTTCTCGGGCAGCCGTCCCATTCGCATCTTGCTTCTGTTCACCATGTATTTCAGCGGCGGGCTGATTCCTACTTATATGCTGATTCTGAAGCTCGGATTGATGAACAGCTTCCATGTCTATTGGATGCCGGGCTTGTTGAACGCCTATTACATGTTGATCATGGCGTCCTACATGCAGAACCTGCCGGAATCGTTATCCGAGTCCGCGAGGATGGACGGGGCGGGGGAGCTGCTCATCTATTTTCGCATTATTTTCCCGATCTCCCTTCCCGTCTTCGCCTCCATCGCCGTCTTCAGCTCGGTCGGGCATTGGAACGCATGGTTCGACGTCATTCTCTATAACTCGAACGGCACATGGGATACGCTGCAAGTCTATTTGCGCAGGCTGCTCCTCGAGGTGGAAGCGCTGCAGCAGGTCGAGAATGCGCAGCTGGCCTATAACAAGTACAGAAATATCTCCACGGTTACGCTTCGCGCCGCGACGACGATGGTCGTCACGCTGCCGATCGTGTTCGTGTACCCGTTCTTCCAGAAATATTTCGTCGGCGGCATTACGCTCGGCGCGGTGAAAGGTTAATTTGACGAGGAGGCTACGATCGTGAACGACTTCACTCGAACGAATTCGAGGATGTCCAAGGAACCGCCCTACGGACAGGCGAATCATTCCTTCGACGCCGAGAACCATGTCCTGCAATACCATTACAACGGCGGCGCGTTGCTGACGATGGCTCTGCCCGACGGCGTGAAGGCGTATTACCGCCGCGTCTCCGACGGGAACATGGTCAGCCACCCGTTCGTCCAGCAGCTGTACCTGGCTTTCGAATCGAAGCAGACGGTACGCGCGACGTTCGAGCTCAGCGAGGATGCGATCAACATGCGCCCCCGAAGAGCCGGCTCGGGGGAAGCGATTCTCGGCCAAGTCGGACGTCCGACGCTGTACGGCGTCAACGGATTGTATGACGTGATGCAAGATTTGCTCATCGATTGGCACGGGGCCGAATGGCGTTGGGCGCATGACCGTATCGAACGAACGGAAGGCGGACGTTCGAGGGTCGCGATCGACGTGGAGGTCGGCACGACGCCTTGGATCGTGAATCTGAGGATGCATTATTACCGCAAGCACTTAAATTTTCCCCATCACAAGCCTTGGGAGCGGCGCCCGAACGTCAAGCCGGTCGCCGGCTGGTGCTCCTGGGAAGCGTACCGGAGCGACATCCGGGAGGAGCATGTGGTCGAAGCGGCTCGCTTCGTCAAGGAGCACTTCAAGTCCTACGGTCTGGAGTACGTTCAGCTGGACGACGGCTTCCAGCTGCCTCTGGTGCCGCCGGCGCCGGACGGGATCGTAGCCGATGCCTGGCTTGCGACGAACGAGAAGTTTCCTTCCGGTCATGCCGGGATCGTGGCGGGCATCCGGGAGGAGGGCATGGAGCCCGGGATCTGGACGAACGCCGTCGTCACGAATCCGGCATTCGCCGCGGCTAGCGATGCTTGTATCAAGGACGAAGCGGGACAACCGATTCGGGGCAAGTGGATCCACTATGTACTCGACTGCACCCCCGAGACGTTGGCGAAGCATGTAGCTCCCTACTACAAGGGTTATAAAGACGCCGGGTACACCTATTTCAAAACCGACGCGATCCGGCATCTGATCTACGACGGGTTGCACGAAGCGGTAAAGCTCGGCTTGATAACGAACGACGAAGCGGAAGCGAAGTTCCGGGCGTTCTTGGCCTGCGCGCGCGAGCACATCGGCGAAGACGCGTATTTGCTCTCCTGCTGGGGCGTCCTGAGCGAAGCGGTCGGCATCGCCGACGCGTGCCGCATCGCGACCGATTCGAACCCGAGCTGGCCGGCGATTCGGATGCAGCTCGTGGAGTCCGCGCGCTGGTTCCATACGCAGCGCATCTTATTCCTGAACGATCCGGATCATGTTTGCGTTCGCGCGCCGCTCGAGTGGGCCCGATCGGTCATCTCGCTCGTGTCGTTGACCGGGGGGCTGCTCATGATCAGCGACAAACCGGAAAACTACGACGACGAACGGATCGAGCTGATCCGCCGCAACCTGCCGCCGCTCGCTACGGTCGCGGGGGAAACCGGGCCGCTCGATATCAGCTATCCGGGGTATGCATGGACGCATGTGCAAGGCTATGCGATCGACCTGCACAAGGCCGACGAGCGGGCGGCCGGCGGGGCGGACGCGCCGCGGGAAGGCGCGGACCGAGGACATCCGCCGACGACGCTGTGGGCGATTCATCTGCAGACGGCGGATCGAACGTGGTGCGTCGCCGGCCGGTTCGCGACGGAGCCCCTTCCGGCGTCGACGCTCGATATCGCGAGCCTCGGGCTCGATCCGACGCTCGAATACGCCGTGTTCGACTATTGGCGTCAGCAGGTTGTGGGCCGATTCCGAGGCGAGCTGCCGTGCCGGGCGCTCGAGACCGGCCATTGCCAGCTGCTCGCCGTCGTTCCGGTCGGTCCGACGCCCGTATTGCTCGCCTCCTCGCGGCACGTCAGCATGGACGCCGTCAGCGTGGAGCGGGTTCGTTGGAACGACGATGCCTTGCGCTTGAAGCTGTCCGGCATTCCCGGGACGACGGAAACCTATTGGTTTTATGCGCCGGCCGGCTACAAGGCTGCAGATGTAGACGTGACGGTCGGGGCGGGCGAATGGAGTCAGGATGGAGAGGCGGTCAAGGTATGCGTCGGCTTCGCCGAAGGGGTGGCCGACGTTACGTTACGCTTTGAAGGTTCGTCGGGTCGTACGTCGATTGGGGAGGAGGAGGGCCGATGAGCGGCAGGAACAGCCGGCTTCGACTGGAGACGGAGGATCGGCGATTGTCGGACGGCTTCGCGTGGGCGAAGCGGCAAGCTCTCTCGTACGTATCTGACGGCGGCGATCCGGTCGGCCCTTGGTATGAAGCTGCGCTACCCGGGCGAGAGGCGTTCTGCATGCGGGACGCGGCGCATCACGCCGCGGGCGCGCACTTGCTCGGTCTGGGGGCGCATACGAAAAACATGCTGCGCAAATTCGCGATGCATATCGCGCCGGAGCGGGATTGGTGCAGCTACTGGGAGATCGACCGATGGGACCGGCCGGCTCCGGTGGATTATACGGACGACAGTGACTTCTGGTATAACCTCCCCGCGAACTTCGATGTGTTGGATTGCTGCAGCCGGATGTATCGATGGACCGGCGATTCCGCCTATTTGTCGGACGCGGACTTCGCTTCCTTCTACGAGCATACGGTGACGTCTTATGTGAAGTCGTGGGACCGGGACGGCGACGGCATGCTGGAGCATCGCCCTTCGGACGGCAGACGCGGGATCGCTTCGTACATAGAGGAAAACCTCGGAGACAGCGATATTCTAATGGCGGCGGATTTGATTTCCGCCCAGTACGCGGCTTATCGCGCGTATTCCGACATCCTCGCCTGGAAGGGCGAAGCGGAGGCGTCCGCCGCCTACGCCGGGAAGGCGTCGGAGCTGCGGGATTCGTTCCATCGCGAGTGGATCGCCCCCGGGAGCGGGAAGTATTACGTCATGATGTTCCAGGATCGCAGTATGCTGGACGATTGGAATAATGTGTTGGCCGCGTATTTCGGCATCCTCTCCGACGAGGAAGCGACCCGGCGGCTGCTCGACGATATTACGTATTGGAGTTACGTCTACGAGAAGGTCGTCCTGATCGAGATGATGTCTTACGCTCCCGAAGTGTTATACCGGTACGGACGGAACGCGGATGCCTATTCCTTCTTGATGCGCCTCTCCGATCCGTCGATGGCGCGCAGAAATTACCCGGAGGTTTCCTTCGCCTGGATCGGCTGTCTCGCCGAAGGGATGATGGGGATCCGCCCCGACGCCGCGACGCGGACCGTGGAGACGTTCCCCCGGCTGACCGATCGTACGCCGTCGGTCGCGCTGAAGTCGATTCCGCTCTTCGACGGGGAAGCGCATGTGCGTCATGCGGGCAACGGCCGGACGGAGTTCGAACATGCGACCGGCGGCGCCATTCAGTGGCGCGCCGCTTTCCCGGGCGTGCATACGTCGCTAGCGGTGGACGGGATCGAGGTTCATGCCGATGTCGCGATAGGTCTCGACGGAAAGCCGGCATCTTCGGCGATCGTTGTCGTCGAGCCGGGACGGGAGCGAATCGTACAAGTGAAAACGTAAGGACGTCAGAGCAATATCCGATTCCAGGGTATTGCTCTGTAAGTTTTTTGTAAGGCGCTTCTGGTTCAATGAAGGGAGGATCGAAACCGCGGGAAGGGGTTGTTGGATCGCATGGGTGTTCGTGTTCATAAGGGGCTCTCGATCGTCGCGGCGATGCTGGCGGGAACATTGTCGGTATCGCCGGGCGCGTATGCCGCGGAGCAATGGTCGACGGAGCTGTGGAGCGAATCGCCGGGGCAAGGGGAGACGCCGGGCAGCGGCTCTTCCTCGGATTGGGATTGGTGGTGGGGGGCGGACGACGCGTCCGGCGGCGGCTCGCCGGGATCGGGGCTCTGGTCCGACGACCTGTGGTCGGAGCCGCCCGCCGGGAGCGGGCCGCGCGAGCCTTCGCCGACGGCGCCGGACCCGGGGCCGAAGCCGGCGCCTGAGCCGAAGCCGACACCGGAGCCGGAGCCTCAGCGGCCTGCGGAGCCCGAAGAGAAGCCGGGCCCTGCGGGGCCATCGCAACCGGTGCCATCGGACGTCTCGAACACGATCACGATGCAAATCGGCAGCTCGACGGCCTTCGTTCGAGGCAAGGAGACGGCGATGAGCGTCCCTCCGTTCACGATCAACGGGCGAGCGATGATTCCGCTGCGCTTCATCGGGGAGGCGCTGCAAGCCGACGTCACTTGGTCGGAGGCGGAGCAGAAGGTCACCCTTGAGCTGCAAGGGAAGAAGGCGCAGCTTTGGGTCAACCGGACGGAGGCGATCTTGGACGGCAAGACGACCGCATTGGATTTCCCGCCGATGGTGCTGAACGGGGCGACGTTGGTGCCGCTGCGATTCGTCGGCGAATTTTTCGGTTATCGGGTGGAATACGACGGCGCGACCGAGAAGATCGCGATCGTCGACCCGACGACTCCGGTGCCTGAGCCTTCGCCCGAACCGGAGCAGCCGAAGCCGGTGCCCGAAGACAACGGCTTCGATTATTTCGGTACATGGGAGCTTCGAGCGGAAGGGCGCGACAAGGGGATCGAGATGGGGAAGCTGATCGTGAGCGAGGACGGCGTCTACGGGATCGCCAGCGCCGGGAACGGCGTCGTAACGGGGACGTGGCGACGGGCGGCGAAAGACGAAGTGATCGGTCAGGATCATGCGTTGATCCTGGAGAACGGACCCACCGGCGTCGATTGGGCGTTGATCCCGAAGCAGGACGGTCTCGTCAGCGTCAGGTACCACTATGGCTATACGGGCGAGACAAAGATTTGGTTCGAGTACTCGCTCGGCATCCAAGTCGACGAGTAATTTTCCGGAGAGGGAGAGGGAAGCGGTATGATGAGGAAGGATCATTGGAGGAAGGTTTTCTTGGCGATACCTGCGCTCGCATTGGGTAGTTCCGCAACGGCCGGCGCAACGGAAGTATGGACGTCGCCGACGTATACCGAGCAATGGTCGTCGCCGACGTATACGGAGCAGTGGAGCGTGGAGCCGGAGGAGAAGGCGCCTGCGCCCGCGAAAGAGGCAACGTCTACGCCCGCCGCCGGGCCGAAGGCGTCCGACGACTCGATCTACATTCGTCTCAAGCTCGACAGCAAGCAAGCCGTCATCCAGAACGAAACGATGACGCTCGACGCCCCTCCGACCGCCGTGAATGGGCGGACGATGGTGCCGTTTCGTTTTCTAGGGGAGGCTCTTCGCGCTACCGTCGACTGGGATGCGGCGAAGGAGCAGATTACTCTGTCGCTTGGGAACAACAACGTCGTCTTGAAGCTGAATCAGTCCTCCGCCTTGGTGAACGGCCGGACGGTACCGATGGATGCCCCTCCCGTCATCTCCGGGGGCCGGACGCTCGTCCCGCTGCGGTTCATCGCGGAAAATCTGGACCTGTCGGTTACGCATACGGCGTCAACGAATACGATCGAAATCGGGAATCCGCCGGCAGGCGGGACCGCAGCGAATGAGCCGACTGCTCCTGCGGCCGATATCCAAGAACCCATCACCGACTTCGAACAGCTGTACGGCACCTGGCATCTCTGGACGCCGGGCGGCGCGACGAACTTGTACTATACGGATACGGGCAACTATGCGACTCATGTATACGATGCGGGAGCGGAGCAAGGCACCGTCACCGTCAACGCCGACGGAACGTTCGTCATGAAGCATGCGCTCTGGGGCGATGCGGAAGGGGAATGGAGACTCTCGTTCCCGGCGGAAATCAACGGGGAGCGCATCCTCGCCATCGTGCTCCAACAAGGGTCGGGCGACTACGATTGGGCGATCGCTCCGGGAGAGAACGGAAAGATCCGCCTGCTCTCCAGCTGGGGCACGTGGGCGGACGGCAGCTCGAGCTGGTTGTTCGAATCAGAGTTGTATAAGAAATAATTCGTATACGCTCGTCATTCGCCTCATATAATGTACTCCGCACCGCGGAATGACATAGAAGAGGGAGTGAATCGCGTGGGTAAGATCGCACTGATCGTACTCTTGTTAGGTCTCTGCAATCCTGGGGCCGAGATCGATGTGGAAGGGAACAAAATCACGATGGACCGCAATAACGGGTCGCCCGTCGTCGTCATCGAAGTGAAGGACGGGGAACCGGCCGTCATTACAGAGGAGGAAGCGGCGGAGGAAGCGGCGGAAGAAGCGACGGAGGAAGCCGAGGCGGAAGCGTCCGAATCGTAACTCCCGTCCCTTATAAATCGAAAGAAGAAGCCCCAAGGATCGCTCGATCCGAGGGGCTTCCGTCATGTTCTGTATGTCATTGCGCTTTCGATGCCAACGCTTCTGGGATATACTCGCCTTCCACCAACTGGTTCTCGATGTCCGGCGCGTGCTTCTCGAAGCACTTGCAGTAATAATCTTTCCGGCAGATCGTGCACGGAATGTTCAAGAGCCGGTTCACGCTGGATACCTTCCACTCCGGGTCCCGACGCATAAATACGCGAGCCTTCGAGCGGTCCGTGAACGTAACGATGAACTGGTACAGGCCGAGCTCCTCGTTATGATCCGACAGCGCGACGTTATCGATAACAAGCTTTGTTCTCAATACGGATAGCCCCTTTGCCTTAGAAAATGTAGCCGTTACATAAGTTTACTCATTTTCACCCTATAAAGTCAAAAATGATTCCTAAGGCTAGGAGTCCGCAGCTTTCCCGTCGCTCGTCTGCACCGCCGCCAGCACGGGGAAACCGAGCACCTTCTTCAAGTCGTTCATCTCCCGCCGCAGCGCCCGGACTTGCTGGCGAAGCGTGGTCATCTCCTCCTCGAGCCGGAACAGCTGCGAGTCCGAGCCCTTAGGCTCTCCTTCCGACATCGGGCGCGCTTCGATCGACAACGCGGGAATCGCCTTCCGCCGCTGCATCAGCCCTTGGAATTCGCCGACCTCGTAGCGTTCGATGAATCGATGAAGCGCATCGGCTTGAATCTTCCAACCGAGCCTCCGGTTTTCCGGCGGTTCCGCTTCGATATAGCCTTCGTTGAGCCATTTGCGAACTTCTTGTTTGTCTCGGGCGATGCCGCGCTCCTTCAACACTTGGAACGCGTCTCGCACGTTATACGTTAACATTATTACCCTCCTTTCCGTATGGAAAATGTTGATATGCATATTATAAAATAAGGCATATTAATCATCAACGAATCGATAGAATCAGTTTGGAAACAATTTTTGTAACTCGGACGTCTAATCGATACAATAGGTACATTCATTCCATAAGCGGGAGGAAGCGTACCGATGACTCGCGATGAGAACTGGACCGTGCTGGGCAGCCGCCGCACGCGTTATCGATTTTTCGAGATCGTTCAGGAAGAAGTGAAGACGTTCCAAGGCCGCACCGTCGAGATGGAGTACGCCCGCATGCCCGAAGGCGTATGCGTGCTGCCGCTGCTGGACGGCGGGCGGGCCGTCGCATGCATCCGGCAGTACCGGCATGCGATCCGCTCCTGGCAGTGGGAGCTGCCGGCCGGCGGGGTGGATGCGGGCGTTGAGCCGCTCGAGATGGCGAAGCGGGAGCTCGAGGAGGAGACCGGCTACTCGGCGACTGCATGGACGTCCCTTGGGTCGTTCTACCCCTCCTTCGGCTCTACGGATCAGCGGATCCACCTGTTCGTCGCCGAAGGCTTGAGCAAGGGTCAGCAGCGGCTCGAAGCGGGAGAGGAGCTCGACGTGGTCGAGGTTCCGATGGAGACGTTCCGCGAGATGGTCGCGAGCGGCGAGCTCCGCCACGGCGCGGCGCTCGCTTGTATCGCGCGGTGGTGGGCGATGGGGTTGGGGAAATAAACTGGGGGGATGGCATGCGAGGGTTGCTGTGTTTCGGTTGGGCATGCCTGCTCGTGGTATGTACCTGTATCTGGGATTTGACGGAGCTTACGGACTCCTCGCGGTTATCGCCGCCGGTCTGGGCCGCGGCGCCCGATTGGACGACCTTCTTCCACGGGTATTCGCTCTTCGGCGAGATGCTCCTCCGGAAGGTCGGGCATTTCATCGGTTTCGGGGTGCTTCAGGCGCTGTTCTATGGATATTGGAAAAGGTGGTCCGTTTCCATCGGCGCAGCCGTCTCGTTGGCGCTGCTGACGGAGCTCGCGCAGCCGTTGTTTTCCCGGGGCGGCCGGGCGCTCGACGTGGTCGTGGACTGCGCCGGCATCGGAGCCGCGGCGCTCGTCTTGCTGGCGGTACAAGCCGTACGCGCGGGGATTGCTAACGGCAAGAAGAGGGCCCTTCCCTAAGGAAGAGCCCTCTTTTCCTGTCTTACGATGAGAAGCCTACGCTCGTCAGCCATCGCTTCAGCATGACGGCGGCTTGCGCGCGAGTGGCCAGGCCGTTCGGCGCCAACGTCGTCTCCGCCATCCCTTCCACGATGCCGCTCTTCACGACGATCGCCATGTACGTCTTTTCCCAAGCGAGAAGATGCCGATCCGCGAAGCCCGACAGGGCCGCTTCGATCTGTCCCGGGGCGATCGTCATCTGCGGCGTCGTTCCCGTCGCGAAGGCGGTCGCCCGCACGAGCATCGCCGCCATCTCCGCGCGCGTCACCGTATCGTTCGGCCGGAACGCGCCGTCCGGGTAGCCGTTCACGAGCTCGGCCTCGGCCGCCGTCGCCACGACGTCCGCGAACCAGTCGCTCGAGGAGACGTCGGTAAAGTCAGCCGCGCTCTGCTCCTTCGCCGGGAGTCCTAACGCTCTCACCAGCAGCGCGGCGAACTCCGCGCGCGTAATCGATCGCTCCGGCTCGAACGCCTGTGCCGTTACGCCTTCGACGATGAGCTTGCCCGCCATCTTCTCGATGTCCGCCTGCGCCCAATGGTCGCCGATGTCCGCGAACGACTTCGAACGTTCGATGACGGCGTAGACGCTGTTGCTAGGCCGCTTGAGGACGGCGGCTTCGACGTCGCCGCTCGCTTCGCCGTACGCGAGCTGCATCGGCGCGAACGAGAACGTTCCGTTCGCCGAGTCGAACGTCGCGCCCGTAAGCAACGACGGATGGGCCGTCGCGTCGACCGGCAGCGTGCGGGATACGTAGACGCCGCCGAAGTCATGGATCGATGCCGTCCGGTCTTCCTCGCCGATCGCCGTCAATTCGAACGAGACGGCGTCGGATCGGAGCTCTGCGCCGATGCGGCTCGCGGCTTGCTCGACGGCTTCGAGCGCTTCGCCCTCGAGCGGCGCGATTTCCGCTTTGATGACGAGCGCTTCGAGCTTGGTGTTCAGCTGCTCCGCGAGTCGCTCCAAGTTTAGAACGGACAGCGGGAGTTCTAGGGTGATGCCGTCCTTTTCCAGCATGAGGGTCTTTTTCTTCATGTTCGGAGCTTCCGCCAGCACCGAGGCCGGGAGCAGCACGATCTCGCTCGTTAATACGATCCTAACGACGTCCTGCTCGGCCAGCTTCTCCTTCAGCTCGTCCGCAGCGACTGTCCCGTCCGCCTGGGCCAGGATCGCGCCGTCTATGGTCGGCGGCGACGTCGGGACGTACCCGCCGCCCCAGCCGCCGCTGCCGCCGTTACCCGGGGGAGGCGTTACCGCGATGCTTTCGACGTCGTACACGTCGCTGGTGACGGTGTCTTCCGCATCCTTATACCAGCTCGCGAGCTTCAGGCGATCATAGACGTTGGCCGTCACCGTGTACGTAAAGTCGTAACGATCGTAGACGCTGTCGCCCACCGTATAGGTACCGCTTCGCTCGCCCAGGTAGACGCTGTCGATGACGCTGGAGTGCTCGTCCATGATGTCCAAATACACGTTGCCGGTCACCGTCTCGTCCGTGTAGACGCTGGCGGTCACCGTACCGGTCGACTTGTTGTACGAAACCTTGTAAATGTACGATTGCGCGAACGCGAGCAACGGCAATGCCATGGAAACCGCGAGCAGCAATGCCGTAGCGCCGGACAGCTTGGCCGTCCAATGGAACTTCATCCGTTTCAAGTGCAGGTTCCCTCCTTGGTTTTCCCTTTATTACATCTCCTTTGCCGGATGGCCGACGTCTCTATGTGTGTTTTCAATACCCTGTTCTTCCTTGGCATCCACCTCCTTCCATATAGGTTCGCTAGGAGAAAATGGTTTGTGGGGGTAGAGAGATTTATATATAATGAAGGCAAATGTGGAGGGGAATGTTCATGCCGAAGGTAAAGAAAACTCTGTCTACGAAAATGGATTCGAACGTTCGACGGTTTTCCGTCCCGAGATGGGCCAGAAGAACGATCGCCACGGTGTTCTTCCTTGCCGTTGCGGGTATGATCGCATATAAACCTGCTATGAATTATGTATCTACTCTCGTCATGGAACAGGTGTCGGATAAGCTGTTGACGGAGCAGGAAGTGAATGAGCTGCTTCAAGAACCCGAGATCCAGCGAATTGTGAAGGAGCAACTCCAGGAAGTTCCGGCCGTTCCGGTGACGTCGGCGTCGAACGAGGAAGCCGACGCTGCGGGGGCGGAAGCGGTGTCCGAGGCGGCATCGGATGCACCGCCGGCTGCGCCGTCGGCCCCTGACGCAGAGACGAGCGATGACGGAAGTAAGTCGACTTTAGGCACGAGGGAAGAAGCGACGAAGTTTCTTCTTACCCGATTTTCCATGACGGAATTGAACGGCTTCGCCTCGATGGCCGGCGGCGGGTTAACGGCGGAGGAGAAACAGGTGATTAAGGAGAAAGTGCTCGAACGGATTTCTCCGGAGGAGTTCGAAGCCCTGAAGCGGTTGGCCGTCATCGAACTGGCGAAGAAGCAGCAAGCGCAGCCTTAAACAGAAGGGGAGGTAAGCATGGCCATACTTGTAACGGGAGGAACCGGATATATCGGCGCCCATGTATGCGTGGAGTTGCTGGCGGCCGGCTACGAGGTCGTCGTCGTCGACAATTATTCCAACAGCCGGGAAGAAGTATTAAGTCGAATCGAGCGGATCGCCGGCAAGTCTGTAGTCGCTTATCGCGTCGATTTGTTGGATCGATCCGCCCTTGAAGCGGTTTTCGAGGCGCACTCGATCGAAGCAGTCATCCACCTGGCCGGATTGAAATCGGTGGGCGAATCGGTCGCCATGCCGATCGCGTATTATCATAACAACATCACCGGGACCTTGATTTTGTGCGACATTATGCGCGAACGCGGCATCAAGCGATTCGTCTTCAGTTCCTCCGCAACCGTGTACGGCGCACCGGAGCGGATTCCGATCACCGAGGATTTGCCTCTCAGCGCGACGAATCCGTACGGGCAGACGAAGTTGATGTTGGAGCAGGTGCTGCGCGATATCTATGTGTCCGATCCGCAATGGAGCATCGCGCTGCTGCGATATTTCAACCCGATCGGGGCACATGAGAGCGGGACGATCGGCGAGGATCCGAAGGGCATCCCGAATAACTTGATGCCTTATATTACGCAAGTGGCCGTTGGGAGACGCGCGGAGCTGCAGGTGTACGGCGACGATTACGAGACTGTCGACGGTACGGGCGTGCGGGATTACATCCACGTCGTAGACTTGGCGCGCGGGCACCTTGCGGCGCTTCGCTACGTGATGGCGGCGTCCGGCGTCGAAGCGTTCAATCTCGGCACCGGCCGAGGGTACAGCGTCCTTGAACTGGTGAGCGCCTTCGAAAGGGCTTCCGGAGTCAAAGTGCCGTATCGCATCGTCGACCGCCGGCCGGGAGACGTCGCCGCCTGTTACGCAGACTCGACGAAGGCGGAACAAATCCTCGGCTGGCGCACGGCTAAGGGGATCGACGACATGTGCCGCGATTCGTGGCGTTGGCAAAGCCAAAATCCGAATGGCTACGATGGGTAATAAAAAAACGGGGCGCATCGGCGCCCTGGTATTATCCCCTCATGGTAGACAGTGAAAAAAGAGTCCATGGTATCATGGATGAAACACTGTTGACCGGAGGGGATTTTTCTATGCCGCCAAAGAAAGGGCAGAAGCAAATCCAATACAAT
>NZ_JAPSKE010000024.1 GCF_031177825.1 Paenibacillus sp. | reverse complement strand
CCTCATTGTATTGGATTTGCTTCTGCCCTTTCTTTGGCGGCATAGAAAAATCCCCTCCGGTCAACAGTGTTTCATCCATGATACCATGGACTCTTTTTTCACTGTCTACCATGAGGGGATAATACCATCCTGACGCTCGATCGGGGGAGGTTATTTTTATGCTTACGCCGATCCGCCGCCCATCCGCGCCGCGGCGGCCCGGACTTCGTCGATCAACCGATCGAAGCCGACGGCCACCGCCTCCTTCAGGTCGGTCACCGCTCGGCCGATGCCTTCGAGCGCGCCCGTCTGCTCTTCGATCGCGGCCGTCTGCTCCTGAATCGACGCGTTCACGCCGCTCACCTCTTGCGTTAAGCTCGTTAACGCGAAGACGATCGCGCCGACGGCGATCATGAGCGCCAGGACGAGCACCCATCTCTGGTTGTACCAAGGCGCCGGCTTCGCATGCGTCTCTCTTCTCGGCCCGAAGTCCTCCATCGGATACATATAGTAACTGCGGTCATCTTCGATTCGGTTCTGTCGATGCGGCGCATGCGGCCCGCGAGGCGCCGGCGGCAGCCGCTCCTCTCCTGCATCGATCGAATTCGGATTCGGGTTTCTGTTCGGTTCGTTCATCGCGCATTCCTCCTCCTTCGCCTTGCGATCGGCGGAATTGCCATAGCGTTCGAGGCGGAGAGCCGTTTTCGGTCGGTCGGCGCTAGGCGCGTCGCATAATTGGGCGCTATTTACAGAAACTATAGAAGGAATTCCTTCAAGGGACTCCCTACATTTCATTCTATGGAGGAGATCCACCGATGAAAAACCAAGGCAACAGCATGCAGTCGCAAAATCCGCTGTCGCAAGCCCAACAGTCGCTCGACCATCTGCATAACGCCGTCGCGATGGCGCAATCGAAGCCGAACGATCAGATGATCCAACAGGCTCAGAATTCCTTGGAAAAGGCGTCCCGCTCCGTCGACCAAGCCCAATCCGCCGGCAACCCCAACGCTTCGCAGCTGGTGCAAAGCGAGCTGCAAGAAGAAAAAGAGAATCTTCAGTCGCTTCAATAAAAAAGAGGGACTTCGACGGTATGCCGTCGAAGTCCCTCTTCTTAATATCGGCCGCGCCGACGATGCGTTGCTTCCGTTACCGGAATTATTTCCGACGGCACCCGTTCTTCTGGCATTCCGTGCCGCTCCTCCGGTAAACTGTAAAGAAAGGGGCGATGAAGCATGCCGACGTGGAAGCACGCCGCCGCCCGGGTATGGAACGGCTGGAAGCGCCGCAGGGTGCTGTCCTGGTTCCGGCCCGGCGCCGTCGTCAAGGGACGGTATACGATCGTTAAGCCGATCGGCGAAGGCAGCTACGGCCTCGCCTACTTGTGCAGAGACCGCCGCGCGGGAGACCGGCCGTGCGTGCTGAAGCACGTTCAGCCGCTGCGCGGCGGCGCGCTCCGCACGGAGGCGGTGTACAGCCTGGAAACCGCGATGCTGGAGCGGCTGCGCCACCCCGCGGTGCCGCGTCTGTTGGATCGCTTCCGCTACCGCGGCGCGTTCTGCTTCGCGATGGAATACGTGCCCGGCCTCAGTCTCGAGAAGCTGTTGTTCGAAGAGGAACATACGTTTACCGAAGCGGAGGCGTTGCTGCTTCTTCGGCGGCTGATCGACGTCGTGGCGGATATCCATGCGGCGGGCATCGTCCATCGCGACATCCGGATCGCTAACGTCATCGTCGACGGCGAGCGCGTGCACTTGATCGATTTCGGACTGGCCCGCGATCTGCGGCCCGGTACGCCGGATCCCGTGCCGGACGACGTTCTGGACGACGATCCGATGGAGAAGAAGCTCCGCCGGCGCATCGACGTGACGAGCGATTTTTACGCGATGGGGCATCTGCTTCTTTTTCTGCTATACAGCTCATATCCGGAAACCCGCGAGGAACGCACCTGGGAAGAAGAACTGTCTAGTCTCGCCCCGGAAACGAAAAGGCTGCTCCGCCGGTCGCTCATGACGGAACAGCCCTATGCTTCTGCCGAAGAGATGCGGGACGACTTGGACGCCGCGATCCGCGCCTCCGCGAAGTAATTAACTGCTGTAGCTGGAGTATCCCTTCTTCTTGTAATAGCCGTGGCCGTATTGATTGTGCTTCGGGGGAACTCCGTACGTCGGCTTGTGGAAATGATCGCTGCTGCTAAATTTCTTATACCCGCCGTAGTGCGGTCCGTGATGCTTCTTGTGCGAGGACGAGAGAAGCGTCTTCAACAATTTTTTCAACATCGTCGAGCCCTCCTAACCTTTTGATAACATATACGAGAGGCCCCCTTGTCCGGTTGCGTTTCCCGAACGACTTTGGTACGTTCAATTTATGGAACAATCGCGCTGCGGCGCGAGCGAAAGGAAGTTGACCCGATGTCCGTCTACGATTTCAGCGCGAGAACGATTCGAGGCGAAGAGCGCTCGATGTCCGACTATCGCGGCAAGGTGCTGCTCATCGTCAACACCGCCAGCGAATGCGGCTTCACCCCGCAATACAAGGGCTTTCAGGAGCTTTACGAGAAATACCGCGACGACGGCCTGGAAATTCTCGGCTTCCCTTGCAACCAATTCGGCGGGCAAGAGCCGGGCGACGAGGCGGCGATCGCCGGCTTCTGCGAAACGAACTTCGGCGTGACGTTCCCGCTGTTCGCGAAGGTCGACGTGAACGGCGACGACGCGCATCCGCTGTTTACGTATTTGACCAAGCAGGCGCCCGGCATTCTCGGCACGAAGTCGATCAAGTGGAACTTCACGAAATTTCTCGTCGATCGCCAAGGCAACGTCATTACGCGCTACGCATCCACCGACAAGCCGGAAGACTTGGAGCGCGATATTCAAAAGTATTTGGGGTAACCCTCTCGCCGCTCAGCCCTCAGCCCTTCGCCCTTCGGCGGAGGGCTTTTCCTTCGTTGCGGGGGAGCCTTCTTATTCCCGAATTCGATGCGGGTGCGAGTACACGTTCAGCGACGCCCCGCGAACGAAGCCGACGGCCGTTATGCCGAGGTCGCGCGCGAGCTCGACGGCGATCGTCGTCGGCGCCGACTTCGACAGGACGACGGCGGCGCCGAGCTTCGCGACCTTCAGGACGACCTCGGAGGAGAGGCGGCCGCTGAACGCGACGATCCCGTCCCGAGTCGAGCGATGATCGAGCAGGCAGCGCCCGTACAGCTTATCGAGAGCGTTGTGGCGCCCGATATCGGATCTCGCGAACAGCATCCGGTCCGGCGAGCACAACGCCGCGTTATGCAGGCCGCCCGTCCGCCGGAACGTCTCCGACGCGTCCTCGAGCTCGCGCAGCCGGTCGACGCACTGCCGTACGGTCAGCGTTACGGCGCTGGTCGACGTGCGCGCGGCGCGGGCGTCGTTCACGAAGTAAAATTGTCGGCTCTTGCCGCAACAGGAGCCGATGAACCGCTTCGAGACGGCGTCCTTGCCGGCGGCGCGCGGGTTGCGCAGCCGGACGCGGGCGAAGCCGGAGACGGGGTCGATCGCGAGCGACGCGACCTCGTCCGCCCGGCGGACGATGCCCTCGGACGCCAAGAAGCCGTACACGAGCTCCTCCAGGTCGCTCGGCGTGCACACCATCGTGGCGAACTCCGCGCCGTCGAGCCAGATCGTCAGCGGCCGTTCGACCGCGATCCAATCCTCCGTCTCGCGGAAGCCGGAGACGTCGTAGCGAACGACGGCGCGCCGCTCCGCCGCTTTCGCGTCCGCGCAGGCGGAGGCGTCGTCGTGAATATCACCGTTTTCCATCCCGCTCAGCTCACCTCCGTCTCCAAGTCTTCGATCCGCTTCTCCGCGTACCGCACGTCTTTCCCCGCGTGATAAGCGTCTGCCTTCTCCAACGCGACGGTCGTATTGTATTCCGGAATGCCGGCATGCGGCTCGTATACGCCTTTCGGCAGCAGCGCGTTGCCTTCCGGCCAATAGACGGCGAGGTTGCCCGGCCGCGTGTCGGCGAGCTTCGCCCGGCCGTGGAAGACGCCATAGCGGTTATGCAGCACGACGCCGTCGCCGTCGGCGATGCCGTGCGCCGCCGCGTCGGACGGATGGAGGAGCACGTCGCGGCGGTCGGCGGCGTTGAACGGATCCTTCTCCCCATAGATCATCGAATTGAACTGCTTGCCGCGACGGGTCGTGAGGAAATAACGGCCTTCCTCCCGCCGCGTCTCGGGCAGCGCGATCGGCAGCAGACGCCCCCGGCCGTCGGCCGTCGGGCAGACGCCGCCCTCGCACAGCCACGCGCCGCCCCATTGGAAGACGTCGCCCTTGCGGCGCAGATGCTGAATACCGTCGTACGACGGGTTAGCGCGCGCGATCTCCGCCCGAATGGCCTCCGCCGACGCGAAGGCGACGCGCTCGGCTTCCTCCGGCTTCACGCGGCGCGCCAGATCCGCGTAGATCTGCCATTCGGCGCGCGCTTCCTCGATGCGCGGGCCTTCGATCTCCGGGGAGAAGTACACCATCCGCTCCGTCGACGTGGACGTCCCGCCGCCCGGCTGCTCGTAACGCGTCATCGCCGGCAGCACGATCACCTCCTCGCGCGCGTCGACCAAGGTGGAGGTGTTCAAGATGATATCCTGGTGCACCCGCAGGTCGACGTTCTCGAGACAGCGGCGCACGAAGTCCGGATCCGGCATCGTCTCGAGGAAGTTGCCGCCCGACGTGTAGAAGATGCGCAGCTTCCGCGCGTCGTCGTCGGGAAGGGCCGCGTTTTCTAAGGAAACGCCTACGATGTCGCCCTGCCACCGCGGCAGCCGGAAGCCCCAAAGCTTCTCGATGCGCTCGACCGTCGCCGGGTCCCACTCGCCGCCCGGCAGCGAGAACGGGTCCGCCCCCATCTCCCCGGACCCTTGCACGCCGGAATGGCCGCGAATCGGCATGACGCCGCAGCGCTTGCGACCGAGGAAGCCGCGCAGCATCGCCAGATTCGCCACCTGCGAGATGTTGTCGGTGCCGAACCGATGCTGCGTCAGTCCCATCGACCAGACGAACACGCCGGAGCGCGACCGGGCCAGCAGCTCGGCGAATTCGCGCATGCGCGAGCGCGTCATGCCCGCGGACGCTTCCAGCGCCGGCCAATCGAGCGACTCGACATGCGTCCGCAGCGCCTCGAGACCGGAAGTATGCGCCTCGACGAACGCGCGGTCGATCGCCGACCCCGGCCGCTCCGCCTCCATCTCGAACCACGTCTTCATGACGCCGTTCATGAACGCGATGTCGCCGCCGATGTTGACTTGGTACACGTCGTCGACGAGCTTCGTGCCGAACAAGGCGCTCTCCGGGATCGACGGGATCCAATAATGTTCCATAGAAGGCTCGCGGTACGGGTTAATCATGATGATCTTGGTTCCCTGCCGCTTCGCCGCGTACAAATACTTCGTCGACACCGGCTGATTGTTCGCCGCCACCGACCCCCAGAACACGACGACGTCGGATCCGATCCAATCGGCGTAGCTGCAGCTCGACGCGCCGATGCCGAGCGATCGCTTCAGCGCCGTCTTGCTCGGCGAGTGGCAGATGCGCGAGGCGTTGTCGATGTGGTTCACGCCGAGAAACCTAGCGACCTTCGCCGCGGTGTAATACACCTCGTTCGTGATGCCCCGCGCCGTCAGGAAGAACGCCGTTTGCTTCGGGTGCGTGCGCTTCATCTTCGCCGCGATTCGATCCATCGCCTCGTCCCACGACACCCGGGAGAACGTCCGCTCCCCCTTGCGCCGCAGCAGCGGATACGGAATGCGCCCCAGCCGGCGCAGCTCCGCGCTGTCGAGCTTCCGCAGCTCGTCGATGTCCTGGTGCAGGATGTCCGGCTTGATCGCCGGCATCGTGTTCAGCCGCAGCACATTCAGCCGCGTCGTGCACAGATGCGGGCCCGCGAGCGTCCGGTCCTTCAATCCCGCCACGCCGAGCGCGCACCCGTCGCAGACGCCCTGCGTCAAGATACGCGCCGCGTACCCGAGATTGTCCCGGTTCTCCCAAGCGACCTTCATCGTCTCGCGAATATGCGCGGGCTTCACCTTCCCGAGTCCGAACGGCACCAGGCTGACCCACAGCCGCGGATCCGGCGCGAACGGCAGCTTCTGCGGCCCTTCATGCTTCGTCTTCCCCATGAATGGATCTCCTCCTTAAATAAAGTCCGAAAAACGCAAAAACCGCGCACGAAACCATCCCGGTTGGGAACGGCCGTGAGCGGTTAGTCTAGAGCAGGATCGCTGCCAAGTGCCAACCTTACGGATTCAACCTCTGCCGAACTTCTCTTCGATATTCGCGTCGAACACGAATACGGACATGCCGAAATCCTTCTCGATGTCGATGTCGACGAACAGGTCCACGAGCTTCGCGCCCAGGAACGTCTCCATCTCTACGGGAGGATGCTTGCGGTACAGCTGCTTCACCATCTCGGTGCGGGCCGCGCGGAGCATCGGCTTCCCCTCGTCGTGCTCGGCGATGAACTTCTCCACCGGCGACAGGTTGCCTTCCATCTCGCAGATCGCCCACTGCTTGCAGAACGTCGTCCGGATGTGTCCGGGACCCTTCCCCATATGCCGCTTGCGAAACGCGCGCACCAGATTGCTGAACTCAGCTTCGTATTTATTCATCGGAATCAGCCTCTCATGTCAGCCTTATCTTAGCATGAGAGCGATTGCATGACAACGGGGAACGCGCGCCTTCTACCCGCCGAGGAGCGCGCGCAGGCCGGCGAAGGCCGCGGCGTACACGACGGCGAGGTACAGGAACGTCGCCGCCAGCAGCCCGTAGCCGGCGAGGACGAGCACGCCGTCGCGGCGGAGCAGCCCGAGCGCGAAGAAGACGATCGCGTACGCCGGGATGGCGTTCGACAGCGGCATCGGCAGCGGGAGCATCATCCCGACGGAGCCGGCGACGATGCCGATCGCATGCGCCGCGCGAAGCGTCCGCGTCCCCGTCAAGGCGCTCCACCGCGGCTTCGCCCACGCTTCCAAGCGCCGCAGGAGGGCGCCAGCCTTGTCGGCGATCGCCCGCATATGCTTCTGCTTGACGCGAAGCCGCCCGAGGCGGCGCGGCAAGCGCAAGGGCCCGCCGGTGACGAGGCTGAGGCAGATCAAAATAATGAGCGTACCGAACGGCGTGCTCATGCCCGGGATCGACACCGGCAGCAAGAAGGGCGCCGTCAAGATCATGACCGCGATCAACAGCCCTTCCCGACCGATGCGCTCGAACAGCTCGTCCATCTCCAGCCCTTCCGGCGGCGTAGCCGCGGCGAGCTCGCCGACGAGCGCGGATACGCTCGCGTGTTCCTCCTTCGATGCCTTCCCCATAGCTTTCTCCTTACGGTCCCGGACCCGGTCCCGGTCCTGTTAATCCGCCTTCTTTACGATCCGCTTGCGAACGAACCAGGCCGCCGCGGCGACCGCGCCCAATGCCAACGCGACGTAGACGATATTCGAATATACGTCCATGTACCCGACGATCGTTTCCCATGAATCCCCGACGGCGGCGCCCACGTAGACGAGCGCCGTATTCCAAATCAACGAGCCGATCGTCGTCAGCAGCAGGAACGGAAGGAAGCGCATGCCCGAGCTTCCCGCCGGAATCGAGATCAAGCTTCGGACGAGCGGCACGAGTCTGCCGAAAAACACGGCCCAAGGCCCGTGCTTATCGAACCAGGCGTCCGCCTTCCGAATATCCTCCGGCTTCAGGCGAAGCATCCTGCCGTACTTGACGACGATCGCCTCGAGCCGCTCCGCCGACAAAATGCGCCCGATGCCGTAAAGAATGATCGCGCCCGCGATGGAGCCGGCCGTCGCGAACGCGATCACCCCGACCGGCGTCAGATCCGTCGACGTCGTCATAAACCCGCCGAACGTCAAGATAACCTCCGAGGGAATCGGCGGGAACAAATTTTCCAACGCGATCAATAAGAAAATACCCATATACCCGTAAGCGTCCATGACTTCCGCGATCCAATGCTCCATGTTCGTCTCCCGCTCCTTCGTCTCTTAGCCGAAATAATCTCTTACTTTCCGATATAGGACATTGTCCATAACTTTATACAAGAAAAACAAGGCGAGGAAGCAGCATCCGTATACGGCCGCGACCGACGTCGCGATAAGCGCGAACAACGACCGGTCCGGCAGCGCGTGACCGATGACCGCGAATACGGCGGCCGCCGCCAGCGTGAGGCCGGAGAGGCCGAGCAAATAATGGTGCCCGTGCGTCTCGAACGGACTCGAATACTTCGACATCGACAGCAATTCCGTCACCTTAAACTGCGTAATGGCCTCCTTCGCCGCGTCCTCCTTGCGTCTCCCTTGCCGTTCCAGATCGGCCGCGAAATCCTCCAGATAGTTCCGCAGCTCCTGCCGGTCGTCCGCGCTAAGCGCCAACTGATCCACATACGCGCCGATGTCGGTCTGCCTTCGATACAGGCGGTTCATGCGCAGATGTCCGACGTAATTCGCCGCCGCCCAGGCCGCGGCCGCCGTGAAAGAGGCGAAATACGAAACGGAAAGCCACAGCTGATCGCCGGGATTCACCCGTTCGTCGATCGTAAACGTGACGACGCAGATCGCGACGGAGAGCAGCAGCAGCCAGGGATGTTTGATTTCGCCCATACTGAAAATTTTACGCGCCAGATGTTTCATCGTTTCACCTCTTCAAATAAACCGATTCACGATCTCGGTCGTCCTCTTCCAGTCGGCGATCGATTGCCGCAGCGCTTCCCGGCCGTCTTCGGTCAGCGCATAGTATTTCCGCCGCCCGCCGTGGCTCTGGTCTCCCCAATAGGCGGACACGGCGCCCTGCTTCTCCAGCCGCTTCAAGGCTAGATACAGCGTGGCCTCTTGAATTTCGAACATCCCTTCCGTGCGCTCCTTAATGGATTTCGAAATCTCGTACCCGTAGTTATCCTTCGCCGTCAGGACGGACAGGATGAGAAGGTCGATCGTTCCTTTCAACATTTCCGCATTCAAGAGGCGCTTCCCCCTACATGGATTACTCAATGTTATTGAGTAGTTCGTTAGCAAGTATATCCCACACTACCTAACATTGCAATATACTTATGAAAATTAGGCAGAACGGCTCCGCAGAAAAAAGGCCCGAAGCCGCTCAGCGGCCTCGAGCCTATCGGTTATGCGTTGCTGGATTTCCGATTATTTCAGCATGATGATGCCTTCGAATTGGACCTCCGTCCACACGTTTCCGGAGGCGAGATGGTACGAGCGAACCTGCAGCCGCTTTCCGTTCATGCTCGGCGTATCGACCTCGATCGCGCCCTGTCCGTCGTGGGCGATTTGCGTCGTCGCGAGCGTCGTTCCGTCCCAAGAGAGGCGGTACATTTTCGTGGAGCGGTTCCCGTCCCGCACGGCCGTGACGTAGAGGACGCCCTCCGCGCCGGAGCCGAGGGAGAAGGCATCCCGCCATGCCGTGTACCGCGACGCTTCGTCGCCTTCCGCCACGGATACCGTCTCTTCGATGAGAGCGGTCTGGTCGCGAAGCGGCACCGGCACCGCGTAGCCCGATCCGAAGCCGATGTCGCCCGCGCCGTTCCCGTAGAACGCGTTGCCCGCTAGATGCCACCCGCGGCCGGAATGCTCCAGGAACAAGCCGTACCCGGTATTGTTCTTGACGACGTTGTCGGTCACCTTCACGTTCCGCAGATCGCCGGCCAGCTCGATGCCGTTGCCTTCGTTGTCGGTGACGATGTTCTGCGACACGACGATGTTCGATTCGCCGGTGTAGCCCGCGATCCGAATGCCGCCCTGCCCGCCGTCCGTAATCGTGTTCCCGGTGACGACGGCGTGCGTCGCCTCGCGGTCCGGCGCGTACTCGAAGTGCACGCCGTAATCGGCGGCGCCGCGAATCGCGTTGCCGGAGACGGTGATATAGTCGCCGTCGATGACGTACACGCCTGAGTTCAGGTTGAAGTCCGGTTCGGCCTTCACCCCGTTGATGACGTTGCCTACGATCGTGATATGCTTCGCCTCGTCTTCGATATGAATCGCCTCGTAGCGGGCGTTTTCGATGACGTTGCCCATGATCGTGACGTGCGTCGCGCCGGCGATGCCGATGCCGAAGCCGGCGCCGCCCGAGCCGCCGAAGCCCGGAGGGACGGACATGTAGTTGCCCGCGATGACGAAGTTCATGCCGGACGCATACGCTTCCCCGGGGTGGTTCAGCTCGATCGCGTCGCCGTGAATGTTGATGAACTGGTTGTTCACGACCCGCACGTCGGCGACGTCCGTCGCCAGCAAGTTCGTAAGCACCCCATAAGCGACTTCTTCGAAATGATTGCCGCTGACCTGAATCTGCTTGACGCCGGTGGCGTTAATATTCACGGACTGGGTGTGGATGCCGGTGAACGTGTTGTTCGTGATCCATACCTTCGACACGTTCGTCTGGAAGTCTACGCCGATGTTGCCGGACGACTTGTTATTGTCGATCCACAACCCGTCGATGACGACCTCGCGCTGCTCCGCGGCGATCTCGAACACCGCGTACCCGTCGTCCGTATCGATCTTCGACACCTTGGCCGCGTGCCCCGTGACCTTCGTCTTCGAGTACACGTACAAATTCTTGGACGTCTTATACGTGCCTTCCGGCAAATAGACGACCCCGCCCCCTTGCGCCCTCGCCTGATCCAGCGCCTTCTGGATGGCCGCCGTGTCGTCGGCGACGCCGTCGCCGATCGCGCCGAACGCCGCGCTCTTCACGTTCAGCACGGTAGCCTCCGTCGGCGGGGCGGACTTCAGGAACGCCTCGATCGCTTCTTGCATGCGGCTGTCGACCGACCGGTTGCCGGCCACTTGCGTTTCCTGCGTCGCATTCCCCGCGCCGGACGCCGCGCTCGCTCCTGCCGCCGAGCCCCACGTCGCCGCGATCAACAAGCTTGCCATCGTCGTAAGTACCCATCTCTTCAATTTCGATCCCTCCATGAGTTAGAGTTCGTCTCGTGCGCGTGTGTCCGCCGCCGCGGCGCGGTCACCCCCTTTTCCGAATCGGAATGCCCTATTCCTTCACGGCGCCCAGCACGATGCCCTTGACGAAGTACTTCTGAAGGAACGGATACACCGCCAGCACCGGCAGCGAACCGATGAAAATTTGCGACGCCTTCACGGTCCGGTCCGACAAATTCGCGAGATCGCTCGGACTCGCGGACAGCTTCGTAAAGTCCACTTGCACCAGGATCGCCTGGAGCAGGGTGGCGAGCGGCCATTGCGACGACTCGTTCATATAGATCATGCCGTCGAACCAGGAATTCCAGTGCCCTACGATGTTGAACAGCGACAGCGTCGCGATCGCCGGCATCGAGATCGGCAGGAAAATATGAAACAGGGCCGCCGAATACCCGGCGCCGTCGAGGAAGGCGGATTCCTCCAACTCCTTCGGCACGTTCCGGAAGAAGTTCATCAAGAGGACGATGTTGAACACGGCCACGAGCCCCGGCAGGATGAGCGACCAGAACGAGCCGAGCAGGCCGAGCTCCGACATCAGCACGTACATGGGCACGAGTCCGCCGCTGAACAGCATCGTAATCAATAAGAACCACATGTATCCGTCGCGCCCCCGGAACGTCTCGCTCCCCTTGGACAGCGGATACGCCGTGATCAGCGTGATGCACATCCCGAGAACGGTACCGAAGAACACCCGCTTCGCCGACACCCCGATCGAGGTGAGGAAGTTGTCGTTCCCGAACGTCTTCCGATACGCCTCCGTATTGAAATCCACCGGCCACAAGCCGACGAGATTGGCGGTGGCCGCCGCCTTCCCGCTGAACGACACCGCCAGGATGTGGATGAGCGGCAGCACGCACAACAGGGACAGGACCCCGATCAAGATCGCGTTGAATAGATAAAACGCTTTGTACGCCGGGCTTTTATGATACATACGGTACCTCCGCGGTTAGAAAATTCGGTAATTGGCGTACTTGTACGCCAATCGGTAAGAGATCGCGATCAACAGCAGCCCGATGAACGACTTGAACAGACCGACGGCCGTCCCGAAGCTGAAGTCGCCCGACAAGAGGCCGACGCGGTACACGTACGTATCGATGATGTCGCCCTTGTCGTAGACGAGGGGATTGTACAAGTTAAAGATTTGGTCGAAGCCCGCGTTCAAGATGTTGCCGAGCGACAGCGTGGCGAGCAGCACCGCGATCGGCAGAATCGCCGGGATCGTAACGTACAGCGTCTGCTTCCAGCGTCCCGCGCCGTCGATTTCCGCCGCCTCGTACAGCGAGGGGTTGACGCCCGCGAGCGCGGCCAAGAACACGATCGTGCCGAAGCCGAATTCCTTCCATACGTCGGTGACGACGACCGTGACGCGGAACCAGTCCCCGTCGCCGAGGAAGAAGATCGGCTCGATCCCGAGCATCGCCGAGACGGTCCGGTTCAAGATGCCGCCGGGGGACAAAATATCGAGCAAGATGCCGCCCAGGATGACCCACGATAGAAAATGGGGCAAATACACCAACGTCTGCACGATGCGCTTGTAGGTCATGTGCCGCACCTCGTTGAGCAGCAGCGCGAACAGGAACGGCGCCAACAGTCCCGCGGTCAGCTTCGAAATCGAGATGATCAGCGTGTTCAGGATGACCTGCAGGCTATCCTCCCGTTCGAATAACAGCTCGAAGTGTTCGAGCCCCGCCCATGGCGAACCGCCGAACCCCAACCAGGGCTTGTAATGTTGGAACGCCATCACCAGTCCGCCCATCGGCAAGTAGGAAAAGATCAGGACAAGCGCGACGGCGGGCGCGAGCATGAGATGAAGCGGCCAGGTGCGCTTCCAGTTCCATGGCTTCTTCTCGGCCACTGGTTTCACACTCCTCGGACAGCGCGAAGGGACGGGTCGCCCCGTCCCCCGCGGCCGTTCTTTATTTTACCGACTGGTACCACGCGTTGACTTCTTGGGCGATCTGCTCGCCGCCCGAGCTCTTCCACTTCTCGACGAAGCTGTCGAAGGCGTCCAGCGGCTCCTGCCCGTAGATGATGTTCGAGAACGTTTCTTTCTCCATCTTGGAGAGGAAGTCGCCCTTCGTCCGCATCGTCTCGGTCGGCGCCCCCGTGAAGGCGTCGCGGTACGCGCTGTCGATATACTGGAACGAGTCGATCGCGTTCCCCACGATGTCCTTGCAGCACGCCCAGTTGCCCGCGTCGATCGAGTTCGCCGGTTCCTCGCCCTCCTTCAGCCGGCTTAGTCGGGTGAAGGAATCGACGTTTCGCTTCGGGTCGTTCGGCGGCTCCGGCATGAGCGTCGCCTTGTAGACATCGAAGTGATTCGGGATTTGCGCCGGATCCTTCGTGACCTTCCCGTCGACGATCGCGTAGTCGTAGCCTTCCATGAAACCATGCTCCATGTCGGTGCCCGGCTTCGCGAGCGCGAACTCCAGCAGCTTGTTCAGGTAGTGGAACGCGGCGTCGGGATGCGCGTAGTCCTTGTTGATCAGGAACGCATGCGTCGCGAGGCCGAGCGTGTAATGTCCGATCTTGCCGTCGGGTCCGGTCGGCAGGCCGATCATCGTCCACTTCGCCTCCGGCACGTTCTTGGCCGTATCGGCCAGCGGCCACTGCGCGCCCCAGAACGGCGCCGAGAAGATGCCGGCCTTGCCGGACGTCGCGAGCGAGCCCGCCTTGTCGACGTTGTGGAGCAGCGCTTCCTTATCGATATACCCTTTCTCCATCCACTCCCGCAGCTTCGCGAGGCCGAGCTTCGTCTCCGGCTGAATCGAGCCGTAGACGAGCGAGCCGTCCGCCGCTTCCCTCCACACGTTCGGCGCCCCGCCGTACGCGCCGAAGATCCAGCTCGCGTCGGCCATCCAGCTGTTGAACACCTCGAGCGTCACCGCAAGTCCGAGCGTATCCTTCTTGCCGTTGCCGTCCGGGTCCCCGTTTACGAACGCGTCCATGACCGTCTCCAGCTCTTCGATCGTCGCCGGCGCCTTCAAATTAAGCTTCTGCAGCCAATCCTCGCGAACGTACAGCATATTGTCGTTGTTATGCGCAAGCTGCATGAGCGGCACGCCGTATTTCTTGTTGTCCTTCGTGACGATGTGCCACGCCTGCGGATTCTCTTCCATGATTCGCTTCAGGTCGTCGGAGGCGTATTGTTCGAACGCTTCGCCGATGTCCAGGAACTGCCCGGAATCGATCAAGTTCGCGAGCAGGTTGCTGCTCTCGACGCTGTTCGCCCACACGTGGAGCACATCGGGCATCTTCTGGTTGCCGGACAGCGACAGCCGCAGCTTCTGCTCGCAGCCTCCGTTCTCGTGCGGCGCCTGCCAGAGGTACTTAATGTCGATGCCGAGCTTCTCGCGCGCCCAGTCGAGCGCTACGTTGTCCTCGAAGCTCTGTCCCTCGGGATACTCCAGGTTCGGCGTACAGCCGATGGACGTCATCTCGATCGCAGGCTCGTATTTCCCGTTCGCGAAAGGAGCCGTATATCCGCCTTCGTTCGCGCCGCCCGGCGGCGTCTCCGCGTTACCGCCGTCGCCGTTCCCGGCGGTCCCGGCGGTCCCGGCGGTCCCGCCGCCCCCGCCGCTGCAAGCGGACAATCCGACGGCGACGGCGATCGCCAGCGCCGCCAACGACGACGCCTTTTTTCTTTTTCCGTTCATCCCGATTCCTCCATGACCCTCGAGTTTTCGTTTCTTTTTTCTTGTTTGCGCTTTCATTGTATCAACGGCGGTCCGGACGGTCATGCAACTGCGATCGGGAAAAATGTTCATCCCATCGGTTCCTTCCGAGCGTCATCGCCGATGAAAGAAAAAAAAGGCCCACCTCCGTGGGCCGTACTCAATATTGATCTCGGAATTGCTTGGGCGTCATCCCTTCGGACTCCCGAAACACCTTAACGAAGTAGCTCGCGTTGCCGTAGCCGGTTTCCTCCGCGATCTCGTAAATTTTCCGGTCGGTCGTCAGCAGCAGCTCCTTGGCCTTGCGCAGCCGCAGAGCGATCAGATAATCGCTGAAGGAGGCGTTCGTTTCTTGCTTGAACAACTCGCTGAAGTAACTGGCGTTCAGATGTACGGCCTCCGCCACCTCCCTGATGCCGATCGGCAGATGGAGATGGTCGGCGATATATTCCAGCGCCTTCCGAACGATCGGATGGCGGATGGCGCCCGCCGCGCGGTCGAACAGCTCGGGGTTGTCGCGAATGAGCCGGGCGTTCGCGTCCGCCTGGCGGCGCTCGACCGCGAAACGAAGTCCCTCGTCCACGGCCTGCATGATTTGCTCCTCGTCGACGGGCTTCAGGAGATAATTCGACGCGCCGAGCCGCAGCGCGGTTCGCGCGTACTCGAAGTCCGCATACCCGGTCAACAAGATGACGCTCGATCCGATGCCTTCGTCGCGCAGCCGCTTCAGCAGCTCGAGCCCGTTCAGCTTCGGCATGCGGATATCGGCCAAGATGAGATCGTATTCCGTCCCGCCCTCCCGGATCAACCGCCAAGCGCTCTCTCCGTCTTCGGCGACGTCGACCTTCGCCGCTCCGCCGTTGGATTTGGCGAGCAGCCGCTTCAACCCGTTGCGGGTCAACGCTTCGTCTTCGGCGATCAAGATGTTCGGCTCCGTCATGTCCTTATCCCCTTTCCAGGATCGTCATCTCCACGGTCGTTCCTCGCTCCGGCGAGCTTCGGATCGAGAGTCCGCCGGCCGGACCGTAATACTGCCGAAGTCTGCGATGAATATTCAACAGCCCGATCCCGGTGCCGCGCCGACGCGCTCCGCCCTCTCGCGATTCGGCGTCCGCCCTGGCCTGCGCCGCCGCCGCGCGTTCCAAGAAGCGCTCGTCCATCCCGCCGCCGTCGTCCTCCACGCGAATCGTCACGCCGTCTCCGTCCGGGGCTTTGCGTACCGAGAGCTTTACCGTGCCGGAGCCGTTAACCGGTTCGATTCCGTGGTAAATCGCGTTCTCGACGAGCGGCTGAACGACCAGCTTCGGGATCGGCACGTGCAAGAGCGCGGGATCGACTTCCGTCTCGTAGCGGATCCGGTCGGCGAAGCGCAGCAGGATAAGCGACATGTACTGTTCCGCATGCCGCACCTCGTCCGCGATCGTGACCCACTCCGTCCCCTCGGCGTCGGAGACGGTGTACCGGAACATGCGGGACAAACCGATCAGCTTCGAGGCCAGCTCGTCCTCGCCTTTCTCCTTCAGCAGCCAGTAGAACGCCTCAAGCGTGTTATACAAAAAATGCGGATTGATCTGCGCCTGCAGCGCCTGCAGCTCGGCCCGGCTCTGCATGAGCTCCTTCACGTATACCGTGGAGACGAGCTCGTTCATCCGATCGATCATGTCGTTGTACGTGAGGATCAGCTCGTTCATATCGCGATTGAAATAGTAAGCGGGGTTTTTCTTCGGAATCCCTTCGTGCGGCCCCCGCATCGTGCGAACCAGCTTGCGCACCGGCGAAGTAATCAGCGTCGAGAGCCCGGTCGCCATCAACAGCAGCAGCGCCGCGCTGATCAGGCTGCCGAGCACGATCGCTTGACGGAGGAGGCTGATGCCTTCGTTGTTTTTGTGCAGCGGGGTCAGCATGACCAACACCCAATTCGTTAAGGACGACACCGCGCGCACCGCGGCGTACCGTTCCCCGGCGAATTCGACGGGTCCTTCGGCGCCGAAGAGCGCCGCCGCGTCTTCCTCCTCTTGAACTCGAGTGGTCGTAATCAGCCTCCCCGCCGCGTCGAAGAGGAACAGCTCGCTGTCCTCGAGCTTCGGGAAGTCGGGGGAGAAAAACGGGATTAAATCGCGGCTCACGCGCACGACCAAGTAGCCGCCGCTGAAGTATCGGTCCGTCTCCAATCGGATTTGCCGAATGGCCAACAGATCGTTCGGGCTGAGGGGGTCGGAGCCGACCCAGATCAGCTCGCCGGGACGTCGATCCGCCTCGTCGATCCAGCGCTTCTCGATTCGATCGTCCAGCGGGCCTCGATCGACGGGATAAATCACTTCTCGGTCGGCCGCGTACAATTCCAATGCCGTGATGGACGCCACGTAGAAGCGGAGTTCTCCGAGGATGAGCCGCGCCGTCATCTTCTCGTCCACCTCGACGCGCGACTCGCCTTCGTCTTCGCGCGCCTTCAGCTCGGAGAGCAGCGTCTGAATCCGAGGGTCGATCGCGATCTGCAGCGTGACGATCTCCACCTGATTGAGGAACCGCTCGACCGACTCGTCCGCCTGCATAACGATTCGCTCCGTCATTCGGTTCGTATTGTCCTGGATCATGCCGCTGAGGGATCGGAAAATCGACCACCCCATCGCGATGCAGCAGACCAACAGCACGACGAACGTGCCGGCGAAGATTTGCTGCCGGATGGTGGTCTGACGCATGACGCCGCTCAATCGGGAGAAGAAGGACCGGACGTACCGTTTCATGACGATCACCTCGGGGGCGGGGTCGGTTTATTTTTTCCAATGGTCGCGCTTGATTTCCAATCTTATATGCACCCTGAAGATGCTGTCAAGGCGCTTTCTAGACCGCCCTTTTCGTGGTATTATGCTTTTGGAAGGCTTTCTAGGGTTCCTCGGACGCGCGGATCGCGCGGTTCGGCACGGTCCAAGAGAAAGCCGCGCGGGGGTCGAACGTTCCCGCGTACACGGAGGGATAAAAGCCCGGGAGATATCGAACGATATGTCCCGGGCTTTTTTGTTTTGGTGTCGGGGCTGTCGGAAAAAGGAGGGTTGTACGCATGGCATGGATCTACCTGCTCGCCGCGGGCGTCTTCGAGGTCGTCTGGGCGATCGCCCTGAAGGCGTCTCACGGCTTCACGCGTCTTTATCCGTCTCTCGTCACGCTGGTCTTCATGGCGCTTAGCTTCTACTTGCTGGCGCTCGCGACGAAGACGCTGCCGATCGGCACCGCCTACGCCGTATGGACCGGCATCGGCGCGCTCGGCGCGGCTGTGATCGGCATGGTCGCCCTGCACGAGCCCGTCAGCGCGCTCCGGCTGCTGTTCCTCGCGCTCGTTCTCGTCGGCCTGGTCGGACTGAAGGTCACGTCGGGCCATTGACGTTCGCTCAGCCCGCGTAACGCGTCGCTTCGCTCGGAGGCACGCGAAGCGCGCCGCGCGCCGGCAAGCACGAGAGCGCCAGCGCAACGGCCAACGTTCCGGCGAAGTACGCGGCCAACGTCCCGTAAGGCAGCCGAAGCTCGTTCCCGACATCGTTCGCCATCAGCGTATCGAACACGATGTAACTCATATACGTGCCGATCGAGTAGCCGAGCGCGATGCCCAACGCTCCGATGCACGCCCCTTCCAAGAGCACGACCCAATAGATCTTGCTCGCCGGTACGCCCAGCGCCCGCAGCATGCCGATCTGCTGCTTCCGCTGCCGGACGAGACGGTACATGACGACGAGCAGCCCGGTCATGCCGATCGCCAGCGCCAGCTGGTTAAACCCGAGAAACAGCCGGATCAGGTAGCCGGCCGTCCGATAATAACCTTTTTCCGACGCCACGACGTTGATGACCGGCGAAATGTTCTGCAGCGTCAGCGCCTTGGTCAGCGCTCTTTCCAGTTCCTTATCGGGTTTCGCGAGCTTTACGAACAGGGTGGAATGGAGCTCCTCCTCTCCCTTCGCCAACGCCGTGAGGGCTTCCGCGCTCATCCAGACGCCGAACGATTCGGGATGATACCCGGCGGCCGCGGCGACGGCGACGATGCGCTTCGTCGCTTCCTTCTCCCCGATGCGAATCCGGAACGGTTCGCCGACGTCGTAGGGGGCGCCTCTCTCATAATTCAGCGCCTCCTCAGAGACGATGACCGCATCTTCGTCCTCGGCGAGCGCCAGCCATGCCTCCCGATCGTTCGCGAACGACGCGTCCTTGCGCCAGAGCGGGATGTCGTTCGTCTCCGCGAACGCCCGGTCGATGCCGTTCGCCTTGAGCGGGAACGGCCCCCACTCCCCTTGCTCTTCCTTCCATAGCAGCTGCCGCACTGCCGCGACTCGGTAACCGTCCCGTCCGCCGATCTCGCTCGATCGCTGCAATCGCCGCTCGACGTCTTCGGTGACTAATACCCTTGCGTCCCTAGCCAGCAAATCATAGCCGCCCGCCGCCGTTCGCGGATCCGATCGGCTCAGCATCGCGCCGACCGCCTCTTCGTAGACGAGGGGAAAGCTGCAGAAGCACGAGATGGCGGCGAACATCAGCAAGATCAATCCGGTACGCGTCCGGTTGGCGTTCATATTGCGGAAAGCGAGCCGCAGCACGAAGGTAAGGGAGGCCGAACGGCGGAACAGCCGGAGCAGCCCTTCGCTGAGGTACGGCAACCCTTGCGCGAGGACGAAGACGAACAGCGGAACCGAGCCTAAGGTAAACAAAAGCACCGGACCGACGCGGTCTTCGGTAATGAATTCGCGGCGAATGCCGGGAACGGCCGTAACGATGACGACGGACGCTGCGAGCACCCCGGAAAGCACCAGCAGCCACAGGTCGAACAACGATTTCGGGCGACCCGCTTGCTTGGCCGGATCCGGAGCCTGCAACGCCTCGACGACGGAAAATTTGACGGCCTTATGGGAAATCGTCCATACGCAGGCGAACACCATGAAAAGCCCGATGGAACAGGCGGCCGCCATCGCGCCGGGCACGAGATGGAAGCGGAACGTCCCGGAAGCGCCGTCGGAGAACGTCTCGACCATAATGCGGCCGACCGTGCTCGTAAGGAAATACGCAAGCCCCAGGCCGACGGCGACCCCGATGACGCTCGAAAACAGGCCGTACAGCAATCCTTCCGCGCGAAGCAATAGTTTCAAATCCCGTTTCCCGAGGCCGATGGCGCGCAAGATGCCCATCTCCTGCCTGCGTTCCTCGGCGATCATCTTGAAAATATTCGTGATGAGCACGAGTCCGATCAAGACCGCATTCATGCTCGTCACGCCGAACACGGCGGAAATAAATGCGGTTGCGTCTTTATATTGCGACAACGCGTCGGACCGAACGGGAACCGCCTTCCACCCGTGCGGTCCCGCGTCCGACAGCAGTAAATTCGTATAACCGACGCCTTCGAGTCCCGCCAACCGCCGAACGGCGTCGGGATGCGCGAGGATGGCGGCTTTCCCTCGATGAATGCCGACATAACCGGTCACGCCCCGCTCCGGCACGACGCGCTTCACGGCGAAGGCATGCTCCGCATTCCCGCGGTCGAGGATATAGACGACGTCTCCGGCTTCGACGTCGAGCGCCGCCGCCGCGCTTTCCGAGAACAGCAACTCGTCCGAGGCCGGCCGTTCGCCCGCGAGCACCGCCTCGAGCGACGGCTCGAAGCGAACGGCGTCCGGCGCGTCGACGCCGATCACGTGCATATTCGGGACGACGAGCAGGTTTTGTTGCCGGTCGTTCTTCACGACCGCCGTTCCGTTGTACGATACGATCGGCAGTACGCCGCCCGGACGCCCCGCCGCGATTCTCTCCGCGTCCGCCCGGTCGAACAGCGACCCGTCCAGCGAAGCTTGATCGGTCGACGGCATATCGTAAGCGATGTTCCCGTAATGACGTTCTACGTTCAGCTCGGCGCTTCGGTTCATCGAAGCGTTCGCAAGAAGCGTCATCGCGATCAGCGACGTGCTGGCGGTCAATCCGAGCGCCGTCAGCAGCGCGGTGTGCTTTTGCGACCACAGATTGCGCCACGCCATCCTTCTTAGATGCGGATAGCGGGATAACCGGTGGACGACGTACAGGAAGAGGAGCGCCGAGAACGAAGTCGCGACCGCATAGAACATTACGCCCATCCCCCCGCGGCGTCGTCCCTTGGGCGTCTGGCCGGCGTCTTTCTCTCGTCGATCACGGTGCCGCTGTCCATATACAGCGTGCGGTCCGCATAACCGGCGACGTCGGGATTATGCGTGACGACCACGAACGTAATCCGTTCCGTACGGTTCAAGTGCTCGATTAAGTCCATGACCATAATCGTCGTCTTGCTGTCGAGCGCGCCGGTCGGTTCGTCCGCCCAGACGATCAGCGGCTCGTTGACGATCGCCCGGGCGATCGCGACGCGCTGCTGCTGCCCGCCCGACAGCTCCCCCGGCCGATGGCCGGCCCGCTCCTGCAACCCGACTCTCGAAAGCGCCAGTACCGCTCTCTCTCTGGCTTCTTTCGGCTTCGCTCCCGCGCACAGCAGAGGGAGCTCCACGTTTTCGGCGGCCGTCAGCACCGGGATGAGGTTATAGGATTGGAACACGAAGCCCATGTGCTTCGCCCGATACGCGTCGCGCTGCTTGGCTTGCAGGGACGCGTAATTCGTCCCTTCGATCCATACCTCTCCCCGGCTGACGTCGTCCAGGCCGGACAGGCAGTTGAGAAGCGTCGTTTTCCCGCAGCCGGAGGGCCCCATCACGGAGACGATTTCCCCCTTCGCGATGTCGAGCGATACGCCTTTCAGCGCCTCCAGGCCGTTTTCGCCGTGCCCGTATATTTTCCATAAGTCTCGCAATCGTATGAACGACCGATCGGCATGCATACCGTACACGCCCTTTCCTTGTTCCTCGTCGACCGTTACGGGTTTAGCGGAAACACCGGCAGGTCGACCGTAAATTCGGTTCCTTCGCCGAGCCGGCTGGAGACGCGGATCGTCCCGCCGTGGGCTTCTACGAATTCCTTCGCGATGGCGAGGCCGAGGCCGGTGCCGCCGGACATCCGGTTGCGGGATTCCTCCACCCGGTAAAATCGCTTGAACAGGTACGGCAGGTGCTCCGGCGCGATGCCGGGTCCGTTGTCCGACACCCGGACGCGAAGCGTCCCCGACCGGTGCTCGAACGCCACCCGGACGTCCCCTCCTTCAGGGACGTACCGAATCGCGTTGCCGACGAGATTGACCAGCACCTGCTTGATGCGAGGCGCGTCGCAATACACCTCGCCGCTCCAGTCGCCATGCATATGGATCGTTACTTCTTTGTCCTCCGCCTCCAACTCCATGATCGAGACGATCTCTTGGAGCGTCGGAGCGAACGGCACCCACGTCCGGTCCAGCGCCAGCCTCCCCGCTTCGGCCAAATTGAGGTCTCGCATATCTTGAATGAGCCGGGACATCCGCTTCGTCTCGTCGAGGAGCGGCAGCAAATTTTCGGGACGCAGCTCTTCGGCGCCCTTCAGCATCGTCTCCAGATGGCCTCGGACGATAGCGACCGGCGTGCGCAATTCATGCGCGACGTCGGCGATGAGCTGATTCCGGGTTTCCTCCCCCTTCGTCAGCTTGTTCTTCAGCTCGTTGATGACGCCGGCTACCGCGGCGATCTCGTCGTTCGGTCCGGGAATCCGGATCGGAGGAAGCGCCGGGTGCAAGCGCACGTTCTCCGCTTGCTCGGCCAGCTGCGTAAGCCGCCGGGCGCACGTCGCCGAGAGGAGATAAGAAAATCCGGCGATGCCGACGATCGCGACGAGCCCGAGGGCGAACGCTTCCGGCGTCCCGTTGCGGAGGGACGAGTAACCGAACGTTCGGACGAGAGCGATCGCCGCGAGAAACACTGCCGCGCCGTACGCGAACAGCACCCAACCGAGCTTCGCCTGCGCCCTCACGACAAGTCTCCCATCTTATACCCGACGCCGTGAACGGTAAGAATCATCTCGGGATTCGAGAAATCGGACTCCAATTTCTTGCGGAGATTGCGAATATGCGTGTCGATCGTGCGCTCGTAGCCCGTATACTCTTCGCCGAGCGCGATCTCCAGCAGATCGAGACGGCTGAAGACGCGACCTTGATGCTTCGCGAGCGTGACCACTATTTTAAATTCCGTCGGCGTGAGCCCGATCGGCTTCCCGTCCAAATACACCGTATGCCCGGGCAAGTCGATCGCCAATCTCCCCCGCTTCCACATCGGTTCCTCGGCCGGCTCCGCGGGCGGCCTCCGCGAGCTCGTTCTTCGCAGGATCACCCGAATCCTCGCTTCCAGCTCCCTCAGGGAGAACGGCTTCGTCAAATAATCGTCCGCGCCGATCTCGAGGCCGAGCAGCTTGTCGATTTCCTCCGATTTCGCGGTCAAGAAGATGACGGGGACGTCCGAGAAGGCGCGCAGCTTGCGGCATACCTCCAGTCCGTTCATGCCCGGCATCATCCAATCGAGCAACACTAAGTCATACCCGCCGCCCTGCAGCAGCCGCAGCGCTTCCGCGCCGTCGCGGGCGACTTGCGCGCCGTAGCCTTCGTTCGATAAGTAAGAGGCGATGAACGACGTCATCTTCTCCTCGTCGTCCACGACCAGCACGTTCACCCTCGTCGCCGCCTGTTGTTCCATCCCGTTCCCCCGCTTATAGAAAAGGTTTCGACTCCATCCGGAAGTATGGACTACATATTCGACGCGAGGGCGCCGGCCCCTCTATTTCCGAGACCGCGTCAGTCGATATTGCCGCCGGCGATCCGGTCGCCCGAATTGCCGGACGGGTCGGTCTTGTAGTCGTCCGGTCCCGCGTGGATCATGAACGACTTGCCCCAAATCGAATGCTCCGACGCCCGATCCAGCGACAGCCCTTCGACGACGAACGAGGCGGCGACCGTGCCGTCTTCGCCGACGTTCAAATTTTCGAAGTCCCCGACATGGCTGCCCGCCGGATTGTCGGAGCCGTGCTGCTTGCCGTGAGGGTTGTAGTGGCCGCCGGCCGTCTTGAAGTCGTTGGTTTCGAACGCCTTCTCGTGCAGATGGAAGCCGTGGAGACCCGGCGTCAGGTTCGACGCCTCGACGCTGACCCGAACGCCGCCTTCCGCCTGCGACAGCGACACGCGCCCGATCGCCTCGCCGTCGGCGTTCACCAGCTCGATATCGGTCTCGCCGAGGTAGACGCTCTTCGTCGTCCCGTCCCAGTGAACCGGCTGGCCGAGCAGCTCGCCTACCATGCGGATCGGTACGTAGGTCGTCCCCTGGTACATCATCGATTCCGGCACCTTCGTTCCTTGATTATCGAACGTCCCGTTCGCCGAGGACCGGTCCTCGCCTCGAACCATGAATTTCAGATCGTCGAACGAAACGGAAATCGAGTTCGTCTGCGCCATCGCGAGCCCGGAAAAAAAGACCGACCCGCACAAAAACGCCGCCCCGACGCGGGCATAGCTGAATTGCTTCTTCGTCATGAATAACGTCCTCCTTGGAATGTGGGAATGAAATTTTCGACATTTCGTATGCTACGGGATCGGTATGAAGGTTGTATCGGAAACCCGTCGACATCGTACGCGGAAAATGCGAAGAAATTGCGAAGAGGCGCATTTCCTGAGGAACACGAAAAACCCGCCTTCCTCAGAAGCCGGGCTCTCTCCGCTTACATCGTATTAGTAGAGATGCGAAGACGATGCCGTTCACGACGCCGACCGTCAGGCCGTCATAGATGTGGTTCATCTTCCAAGCGTCGGCGGGACCGTGCAGCAGCGCCGCGCTAAGCAGCAGCGCCGCCGTCCAGGACAGCCCGCCGGCGGCGGTCCACAGCAGCTTGTTTCCGCCTAGCGATCCGAGCGCCCAGCCGCACAACGCTCCGAGCAGCATGCCGCCGACGGCGGTTATAGGAAGGTAATGAATGGAATCCGCCCGAAAATCGAGAAACGCATGCGTAAGCCCGATTCCCGCCGCGTGCGCCAGCACCCACCTTCCGCCGGCGGGAATCCTCAACGCCCGCAGCCCCGGCCGCTGCAGCAGCCCGGCGACCGCGCCGGTGACGCCCCCGACCAGCAGCCCCCATCCCCCGGCCGAAAGCTTCCATCCTTCTCCGTTATATCCTCCGGGGAAATGCCCGAAATACCCCCCGAACGCATAACCCGCGATCGTCAACGCCACCCACATGCCGAACAGCCGGATCGTCCTGCCCTTCATATTCGTTTCTCCTTCGCGATGGAATACCCGCATTATACGATCGCGATGTCAAGAAAAAACGGAGATCGTCACAAGTTTTTAAGGGCCTCGCTTTTCCGGAAATCGCTCGCAATTCCTCCGCAAAACCTTCGCAATCGCAGTTTATAATGAACGTGAATAGGAGGGGTATCATGAAGAACGCTCGCCGCATCCGAACGACCGCCGTCTCTCTCGCCGTCGGCGGACTTTTCTTGGCGCTTCACCACTATTGCGATTGGGTCGTCATGCGTCGGCTCATCAACACGGGGTACCCTGATAAGTACCTGTTGGATTTCCTCCTGTTCTTGGCGCCGCTGCTGCAAGGATACGGTCTCTTAACGCTATACCGTTCGGACATCGCCGAATACGTCAGGCCCGGCTTGTTCGGATTGCGCCTGACGTGCGGCGCCTTGCTCGCCGTCAGCGGGGCGTACTTTTTCGCGGAGTGGATTTACGCTTCGAGCCTTCCGATTTTCGTCCTGCTGTTCTATCCCGCTTCCTTCTTGCTCTGTATCGGTTTGCTCTTCCTGCAAACCGCCTTTCGCCGGACTCCGCTGCGCCTGACGCTTATCTTATTAGCGATCATGAACGTCGCGTACCCGGTGCTGCCGCAATTCGCCGCCTCGAATCAAGGCTTGCTCGCCGGCTCGTCCATGAAGTTCGCTCTCGGTCTCGCCTTAGGCGGTTGTTGGGTATTGTTAGGCGCATGTTCCCGGTTCCGCCGATAATCGAAACAAGAGGCTGTCCGCCGGGAAATTCCCTGGCGGACAGCCTCTTGGTTTCTTACACTTCGAACGAGCTCTTCAACGACACGATTCGGTTGAACACCGGCCGTCCCGGCGCGGACGTCTTCGGATCGACGTTGAAGTAGCCGTGGCGGAAAAATTGGAACTTGCTGTGCGCGGCGGCGTCCTTCATGTCCGGCTCGACGAAGCCGTTCGCCGTCACGAGCGAATTCGGATTGATCCGGTTCAGGAACGACTTGTCGGCGCCGGCGGCGCCCGCCAGCCGTTCGCCCTCCGCCTCCAGCGATCCCGCCGGAGCCGCCTCGGCGTCCGGGTCGGTCTCGCCGTCCTCGTCGTAGATGAGCGGCTCGTACAGACGGAATTCCGCCGGCACGGCGCGCGTCGCCTCGACCCAGTGAATCGTCCCCTTCACCTTGCGGCCCGTAAAGCCCGTGCCGCTCTTCGTCTCGGGGTCGTACGTGCAGCGAAGCTCGACGACGTTGCCCGCCTCGTCCTTCACGACTTCCTCGCACTTGATGAAGTACGCGGACTTCAGCCGCACTTCATTGCCCGGGTACAATCGGTGATACTTCGGCGGCGGCGTCTCCATGAAATCCTCGCGCTCGATGTAGATTTCGCGCGAGAACGGAATGCTGCGGGAGCCGAGCTCCGGGTTTTCCGAGTTGTTTTCGATCTCCAACATCTCGACCTGCCCTTCCGGGTAGTTCGTGATGACGACCTTCAGCGGGTCCAGCACGGCCATCGTGCGCGGCGCGCTCAGCTTCAGGTCCTCGCGAATGTAGTGATCGAGCATGCGCGCGTCCACCGCGCCGCTGCCCCGGGAGATGCCCGTCGCCGTAATGAAGTCGCGAATCGACTTCGGCGTGAAGCCCTTGCGGCGGAAGCCGGAGATCGTCGGCATGCGCGGATCGTCCCAGCCGTCCACGACCTTCTCGTCGACGAGCAGCTTCAGCTTCCGCTTGCTCATGACCGCGTTCGTCAGGTTCAGCCGCCCGAACTCGTATTGGCGCGACACGTGCGGCATCTCGCATTCGCGGATGACCCAATCGTAGAACGGGCGCTGATCCTCGAACTCGAGCGTGCACAGCGAGTGCGTGACGCCTTCGATCGCGTCCTCGAGCGGATGCGCGTACGCGTACATCGGATAGATGCACCACTTGTCGCCCGTGTTGTGGTGATGCGCGTGCGAGATCCGGTAGATGACCGGGTCGCGCATGTTGATGTTCGGCGACTTCATATCGATCTTGGCCCGGAGCACCTTCTGCCCGTTCCGGAACTCCCCGGCCCGCATCCGCGCGAACAGGTCCAGGTTTTCCTCGACGGGGCGGTTCCGGTGCGGACTCTCCCGGCCCGGCTCGGTCAGCGTGCCGCGCATCTCGCGGATTTGGTCCGCCGTGCTGTCGTCCACGTAAGCGAGCCCTTTCTTAATCAGAAGCACGGCGCGGTCGTACATCTCTTCGAAGTAATCCGAAGCGAAGAACAGCCCGTCCCACTCGTATCCAAGCCACTTCACGTCTTCCTTGATCGCCTCGACGTATTCGACGTCCTCCTTGACCGGATTCGTATCGTCGAACCGCAGGTTCGTCCGACCGCCGAATTCGTCGGCGACGCCGAAGTTGAGGACGATCGACCGCGCGTGGCCGATGTGCAGGTAGCCGTTCGGCTCCGGCGGGAAGCGCGTGACGATCTCCTTCGCCCGGCCCGCCTTCAAATCTTCGACGATAATCGTCTTGATGAAGTTGGAGTGTTCCTCCGCGCCCTCGATGCGTTCGGCGCGTTCGGTTCGTTCTGCCATGGTCATCCCATCCTTTGCGATCCGTTATCTATCTCGTCGGCTGCTAATCCCTAAATCGTACCATAAAGCGCCGGAAAATAAAAAACGGATTCGCGCCGCTACGCCGTTTTCCGCTGAAAATACGCGAAACCCGCGGCGAAGAACAAGACGAAGCTGCCGGCGACGACGAGCATGAGCTTCTCGTACGGCGCTTCGAACGCGCCGAAGCTGTCCGCCGCCCACGGGATCGTCGCGAGCGCGGGCTGCGCCCACGGATACCACGGGCCGTACGTCTCGGAGTTGGCGATCAGAATGGCGGGCAGCGTGAAAATGACGTTCAGCGCCAGCGGCGCCGCGAAGCTCTGCCATAAGGCGGATGCGCCGAGCTGCAGCGCCGCGATCGGCAGGCACGCCGCCCAACCGCCGATCAGCGATTGCGCCAGCACGTCCCATGGGATCGGCGTCGGCCAGCCGCGAATCGCGCCCGCCAGCAGCACGCCGGCGAGCAGGAGCAGCTGGGTGAGCAAGAGGACGCCCATGACGACCGCGTACTTCGACAGGTATACGGCGCCGCGGGAGACGGGCAGCGCGAGCAGCTGCTTCCAGCCGCCGCCGACATGCTCGAAGCGGCAGACGAAGGCGGCGAACACGCCCGAGAGCAGCGGCAGGAACAAGAGGCCGTGCACCAGCGCCGCCGAGGACATGGCGCCGACCCATGGGTCGGTCCCGTCGCCGCCCGACTCGACCAAGCAGACGAGCGTCGTCAGCGCCGGGCTGATCAGCGCCAGCAGCCAGATCGGCGACTTGCGGAGCTTCAACAGCTCCGCGGCGAATACGTTCCGGAACGTCATCGCACGTCCCTCCTTCCGAAGTGCGTCGCGCCGAGCGCGTACAGCAGCAGGCCCGTTCCGGCGCCGACCGCGAGCGTCAGCGGTACGGACCAGCCGGTCTCGCCGACATACGGCCACTTATAAGGCACCCAATCCGCGAAGCTGAACGAATATAATGCAAGTACGGTGCCGAGAATGCCGACGGTCAGCGGCACAGCCTGATTGTGCATGACGGTCGACAGCCACGTCTGCAGCGCCACGAAGGGCAGCGCGGCGACGAGCGGCAAATACGACATCGCCAGCACGTCAGCGAGCGGCGCGTCCGCCAAGCGATGCCCGAGCGCGACCCCGAGGGCGAGCGTGCCGGCGGCGAGCAGCGTGCAGGACGCGAGCAGCTGGATCGTCAGCACGGACACCTTCGCCGTATAGACCGCCGTCTTCGACACCGGCAGCGCGAGCGTCTGCTTCCATGCGTTCGTCGCGTGCTCGTAGCCCGCAAGCATGGAAGCTACGATCGCGAGGCCCGCCATCAGCGCCGGCACGGCGAGCCACTTCACGTTGCCGATCAGCCCGCCCCACGGATCGTCCGCGTACAGGTTCGTCAAGTAATCGTAGCGCACGGCGTAATTGGCCGCCTGCAGCGCGACGACGCCGAACGGGCCGAGCGCGACCAAGCCCCAGACGAACGTCCGCCGCTGCTTGGCGAGCTCCGCGCGAAACGCGCGTCCGAAGCCCCCGCTCATAAACTCGCCTCCGTGCCGGTCAGCTCTAGGAAGATGTCTTCCAGCGATGTCTTCGACTCCTCCACGCGATAGACGGATACCTCGGCGGCGACCAGTCGCTCGACCGCCGCCGCCACCGCTTCGTTCGAGGTCAAGCGGAAGCTGACGCCGGTCTCCGTCCGTTCCGCCCCGAAGTTGGGCTCCGATAAGGCGTCCAGCGCCCGCGCCGGATCGTCCACCGTCATGCGGATGCTCGACTGCGATCGGCGGCGCAGCGCCCCAATCGAATCCTGATAGATGAGCCGGCCGCCGGAAATAATGCCGACCTGCGTCGCCATCTGATCGATCTCCGACAGCAGATGGCTCGAGACGAGCACCGTCATGCCGTATTCCTTCGGCATGCTTCGGATCAGCTCGCGGATTTCCAATATTCCCGCGGGGTCGAGCCCGTTCGTCGGCTCGTCGAGCACGAGCAGCTCCGGCTCGCCGAGCAGCGCCGTCGCGATGCCGAGCCGCTGCTTCATGCCGAGCGAGAAGCCTTTCACCGGACGATGCGCTTCCTTATCGAGCCGCACCGTCTTGAGCGCCTCGTCGATGCGGCGCTTCGGCGCGTCGAGAATGCGCCGGACCGCTTCCAAATTTTCATAGGCGGTCAGATGTCCGTAGTAGGAAGGGTTCTCTACTAGTGAGCCTACCCTTTTCAAAATCGAGAGCTTATGTTTCCGCAGCCCCATCCCGAACGCGCGGATGTCGCCTGACGTCGGCCGCATCAGACCGAGCAGCATGCGAATCGTCGTCGTCTTGCCGGCGCCGTTCGGGCCGAGAAAGCCGTAGATTTCTCCTTTTCCGATTCGCAGATCGACCCGATCCACCGCCGTCTTCGCGCCGAGGCGCTTCGTCAATCCCTTGGTTTCCACAATCCATTCCATTTCTCTTCACCTCGCCCCCTATCATATCGGGCCAAGGTTAAGACGAAGGAGGGGCCAAGGTTAAGATTCGTTTAAATTTCGGACGATCGTCACCGTCGTGCCGGACGGGCCGCTCTCGAACGACCAGCGAAGCCGCATGTCCCGCAGCATCAGCTCCGCGATCGACAGACCGATGCCCGCCCCCTTCTCGGCGGAGCCGCACTCCATGCCGCCGCCGCGATCGGCGATCGCGATCCGGGCTTCGCCCCGCGCGTCGACGCCGAGCCGCACGCCGACGTATCGGCCTTCCTTCGCATGCCGCAGCACGTTCTGGAACAGGTTATCCAGCACCCGTTCCATCCAGCCCGGATCGATGTCCCAGACGACGGCTTCCTCCGGCAGCTCGACGTCGATCTCGAACCCTTCCCGTTCGAACGTCGCGTACCAGCCCGCGCAGGACGTGCGCACGAGACGCGCGACGTCGGTCGGCTTCGGGTGGAACGGGTATTTGCCGGCGGAGAGCAGCGTGTACGACAGCAGATTGTCGATGAGCCGGTCCATCTGCCCGATCCTGCGGTCGATGAGCGCCGCCGATTCCCGGCCGGCCTCGGTCGACGCTTCCTGCGCCAGACGGTACGCGTGTCCGCGAATCGCCGTCAGCGGCGTCCGAAGATCGTGGGAGAGACTGGCGATCAGCTCCCGGCGCAGCGCCTCCTCCTCCCGCTCCCGCTCGCGGCTGTGGGTCAGCTCCGCGAGCATGTCGTTGAACGCCCGCTCGAGTTGTCCGACCTCATCTTCCAGCTTCGGGGCCACCGGCTCCGGCAGTCCGCCCGGCGCGGACGGCGACGTCATCGCGTCCCGCAGCCGGAGCAGGCGCGCCCGCACGCGGTAGAAAAACATGGCGGACACCGCCATGAACAGCGCCAACGCGAGGAACGTGCCGATGATCGCGCTGTATTCGCCCAAGCCGTACCGGTTGACCGGCTCGGACTCGAACACGCGGCGCGGCACCGTAAGCGCCAAGAAACCTCTCTCGCCTTCCGCGCCGAGCTGCGCCACGACGGTGAACGGATCCGCGTCGTACCCGTCCTTCATGAATCGGATCGTCTCCGCCCTCGTCCACGACGCCGGATAGCCCGCCGTCTCCGGCGCCTGCGCGACCCTCCGCCCCTCGGCGTCCACCCAGACGACCGTGGAATCCGGGTACTCGGCTTGCCACCGTTCGAGGCTCGCCATCACTTCGGCTTGCGGTTCCGCCTCGAGCGACCGCGCCTCCTCGTGCCACAGCCGCTCGACGTCGAGCGCCGACAGGAAGCCTCCCTTCCCGTCCGGCAGCACGCCGCGCGACGGCTCGTAGAAGAGGACCGTGATCGTCGTGAACGCGACCGGCAGCAGCACGACCGCGATCGCGATCAGCAGCAAGTACTTCCACAACAGCGAATGTCTCTTCTTCACCTTCAGCTTCTGGCTCCGATCGCTCATAGCCTTACCCGATAGCCGATCCCCCGGATCGTCTCCAGAATCGTCGGCGCCGCCGGATCGAGCTCGATCTTCTCCCGCAGATGTCGAATGTGCACCATCAGCGTCTTATCGCCGTCGAGATACGGCTCGCCCCACACCGCCTCGTAGATTTGTTCTTTCGTCGCGATTTGATTGGGGCGCCGCAGCAGGTACATGAAGATATGAAATTGTTTGCCGGTGAGCGCGATCTCCTCGCCCGTTCGTCCGTCGACGACGACGTTGTCCCGCATGCGCACCGTCAGGTGGCCGACGGCGAGCTCCTCCGGCGCGCCCGCTCCGGCGCGGCGCAGCAGCACGTCGATGCGGGCCGTCAGCTCCTCGGGGTGGAACGGCTTCGTCAAGTAATCGTCCGCGAATTGCAATCCGGTCAGCTTGTCCTCCACCGCGACGCGCGCGGACAACATCAGGACGGGCCTGCCCGGCGCCTCCGCCTTCAGCCGCCGGCCGACCGTAAATCCGTCGAGCCCCGGCAGCATGACGTCCAAGACGACGATGTCCGCGTCCCGCGCGCGTTCTACCGCCCCTTCCCCGGAGGGCAGCCAAACGACTTTATGTCCGGCTCGCTCCAGATGCTCTCGGACCCATCCGGCGATTTCCGTATCATCCTCGATATACAATACCGTTGCCATGCCTATGCAGCCTCCTATCGTTCGAACCCAGTATAAGGAAAACCGTCGGCGTTGTACATGCGCGCCGGCGCCGAACCGTTTTCGGCGCTGTTCCGCGACTCCCGGAAACATTTGAGCAAAAAAATATAAGCAAACTTTCATATCATCCTGGCGATGCGGGCGACTGTAGGCTTAGATATATGAAGTTTTGCCGATATGAAGCGGTTTGGGCTGGAAAGGGCGCGCCCGTATATGATATTTTGCGCATACCGACCCAGCACTACGTCCCCCCGCCCGTTCCGCAGCACGACTGACCGTTCACTACAGGAATCAGGAACGAATTAAATTGGGGCGCTTCTCCGCAATAATTAGGGCATGCCACCCCGAAAATTGAGGAACTCTCCCCAATTGGCCGCATAACACGAGTTTCATCTTGGTAGTGAGCTATAAATTGGGGCGCTTCTCCGCAATAATTAGGGCATCCCACCCCGAAAATTGAGGAACTCCTCCCCAATTGGCCGTACAACACGAGTTCATCTTGGTAGTGAGCTATAAATCGGGGCGCTTCTCCGCAATAATTAGGGCACCCCACCCCGAAAGTTGAGGAACTCCTCCCCAATTGGCCGCACAACACGAGTTCATCTTGGTAGTGAGCTATAAATTGGGACGCCCCGCGTGCGTGAATTGGTCGGTCGTAGAAAGAAAAGGCCCGACTTGTCGTCGGACCGTTCCCTAGGTTCGCATCGCATCGCGCCAGCCGCTCGCGAACCGCTTCCTTCTCCATCGGCTTACTGTAAGTAATACCCCTGCATCACATGCCCCGAACGTCGGAACGCCGCCGCGCCTCAACCCGCTTTGCCCGCGACCGATACGCGGTTGCGCCCTTCCCGCTTCGCCTCGTACAGCGCCTCGTCGGCTCGCCGGATCAGCTGCGGGAACGTCTCGTCCCCGCCCTTCCACTGCGCGACGCCGATGCTTACGGTGCAGTACAACGGCTGCCCCTTCGGTTGGCCGAACGGCTGCTCCCGCACCGCCGCGATCAACCGGTCCGCCGCGATGCGGGCGCCTTCGATCGTCGTATCCGGCAGGAGCACGATAAACTCCTCTCCGCCGAACCGGCCGAGCACGTCCGTCCGCGGGAAACCGGACTTCATCAGCTGCCCCAGCTCGCGAAGCACCTGATCCCCCGCCTCGTGGCCGAACGTATCGTTCACCTTCTTGAAATGGTCGACGTCGATCATCAGCAGCGAGACCGCGCGCCCCGGTCTCGCCCGCGTGGCCGCTTCGAAGACGTGGCTCACGTATCTCCGGTTGTACAACCCGGTCAGTTCGTCGGTATCCGCCAGCCGCCGCGACTCTTTCATCAGCTCGACCGCGTGGTCTTTCTCCTTGCGCATCCGCTGGATGTGGTCGGCGAGCCCCCAGGACAAGACGACCGCTTGGAACGCGGACCCCGCTTGAGACGCGTATGTCGTCCACCACGTCATCGGGAGCCATCCCGCGTCGGACAGCGACGACAGCATCGCCCCGATCATGAAGACGCCCCAGCCGAGCAGGAAATACTTCGCCGTCCGCGAGCCGTTCCGCCAGCCGGCGACGCATGCCGCGATCATCAGCAGCTGAATGGCCACGATGCTGTAGATGGACATCTGCAGCCCGATCGGATAGTCCAAGAACAGGACGGCGACGTTCGCGGACTCGAGCGCGACCAGACCCGAGAACGCTCGATATAGACGCGGGCTCTCCAGCTTCATGTTCAAGATGTTCCGCGTGAACAGCAGCGCCGCCACGTGGCTCAAGCAGATAAAAAAGACGATCGCCCGGTTGTTCCACCAGACCGCGTCCGGCCAGATGTATTGATACGCCGTACCGTTCAACGTTAAATATAAGAACAACGTAGACACGTTGATCAAGACGTAATACAAGTACGCCTTGGAACGCAGCGAGACGGCCAAGACGCTGTTATAGATAATCATGATGAGCATAATGCCGTAATAACATCCGAGCAGCAAGACGACGGATTGCTCCTTGCCGACGAACCGCTCCGGCGACGAGACGCTGACGGGCAGCGCCAGCGCGCCCTCCGTTTCGGTCCGCAGATATACCGTCGCCCGCTCGCCCGGTTCCAATTCTATCGGGAACACGAAATTCCGATTCGGCAGCGGCCGCTCGTCGAACGGAAGCGCGTCGCCCGTCGACGTCGCCGAGACGACCGTTCCGGACGCATCGATCAAATACAGCTGCAGCCGGTCCAACGGCGGGTACGCCACCGACAGCAGCCACTCCCGTCGCTCGGATTCGTTCGCGATTTCGAACCGCGCCCAATGTACCGGGGCCCCGTACCCGTCGTTCGGCGTCCCCTCCTCCGAGAGAACGAAAGAGCCGGCGTCGTAGACGGACCGAATGTCCTCCATCGTCCGGTCGCCGGCTTCGTCGCGGAACAATTCCATCGTCGGAACGTATTCATGGGCGTCCCCGCGCAGCGTCAACGTCGCCCCCGCCTCCGCCGAAACGTCCGCGGACGCGACGCCGGACGCGAAGCCCGCTATCGCATAGAGCAGCGCGAGCAGCCCCCATAACCTTTTTCTCATACCCATCCCCGCGTTTCTACGGCCATAAGGCCTTCTTTCCTTCTATTATGGGAGTTTCGGCGGAAAATTGCTGTGAAGCGCGTTACAAATGCGGGGGAAGCCCGCGAAAAAAAACCGCCGCCGCGCATGAGGCGGAAGCGGTTCCCGTGATCCGGTCAATAAGCGACTTTCACCGGTTGGCCCGTCTCGGCCGATGCGTTCGCCGCGGCGGTCACCGCCTGCGTCCGATACGCGTCTTCGTAATCGGAACGGATGCGCGAGACGTCGCCCGTGCGCACGGCGTGCAAGAACGCCTCGTTCTCGACCGCGTACGGATCGACCGCGTCGGTATAGACGGAACGGCTCCCGCCGCCGATCGCCGTCAAGCCCGACGGCGTCCAATCGAGGCGCCCCTCCGGCGTGAAGAAGCTCAACTGCACCGAACCCGCGTCCCCGGGCAGCAGGCACGTATTCGAAATCGACGCCACCGCGCCGCTGCTCAGCTTCAGCACGACCGAGCCGACGTCCGGCACCGTCACGTTCTCGTGCGTCTTATGCATCTCGCGGTTTCCGTAAGCGGCATACACTTCGTCGATCTCGCCGGCGGCGTAGCGAAGCAGATCGACGAGATGCGTCGTCTGCTCGACGAATTGCCCTCCGGAGCCTCCCATGCTTCTCCACCACGGCACGCCCGGCATACCGCCCATCCAGCCGCCCGTCGCCATCCCGATCGTACGCTCCGCCAAGATCGAGCGCAGCCGCTCCGAAATCGTTCGATAACGAAAATGATACCCGACCGATGTAATCAATCCCTTGTCCCGGATTCGACCGAGCAGCTCCTTCGGCAGCGCGGCGTCGATCCCGAGCGGCTTCTCCACCAAGAACGGGATGCCCCGTTCGATCAGCTGACGCTCCATGTCCCCGTGCGCCATCGGGGGCACGCATAGATAGACGGCGTCCAGCTTCTCCCCGTCCAACATGTCCTGCATCGACGCGTAGCCGCGCGCGGCGTCGAAGCCGGCGGCCATCGCGTCCGCCTTCTCCTTCGTCGTGCCCAAGATCGCCGCGACGCGTACGCCGTCCGTCTTCGTCAGCTTGTCCGCATGCACCTTCGAGAACCAACCGGTGCCCGCGATTCCGATTCGCAATGTCTTTTCGCTTCCAAGGCTTCCACGCGTCATGATTTCCTCACGGTCCCTTCGATAGGTTTGCTCCCATCTTACACGAACCGCCCCGGCAATACTATATTTCCGTCACTCCGCCATCAAGACGGACGGACGAAAGACGCGATCGATCGCGCTCAACACCCGGTCCGCGTTGAAGGGCTTCAGGATATAATCCTTCGCGCCGCGATGAACCGAATTGACGATCAAGTGCTTGTGGCCGAGCGCGGAGCACATGATGACCTTCGCCTTCGCGTCCATCCGCATGATGTGTTCGAGCGCTTCGATGCCGCCCATCTCCGGCATGTTCAGGTCGAGAATGACGAGCTCGGGACGATACGCCCGATACTTATCGATCGCCTCTACCCCGTTCGACGCCTCCGTTACGACCGTATGTCCGGCCCTCTCCAACAGATCCTTCAACATGACCCGCAAAAAAGCGGCGTCGTCCACGATTAATATCGTCGCCATCCCTGACTCAGCTCCTTCTCGCTTCCCAACCGTTCCTTGTTTTTACCAATTGTAGCACCCCCCGCTGAACAAAAACTGAACAAAAAAAGAACGGGGGCCGCGATGCCGCCCCCGTTCCCTCGTTACGCTCTTCCATAATGCTCCTCGTACCAAGCCGCGATGCCACGCTCCGGTTCCTCGCCGGTCTCTTCCCGCAGCGCCGCCCGCATCTGCGCGTACGTGCGCCGCACCTCCTGCGCCTGTCCCTGCCGATGAAACATTCGCATCAATAGCGAATAGCTCTCTTGCACGGACGGGAACCGGGCGATCACATCCGTCAGCAGCGAATAGGCGACGCTGCTCCACGATCGTCCGCCCAGCTCGCCGGCGAAGCGCAGCGCGCGCTCCAGCCACTTCATCCGGAGCCGTTCCCGCTCCTGCTCCGCCCATAGATAGCCTTCTTGCTCGAAGTAATCGCCCCGATACAACGCCATCCAGCGCTGCAGCTCCTCGACCGGCAGCGGATCCCTGTCGGCCAAAGCCGCCAGCCCTCGCTCCCACAGGTCGACGTCCACCGCGACGTCGCGCAGCTCGAGCCGATAGCCGCCGTCCACGAAGTTCAGCTTGACCGGCAGCGCCAGTCCCTTCACCGTCTGGCGAATTTGATACACGGTCGTATGCAGGTGCGTCTGGGCTTTGAGAAGATCCATCTCCGGCCACATGAGATCGAGCAAGGCGTCTTTGGATACCGCGCGGTCCCGCATATGAAGCAAGTACGAGAATACCTCCTTCGCCTTCGTCGTGCGCCAAGGGATATCCAGCGCCCGCTCTTCCCCTTCGCCCGCCCATACGCTAAGCCGATGGAAGCAGCATAACGTCGGCGCGGCCCGTTTCCCTTCCGCCTCGTCCTCGCCGGACGATCGGGTCATCCGCGACGCAAGCCGCGCCAGCGTCGTCTCGAGCCGCTTCGTCTGCACCGGCTTCAGCAAGTAGTCCGTCGCGTTCAGCTCGAAAGCGCTCACGGCGTATTGATCGTACGCCGTCACGAACACGATCTGCACGTCGGGAAGCCGCGCGAGCAGCCGCTCCGCCGCGGCGATCCCGTTCATCCCCGGCATCTCGATATCGACGAAGGCGACGTCCGCCGCAAGCGACTCCGCTTGATGCAGCGCCTCGCGCGGATCCAAGAATGCGCCGAGCACGTCGACCCCTTGGCGCCGAAGCATGCGTTCCATGCCGGCGAGCGACAGCGGTTCGTCATCCAGAATGATGGCTCTCATGTTCATCGGTTTCGGTAGGCACCTCCTTCGTTCCGATCGGAATTTCGAAGCGAACGGTCGATCCCCGTTCCGGCGAGGACTCGATCGTCAGCCCTCGGCCGTATACGTGCAGCAAGCGTCGATGAATGTTCGTCAGTCCGATGCCGCCCTCGTGCCGTCCCGACAAGATGCGCTCGGCCGTTCCGTCCGCGAAGCCGATCCCGTCGTCCGAGACGGCGACGACGATTCGATCCATCCCGAGCTCGACGTCGATCCGCACCTCGCCGCCGCCGGGCTTCTTCAGGATGCCGTGCCGCAGCGCGTTCTCGACGATCGGCTGGATCGACAGCGGCGGCAGGTCGAACGCGGCGAACTCCGGCACGTTCGCGACGATGCGCATCCGCTCTCCGAAGCGCGCCCGCTCTACGGACAAGTACGATTCGACGAGCGTCCACTCCATCGCGAACGGCACGACGTCGTTCAGATTGCGAAGATCGAAGCTGTTCTTCAAATACAAGCCGAAGTCCGTCAGCACCTCCCGCATCCGGTCGGGATCCGTCTCGCTCAGGCTGGCGATCGTGTTGAGCGCGTTGAACAGGAAATGCGGCTTGATCTGCGCTTGGATGAGCGCCATCTCCATATGCAGCTTCTCCCTGACGGACAGCTTCAGCTGCAGCAGCGTGCGCACGCGCGCTTTCAGCTCTGCGGAATCGACCGGTTTCAGCACGTAATCGTTCGCGCCGGCGTCGAAGCCGGCCATCAAGTCCGCCGGCTGACTTCGGGCCGTCAAGAACAAGACCGGCAGTTCATGGAACGAGAACCGGCTCCGGATGAACCGGCATAGCTCGTACCCCGTCTTGCCGGGCAGGGAGACGTCGAGAATGACGGCGTCCCATCGCGGCGCGCCCGTCAGCGCCCGCATCGCCTGCGAGCCGTCCGACACCGCGTCGACGCTGTACCGCTCGTTCGTCAACAGCTCGTACACGACTTTCAGGCTGACCGGGTCGTCCTCGACGAGCAGGATGCGCGGGGCGTCCCTCACTTCCTTGCGGTACGACTTCTCCATCGCCCTCGGCCGATCCTCCGGCTCGGATCGGTTCTTCCATCCGGACGCGTCCTGCAAGGCGGCCTTGCTTCGCTCCTCCAGCTTCGCCGAGGCGGCGGCCGTCTCCGCGAGCACCGACGCCGGCGCCAGAGGGAGCGTGAAGCGAAACGCCGTATGCCGGCCCGGATTCGACTCGACGGAGATCGATCCCCGCTGCAGCTCGACCAGCTTCCGCGTAATGGCGAGGCCGAGACCCGCTCCCTTCGGCGCGGCCTCGCCTTCCGCGTACCCTTGCCGGAACTCGTCGAAGATGGCGTCGAGCTGATCCGGCGGGATCCCCTTCCCGTCGTCCGTCACCGATATTTCGACGAACGAGCCGACCGTCTCGGCTTCGACGGCGATCGTCTTCGCGTCGGCGTGCTTCATGGCGTTGCTCAGCAAGTTGAACAAAATTTGCATCACCCGCTGATCGTCCGCCAACACCTTCGGCAGATCGCTCGCCACCCGATTCTCGAAGCGGACGGTCCGATCCTCGGACACGTACGGAAGCAGCTCCCATACGTTTTCCGCGGCCGTTCGCAAATCGACCGCCTTCAAATCGATGTGCATCGTGCCTTCGTTCAGCCGGGACAAGTCGAGAATATCCTCCAACAGATGAGACAGGTTGCGGCCCGTCGACACGATTAAGCGAAGCCGTTCCGCCTTCGCGGCGTCGAGCCCGCCCTCGTCCAACGAAAGCTGCGCCATGTTGATCATCCCGTGCAGCGGCGTGCGCAGCTCGTGGGACGTCGTCGCCAGAAATTCGCTCTTCATCCGGTCGGCTTGCACCAGCTGTCTGGAAGCCTCCTCGACCTTCTTCAGGTTGTCGAAGAATCGCTTGGCGATCAGCACGCCCATCGAAAAGACGAAAGCTAGCATCTCGATCGGAAAGAAGAGGTTGGACGGCTGGAAGCCGAGGAACGTCAGCCCGACGAACAGATGCTCATAGAACAGACAGAGCGCGCCGAGCAGCGCATATACCGATTCGGTCTCGCGGGTCAACACGCCGGCGAGCAGCCACACGATCAAGTACAACGACAAGAGACCTTCGAAGCCCATAAGCAAGTAATCCCAGGACGAATACACGAACACCTCGGTTAAGAGGCAGAAGATCGCAAGCAACGCCGTGACGACCGACGATAGACGGACCACCCAACGGGACGCAAACCGGGGGAACATATACCGAACGAACCAAAGAATCGTGAAGTAAATCGAGAGAGACGATAACATCTGGATCTTGCTCTGCCACTCGTAGCTCAGCGTCGGCCACCAGACGAACAACAGCTTCTCCCCGTGCGTCGCCCCGAATGCCAAATACGCGAGAAAGAAGCACCCGAACCAGAACAGCTCCGGGTTTTGCCGGCGCAGGGCGTAGACCGCGATAAACATCAGCCCTAAGGTGAGGAACAGCGCGCCGAGAATCGTCTCTACCATCTTCTCGACCTGCTCCTCGCGCACGACGTTGTGTACGGTGCCGAGCTGGAACGTGTCGAAGACGCCGCCCTGATTGCCGTAATGGAAGTTGGCCGCGTGGACGGTCAACGTTAGCGTATCGCCTCGTACCGCCGTCTCGGCGACGTACGGCGTATTTTGCGGAGACGTCGACGCCCGGTCGACGCCGGGCGATCCGCTGCCGCCGACGGGCTCGCCGGAGACGTACAGCCGGTGCGCCGTCCGCACGTTGGACGAACGCACCGCCAACGCGAGCCGGTCCGCATCCTCGTCGGAGAGCAGCACCCGGAGCCGGTACGTACCGTATCCGAACGTCGTGTCCCCGTCTTCCGATAGGGCGCCGTCCCACTTGCCCGGCACCTGCAGGGGGACCGGCTCGACGGCCGGCGGGTCTTCCGCCGAGGGATCGACATAGGCGGACGGGTAGAACAGCCACTCTCCTTCCAACCGGACGGTGCCGTCCTCCGCGAGATTCCAATCCCGCAAATCCAGAATCCCCCCGGCCGCTTGCGGCGAAGGGGCTTCCGCGACGAAGAGAGTGTAGCCCCGGAAGAACATGAGCACTGCAAAAGCCGCCAAAATCCAGATTTTCTTACGACTCATCGGACGACCCGCTTTTTCACGTTATATGAACCTATTGATTTCATTCTAGCAGGAATGCGAACCCCCAACTACCGTTACGCGCGAAAATGCAGCCCCCCCGCGAACGGGGAGGCTGAAGCGCGACGCCGCGGCCGCGCGGTTACGGCGTCGGCAGAAGCAGCGAATGCAAGCTTTCGAATTCATACCCTTGCGCTCTGGCGTAGTCGATGATGCGAGCCATCGCGTCCGCGTTGTCCTTCGAGACGGAATGCAGCAGCAGGATCGCGCCCGGATGCAGCTGGGCGGTCACTTGGCGGAACGCGTACTCTGCGCCCTTCTGCCGCTTCGTATCCCAATCGACGTACGCCACCGACCAGAACACGTTGACGTACCCGAGCTTCTTGCTAGCCGCGAGCGTCCGGTCGCTGAAGATGCCGCGCGGCGGCCGCAGAAACAGCATGTCCTTCTGCTTCGTCGCGGCGGCGACGCCCGCCTTCACCCGCTCCAGCTCCCGCTCGAGCTCCGCGTCGGATACGGTCGTCAGATCCGGGTGGCTCCACGAGTGGTTGCCGATCAGGTGCCCCTCGTCCGCCATCCGGCGCAGCAGCTCCGGCTGCTCCTTGATATATTGGCCCGTGACGAAGAAGATGGCCGGCACTTTCTTCTCCTTCAGCACATCCAGAATTTTCGCCGTAAACCCGTTCTCGTACCCGTTGTCGAACGTCAGGTATAACGTCTTGCGCGTGCCGTCCCCCTTAAAGAGCGCACCGTGCTTCTCGACGAGCGGCAGGAACGGTTCCTGCGCGATCGATGCGGGCTCTCCGTTCTTGCTCTTCTTGAACCCGAAGTGAAACGGCGTATCCGTCCGCGCCGACGCCGCGCCCGCCGCCGGGCTTGCGGCCGTCAGCAGCGACAGCATCAGCAGCAGGACGGCGCCGATTCGAAGTCTGATCATGGCGAGCCTCCTCCTCGATAGATTTCCATCATTGGTACTATCCCTCGGAATTTCGCGTCCCATTCGCGACCCGCGAATCCGCACGGCGCCGGCGCCCGCGAAAGCAAGAAAAAAAGCGGCCGGACGAGGGTTTCCCCTTATCCGACCGCTTCTTCCGCATGCGGCGCTTCCTTCTTCCGATTGACGACGACGATGCCGGCCGCCACGAGGACGAGCCCGAGCAAGATGTACCGGTGGAGCGCCTCGCCGAGCAGCAAGGCGGACAGCAGCACGCCGAACACCGGAATGAGGAACAAGTACATCGAGACGTTGCCCACGCGATTGTACTTCATGATCGTGTTCCACAAGACGAAACCGGCCGCCGACAGGAAGGCCAAGTACGCCAGCATCCCCGCCGACGCAAGCGTGAAGTCTAGATGCAGCCAGCCGCCTGCCGCCGACGCGCCCGCCGCCAGCAGGCCGATCGCCCCGAAGAGCATCTGGTAGCCGGTGAGGTACGCCACGGGCAGCGAGGCCGAACCGTCTCGGGCGAACAAGTTGCCGAGTCCGGCGGCCGCCATGGCGAGCAGCAAGCAGAGTTCGCCGGCGCCGAAGCGCAGCTCGAACGCCCCTTGCGTCAGGTTCACGGCGACGACGCCCGCGAAGCCGACGAGCAGCCCGGCCGCCTTGCGGACGTTCAGCTTGTCGTCCGCGTACAGGAAGTGCGCGAAGAGCATCTGGAAGAAGGAGGTCGTTCCCGAGATGACCGCGCCTTGCATGCCCGTGGACAAGCTGAGGCCGATGTAAAACAACACGTACTGCAAGAACGTCTGGAAGACGCCGATCTTCAGCAACGACGGCAGCGCGCTTCGCCGCAGTCCTACGTTGCTTCTCATCAGCGAGGCGAAGATCAGGATCAGGATCGCCGCCAGCAGAAATCGCAGTCCCGCGAACCAGAGCAGCTCCGCCGTCTCGTCGGGGCGAATGTCGAGCGCCTCGTAGCTTCGCTTAATAACGGGGAAGGCGCTCCCCCATAACGCCGTGCATACGACCGCCGAAGCGGCGACGCCGTACGGATTGGTGAAAAATTTCCTCGTATTCAAAATCATTCCCCGGCTGAGCCGAACCCCTTCTCTTTCGATAGCGTCGAAGACGCTTCCCAAGGGTACAACAGAGCGGGTCGCCGGTCAATGCGTCAAGACGCGGATCGGCCCGATTTCGCCAGCAGCTCCTCCTCCGGCATCGGCTTGGAAAAATAGTACCCCTGGATCATGTCGCACCCTACCCGATGCATGAACAAGAACTGCTCCTCCGTCTCCACCCCTTCGGCGACGATCGCTAAGTCCAAGCTCTTCGCGAGCGCGACGATCGCCTTCACGATGCGGCATTGCTTTTCGCTGCTCAGCATATCCTTCGTGAAGGTCTGCGCGATCTTCAGCGTTTCGACGGGAAGAAGATGCAGGTCGCTCAAGGACGAATACCCGGTGCCGAAATCGTCCAACGAAATATGGATGCCCTGCTTTTTGAAAAATTCGAGCTTGCGGATCGCCTCGTCGTCCCGCGTCAAGCTCTCCGTAATTTCCAGAACGAGAGCTCCCGGGGGCACGCCCGTCTCGCGCAGGACATCCATCGTTCGATCCGCGAAATCCGGCTGTCGGAATTGCACCGGAGATACGTTCACGGAAATCTCGAACGGCTCCGGACACGCGTCCAGCCAACGCCTCGCGAATCGGCACGCCTCGCGGAGCGCCCACTCGCCGATACCGACGATAAGCCCCGTCTCCTCCGCGAGCGGGATGAATTCCGCCGGAGAGACGAGCGCTCCGTTCTTCCGCTGCCATCGGAGAAGCGCCTCCGCCCCGACCAGCCGTCCGCTGACCGTCTCGTACAACGGCTGATAGTGCAGCACGAGCTCCCCGCGATCCAGCGCTCTGCGGAGCGAATGTTCCAAGGCCGCTTTCCGCGTGTAGCTTCGATCCAGCTCCTCGGTGAAGAAGCAGTATCGTCCGCCTCCTAGCGTCTTCGCCTTGTACATGGCGGCGTCGGCGTTCTTCAGAAGTCCCGACGGCAAGCGGGCGTCCTGCGGACACACCGCGATGCCCACGCTCGCGCCCGTCATCAGCTCGTGGGTTCTCCACTCGATCGGCTTCGCGAGACAACGCAAGAACCGCTCCGCCCACTCGCCGATCTCGGCGTCGGAACGCATGCCTTGCAGCAGCACCGTGAATTCGTCGCCGCCCCGACGGGAGACGATATGCCTTCCCTCCGCTTCGGCCTCCAACCGGTCCGCGACCTCCCTGAGGAGCGCGTCCCCGACGTCGTGTCCGTAGCTGTCGTTAATATACTTGAAGCGGTCGAGATCGAAAAACAGGACCGCGACGCGTTCGTCGGACGAAGGCGACGTTTCGAGCGCTTCGGCCAGCGCATTTTCGAAATGCATGCGGTTCGGGAGGCCCGTGAGCGTGTCGTGATTCGCCAAGTAGTCGGTCTCGCGGAGCAAACGATTCGTTCCTCGCAGCAGCGCCCGGTTTTCCATCATGACGAACGCCTGCCGCAGCATAATCAAGCTCACGATCGCGCCGTTCGCGACGAGCGATTCGATTCGCTCCTCGCCGGGCTGCGTAATCGGCAGCACGAGAAGAAAGGCGGCGGCGCCGTATGGGAGCAGGTATCTAAGATTCTCGCCCCAACCGGAACGATGCCGTTCCGACACTCCGTCCGTACGGCCGCCCAAGGCGTATATCCCCGCGGAGGTCAAAGCGAACATCGCGGCCGCATAGCCGACGTCCGCCCATCCTTCGGTATCGGCGCCGCCGGTAAAGCCCGCCATGAACAAGACGTCGCCGCAGACGAAGAGCAGCAGCCCCGCCGTGAGAAATCCTTGCACCCTCGGAGCGAACAGCCCCCGATACGCATATCCGATGTAGAGCAGGCAGAAGACGATGACCAGGTCGGAGACGGGATAGACGGCGACGGATGCGATGGAGGCCCAGTCCCGCTCCGCCAGCATCATATCGAGGTTGGGCTCCATGAAATATTTCCACATGGCAGCGGCGACGACGATCAAGATGATGAACGCATCGATCGCGACCTTCACGCCTTGATATACGCTTCGCTCTTTCGCCATCAAGAAACAGATCGCCGCGATGAACAGGACGGTCTGGGCGTACCATAACGCGTCCGCGACACTCGGAACGGGCGGATCGACGCCTGCGATTTCTTCATAATAAGTCCAGACGAGCAAGGCCAGAAAATAAAACAAACACCCGGTCGAAATCAGCTTCCAGAACGTCCGATAGCTGCCCTCGCTTCGACGGGAGACGTGTCGCAGCAGCAGCCAAGCGAAGGCCGGGATGACGCACTGCAGCGATAACCAGACGAGCGGCGGCGCGAGCTCCAACGTCACCTCTAGATGTATCAACGCGATATATCCGGCGAAAGCCGCCAACCAACGCGTACGATTCCGATACCAAGACAAAGGGAAGCCCCCTTCGACGACTGAATTCGATTCGATTCGACCGAATTCGACCCAAGATTTGGTTCGATTATAGGTCTGCTTTGTAACCGCTGTCTATCCCATGAACCTCATATTACAAACGCGCGATTCTTGCTTTACAAAATCATAAAAACCGCCTCCGACGCGATGTCGGAGGCGGTGTGAGGGTTCGGCGGCTTTTTACAATTTTACGACGTTCTCCGCTTGCGGACCGCGGTTGCCTTGAACCACGTTGAATTCCACGCGTTGACCTTCGTCCAACGTCTTGAACCCTTCGCCCTGAATGGCGCTGAAGTGTACGAAGACGTCGTCTCCCCCTTCAACCTCGATGAAGCCATAACCTTTTTCCGCGTTAAACCATTTCACTGTACCTGTCTGCATGCTGTGTGTACCTCCACAATAAAGTCTACCGTTGTTACTATATCCAACAATAGCGCGTTTCATCCCTCCCTTCGAAACTTTTTGTCGCGGCGACTCGGCACGTCCTAGGCCCCATCGCGAATAGGGTGCGGTGTCCTGGGAAGGATAAGGCCGGCCTTCCGGATGGCATACTACGGAAGGCGGATTTCGCCGAAGGAGGGGCTAGCCTTGAACATTATGGACGGCATGGACGCCGCCCGGTTTACGTCCGGAAACCCCGGACCGGCATCGGAAGCTTCCTCGAACAAGCGCAAGCGGGCCGACTCGAAAGCGGAGCCGGCCGCCCCGATGCCGCAGGTGCTGCGCAATTTGAACAACAAGTAGCTCCGCCGCGAGCGCTCCCCGGCCGCCCGCCGCCGAAGCGGCTGCGATTCGGTCGCGGGGGCGCGTTTTCGCTATACTGAAGATCTAAAGTTTCCAAGATGGAGAGGAGCACGATTCCATGATCCCGTTCCGGTACCACAATCCCACGCAGCTGTATTTCGGCCGCGGCATGCTGGAGACGCTCCGGAAACTCGCGCCGGCGTACGGCAAGAACGTGCTGCTCGTCTACGGCGGCGGCAGCATCAAGAAGAACGGACTATACGATCAAGTCATGCGGGAGTTGTCGGCCGCCGGCGCCGCCGTCAGCGAGCTTGCGGGCGTCGAGCCGAATCCGCGGCTGTCGACCGTACATAGAGGCGTCGAGATCTGTAAGAAGGAAAGCATCGATTTCATTCTCGCCGTCGGGGGCGGCAGCGTCATCGACTGCGTGAAAGCGATCGCGGTCGGCGCCAAGAACGACTTCGACGTCTGGGACGTCATTACGCGGAAGGCGACGGCCGACGAAGCGCTGCCTTTCGGTACGGTGCTGACGCTCGCCGCGACCGGCTCGGAGATGAACTCCGGTTCCGTCATTACGAATTGGGAGACGAAGGAGAAGGTCGGCTGGGGCAGCCCGCATACGTTCCCGAAGTTTTCGATTCTCGACCCGAGCTTCACGTTCACGGTGCCTCGGGACCAGACCGTCTACGGCATGGTGGACATCATGTCGCACGTGTTCGAGCAATACATCAGCCACACGACGAACGCGCCCGTCCAAGAAGGCTTCGCGGAGACGATTTTGCGCACGGTCGTCGAGACGGCCCCGAAGCTGCTTGCCGACTTGGAATCGTACGAGCATCGCGAGACGATTCTCTACAGCGGTACGATGGCGCTGAACGGAACGCTGTCGATGGGCGTGCAGGGGGACTGGGCCACGCACAACATCGAGCATGCGGTGAGCGCCGTATACGACATTCCGCACGGCGGCGGCCTCGCGATTCTGTTCCCGCATTGGATGGAGCACGTGTTGGACGAGAACGTCGGTCGGTTCAAGCGGATGGCCGTCAACGTCTTCGGGGTCGAGCCGTCGGGGCGGAGCGATCGCGAGACCGCGTTGGAAGGCATTCGCGCCCTGCGGGCGTTCTGGACGTCCATCGGCGCGCCGAGCCGCCTCGCGGATTACGGCATCGGCGAAGAGCAGTTGGAGGCGATGGCCGACAAGGCGATGGCGAACGGACCGTTCGGACAGTTCAAGAAGCTGCAGCGCGAAGACGTGCTAGCGATCTACCGGAAGTCGTTATAATACGGAAAACGGGCCGCGGTCCGCACCCATCGGTGCGATCCGCGGCCCTATCGTTATGTACTGCTATGCTTACGCCGGCGACAAGCCCGACAACGCCGCCGTCGCCTCCCGCTCGCCTTCCGACGGGATCGGGAACGACGCGCGCTCCCGTTCGCAAAGCCGCGTCCAAGCGTCGACGCAAGCCGGGTCGAAGTGGCTGCCCCGCTGCTCCGCGAGAATGGCCATGGCCGCCTCGTGCGTCATCGCCTTGCGGTACGCGCGGTGCGACGTCAGCGCGTCGTACACGTCCGCGACCGCCACGATGCGCGCCAGCAGCGGAATGCGCTCGCCCGCCAGCCGATCCGGATACCCTCGGCCGTCCCAACGTTCGTGATGCCAACGGATAATCTCCAGCTCGTCCTTCATGAAGCCGAGCTCCCGGCACATCTCGTAGCCCTTGACGGGATGCAGCTCGATGACGGCGCGTTCCTCGTCCGTCAGACGTCCGGGCTTGTTCAGAATCGCGTCGGGCACCTCGATCTTCCCGACGTCGTGGATGATCGTGCCCTGCGCCAAAGCACGTTGCCGATCCGGGCGAAGCCCCATCTCTTCGCCTAACTTAAGCGCATACAAGGTTACCCGCAAATTATGGCCGGCCGTATAAGGATCCTTCTTCTCCGTGGCGATCATGAACGCCTTGATGCTGGGCGAGATGGCGCTCGTCACCCGTTCGACCGCATCGGTCGTATACAGCGCGCGGAACGCGCTCGTTAACGAGCCGCTGCCGCTGTATTGCTTCACAAGCCCGACGAGCATCGAAATCATCGATGCGAGCAGAAGGAAGTGGTATAACCACCAACTAGCGCGCCAGAGTTCTCCCTGCACCATAATCAATTGACTGACGATGATGAGCGCCGAGCTGTATACGATCGCGAGCTGCAGCGGAAACCGGGAATATAAATACGAACGATAGTATCGAACCATGACGGTCCCGAGGAGCAGCACCGTTGCGCTCGCCACGCTCCAGTTCACGGGCTCGGCGGTGAGCGGAATGAACGCCACGAGCTCCGGCCGGAGCATCAACAGCATTCCTACGCCGATCAAGCCGACCGTCCACGACGGCAGCAGCGACGCCTGCCGGCGGGAAAAATATTGCACCCACGGATGGTCCGCCGACAGCGAGGACATAAACAGCCAGAACGTCGCGAAGATCAAGCTGAGCGGACTGCTGATGCTGGGCAGCTGCGAAGGGTGAATCAGAAAGTGCGGAGTGGACAAGCCATGGACGGAGAAGATGACGGCCAGCGATAAGAACGCCAGCGACAAGAACGTCACCTTCGTATTCCGCAGCCGTGCGCCCGCGATGCCGACCGCGAACGCGATGCCTGCGGCAAGCAGCGATACGACGCTGACGACATAGAAATGGCCGCTCGGGGCGCTAAGCGACAAGTCGAACGGCGTTCCCCGCAACCATGCGAATGCTCCGTACGATGCCAACATCACGGCGATCGGACCGATCATACTGCGGTACCTCATGAAATACCTACTCCGTTTCGTGTTAGGCATGGGTAATACGACTCATTCCCTTAATAATAGAACACGAAACGGGAATTGAAAACTCCTACCGGCCGGTTCTCCCCTTGAAAAACCAATGCTTCGTCAGCGTGAAAAACAAGATCGTCGCGCTCTGCGCCAGCAAATATACGAGGAAGGAGTAGCCGGGCGTCCAATCCTTGTAGGTAAACACATGTAACTTCACGCTGAGCAGCTCGAAACCCAAGCCCAAGGCCGAGCCGAACAGCACGTAGACCGGTATCGCCGGCCCTGCGATCCTCAGCCTATGGTAGAAGTATATGTATAGATAGCCCGCTGCCGGATACAGAAACCAGGTCGCGAAATCGGTAATATCGAACACCGGGATTTCGTTCGTGTCGTAATAATCCAAGGGGGCTACGCCCAACGTATGGTCGGCGCCCTTGGCCAGGCTGATACTGAAGAGCCCGATCAAGAGCGCGATCGACTTTGGGAATAATCGCGGCAGACGGAGAATGGTCGTATATGCGATGACGAGGTTGATCAGAATAAACCACTCGTTCTGATCGAAATCGTGGAACAGCTTGATCACCGGACGACGCCCTCCTTCCGCAGCAAGCCTCGGAAGCTCCCCGTGAGCATTCGCGCGGTCGCATAGACGAACACCGCTTCCGCGAACGCCAGCCAGCTCGGCCAGCCGTCGGAAGGCTTCCAGGCGCCTATGGCGACCATGGCGAAGTCGACCCCGAGCAGAGCCGCTACGGCGAACGCCGCGGCGGACGCCTTCCGTAGCGGCCGAACGCAGTCGGCGACCGCGTCGATCGCCCATACGACGATAAGCGGAGTAACGAAATATAAGTTGAGCATGCGCAGGTAGAGCGCTTGAAGCGTGGGCGGCACATCCACGAGCTTCAGGTTGAGGAACGCCACGTTGAACATCGCGTCCTTCACGAACACCGCGACCATCCAGCACAGCACGAGCGCCAGCGCCGGCAGGCGCTTCGTCTTCACGACGAACGACAAGAAAGCAAGAATCGATACCGCGAGCAACGCGACGACGGCCACGCCATCCCCGCCCTTCGTAACGGAGTCACAAACATATTCTATATTGAAATATGCCCATTCCTCGCGCCGCTAATCGGATTTTCCGCAGTTACTCTCGCGCCGACATCGCCTTATACATCTTGATCGCTTGAAAGTGCATGCCCTCGTGGTACAATGTAAAATTCAGGAACGCATCCGTAGCCGTAAGCGTGATGCCCGTCGACGTCGTATACGGCTTCGGCGCGCCTTCGTGCAGCCGCCCGTCCCACGCTTCTGCGACCCGTTTCGGCTGGTCGCGAAGCATCTCCGTCAACTCGGCCAGCGCGGGCGGACGATCGACCCACGAGGCGGGCGACGAGCCGGGGCCGAACCAGGCGGCGAACCCGTCGGGAATGGCGGCCTCCTTCCCTTGCACCGTGAAGGCGAACCGCTCCTGCACGAGGTAAATATGGCCGGCCTGCCAAAGAATCGAATTGCGGAATCCCGCCGGAACCGCGGTCGCCTGTTCCTCCGATACGTCCTGCAGCGCCTTCACCGTCTGATCTCGAACGAACGCCAATTGCTCGAATACATACGCGGACATGGACATGCACCCCTTATGAAATTGGATGAATTTGGAGATCAGTATACCATAACCCTTATCCTTCCGTTACGGTTGGCCTCCGATTTGCGTTATAATAGGATTCATCTGAAATTCAATCGACGAACAGGAGGCGGCGAACCATGACTGACGTTCCGGAACAGCGATTCAAAATATGCGCCTATTGCCAAACGTCGAAGCCCGCCGCCGACTTTCTGCGACGCACGGGCCGTCGGGCCGGTAAGAACGCCAGACGGGGACCGTGCCGCGCGTGCCGGATCGAGCGCAAGACGAAGCTCTTGCCCGCCGCGGAGCCGCAGCCGGCGCCTTCTCGCGCGGCGGCCCCCCCGCCCCCGGCGGATCCCGCGAAGCAGCAGCCTAAGAAGCCCTCGTGGCGGCGGCCGCCGCTGCCCGCGCCGACGCCGCGGCCCGAGGGCCCGGACGTCTCGGTGCTTCGCGTCAACCGCCAAGGGCTCGTCGGCATGCGCGGCAAGACGGATAAAGGCCGGCGCTGGTACCAAGAGACCGACCTCGAGACGGCGGTCACGCTCGTCAAGGAGCACGCCGCCGTCGTCGTCAATCGGCATACGATCCGCCGCATCTACAGCAATAAGGCGTTCCGGCGTTACATTTTGGACCGGGACCGGTACACCTGCTTTTTCTGCGGAGAGCCCGGCGACACGATCGACCATCTGCTCCCGCGGGCCAAGGGCGGACATACGACGCCGGTCAACTGCGTGTGCGCTTGCAACCTATGCAATCAGAGCAAGGCGGATACGGATCTCCACGTCTTCATCGAGCGGAGGCGCGGCGAATAAGAAGAGACACCTCGGACGGTTTCCGCAGGTGTCTCTTCGTTTTGTATTCCCTTACCTCTCTCCCGCCGGCTCCCCCTTCTCGAGCTTGACGAAGAACGACACGGCGACCGAGATCGCGATCAGTCCGAGCGGCACGATGCTGATCAGCGTCCGGAACGTCGCCTCCGGATTCGGTCCCGGATTGTCGCCGCTCTCGTACCCGAAGAGGATGCCGACCACGAGGAACGCCAAGGCGGAGATCAGGCCGCTGGAGCGCGTGATGAAGCCGCTCACGGCCGTGTAGATTCCTTCGCGGCGACGTCCGGTCTTCTCGTAGTCCCGATCGATGATCATGCCGGAGACGATCGGCGGCGTCACGAAAAATCCGGCGAGCCCGAACCCGACGAGAATGCCCGCCGCGATACCGGTGGCGAGCGAGTTGCCGAACCACAACGGGATCACGGACAGCCCGTAGGCGATAAGGGACAACCGCCAGCCCTTCACCGGATCCATCTTGCGGACGAGCCGGTACCATACCCCGACGAGCGGGATGACGGAGATGAACATCGCGGCGAGCAGGATCGTGACTTGCGCTTCCGGGATCTTCAACACGTATTTGGCGTAAAACGGGATCATCGAGCTCAGCAAGCCGTTCACCGTCTGCGCGAAGGAGTTCGCGATGTTGAACGTCCAGAACGCGCCGTTCTTCAGCGTCTCCCGGAACGCTTCCTTGAACGGAAGCGGCGGCGTCCGGCGCGCTTCCTCGTCCTCGCGAACGGAGCTTACGAACAGCAGCATCAACGCCGCGAAGACGATCGCATAGACGATCGACATGCCGTCGAAGCCGATCGCCGCGAACAATAGCGGCGTGGCGGCCGTCCCGATCAGCAGCGCGACGATCTGGAAGCCTTGCTGCACGGCGGACGCTTTGGCCCGCAGCGCATGACCGCGGAACAGCTCGGGGAACAGCGCGCCGTAATTGACCCAGAGCACCGTGGCGACCGCTTCGTAGAACACCAGGGCGAGTAGAAACCACGTGAACAAGCCGTACCCCTGCAGCCCCTCCGGCACGCTGAACACCAGAATGAACGACAGCATGAACAGCGGAATCGCGCCTACGATCCATGGCCGCCTGCGGCCGTATTTCGTGTCGGTTCGATCCGACCAATACCCGAACAACGGCTGATTCGCCGCGTCCCAGACGAGGAAGATCGTGCGGGCCAGCGTCGCCAGCCCGAGACCCAGCCCCAGCTTCTCCACGTAATAATAGCTGTAGAACGAAGAGAACGCCTGGCTTGGAATCATCATCGCCAACATGCCCAGCGCATACATCGCCGGTGAATTTTTGCCTTTCCCGAACATGCCCTGCCGCCCCCGTTCGTCATTGCTTCCTTTTCCTGTATATTCGCCGGCCGCCGCCCTTCTTCCTTCTAACGAAAAAGACGGCGAGCGCCTCCGCTCACCGTCCGTCCTTCGCATACGTTCTTCGCACGACGTCCATCACGTCGAGCTTCTGTTTCGTCTTCTCGTGAATCAACCACCGATCCCGGACATGATCCACGAATAGGATGCCGTCCAGGTGATCGATCTCATGCTGCATGCAGCGGGCCGCGTCCCCCTCGGCCTCCAACGTCACGCGTCGCCCCTGGCGATCCGTCGTCTCGACCCGCACGTAGCTCGCCCGCTCCACCTGCCCGAAAAATCCGGGGAACGACAGGCAAGCCTCGAATCCGGTCTGCGCGCCTTGCCGCTCCACGATCCGCGGATCGATCAGCTCGATCAGCCCGTCCCCCATATCGAGCACGGCGAGGCGCCGGAGGATGCCGATCTGCGGCGCGGCGAGGCCGGCCCGGCCATCGTCCGCGTATAGCGTATCGGAGAGATCGTCGAGCGTCTTCAGGATTCTTGGAGCGATGTCCCCGACCGGCTTCGCCTTCGAGCGCAAGGCCGGGTCCCCGAACGGCAATATCGTCCGGACGGTCATGTTCAAGCCCCCTTGGAACGCCGAGGAGGCGTATGCACCCATAACTCGCTCGGCGTGCAATCCAGCGCCGTACATAGAGCGTCCAACGTGTCGGCCTTCATCTGCTTCGGCTGCCCGTTCAGCAGCGCGCTGACCGAAGGCGGCGACAGCCGGTAGCCGGCTCGCTCCTCCAACACGCGGGCCAGCTCGGCGCCGGACCAGATGCCTCGCTGCGCCATGATTTGTCGGAGCATCCATTCCAACATCGATATTCCCCCTCGATAAAATTAGGTGATACCTTAATTTATTAGCTATCACCTAATGTATCACTCGGCAAGCTCGATGTCGATCCCGTAGCGGTATATGTACACCTTCGTCGCATAGACGTCCCGGCAGACGACGACCCGCTCCGGCCGCCGTCCGGGAATGGCGAAGCCTACGCTGACGACGCGCGTCCCGGGCCGCAACCTACGCTTCCATACGCCGTCTAGACGCGGCATCGCCCCGGGGTACAAATAGCAGACGACGAGGTCGACCTCGTCGTAGGGGAATTCGTATAGATCGCCCCGCCGGAACGCAACCCGCCCGCCGACGCCGGACAGGACGGCGAGCAGCTTCGACGCGATCCACGGGACCGGCGAGTTTTCGACGCCGACGATCGTCCGGCCCGGGTTGCGCTTCGCGATCGCCAGCGCCAGCGTGCCCCATCCCGCGCCCGCCTCCGCGATTCGGCCGGTCGGACCGAGCCGCGCGACCGCCTCCGCGACGGCTCGCCGCACCGGCGCGGACGCCGGCATCGGCGAGATGCCGTTCTTCCAGCTGACGACGACGATCGAAAGCGCGGCGGCCAGCGCGATCGCGACGACCGCGCAGCTCGCGAGCATCGTACTAAAACCGGAACCGCTCGTGGCCGCGGTCCTCGACATGATCGATGCCTTCGAGCGCGAGCAGCCGCTTCTTGACGGTCAGCCCGCCCCGGTAGCCGGTCAGCGTACCGTTCGCCCCCACGACGCGGTGACAGGGCAGGATGACCGGCAGCGGATTCCGTCCGTTCGCCGCCCCGACCGCGCGCGTCGCCGTCGGCCGGCCGATCTCCTCCGCCAGCCGGCCGTACGTCCACACCTCGCCGTACGGAATGTTCGCGAGCGCCGCCCATACTTCCCGTTGGAACGGCGTACCCATGAGATCCAACGGGATGTCCTCGAACCCGACGCGCTCGCCCGCGAAGTAGCGGCGCAGCCGATCCGCCGCGCCGAACGCCTCGAAGGGACCTCGGTCGGCGCGGAGCTGCGCCCCCGGTCTCTGCTTCTCCAGCCATGTTCGCGCCTCGCCCAATTGTTCTTCGTTATATAACAATCCGCACACGCCGCGCTCGCTCCCGAGCAGCGTCCAGGTCGCTTCCGCGTCCGGCAGCGTATAGTGGTAGATCGTCGTTCCCGCTCCCATCGTCATTCGCTCCTCGTTCTTCGCTCGTTCCGATACGCCGTCGGCGTCATCCCTGTGCCGCGAGCGAACCAGACTGTGAAATGCGACGCCGTGCCGAATCCGATCGACGCCGCGATGTCGGCGATCCTGTCGTCGGATCGCGCCAGCCGGCGCTCGGCTTCCTCGCGCCGGAGCCGTTCCACCGTCTCCGCCGGAGAGACGCCCCTCACTCGCTTATACGTTCGCTGCAGATGGTACGGACTCACCGCGAGCTCGTCGGCCAGCGCCGCCAGCGTCACCTTATCCGCGTAGCGCCCGGCCAAGATGGCGTCCGCTTGAGCGGCCATCGCCGCGTCCGGCGACAGAGCGCCGTTCTCTTCCGGCTTGCACCGCTTGCACGGCCGAAAGCCCGCGGCGAGCGCCGCTTCCAGCGACGGGTAGAACGTCACGTTCTCGGGCTTCGGCGTCTTCGCCCGACAGGACGGCCGACAGACGATCTTCGTCGTCCTCACGCCTGTATAATATACGCCGTCGTACGTCGACTCCCGCCGCGCGACCGTCGCGTAGATGCGCTCGAATAGCTCTCGCTCCATGCGCCATCACCTCATAACAGCAGTATAAGCCAGACGCCCGCCCGCTCATAGCCCTCGCGCATAGGAGAGCAACATTACGAAAGCGGGTCGCCCAACATAAAAAGAGGACCCGCAGGTCCCCTTCTTCTTAGTGCATCGAATGCATCGGCGCCGCATGATTTACGATAACGCGGCGGATGAAGAACGCCATCGCGAGACCGACCAGCGTCACGATCATCGCGAACAAGAACACGTGCTGCGAACCGAACGTCATCGCGTTCGCGACTTCGACGACTTCGGTCGGCGCCGACGACGATCCGAGGTAGCGTTCCATGCCCTGCGTCAGAATGCTGATCGCAACGGCGGTGCCGATTGCGCCAGCCACCTGCTGCAGCGTGTTCATGACGGCCGTGCCGTGCGGGTACAGCTCCGGCGGCAGCTGATTCAGGCCGTTCGTCTGCGCCGGCATCCACACCATGGAGATGCCGACCATCAGGCCGATGTGCAGCGCGACGATGAACGCGATCGACGTCGTCGGGGTGATGCCGGAGAAAAACCATAGCGCCGCCGCGACGATCGCGAGGCCCGGGATGACGAGCCACTTCGGCCCGTACTTGTCGAACAGCCGGCCCATGTACGGCGACAGGAAGCCGTTCAGCGCGCTGCCCGGCAGCAGCATAAGCCCCGCGGCGAACGCGGAAAGCGCCATGCCGTTCTGCAAGTACATCGGCAGGATGATCATGCTCGACAAGATGATCATCATGCAGGAGAGCACCATGAGAAGGCCGACGATAAACATCGGATACTTGAACACGCGCATGTTCATCATCGGTTCGCGCATGAACACTTGCCGCAAGACGAACAGGGCGAGCGCGACCAAGCCGACGGCGATCGAAGCGACGACGACCGGATGGCCCCATCCCTCCGAGCCTTCGCCCGCTTTGCTGAAGCCGAAGACGACGCCCCCGAAGCCGACCGTGGACAGCGCGACCGACAGGATGTCGATGTGCGGCTTCGTGACTTCGGTGACATTTTCCAAATACTTGAGCCCAACGAGCAACCCGACGATCAACACCGGGAGCGACAGCCAGAAAATGTAATGCCACGTTAAATACTCGATCATGAGTCCTGCGACGGTCGGTCCGGTCGCCGGCGCGAACATGATGACGAGGCCGACGAAGCCCATCGCCGCGCCGCGCTTCTCCGGCGGATACACGACCAGAATCGTATTAAACATGAGCGGAATCAAGAGACCCATGCCGGCCGCTTGCAGGACGCGCGCGACCATCAGCATCTCGAAGTTGACCGCGAGCGCCGCGATCAAGGTGCCGACGATGGAGCTCGCCAGCGAACCGACGAACAGCTGTCTCGTCGTAAACCATTGCAGCAGCAACCCTGTCATCGGCATGAGAATGCCGAGGGTAAGGAGGAAGCCCGTCGTCAACCATTGCGCGGTCGCGGCCGAGATGTCGAACACGACCATTAAATTGCTGATCGCGATGTTCAATGCCGTCTCGCTGAACATGCCGACGAAGCCGCAGATGAGCAGCGACGCCATGATGGCTTTCGTATTATATTGCTTTACCATGAATCCACTTCCTATCCTCTAGAAAATCTTGTTTGACGAGCTCTTTGATCGGCGGCCCGCTATCTGTTACAGTAATGTTTACAGTTCCGCAAGTCAATACCTTTACAATAATTTATTTGCGGCCGTCGATACACCCTTCGTCCCACACGCGCTCGAGAATGCGAGATACCGTCTCCTCCGGCGTCCACTCGGTGGAATCGAGCCACAGCCCTAGCCTCGGCGTCTCCGTCCGTAATACGTCGTCCAACTGGGACGCCGTCCAAATCCCGTACCCCTTCTTCCCTCTGCCGGCCTCCCGCGCTTCGACGGCGGCGACGGAGGGGCATAACACGACCAAGTGCAACGGCCGATGGTTTACGTACGACAGAAAATCCGTCAGCAGCGCCCCGACTACGACGTCCTGCATGACGACGTGAAATCCCGCCTCCAGATATGCGTCCGCCGCTTGCGCGGCCAGCCGGTACCGTAAGCGAAGCTGCGCGAGCCCGTCCGCGTCGCCGTCCGGCTTCGCCTCGACCCGATCGTTCACGATCATCTTGCGGAAGACGTCCCCGCGAAGATGAACGGATCGTTCGAATCGCTCGGCCATCAGCTGCGCGACGGTCGACTTGCCGCTTGCCATAATCCCCGTTATCAAAAACAAATGCGGTCCGTTCGGCTCCATATTCTTCCTCCTCAAATTCACTATCTTCGAATGATATCCGAATTTCCAACAAGTGGCAACGGAAATCGCACCCACAGATATCTATTCTCTCCGAGCCCGCATATTGCCTAGGAAATAGGACTCCCGCGCGAAAATGGCCTCTCACGCTTGGCGCGCGAGTTTATCAAAGCGAATTCGTCCAAGTACGCATCAAAGGAGTGGCGCTTTTCGTGGGAAGTTCGAATTCGAGCTTATAGGCGGTATTTTCCGACTAACAGGGCTCACTAAGCTCATTGTTGAGCTTAAGCGGAATTTCCCGCCGCCCAGCCCACAAAAAAGGACGCCTTCGCGAGGCGCCCCCCCTTCTATGCTCGGCGATAGACCACGTTCCCGCCGACCATCGTCCACTCTACCTCGAACCGCTCGTCCAACAACACGAGATCCGCGTCCGCGCCCGGCTCGATCCGGCCCTTCGTCGGCAAGCCGAGCAGGTCGGCCGGCGTCCGCGTCGCCATCGCGACGGCGTCTCGCAGCGGGATGCCCGCTTTCACCGTCTTCGCCAGCGCCTCGTTCATCGTCACCGTACTCGACGCGAGCGTGCCGTCGGCCAACGTCGCGACGCCGTCCGCCACCTTCACTTCGTGCCCGCCGAACGTGTACGTGCCGTCGCCCATGCCCATCGCCTGCAGCGCGTCCGTGATCAGCACCATCTTCTCCGGCCCCTTCTCGCGGTACAAGAGGCGAACCATCGCCGGGTGCAGGTGCACGTCGTCCACGATCGCCTGCACGCTGACGTGGTCCGCCTCGAAGGCGGCCAAGATCAGGCCCGGATCGCGGTGATGGATCGGGCGCATACCGTTGCAGCAATGCGTCACGTGACTCGCGCCGCCGCGGAACGCCTCGACCGCTTCCTCGTACGTCGCGTCCGTATGCGCGAGCGCCGGGATGACGCCCCGCTCCTTCAAGTAGCCGATCATCTCCATGCCGCCCGGCAGCTCCGGCGCCAACGTCACCATGCGGATCAACGAGCCCGCCTTCTGGAGAATGAGGCCCATCTCGTCCCGATCCGGATGGCGCAAATATTTCTCGTTCTGCATCCCCTTGCGTTTCACATTCAAATACGGCCCCTCGATGTGCATCCCGACGATGCGGGCGCCCGGCTCGCGGCCGACCGTCTGCGCGACGCTGTCGATCATCGTCAGCAAGTCCTCCAACGTGGACGAGACGGATGTCGCGAGGAAGGACGTGCAGCCGGTCCGCGCGCAAGCCTCCGACACGACCTCCACGCTCTTCGTCGTGCCGTCCATCATATCGAAGCCCTCGGCGCCGTGAATGTGCACGTCGATCATGCCCGGAATGAGCAGCCGCCCGTTCCCGTCGACGAACTCGTCGACGTCCGTCCAGACGGCGTCGGCTTCCGCGTGCACGGAGACGATGCGGCCGTCCCGCACCAGCACGCTGCCCGAAACCGTCTCGTCGCCGGCGATCCATCGAATATTTCGGATTCCCGTAGTTGTCATGCTCGGTTCCACCCTTACGAATAAGTTACCACCCAGTATACCCCTGATGCGAGGCGGTTGCCACGATCGGAATTATCCATAGAAAAAAGAGCGAACGCCTCCGTCCGCTCCAGACTCGCATGTTTATAGATCCGGGGCGATCAAGCCCCGCCCGATGACATTGGGAGACACCGGCGCCTTCCCGACTTCCCGCGCCCATACCGACAGCTGTCCGGCATGATGGATATGGTGCGCGACGACATGGCGCATAATTTCGCCCCAAGCGTCGACGACGACCGTGCCGTCCGCGCGGCGATCGTGGAACGGCCGCCGCTCCAACCCGTCGTGCCAGGCGTCTACGAACGCTTCCACCTCGGGACGAAACCGTCGGTCCAGCTCCTTCACCCGCTTGAGGCTCCGGTATCCGGCGAAATCCTCTTGGAAGTCCGGCTCGCCCTGCATGACGCGAATCCAGCTCCACTCCACGTCGACCATATGGAACAGCGTGCGCAGGATACCGCCGACGCCGCCCGTCCGCTCGCGAAGCAGCTCTTCCTCGGGGACGCCTTCACACCACGCATACCAAGCCTCGCGCACCATCCAGTTGTACCGAAACATCGTCTTCATGGCTGCGCCCCCTTCGTTATCTTCCGCCCGATCCTCGGTGCGACCGATTCGCGCCGGTCGACGCCGCCACCGGCTGCCTCCGCGGTTCCGACGGCTTCGGCGAAGACGCCTGCCGCTCCTGTCGCGGCGATTGCCCGCCGCTGCGCGGTGAAGACGAGCCCGCGCCCCGCTGCGACGGCTGCGACTGCGGCCCCCGCTGCTGACCCTGCGGCTGCTGACCTCTCGGCTGCTGACCCCGCGGTTGTTGCCCGCGCGGCTGCTGCCCGCGCTGCGGCTCCGGCTTCGCGGCCGGCATCGCGCCGGTCATCGGGTACGGGTGATCCTTCACGACCGGGATCGTTTTTTTCGTTACCTTTTCGATATCTTTCAAATACGGAATTTCTTCCTGCTCGCAGAAGGAAATCGCCACGCCGCTATGTCCGGCGCGCCCCGTCCGGCCGATCCGGTGCACGTACGTCTCCGGAATGTTCGGCAGGTTGAAGTTGATGACGTGGGACAGCTCTTCGATATCGATGCCCCGCGCCGCGATGTCCGTCGCCACCAACACGCGCGTCGTGCCGTTCTTGAAGTTATTCAAAGCCGCCTGCCGCGCGTTCTGCGACTTGTCGCCGTGGATCGCTTGGGCGGCGATGTTCGATCGCGTCAGCCCTTTGGCGACGCGGTCGGCGCCGTGCTTCGTACGCGTAAACACGAGCGCGGACGAGATGGATCGGTCCTGCAGCAGGTCCGTAAGGAGCTTCTGCTTATTTTCCTTATCCACGAAATACAACGATTGTTCGATCCGATCCACCGTCGAGGACACCGGCGTCACTTCGACGCTGACCGGGTTCACGAGCAGCGAGTTCGCCAGCTTCGAAATTTCCGGCGGCACCGTCGCCGAGAAGAACAGCGTCTGCCGTTTCGCCGGAATCGCCGCGATGACCTTCTTCACGTCGTTGATGAAGCCCATGTCGAGCATGCGGTCGGCTTCGTCCAACACCAAAATCTCCACGTGCCGCAGGTCGACCACCTTCTGGTTGATCAAGTCGATGAGCCGCCCCGGGGTCGCGATCAGAATGTCCACGCCGCGCTCGAGCGCCTGCTCCTGCGGCTTCTGGGATACCCCTCCGACGATCGAGACGTTCTTCAGGCCCGTGAACCGGCCGTACGCCTGCATGCTCTCGTCGATCTGAATCGCCAGCTCCCGCGTCGGCGACAGGACGAGCGCGCGAATGCGTCGGCGTTCCCCCTGCTTCCGCGGGCGCGAATGCAGCAGCTGAAGGATCGGCACGGAAAAGGCCGCCGTCTTCCCCGTCCCCGTCTGCGCGCAGCCGAAGACGTCGCGGCCGGCCAGCACGGCGGGAATCGCCTGCTCTTGAATCGGCGTCGGCTTCTCGTAGTTTTCCTTCGCCAGCGCCTGCAGGATCGGGGGGATTATGTTCAATGCTTTAAAGTTCATTAAAGGTCTCCTACTCTAATTCTCCATTTGAAATCGTAAGTTCAACCGTACCACACTTAAGCGCAATTGAAAAGGAAGGGACATGGTATAATGGGTGAAGTACGCAAGGAGGTTTATGGAAAATGAATGCGACTCCTCCGTCGCCGTCCCGGCGCAACGTAGGCATCTTCGCCCACGTCGACGCGGGCAAGACGACGACGACCGAACACCTCTTATACGAAAGCGGCCGCATCCGCGCGCTGGGCGACGTGGATCGGGGCACCGCCTCCACCGATTGGCTGGACGTCGAACGCGAGCGCGGCATCTCGGTGCGGGCGGCGACGACGATGTTCCAATGGAACGGCGTCTCGGTCAACGTCGTCGATACGCCGGGCCACGTCGATTTCCTCTCCGAGGTCGAACGGTCGCTCCGCGTCATGGACGGCGCGGTTCTCGTCCTCTCCGCCGTGGAAGGCGTGCAGGCCCAGACCGAAGTCATCTGGCACGCGCTCCGCAAGCTGGGCATCCCGACGATCCTTTACGTCAACAAGATGGACCGCGCCGGCGCCGACGCGGCTCGCGTCCTGAACGATATCCATAAGCACCTGTCCCCGCTCGCGACGCCCGTGCAGCAACCCATCGGCGCGGCGGAGACGTTCGACGGCGCGAGGGACCTCTGGAACGCCGCCGAGCGCGAGCCGGGCGCGATCGCCTCCCGAACGGAGCTGATCGAGAGCGTCGCCCAGACGAGCGAATCGCTGATGGAGCGATATTTCGAGGAGGGCGTGCCCGATGCCGATGCCGGCTTGGCGTCGTGGCGGACGGCCTTCCGTTCGCTCGCCCGGAGAAGCGCCTTGTTCCCGGTGCTGTTCGGCGCCTCGAGCAAGGGGATCGGCATCCGAGAGCTGATGGAAGCCATCGCCCTGTACCTCCCCGAGCCCGGCGGCGACGCGTCGGCTCCCGTATCCGGCGTCGTCTTCAAGATCGAACGCGACAAGACGATGGGACGCATGGCGTACGTCCGGTTGTACCAGGGTACCCTCCGCAACCGCGATCCCGTTCGCAACCTGACGCTCGGCGCCGACGAGAAGGTGACGCAAATTCGGAAGGTCGACGGGCAGAAGTCGGAGGACGTCGGCGTGCTGACGGCCGGGGACATCGCGGCCGTCTGCGGCCTTCAGCAGGCGCGGATCGGCGACGTGCTCGGCACCGGGGATGGCGTGCCGGAGGAAGCGAAGCTCGCGGTCCCGCTTCTTACCGTGCAAGTGCATTGGGCGAACGAACACGACTACCCGCGCGTCATCGCCGCCCTGCACGAGCTCGCGGACGAGGACCCGCTGCTGTCCTTGCAATGGCTGCAGGAAGAGCGCGAGCTGCATCTGAAGGTGATGGGTCCGATCCAGCTCGAAATTTTGTCCCGCCTGCTCGAGAGCCGATTCGGCCTCGCCGTGACGTTCGGACAGCCGTCCGTCATCTATAAGGAGACGCTCCGCGGCGCCGGAGAAGGCTTCGTCGCGTACACGATGCCGAAGCCGTGCTGGGCGATTCTGCGCTTCCAGATGGAGCCGCTGCCTCGAGGGGCGGGCTTGCGATACGACGCGCAGGTGCGCGCCGAAGACTTGCTGCCGCAGTACCAGAACGAGGTCGCCCGCCGCGTCCCCGAAGCGCTACAGCAAGGCTTGTACGGGTGGGAGGTCGTCGACGTGCGCATTACGCTCGTCGAAGGACAGCACCACGTCTGGCACACGCATCCGCTCGACTTCGTCGTCGCCACGCCGATGGGCATCATGGACGGCCTGAACCGGATCGGCACGAAGCTGCTCGAGCCGATGCTTCGCTTCCGGCTGACCGTGCCCGAGGAGTTCGGCGGCAAGGTGATGAACGACCTCGTCCTCATGCGCGCGACGTTCGAAGCGCCGGAGCCGCACGGCGACCGCATGACGATCCACGGCCGCGTGCCCGTGGCGACGTCGCTCGAATACGCGGTCAAGCTCGGCTCGATGACCAAGGGCCGCGCCGCGTTATCTACGTTCTTCGACGGCTACGAGGAGTGTCCGCCGGACGTTTGGGCGGAGCGCCCCCGCCGCGGCGTCAACCCGCTCGACACCGCGAAGTACATTCTCAGCGTCCGGAACGCGCTGTCGTCATCCTAATGAGTTATAACCCCTTGCACCAGAACGTATTGACGAACGCGGTACGGAAGCCGGCCTTTTCCATATTGGCATGACTGGGCGTACCGAAGACGACGTCCGTATAGACGGCCTTCGCGCCGAGGCGAGCGGCGTCCGCAAGCCTTCTGCGGATCAAGGCGGTCTGGCAGCCTCGCCCCCGGTACGCTTCGAACGTGTAGTCGTTCGCGAGGTACGCCTCGCCGCCATGGAGGAACAACGACGCCATCGCGGCGGGGCTGCCGTCGATTTCGATCATGTAATTGCGGAAGTGCGGCTGCCAGAAGTACCCCTTCGTTCGCTCGACCGTCGCGTCCGCGATCGGCTGCCCCGGCGAAGACGCCTCGATCCATCGGATGAACGTCTCCGCCGTGCGCTCGGTCACCAGACGGATGTCGAAGGACGTCGCGGCCTCCGCATCGGACGGCTCCGCCGCCATGAACGCAAGCTGCTCGGCCGGGAGGAAGCCCGCGTCGGCCAACGCGCGGCTCGCCTCCGGCCCCGTACGGTCCGGCGTCATGTCGAAGCAAGGCGCGGCGTCGCTGGCCGGGTACCATGCCAAGATCTCCTGCAGCCTTGGAACGTCGCCGGCGCCGAACCCTTTGATTCGGTTATAGTACATCGAGTGCGGGTCCGTCCGGTCCTGGAGCAGAACGCAACCCCCGACGTCGGTCGCTTCCACCTGCCGCTTCGTCGGCGTAAGCGACCTTTCGGCGTTCCATTTCGTCAGCTCGAGCTCCATCCGCTCGATGTTCGCCTGCAATTCAATCGGCTTCTTATAAGCGCCCAATCGTTTCCGTCATCCTTCCTTCACCGCTCTGGCGGCCGCTTCCATCGCCCCGACGACGCGATCGCACCACGCGTCGAATTCCGGGTCTTCCTGCTGCAGCTCCGGATGCGCCAAGATGTTCCGAATCGTCGCCTTCAGCCCTTGATCGAGCCGCGTCGTCGCTACGAAGTCCGGCACGAGCCGCTTTAGCTTCGCGTTGTCGAACACGACCGAGTTCGCCTTGTCGCCGAGCAAGCCGCCTCGATAATCGATGTCGCTGCACGCCGCGAGAAACTCGGACGCCACGTGCACCGCGCGAAGCTCGACGCCGAGACTGTCTGCGATAATCTCGTAAATTTGATTCCACGTCACCGTCTCGTCCGACGTAATGTGAACCGACTCCCCGATCGCGTGAATGTTGTCCATCAGGCCGATGAAGCCCTTCGCGAAATCGCTGTTATGCGTCATCGTCCACAGCGACGTCCCGTCCCCGTGGATGATGACCGGCTTGTTCTCCAGCATCCGCTTGGCGACCTGCCAAGTCCCCTTGCGCCCGTGAACGCCGAGCGGAATGGAGCGCTCGTCGTACGTATGGCTCGGCCGGACGATCGTGATCGGGAAGCCGTGTTCGCGGTACATCCGGACGAGATATTCTTCGCAGGCGATCTTGTTGCGGGAATACAGCCAATAAGGATTGGATAAGGGCGTGCCTTCGGTAATCCGGTAGTCGGACAACGGCGTCTGATACGCCGAGGCCGAGCTGATGAACATGAACTGCTTCGTCTTTCCGGCGAACAAACGGTAGTCCCGCTCCAGCTGCGCCGGCTCGAAGGCGATGAAGTCGGCCACGACGTCGAACCGCATGCCGTCGATCAAGCCCGCAACCTGCGCTTCGTCGTGGATATCGGCCGTCAGCGCGCGCACGCCGTCCGGCAGCCGATCGTTCCGACGGCCACGATTGATCACATACAACTCGTGCCCTTGCTCCGCCAGCTGTCTCGTAATCGCCGAGCTGATCGTTCCCGTACCTCCGATAAATAGCGCTTTCATAAACCCGCACCTCCGTATCGTGTAGGAGAGGGGCGAACCGGGTTTACGCCCGTTCCGCCCATTCTTCCGCATTGCTCCAATCCTTCGCCTTCCACCGCAGGACGTCCGGATTCGCCATCGGGATGATCTCCTTCGCAAACTCCAGCCGTTCGATCTCGGTCATCGGACGGAAGCTTCGCGCGACCGCCAGATTGTTTTCCAGCTGCTCCATCGACTCCATCCCGATAATCGCCGTAGCGATCGGCAGCGACCACGTATATCGCAGCGCTTGCTCGTACCACTGCGCCAGCCGGCCGAGGCCGAGCACCTTCATGCCTACGACCGCGACGCCCTTCTCGTTCGCTCTCGGGACGAACTCGTGCGCGAAGCTGTAGATGAACTGATCCGCCGCGGAGAGCGCGACCAGCGCGCTGTCGAACGGAAACCGCTCGATCGCCTCGAGCTGTACGCTCGGATTCGTGTGTCCGCTAATGCTAATTCGCTTGATGACGCCCTGCTCCTTGGCCTCGAGGAGCGCTTGCAGCGCGCCGTCCCTCGCGAAGCAGGCGTCTAGCTGCTCCATCGTCCGCACGTCGTGCAGCCGCCACTCCTCGACATGGTCCGTCCGCAGCCGCTTGAGGCTGCCCTCGAGGGACCGCCACGAGCCGTCCCTCGTCCGGTCGATCGTCTTCGTGGCGATCCACACCTGGTCTCTGCGCGCCCCGAACGACTTCCCGAGCCGCTCCTCCGACTGCCCGTCGGAGTAGATCGGCGCCGTGTCGAAATAAGTGATCCCTTCGTCGATCGCCCGGTTCACGATCCGGACCGCCTCTTCCTCCGCGCAGCCGTGATCGTCGACGATCCGCTGCGCGCCGAAGCTTAGAATCGGGAACGACGCGCCGGTGTTCCCGAAGGCCCGCTTTTCCATCGAAGCCCCTCCCCCAACGACTCAAAAAATGGTTACGATTGTAAATATGCCTTCCATCCGAGCAAAATATCCCGTTTCAGCCGAACGACGGAACGATTTTCTAGCATTATGTATTCTCCATCGCGGCTCCGGTTCCTTCCGGCGGCCGGTTCGGTTGTCACGCCTGTCCGTCTGTGTCACAATCGAAGAAGCAACGGATTTTTGTATCAAAGAGGAGATGGATTTCAACCCATGAGAACGATTCCGTTAGGACAGAGCTCGTTACAGGTGCCGGTCGTCGCCGTCGGCTGCATGCGCATTACGTCCCTCGACAAGACCGGAGCGGAACGCTTCGTGCGAACGGCGATGGAGGAAGGGGCGAACTTCTTCGATCATGCGGACATCTACGGAGGGGGCGCTTGCGAGGAGCTGTTCGCCGACGCGATCGGAATGAACGCTTCGGTGCGCGAAGAGATGATCCTGCAATCGAAGTGCGGCATCCGCAAGGGGATGTTCGACTTCTCCAAGGAGCACATCTTGGATTCGGTGGACGGCATCTTGAAGCGACTGAAGACCGATTATTTGGACGTCCTGCTGCTGCATCGTCCGGACGCGCTGGTCGAGCCGGAGGAAGTCGCCGAGGCGTTCGATACGCTGGAGCGCTCGGGCAAGGTGCGCCACTTCGGCGTCTCGAACCAAAACCCGATGCAAATCCAGCTGCTTCGGAAATTCGTGAAGCAGCCGATCGTCGCGAACCAACTGCAGCTCAGCATCACCAACGCTACGATGATCTCGAGCGGAATCAACGTCAATATGGAAAATGAGGCCGCCGTCAACCGCGACGGCAGCGTGCTCGACTTCTGCCGGCTGAACGACATCACCATTCAGCCGTGGTCCCCGTTCCAATACGGCTTCTTCGAGGGCGTCTTCCTCGGCAACGAGAAGTTCCCGGAGCTGAATCGGAAGATCGACGAGGTCGCGGCGGCGTACGGCGTAACCAATACGACGATCGCCATCGCGTGGCTGCTTCGCCATCCGGCGCGCATGCAGCCGGTGCTCGGCACGATGAATCTCGACCGTCTGCGGGATTGCCTCAAGGCCGCCGAAATCACGTTGACCCGCCAGGAGTGGTACGACATCTACCGCGCCGCTGGGAACGTACTGCCGTAAGCGGCATCCGAACCAAGAGAAGAACCTCCCGTCCGATCGAGACGGGAGGTTCTTCTCTTTCATTCTTATCCTTCGACCCGTTCCGAATCGTCCTCCTCGACGAACGCCTTCAACGCAATCAGCTTATTGTCCCAATAGCGATCGAAGTACGTCAGCCATCGTTGAAGGTCGCGCAGCGGATCCGGCCGCAGCTTATATCGGGTCTCCCGTCCGACCTTCCGGTTGCTGACGAGGCCCGCTTCCGTAAGGACATGCAGATGCTTGTTGACGGCCGTTCGGCTGATCGGGAAGTGCTCCGCGATGCGCGAGATGGGCAGTTCCGTATCCGTCTCCGCGAGCAGCGTTAGCATGCTCCGTCGCGTCGAATCGGCGACCGCCTGAAATACGTCGTACCTAGCTTCCGCAACCGGCATCTTACGCCTCGACGTAAGCGGGCAGCGCCTCGGCGACGATCTTCTCCCAGCCGTTGTCCATGATGCCGCGAACGACCGCGTGCGGCTGTCCGAATTCCGTCGTCTTCGCCGGATCCCAGCCGGAGTGGATCAAGGTGAATTCCGTCTTGCCGTCGACTTCTTTCAACTCGAACGTCAGATGCCATTCCGCACCCCAATCGAAGCCGACGCGATGCGGAGGCTCGATCTCCGTCACCTTGCAGTGCGAATCGCCGAACGGGCCCGCGTGAAGAATGAAGTCCTTCCCGACGACCGGCTCGAACGTATTGGGCATCCACCAGCCGGCGATTCCCTCCGAGGTGGCGATCGCCTTCCACGCCTTCTCGATCGGGACGTTGAGGACGACGGTCTTGCGAATGTCTGGAATCGTATCTTGAGATTGCATGCGAATGATACCCTCCGTTCTTTTTATAACACCTTTTGGTTTCACGTTTAATATAACACCAATAGGTGTTATATTGTCAAGCCTCTTCCCCTTCCTCCCATAGGTTGCCCCGCTTCCCATTCCCGATGAATAAATCGTCCACTTCCGAAATAGGGTTAATTAATAATTTTCTCTTGTATTTCCGTCGGTTGTTTCCTATGATGAATAGTGCATTTTTGTCATTTGTTGTCGGAAGATGTTGTTTGAAGCGAAATATGATGCGGGCGGTGCGGAATGGTTCAAGAGAGAAGTATCGGGTTGGCGGTCGTCCTGACGCTAGTAACCTGCGGGATTTACGGAATCTATTGGTTTATCGTCCTAACGAACGACGTCGGGCGGATAAGCGGGGACCCTTCCTTCACAGGGGGCAAGCATTTCCTGCTGAGCATCGTCACTTGCGGCATCTGGAGCATTATCTGGTCTTACCAGGCCGGCAAGCTCGTCGAGTCGGCGCAGCGGCAGCGGGGCATTCCAGGAACGGACAATTCGGTTCTCTACCTCGTGCTGACGATTTTCGGCCTCGGGATCGTCACGTATGCGCTGGTTCAGGCGGATGTCAACAAGCTGGCTTAACTCGGCGTTCGCGACGGTCGCAAGGAGCCCTCGATGGATTCATGGCTCCTTGGCCGCCGCCGGAGGGCTGCTGTACTTGAAGGTCTGGCTGCCGGCGACCGGCCTCGGCATTCCCTGCGTCTTCCACGAAGCGACGGGGTTGTATTGCCCGGGCTGCGGCATGACGAGAGCCGCTTTATCGCTGCTCGAGGGGGATCTGCCTCAGGCGTTCCGGTACAACGCATTGGCGTTCGGCCTGCTCCCCTTGCTTTTCGTCTACTTTCTCGCGAATCGAAGGGGGATGCGACGGACGAGCCGGGCGGTCATGGCCGCGATGGTAACGGCGGCGCTCGCCTTCGGCGTAACGAGGAATCTGCCGGCGTGGGCTTGGCTTTCGCCGACGGCGATCGGATCATGAAGGAAAAAGAGCGAATCGGCCCGTCGGGTCTGATTCGCTCTTTGTTTAAGCGGTCGTATCCGCCTTCATCGTCGCCGGCCGATCTTGCCGGTTCGCTTGCTGATCTTCGGCGCCTTCGTCTTCTTCGGCTTCGTGAGGACGCTGCTCTTCTCGCTGGAGGAACCGCTTCCGTCCCTCACGATCTTGCCGGGGGAAGCCGACGAGCCGGGCGATGCAGCGCTCTTCGACGCCGAAGCGTCCGCGTCGGACGAGCGACGGACGATGCTGCCGGACCGATTCACAGTGACCGGCGGCGCCATCTTCTTATCGTCGACCGTAGGCGTGCGATAGGTTTGCTTAGGGGCGTATGCGCCCTTGCTGCCGTACCCTCTATAGTCGCCCCCCGCATATCGCCCGCGGTCGAACAAATCCCCGATGACGGAAGCGATGATATAAGCTTCCAAGAAGCTCGGGCTGTAATTCTGACGGACATACTCTCGGCTGCTGATCTCGATCAGCGTATCTTCCGGCTGTTCGGGATCTTGCTGCACTTGAACGATCTCGTCGGCGTAGACCAAGAACATGCGCTCCGCGTCTTCCTCGGATTGCTGCTGCGGCCGTTTCCGTTCCGCCAGCTCGTTCGCGACCTCCGGGACGTTCCGGTCCGCCGCCCGATACACGTAGGACGTCTCGTTCCCCGAACCGCTGACCGACTCCAACGGATAGGTCTCGCCGACTTCGAAACTTTGCATGCATCCGGCCAATACCGGGACGATCAAACTCAAAATCAGGAGATGCTTTATCCCCCGGGACAGCCACGATTTCAATGATTTCCCTCCTTACCCGCCGCGCAGCACGCGAACGTCGGCCGGGAGCACGGACTCGCCCTCGTACAGCATGAACCTTCCGTCTTGCCACTCGATGCGAAGCAGCATTCGGTCATCCGATACGTACTGCCATACGTATTGCTCCCCGCCCTGTCGGAACGGCGTCTTCCCGCTCGATTGGATGATACCGGAATAATGCTCCTCCATGTGATAGGCGCGATCGTCCAACTCTAGGGTCGTCGGCACTTCTTCGAAGGAATCCAGCCGTCCGTCGATCGGTTCGTACAGGGCGAACAACGTCCGTTCGCGATCCTCGATCGCGAGATACCGAATCGCCGTTCCGTCCTGCAGCGTGAGGACGATCGCGTTGCGCTGTCGATTTTGCGTGCGTCCGACGACCTGATAGGTCGCGAGCGACACCTCGCAGACGTCGCCCGGCCCGATCGTGAGGATGCTCTTCTCCGGCATCGGCGGCGCCGGCTTGCTAACTAGATTTTTAATACGTCGGAATACACTCATCTTGCCGCTCCTTATGTTCAGGAATTAGACCGCTCCGATGATCAAGGCGCCTGCGAGGTGAAGCGAACCCGCGAAGAGCGCGTTGGCGATTTTCCCTTCGTGTATGCCTTCTTCCAATTGGAAATGGGTGAGTTTCGACAAGACAGTCCGCGCCAGCCACTCCAGAACGAACAGCAACACGAAGGAGACGACGGAGATGATGATCGCTTCCCAGATGACGTCGGACTTGGCGATCGACTGCCCCAAAATATACGCTTGCGCGATCAGCTTCATCATGAATCGCGTCGTTACCGCCACGTTGCCGGCTTTCATCTCTTGAATGTCCTGATAGCGCGTCGTCAGCGAGTCCAGGTACATGATTAAAAATAAGAGCAATGCGCCCATTCCCGTCCATACGGGAATTCGGGCGTAATCGATCCAAGTCAAAACAAATCCCCCCGAACGGTCCTTAAATGTAAAACGCCTGTATGTCGCTATCGCAGCTTTCGTCTCATACAGGCGCACTTCGTATCCGGTTGTAGGTCGGCTTCGGCTTATTTATCCTTGTTCTCGTATTGCTTCATCAACGCGGCCAATTCGTCTTCGACGGCCTTATCCTTGCCGAGCTCCTTGAACTCGTCGTCGAGCGACTTGCCCTTAGAAGCGTACAAGCTGTTGCTCGCTTCGGCCTGCGCCTCCATCTGAAGCATCTTCTCTTCCATCCGCTTGAGCCCCGCGGCGGCCGAATCGGATCCGAAGCCGTTCATCGCTTTATTGATTTCGGTCTGCGCCTTCGCCGCGTTGTAACGGGCGACGAGCATCTCGCGCTTGTTCTTCAGCTCCGTCAATTCCTTGCGCATCTCTTCCAGCTTCGCCCGAAGGTCGTTGGCCAGCTTCAGATTCAAGTCGTAGCCGGATTTATATTCGGCCATCTTGCCTTCGGCGGCTTTCTTCTCCTCCAACGCCCGGCGCGCCAAGTCGACGTTCTGCGCTTGCGCCGCCATATGAGCTTGCTGCGTGCGCTTCTCTACGAGTTCGACTTGTTCTTCGTAGAGCCGCTTGAACTTCTTCTCCAAGGCGATCTGCGCGGCTACGGCTTTCTCCGCGTCCCCCAAGTCCTCCGTCATATCCCGAATGTATTGATCCGTCAGCTTGATCGGATCCTCCGCTTTGTCGATCAACGCATTGACGTTAGATAGGGTCAGGTCTCGAAGCCTCTTAAACAAAGACAATATCGCCGCCTCCTAAGGTTGAATATCGAATACATATCAATACGTACGTGGCAAATCCTGGTTTCATGCGCCTCCGATAAAGCAGAAAGAGAGATGAGGTTCTCATCTCTCTTCGCGATCGCTATCCGATTCCATCCGTCCCTACTGCAATGACTATCTGCCGAGCTTCTTCGACCCGCCGCCCTTGCCTTGCAGCGCCAGGAGGTTCGTGTCGTAGCTGAACGTCAGCTGCGACTTCGTCCGGTGCCGCTTCAGCGCGAGCTGAACGAGCTGGCCGGTCATCTGCTCGAAACTCTTGCCCTTCGGCTCCCATAAGTAGAACGCCAGCGAGCCTGGGATCGTATTGATCTCGTTGACATACACCTTGCCCTCGTCCTGGTCGATGAGGAAGTCGATCCGCGACACGCCGTTGCAGCCGAGCTCCATGAACGTCTGCCTCGCCAATGCTTGGACTTCCTCCGTCATCTCCGGCGAGATGTCGGCGGGGATGATGCGGTTCGTCCCGGACATGCCCTTCGACGCTTGATTCAAGTATTTATCTTGATAGCTCAAGATTTCGCTCGTCTTGAGCACTTCTTCGCAGACGGACACTTCTACCGACTCGTGGTCCCCGATGACCGAACAGTTGACCTCTTTCAAATTCTGGACCACGCGCTCGATAATGACTTTGTCCGCGAAGCCGAAGGCGTTCCCGAGCGCGCTTGTCAGCTCCTCGGTATCCGCCGCGATCTCGATGCCGACGCTCGAGCCGAGGTTCGCCGGCTTGACGATGACCGGGTACTTCAGCTGCGCTTCGGCCTTAGCGATGCAAGAGCTAGGATCCTCCGACCATTGGTGACCGTAGAACGTTACGAAATCCACGACGGGCAGCCCGGCGCTGCGGACGACGGCTTTCATGACGACCTTATCCATGCCGAGCGCCGAGGACAGTACGTCGCAGCCGACGTAAGGCACCTTCTGGAACTCTAGCAAGCCCTGCAATGCGCCGTCTTCGCCGAACGTCCCGTGGGTGACGGGGAAGGCGACGTGGATTTCGTCGACGACCGGATTCTTGAACCAGGATTTCTTGGTCGCGACCAACTGATGCGCCCCGTTCTCGTTCGTAAACAGCATTACGTTCGTGCTTTTGCGAAGCAAGCCCGGGAGATCCTTGTATTCGTCGATGGAGCCGACCGCTTCGCCGGTGTACCACTTGCCCTCTTTCGTAATATATATCGGGACCGGCTCATATTTATCTCTCGGTAACGCATGATATGCCTGCAGACCGGAGATGACGGATACCTCGTGCTCGACCGACATCCCTCCGAATAGGACTCCGACGCGTATTTTCATAAGTAAGAAATCCTCCGTTTATTCGTTGTAATTGTCGGGCAAGTCGTTCTCGAGAAGGACGACGGTATGTTCTTCCGTGAATCCTTGTAGGAATTGTAGCCCCTCCTGCAAATGCTTCGCCACGCGGAAGTTCGCGTAGCCCGCCGCTTGCAGCGCATCCTGCATCGGCTTCGTCTGCTTCGGCCCGACCAGTATGATATAGTCGCACACCTTCGCGGCCGCTTCGGCGAAGGCGTAATTGTATTCATATTCTTTCGCGCCCAGCTCGATCATTCCGGGGGTCACGAGAATCTTCTTCTCGGGCATCTGCGCGAGCACCGCGAGCGCCGCCTTGGAGCCGACCGGATTCGAATTGAAGCTGTCGTCGAGAATCGTCAAGTTCCCGTTTTTCTTGAGCTCTAACCGATGCTTGACGGGTTTGACTTTGCGGATATAGATCGCCAGCTTCGACAGCGGTATGCCTAACGTATCGCCGACGGCGATGCACGCCAGCAAATTTTGAATGTTGTGTTCGCCGAGCAACGCGGTTTCGAACTCCTGAACCGCGCCGTTCCGGAGCCGCACCGCGAAGGCGCAGCCGTTGCGGGAATAGCGAATGTGTTCCGCGTAATAATCCGTGTCCGGATTGCGGCTGCCGTACGTCACGACCTTGCATCGCAGGTTCGACTTCCGCAGCTGGTCGACCACGTTCTCGTCGTCCAGATTGAGGAACGCGACGCCGTCCGCGGGCAGCGCTTCGGCGAGCTCGAATTTGGTCGCTTTCACGTTTTCCAAACTCTTGAAGGTTTCTAAGTGCTGCTCCCCGATCGCCGTAATAATGCCGTATTTCGGATGCACGATGTCGCAAATTTCCTTGATGTCGCCCTTCTGCTTCGCGCCCATCTCGCTGATGAAAATCTCGTGCGTCGGCTGCAGGTACGTTCGGATCGTCTTCGTGACGCCCATCGGCGTATTATAGCTCTCCGGGGTCATGAGCACGTGATAAGACTGAGACAACACCGTCGATAGAAAATGCTTCACGCTCGTCTTCCCGAACGAACCGGTAATCCCGATGACCTGCGTCCCGGCGTGCCGCTCGATTTTCTTGCGCGCGTCGGAGATGTAGTAGTTATTGATCTGATGCTCGATCGGCTTGTTCACGGTATTCGCGAGAAGGATGAAGACCGTGGCAAGAAGCGCGACGGCGTACATCGCGAAGAAGGCGAACGACGTCCACAGCAGAAGGGCGCCGATCAAGACGATCAGCAGGATCGCCGTCGTCGTCAGCAGCCGCTTCACGCGGGCGGTATATACCAGCTTCTTCTTCTCGATTTCCTTCGGTACGGTCAGCGTCAGGAGCAAGAAAGCCGCGATCCAAACGATGTGACCCCATACCGGTTTGTCCATGGCGAACAGAATCAAGGGGACGATCGGCAGGACGTCCATGAAGCGGATCGTGCGCTTGTAGTTTCCCTTGTACCAGTTCCACAGCCGCAGATTGCGATAGGAATTCAACTGCAGCATATGCACGCTCTTGATCAGCTTCCTGCCCGCATAGATCGCCCAGACCGTAATGCTGACGATTTGTAACACCGCTACTAGCGTCATTGGTTGTTCCTCTCGTTCTCTAGGAATTTATTCACGATGATATCGAACTCTTGAGGTCTCTCCAAGTACGAGAAATGCCCGGCGTTCAGCACGACCAACCCGGCGTCCGGCAGCAGCGACTCCATCAGCTTCCCGTCGGCGATCGGCGTCGCGGTGTCGTTCTGCCCCCAGATGAGCAGCGTCGAGCAGCGGATGCCCGGCAGCAGATGACGCAGATCGACGTTCACGACGCGGACGAGCGTCTGCTGCATCACCCCGGAGACGTTCTTGTAGTCGGTCGATCCTACCCGGCTCTTCATATAAGTAAGAATGCGATCTCTGAACAGATGCAGTCCCGGAATTCTCAATACGTTCTTCACGAGTTTATATGTGTATACTTTCACATAGTACATCGGCTTCCGCTTCGGCTTAATGCCCGCGCTGTTGACGAGAATCATCTTCTTCACGGGATACTGCGAGGCGTACATGATGCTGATTCTTCCGCCGTTGGAGTGTCCCATGAGAATCGGCGCGTCGATGCCGAGCTTCTCGAAAAACTTGCGCACGAACTGCGTATACTCCTCGACGCCCCAAGGTACGGGAGGCTCCGAGCTTATCCCGAACCCGGGCAAGTCGATCGCGTATACGCGAAAATGGCGGGACAGATTCTCTTGAATTCTGTGGAAGGTGCCCAGTTCCGCCCCCCAGCCGTGCAGCAGGACGACGTCCTGGCCTTCTCCCTTCACCGAATAATGTATTTGTAAATTATCGATGGTGATGTTCAATCCTATCGCATCCCTTGTTTGAAACTTAAAATAAAAAAATCATATCACACCCTCTGAACCGGGAACAACATGATCGCCGCCGCGGAGATAACCTCTGTTCTATATATGCGTTCTGCTTGTTTCGTTATAACTCGAAATATCCATAGCTAGGATGTCCATCGCCACATACGCGGATACCCTAATCATACCATGAAACGAGCAAAGGAAAATCCACAACCCTATGTCGGTCGTGGATTTCTTCGCATCAGTATTACGAAGTATTACTTCGCAACACTAAACTCGTTTTTTTAATAGAAGTAACACTTGGTAATACTAAACATCACCCAGTCATTCCGAATAACACTCAGTATTGCTCGGTGTCACTTCGCGATTCTCGTTACATCCAAGCTTCGATGTCGTCGTCGTCGATGTCGTCGTCGACGCCCTGCTTCGCCGCAGGGGGCTCGTCCTCGGTACGCGCCTTCGGAGGCTCCGGCTCCTCTCGAATCGCTTGTCTCCCGGCCGCGACCTCCGCCGTTCCCTCGCGAACGTCCTTCAGCGCTTGCATCGCCTCGGCCGGCGGCGCAGGTCGTTCCGTTGCGGGATTAATATCCGGCGCGATACCCGAAACGGTGGTTCCCAACACGTTCCGTTCCACCGGGATGAACGTCTGCAGATTGCGGACCCCGTTCCGCACGATTTCGTGTTCGATCAGGTACCGCAAGGAATCCATCAGATTCGTCTGGGCATTTATCCAGTTCATGACGAGCGGATCTTCCGTCTTCTTCGTCTTTAGGCTGATGTTCTCTCCAGGTTGTTTCGTCTTTTTCACGCTTGCCACCTTCCGGTATCCCCTTACCTACTGCCTTGCGTCTTCCACCTAATCTCGATTAGGCCGGCTGCACGGCTTTATTCTTCAGCGCCTCGTAGATTTTCCCGCGAACGAAAGCATCCAGTCCCATCGCATTCATCTGCACCGCATAAGTCGGCGGGATGTACAGCAGCTGCATCTCCCGTTCGACGCACAGCTCCTCGAGCCGCGGATACAGCAGCGAACGCATAAGGATGCTGCCTCCGCCGTAGACGCAGATCAGGTCGATCTCGTTCCGCGTCTTGGTCAGCTGCCGCTTGACGTTCTGCACGATCTGGCGGACTTGGCTTTCCAGCGGCCGCTTCAACGTCTTGATCGCGCGCGCATGGTACTTATGCTTCGGATTTTTGATGACGTCGCTGAAGAACTGCCTCGGGCTGTCGGGCAAGTGGATCAGCCGGTTGAACTCGTCCAACGCTTCTTCGATGGCATATCCGGTTCCATGGTGGCTGCCGTGGACGAATTGACGGAGGAACTTATTCCCCTCGGTGACGGGATATTCCGTCGAGCCGTCGCCGATATCGACGTGAAGGATCCGTTTCTCCTTGAAGTAGTTGCCGTTGAACTTCTTGTCCAGCTCATAGGTTTCTACGAATTCCTCGAAAATGTCCCCTTCCCGCCAGTTGCCTTCCGCATCCTTCTGGAGCGCGAAGATGACGGGCGTCGCTTCCGGAACGACCTTCGCGAACGGGAACGCGATCTTGACCGCCACGCGGTGAATGCCCAGATGGACCGTTACGCGGTGGGTTCCGGTCATGAAGCGCCGCTCGAACTTCGCCGACGTCTCGTCGGTATGCTGCGTAACCGGCAGCGCCGTGGCCATATCGACCTCCACGTCGATCTGCTCCGGCACCTTCTTTTCTTCGTCGTATGCCTTCTGTACCGCGATCGCCGCGATCTGCGCGAGCGTGTTGACGATCGGAAGGTCCATGTCGCACTTCATATCGATGCCGATCTGCAGGTTGTCTAATACCTCGCCGCTCTCGAGCGCGAACTTGCCGACATAATACATGCCCGGCCTCGCCGCCGGCGAATCGACCGTGACGACCAGCTGGTCCTGAAGGTTCTTAATGAAGCTCTCGGGCGCCTGTTCCTCGCTCCACGGCAGCTCGTCCACCGCGCAATTGACGTTCGGCTGCTGAATCAACTTGCCGTCTATGATCAGATCATGCTCGCTGTTTCCGTTGTCATTGCCTACGAAAAAATGATAATTCATAGAATTCCCTCCTAATATGTAAGACCCACAGGTAATACTTTGACATACCCGGTGTTATTCGACAAGTTCTATTGGGCCCACCCCAATATTTCCCACCCCCTGTCCTACGCTTCAAATATGTCGAACTATGAAAAAAGACAATACGCCTCTCACTGGGAGATGCATATTGCCCATTTTCCATGCCTATTGGTTCGTCAGCTTGTCCGGGTTGTACCGGGCTCCGAGCTTGTTCGCGATATACGTTTCGTATATTTCCCGCTCCACCGGATCGTCTACGTGGCACACCTCGATCTTCGCCACTTCGTTGCGATGGTCCTTGATCGGCGATACCGTATCCTCGAAGTGCTTCTTGATGCGCTGCCGCAGCTTCCGGGCTTTGCCGACGAAGAGCAGTTCGTCCCTGTCGTTATAGAACATGAAGATGCCGCCCTTCTCCCGGGTGATCAGGTGGAAGTCGGTAAATCCGTAAATGTGGCTCAGCTCGGGAGCCTGCTGTTTGTAAATCGTGAAGTCCGGCGTCGGGACCGTTATCGTAATCATCCGTATACACTTCCTCATTCCATATAGAGCTTCATCGTAACATAGATGCGCGTTATACGATAGTTTACCCATTACGACGAGAGGACATAATGGAACGCATATTCTAAGTTCGCAGGGGAAACGATAAGTTCGACCGCAATGAAAAAAAGCGACCCGCAACAGGCCGCTTCTTCATCCTATATTTATACGTAAGCCGGAACCTTCTTGTCCTCCGCTGCGGCGGCTGCAAGACCGAGCGTCCTCGCCGTCGATACGTGAAGATCCCGCACCAAGTCCGGGTTCTTCGCGAGGGATGCGCCGTACGAAGGAATCATCTCCTTCAGCTTCGGCTCCCACGCTTGAACCTGCTGCGGGAAGCATCTCGCGATGACTTCCAGCATGACGGACACGGCGGTGGACGCCCCCGGGGATGCGCCGAGCAAGGCGGCGATCGAGCCGTCCGCGGCGCTGATGACCTCCGTGCCGAATTGGAGCGTGCCTCGGCCGGCGGCCGTATCCTTAATAATTTGTACGCGCTGGCCTGCGACGATCAATTCCCAATCTTCGCTCTTGGCGTCCGGAACGAATTCGCGCAACGCTTCCATCCGCTGGTCCTTCGACAACATCACCTGCTTGATGAGGTATGTCGTCAACGGCATATTCTTCACGCCGGCCGCCAGCATCGTCACGAGGTTGTGCGGCTTGACGGAAGTGATCAGGTCGAACATGGATCCGAACTTCAGGAACTTCGGCGAGAAGCCGGCGAACGGACCGAAGAACAACGACTCTTGCTTGTCGATCACCCGCGTGTCCAGATGCGGCACGGACATCGGCGGAGCGCCGACCGACGCCTTGCCGTACACCTTCGCGCGATGCTTCGCGACGATCTCGGGGTTCCGGCATACCATGAAGAGCCCGCTGACCGGGAAGCCGCCGATGCCTTTGCCTTCCGGAATGCCGGACTTCTGCAGCAGGTGAAGGCTTCCGCCGCCGCCGCCGATAAAGACGAACTTCGCTTGGCGACGCTCGACGGCACCGTTCTCGACGTTGCGTACTTTCAATTCCCAAGCGCCGTCGCCTGTACGCTTGATATCGTCGACTTGACGCTTATATTGGATTTCGACGTTCTTGCTCTTCAAGTGGTCGAACAAGAGGCGCGTTAACGCGCCGAAGTTCACGTCCGTGCCGGACTCGATTCTCGTCGCCGCGATCGGCCCGTTCGAAGCCCGGTCGTTCATCATCAACGGAATCCATTCCGCCAGCTTCGCCGGATCGTCGGAATATTCCATCCCTTGGAACAGCGGATGGGAGGACATCGCTTCGAACCGTTTCCGCAAGAAGGCAACGTCCTGCTCCCCTTGCACGAAGCTCATATGCGGCACCGGCGAGATGAAGTCCCGCGGGTTGCGGATCAAGTCGCTGTTCACGAGATAAGACCAGAATTGCCTGGAAACCTGGAACTCTTCGTTCACTTTAATCGCCTTGCTGATATCTATGGAACCGTCCGGCTTCTCGACGGTGTAGTTCAATTCGCATAAGGAAGCATGCCCCGTCCCCGCATTGTTCCATTCGTTGGAACTTTCCTCGCCCGCCGTCGCGCGGCGTTCGATCACCGTAATGCTCCAGTCCGGCATTAACTCCTTCAAGAGCGAACCTAAGGTCGCGCTCATGATTCCCGCTCCGATTAAGATCACATCTGTTTTCTTTCGTCTATCGCTCATGATTACCGTCCTTATCCCCTACGATTTGCAGAAAGGATGTAGGAACCGAGTTCGTCGCACATCTTTTCTGGATCAACTATTACCTTATCATAGTTTATCACTATTTCAGTTTATAATATTTATCGAATTTTTAACAGAAACGCGCGATCGGTTCATTTCTCCCCAATTTTTTTAATAATCATATGCGCGAATCGGGAAAATGTCATAAAAAAGGAGCCTCGCGGCCCCTCCACTAGTGTTCATGCTCCATGTCCGAGCCCGAAAGCCGTCTCGACACTTGCGACTCCGTTCCCGGCTCGACGACGACGAACTGCCCCATCATGCCGCTGTCCTCATGGTATAAGAGATGGCAGTGGTACATGTATGGCGTCTCGGGGTCGGGAAAGCTTCCGAACTCGACGGCCAATCGGACGGTCGTTCCGCTTGGGAGGAACACCGTATCCTTCCTTCCCCGTTCGTAGATCGGCGGCGCCTCGCCGTTCTTGTCCAACACGGCGAAGACGGCGTCGTGGATATGGAAGTTATGGTCCCAGCCGCGATTCGAAATCTCCCAGATTTCCTTGGCCCCGGCCGGGACGACCTCGTCGATCCGATTCATATCCATCGGCTTCCCGTTGATCGCGGACTCCGTCGTAAGCACGAACTTCCGAACCGTGGCGTCGTCCGGCGCTTCGATCGGCGGTTCGGCGGACAACCGGCTCGGGAGCGGCTCGGAAGCCGAGAGCTCCCGGTCGGCGACGATCTTGACCAGATCGAACTCGCCGTTTTCGATACCGTCCTCGCCTGCGAAGCTGTGCAAGATCGTCTCCTCGCCCGGTTGGAATTCGACCACGATCTCGGCGCGTTCTCCCGGGCTCAATAGGAGGCGGTTCAGGGATACCGGCTCAGGCAGAAGCCCCGCGTCGTTCCCGACCAGGGCGAACGACCGGTCGTCCGAGAAGCCGATCCGGAACGCGCGCGCGTTCGAGCCGTTCAACAGGCGGAAGCGGATCTGGCTGGCGGTGATTTTCAAGTAAGGGTCGTACGTTCCGTTAATCAGGATCTGATCGCCCAGCATTCCGAAGGGAGTCAGGTCCATGCTTTCATGGAAGGAACCGTCGCCCTTGAACCGCTTATCTTGCACGACGATCGGGATGTCGTCCACCCCGTACTGGGACGGCAGCTTCTTGGAGTCTTCGTCCTCGATCAGAAATAACCCTGCGAGTCCGCGATACACATGCAGCGCCGTCTTCCCGTGCAGGTGCGGATGGTACCAGGTCGTCGCCGCCGGCTGCTCGATCGTCCAATGCGGCTTCCACGTCGCTCCCGCTTCGATCATCTGGTGCGGTCCGCCGTCCATCTTCGCCGGCAGCAGCATTCCGTGCCAATGCAAAGTGGAGCGTTCCGGCAGCCGATTCACGACGTCGAACGCGACTCGGTCGCCGCGCGACGCGCGAATCGTCGGTCCTAAATACGATCCGTTGATCCCCCAGGTCGACGTGCGCTTCCCTTCGAAAAACTCGGTCGTCCCCGGCTGCATCGTTAACGTAAATCGTTTTTCGCCTCCGCTGTCCACGGTCGGCTCCAAGAGCGGCGGGATGTGCAGCGGATTCGTAAATTCGAGCTTGCCGACGTTCGTCGTCGTATTTCCGTCGCAGCCGGCCAAGCCGACCGCGATGACGACGAGCGACAACGCAATCGCCCATGAATGACATCGTTTCATGTTCAACTCGTTCCTCTCTATCGTTTGATCTTCCCCCTTATCAATGTACGACACGAATGTTGCGAACTTTTGACGATTTCCTATGAGAGCTGTGAACGGAAAAAAGCCCCGAACGCCCATCGTCGGGGCTTCGAGGCTTGGAACTCTATGAATCTTGCGGATCGTTATAAGTCTACCCCACATCCTGTGTCCGGGATGGTCTCGCATGGATTCGTATGACGCTTATCGAACGAGCTGGCGAGCGATGTTCGCCGGCACTTCCGCTACTTTCTTTAATCCTTCTTCGATGATTGCCGCTGCCTGCCCCGGATTCGCATTATGGCCTTCGATGACGACTTCGTCGATAATCTCCATCCCGAACACGCCGCCGAAGACGCTGCGCATATAGTTGACGGACATCTCCATCCCCGCGGCTTCCGGGGTCGAGTACACGCCGCCGCGCGCGTTCAACAACACGACTTTCTTGTGCTTCTGCAGCTGAGCCATCGAGCCGTCCGCATTGTATTTGAATGTAAAGCCTGCGGCATACACGTAGTCGATGAAGGTTTGAAGCACGGCCGGGATCGTTAAGTTCCACAGCGGGAAAGCGAAGACGAGCACATCCGCCGCCGCGAAAGCGTCCATCGCCTTTTGTTTAGCGGCCATGAGACGTCCTTCCGCTTCCGTTAACGCTTCGTTATTTTGCAATTTGCCGAAGGCGCTGAATAAGTCTTGTCCGAGGTACGGCAGATCCTCGTTATACAAATCATATGTGGTAACGTTCAATTCTTTGTTCCCGGCCGCGGCAGCGATGAATGCTTCGTACATCTTTGTAGATACGCCGTCCGGACGGTTATTTGCTTTTACGACCAATACCTTCGTCATTCTGGTTGTCCTCCACGTCTATATATAATTTCTGACTTTCACATCATAAACTATTTTAAAGTAAGTTACAATTAATAACTGAGTTGGCTTCGTTCCCGTCTCACAACCGATTTAACCCGTTATCCTCCAACACGGCGGATTTGTCCCCGTACTCTCTGATGATATGGTTCTCTCCCCAAGCGCACAGCGAATCCAGTATGGATTGCAAGCTGCTCCCGTATTCGCTTAGCTCGTATTCCACTTTCGGAGGGACTTGATTATAGACGATCCGATTGACGATGCCGTCCTCCTCTAACTCCCTTAACTGCTGCGTTAACATTTTTTGCGTAATCCCGGGCATCAGTCGTTTTAAATCGCTCGTCCGTTTCTTCCCATGCGTCAGATGACATAGAATGACGCACTTCCATTTTCCGCCGATCACTTCCAACGTCGCCTCGACGGATATATTGTATTTCTTCCTCACTGGAGCCTCGTTCGGCATAAGCTTAACCCCCTAGATCTATATTTTACAGGCACTTTTAAGTATCTATATCACTAAAAAGTACGTACTATTCAATCTAGCCTCTATCCAGCATAATAGCATTCACCGGCCGGACTTACTATACAACGTAGGAGTGGAAACATGACATTGGAAAACAGAGGAAACCTGCCGGCCTTGCTGGCGCTAGCCGTATGCGCCTTCGCCATTGGAACGACCGAGTTTATTAGCGTAGGGCTGCTTCCCCTCATTGCTGAAGACTTTCACATATCGGTGTCGATCGCCGGACTCACGGTCACCTTATATGCGCTGGGCGTTACGCTCGGGGCGCCGGTGCTCACTTCGCTGACGGCCGGTATGCCTCGCAAGACGTTATTGCTCTGGATTATGGTTGTGTTTATTGCGGGCAATCTTCTCGCGGCTACGGCCGACGGGATGCTCGTCCTACTGGTCGCTCGCATCGTCAGCGCCTTATCGCACGGCGTATTCATGTCGATCGGCTCGACGATCGCGGCCGATCTCGTCCCGGAACGCCGCCGCGCGAGCGCCATCTCGATTATGTTCTCCGGACTTACCGTCGCGACGGTGACCGGCGTACCGCTTGGAACTTATATTGGCCAACTCATGGGGTGGCGAGCCGCATTCTTCGCGATTGTCGCTGTCGGCGTATTCGCTTTGCTGGCGACCTTGGTCTTGGTTTCTTCGAATTTGCCGCAAGCCGCGAAAATCCCGCTTCGCCGGCAATGGGAGCTCGTCGCGAACGGCCGCTTGCTGCTCGCCTTCGGGATTACGGCATTGGGCTACGGCGGAACGTTCGTCGTCTTTACCTATTTATCCCCGCTGCTTCGCGACATTACCGGATTCGGGGAAACATCCGTAACTCTGATCCTTCTCGCGTACGGCATCGCCATCGCCGTCGGCAATGGGATCGGGGGCAAAGCGGCGAATCGAAACCCAGCTACGGCCTTGTCCTATATGTTTACGCTGCAAGCGATCGTTCTCTTGGCGCTGCTGTTCACGGCCCCGTTCCAGGTCGCGGGATTGGTTACGGTTCTCTTCATGGGGTTATTCGCCTTTATGAATGTCCCCGGTCTTCAAGTGTACGTCGTCATGCTGGCGGAACGGTTCGCGCCCGAAGCGAAGGATGTCGCCTCCGCCCTCAATATTTCTGCTTTTAACGCCGGCATTGCGATAGGCGCCTACTTGGGCGGCATCGTGGCGGATTCCGTAGGATTGATTCATACGACATGGATCGGAGCGCTGATGGTATTCGGAGCGGCGGCGCTTACGATGGGCGCCCGGATCTTAGAACGCAAGGAGCGAACCGAGGTTTGCCTCCCTGCGGGTCGATGAAGACGTAAGGCGAAGAAATTTTACTTTTGATTACGGAGGAATGAACGATGATACGACATCTGCAAGACACGGTGACGCTGCGCAATGGAACTCGGATGCCCGGGCTTGGTCTCGGGGTGTTCAAAGTAGAGGAAGGCGCGGCCTTGGTTCAAGCAATCCGATCCGCCGTCGCACACGGATACAGGAGTATCGACACGGCTTCGATCTACGGGAACGAACGCGGCGTCGGCGAAGGCATTCGTCAAGCTTTGCTGGACAACGGAATTCGGAGGGAGGACCTCTTCGTCACGTCCAAAGTGTGGAACGCCGACTTAGGGTACGAGAGCACATTAGCGGCTTATGAAGAAAGTGTAGAGAAGCTGGGACTCGACTACCTAGATTTGTATTTAATCCACTGGCCGGTAAAAGAGAAATATAAGGAGGCTTGGAGAGCGCTTGAAACGTTGTACCAAGAAGGGCGCGTAAAAGCCATTGGGGTCAGCAATTTCCAAATCCATCACCTTGAAGATTTATTAAGCGTCGCTCGGATCAAGCCGATGGTCGACCAGGTCGAATTCCACCCGCGCCTTACGCAGAAACCGTTGCTTCGCTTCTCGAGGGAGCAAGGCATTCAATTGGAAGCCTGGTCCCCTCTCATGCAAGGCGAACTTCTCGAACATCCGACGTTGCTGGAGCTGGCGGCGAAATACGGCAAGTCGGTCGCGCAGATCATTCTGCGCTGGGATGTGCAGCACGGCGTGGTGACGATCCCGAAATCGACGAAGGAACATCGGATCGTCGAAAATGCGGCGCTGTTCGACTTCGCGCTCAGCGAGGAAGACATGAATCGGATCGACGGATTGAATCAAGATGTACGAGTCGGTCCCGACCCCGACAACTTCGACTTTTAATGCAATCGCGCAACGCGGCGCTCCCTTCTTGACGGGAGCGCCGTGTCGCTCTATATAACTACATAACCGGATGAAATGGTCAGTCGAGCCGGTTCGTCATCCTTTTCTACCTTGAAGCCCACCTGTTTTTCTCCGCAAATCAAATCGTAATCGCCGAGGAAGCCTTCGAACGTAATGATTCCGTTGTCGTCGGTCCTCCCTGTTACATTCGTAGACCAGTCGCCCTTGATCCGTTTCTTCAGAACCTCGTAAGAAGGCTTCGGGCTGTTATCCTTCCTTACCAATCCGGCCGGTGCGCCGAGCCAAGCCCCCTCGTCGCTGAAGTTCCACGTCGTGATGGCCTCGACCCGCGGGTGCTTGAATAGAATCGTATACATTTCATCGACTTCCCTTGCCTGGCGCTCTTCGAACTCCGGCGTAGACGGCCATTCGGGAATCTGATAATCGTTCAAGTCATCGATTTCAGGCGGCATGAGATGACCGGAGGTCAACGTATTTTCCGTAAAGTGAATCGGAAGACCGAAATGCGAAAACCGTTCCAATACTTCCTCTATTTTCTCGCGTCCCCAATATCCCTGATGCTGATGCGACTGAATCCCGATCGCGTCGATCGGAACGCCTGCGCTCAGGCATCCGTCAATTAAGATTTCGTAGTTTATCGACGTATTGAAGTCATTTAACAGCAGTGTCGCGCCGGGGTTGCATTGCCGCGTCCTCGCGAACATTTCCTTAATGATACCTACACGACCGAGTTCTTTACTGATTCTGGTAATCCCATTGTCGTACTTGTCGAAGATCGGCATGATCACGACCTCATTGATGACGTCCCACGTATCGATCAGACCTTGGAAATCGGATACGTCGCGCTCGATTCTAGCCAGCTGCGCTTTCAGGATCTCTTCGTTGCTCAGATCCAGAAGCCACGGAGCGGTTAAGGTGTGCCAGACAAGCGGATGCCCTTTCACGGTTACGCGTCTGTCCTTTAACCACCGGGCTGCAGCCTGCAATTCTTGGGTCTGCGGTTTCCCTTGTTCCGGCTCGAATCTTGCCCAATAGAAAGGCAGCGTCGCCGAGTTAAAGACGTCTAGAAACAAATCCATCTTTTCTTCTAGAAAGGTCAGTCGGTCCGCCGGAACATTCTTATTCGCTACTTGGATCGCATCGAAGATGCCGCAGCCGAATAAGAACTTATGGTTTGTCTGTCGGATCGTCACTTCCGTTCCGGCAACGGGATTTCCGGCCCCGTCCACTAGCTTGATCGTCTTGTTCGACATGCGGTGCGCGAATTCAGGTTGACGTCCCATTCGACCTACCTCCGTTTAGTACCGCTCATTTGAGGGAAACGATTTCATTTCTCCTATATAAATAGTACTAAACTTTCTATCTCCGCAAACCCGACACGTTAAAGCTCTTCCTTTGATTATTTAAGTTTTCGTTCACACCTGGTATCAAAAAGATCGGTTCAGCGACCCTAAAACAAAAGGCGAAATCCCTCCGTTTCTACTGGAGAGATTCGCCTTTTGTTATCGGTCCCTTATACTTCTATTTCAGTTCATCTTCTGGAGTAAGTTCATAATGATCGTGACAGCTTCGGCTCTTGTCGCCGTAGCATTCGGCGCAAACATGCCGCCGCTTCTTCCCTGCACGATCCCCGACTGACGAACCGCAAATACCCCTCCCTTCGCCCAGACGGGAATGTCCTTGTCGTCGGAAAACCCGGTCGGAGCAGTGGCTTCGGTCTCGATGTCCGCACCGTAAGCTCGTGCGATCATGACCGCCAGCTCTGCCCTCGAAATGTTCGCTGCCGGACGGAAGCGTCCGTCGCCGTAACCGGTCACGATCCCCGCTTCTACTGCCTGCGCAACCGCCGTCGAGGCCCAAGCCCCGATCTCCGCCGTATCCGCGAACGTCATCTCCGTTCCCGTTTCCCACGGCTTCAGCGCGTTCATCAGCATGACCGCAAATTCGGCGCGGGTGACGTCGGCGTTCGGTTTGAACGTGCCATCGGCGTACCCTTCGACAATGCCGGCGCCTACTGCCGCCCGAATGCTCTCCTCCGCCCAATGACCGGAAATATCGCTCAAGTTCATCGTCGGCTTCTCGTCCGGTACGGACTCCGTCTCTTGGTCAACCGCGAATACCGCAAATTTCGTAAAGTGGTTCACGCTTGCCGCAATCGTATTCCCGCTCACCTCGCCGCCGACTTTCACCCAGACTTTCTTCCATTCGTCATAGTAGAAGACGGATGGCTTTTGTTTGTCCGTTACGCTTGTCGGATCGAAGGCAAACGTCAGCGTGACGTCCTTGCTAAAGTTATTCGCGACGTTTTTCAATATTTCGAATATCGGGCTAAGCAAAATCTCGTTACTCTTGATCAGCTTCTGCGTGTCCGTCACTTGTTCGATCGTCACTTTCAGTTCAACGTCGGAAGCCCCGGCAGGTATCGCGATCTTCACCTTGTCGCTCAGGCTAACTTCGCCCGATTTGCCTGCGGGAATCGTAAGCCTACCGTCTGTAGATGTGACTTTATCAGGGTTCGAGACCATCCCGCCAGGGGCACCGCTTCCTCCGCCGCCGTTCCCGCTGCCGTTCGTTGCTGCGGTTATGCTTTCGCTGAGTCCCGAACGATTCCCCAGCCTATCGACTGCCTTGACCGTATAGGTGTACGTTCTCGAAGCGGAAAGACCGGTATCGACATAGGTGCTTTCCGCCGTCTCCGCAACGAGCGTTCCGTCTCGATAAATCAAATAGATCGCCACACCCGAATCGTCGTTCGCGGAAAGATGAAGCGCGATCGAGCTTGTCGTCTTTTCGCCCGATGCGACCGTTGCCCGGTCCGGCGCAGTCGTGTCCGCAAGCACGCCGTACGTGGAGAAATGGCCGACCGACGTCTTGATCCCGTTGTCCGTTACTTGAGAAGGCTGGTACTCCCACTTGCCGGTCGATTCGTTGTAATAGAAAATCGCGAGTTTGCTCGGATCTGTATTCCCGTCATATCCGAGCGTAATCTCCACGGGTCGATCGATCGTCATCCCTTCGAATTGAAAATCGATCACCTGTCCGGCTCTGGCAAGTTTGACCTCCCCGGACGGCGCGGCGTTCGAATCCCGTACCGTTAACGTCGCTCCTGGAGGAATCGACAGTCCGTCAGGCAGCCGGATCGCGAGTCCTCCCGGGAACGTAAGCGTGCGAATCGCAGGATTTAAAGCAACCGGCTGTCCCATCGCTTCATCCGCCGAGACGTTCACCGTCAGATGGTACGTATTTCGATCCTGATTTTCGGCGGTGACCGAGATCCGAATCGGATTCGGCCCGACGGTCAAGCCCGAAACGTTGTAGGAATACACATCGTCCGTTACGGAGCTGTAAGTCGCCCCCGTTACCGTTATGGATTGGGCCGGGTCCCCTTTTCTCAGGAAAAGGTTGAGGTTCGTCACCGCATTCGGCACTTCGATGACATAACTTGCCTCGAATGGTGAAAATGCCGGACGAAGCGTTCCTTGATCTGCCGTCAATTCGGACAACAACGCATTCGCGGAAAACCATTTCGCATACAGCGTTACGTCTGCGGCACCGATGGGCGCTGCGAGGTCGAACGGCTGCGTCAAGGCTTCAGGATCCGTATACCATCCGGCGAACGCATACCCTGCCTTCGTCGGTGCCGTCGGCTCGACCGGCGTACTTCCAAAGCTCACCGCCTGGCTGTTCACCGGCGAACCGCCGTTGCTTTCGAAGCGGATCGTATACTGGTTCGCCGTCCAAATCGCGTATAACGTCACATCGGCTGCTGGAATCGTAAGCGTGTCGCCCGCAGCAAATCCCGTTCCGCTTCCGTCCGCCGCCGTGTTCCACCCCGCGAACGTGTGGCCCGTCTTCGCAAGGCCGCCCGGGTTGCCCGGCACCGCGACGCCGGTGTTGTAGTCGTGACTGCTGTTCGCAGGTACGCTGCCCCCGTCGCTTCCGTTGCCGTCGTATGTCACTGCGTAGCTGTTGATCGTCCACTTCGCATACAGCGTGACATCGGCAGCTCCGATCGGCGCCTCGAAATCGAAGGCCGCCGTCAAGTCTGCGTCCGTATACCACCCCGCAAACGTATGCCCCGTCTTCGTCGGGTCCGCCGGCCGAACGGCCGTGCTGCCATAGCTCACCGTCTGACTCGCCATCGGCGAACCGCCATCGCTCTCGAAGATTACCGTGTAGCCGTTGACCGTCCACTTCGCGTACAGCGTCACATCGGCGGCTGGAATCGTGAGCGGTTCCGACTCCGCATAGTCCGTACCGCTGCCGTCCGCCGCCGTGTTCCAGCCTGCGAACGTGTGCCCCGTCTTCGCAAGACCGCCCGGGTTGCCCGGCACCGTGACG
>NZ_JAPSKE010000047.1 GCF_031177825.1 Paenibacillus sp. | reverse complement strand
AGGTTCGGGGTGGAAGCGCAGCAATGCGTGCAGCTGACGAATACTAATCGGTCGAGGACTTATCCAAATATTCGGAGTGTGCAATCGTTTCGCATCCAGTTTTCAAGGGGCAAGACTCCTTGAATCACAATCGTTGTTTCTTGGCGGAAACAACACAATAGGTTTGGTGATAATGGCGGAAGGGAACCACGCGTACCCATCCCGAACACGAACGTTAAGCCTTCCAGCGCCGATGGTACTTGGACCGCAGGGTCCCGGGAGAGTAGGACGTCGCCAAGCCGAGAAGCAAAGAACGCCTCTAGATCGAACCATCGATCCGGAGGCGTTTTTTTGCGTATGCTAACGGATAACCATAAGAAACCCTTCGCCGAAAGGCGAAGGGTATTGTTTTCAAGATCGGATCGATTGGATTCCTTCTTACCCGGTGGAGAATCCGCCGATATAGGCGTACCGGATTTCGCGGACGACGACCTGCAGCTTCCCGCTCGGTACGTCAAGGGTGAGCGAGCGGTCCGGGGTCGCGAAGAGCAGTTGTCTGCCAATCGGAGAGAGGAATGAGATGCGATTCTTATCGGGGTCGCTCTCGCTGGGATACACGACGGTGAACGACTCTTCGAAGCCGTCCTCTTCATAATAAACGTTCGCGCGGCTGCCGATGAGCACGACGGCCTTCAGTCGCTCGAACAGCGCGTCGTCCTCCTTCTCCAGCAATTCCACCAAGGTGTCGGTGTACCGCCGGATCGACTTTTCGATGAGGGCGCGTTCCGTATCTTGCAGACCGGATAAATAATTATCGAAGAATGCAGGATACTGCTCGTCGAAATAAACGAGTTGATGGATGAAATGTTCCCGAGTGGCGGTGACGGCGCTGAGACTAGGGCTCATAGTACGTGTCACCCCCCACTTGTTTCTCCCAACCTCGCTTGATCGCGTCAATGCTTGGCATCGAAATCTCCTCCTGAAAGAAAATAAAGCCCCGGTTAAAGGGCTTTCATTCATTGTATCACGGTTCCAGATGTTGGTCATCCGAAATCGACAATTTTCACAGGATTGTTGTTGCGCATAGAGGCATTTTTATGTAACATATTGTGTTAAGATTCTTCTTTCTACTCTCATGGGATAAGGTGGATTACGACGTGACGAATGGACAAGCAAAGGAAAACATGAGCGGCAAGCAGTATGTGCAGAACGTTTATGAGACGGTGTTAAAGCGAAACCCGGGCGAAACCGAGTTTCATCAAGCGGCGAAAGAAATCTTCACATCCTTGATTCCGGTTTTCGAGAAGTTTCCGATCTATAAGGAACTGAACATTCTTGAGCGCATCTCCGAGCCGGAGCGTCTGATTACGTTCCGAGTGCCTTGGGTGGACGATCAAGGCGTCGTCAGAGTGAACAGAGGTTTCCGCGTACAATTCAGCAGCACGCTCGGTCCATACAAGGGCGGATTGCGTTTCCATCCTACGGTTAACGCCAGCATCATCAAATTCCTCGGCTTCGAACAAATCTTCAAGAACGCTCTCACCGGCCAGCCGATCGGCGGCGGCAAGGGCGGCTCCGACTTCGACCCCAAAGGCAAATCCGACATGGAGATCATGCGCTTCGCGCAAAGCTTCATGACCGAGCTCTTCAGACATATCGGTCCGGACATCGACGTACCGGCCGGCGACATCGGCGTCGGCGCGCGCGAAATCGGTTATATGTTCGGCCAATATAAGCGACTTCGCAACGGGAACGAAGCCGGCGTCCTGACGGGCAAAGGCATCGGATACGGCGGCAGCTTGGGACGTAAGGAAGCGACGGGTTACGGCACAGTGTACTTCGTCGACGAGATGCTGAAGGCGAAAGGCATGGATTTCGAAGGCCAGACGGTCGTCGTATCCGGTTCGGGCAACGTGGCCATCTACGCGATCGAGAAGGCGCATCAGCTCGGCGCGAAGGTCGTCGCTTGCAGCGACTCCGGCGGTTTCATTTTCGATAAGAACGGAATTAATTTGGATACGGTACGCAGACTCAAGGAAGTCGAGTACAAGCGGATCAGCGAATACGTGAAGGAGCACCCGCATGCGGTGTACACGGAAGGCTGCGAGAAGATCTGGGCGATCCCTTGCGATATCGCGCTCCCTTGCGCGACGCAGAACGAGATCGACGAGTCGTCCGCGAAGCTGCTCATCGTGAACGGAGTGAAAGCGGTCGGCGAAGGCGCGAACATGCCATCGACGCTGGAAGCGATCGACGCATTCCTCGAAGCCGGCGTCCTGTTCGGTCCGGCGAAGGCTGCGAACGCAGGCGGCGTGGCCGTATCGGCGCTCGAGATGTCGCAGAACAGCATGAGATTCTCGTGGAGATTCCACGAAGTCGACGGCAAACTGCACGAGATCATGAAGAACATCTATCGCGAATCCGTGAACGCGGCTGAAGAATTCGGCGTGCCGGGCAATTACGTGGCTGGCGCCAACATCGCCGGCTTCCGCAAGGTAGCGGACGCGATGATCGCCCACGGCGTGATCTAATGCGTCGGACCGCCCCTTGTCTGTCCATCGGGCCTTCGACTGTGATATGGTAAGAGGAACGGGTATAGGACAGAAGGGGGATTCGATCCAGATGACATTCGCGGATATTGTAACGTTCGGCGAGACGATGGCGCTGATGATGCCGGGGCAAGGCAAAGGAATCGAACACGCGAAGACGTTCGACAGCTCCTTCGGGGGAGCGGAGAGCAATCTTGCGATCGGCTTGGCGCGCCTCGGCGCGAAGGCGGGTTGGTTCGGGCGGCTCGGCGACGATCCGCTCGGCCGCATGATCCTGAAGGGGATCCGAGGCGAGGGCGTCGACGTGTCGCGCGCCGCGCTCGTCGAAGGCGAGCCTACGGGGCTGATGCTGCGGGACGTGACGTGGGGCCGCTCGTCGGTTTACTATTATCGCAAGCTGTCGGCCGCGAGCAAGATGACGCCGGCGCATCTCGACGAGGATTACATTCGGCAGGCGAAACTGCTTCACGTGACCGGCATTACGCCGGCGCTGAGCGAATCGTGCCGGGAGACGGCGTTCGCGGCGGTCGACATCGCCCGCAAGCACGGCGTGAAAGTCAGCTTCGACCCGAATCTTCGGTTGAAGCTGTGGTCGATGGAGGAAGCTCGCCCGGTGCTGCAGCGGTTGGCCGAGTCGGCGGACTACTACTTGCCGGGATACGACGAGCTGCAGCTGCTCTACGGCACCGACGACTTCGACGTGATCATCGAGGAGTTGCGCAAGCTGAAGGCCGTATCGATCGTGAAGGGCGCCGGCAACGAGACGCTGATCGTCGAGAAGGATCGAATCGATCGCGTGCCGTTCTTCCCGGTGAAGCAGGTCGTCGACACGGTCGGGGCCGGAGACGGCTTCTGCGCCGGCTTCCTGTCGGGCATCGTTCGCGGGATGAGTCCTATCGAGGCCGTTCGCCTCGGAAGCTTGATCGGCGCGATGGTCGTCCAAGGCGCCGGCGATTGGGAGAGCATTCCCCCGCTCGCCTTGGTTGAAGCGGAGCTCGGGAGCCGCAAGCACGTCGAAAGATAACCGCTCGCAACGAAATTATATAGGTTCTTGACCCGATTCCGCCGCCGACTTGGTCGGCGGCTTCTTTCGTTTGCGGAAGAACGCCGGCAAGCCGATTTGAAAGCAGACAGACGTCCAATAGCGATCGAATTCGAAGATTTGAAGCGCGTTGCGAAAGCCGAACAATGCGGCCGGGAGCGCGGCAGCCATGGCGACCGCTCCTTGATGCCGCGAGCGAGCTGATTCGGGAGTCCGAGCTTATAGGCGAACGGCTTCCCTTCGACGAAGAGGACGACCTTGCCGAGGTAGATGTGATTCAAAGCATCCTCGAACTTGTCGATCTTCTTGCCGGCCATCGCGTGCAAGGCGACGCGGTAACGGCTGCGACAGCGTTTTCTGCGTCAACGGTATCCCTCCTCCGCCTATTTTCCCAAGAAGGAAGCTCCTTCATCCCGAAATTTATTAGACTAACGGTCTAATTAAGCATATAATAAAGATACGAGGAGAGGCGGTGTCCGACATTGGCGACGTTCATGAGAGCGGCCACGCAGAAGAAGCGGAGGCGCGTCATCGAGACGGCGGTCCGCTTGTTCGTGGAGCGAGGGTACGAACATGTGTCCGTCGACGAAATTATTCAGACGGCGAACATTTCCAAAGGCACCTTTTACCATTATTTCGAAAGCAAAGAAGAGCTGTTGGCCGAGCTGACGACGGCGCAGATGGACATCGTCGACCGGTGGGTGCAGACGTCCCCTGCGCATGTCGTCTCGCTGGAAGGGCATATTAATCGATTGTTTCTAGACTTAGCGTCTAATTATACGGACATGCCGAAGGTCATTCGCAGCTTGACGGCGGTCGCCATGAGCAACGACAACGTCCGGCGCAAGCATGCGGCGCAGCTCGGGGCGTTGGAGGCGGCCGTGATGAAGTGGCTGCCGGACCGCCGGAAAGCGGAGCTGATCGTGACGACGTACTTCGGCACGCTGAACGTATGGGCTTACCAGGAAGACGCGAGCTTGATCGCCATGCTGCAATCGAATTTGTCCGCGGCATGGGCGGGGCTTCGCGCCGCCGAGCTGCCGGAGCCGCTCGACATGATGACGAACGAGAAAGAGGGATATCGAATGAAAGTAGCGATTATCGGCGGAGGATTGGCGGGATTGACTGCTGCGGCGTACTTGTCGGAGCAGCCTTCCGTCGAAGGCGTCCTGTACGAACGGAGCCCGCAGTTGGGCGGTCGCGCGTTTACGTACGAGAAGGCCGGATTTACGCTGAATTACGGAGCGCACGCGGTGTACGGGATCGATCGGCACGAGCTTTCGAATCTCGAGAGCGAGCTCGGCCTCTCCTTCGGCAGCAAGCAGGTCGACAAGCGGAAGGTCTTCTATGCGAAGAACGAAAAGCTGACCCCGGCGCCGCTCGACGCCATGAACTTGATGAAGACGGACCTGCTCCCGTCGTCGCAGAAGGTGCGGTTCGTCGCGGAAATCGCCGCCATCATCGCGAACATTCACAATATGAAAAATTACCGTACGTTGGGCGATTACTTAGCGGAGTCGGACAGCGGCGAAGACTTGAAGGAGCTTTGGGAGCACCTGGTCTGCTCCAACTTCTTCATCGCGCCGTCGGACGCGCGTAACGTGCCCGGCCCCGTGATCGGGGAATATTACCATAATCTGTTCCTCTCGAGCCGTCCCGTCAACTACGTGCTGGGCAGCTGGGCGGTCATTACGAATCAACTGAAAGGGAAGATCGAGTCTTCCGGCCGGTGGGGCATCAAGCTGCAGGAAGCGGTCGAAGAAATCCGGTATGAAAATCGGAAATATCAACTTCGCTCCAAGAACGGCGAGGACGAATTCGATCGCATCGTCTTCGCGATGCCCGTACAACAAGTCGTCAAGCTGCTTCGCGGCACGCCTTGGGAGCCGTTCCTCGCCGACTACGAAGGCGCGACGCCGACGGAGGTCATGGTGTACGACATCGGATTAAGCGAAGTGGTGGCGCGCCCGTTCTCGTACATCAGCGATATGAACCGCAAGCTGTTCATTAGCGACGTATCGGCGACCGACCATACGGTCGTGCCGGAGGGCGGCCAGCTGCTGCAGGGCATCGCGTATCTCAGCGATCAATTCGAGAGCGATGAGCAGCGCAAGCAGTACCTCGACGGGAAGACGGCGCAGATGGAAGAGATGTTCGATACGCATTACCCGGGCTGGCGCGAGAAGGTCGCGGTGAAGCGGGTTTCGAAGAAGGCGATGGTGTCGAGCGTCAAGAACGTCGTCTCGAATCGGCTGCTTCCGGTACGTATGGAGCATGTGCCGTTCTACTTCTGCGGCGACGGCTGCGAAGGGAAGGGCGAATTGGCGGAGCGCGCGTTCTCGAGCGCCCGCGCCGCGGCCAAGCAGCTGATCGCGGAAGCGCGGAAGGAAGAGCTTCAGCTCGCTCGATAAATCGAAAACAAGCAAGAGAAAGAAGGGCCGTCCGCAGCGTTCGCGAAGAACGTTGCGGACGGCCCTCATCCATTATGCGATGTACGTCGAATATACCCAGTTGCCGCCCCAGAGCGCGATCCCCGCAAGGACGTTGAACCACCCCATGAAGAAGGCGTATTTCCCTTCCCGGCGCAGGTTCGACGTCTTATACCGCTTGGCGTCGACGGTCAAGATCAGCGCCCCCGTGGAGAGAAACAAAAACACGACGTACAGGAAATATCCGGTCTCGGATTGATACATCTTTTGGGTACCCCCTATGGAGTTTGAGCTTATTGCGCCTTCTGGCCGACCCTTCGAACGTCGAACGAGACGTTCACCCTCACTTCCATGTCCTTGAACGCGCTCTGCCACCGTGCCTTCGAGCGAATATGCCGATTCCAATATCCCGATTCGTGAGCTCGGATATATTCGCCGTACCCGAAAATGTCCGACTCTTCCTCTTGCAAGAGTCGAACAAATTGCTCGTACCGATCGCTGAAGCGGTCGGAAAGCTCCCTCCCGATTTTCTCAAGATCCTCCGGGCTGTTTAAATTGCCCTTCCCCTGATCCGAGGCTTCCGTAATATTTCCCTCCAGAAATATGGTCACTTCCGCCGTCGGCCGGCCGTTCTTTATGCTGACGTGCGTCTTCGACCGCCGATTGGTGACGCGGAACATGGCGGTCTCCTCCGAGCCGGGGATGCGTACGTACGAGGAATACCCGCCTTGCTCGCTCCCGACGAGACCCATGAATAGGCCGATCTCGAGGGGATCCGTCGTGCCGATGAGCTTCTCGCCCTTGAAGTAGGCGAGCCCCGAGATCCTCACGTTGTGTTGGTCCTGAATTTCCAAATACGGCAGGTTCGCTTCCTGACCGAGGCTGGACATCTTAATCCAGAAGTTGCCGATGACCTCCAACGGATATTTGCCCATCTGCACCGCGTGATCGAGCGTCGAGAGCAAATACAGCGCGGGTACCCGCTCTAGCTGGGGAGAAGTCCTCATATATTGCGCCGCCTCTTCCTTCGAGACGACGAGCCAGGCCAGTCGGCGCACTTCCGGGTTCCGGCGCAAGTAATCGCTTAAGTTTCCTGTCCCTCGCCGAGCGTACTCTTCGGACATGACGATGACTCGCAGATGTCCGAAGAACAGTCGGTCCGCCACCTCTTGTTGCAGCGATTGAACCGCCTCGTCTACGGTGTAGCCGTAGGATTCCAATACCCATACGGGGTTGCCGCCGCCCGATGAGCCGCCGCCGCTGCCGCTGCTGCCGCCGGGGCCGAGGGGGATGCGGCCGGGGACGGCGATCTGAGCCGTGACTTTCACTGTCTTCCCTTCCGGAACGGGAATGTCTTCATCGATTTTCTGATCCTTGCTTTTGACCATCGATTCCTTATGCACCACTTCGGGACCGGCGACATCGATGGCGATCGCGAGCACGACGGCGCGCTCTTCGATCTCGAGCCGGTCCCAGCAGCCGGTTAAGAGCGATAGCGCGGCGATCGAGAGAAGCGAGGTAAGAAGCGCTCTCATGAGGCTTCCCCCCGAACCCCCCGCAGCGCCGCGATCAGCAGCAGCGCGCCGGGGTACAGCAGCGTGAGGACGAGACCGATCCGGCCGACGATCTCGATCACCCTGTACAGGTTCAACACGTTCTCCGGCAGCATGGCGATCAGAAACACGAACGGGAGCGTAAAGAACGTGAACGGCTTATGGTCTTTCAGCCGCAGCAGCCCGGTCATATTTCGAACCGTCAAATAATAACTCGACAGCAGCGTCGTGAATACCGCCGTGACCCATACCGACAAGAACGCGGCGTCGAGCCGCTCGAGCACGTTGGCCGGCAGCGCCGTCGTCTTGGCGAGCTCCAGCGTCGGCCATAGCAGGTTCTTCGTCTCCATGGGCCCGAAGACGGCGACGACGGCGACGACCAAGAGTAAGTACAGTCCGCCCGCGATGCCCATGCCGAGGATGCTGGCGATCATCGCTTTCCTCGGTCGGCGCATGCACGGGATCACATTCGTCATAATGAAGTAGCCTTGGAACAGCGCGGCGATCGTAAATACGCCTCCGAAGAAATCCGGCCTGTGATTGCCGAAGATCGGCATCAGGTACAGCATGTTGGAGTTCTTCAGCGACAAGACCACGATGATGAGGGCAGGGACCAAGACGACGGGCAGATAGAACATGTGCATGTAGGAAAAGGAGCGCATGTCCGCGCGCGCGGACAACGTCGCCAACAGCAGCATGACGAACACCGTCACCTCGATCGGCGTGTTCTTCAAAACGGACGTGACGACGACGGTGCCGAACTCGCGGGCGGCGAGCGCCGACAGCACGGCGAAAAACGAGACGATCAGCAGGGTCATGGGCGCGGCCAACCACTTGCCGATAATGCGTTCGCTTAGCTCGCTAAACGTGAGCTTCGGGAATCGCATGCCGAGCAAGGTGACGATGACGAGTCCGACGCTCGCGATGGCCATGGCCACCACCGTCGCGAAAGGAGCCCCCGTCTCTGCCGCTTGAACGGCGAATAACGGCAAGGGCAGAACCCCGACGCCTACGATCGTACTAACGAGAATCGAGGTCGCTTGGACCACCGTGATCACTTTCTCCGGCTTCATCGGCATTCCCCTCCTTCTTCTCATCGATCGCTTTCGGATCCATCACGTTGCGGGTCTTTGCCCCTTGGTATTCGACGGTCTCTTGACCGACGCGGCTTTCGTCTTCCGTCTGGAGTAAGGAAGGACGCGTCTTCATCCACCACAGCGGACCGCGGATGAGCAAGTCCTTCAGGCCGCTCAGGTTGCCCGGTACAGCCGGCGTTAAATACGGAACGCCGAACGACCTCAAGGACAGCGCGTGGTTGCCGATCAGGATGAGGCCGACGACGATGCCGTACAAGCCGAACATACCGGCCAAGAATATTAACGGGAAACGCAGCATTCGCAGCGCGAACGCAGCGTTATACGCCGGCGTCGCGAACGAGCCGATCGTCGTGAGCGCGATGACGACGACCGTAATCGGGCTTGCGAAGCCCGCGGACACGGCCGCTTGGCCGATGACGAGGACGCCGACGATGGAGAGCGCGCCGCCGACCTGCTGCGGCAGCCGTATCGTCGCTTCCCGCAACACCTCCATCGAGATTTCCATGACCAGCACCTCGACGACGGACGGGAACGGCACGCCGGCTCGGCCGCCGGCGACCGCGATCGCGAATTCCGTCGGAATGAGCTCGGGGTTGAACGAGATGATAGCGACGTACAATGACGGCGTGATCAACGAGAACAGCAGGGCGATGACGCGCGCCAAACGGGAAAACGACCCCTGCAAGAAGCGGGAGGAGTAGTCCTCCGACGATTGGTAAAACTGCACGAACACGGTCGGGCAGATCAAAGCGAAGGGGGAACCGTCCACCAGGACGATTACGCGGCCTTCGATCATCTGCCCTACGGCGCGGTCGGGCTTCTCGGTATTTTGAATTTGCGGGAACGGCGACCAATGGTTGTCCTCGATCAGCTGCTCCAAAAAGCCGGAGTCGAGAATGCCGTCGATGTCGATGCTCTTCAGCCGCCTCGTGACCTCCTTCACGAGATCGGGGTTGACGATGCCCTCCAAGTAGCAGACCGCCACTTTGGACTTGGTAATACGGCCGACCCGCATGAGCTTGATGCGGAGATCCGGCGTCGGCAGGCGGTAGCGGAGCAGGCCGAGGTTGAAAATGAGCGGCTCGATGAACCCCTCTCTCGGCCCTTGGATCGTCTGCTCCGTGGGCGGTTGGGCGATCGACCGTTTCGGCACGTTCGGCGAGCCGATGACGAACGCTTGGTCCACCCCGTCGACAGCGACGACCGCCCGTCCTTGGAGAATAGCGTCCAAGACGAAATATGCGTCCGCGGACAGCACGCACTCGCCGTGGATGAGCGCTTCGTCGGCGATGACCGACTTGAGCCGCTTGGGATCGACTTCGGCGTCGACCAGATGGCGCGGGCCCTGCATGAGAGGCTGCAAGATGTTTTGGTTAATGATTACTTGATTGGACAAGTCCGAAAAGTAAAACAGGGCGGCGGGCGTCCGCCCGAACACTTGAAACCGACGCACGATAAAGTCGTCCGTTTCGTTAAGCAGGTTCTGCACGATTCGGATCGTCTCGTCCAAGTTCGATGGCAGCTTCTCGCTCGCATAGTCATCCAGCGAGCGGTTCGGAGACGGGGAGTTCCGACGGGACATAGAAATCGACTCCTTTCTCAACGTAAGCGAGTCGGAAATACGGCTTGTCTTACTATTTTCACGAATATGCCATTTCATGCAGGGCGTGCATAGTTTTTCGATTCTAGGGGATTTTTATGGTATCGAAGAGGAGGTGGGAAGCCCTGTGTTTCGAAAGCCCGGAAGAAGAAACGACGCCTCGAAAAACAAGAGGATGCTGCAGGAGGTCGACCGTCGCAGCGCCGAATCGCTTCAAGCGATGGACGACGTGACGCTGACCGCAGAATTGGACGGGAACCTGGCCTTGGCGAAGGAAGCGCTCGGAGACAGCGCCGACGTGATGGTGCGGCGGTTCCGCATCGGCGCGTTGTCGCGAACCGCGGCGCTGATCTTCATCGACGGCATGGCCGACGCCACGACGATCGACCGATATGTCTTAGAGCCGGTCATGCGCGCGGAATCGACCGAGGCGGAGGACCCCGTCGCTTGGCTTCAGGCCGCAGGGCTTCCGGTCAACGAAGTCGCCGCCGTCGATCGGCTCGGCAAAGCGCTGCACGCGGTATTGTCCGGAGACGCCGCGTTGTTCGTCGAGGGCGTCTCGACGGCGCTGCTGCTGAATACGAAGGGGTTCGAGAAGCGGAGCATCGAGGAGCCCCGGTCGGAGGCGGTCGTCCGGGGGCCGCGGAACGGCTTCGCGGAGACGATCCGAATGAATACGGCGCAGATCCGCTTGAAGCTGAAGGACCCGAACTTGCGAATCAAGGGCCTTAAAGTCGGCCAGCGAGGCAATACGAGCGTCGCCGTCACTTATATCGAAGGCGTGGCCGATCCGCATATCGTGGACGAGGTCGTTCGCCGGATCGAGAAGATCGACATCGACGCGGTCCTCGACAGCGGGTACATCGAGCAATTCATCGAAGACACGCATTGGACGCCGTTCCCGCTCATTCAAAACACCGAGCGTCCCGATAAAGTCGTAGCGAATTTGTTGGAAGGGAAGGTCGCCATCCTGTGCGACGGGTCGCCCTTCGTGCTGATCGCTCCCGCGGTGTTCAACCAGTTCTACCACAGCCCGGAGGACTATTACGAGAGGTACTTAATCGCGACGCTCATTCGCATCATCCGCATCATCTCCATGGGCATGGCGGTCTTGCTTCCGTCCTTGTACATCGCATTCAGCTCGTTCCATCCGGAGATGATCCCGTCTCGGCTCGTCATCGCGATGGCGGCCGGACGTTCCACGGTGCCGTTCCCGTCGATCGTCGAGGCGTTCCTAATGGAGATCACGATGGAAATTTTGCGGGAAGCCAGCGTGCGGCTGCCGGGGCCGATCGGCCCGACGATCGGCATCGTCGGCGCCCTCGTCGTCGGACAAGCGGCCGTCGAAGCCGGCATCGTCAGTCCGATCATGGTCATCGTCGTGGCGCTCACGACGATCGGATCGTTCGCTTCGCCGAGCTACAGCGCCGCGATCGCGCTGCGGATGCTTCGGTTTCCGATGATGGCCGCGGCGGCGTTGTTCGGGTTATACGGCATCATGCTGTTCCTCATCCTGATCGTCATCCATCTGTGCTCGCTCAAGTCGTTCGGCGTTCCGTACATGGCGCCCTTGACTCCGTTCCGGAAGAAGGATGTGAAGGATTCCTTCTATCGGGCGCCGCTGTATCGCATGAAGGAGAGACCGACTTTCTTCATTCCGGGCGACGCTACGCGCATGGGAGAACATTCGAAAGGGGACGACTCATGAACAAGAAGGAAGGGGAACATCCCGAAACCGTCATCAGCGCGAGGCAATCGTCCTCCATCATCGCAAGCGCCATTATCGGCGTCGGCGTGCTGACGCTTCCGCGCGGCGCGGCCGAATACGCGAGGCAATCGGCATGGTTTTCGGTTATCCTAGGCGCATTGGTCGCGATGCTTGCGGTCGCCGTCATTACGCTCCTCTCCAGACGGTTCCCGCATCAAGGCATCGTCGCCTACGGCGCGGAAATCTTGGGGCTTGGCAAGGGGAAGGCGTTCGGCAGGCTGTTCACCGTTCCCCTTCTCCTCCTATATATCGGCTCCTGGGGGTTTAGTACGGTCATCGTCGCGCGCATGTTCGGGGAAGTGGTCATTACGACCGTGCTGACCCAAACGCCGCTGGAGGTCATCATCTCCACGATGCTGCTGACGGCGTACATCCTCACGCTCTACGGCATCGAGGTCATGGCGCGCGTCAACGAGATGCTGCTTCCGATCATCGTCGTCCCTGTGCTGCTGATCGCGATCTCTTCGTTCCAAAGCGCGCGGCTATACCATTTGTTTCCCCTTCAAGAAGGGGTGGATCTGACGGCGTTCCTCCGGGGCATCATCGTCTCGTCCTTCGCCTTCCTCGGCTTCGAGGTGATGACCGTGTTCTCGGAGTACGTGCAGCAGAGCGATAAGCTGCTGCGCGCCAACCTGGCGGGCATCGCGATCCCCGGGGGGATTTACGCGCTGATCGTCTTCTCCGGCGTCGCCGTCTTCGGGGTGGACGAGCTGCAGCTGCTCGCCTGGCCGACGCTCGAGCTGGTGAAGGTAACGGAGGTGCCCGGGTTAATCTTGGAGCGGATGGAATCGGCGTTCCTCGGCGTGTGGGTCGCGGCCGTGTTCACGACGACGGGAACGATGTATTGCGCGACGACGCTATTGATTCATAGGATCTTGGGGTTTAAGGGGAAGAAGCCGTACCGAATCATCGCAACGATCCTGCTTCCTGTGTTCTATTGGCTGTCGCTGCTGCCGCAAAATATTCATGCGCTGTTCCAATATCAGCGATATTCGGGCATGCTCGGCGGCGTCGCCGCGCTGCTGATTCCGGCGCTGCTCCTTGGGATCGCGATCGTTCGCGGCAAGGGGGTCAAGGGAGGGGGAGCGACATGAGCGGGGCGGCGCGCTGGCTGAGCCTTCTGCTGCTATTCTCCTCGACGTTGGCGCTTGCGGGGTGCTGGGACCAGCGAGAAATCGAAGAGCGGACGTCCGTCGTCGCGATCGGAATCGATCGGGACGAGACGGATCCGAAGCTGATCTCCGTCTCGGTGCAAATCCCGATCCCGATCAAGATCGCCGGATCGACCGGCGGCGGGGGCGGCACCGGCGATCCGGTCCGGGTGATGCGCGCCTCCGGCCGAACGTTGATCGAAGCGTTCAACAACCTGCAGCGCCGGGTGAATCAGCAGCTGTTCTACGGGCATACCCGCGTTATCGCGATCGGGGAGGAGATGGCGAAGGCCGGGCTGGACGAAGTGATGGACGCGTTCCGACGCGATCCCCAAATCCGCCGGCTGCTCTGGCCGATCGTCGTGAAGGGGAAGGCGGTGGAGCTGCTGCAGACGAAGCCGGAGCTGGAGCAAATCCCTACAGTGTTCCTGATGTCGCTGATCGAGAGCGGCTCGGAAACCGGAAGAATCCCCGACGTCAACCTGGGGAGGTTCTACATCAACTTATCTGCGGACTCCGAGCATCCGTTCCTGAACTATATGGAGGTCGGACCGACCGGGGTGCGGTGGGCGGGCATCGCGGTGTTTAAAGGGGATAAGATGCTTGGGTCATTGGACGACCAACAGACGTGGAGCTTCATGCGCATCGCCGAACGGCAGAACGGAGGTCCGATCGTGTTCCCGTACAAGGGGAACGAGGACGAGCTGCTGTCGTTCACCACGGACACGACGAAGGTGGACGAGTCGTACCGCCTCGAGAACGGCCGCGTGCATGCGAAGTTCACGGTGTCCGTCGAGGGCGATCTGATCGCGAAATCGTTCGATACCGACTTCTCCGATCCGGCTCAGATCGCGGAACTGGAACGGGGGGCAAAAAAATATTTGGAAGACGAAGCACGCAAGCTGTTGGATACGCTCCAGAACAAATTCGATGCGGATATTCTCTGCGTCGGAAGCAAATTAAGCGCGTATCACCCTCGCATATGGAGAGAGGTTCGCGACGCCGACTATTTCGCCGAGGCGGTCATCGAGGTCGTATACGACGTCAAGCTGCGCCGTACCGGGATGGAGATGGAGTAAGTTACCCATTCCCTTATCCGCGGGGGACGCTTTATAATGGGGACAGGCGAGGGAACGCCGTACGCTGCCGAGGAGCCATGCCTTACGAGACAGCTTAGCGACGAACACTTGATTGACTTATACCTGACGGCGAAGAAGCTGGAGTTGGAGAAAGAGTTTCTGATGATGATCGTCGAAGAGCTAAAGCGCAGAGGGATCGAACCCAAGGAATTAGAATGAGAGCTTTCACTACTCGTACCGGCGTTTTTCGTGAAGCCGCCTATAGAATATGAGGGATACACAGTGCCGGCGTCGAGCTTTCGACACCGGTTTTTTTTGTCTCCATTGTAAAGTCCATCGAACCAATGATGTTCCGAACGCTAGCTTAAAGGTATAATTGATCATCGCAGTTTCCAAATTCAACATCTAGGATAGGTTAGGGGATGTTTTACTATGTCGACGCTGGCGGAACATAGTTTGCCGCTCGTTCTTTTGGCTTATACGGCCGCGGCCGTCTCGGCTTACGCCGCATTCAGCTTCGTCGAGAGACTGCTGGCGACCCAACGGATGCTGTGGCTGTTCTTCGGGGCGGCGACGTTGAGCATCGGGATCTGTTCGATGCATTACATCGCTATGACGGCTCACCATATCGAGGCTGCCTATCGTATAGGGACCGTGATGGCTTCCTTGATCGTTTCCCTGTCCGCGTCCTTCATCGCGTTTCTTATCATCGGGCTTTCGAAGCACGGCTGGGGCTACCTCCTCGCAAGCAGCGCGATCTTCGGCGTCGGTGCAGCCGTGATGCATTATGTGGGCAGCAGTTCGCTCATCGGGGTCGACTTAAGCTATCGCCCGGCTTCGATCGCCCTTACGGTATCGATCGGTTTTCTCGACGCTTTCATCGTGTTCCTGCTGGCATACCGTTGGAATTCCCTTCTCAAGAAACGCATTACCAGGTTGTTGTGTTCGGTCGTCATGGGAACCGGCATGATGGGGTTGCACTTCGCGGCGGTAGCGGGTACGACGTATACCGTCATGGAAACCCACCCGTCGTCCTTCGAGCAGGAATGGTTAGGGTGGGTGATTTTCTTTGCGACCTTATTCATCCTTGCCTTGGCCGTAACTTGCATCTATATCGATAAGCGATTCGAAGCCAGCGAAATGAGGTACAAGCCGCTGTTCGAGGAAAACCCGGATGCCGTGCTGTTAGTGAATCAACAGGGGACGATTTTGCACAGCAACGGAGCCGCGACTCGGGTCCTGGGGTATCTCCCGGACGAATACCGCCATCGAGACATTCGCGCCTTCGCCGTTCCGCCGTTCGTCGCGTCGGTGGACGAACTTCTCGAAGAGGCCGCCGAGGACGGCGCGCGGCCGCGCGAAATCGCGTTTCGCGCGAAGACCGGCGACCTTGTCATGCTGAAGCTGTTTGCGATTCCGCGCATGATCGATCAAGACCGTCAAGGCGTATATGTCATCGGCAAAGATATCACGGAGTCCAGGAGGGACCTAGACCGGCTCGTTCAGGAGCATGAGCGGGAGAAGCGGGATCAGGAAACCAAGTTTCTAACGGTCGTCGATTCGGTCCTCGACGCGCTCATCATGACGGACGAAGATTTACATATCGTCGTGTGGAATCAAGGGGCGGAACGGATCTTCGGTTATTCGAGCGAGGATGTGCTCGGCAAGAGCATCGATATGATCGTTCCTTCCCGATATTTGACGAGACACCGCAATGGATTTCAGCAGTACATGGACGGTTCGACGCCGCGGATCATGGGACGCGTCGTCGAGCTCGAAGGGAAACGCAAGGAAGGAGAAGTGTTTCCGATCGAGCTATCCTTAAACACTTGGGTTGCGGACAAACGTACGTATTTCTCCGCGGTCGCCCGCGACATCTCCGAACGGAAACGAGCCGAAAGGGCGCTCGCCAAAAGCGAGGAAATGTATCGCGACCTGATCGAGTCGTTCCCGGAGGCGATTTTGATCGGCCGAGGGACGCGATGGGTGTTCGTCAATGCGTCCGGCATTCGGCTGCTAGGCGGTACGAAACCCGAGGACATCTTGCAAAAAAGCGTGTTCGAGACCGTTCATCCCGATTTTCATCAGAACGTCCAGAGACGAATTCAACTTACGGAAATGCAGGGGAAGATGTCCGAGCGGATGGAGGAGAAATGGGTACGCTTGGACAGGGGGACGCTTCACGTGCAAGTATCCGCCATCCCCGCCAAATTTAACGACGAAGTCGCGCGCATCGTGGTCGTACGGGACATTACGGAGCTTCAGAAGGCGAGGGAAATTTACGAGAGATCCGAAAAGTTGGCGGTTGCGGGCGAGTTGGCGGCGGGCATCGCGCATGAAATTCGAAACCCCTTGACGGCGATCAAAGGATTTTTGCAGCTGACCAAGGAAGGGATGAATCCAGGGTACTACGCCATCATCGCTTCGGAGATGGACCGGATCGAGCTGATCATCAGCGAGCTGTTAATGGTGGCGAAGCCGCAAAAAACGAGCTTCGTATCGGAAAAGCTTCAAAACATCGTATTGCATGTCGCGAAATTGATGGAATCGCAGGCGAACTTAAACGACGTATCGATCGAAATCGATCTTCCCGAGGAGGACGTCTGGATCCGATGCGACGAAAATCAACTCAAGCAGGTCGTCATCAATATGCTGAAAAATTCCATCGAGGCGATGGACCGAGGCGGCGTCGTCCAACTTCGGGTCGTCCGCGTGCATTCTACGGCCGTCCATATCGTCATCCGCGACGAAGGACCCGGCATACCCGAGGACAAGATCGCTAATTTAGGGCAACCGTTTTATACGACGAAGGATAAAGGGACGGGATTGGGACTGATGATCAGCTACAACATTATTAGGAACCATCAAGGGCATGTTTCCGTCCGAAGCTCGGCCGACGAAGGCACGACGTTTACGATAACGCTGCCGATCTCGAATCCCGGCAAGCCGAAACCGGTCTGAACGGCGGTTCATCGACGTTCGAAGAAAACGGTTCTCCCCTGCCGCGAGGGTGGTATAATAGGGAAACAGCAAGTCCGAGAGGGACGGAGGAGGCGGTTCGGCATGTTCAGCGAGGTGCCCGGCGGCGTATGGGTCGCCGGCTTCGTGATTCTGGCGGCGATCACATGGATGACCATATGGGCCACGAATAAGGGGTATTCGAAAAAGTGGGACGAGGAGTAAACGCCGCGAAGCCGGCGTTCTGGCACGAGGCGATCGCCAATATGCGCGTGGATGTGTCCGTAGCCGCTTACACGAAGGTGTCCCCGTCCTGGCGCGATACCGATTATACGCCCGATTTCAATAAGCTGTATTTCATTCTCGAGGGGACGGGGTACTTGAAGATCGGGGACGCGGAATACGAGCCTGCGCCGGGGCAGCTGTTCTGGATGCCGCAGGGGGTGCGGCAATCGTACGGAACGGCGGAGGGCGAGCCGTTCGGCAAGCATTGGTGTCACTTCACGGCTTACGTCGGGGACGAGCCGCTTCCCCGCGTGCTGGACGTACCCGACTTCGTCGACGTGCCCGAGGCGGAGCGCCCGCGGCTCGCGGCTTCGTTCGAGCGGCTGGCGTATTGGCGAGGGCGAACCGAGCTGTCCGCCGCGATGCGAGTCCGTTCGGAGCTGCTCTCCATTCTGGCCGCGTATTTGGAGCTCGGCGGCGGGATGAAGGTGCGGACGGCGAGATCCGGCGCGATGGCGAAGATGGACCTCGTGCTGCGCTTCATCGACGAGCATCTGACCGAGCCGTTGTCGGTGGAGGAGCTGGCCGCGCTGGCGCATTACCATCCGAATTATTTCATTCGGTCGTTCAAGCGGACGACGGGGTTTTCGCCGATCCAATACATCAACCGCCAGCGCGTCGAACGGGCGAAGCGGCTGTTCGCGACGACGGAGCTGAACGTGTCGGAGGTGGCGGACCGGTTCGGGATGGAAATCTCGTATTTCTCCCGTCTGTTCAAGGAGACGACGGGATTTACGCCGTCGCAATACCGAGAGTGGATGACATAAGCAAGAGGCTGCCCGCGTGCGGGCAGCCTCTTCTTGTATCGCTTACGGGTAGAACGTGCTCTCCTTCGTCGTGGTGGAGCACCACCGCGCGTACGTCAGCTCGTGCAGCAGCGCTTCGTTCGCTTCCGGCGTACCGATGTAGCGAAGCGCTTCGGCGGCGTGGGCGCGGACGTAGCGGTTCTCGTCGTCGAGCGCTTCTACGAGCGTCGGCACGGCGGCGGCGGCGGCGGAGCCGAGGCGCGCGAGCGCGAGGCCGGCCGTGAAGCGCGTCTGCGCGTCGTCGTCGGTCAGGGCGCGGGCGAGCGCCGCGACGGCGTCGCCGACGTGCGCGCCGGCGGCCGGGCCGATCTGGCCGAGCGCCTCGACGGTCGTGCGCCGGACGCGCGGCTCGGGCCGGCCAAGCGCGTCGACGAGCGCGGGCACGGCTTCGGCGGCGAGGCCGCGAAGCTCGCCCAGCGCGAAGGCGGCGCGGGCGGCGGCCTTCTCGTCGGCGCTCGCGAGCGCCTCGCGCAGCGCCGGCACCGCGGCCGCCCCCGCGACGGCGAGGCCGTACGCGGCGGCCCGGCCGGCCGCGCCGCCGGCGAGCAGCGCGCCCGCGAGCGCCGCGACGCCGAGGTCGCCGCGGGCCGCGAGCTCGTACGCGGCGTTCAGCGCGTCCGGCTCGTCTTCGCCCGCGAGGCGCGCGGCCGCATCGGCGATGGCCGCTTCATCCGCCGGCAGCGAGCCGGCGATCGCGCCGACCTCGCCCCGCAGCCAACGCCACGTCTCCTCCCAGAGGAGATCATGCCGGGCGGGCAGGGCGTCGACGGTCGCGGGAGGCGTCCACGCGGCGTCGCGGTTGTCCCACGAAGGCGCCGTCGGCGCGCTCGTGCGCATGAACTCGAACTTCAGCATGTAACGCGGCTTCCCGAGCACGTTCGCCGTCGAGCGATGCCAGATGTCGTAGTGAATGAGCAGGAACGTGCCCGCTTCGCCGGCCGCCAGCGCCTCGCCTGTCGGATCTTCCGTCTCGAAGACGCGCGTTTCGTAATTTTGGGTGCCCGGCAGGAGGCCGGTCGGTCCGAGCTCGACGGGCGTATCCTGCGGGAAATACATGACCATCGCCCACCACGGATGGTGGTTGCGCTGCTTCTTGTACCCCCAGTAGCTGTCCTTGTGCCAACCGCCCGGCTTCGGGGTCGCGTTGAAGTGGCCGTGGCGATGGGCGTGCAGCATATAATTCGGGCCGAGCACGCTCGACAGCGCTCCGGTGACGACCGGATGGTCGAACACCTTCCGCAGCTCGCGGATGCGGGGCAGCAGGTTGTTCCCCGGGTTGCCCTCCTCCGCGTACACCTTGTCGAGCTGCGCCGTCAGGGCGTCGTGGAACGACTTCGGGAAATCCGTCTTCAACAATAAATATCCGTCCGTCACAAACTTTCTCATCTGTTCGTCGGTCAATAAGACCGGTGGGTTGATCGTCATGCGCGTTCCGCCTCCCGCGTTTCGAATTCAGCTTCATTATAAAGACAGACCGGAACCGGCGGCATGCATGATCCTAAGGTGGATTTGCACAAAGTTAAGCAGAAGGAAACCGTTTTCGTAAAAATCATCAAAACATCGTAAAAATCAACAAGAAAAAAAGCATTGACCCGCGCTCCGGCGAGTGATAGAATCAGAAAAATTTACGTGAAAATCAAAGAAAGCAGGGATGAACTCAGAATGGCTACGTATTACACCGAACCGTCGCGCACGTTCAGCGAGTTTTTGTTGATTCCGAACTTGACCACGAAGGCGTGCACGCCCGCGAACGTCAGCTTGAAGACGCCGCTCGTCAAGTTCGCGAAGGGCGAGCAGCCGGCTTACTCGCTCAACATTCCGTTCGCTTCCGCGGTCATGCAGTCGGTCTCCGACGACCGGATGGGCGTCGCGCTCGCGCGCGCCGGCGGCATCTCGTTCATCTTCGGCTCCCAGCCGATCGAGGAACAAGCGAAGATGGTCCGCAAGGTGAAGACGTACAAGGCCGGCTTCGTCGTCAGCCGCTCGAACCTCACCCCCGACGACACGCTGCAGGACGTCCTCGATCTGAAAGCCCGCAACGGGCATTCCACCTTCGCCATCACCCACGACGGCACGCCGAACGGAAAGCTGCTCGGCATCGTGACGAGCCGGGACTACCGCATTAGCCGGGATGCGCGGGACTTGTCCGTTCGTTCGTTCATGACGCCCTTCGAATCGCTGATCGTCGGCCGCTCCGGCATTACGCTCTCCGAAGCGAACGACCTGATTTGGGATCACAAGCTGAACGTGCTCCCGATCGTGGACGAGCGCCAGCACCTCGACACGCTCGTCTTCCGGAAGGATTACGACGCGCATAAGGAGCACCCGTACGAATTGCTCGACGCGAACAAGAGTTACGTCGTCGGCGCGGGCATCAACAGCAAGGATTATATGGACCGCGTGCCGGCGCTCGTCGAAGCGGGCGCGGACGTGCTCGTCATCGATTCGTCGGACGGGTACAGCGAGTGGCAGCGGGAGACGATCGAATACGTAAAGGCGAACTTCGATGTGTCGATCGGCGCGGGCAACGTCGTCGATCGGGAAGGCTTCTTGTATCTGGTCGAAGCGGGCGCGGACTTCGTGAAGGTCGGCATCGGCGGCGGATCGATCTGCATCACGCGCGAGCAGAAGGGCATCGGTCGCGGTCAAGCGTCGGCCGTCATCGAGGTGGCGGAAGCGCGGGACGAATATTTCCGTCGGACGGGCGTGTACGTGCCGATCTGCTCCGACGGCGGCATCGTGCACGACTACCATATTACGCTGGCGCTCGCGATGGGCGCGGACTTCGTCATGATGGGCCGGTATTTCGCCCGATTCGACGAGAGCCCGACGCGCAAGCTGAAGATCGGCAACAACTTCGTGAAGGAGTTCTGGGGCGAAGGGTCGAACCGCGCGCGCAACTGGCAGCGGTACGACACGGGCGGCAAGAGCGGGCTTATGTTCGAAGAGGGCGTCGACTCTTACGTGCCTTATGCGGGTCCCCTGCAGGAAAACATGGACAAGACGACCGCCAAGATCAAGTCGACGATGTGCAACTGCGGGTCGCTGACGATTCCCGAGCTGCAGAAGAACGCACGCATCACGCTCGTCTCGGCGACGAGTCTCGTCGAAGGCGGCGCGCACGACGTCATCCTGAAAGACAACAGCGGACTTTCCGGGGAATAGCCGAACGGACGGTCGGAAACAGCTTCCGAGGACCTCGGGTCCCCGGAAGCGTCCGACGTCGAATCAGCCCGATCGGGCGACTCGCCGGTATAATCGCTCCACCTTGCGAACTTGCGCCTTGATGTTATGCTCCCGGACCACGACAGAGCGAGCCCTGGACGTCAGCGCCCTCCACTTCTTCTTCGTCCTCAGCATTTTTTTCATCTTTCTGGCAAGGTCTTTCGTATCGCCTTGTCTGGCGACGTATCCGGTTTTGTTATGTCGGACCAGCTCCGGGATCGCGGAGTGATTCGTCGTCACGACGGGGAGTCCCGACGCCATCGCTTCCACCAACGTGTTGGGGATCCCTTCCTGATCGCCGTCTTTGGCCGTTCTGCTGGCCAACACGAAAATATGCGCCTTCCGCAGCATCCTTCGAACGCCGCGATGCGAGAGCATGCCCGCGAACCGGACGGACTTCTTCAGGCCGCGGCGACGAACGCGCTTTTTCAGCTTGGAGGATTCCGAACCCTTGCCCACGATGATCAGCCGGGTATTCGGATGCTTCCGATGGACGAGAGCGAACGCTTTGATCAAAATATCCATGCCCTTCTTGGGCACTAGCCGGCCGATGGAGAGAAACGTAACCCGGGCCCCCTTCTTGGGCGGCGTACGCCGGCGAAAGGGGAATTTCCCGAGGTCGATCCCCGTCTTGACGACCCGAATTTTGCCTGGCGGACAATGAAGCCGAACGAGTTTCCTCTTCATATGATGCGAAACGGTCAGAACCATGGCGCTGTGTCGGAATACGGAACGCAGCCTCCGTCTATATTTCTTCTCCCTTAATTTTTTAGAGACGTCTTTCCCATGGAACGAGGTGATCATGGGGATATCCGTCTTTAATTTGTAGGGAAGGATGCGTACCGCCGTGCTGCCGAAATAAGCGTGGATGACGGCCGTCTTTTTTCGTTTCAGAAATCGAGGGACGTTCCCGACTTTGCGTAAACGATAGATGCGGGGAAAAGGAAACCGAGACCGATACTTCACTTTATCCGCCAAAATATAGCCTTTGAATCGCTTGATATGCTTAATTCGTTCGTAGATGAACGTTTCCGTCGGATTCAAATAGGTGTTCTTGACGTGGGCGACGACGGTTTTTCGAGGGCTCATGTTCTCACCTTCCGATATACGCGGTTGATTTTTCGCGTGACGCTGCGCCACGAAAAGTCGGCGACCGCCCGTCTGTAGCCCGCGGTTCCCATCTTCCGCGCGAGCTTGCGGTTCTTCAATAACTTGTCGATATAACTCGCCATTCGCTTCGCATTTCCGGGTTTCGACACGAGATAGCCCGTTACCCTGTGTTTTACGACCTCGGGCACGCCTCCGCGTCTCGTCGCGACGACCGGGACGCCGGAAGCCATCGCTTCCAGATTGACGCGGCCGAACGGCTCATGCCATCGGGAGGGACAGACGAACACGTCGGCGATCGCGTAAAATTCCTTGACCTTGCCCGGTCGAACGAAGCCCGTGAAGCGGATGCGGCGTTTCCCCAACGTACGCTTCGCTGTTTTTTCGATTCGTTTGAAATAGCGGTCCTTTCTTTTCGCTCCGTGATCCGAACCGCCGACGACGATGACCGCCAGATTTTTATGCTTTTTCTTCAGAATGCGGCAGGCCCGGATCAACGTGTCGATGCCTTTCTTTTTATCGATTTTCCCGACGAACAACACGACCTTCTTCCCTTGCGTATTCCATTTTCGTTTCAGCCCGGCGACTCGCTCGGGATGATTCCACTTCATGATAAATTTACCGGGATCGATCCCAAGGTGAACGGTAATGATTTTGCTCGGTTTGACGCGGCGAAACCGACGAATGGCGTCCCTGCGGGTGTAATGGCTGTTCGCGATGAAGAAGTCGGTTTTTCGAATTCCTTTGCGCCATCCCGGTCCTTTTTTCTCGCCGAGCTCATTGTGAAGATTTAATACGTACTTCGATTTCGGAGAAACCTTGTGGAGTTTCTTGACGAAATGAGGGCGGTTGAACGTATGGATGATCGGGTAGTAGTTTTTCCGAATGATCTTCCGAACCCTTTTAATATAGTTTTTCTTTCTTACCCGAACGACGCGGATCTTCCGACCGTAGGAGGGGGCTCCGAAACCGGCTCTGGGGCTGAAAAGAGTAATCCGATGCCGGCCTGCCAGACGGCGGACGATTTCATCGATGTAAATTTGTACCGCTCCCCCTTGAACCGGAGGCACAGGACGGGTCTCCGGCGCGACGATGGCGATTTTCATGATTTCTCCTTTCTTGTTCCCAAAGTGTGAGGAAGATGGAACATGGACATTCGTTGGATTCCGTACTATAAAATCTTATTCAGGCGATAGGGAATCCGAGTAGACGGTTGACCCGTATCCGCAGGAAACTTAAGGCGCTTGTCTATTTCATAGCCTGAAAATATTCCCACCCTTGTCCCGAAAATGCGAATAAATGTTTGCGTCCTGAGAAAAATTAGGGTAGATTATTAGAGTGGATTTCGGAAAACATTCTCTCAGGTCGGGGTGGGTTATGGACCGCAAACAAACGAAACTCAATTGGGTCGTCGCGGGGCTGCTGCTCGGCCTCTTCGTCGGCGCCCTGGATCAGACGATCGTCTCCACGGCGATGCCGACGATCATGACGGAGCTCGGCGGGTACGAATATTATGTTT
>NZ_JAPSKE010000023.1 GCF_031177825.1 Paenibacillus sp. | reverse complement strand
CATGTGCTAGGATAGGGGCTCACCTTTAGTGGGATACGCCGTCAGGTCTCCGCCTGGGGTCTGACGGAAGAAGACAATCAGGCTGATCGCGCGCGAAGCCGGTTCCGGGGCGTCCGCGCGATGACAATAATACCGTAACTACACTCGTAGAAGCTTGTGTGCCGTTATTTTCGGACAGGGGTTCGACTCCCCTCGGCTCCATAGGAAAGAGCAAGAAAGCCTCGCCCATCAGGGCGGGGCTTTCTTGCTGTATATGGAGCAGGGAGGAGACTCCGATGGGTCAGCAACTGGTTATTTACCCATAATCTCACTCATGTGTAAGCGCTTTATAAAGTTTTCGTCCGGCAGATTTCCATACTACATTCGCATATCCGCACAACCGGCGAAATGAATACCGGGATCGACCGATTCAGAACTGTACGGTCCTTCAAGGGACTGTCTAGAATAAAAGAATGTCATGTACATCCGATGGAATAAACCATCAACATCAAACAGAAGCCTTAGGAGTGGTTCGTATGTCCATTATTCGCGACTTGGCCAAGAACAAATATTTGTATGCGTTGGCTGCCCCCGGTTTCATTTTTATGATCGTATTCGCTTATTTGCCGCTTTGGGGACATTTGATCGCCTTCCAGAAGTTTTCGATTCACAAAGGGCTGTTGGGGAGCCCGTGGGTAGGTTTCGACAACTTCAAGTTTTTTTTCCAGGGAGACAATTGGATCAAGATTACGTGGAACACCGTCTATCTCAATGGTTTGTTTATCGTGTTCGGGATCGGGACGGCGATCGTCATCGCCCTGTGTCTGAACGAAGTCAGGAGAGCGATCCCCAAGAAAATCGTCCAGTCGTTTGTTTTTATGCCGTACTTCATCTCGTGGCTGGCGGTCAGCATGATGGTGTACATCATCTTGAACTCTACCACCGGGTTACTCAACCGGTTGTTGGGAAGCCTGGAAATAGAGCCGGTTTCCTGGTATAACGAGCCGCTGTTATGGCCGTTCATCCTAACCTTCATTTACGTATGGAAAACGTCTGGCTATTATTCCGTCATCTTCCTGGCTACGATCGCAGGCATATCCGGCGAATACTACGAGAGCGCCAGAATCGACGGAGCGACGCGACTGCAGCAAATTCGGTTCATTACGCTGCCCTTGCTCCGTCCGGTCATTCTGGTTCTGGTGCTCTTATCCGTCGGCCGGATCTTCTACGGCGATTTCGGAATGATATACGGGATCGTCGGAGATAACGGAAACTTGTTCGAGACGACGGACGTCATCGACACATACAGTTATAGGGCGCTTAGGCAGTTAGGCAACTTCGGCATGTCATCCGCCGTCGTCTTGTATCAAAGCGCGATGGGACTTGTCGCCGTATTCATTTTCAATTCGATCGCCAAAAAAATCGACAAGGATTCCGCCTTGTTCTAAGAGGGAGAGGTCTCGAGATGAAACAAGCGAAAATTTGGAAGAACAGACAGGAGATCGCCTTCGAGGCGAGCGTGTATACGTTTCTCGCGCTGTTCGCCGCGGTCTGCGTTCTGCCGTTCTGGCTTGTCGTCATGAATTCGTTCGCTTCGGAACGGAATATAAACGTCAACGGCTTCGAAATCGTCCCGAATGAATTCAGCTTGCTGGCATATGAGTTTTTGTTTGCCGGCGAACAGTTGTTCCGAAGCTACGGGGTGACGTTGTTCGTCACGGCCGTCGGCACCTCGCTCGCCGTTCTGGTAAGCGCTGCATATGCGTACGTATTGGCTCATCCGAAAATCCGAATCCGGGGGCTGCTCGGCTTCCTTACGTACTTCACGATGATATTCGGAGCGGGACTGGTCGGTTTCTACATTACGGTCGGCAAGGTATTGAACCTGCACGATTCCATTTGGGCGTTGATTTTTCCCTATTTGCTGAATCCGTTCTATGCCTTTATTCTCGTCTCCTATTTTCGCTCCTTGCCCTTTGAGCTGAACGAGGCGGCCACGATCGACGGGGCGAACGAGATGACGATCTTTTTCCGGATGATTTGGCCGGTTTCGCTTCCGGTCATCGCGACGGTCGCCTTGTTTTATGCGCTTGCTTACTGGAATGACTGGTATTTGGCGCTCCTGTTTATCGACAATCCGGACCTGCATCCGTTGCAGATCATGATCCGGCAGCTCCTATCGAATATCAACGCACAATCCTATATAGGCGGCAACGCCATGAGCTACGCCGTCGCCGTGCCGTCGACCGGGCTTCAATTGGCGACGGTCTGCGTGACGATCGGACCGATCGTCCTGCTGTATCCGATGCTTCAAAAATATTATGTGAAAGGCATTATGCTAGGTTCGGTCAAAGGATAAAATATCATTAATAGACAGGAGGGCGGGGGAAAGATTCATGCTGCATCTGTGGCCGAAGCAAACCTATTTGCGTATTTTTTTCCTCATTGCGGTTTCATTCGTAGTATTGGTCGTTCCGTTCTCTTTTTATTTGTCCGGCGTCTTCTCCAACCATGCCTATAAAGAGATCGATCGGTTCAACGAGCAACGGCTGAGGCATACGTTGCAGAATACCCAATTTTTGGCGGATAAATTGAAAGCGTACAGCTTACATATCTATTGGGATCCCTATATTCAAAAATGGTTCCAGTCGCCCGATGACCTGAACAGAGGAACCGTGCAAAACGAAGCATTGATCGCGTTGACCAAATATATTACCAATGAACCGTTTATTTACTCCGCTTACTTAGTGAACATTCAAACCGAGTCCGTGATCGACTACCGTTCGAGAAAATACGCATTCGACGAGTTTTTCGATGCGGACATATTGAGCATGATCGGGAGCCGCTCAAGCCGGTTCCTTCAATTTTTCCCTCACGAATCGAACGGTCATCCGGTCTTCGCGTTAATCGTCCCCTCATCCCAATACAACCGGTATGACGGTTATCTGGTTGTCTTGTTGGATCGCCTTTCTCTGGAGAAGTACTTGCTGCAAAACAACGATGAAGAAGGAATCGAAACGGTCGTCTCCGACGCGGAGGGGCGGATTATTCTCGGGACGCAGAACGAGGGGTTGCAGAGCGCATTGAAACCGGCCGGCCCGACGAAGCCATCCGGCCAGTATGACGCCTCGATTGCGGGCCGGACGTGGTCCGTCAATTTCGTCCGGGTTCCGTCGACGGAAAACTGGACGATTTATTACATGACGGAGAAAAGTCGCTTAACGGCCGAGTTGGGCAATATCCAGCGGACCATTCTATGGGGGTCCGTTCTGCTATTGGCGCTTCTGCTGGCGGTGAGCTTCTGGAACGCTAGGATTACGTTCCGTCCTTACAGCGCGCTTGTCGAAAAAATCAAAAACAAGTGGCCGGAAGACTTCGACGTTCCCGACGCTTCCGAATATATGGTGCTGGAGAAAGGTATCCATCAACTGACCGAAAAGGTAGCCCATTTGCGCAGCGCCATCCACCGCCATAAAAGCGTCATCAAGGCCGAATCGATCCGGCAATGGCTGCTGCAAGGGAAGCTGATGGCGGTCAACCGGCAGGAGTTGGCCGAGGAGACGGCATTGTTGACGTATAGCAGATTTTACGTTGCGATATTCCGGATCGACCATTACAAGGCGTTTTGCGAGGCCTACAATTTCGATTCCAGAAAATTGTTCATATATGCAATGCAAAATATCGCGGCGGAAATCTTGTCCGGTGGGGACGGCTGCGCGGAATACGCGGATATCGGTTCGGACCATCTCGCTTTCGTCATCGGCAGCGAGGACGAGACGCCGGACCGGCTCGCGGAATTGCTTGCCGAAGCGGTGGAACAAATCCGCAAATTTTTGAAAATCGACGCAATCGCATCCGTCAGCGCTCCCAAAACGGGGAAGGAAGATTTTCGGGAGGTGTACGACCGCACGTACGAGCTGACGATGTTGAAATTTTTGTCGGGCGATTCGAAAATTTACCGCGAGGAAGACCTGGAATCCTACTCGGACTTCCTGCATTCCTCCGACGAGGATTTGACGCTCGCCTCTTTGATCGAATCCGTCCGATTCGGAAGGATGGAGCAAGTCGAGCGTCAGGTCGCGGACCTGATCCGCCATCTGCAAAGCCTGTCTTACGATAAATGCAGGTTTCAATTGCAAATTGTGTTTTACAATTTGTACCGGGCATTCGGTCACTTGACGTCCGTCGAGTCTTTGACGGACATTCAAAGCTTGATCCAAAAATTCAGCACGCTTTCCGAGCTCCGATCCTGGTTGGAAGAGGAGCTGAAGTCGATCATCGGTCATCTCAACCGCAATCTGAACCAACCATACAACATTAAGGATGAACATGTTAAAGAAATCGTCGGCTATATCAACACCCGTCTGAACGATCCGAATTTGTCCGCGAACGACATCGCCGACCATGTCTCCTTGTCCGTCGGATATATGAGGCAATTGTTCAAGGAGACGCTTCAGATGACCGTATCGGATTATATCTTGACCTCGAGGATCGATTACGTCAAAGAGCTGATGAAGACAAGCTCCTATTCCGTAACCGAGATCGCCGAATCGGCTGGATTTTTGAGCAAAAGCCACTTCTTTACGACCTTTAAGAAAATGACCGGGATGACGCCGAACGAATACCGAAAATACTTGTAGTTCTATTTCTTCAGGTCCGGGTTCTATATTTACAGGTTGCGAATCGGGTACCGGAATTCGGGAAGCCAGAACTAGGCAACGAATTTCGTATCCCTTTATGATGGGAGCTGACGGAAGCCGGACCGCGGCGCGGATCCTGGCGGATGTCAAAGATTCAGAACATGCGTCTATCAGAAAGGGAGGATGAAGTTGAGACATCGAATGGGAAAGGCTTGGTTGCTGCTGGTCGTCTTGATGTTGGTATTGTCCGCTTGCGCTGCCGATCAAGGAGGGGGGAGCGCAAGTTCCGGGGAAACGTCGAAGCCGGCGGAAGACCCGGGCGCCGCCGAGAACGAACCGCTGGAACCCGTCACGTTGAAGATCATGATTCCCGGCGACAGGCCGAAGAGCATGGATGCGGTCGTTGCGGAAGCCGAGAAGCGGATGGCAGGTACGCTGAACGTCAAGTTGGACGTTCAGTTCATTCCTTGGTCGGACATCGATCAAAAGACGAAGCTGGTTCTTTCGACGGGTCAAGAAGCGGATTTGATCTTCGACGCGCCTTGGCTTCACTTGAATGAAATGGTCGAATTTTACGAACCGCTCGATCAACTGCTGCAGCAGTACGGTCCCGACGTGCTAAATACGAGACCGGCGAATATGTGGGAAGCGAACAAAATCAGCGGCAACATCGTCGGCATCCCGCTGGGCGCGTTCCAATCCGGCACGCCGTCCAGCAACCATACGTATTTGGTGAGAAAAGATATTCGCGAGAAGTTGGGGATCGCTCCGATCCGATCGTACGAGGATCTTGTGAAGTTCATGTATGCCGTGAAGGAGAAGGAGCCCTCCATCATTCCTTTTTCGACTTCGAATTCGGCGGCCAGCATGAGCGAAGCCACATTCCGATTCCAATACGATTATGAGACGCATCTGAGAACGACGCACGCGCTCGGTCAAAGCCTTGTGCTTCACTACAAGAACAACGACGGCAAAGTGTACAATTTGTTCGACGAGATGGATCCGAAATTCTGGGAATATGTGACGAACGCCAGAACGTTGTACCTAGATAAAATCATCGATCCGGATATGATGGCGACCAAAGGAAACCACCAATTGTTGAAAGCCGGCAAGCAGGCCGTCGGCTCCATTCCCGACTTCGGCGTTCCGACCGATATTCAGGCGGAGCTGGAGAAGAACGTTCCCGGCGCCGTGCTGGAGGCGGTCACGTTCTATCAATTCGAACCGGGCAAAAACATCTCCAACTTCGTTCAGGGCAATTTCATTTGCGTGCCGGTCGCGAGCAAAAACAAGGAACGGGCCATTCAGTTCTTGAACTGGGCCCATCAGAAGGAAAATTACGAGCTTCTCGCTTACGGCATCCAAGGGGTCGATTGGGAAGAGGCGGGGGATAAGCTGTACAAGCCGCTCGGAGACGGGTATCGCTGGTTTCCGTATGCCTGGATTTGGAACCCGACGCACGACCGGTTGAACGCTTCCCAAGGCGAAGACGCCATCAAAGCGAATCAGTTCATTATGAACGGCGACAATTTCGTCGCGGACATCTTGACCGGGTTTTCGTTCGACAGCACTCCCGTCGCCAACGAACTGGCGCAATACAATTCATTGGAAGCCAAGTACTACATCATCTTGGTGAACGGAGTCGGGGATCCGGATCAAGTGTGGAACGATTTCAAAGGCGAAGCGGCTTCTTACGTGAAGAAAATACAACAAGAGCTGGAAAAGCAAATCAGTGAATTTTTAGCGAAGAAATAAGGAACGAACCTTTCGGGATGCGGCTCTTCCGTTCGTATCCCGAAAGTTTTTAATGCGTAGAGAAGGCGGTATAAACATGCATCAGGTGGTTGTAATAGGTAACGATTTATATCAAATTCGGATCGAAGGCAAGAAGGAGGCTCTATGGACATACGAGCTTCTCGGGACGAAAGAAATGTGGTCGATCCGGCCGCCTTCCTTTGAAATCGACGGCCGCGTTTGCGAGGCGGAACTCATCCTCCAGATCGAGGAACCGGAAAAGCCGCGCCAGCTTGGCAACGGCTGTTGGGAGTATCGGTGTCGCGGCGTGTTTCTGGAAGACGACCGGTTATCGCTTGAGATCGTCTTTCGAATCGCACCGGGAAATCCGGTCGTTCGATTTGCGTATCGGATACGTGCGCAGACGGCAAGATTCCTTACCAAAAGCGATCAACGGGACCGAATTTTATATTCGAGCGTAGATTTCGGGAGATTCGATCGATTTCAAGAGATTCGTTTTTCGGATTTTCATGAACTTACGCACCATTACTGCATGACGGAAACTTTATTGCATCAAGGACAATTCGAGAACGGGCAGATGTTTGCCGGACCGATGACCGTCGCTTCGAACGACCGGATTGCCGCCTTCCTAGCCTACGAACACGGTTCGCAATCCACGGACCTCTATGCGGGATTTCAAGCGGACAGCTCCAAGACCCTTGTCTTGCGCGCCGTGAAGGGTTCCTACTGCCACGGCGATCCGATCCATGCGGGCGACGGATATCGAACCCTTTGGATGCAGTTTGGGGCCGTTGAAGGAGAAGTTTCGGATTTGGCCCGGCAATACAGAAATTTCGTGCTCCGATATTTCAGCGAAAGCCGCTCGTCGCGGAAGCCGTACATTTTCTACAATACGTGGAACTTTCAGGAGCGGAACCGGTATTGGAACCGTAATAAATATTTGGATTCCATGAACCTTGATCGTATTTTGAGCGAGATCGACGCGGCGCACCGGATGGGCATCGAAGTATACGTTATCGACACCGGTTGGTTCGTCAAAACCGGCGATTGGGAAGTGAATGCGGAACGATTCCCGGACGGATTGGCTCAGGTAAAAGAGAAGCTCGACGCCTATGGAATGAAGCTCGGACTTTGGTTCGATCCGAAAGCGGTCGCCTTAACCAGCCGGGCGTACGAGCAATACGCGGATTGCGAAGTGTCGTGGGATGGGATAAAGGAAGAGGCGCATCCGATCTGGGAAACGGAAGCCAGCGTACGGATGTGTCTCGTTAGCCCCTACGGCCAGGCGTTTGCGGATAAACTGATCGAGTTGAGCAGAAAGCTTGGCGTCGTTTATTTTAAATGGGACGCGATCAGCCAATACGGCTGCAACGATCCCGGTCACGATCACGGCGGTCCCGATGCGAGCCCGGAAGAGAGAGGACAGCGCTTTTCGTTTGAACTTTGCTTGAAGCTGGTCGACATCGCGAACCGGATTACCGAAGCGATTCCGGAGGCCATCATCGATTTCGACGTCACGGAGGGGTATCGTTGCGTCGGGCTTTCCTTCCTTGGGGCGGGCAAATATTTTCTGATCAACAACGGTCCGTATTTCCCGAATTTCGACCTTCCGAGGAGCGACGAGGGCGAGTTCTACAACTACAACGTGTTCTTTCAACCGGGTCCGGCCCGCAGCATGCTCTGCCGCACTCCGCTGCGTTACGACAACTGGCTGCCTTCCGTTCTGTTCCTGACCCATTATTTTCCGGACGATCCCGGGCCTAACCAAAACATCAGCGTCGCGTCCCTCATTCTCGGCCACAACGGCATCTGGGGAGATCTATTGTCCGTGTCGGAAGAAGGCGTCCGACGGATCGCGCAGTTGCTTGGTCTATATAAGCAGGTAAGGGAAGATATCACGTCCAGCTATCCGGTATTTTACGGGGAAGCGGGCCGAAATCCCGAAGTTTACGAAAAAATTAATGAAGCGAACGGCCGCGGCGTTGCGGTCCTGTTCGCCAACTCGTTCGGCAAGCCGTTCGATCAAGCGCGTCCGGTCAAGCATACTTACATCACGAAGCATGCGGCGGATGTTAATGTCTGGCATCCGTCCAACGTCAGCGTGACGTTCGATTCAGCCGGAAGGGCCGTGATCGAAGCCGAATTTCATGACGTCGACGCAGCGATTGTTTTTTTCGGCGTAAAGAACGGAGCCGATTTTTCAACCTGAACTGCGTCCCTTAGAGAGCGGGAGCGGACCGAGTACGACAAAGATCGTTACGATTTCTGAACGACCGGGACCCATACTTCGACCTCTGCGTCGGCCGGATTACCGTTTAGCAATACTTCGGCAATAGGGCCCCCGTTGTATTCGTAAGGGGAATTCCCGGTAAGGATCTCCGCGAATGCTTGATCTTCAAGTTTATCGAAGGCAAGGCGGGACAACCCGCCACGGCCGCACAGAATCAGATAGTGACTTCGGGGGAACAACACCTCTTCCGTCCCGTCGCAAGGGGATTGCGAGGTCACGATCCCGGCGTAATAGAACGTGCCGCCATCCTTAACGGCTACGACGCCATACCCATACTTGCTCTCCGAGAGGGGGCGAAGCAAGTCCATCTTACCGCTCTGAAGGACGGACTTGAAAAACTCGGTTTTGGGGACGGAATATCGGTCGGCATGTATGACTGCCTCTTCGCCTAGCAGCGTTGGATACCCTATGAAACGAAATGCATCTTTTTCTTCTACTCTGTAATTGCTCATCTGGTTGGTTCCTCCTTACTTCGGTTGAGTTTCATTGTCAAGCAGTGCAAGTTTGAGATTGCTGATACGTACGGGATCGGAGATCAAGTCGACTTTGGCGATCCTTCCCTGGCGGAAGGCGTATTGAAGCACGTATTGCAAGCGTCCTCGAGGGGCTACGATCACGCCGACGGAGCCGTTAACCAAAGCGGGTTGCGAAGCTTGGATACGCCCGGCAACCTGTCGGGCTAGATGGTGCGCCCCATGAGCGACGCGCAATCCTTCGCTCCGGCGGTCGTCCCGAAGCACGACATCCGGGTCGAGTACGGTCAGCAGCCTGTGGAAGTCGGCATCGCGCGAAGCTGCGAGAAAAGCTTCGATCAGCTCGCGTTGGGAAGCCAGCGCGGGTTTGTCTTCTTCCGGGGGATCTCCTCTCACGCGGCGGCGTGCACGGCTGGCAAGCTGCCTAGCGGCCGCCTCGGATTTACCCAGGATTGGAGCAATCTCATTGAAGGGCATGGCGAAAATGTCGTGCAGGACAAAAGTGACGCGCTCGGACGGATTCAGAGTGCTAAGCACCACCAGCATGGCGAGTCCCACCGAATCCGCCAGTAAGGCCTCGCCTTCCGGATCGCTGTGCGGATGATGCATCGTTGCACGGGGCGAGTACGCTTCCATCGACTCCTCGTGCCGGGATTTGCGGGCTCGAAGCATGTCGAGGCAAATTCGGGAGACAACGGTGGTCAGCCATCCGCCTAGATTCTCTATTGCGTTGGAATCCGACTGGCTAAGGCGCAGCCAAGCCTCTTGAACCGCATCCTCCGCCTCGTTCCAGGATCCCAACAATCGGTAGGCTACCGCGAGAAGATGGTTGCGATTCCCTTCGAATTGTTCCGCGATACGCTCCTGTGCGTTCATCATTCCGCTTCCTCTTTCATGTTCGAATTTTGTATCCATTCTATTGACGTATGGGAAATGAACAATGTGACAGGATAGGTTTGCAGCGGAGCCGAGCGACCGCCGCTTGGCAGACGCCGCCGCATTGCATATTTACGCTTTTACGAGAAACTTACCGATATTTTTGCCGCGAAATAAATCGACGAACGCTTTCGGCGCATTCTCGAACCCATCGATAATGTGCTCTTCCAGTTTCACTTTATTCTCTTTATACCACCGGCTCAGAAGATCCAGCGCCTCCGGAAAACGCGATTCGTATTGGGTGAAAGCGAACCCCTGCATCAGCGCGTTGTTTTTCACCAACTGCATGCCGACCCTTGGTCCCGACTCCGGCGTCGAGGAATGATACTGGGAAATTTGCCCGCAAATCGGGATTCGCGCGCCTGGATTGATGTAACCAATGACCGCATCGGACACGGCGCCTCCGACGTTATCGAAGTAAACGTCCACGCCTTCGGGCGCGGCTTGCCGCACCGCGGCGATCAGATCGGGAGACGTTCGATAATTGATCGTTTCGTCAAACCCGAGCTCCTTCTTCAGATACGCGTTCTTCTCGTCGGAACCGGCGATGCCGATCACCTTCGCGCCGTACAGCTTTGCGATTTGCCCTGCGATCATGCCGACGGCTCCGGCCGCGCCGGACACAACCACCGTTTCGCCAGGCTTCGGCTTTCCAATCTCGATCATTCCGAAATAAGCCGTTAACCCGGATATGCCGAACAATCCGAGCGAAGTGGAAACCGGCCCAAGTTCCGGATTCACTTTCGTCAGGCGACCGGCGTGGACCGCCGCATGCGTCTGCCACCCCCAACCGCCCGAAACATAGTCGCCTTCGCGGTAAGCGCTGCTTCTGGAGGACAATACTTCCCCGGCGGCCAGAACTCCGAAGACGCCGCCGAGCGGAACGGAAGGCCCTACGAAATCTGCTTCGTTCATCATGTTCCTCAGGAAAGGGTCGATGGATAGGTACAACGTCTTCACCAGCACTTCCTCTTCCGCTAGGGTGGGCAGATCGTTCTCGACCACAGCAAAATCGGTTACAGCCGGGGCTCCTGCCGGCCTTTTTTGCAATACAATCTTTTTATACGTCATGGGACTCGAGCTCCTTTAATTGAGGTTTATTGACATTGTACAGGGGGATTATTAGGATGGTAAGAGAGCAAAAGGTTTGGATCTAGTCCGTTTCGTTGGATCTAATTACTATTAGTAAGCAGGTGAAAGCGTGAGGGAACAGGAGCAACATCCCGACATCTGCGAAGTTCTCCAAATTCTCGGCTCCAAATGGGTCGTGTTAGTGCTCGGCGAACTGTCTGCGGGTCCGAAGCGGTTCAAACAACTTCAAAGAGATGTAGCGATCGTAAAAACCCAGTCGTTAACGAGTACGCTCCGTCATATGGAACATAACGGACTAGTACGCCGCGAGGTGTTTCCGACGGTCCCGGTGACCGTAGAATATTCGCTTACGGCGAAAGGGAGCGAGTTTCTGGAGGCTTTAAAGGGACTGGAAACATGGGTGGAGAAGTGGACGGCTCGAGTGCAATAAAGATTGGATAAAAAGCACGCCCCAAGCGATAACCTGACGATTCAGGTTCGCTTGGGGCTTTCTCTTTTCGTATTTCGCTTTACGCGCTCAACGCGGCATCCGTCTTCGCTGTCGCCTGATTCAGCTTCTCGGCCCAGATGCAATAACCCATGCCTACATAAGCGATGCCCCAGAACGCCGCGAAATATTTGTTGTCCTCGATCGGAAGGAAGAGGCTGAGCAGCATCAGAACGAGCAAGGCCGGGACCCAGCGAGGGAAGACGTTGGCCCGGAACGTCAAAATCGCGAATACGAGCGAGCCCAGCATCATGCCGATCATGTTGATCATGCGGGTGACGTCGACCAAGACGCCCTCCGGCATCGGACCGTCGGCGCCGAAGGCGAACGTCGCCCACACCATCGCGGTCGTCACGATGTTCGCGACGATGATCGCGAGCGTCGTAATGAAGCCGGTAACGCCCGTTTCGCGAGATTGCACCATATAGGCGGCGATGGTGCCGACGGACATCAGCACGCAGGCGATGAAACCGCACGTCAGCTCTTGCGGACTGTCCGTGCCCCAGACGATCGCGGTCGGCGTCATGCCGATGCGCGCGATGCCCGCCAAGATGCAAATCATGCCCAACCATTTGATCGCTTGCTGTAGATTCATTATTATCATCCTCCGATTCGATTTCGCGAGGTTCGCCTCGCTTCATGAGTTCATCATAAGGCGCGGGAATTCCCGCGAACTAGAGAAGGGCATTCCCGAAATCGCGGGAAAGGAGGGGCCATTTTCGGGAAGAGGGAAGGAAGAGCGCGGGAAAAGGCGATCCATCCATATCCAATCCGCAGGCGCGGGGCTATAATTAGCTATAACCATCAATCAGGAAGGCGTGGAAGGGATGGCATGGCATGCTAGAAACAAGAAGGATTGGAAAACGGCAAGCCTGCAGCTGCTCGTCCTAGCGTTCTGCGCAGTCGCGGTAGCGATGTATATCGGAGGTATTCCAAAGTATTACGCGGCCTTAACGGAAACCTGTCTCGTTCAAGGCTGCGGCACCATCGTGCCCGCGATGACGATTCCGGCGGAAGGGCTCGCCTTAGAAGGCTACGCCCTACTATTCGTGCTGATCGATTGCGCGTTTACATTCGTGTTCTATGCGACGTCCGCAGTCATGCTGTGGAAAGGAGGGGCGCGCCAACCGATGGGGCTCTTGGCCGTCATGGCGATGGTTTCCTTCGGCACGTCTTTCCCGTCGCTGGCGGCGGTCGCCTCGCAGGGGAGCGCGTTCGCGGAGCAGTGGTTTATGCTGGTCGCGATGGCGGGCTGGATGTCGTTGTCGTTGTTTTTCTTCTTGTTTCCCGACGGATTTTTCGTGCCGAAGTGGACGCGATACGCATTCCTCCTCATCGTCGCCGTGGACGTGCTTCAATTTCTGAATCGAGGCCGAATCTGGGACGTGCTGCAGGTGCCTGAGTACGTTCAATTGCTGTGGTACGTCGGTTCTACAGGCATCCTTATCTATTCGCAGGTCTACCGCTTCAAGAAGGTGTCCCCGCCGATCGAGAGGCAGCGAACGAAGTGGGTCGTATACGGCGTCTCGATCGGCGTCGTCGGCTTTATCGCCATGAGCGTCTTGTTCGACCCGGCCATCAACGACGGGACCGTCATGACCTATGTCTATTTGAACGGGATCCTGAACCTATCGCTAACCGCCATTCCGATTACGCTGACGATGGCGGTGCTGCGCAAGCGGCTGTGGAACATCGACCCTCTGGTGAACCGGACGCTCGTCTATGCGGCGTTATCCGTCTGCGTCGTCCTGTTGTATACCGTGGCCGTACTCTACTTGGGCCAACTGTTCCGGACGAAGGACAACTTCGTCGTGTCCCTTCTGGCGACCGCCGTGGTCGCCGTAGCGTTCGCGCCGCTCAAAGAGTGGCTGCAGCGGCAAATCCACCGGCTGATGAAGGGCCGACACGACGATCCGTACGCCGTACTGCTCGAGCTGGGCGATCAGCTGATCCGGCCGCTGGCGCCGGAGGCGATGCTGGACGCCGTCGTCCGAACGGTGAAGGAGGCGCTGCGCCTGCCGTATGCGGGCATCTCGATCGGCGTCGGGAGCGGCGGACCGGAGAAGACGATCGCTTCCGCGGGAGATCTCGCGAACGAGCTTCACGCCTACCCCGTCATCCATAGAGGAGAAGAGCTCGGCACGCTCTATATCGCGAGCCGCTCCCCGGGGGAAGCGTTCTCGCCGGAGGACGCCAAGTTTCTCGACGTACTGCTGCGCCAAGCCGGTCCGATCGTCGAGAACGTCAACATGACGCTGGGGATGAAGCTGTTGGCGAAAGACCTGCAGGAATCTCGCGAGAAGCTGGTGTTGGCCCGGGAAGAAGAACGCCGGCAAATTCGGAAAAACCTGCACGACGACCTCGCCCCGAGACTGGCCGCGCTGGCGCTGAATGCGGCGACGGCCCGAAAATACGTGGAGAAGCAGCCTTCCACCGCCATCGAAATGCTGGAAGACCTCCGGCAAGTCATTCGATCTACCGTAGGCGAAATTCGGACGATGGTCCATGATTTGCGCCCGCCCGCCCTAGACGAACTGGGACTCATGGGGGCGATCCGCGAGAGGGTCCATGAGCTGTCGAAGCCCGCGCTGCTGCTGGCCGAGGAAGCGGGAACCGAGCCGCTGCGCATCGAGCTCCGCGCGCCTAACCCGCTGCCGGCGCTGCCCGCCGCGGTGGAGGTGGCGGCGTACCGCATCGTCGTGGAGTCGGTCGTGAACGTGATCAAGCATGCGCGAGCGACGTTGTGCACGGTAATGTTAGAGGTTGTGGCGGAGGGTCGTTTGACGGTCGAGATCGCGGACAACGGCGTCGTCGGCGGCGGCGCCTTGGCGACGGCTTCCGCCGCGGCCGGCGGCAAAGGCGGCCTCGGTCAGCAATCGATCCGGGAGCGGGCCGCCGAGTTGGGCGGTCATTGTACGATCGAGCGATCGGAAGAGGGCGGCACGCGGGTGACGGCCGTGCTGCCGTTTTGAATAAAGGAAAGGGGAGCTTCCATGTGAAAATCGTCATCGCCGACGACCATCCGCTGTTTCGGAGCGGCGTTCGCAATTTGCTCGGAACGACGGACGACTTGGAGGTCGTGGGAGAAGCTTCGTCCGGCGACGAGGCGTTGGATCTGGCCGCCGCGCTGCAGCCGGACGTCATCTTGATGGATATCCGGATGCCCGGCTTGAACGGAATCGAGGCGACCCGGCTCATTAAGGAACGGTACCCGCGCGTGGAAGTGCTGGTGCTCACCATGTTCCAGGACGACCAATCCGTGTTTACGGCGATGCGCGCCGGAGCGAAGGGCTACGTGCTGAAGGATGCCGACGAGCCGGAATTGCTGCAATCGATTCGGATGGTCGGCAACGGCGGGGCGGTGTTCAGCGCGGACATCGCGTCGCGGATGATTCACTATTTCGCGGCGCCCAGGGCGGCCGTCAAGCCGGAGCATCCGGCGCTCGCCGAGCTGTCCAAGCGGGAGATGGAAATCTTGGAGCGCATCGCCGAAGGGGAGACGAACGCGCAGATCGCCGCGCGCCTCTTCATCAGCGCCAAGACGGTGGCGAACAATATTTCCACGATCTTGAACAAGCTGCAGGTCGCGGATCGGAACGAAGCGAGACGACTATTGAAGGAGTCGCGGGACCCGTAATCATACGCGATAACCCAACGCGTTCGCCAACCGCGCCAGGCCGCCTAAGAACACCTTCTGGACAACGACCGGCGGCCCCTGAATATATCCGTCGATACTCTCCCAAGCCGCTCCCAACCACAATGGATTCGACGGAACGCCCTTCCTGTTCAGCTTCCCCTCGCATTCTAACTTATGAATGATCTCGAACATATACCAATGTCGTCCCGGGGGACGAACTTCATGGAGCGCAATCAATCGGGTGTCGCTTGCGTTCCAGAATTGGTGAACCTGGTTCGGGGCGATGGCGACCTCGTCTCCCGGTTCCGCAAACTGCTCCTTGCCGTCGATCACGAACCGCATACGCCCCTCCTTCACCGCGAATTTTTCTGTTAGAACCGGATGCCAGTGCGGCCCGTTCATCGCGCCTTGCCGAAAGATTCGATGTTCGACCAACAGGTATGGCCCTTGTTCATCCGTGCCGGCGTCGAGTAACGTAACTGTCCGGCCGTCGGGATGAACGAGCTTCTTTCCGCTCATGAACTGTTCCCCTCCGTCCTTTTAAACATCCAATGTTATCCGTATCCCCATCATAACCCTTTCTGAACGATGTGACGCTCTTTTTTCTACGACTGACCAATGGACTAACAAGTATTTTCCACATGCCTGTCAAGTTTTGTTTCGCACCCTCGAATACCTCGAAAACGGAACATCCCAAGCCGACTGTCCGACAGGCGGGCTTGGGATGTTCCTTCTCCGGCGCGGATCCGCTTCACCGAAACCGCTCCGCCAGCTCGCGGAACCGTTCGGCTCTCGCGAAACATTCTTCCAGGTAAATCGCTTCGTCTTCCAACCCGCTTCGACGCAATACCGATTCTAGCGTGACGTATCCGTCATAGCCGGTATCGACCAGCACCCGGGCGATACCCGTCCAATCGACCGAGCCGGAGAACGGCACCCAGTGCGCGTCGCCGCGGCCGTCATTATCCGTCAGATGCACGCTCAGCAGCCGATCGGCGAAGCGCTCAAGGAACCCGACACGCTCCCCCGTCCCCCGAAAAGCGCAATTGGCATGACCGGAATCGTAGCACAATCCGAGGAAATCTGCGTCGTACCGCTCGAACAGCCTCTCGAACTGCTCCGTTTCCTTCCGGAAGTCCGTCTGCACCAAATTTTCGACTGCGATCCTGACGTCCTTGCCGATACAATAGGGCCGAAGCTCGTCCAGCGAACGAAACACACGGTCGTACAGGTCGTCCAGACGCGGTGAATTCCACAACGCCGTCGGAATCGGCATGTGCAGGACGATAACGCGTGCGCCGCAGCGGGCGGCCAGGTCGACGCGATTTTTGATCAGTTCGACTCCGGCTTTCCGCTCGTACTCGTTGAAAGACATATAGTCCTTCCGGATCCCCTTGCTCGCATGCAGATCGCCCATGACGAGCCCGTAGGTCGACAGCCAGTCGGCGATTTGCTCGATCTCGGATGGCGCATACATATAGTCGCCGTTCCAATCATGAATCCACTGAATGCTGTCGAAGCCCGCCGCCTTGATGCTCCGCAGGCAATGCTCCTCCCGGCCCGTATCCCCCAAATAGCTCGTGTTCAATGAAAGCTTCACTTCGCGCCTCCCGACGAATCGCGGCGGCGCCGAGGCGCCGCCGCTCGTTCCTGTATTATTGGCTGCTGAAGCGATCGTAAGCGGCTTGATAGATGGCGAGCATCTTGTCGAGCCCCATCCGGTTCAGCGTGTCCATATATTCGTCCCATTCGTTCTCGACGTTCCCGTCGATGATCCACTTGGCGTGCATCTTGTTGACGTACGCGTCGACATCGGTAAAGTACCGGATGCGCTCATCGTTTTCCTCCGCCGTGAAGAACAGGTCGGGGTAAATGTCCGGTATCAGATACGGCTGGTACAGCTTGTCGATATCCGTTTTCATCAGGCTGCCCGGTACCGTCTGGCGCACCCGCTTCTCCGCCAATTCCAGCGTGCGGATGAACACCGACTTCGAGGCCGGCGCGGTGGAGTGCCGGAATTCGTTCCCGTTCATCCCTTCCGGCGCCGGGGTGTTTTCGATCGTGCCGTCCGGATGCACGAGGAGGTTGATGCCGACCGGGCCTTCCACCGCCTCCAGTCCGACCATCGGGTCATAGCTGCGGTCGATCCAGCGCATCGTGACCTCGGGGTGCTCGTTCGCGGACGTGATCGCGAACGCGCCCTTGCTCAAGATGCCGACCGGGTACCGGTTCCAGAGCTGGTGGCCTTCCGGCCCCTTGAGCGGGAGCATCACTTCGTAATCATGCGGTTCCGTGCCGAAGACGTCGTAATGGTCCCAACCGATAAATACGCCGACGAGCGACTCCTTGATTTTCGAGAAATAAACGTTCTTGTCGTGCGTCAAGCTCTCGACATCGAGGAGGCCTTCCGCGTAGAGCCGGTGAAAGTATTGGATCCCCTCCTTGTAAGAGGACTGCGCCGCGGTGTACAATACCCGGTCCCCGTCCATTCCGATATGATTCGGCCGATCCGTCATGCCGAAGGCGCCGAAGAACGAATAGATGCCGTAATTTTGGTGGCCGAAGTACGAAAACGGAATTTCGTCGCCGGCGTCGCCGTTGCCGTTCATATCGTTGTCCCGAAACGCCTTCAACACCTCGTAAAATTCCTCCGTCGTCGTCGGCACGGACAGCCCAAGCTGATCGAGCCACTTCCGGTTAATGAACAAGGCGTCGCGGGAATCCGGGTAGCCCTCGTCGATCGTCGGCAGCGCATAAATGTGTCCGTCCGGCGCGGTCAACTCTTGGCGGAAGCTCGGATTGTCTTCGAACACCTTCTTCAAATTCGGCGCATACTGGTCGATCAGGTCCTCCAGCGGGATCAGCAGCCCCTGCGCGCCGTATTTCAACACGTCCTCGCCGGACAGGATATGATGGCCGTAGAAAGCGTCCGGCAGATCGCCGCTGGCGAAGATGAGGTTTTTCTTCTCGTTCCAGCTCGAATCCGGGTTCATGCTCCATTCGATATGAACGTTCGTCGCTTCTTCGTACTGCTGGAAGAAGGGCAGTTCTCCAAAGTCCTTGGATACCGCGCCCTTGGCGCCGGCGAAGCGCAGCGTCAGCTTGTCGTCGACGATCGGGTAGCCGGTCGGGCGGAATCCCGCCGGAGCCGGCGAAGCCGAAGGAGTCGGTTCGGCGGTCGCGCCCGCGGCGTCGTTCGCGCCGGTCCCTCGCTCGGTGCCGGACTCCGTCGCGCAGGCGGACAACAGCAGCGTCGTCGCCAGCGCGAAGCCGGCCGCGGCGCGATTGCGTTTACGTGTAAACATCATATCCAAAGCCCTCCGTTCGATTTTCTAACGTGTCAACCTTTCAACGATCCGATCATGACGCCCTTGACGAAGTACTTTTGCAGGAAAGGATACAGCGCCAGCATCGGGAGGCTCGCCACGACGATCATGCCGAATTTCATGACCTCTACGATCCGCTGCTGGTCGGCGGATGACGCCATGTCCGACGTCATGACGTCCGACACCTCGCTGGCGATCAACAGGTTGCGCAGGACGATCTGCAGCGGCATCAGCTCGTCCCGGTTCAGGTAGATTAACGCCTGAAAATAAGAGTTCCAGTGCCCCACCGCGCTGAACAGCGTCAGGACGGCTACGATCGGCATCGACAGCGGTAACGCGATGCGCAGGAAAAACAACGTGTTCGGACAGCCGTCCACCGCGGCCGCTTCCAACAGCTCCTTCGGTATCGTGCTTTGGAAGAACGTTCTGGCGACGACGATGTTGAAGGCGGAGACGGCGTTCGGGACGACCATCGCCCACATCGTATTGACCATGCCCAGCTCCTTGACGAGCAAATAGGTCGGGATCAGCCCCCCGCCGAAAAACATCGTGAACACGATCGCGAACGTAAACACGGTGCGGCCGGGCAAGTCGCGCCGGGACAGCGCGTATCCGCCCGTCAGCGTCAGCGTGACGTTGATGGCGGTTCCGACGACGGTGTACAGCAAAGAATTCCGATAGCCGTACCAGACCGCGTCGTCGCCGAAGATGCGCTCGTAGCCTTCGAGCGTCATCTCGCGCGGGTACAACCATACCCGCCCCGCGTTCACCAAGTCCGGATCGCTGACGGAAGCGATGACGACAAAGTACAACGGGTACAGAACCGCCGCCAGCAGCAGCGTCAAGATACAATAATTCGCGGCGTCGAACCATCGGTCCGACCGGCTCCGGGCCGACATCGCGGCACCTCCCTACCACAAGCTCGCTTGCTTCATCCGGCGGGCCCATCCGTTCACCGCGACGAGCAGCGCAAAGTTAATCGCGGAATTAAACAATCCGATCGCCGCCGAATAGCTGTATTGGGCATCGAGCAGACCGACCTTGTACACGTAGGTCTGAATGATTTCCGACGAGTCGATGTTGAGCTGATTTTGCATCAAATACACCTTTTCGTATCCGACGGTCATGAAGCTGCCTACGGTTAGGATCCACAGGATGACGACAGTCGGCGCGATGCCGGGCAGATCGATATGCCGGACGCGTTGCCATTTCGAAGCGCCGTCGACGACGGCCGCTTCGTGCAGCTCCGGGTTGATCGCCGTCAGCGCCGCCAAATAAACGATCGTCGACCAGCCGGCGTTCTGCCAAACGCCCGAGAAGACGAAGATCGTCTTGAACCAATCGGGGTTCGCCATGAAAAAGACCGGCGTCCCGCCGAACATCTCGATGGCCCGATTGACAAGTCCGTTCCGCGGGGACAAAAACAAGTTCAACATTCCGACGACGACGACGACGGAGATGAAATGCGGCGCATACGTGACCGTCTGCACGAATTTCTTGAAACGTTCCGAAGCGAGTTGATTGATGAGCAACGCCAACGCGATCGGCGCCGGAAACGCGACCAGAAGCTCGTACAGGCTCAAACCCAGCGTGTTTCGCAAAAGCGTCCAAAACTGGAACGATTGAAAAAAGCGCTCGAAATGTTCCAAGCCGGCCCAAGGACTGCCCGCGACGCCCTCCGCGGCGATAAATCGCTTGAAGGCGATCTGAACGCCGTACATCGGGATATAATGAAACACGATAAAATAGAGCAGCGTCGGAAGCAGAAACAGATACAGCTCATAACTCGCCGCCACCTTCCTAGCGAGCCTGCGAACGTTGCCTCGTACGCTTCGCGCGCTCCGGTCCGTCCGCGCCGGGACTTCGCCGCTTACGATACTATCCCTCTCCTTTCTTCGCCGTTTTACATGTCGGCCGTTCTACGTGTCGGCGACTGCCGTCGGTCGAGCCATGCGCAGCCCGCCGACGCCGACATCCGAAGCATAGCGAATTGCTTCGGGGCTTGCCTATCGGCCGATGCTGCTTAGCGTATGCAGATTCTGACAAATACGATAGGCGCGGCGTATCGGTCGAATCTGAACCGATGTGCCGCGCCTGTCGTTACTCCGCTGGTTTGTACAGCCGCCGGAATTCGCCCGGCGTCACCCCGACGGACCGCTTGAAGGTGCGAATAAAACTGGAGGCGTCGTAATACCCCACTTGTTCGACGATGTCCTTTAACGGACGGTCGTCCCGGGCGAGCAGCTGCTTGGCCCGTTCGACCCGCAGCCGGTGCACGTGTTCGGAGACGTTCTTCCCCGTCTGTTCCTTCACGTACCGGCTGACGTACGATTCGGACAAGGAAAATCGCTCGGCCAGCTGGCGGACGGAAAATTCGGGATCGGCGAATCGTTCCTCGATATACGCCAGCATCGACGCGATCAGCGGCGCTTCGGCCTTCCCGCGTTCGATTAGCCTGCATAGGTCAATGCATGCCGCCATCACCCGTTCGGTCAGTTCCTCCACCGTGTCGAAGCGCATCAGCGACAATACGTTCGGCAACCGTTCCGTCGCCCCGGGCAAGGCGTTCATCTCGGCCACCGTCTTCAATACCGTGTTGACGATGTCGAAACAGAGACAGCGCGCCGCGAACAGCGTCGCGCTCCGGTCGCGGATCGCCGCCGCGATGCCCCCGAGCACGTCGGCGATTCGTTCGGCGTCGCCCTGCCGGATCAGCGTCTCGAGCCGCGACAGCTCCTGCGTCGGATACGAAACGGCGCCCGATTCGCCATCCGACACGTCCTGGAAATGGATGATTTTTCCGTTCCCCCGGATCAACTTGAAATCCGCCGCCGTCGACGCTTCAAGGTACGACTTGCCGATCCGTCCGATGTCCGGATACGCGTTTCCGACGCCGACGGTGGTCGCGATGCCGCGCTCATCGCGCAGCGAGCGGTGCAGCTCCTCCACCCAACCGGCAAGCTCGCCGTCGTCCAGCGACGTCGACACGAGGAACGGAATGCGGCGGTCGTCCAGATCGTCTTTCCCATACGCTTCGATCCATGCCGACGCGCTCCCGGCCACAAGGCTGCGGAGCGTCGCTTTGTGCGCCGCCGCACGTTCCGCCGCCAAGTCGAACATGACGACCAAAAACCGCGGATGGGAGAACGATACGCCGTACTCCCTTCCCCGATCGTTGAACGCCGACACGTCCGAAACCTCCCCCCTGAGCACCTGCAAGAGCAGATGCTCCTGAATCGCGGATCGGTTATTCTGCAGCTTCTGCCCGAGCTCCTGATTCGACTGCCCCATCCGATCGATCAGCGATCGAACCGTATCGAGCTCGTCGGCTTTGCGGTCGGACAAGCCCCAGCGCGCGTCCGCCCACCGCACGAGCTCGCGGATCGGGTGGTAATTGACATAAACCAAACCGTAAATGATCAGTCCGCCGATCAGCACGATCAGCATCAAGTTGAGAAGCCACCGGTCGCGCATCTCATGAACGGGCTTCATCACCTCGGCGACCGGAAGCATCGTCACATACGTCCACCCCGTCAACTTGGAACGAATATGCGATATATAATGGTCCGTCCCGTCGACGGAACGAATATGAAAGCTCGGCCCCGCCGCGTCCGGAAGCAGCTCGGCCGCGTCCGGCAAGCCGCCGGCGGGCTTCAGCGAAGCGACGACGTTGCCGTTTTGGTCGAGGACAACCGTATTGCCGCTTCGATCGATCCGCTCCGGCGGCAGCAGCGCGTCTTCGGGAATAAGAAACAGCAACGTTCCGTACGGATTGTTGCTCTTGTAGGGAATGGGTACGAGGTAGGTCACCAACCGGCTCCGATCGTTCCGAAGACGGACCTCTTCCGCCGGCCGGAACGCCGGTCTCGAGGAGGATTCGATCGCTTGCCGAAACTGCGCTTCGTCCCAATCCCGGTACCGGTAAATTTCGTTAATGAAGCGTTGCGTTTTGTAAGTGCTTACAGAGGAGTATAAATAATCTCCGCCGCGAATATACAGGAGCATCTCGTGCACAAACTCGTTCGCCATTTTGTAATTCAGCAGCGCTTTCGCCCGATACGCTTGATAAAAACTGCGTTCAAGCGAATACGGCGTCAATTCGGGGTTCGCCGCGACCTCCGCGGCGATCTTGTTCATCTGGATTAGCTTGGCGTCGATCTGTTCTTGCCATTGGAGAACTCGGTTCTGGTGGCTGACCGTCACTTCGTCGTGGATCAGATTTACCGTCTGCTCGTAACCGGAAATCCCGAGGAACAAAATCGGCACGAGCAGGACGGCCACGAACGAGGCGACATATTTGTAGAAGATGGGGACTGCTGCTTTCAGCTTCATGATCACACTCCCTTTCCAAACCGTGCGGCTTGTACAGAAGCATTGTACCATTTCTAAATCAGCGGGAGATTAACGGAGTGTTGACCGGATGTAAAAGACGCGGAACAGCGTGCCTCGCATCGCCCGTCCTGTCCGCTTGCCGGCAAGTCGGTCAAGCGTAAAAAACTACGACAAGCCAATGAACGCATAACACTTAGATTCAGCCGCTTTTAGGTACTTTTGCGGGTCGCGACGGAAGGGGAATGCGCTCGAGCATGGAATCAGTACATAAGACATAGGCACGGTTGCAGGGGCACATACGACATGGGCGTAAACAATAAGATGAAGCGGTTTTCGGAAAAGGTGATGGACGCGGCCTTCGCGCGATTTTCGGAGGATCAAGAAGAGTATCGCAAGGTGATGCTTTTATTTTTCTATTTATTTTTCGTAGCGTCGGCTTCGACGGTGGGGCGTACGGCGGCGGATGCGCTGTTTCTATCTCAGTTCGATGCGTCGCTGTTATCCAAGATGTACTTGCCGCAGTCCGCGGCGCTTATCTTGGCCGGCGTCGCCTTCCAACGGTACGCGCTGCGCATTCGCATCGACCGATTCCTCTATGGATTGATCCCGTCCTTGGCGCTGCTCGTCCTCGGTTCAAGGATCGGGGTGGCGTTGGGGCTGGGATGGGTGATACCGGTCATGTACGTCGGATACGATGTGTTCAACTTCCTCATGATCGTATGTTTCTGGCAATTCGCCACGGCGCTGCTCGATCAGCGGAAGGTGAAACGCACGATCGGTCTCGTCGGCAGCGGCGGCATCGTGGGCGGCATCGTGAGCGGGTTCGGGCTGAAGCTGATCGTTCCGGCGGTCGGTACGGCGAACTTGATACTGTTCTATGCGGCGCTGCGAGCGTTGGCTCTGGTCGCGGTATTCGCTTTGATTCGGCGGACGCGCGATCCGGCGGACACGTTCGCGTCGGCGGGCAAGCCGGCGCAGCCGCCTTCGTCTTCGAAGGGGATAGCGCGCCAAGAACGGCAGGCGGAAGGGTTGTTCCAGTCGGTGCCGCATCTCAAGTACGTCGCGATCATGTCGGCGGCGTTGATTCTCGTATTAACGTTCATCGATTACCAATTTAAGATCATCTTGCGAGGCGAGCTGCACAACGACGCTTTGGCGGGCTTCATGGGCAGCTTCTACGGGTTCGCGGGGCTGCTGGCGTTAGCGGTGCAGATGTTCGTCGCCGGCAGAGTGCTGACGCGGTTCGGCGTCACGACGGCGATTCTCGTCTTTCCCGTCGTCCTGATGACGGGAAGCCTGGGCGTGCTGCTGCTGCCCATGTTGGCGACGGCGGTCCTTGTCAAGGGCAGCGACAAGGTCGTCGGCGACACGATTAACTCCTCGGTCAATCAGCTCATCATGTTTCCGATCCCGCCGCAGTGGCGAAGTCGCGCGAAGAGCTTCCTGGACGGCATCGTTCGCAACGGAGCGAAGGGGCTGGCGGGACTATGCCTCATCGCGTTGTCGCCGGTTCTGTCTGTGAGAGATTTCAGCTATGTCGTCATCGGCTTGCTCGTCGTCTGTATCGCGGCGGCGATTAAGGTCAAGGGCGCTTATTTGAAAACGCTCCTAGCCGCCATGCAAGCGGGCGGCGCCAAATTCGAAGATGCCGAGCTCGATTTCATGGACCCCGCGAGCTTGAACTTGTTGACGACGGCGCTGCGGAGCCAGGATCAGCAGCAGGCGCTTTACGCGTTCCGAGTGCTCCGCGGCATCGACGGATTCGACCTCGCGCCGCACATTCCGGGGCTCCTCCGCCATCCGTCGCTACGGGAGCGGTTGCGGCCGCGTTCCTCCAGCGCGCGATCGGGGAATTCAAGCGGGTCGGGTTTACGAAGAGAAGGACAGGGACGGTTTTCGCCAAGTGGGATAGCGCCTTGTATTCGCCGCTGTGTCTGTTTCTCGGCATCGGCGTAGCGATCGTTACGCTCGCTTAAGCGGAGGATCATCCATTTTCCAAAGGGAGGTTGAAGCGGATGTCGGAGACGAAGAGTATATTGGAATGGACGTTGGTGTCGGAATGTCCGATCCCGAAAGACGTGACGGAAATTCTGGTGGCCGGAGAAAGCGCGGTCGCGGCGTATAAGACTTTCCGGGACGTGGCGATCTTCACGAACAAGCGGTTGATCGTACGCGACGCTCAAGGTTTGACCGGCAAGAAGGTGGAGATCTATTCCTTGCCGTATTCATCCATCCATATGTGGTCCACGGAAAACGCCGGCGGGTTCCTCGATTTTAACGCGGAGGTCGAGCTATGGACGCGAGCGGGGCATATCAAAGTCAGGCTGCAAAAAGGGGTGGACATCCGCAAGTTCGACATGCTGATCGCTAATGCGTTATTGCGAGATTAACGGCGGCTGCACACCAGTTCATTACGGTAGGCGGGGAAGGGATGTCTTTATGGACGTCCTTTTTTTGCGACCCGACGAGGGCTTGTAAAGAACGCGACGGTCCGAGGCGGCCCGTACTTTTTCGAAGCGCTTAGAATAGGAGTCCGGCCGCTCTAATACATGTAAGGTAGTATGGCATGACGGAGGGGGCGGGATGCGTGTCGCGAAACGACGGGAGCTCGGGGGAGCCGGACGCCTATACGGAGGCGACGTTCCAAGCGGTGGCCGATGCGGTGCTTCCGCCCACGTTCAGACGGAAGGAGGCGACCTGGGAAATCGTCGCGGGCGCGAACCAGTTGTGCGTCGATCGGTATGTGATCGCGGAGCTGGATCATTCGCAATTTCCCCCTATTCAAGCGACGAACGGCGAGCGGCTGTCCCGGTCGACGGCCCGACTGTTGGATTGGGGCGCCGAACGGCTTATGGGGAGCGTTCCGACGTCCTTGTCCCCCGGGAGCTTTCCGGGCGGGGGACCGTTCTCCGCCTTGTCGCGCCTTGGCCGGCTGCAGACGCTGGACCTGCTGGATCGAGTCGAGCTTTCGCCGGATGAGCTGCCCGCCCCGTTTTCCGAAAATCCGGCCTTAGTTCGCATCATCGTAAACTCGTTACACCAGCTCACGTTCTTCGGCTATTACTCGGAATGGTCGGGTTGCGGCGCGGCGGGCTGGCGGCTTGTCGGGTATCCCGGCCCCTCCTTCGGCTACCGGGATCTCCGAGGGTTCCCGTCGAAGGATTCGCGGATCGAGGGGGGGGATACGGATGGCTGATCCGGATGTCATCGTGATCGGCTCGGGCGGCGGCGGCGGCGTGATTGCCAAGGAGCTCGGGGAAGCGGGGCTGCAGGTGCTCGTGTTGGAGGCGGGACCCTGGTACGGCAATTCGCAGTGGCCGGAGCCCAATGCGGAGCGGGGAGGGCGGCAGAGCGCGGACCCCGCGGATTTGAACATCCATCTCCTTCGGGCCCAGTACGATAAGCGGGAAGGAGAGATGAACAACCTGATTGCCGGCAAGCTGCGTTGGGGCCCCGCGGATCGAAGCCGGGCGCCCTGGTTTCGGAACTTCGCGCAGCGAGGATTCGCCTGGCAAAACTCCGGCGTAGGCGGGACCACGCAGTCCTATTTCGCCAATTCGCCTCGCGCCATCCCCTCGACGATCGACGGCATCTGGCCGCTGTCCTACAGGGAGTTGATTCCTTATTACGAAAAGGTCGAGAGCACCCTCCCCGTCGCCTTCGCGCCGACGACCGCCAAAGAAGAGTTGTTCTATCATGGCGCGCGGATGGCTGGGTGGCGTCTGAACCCTACGCTGGACGTGACGGCTCCCGGGTACCGTCCGCAGCCGAACGCCATTCTTCCGCCGAATCCCAACCTGATGAATTCAACCTACACGACAGAGCGGCTGTCTTGGATGGAGGGTTGCACCCTAGCGGGGCATTGCGTCAACGGATGCCCGCACGGACCTTCGGTGGATAAGGTCGCGAAGCGTTCGACCCTTGTGAGCTATGTGCCTTTGGCGTTGAACACGGGCCGGGTCGCCATACGCCCCAATGCGTTCGCCGTGCGGATTTTGACGGAGGCGCATCCGGCGGAAGGCTTGCGCGCTGTCGGCGTTCGCGTTCGGGATACGTGGACGGGAGAGACGGAGGAGCTTCGGTCCGCGATCGTAGTGATGGCCGCCGGAGCGATCGAGAGTCCGCGGCTGTGGTTGAACTCGGGATTGCCCGACAATCCGTGGGTCGGCAGGGGGCTGGTGAATCATTACATCGATTGGGTCGCGGGGATGTTCGACGAGAGGGAGCTGCTGTCCATTCTTGGCAGTCCGGAGATCGATCCCTTCGTCGGACATTCGTCGGGCGGCCGGTTGGATTACCCCGGGCTCGGGTCCTTGTTGGTGTCCGGAATGAGCCCCGGGCTGGTCGCATCGATGAGCTTCGGGTTAAGCGAATCCGGATATGCGGTCTCGGACCGAAGGGGACGCGTCGTCGGACCCGAGCTGCAGCATTGGATGGAGCATTACCGGAGGACGCTGAGCATCGCGATCCTTACCGACGATGAAGTGGACTTCCGGAACGGGGTCTCGGTCGATCCGGTGCTGAAAGACGAACACGGGCCCGTCCCGGTCGTGAGCTACGTGCCCGATCGGCGAAGCATCGGAAAACGGGAACGGCTGGCGGCAATCGCGGCGGACATCCTGCGGAGAGCAGGCGCGAGGAAGGTTCACCGGGCGGATTGGCCGGCCGCACTGATGATCCACATGGAAAGCACCATGCGGATGGGATTCGTCGTCGACGAATACGGAGAAGCGTATCAGACGAAGCGATTGTTCATCGCCGACAACAGCGTGCATTATAACGGGATCGGCGGAGCGAATCCGACGCTCACGACGCAGGCGCTCGCCACTCGGACGGCGGAGCGGCTGGCGGCGAAATATTTTCGGTAAGGGATGTGCCTTGATTTCGTGCGCCGCTGTTGGTATGATGAAGTACTACCGAAACTTTGCGCGGAGGTGCGTTCGCGATGGCGAAGAAGAACGACGACAAGCTGCTAGCCCAAAACCGCAAATCGTCGCACGACTACTTCATCGAGGACACCTATGAAGCGGGGATCGTTCTAACCGGCACGGAGATCAAGTCGCTGCGCGGCGGGAAGGCGAACATCTCGGACGCGTTCGCCACGATACGCAACGGGGAAGCGTTCATCCACAACATGCACATCTCGCCGTTCGAGCAGGGCAACCGGTTCAATCCGTCGGACCCGACGCGGGCGCGCAAGCTGCTCCTTCATAAGAAGGAAATCGCGAAGCTGCTCGGTTTGTCGAAGCAAGAGGGCTACACGATCGTGCCGCTGAAGGTGTATCTCAAGAACGGCTTCGCCAAGATGCTGATCGGTCTGGGCAAGGGCAAGAAAAACTACGACAAGCGCGAATCGGCCGCCAAGAAGGACGCGCAGCGCGACATTCAGCGGGCGCTGAAGGAACGCCAGAAGGTGGCTCGATAGATCTTGCCAGGGATCGCGTTCCGCCGCTCGTCCTGCGCGAAGCGGCGGTTCATGATAGAATTGCTTTATGCACGGGGCCGTTTATGGATTCGACGGGAATAGTTCGAGCATGAGTAGCGAGTAGCGGGGCCGCGTCCGCTTCATCAACGCTAAAGCCATAATAAATGGCAAAGCACAACCTTCTTACGCAGTAGCAGCTTAATAACCTGCTCTCGTGCTTCTACCTAGCATCGCCCATGTGCTAGGATAGGGGCTCACCTTTAGTGGGATACGCCGTCAGGTCTCCGCCTGGGGTCTGACGGAAGAAGACAATCAGGCTGATCGCGCGCGAAGCCGGTTCCGGGGCGTCCGCGCGATGACAACAATACCGTAACTACACTCGTAGAAGCTTGTGTGCCGTTATTTTCGGACAGGGGTTCGACTCCCCTCGGCTCCATAGTAGAAGAAGGGCCCGGCCGATTAGGCCGGGCCCTTCTTCTACGTACAGGAGATCGTGTGCGAAAGAAACCATAGCCCGAAAACAATGCAAACTGGGGGCTCGACCAAAAGTCGGGCCCCTTCTTCGCGGCGAAGTCCGCGAGACCATTTGATTTGAACCGCCTCTTCAGCAAAATAATCTAGGGGGATTTCTAATTGCCCTGGCCCTGCAGCAGCGCTTTCACATGATCAAGCGACTGTTTGACGCTGACATACCCGTCGATATTTATTCGATCTTGCTCCACAACGACCCATTCATAATTGGAGGCTTGAGCCTTCGCGAGAATGCCGCTCAAATCCAGGATCCCAGTCCCAAGCTCGGTCATTTCTTTACTTTCCCTGCTTACCATATCTTTCAGATGAACGGTCTTGCAGCGCGGGCCAAATTGTTGCATTACATCAACCGGGTTGCGACCGGCATGGGTTGTCCAGAACATGTCGATCTCGAAATTCAATTCATTGGCGGACGTTGCTTCTTTCAACGTCTCCAGAATTGGTTTGTCGCCGAAGTCGTTCATAAACTCATGGTAATGGTTATGATACAGCAAGTCCATGCCTGCAGCCCGGATTTTAGGGGCTATTTCCTTCACAATCCCGATCAGAGCCTGCACATGCTCCTCAGACGTCATCTCATAATAAGGGATCACAATATAAGAGGAGCCAATGGTTTGGTTGTAAGTAACTACCTCATCGAGATGGTTCAGCAGTTCCTCGATTCGAGTATGGCTTCCCATGGAAGCCAGTTGCAGACTATCCAGCGTCGCCTTCAACTCTTCTGCAGGAATACCATGGAAACCTGCGAACTCTACGCCATCATAGCCTGCCTCGCGAACTTTTCTCAGTTTCCCTGCGAAATCTTCCTTATCGTAATCGCGCAGTGTGTACAATTGTAATGCTACTTTCAAGTTGGTCACAGGGGATTCGCCTCGCTCTTGTAGTAATGTGATTGCTCCATACTTTCATATGAATTGCCCAATCATATCATATTTTAAAGAATCCAACCGTGATAAGCGGTTCTCAGCAAACAACAAGTCATTATTTTGATTGCATAGGACATTATATTTACAGAGATTTAACACTTTAATCTGCTAAAATAACTTCATTCATAAACAATAGGGGTGTTTTTACAAATGAAACGTGCAATGTCCTCTTTGCTTTTCCTTGTGATGAGCGTTACCTTGATCACGGCTTGCGGAAGCCCAAGTAACAATGCCACGAACGGGGAAGAGGGTCGAAATTCAACGGATGGCGCTGTTCAAGCCGGAGATTTACGGGAAAAAGAGCTTGTCAAACTTGATGTAGTCATGATGTCCGCCGACAAGGAAGACAAACAGTTGGTTGTGGAGGAAATAAACAAAATTACAAGAGAGAAATTAAATGTTGAAGTGAATTTGACATTTATCTCTTACGGCAACTATGTACAGCAAACAACGATGATGCTGTCATCCGGCAAAGGGGTTGACCTGCTGCCCATCTACATGACTCCGCTGGCCACGATGGCTAACAACGGACAAATCATTCCGTTGACCGAGCTGATCGACAAGTACGGTCAAGATATGGTGAAAGCGATTGGTGAGGAGTATCTTGAAGCGGGGCGTATCGGTGACGACATCTACGGGATTACAACGGGTCGTGACTTGGCCAAGGCTTATGGCTTTGAAATGAGAAAAGACTTGGCGGATAAGTACAACATTGACTACGAAAATATTAAGACACTGGATCAACTGGAAGAAGCGCTGATGATCATTCGTGAGAACGAACCGGACGTGATCCCGGTAGTTCCTTCCAACGGTGAACTGGTACGTAACTGGGGTTGGGATGCGCTAGGCGACGACATGACGAACCTTGGCGTATTGATGGATTTCGGGAAAGAGTTGAAGGTTGTCAATCTTTATGAAACTGAATTTTATAAGGACTTTATTACTCGCATGCACAAATGGTACAACAACGGTCTTATTATGAAAGATGCAATCAATAACACGGAAAATGTAGGCACGATGATGAAGGCAGGCAGCGCGTTCGGCGGATTCATGAACTTGAAGCCCGGATTCGATGTTCAGGAAACAAGAAACTATGGAATAGAGATCGTTGTATCCGAGATTATTCCGGCCTACAAAACAACATCCGATGTGCAAATGGCTACATGGGCGATCAGCAACGGCTCGAAACATCCGGAAGCTGCCATGAAGCTGTTGAACCTGATGTACACAGATCCGGAGTTGACGAATCTGATGATCTATGGCATTCAGGACAAGCACTACGTTGTAGTAGGCGATGCATCTAATGGTCAATCGATCGTTGATTATCCGGAAGGTTTGGATGCCACGACTACTGGCTATAGACCGAGCGGGGGTTGGTTGTGGCCGAACCAAACGATCGGTCATGTATGGGCAGGCAATCCCGCTAACTATTGGGAAGAGCAAACGGAATTCAACAATACAGCAATTGAATCCGCTGCATATGGTTTCACATTTGACTCAAGCAAAGTGCGCAACCAAATGACGGCAAGCTCCAATGTCGTGGCGAAGTACCACGAAGCGTTAATGACGGGGATGCTTGATCCTGAGAAAACGTTGCCAGTGTTCTTGAAGGAATTAGAAGCTGCAGGCATCAATGACATTATTGCAGAGAAGCAAGCTCAACTGGATCAGTGGGCTGCCGCTCAGAACAAGTAATTCATTGTCTTGCGGTAATGAGGAAGGTGAACATCAATAAACGCTGCGCTTAGCACCAACAAACGGAAGCACAAATATAAACGGTTTATTCCTCTGTATATGATGATGATCCCGGGTCTGATATACTTGCTGATCAATAACTATGTACCTATGGCAGGGATCATCATTGCCTTCAAGCATGTAAACTGGAATGCAGGCATTCTCAACAGTCCATTTGCAGGCTTGAGCAATTTTGAATACCTGTTTAAGACGAAAGAGGCCTGGGTTATTACTCGTAATACGCTAGGTTACAATACACTGTTTATCGTTCTGGGGACAGTCATTTCGATCGGTGTTGCCATCCTGCTGAATGAAATTCGGTCGAATTTTTGGAAGAAGACTTACCAGACGATTATTTTGTTGCCGTATTTGATTTCTATGATTATTGTCAGCTATTTGGTGTTCGCTATGCTCAGCACAGAATCCGGATTCGTTAACAATAGCATCTTGGAGCCGTTACGTTTGAGTGGAATAACCTGGTATACCGAGCCCAAATACTGGCCATACATTTTGACGATTGTGCATATCTGGAAAGTGTTTGGTTACAGCTGCATAATCTATTACGCAACATTGGTCGGCATAGACCGCGGGTATTATGAAGCGGCGGTTATTGACGGAGCGAACCGTTGGCAACAGATGGTGAACATTACATTACCCGCTTTGAAGCCAACGGTAATTACGCTCGTATTGCTGCAGGTCGGTACGATCTTTTACTCCGACTTCGGTTTGTTCTATCAGGTTCCGATGGATTCAGGTCCGCTGTATGATGTAACCAATACAATCGACACCTATGTCTACCGTGGTCTGATTAAGCTGAACGATTTGGGAATGTCCTCCGCAGCAGGTGTATATCAGTCCCTCGTCGGTTTTACCCTTGTGTATATTGCGAACCGACTTGTGACCAGATTTAGCAAAGAGAATGCTCTATTCTAAGTAAAGGTGAATCGACAATGGTTGATAATGGAAAGGCGTTCCAAGTTTTTGCGAACATGACAATGCTCGCTTTTACGATCTTTTGTTTATTTCCGTTTGTACTGCTTGTCGTTTCCTCATTTACAGATGAGAGCACACTCATTCGCGACGGATATTCGTTATTCCCGGCAAAGCTTGGTTTTGAGAGTTATGCGTACATGTTTCAGCGGGCAGATACGATTGCAAGAGCATACCTCATAACGATCGTTGTAACGGTTGTAGGTACGCTTACTAGCATGCTGCTTACGGTGCTGCTCTCCTACCCGCTATCGAGACGGGATTTGCCGCATCGCAACACATTTGCTTTTCTTGTATTTTTCACCATGCTCTTCAACGGCGGACTTGTGCCTACGTATATTATGTGGACACGATATTTAAATATTGATAACACGATTTGGGCGCTCATCATCCCGGCATTGCTGCTGAACGCTTTCTATGTGATAATGATGCGTACGTACTTTATGACTAGCATCCCGGAAGAAGTCATTGAGTCGGGGCGGATCGACGGTGCGGGGGAGTTCCAAATTCTGGCTCGGTTGGTGCTTCCAATGTCGGTGCCAATGATCGCTACATTGTCTCTGCTAATAGGGTTGAATTATTGGAACGACTGGCGGAACGGGTTCTATTACTTGACCGATTCGAGTTTGTTCAGTATTCAGAACATGCTCAATACGATGCTTCAGGATGTCCAATTTCTGGCCAGCGGCGGAGCTGGCGGGAATGCCGGGGAAATTGCGGCTACAATGCCGAGCGTAGGTATCAAAATGGCAATTGCCGTAGTAGGCGCTGTACCTATTTTAATTGTATATCCATTTTTCCAGAGATATTTTGTCAAAGGTATCACGGTTGGAGCAGTCAAAGGTTAATGTTAAGCACAAAAAAAGGCCCCCATGGAGAATGCTCTCCATAGGTGGCCTTTGCTGTAATTTGAACTTATTCATCTCAAGGGGATTCATCCATGAAAAAGAAGGTCAGTGCATCATTCCAAATGAATGTATTGCGCAACTTATTACTGATTACGCTTCCATTGATTGGCTTACTGTCGGTATATAATTTCTACTCTTACTACACATTTAACGCCAAATTTGTGGAGTCTAATCAACAGTCGCTTGCGTTATACGCACGGAATATGCAGATTGATCTGAATGCGCTGGACACGCTATTGACTCATATTACGGTGGCGGATCACAATTTTCGCATAATTAGTCATCCCGCCGATGAACTTCAAGCTCATGTGGCAGCTCATGAAATTATGATTCAATTTAAATCGGCGCTCAACTCCTACAAGATGGCAGATGCATTTTTTGTATACAGCGAGGGCAATCAAACGTATCGCGATATTTTTACATCGGGTTATCCCTATGAATTGAAAGAAGCGATCCGACGGAAAATGCATGATTTGGCCAAAACGAACGATAATTTTTACTATAAAAGCTGGTTGACTTACGAGGTCCAAGGTAAAAACTATTTATTCAGACTGCTGGGCAAGGATGGAACTTATGCAGCTATTATGGTGGATCTTGAGCGTGTCTATTCAACGGATCTGGTGCATGACGGCGTCAAGGTGATCCACGCTACAATGGATCAGGTTGCGTTGACGAATCGGCAGTTTGTAGAAGAACAGGATCTTTGGAACAATGACAATTATGTTGTAGTCAGCGCCCCAATTGAGAACAGTGATATTCAATTGGTGTTCGCCGTTCCCAAGCCTAATGTATTCAAAGGTGTGTTCGCAATCCTGTTTTCCTTGTCTCTGCTGGCGGTCGTACTCGTCTTTACTCGCCTTATCAAGTTGAACCGTTCCTTATTGTTGCCATGGCTGCGGCTGGTGAACAGAATTGGCAAGGGCTCCGATCCTCAGCTGCGCGAAGAATATTGGATTGAAGAATTCCAGCAAGTAGATGCTGCTTTTACTCATATGTCGAATGAAATTCAACAATTGAAAATTGTAGCTTACGAGGAGGAAATTCGGCGGCAGAAAGCAGAACTGCAACATTTGCAGCTCCAGATTCGCCCCCACTTCTTTCTCAACTGCTTGAAAAGCTTATACGGCATGGCGCAACAGCAAAGCTTTGAGCGGATGCAGCAGATGATCCTAGCCATATCCAATCATTTGCGCTACAACTTTAGAGACAACTTGCAGCTAGTATCGCTTTCTCAAGAGAAGGAGCATGTGCAAAACTATATACGTATTCAGCATATCGCCCATCATATTCCGCCAATATGCGAATGGCATATCGATTCGGCATTGATGGATTTTGCCTTGCCGCCGTTGTCTATTCAAACCTTCGTAGAGAATAGTGTGAAATATACAATGAGACCGGATAGGCAACTGCATATCCATGTGAAAGCCACTATACTGGAGAGTGAGGATGGCAACTACGCAGACATTACGATTCAAGATAATGGAGACGGATTCGACACTTCGATTCTAGAAGAACTGAATCACGGAGATGCAACCATATACACCGACATTCATGTTGGATTAAGTAATTTGCGTCATCGGATATCCCTGCTTTACGGCGATAAGGCATGGCTCGTTTTCTTTAATACGGAAAGGGGAGCCGCCGCCGAAATGATCTTGCCGCTTCGTTCCAGACTGCAAGGGGAGGACGGGACAGAATGAATGTGCTAGTCGTGGATGACCAATACGATGTTGTACAAGGTGTCTTGACAGGTGTGGACTGGCAGAAGCTTGACATAACCGATGTCTTCCACGCCTATAGCGCGGATGAAGCGAGAAGGCTGCTCCGAGAGAAGGAGATACACATTCTGCTCTGCGACATCGAGATGCCAAGGGAAAATGGTTTGGAGTTGTACAAGCGAGTGAAGGAAGACTATCCGGGCCTACAGTGTATCTTTCTTTCCGCCCATTCCGAATTTGAATATGCGAAGGAAGCGATTCAGCTCGGCAGCTTTGACTACATTGTCCAACCAGCCAGCTACGAGGATGTTCATGCGTCAATCAAACGTGCCGTACTGCAAATTCAAGCAAACACTAAGCGGCAGGAGCTTTATGAATACGGTGCATATTGGAGGGGAAATGAACAGTTTCTGCTGGAAAATTACATTCGCGGCTTTCTGCTTAACGCAGGCCACTCCTATCGGCAGCTTCAGCGCGATTTGAACAATCTTAACATTCGCTTTTCTGCCCAAACATTATTTCGCTCGGTGCTCATTCAGTTTACGAAGCCGAGTGAACAGGAGGACAAAGACGTATTAAAGCGCGAAGTCGTTCAGTTGATGGAACCGTATCGCTTGAAGGTTTTGATCGCCCAGTTGGATGACATGAATTATTTGGCGATTCTATATACAGAGGGTTCATTCGACGCTCCGGTTGAAAGCTTGCTCAAGCAATTGATCGTGCGCATTCAGACGAAGCGTTCCTGCTCTATCGTTTGCTATTTATCGGATATTGGGCTGGCTGACATGCTAAAGCAGCAATATCGGACGCTCTGTCAGATGCGTCAGCACAATGTTGCCTTATACAGCAAAGTATTTGCGAGGCAAAATATGAATCACCACAAGGAAGGCTCCCACGGGGGGCCCGATATGCAGGAATGGGTGATGCTTATAGCCAACGGCGGCAGTAGGAAAGTGCGTAACGAAATTCACAATTATTTGGCTCGGCAGAAACAAATAGGTGTGGTTCATGCCGAATTTCTGGCGCGGTTCCATCAGGATTTCATTCAGCTATTCTTGACAATCGCCAAGCAGATGAAGCTGGATGCCAGCGAGGTTTTCTTCGCGCGCTACCCTTACTCTGAATACATTCAAGCCTACACTTCACTCGACAAGATGCTTGATCTGGTCAATTTCGTAATGGATTATGTGGAGGAGCACGCATCTGATGTGAACCATGTACCGGATCCTATTGAGCGCGCAATTGCATACATCGACCAAAATATTGAGAAAAGCTGCAGCCGTGCGGAAATTGCCGAAGCGATCTACATTAATCCGGAATACTTGTCACGACTGTTCAAGAAGGTAAAGGGGATATCACTTAATGACTATATAACGATGAAGAAAACGGAAATCGCCAAGTCTCTGTTGAGGAATACGAATATTCCCGTCAATCTCATCGCATCTAAAGTCGGCTACTCCAACTTCTCATACTTCTCGCAAGTATTTAAAAAATATTGCGGCTTTGCACCGCTGGAATACCGGCAACGGAAGGGATCGTGAGCGATTATGGCAGAACAATTCAATGCCCGTTGCGGAACATGAGCTCATACATCGAGCACTGGCACTGATGCTTGCGGAACTTGAAGAGTTGACCTCAGGTCTGAAGTAAGCTAAAGACGCCAAGACGCCGAATACCTGCGTTATTGCAGGTATTCGGAGGGGAATGAACTGTATTTATGCAGGCGAGCGGACCGCCGCCGCCGTCTCCAAGGAAAGGGCGACGCGATCGTGTACGGGCGTACCCTTGCAGGTTCGTAGAAAGGTTGAAAGAAACCGCGATAAACTTCAAAATCCGCAGAAAAACCACAATGATGTTCTTAATAAAGAACAATGCTGTGGTTTTTCTGCGTTTTCCGCCGTTGTTTAAATGTCGGTCGACTGTTAGAGTAATGTGGCGCGATACAATTTGTATCGATTTTTCAGGATCGGACGGAAAGGCTGAATTATTTTTTCATGACGGGAGTGATCGACATTTATCGCAAGATGGTATTGATGTTGTTATCGTGCCTGCTGCTGCTCGGCGTAATGCCCCAGGCGGCGAACGCAAGCACGGGAGTACTAGGTCAGTGGATCATGTGGAGTCAGGAGGGGAATGACTACACCACGTTCGGCGGCAACGCCAACATTACGATCTATAACGGGAAGATGCAGATGATTCCGCATTGCCCGGTAGGCTTTCCCGACGGATTGACCACATGGACCGACTTGTTCATCGTGAAGAGCGGCAGCGTCCATCCGCTGACCTCCGACGGCAAAGAGCTGAAGGATGCAGGGGGCGGCAAGCCGAACAGCGTCATGAGTTTGTCGACAGGCCTCTTCATTTCCGAGACGATCGGGTTCACCGGACCGGAGGGGAAGATTCCTCCCGGCGAGTACGCCATCGTATTCGACGAATGCCAAGACGGCAAGTACAATGCCCTCGTCGACGGGGTCATCGATCCCGCCTTCAAGGTAGAGTTCACGACCGGCGTCGTTCCGCCGCTCGATCTGACGCAGCTGAAGGAAGATGCAGGGAAGTTGGCGGAGCGTTGGGGAAAGTATAAGAAGCACGCGGAAAAGTTGTTCAAACTCGCGAAGGCGGCGGACGCCGGCCGAAACCCGAACGAAAAGTTCGTGGACTTCCTCATGCGCAGCGGCCTCCAAGATCCGAGAACGATGGCCTTGCTTCAGCTCGCCAATCAGGCGAAGCATTATCAGGGCATCAAAGACGACCCGCCGGATCCGGACTATAAGCATATTACTCCGTTGGGAGAGCGGGTTGTACTCGATTTTCAAGATCATACGCCTCTAGAAGTTTCCATGCAATCTCTCGCGAACGAAGTCGCTAAAGAGCAAGCGATCACCCGCCAAATGTGGACGCTGTTGGAGCGTTATCAAGGCGCGCAAGCGATGGGCGACGTGAATTGGGCGTTAACGCACGGCAAGGCGCTAAGCGACAACGTCAACTTGCTGCTGGATCAGCTGCAGCTGACGAACTTCAGCGTCTCGCGCTTCAACCAAGTATTCGCCGAGCATACGGCGGCGCTGAACGAGAAGGCCGCGGCCTTGGTCGAATTGCAAGCGCGGGTGGCGGGCTCGGGCTTCACCGAGGAAGAGGGGCGGCACTTCGCCTCGCTCGGCATGACCCCGGACGACATCGAGCAGTTCAAAGCCGAATTCCTTGCCATGGACTTCGAATTTACGAAAGCGGCGATGTTGGCGGAAGGATCGGGCGTCATCGATGACAACAACGCGTTCGGCGCGAATCTGGTCGACTTCGGCAGCCATGTCGTCGACCTCGTGAACCAGCTTCTGCAGGACCCGACGGTCGCGGACGACGATCCGTTCGCGAACGCGGGAGGTCCGTACGCCGGCAACGAGGGTCAGGTCATCGCGTTCAACGGCGGCGGCTCGAGAGGGGACGCCCCGCTGACGGCGTACGAGTGGGACCTGGACAGCGACGGGGCGTTCGACGACGCGCAAGGCGTCGTCGCGACGTATACGTATCACCGGCCGTTCTACGGGCTCATAGGGCTGAGGGTCACGGACGGCAACGGCAAGCAGGCGGTCCACTACGCTCAGATCGCCGTCGCGGAAGTGAACCGGATGCCGGCCCTGGTCGAGCGGACGCCCGCCGGGCGCCAAGTCGAGCAGCGCGTCGGCGAGGAGACGTCTTATCGAATCCAGGCGCTGGATTTGGATAACGACCCGATCCGCATCGAATGGTTCGTGAACGGCGCGACGACGGGACAGACGGGAGAGACGTTCGCGTATCGTCCGACCGCGGTGGGCCTCCATGCCGTCGAGGCGCTCGTCTCCGATTCGAATCCGCTCGGGGGAACGTTCCTTGTCAGTTGGATCGTCAAGGCGGCGCAGCGACAGCCGCCGGCCGCCGTCAGCCTCGCCCCGGCGAACGCGACGCTGGAGCTCGGCGCGGTCCATACGCTGCAGGCGACGGTGCTCGACGCGCAAGGCCAGCCGGTCGTCGGCACGCCGGCGACGCTCGAGGTGACCGGCGCGCATCCGGCGACGCTCGCGGCGACGACGGACGATAACGGCGTAGCGACGTTCCAGTACGCCGGCACGCAAGAGGGCGACGATCAGGCCGTCGCAAAAGTCGGCGCGCTGTCGTCGAATCCGGCTACGGTCGCATGGAGCACGGCGGACGTGACGCCGCCCGCGACGACGGCGGTATTATCGCCGTCCGCGCCCGACGGGACGGGAGGTTATTATCGATCCCCGGTCACCGTCACGCTTCAAGCTTCCGACGGCGGCAGCGGCGTCGCCAAGACGGAGTATCAGGTCAACGGGGGAGCGTGGACCGTCTATGCGTCCCCGGTTACGTTCGGCGCGGACGGATCGTACACCGTCGCCTATCGAAGCGCGGACTATGCGGGCAACGTCGAGACCGCGAAGCAGGTCTCGTTCCTGATCGGCGCGTCCGAATTGCCTCAAGCGTTCTTCAACCCGGTGACGGCGGGCAAGAACGTCGCTCTGCTGGAGGAGCGGGCGACGATCGAGGCCGTCTCGAGCAATTACGACTCGGGGCACAGCGCGGAGAACATGTTAAAGTTCAATTACCATAGCCCATGGGCCACGAAGACGGGAACCGATCAATGGGTGAAGATCGGGCTCTCGGACGGCGGGACGTATGTGATCGACCGCATCCAAATCCGGCCTCGTCCCTCCTTCGCCGACCAACGGGTGAAGGCGTTCGAGGTCGCGATTTCGAAAGACGGCTTGGACGACGACGATTTCACGACCGTGATCGAGGGTACGTTGGCCGATAACGGCGAGCTTCAAGAATTCATGCTCCCGAAGCCGATGGAAGCGAAGTACATTTTATTTAGACCCCTCTCGTCCCAAGGGGGAGGCGGCGTTATCTCCACGCAGCAATTCAAGGCGAAGACCGGCCAGATCGGCGGGGACACGGTGACGTTCCGGAATCTGTCGACGGATAAGAACGACGATATCGTCTCCTGGTCATGGGATTTCGGGGACGGAAGTCCGGTCAGCGCGGAGAAGGAGCCGACGCATACGTTCCCGGGGCCGGGCACCTATCCGGTGACGTTGACCGTCACGGACGCGGAGGGACGGTCCGACAGCTTTACCTTGGAGCAAACGGTCGAACCCGTCGACTTCGAGTTCGTTCCGCGCAATCCGAAGGAAGGCGAGTCGGTCACGCTCGTCAACACGACGGCGGGCGGCGATCAAGGCTTGATCAAGAGCAGCACGTGGACGTTCGGCGATAACTCTTACACGGACTACGGAATGACGGTTTCGCACTATTACCATGACAGCAATACGTACCTAGCGACGTTGACGATCGAGACGAAAGACGGGAAGACATACCAGGTGAAGAAGCCGATAACGCCTGAGAACGTCGCGCCCTTCGTCGATGCGGGGACCGACGTGACGGTGCTCGGCGGCCAGAGATACCGAGGCAACGCTCGAATCATGGACGCGAGCCGCGACGATCGCCATTCCTGCTTATGGGACTTCGGCGACGGCGCGACGTCGACCGCGTGCCAATTCGATCACGCGTACCCCGTTATGGCTAAGGACGCCCCGGACATCGTCTATGCGGCGACGCTGACCGTAACGGACGATGACGGCGGGGTAGGCCAAGACACCATGCATATTACCGCTCGGGCGGAGCAGACGCCACGGCAGATCGCCTTCTACACGTTCGACGGCAATTTCCTCGATTCTTCGGGGAACGGGAACCACGGGACGCCGTCGGTCGGCAATCCGACCTTCGTCGAAGGGTTGATCGGCCAGGCCGCGAAGTTCGACGGTAGAAGCGGGGTGCTCGTAGAAGACAGCGATTCGCTGGATTTGGCCACGTCCTTCAGCTTCTCCATGTGGATCTATAAGGAGAACGGCGGTACCGGGGGCTACGCTCCGATTCTGTCGAAGGGCCATACGGAAAATTACGGGCCGTATTCGTTCCTGCACGACGGCTGGGGCGCTTCGCCCGGGATGCGTCTGAAGAGCGGCGACCGGCCGGGGTATACGCATCTGTTCCCGAACACGCCGATGCCGAACAAGGAATGGTATATGTCTACCGTCACCTGGGACGGATCGACGGCGAAGTATTACATTAACGGGGAATACAAAACCTCCATTCCTTGGAAGGGCGTCTTCGCCAATACGGACGGGAAGCTGACGATCGGGTTCGATCCGCCGGGAGCGACGGAATATTTCAACGGCATGATGGACGATTTCCGCATGTATAACTACCCTCTGACCGAGGAAGAGATCGAGCAGCTGTATGAGCTGAAGGATCCTCCGGAACCGGTCGACACGCTGCCGCCGACGACGACGGCCGTAGTCGATTCGGTGTACGGACCGAACCCCGCGAACGGGTGGCACCGGTCCGACATTACGCTGACGCTTACGGCGGCGGACGCGGGAGCGGGCGCGGCGGCGGAGGAATACGTCTCCGGCGTCAAGTCGACCGAATACCGCGTGAACGGCGGCGCGTGGAACGTGTATACGGGGCCGATCCTGCTTGCGCAAGACGGGATCGCTATGTACGAGTACCGAAGCGTCGACAACGCGGGCAATGTAGAAGCCTCGCAGTTTGCGGAGCTGAAGCTGGACCGGACGGCGCCGGTCACGCTGTACCATTTCGATCCGATCTTCGCCACGAGCAAGCAAGGCAAGCAATACATCAGCGGGTTCGTCACGACGCTGCAAGCGTCCGACGCGCAAGGCGGGTCCGGGACGAAGACGACGCATTACCGCGTCAACGGCGGCGCATGGATGACGTACGCCGCTCCGTTCACGGCGCAAGCCGGCGTCACGAAAACAGTGGAGTATTACAGCGAGGATCAAGCGGGCAATGTCGAAGGGCCGATAAACAAGATGGATTTCGCGACCGGCGTCTTCACCGGCGCAGGATCTTATTAACCGAGCGGAGGAATAAGCGTATGGAAGGGAAGGAACATCAAGCCGTCTCGCAGCCGAAACGAACGTGGACCCGCCCGGAGCTGCAGTCGCTCGAAGCTCGTGAGACGACGGCGGAGTATTGCGAATACGTTTGGAACGGGCATTTCTGGCAAGAGCAATGTTGGTTCGAAAGTTAATCGAAGACGTAAGGCGCCCCGGCCATTCGGCCGGGGTCTTCTTCGTTTCCTAGGCAGGATTGCGCATTTCCCGGACCGGTGCAACCTTTCGAAAACGACCCCCGTCTGAATGATTGTCAACGTTGACAGACAATGGCACGCACACCAATTTGGATAGGGGATATATCGATAATGAAAAATAAAAAATTAGTCGCCGTTATGACCGTGGCCGGTTTGTTGGCTACTACGGCTTCCGTCGGAGCGCAGTCGTTGTTCGAGAAAGTATCCGGCATTCTGAATCATGAAGTCTCCGTCGTCGTGAACGGCGAGAAGACGTCCATCGTTCCCGTCTATATCGACGGCAAGGCGTATCTTCCGCTGCGGGACGCGGCGGCCGGTTTGGGCTACGAAGTGAGCTACGACGCCGGCAAGAACGAAATCGCCATTACCGGCAACGCGGAGGAAGAAGAGGTCGAATATATGACGGGCACCGGAGTGATCGCGGACATCGCGGAGATGGAAGACGGACGATTCCGGATCGAGTTCCTCGGGCACGGCTCGAACCGATGGGTCATCTTGTACGCGGACGAAGAGACGACGATCGTCGACGAAGCCGGCAAGGCTGTATCCGCGGCGGATTTGAAGGAAGGCACGCAGATCGTCGTCGAATACGGTCCGGTCATGGCGTTGAGCTTCCCGGGACAATCCCACGCCGCCAAGATTACCGTCGGCGCCGAGCGATTGGTGAAGGAGGACGTCATTCAATCGGTCGAACGTACGGACGACGGCTGGCAGGTGAAGTTCGGCGAGACGAAGGACGGCCAAGCCGCGACGACGTTGACGTTGAACGCCGGCAAGGAAACGGCCGTCATGACCGCGCAAGGCGAATCGGTCGAATGGGAAGATCTGAAAGCCGGGACGAAGGTCCGAGCGTACTACGGTCCGATCATGACGAAGAGCCTTCCGCCGCAGAGCCCGTTGTTTTATCTCGTCGTTCTTGGAGATGAAGAGTCTGCGCCCGGCAAGATGACGCCGGAGGCGGCGCAGGAATACCGCGACCTCGCGTGGGCGCAAGTGGCGGAACAAGCGGCACAAATTACGACGAAGCCGGAGGAAGCGATCGTATCCATCGTATCGGCGAAGGATTCGGGCGTGCTGGCGACCACGGAGGAGCAGAAGCAGCTGCTCGCTGACATTCAAGCGGCGAACGGCAATCTGGTGACGGTGACGTATCAAACCGAGCAAGACGAGCTTCTCGGGCCGCTGACCGTCGCGTTCGATTTCGAAACGAAAGCGTTCGTCGGCTTTTACGCCAGACGGTAATGGAACTTACACCGAATAGAGGGCTGTCCAAGGTCCGGCGATGCCGGCCGCGGGCGGCCCTCGTTCTTTGGCGGGAGGCATGGTATACTGAAGAGGTTCCGATCGAGAAGGAACCGGAGAGGTTGACCCATTTGTATACATTTCAAGATTGGAATTTAAAGGTGAAAGAGACGTTCAACGCGACCAGCAACGAAGAAGTGTTAACCGTGACGGAGGCGGGCAAGTCGCTGGGACTCTCCAAGGATCACATGAAATCCTATGTCGATAAGCATAAACTCACGAAGGTTTCCATCTCGCGAAGCATTCATCGGTATTTGTTGTTAAAGAGCGAAATCGATAACATCTTGGCGACGAAATAAATACGGTTTTGGGGAATAGGAGCATTCCGCCGTTGTCCGGCGGAGATGCTTCTTTTTTCTTAGGAAATCCCCCTACGCCGAACGGGGATCGTGCTATAATTCTTTGACGATTTTAATCGACCCATATTTGGAACGTTTTGTTCTAATTCGAAAGGGAGGGTTTCCGTGAAAAAGTTTCTGATCCTTACGCAAATCGCGTATGCGATCTTCCTGCCTTTCTGGTTCTTAATATGGGGGATTTCCTTCATGGGCTTCGATTCCGGCTTCAACTGGCTAGCCGTCGGCATCGTGACCGCAATCGGACTGTATCCGGTGGCCGGGCTCGTCTGCTCCATCTTGGCTTGGGTGCTTCGAACTCGTAAGGCGCGAGCGGCGGTCGTCGTGAACCTGATTCCGATGCTGTGGTTGCTCGGGATCGGCGTGCCGGTTCTCCTCATCAACCTCTTCCCGTAGCGGCGAGACAAGCGTACAATCCGATTCGTTTCTCTATTCATATAAATATAGAAACAGAGGATCGGAGGTGGATACGCGTTGAGAAACCATGGGAAGAAGAAGATTACCGTCGGAGTCGAAGATACCCGGACGGTCCGAATCCCGCTGAAGCCCGGACTAAGCGTACTGCAATGCATCAGCGGGAATGCGGAAGTGCTGGAATGCACCCATGATCGTACGTCGATTTCGATTACGGGACTTCGACCGGGAGTTACGACCGTGTGCGTGATCATTGGCGCGAACGGTCGGCCGGCGATGCAGCTCGTCTATGCGGTGCGAGTAGTAGAACAAGACGAAGAATGACGAAAAATGACGAAAGTTAATTGAAACCCTATTATCGTTGTGATACTATACTTGTATTCTCTTTGAAGGTCCGTAGCTCAATGGCAGAGCAACCGGCTCTTAACCGGTAGGTTGTGGGTTCGACCCCCACCGGGCCTATAGGGTTTCACGCATATGCTCGTCGATTCTCCCACGCGGAGGACGGCGAGTTTTTCTTTTTGAATAGTATGTTTACGTAAACGTATATGTAGACAATATCGTAAACGCACACATCAACATTTACAAAAACGTAGGTGAATCTATGTTTTTGTGGTATTTTTAAGGAAGAGATTTTCCTTACCGGCAGGAGGCAGAAGGCATGGCAGCTAAGATCATTACGTTCGGTATTCAAAAAGGCGGCTCCAGCAAAACGACGACCTCGGGCGTAACGGCCTATCTATTAAGCCAGAACTATAAAGTGTTGGCGATCGACCTAGACTCCCAGGGCAACCTGACGGAGCTGCTCACCCAACAAGATATCTACGATTTCCACGGCGCGACGATCTTCGAAGCTTTGAAGGAGAAAGACGCGAAACCCTATGTCCGCCGCATCTCCGACTCCTTGCATTTGATCCCGGCGGAGGATCATCTGGCGCGCTTCCCTTCGTGGCTCTACGAGCAATACCGCGGCAATCGTTCCTTGGTTCTGAAAGAAGCGCTGGAAAACGTGCAGGACGAGTACGATTACATCATCATCGACACGCCGCCGGCGCTCGGCGACCAGACGATCAATGCGTTGTCGGCTTCGCACGCGGTCGTAGCGATGTTCGAGACGAGCAAGTTTTGTTACTCCGCGCTGGGGAGATTCTTGGAAACCTGCGTGCATGTCCAAGAGCTCGTAAACAAGGAGCTGAAGATCGGCGGCATCCTGCGCTGCATGATCGACACGAGACGGACGGACAACAAAGCGTTGGTCGAGCTGGTGGAGGAGGAGTATAAGGAAATTTGCTTCGAAACGATTCTGACGCGAAGCGCGGCGACCGGAAGGTTATCCATCAACGGATTCCAGGATAATCCCGAGCTGAAGAAAGCCGTGAACCAATACCACGGGTTCGTAAAGGAGTTGTTGGAACGTGTCTAACGCGATGGAACGCATTAAAAATAAGATTCGAAACTCGAGCGGCGCGAGCGTTCATACGCAGCTGATCGATACGAGCGGAGCGGACGCCGAGCCGAAAGCTGAAAGTTACGTAAACGTATACGAAAACGAAAACAAACACGTATCCGAGCATGCAATCGAAAACGTAAACGTAAACGCAAATGCAGCGGTTGATCATGCAGCGTCTCAGGGCGGACCGCAGAAGCGGGAAAAACGCAAGAAATTTGAGGAGCTTTACAAGCGAGACACCTTCTGGATCCGGAACGAGCTCAAAGAGAAGTTAGACGCTTATTGCCAAGGAGAACGAGGGGAAAAGACGAGGATTGTCAACGAAGCGTTGAAGGATTACCTCGAGAAGCTTCCGTAAGTACATACTACAAGTAGGAAAAGGAGCCCCGCCGGGAGAATGGCGGGGCTCTTTTTCGATTAAGGCATTACAACGAGCGTCGGCGCTTCGCGGGATTGGGTGGCCTGTTCGTAATCGAACGCCATCCCGAGCAAGCTGGCTTCGCTCCACAGCTTCCCGACGAAGACGATCGCGAAGGGGGAACCGCTGTCGTAGTAGCCCGACGGCACCGTCACCAACGGCACGCCGGCGACGTTAATTTCGGAAACCGTCGTCGCGCCGATATTGTCCTCGGTGCTTAAGAGCGGCGATTCCTTGAACATCTGCGGGTATACGAGCGCGTCCAGATCGTATTTATCCATCGTCTCGTTGATGTATTCTAAGTATTTCGTACGCACCTCCACGAATTTCGACAAATCCGCGACGCCGTCCGGATCCGGCAGATTGCCTTCGTAGCGGTTAAAGATGGAAGGATTTTCTCCCGTTTTCTCCAGAAGCTCCTCTACCGAATGAATCGCGGCGTCGGGACCTAACCGCTCTAAGTAATCTTCCATATCGTAAATCACGGACTCGATGCCCACGGAGCCGTTCGCCTTCACGTATTCGGCGAAGCCGGTGTCGGCGAAAGGATCGGGGATGACGGTGGCGCCCTGCTTTTCCAATTCCTCTACCGCTTGATCGTACAGCTCCTGAGTTTCCTCCGTGAGCTCCTGATTCCGCCAACCCGGGCCGTAAAGTCCGATGCGTTCGCCCTTGAGCGCTAACTTGTTGAGTTTCGCGGTATACCCGTACTTCGGGATGTTGCCGATGGAGGCGACGGTTTTCGGATCCTCGTGACTGTAACCCGCGATCACGTCAAGCATGACCGCAGCGTCGCGCACCGTTCGGGCATGCGGTCCGATGACGTCGCGCGTGCTGCCGGCCAGCGGAACGACCCCGGCGTTCGGGACGAGTCCGAACGTCGGCTTAATGCCGACCAGCGCTTGAGCCGCGGCGGGATTCTGAATCGACCCGCCGGTTTCCTCGGCGATCCCGAGAACGGCCATATTGCCCGAGACGGCGGTCGCGGTGCCGTTGCTGCTCGCCCCCGGTACGAGCTTCGCGTCGACCGCGTTATAGGTATCTCCATCCCAGCTCGTCGTGGCTCTCGTTCCGGAGGAAGAGAAAGCGGGAATGTTCGTTCTTCCCAGAATGACCGCTCCCGCGGCTTTCAAGCGGGCCACGACCGGAGCGTCGCGTTCCGGGATCAGCTCGATGCCCCCGAGCTCCTTGGCTAACGGTTCCCAGCCCATCGTCGAAGGAAAGCCCGCCATGTCTACGGTTTCTTTGATAACGATAGGGACGCCGGCCAGCTTCCCGAGCGGCTCGCCCGACGCGCGAAGGCTAAGCCCCCGCGATGAAGGCGTCTACGATTTACATACTAGTCAGGGGATGGATGTGCGTCAATGGAAGTAACGTATATTTGTAATATAACCTAACGGAATGGTTGGCTCATTATGAAAAATAATATTAATTTCGCTAAGGAACCGCCTTTTCGCAAGGGAAAATGGAGCTTTGAGGAGTGTTTATAGAAGTGGGGGGTGATCGAGGGGGAGCAAGTGCAAAATGTTATATTACATAACATCAAATCGATGATTTATAGAATTTCACAAAGAGAAAGGCGATCGTTTTGTGAAAAATATAAAGACATCGCAAAAATGTTGTAATATAATATGACACATGACAAGGCGAACGACCTAAACATAGCAGTTTATGATTCAAAATCGGTTGACGACAGGTAGAGATTCCATTGCTTTTCTCAGAAAGGGGACGTAAAACGATGGCGACAGTCGATGCTACACCATACCCTTGGCCTTATGATGTTAGGATAGATCCCACGAAGACTGCGTTGCTCATCATCGATATGCAAATCGATTTTTGCGGCAAGGGCGGTTACGTCGAGCGGATGGGGTACGACTTATCGCTGACGGCGAGGGCCATCGGACCGATCAAGACGTTGTTGGAGCGCGTCCGGCAAATCGAGGGCTTCACGGTCATCCATACCCGAGAGGGACATAAGCCGGATCTGTCCGATCTGCCGGCGAACAAACGGTGGAGGAGCCGGCGCGCGGGAGCCGAGATCGGCTCGCTCGGCCCGAAAGGACGCATTCTCGTCCGAGGCGAGCCCGGTTGGGAAATCGTCGAGGAGCTGTCTCCGATCGAGGGGGAACCGATTATCGACAAGCCCGGCAAGGGAAGCTTCTATGCGACGGATCTGGACCTCATCCTAAAGAACAGAGGCATTACGCATCTCATGCTCACAGGAATCACGACCGACGTTTGCGTCCACACGACGATGCGGGAGGCGAACGACCGCGGGTACGAATGCTTGATCTTAGAAGATTGCACCGGCGCGACGGACGAGGGGAATCACCGGGCGGCGCTGAAGATGGTGACGATGCAGGGCGGCGTGTTCGGCAGCGTAGCGAGTTCCGCCAGCGTCTTAAAAGCGTTAGAAGAGTTTTGAAAAATATATAAAACAATCGGAGTGGTAGCTATGTGGGGAAAAGCAAATAAGAAGAAACCCGTACTGATCGCAATGTCTTTCATGCTTCTACTGTTGTCGGCTTGCGGCGGAGGCTCGAATGCGCAAACTGCGTCTCCCGCGCCGTCCGATTCGGCCGAAGTCCAAGAAGAAGCGGCTCCGAAGAGCCTGAAGAAAGTCGTCCTGCGGCTCAAGTGGGTGCATCAAGCGCAGTTCGCCGGGTTTTATGCCGCCGTGAAGAAGGGGTTCTACGAAGAAGCGGGCTTGGATGTCGAGATTCGCCCCGGCGGCTCGGATTTCCCTTCCGTGCAGATGGTCGCCTCCGGCAGCGAGGAATTCGGCGTCACGGGCGCGGACCAAATCCTGCTTGCGCGCGAGAAGGGCGTGCCGGTGACGGCGATCTCGACGATCTATCGCGAAACGCCGTTCGTGCTGTTCAGCTTGAAGGAATCGGGCATTACGAAGGTGGAGGATCTCGTCGGTCAGAAGGCGGGCGTCAAGCTCGGCGGGAACGAGGAGCTGACGTTCCGGGCGATGGTGGAAAGCGCCGGCGTCGATGCGAAATCCATCGAAGAGATGCCGATCAAGTTCGATCTGAGCCCGTTGCTCAGCGGTCAAGTGAAGGTGTGGCCGGGATACGTGATCAACGAAGTGCTCGCGGTAGAGGAGCTCGGGCATGAAGTGAATATTATTAGACCGGGCGATTACGGCATCAACTTCTACGCCGATACGCTGTTCACGACGCAGGCGTTGATCGAGAAGGATCCGGAATTGGTGAAGGGATTCGTCCAGGCATCCATGAAGGGTTGGGCGTACGCGTTGGAAAATCCGGAAGAAGCGGCGCAGTTCGGTCTCGAATATGCCGATAACCTGACGCTCGAGCACGAAGTGAACATGATGAAAGCGAGCGTTCCGCTGCTGCAGCCGGACAACTTGCCGCTCGGCAAGATGGACGAAGCGGCGTGGTCGACCTTGCAAGAGAGCTTGATGGGCCTAGGGTTCCAGAAGGCGGAGCAAGCGATGGAGGACGTGTTCACGAACGAATTTTTGGAATAGGAGGAGAGGCGCATGTTGGCGAAGGCGATCGAGTTGCAGCAAGGCGCTAACGGAATGCAAGAGGCGGCGGAGCCCCGGAATCGCGAGGTCGCGATTTCGCTGAGACGATGCTCCCTCTCCTTCGGGGCGGTCCAAGTGCTGAATAACGTATCCCTTGATATCTATAAGAACGAATTCGTCTCGATCCTCGGCCCGAGCGGCTGCGGGAAGTCGACGCTGCTCCGGCTCATGCTGGAGCTCCTGAAGCCGGATCAAGGCGGGGAAGTGGCCTACGCGTCCAAGAAGCCGAACATCGGCATCGTGTTCCAGAAGCCTGTATTGATGCCGTGGCTGACGGCCGTCCAGAACGTGGAGCTGACGTTGACGATGGGGCCGAACAAGAAGCTTTCCAAGCGGGAACGCAAGGAAAAGGCGGAGAGCGCGCTGCAGCTCGTAGGGCTGCAGGACTTCCGCGGCCACTTCCCGCATCAGCTGAGCGGAGGGATGCAGCAGCGAATCGCCATTGCGCGGGCGCTCGCCGCAGACCCGGAAATTTTGCTCATGGACGAACCGTTCGGCGCGCTCGACGAATTCACGAGGGAGAAGCTCAACTTCGACCTGCTCCGGCTGTGGGAAAACCCGAAGAGCAGCCTCAGCTCCATCGTCATGGTCACGCACTCCATTCAGGAGTCCGTCATCATGTCCGACCGCGTCGTCATGATGTCCCCGAGACCGGCCGGCGTGGATACAATCGTCCCGGTGCCGCTCCCGAGCCCGCGGGTCGTCGGGATGGAGGAGCACCCGGCGTTCTACCAGACGGTCAAGGAGCTGAGAAAGCGGGTGAAGGAACAATGAAAGACTCGTTCAAGAACGCATTGTATCCGCTGGGCTTCGCGGCCGTGTTCGTCGTCTTGTGGGAGCTCGCCGTTCGATGGTTCGACATTCCCGTTTATTTGCTGCCGGCGCCTTCGTCGGTCGTCTCGTCGATGGACGCGAACTTGGCGTCGCATATGACGGTCACGCTGCTGGAGGCGTTGGTCGGCTTTCTCATCGCTAACGTGCTGGGGCTGCTCACCGCCGTTATCTTCGTACATTCCAAGCCGATCGAAAAAGGGGCGTTCCCTCTCGCGATCGCGCTGAAGACGACCCCGTTGGTCGCCTTGGCGCCCTTGCTCGTCGTCTGGATGGGAACGGGGTATTCGTCCAAAGTCGTCGCCTCCATGTTAATTTGTTTCTTCCCGATTCTGGTCAACAGCGTCAAAGGGCTCAAGGCGATCGAGCATGAGGCGTGGGAGCTGTTCTCGACGTACAAGGGGTCGAAGTGGGACATGTTCTGGAAGCTTCGGCTGCCGACCAGTCTGCCGTACGTCTTATCCGCGCTGAAGATTTCAAGCTCCCTCGCGATCGTCGGGGCGATCGTCGGCGAATTCGTCGGCGCGAACAAGGGATTAGGGTACGTGGTGTTAGTGTCTTCTTATCATATGGATACTCCGGTTATGTTTTCCGCGATCATCGCTTCCGCCGCCTGCGGTTTGGCGTTGTTCTGGGCCATCGCTTGGCTGGAGAAGAAGGTAATCTTTTGGCAAAGGGTCGATGAGGCATGAAATGTTCGATCGTACGCATTCCGACGCGCTCCCCAAGCGACGTGTCGGCGCTGGGCGACGCGATCCGAGACGGATCGATCGAGCCGAGGGACGTCGTCGCCGTGTTGGGCAAGACGGAGGGGAACGGCTGCGTGAACGATTTTACCCGAGGGTACGCGGTTCGGTCGCTGCAAGACTTCTTCGAGAGACGGATCGGCGAAGCGGCTTCCCGCATCTCGTACGTCATGTCGGGCGGAACCGAAGGCGTCTTAAGTCCGCATTTGACGGTGATCAGTCGAACGTCGAACGGCAAGACGCCTTCGGACGGAACGAAGTCGCTCGCGATCGGCGTCCGCCATACGAGGGACTTCCGCCCCGAAGAAATCGGGCGGATGGCGCAGGCGGAGGCCGTCGCCGAAGCTGTCCGGGACGCCGTCGCGGAGGCGGGGATCGCGGACGCCGCGGACGTGCATTTCGTTCAAATCAAGTGTCCGCTGCTGACGACGGATGCGATTCGCGAAGCGTCGGCTCGCGGCGAAGCGGTCGTCACGGAGGACACGTACAAATCCATGGGTTACTCGCGAGGGGCGTCCGCGCTCGGAACGGCGCTCGCGTTAGGCGAAATCGACGGGGCGGCGTTGGTCGAATCGGACATCTGCCAAGCATGGGAGAAGTATAGCGAGGTAGCCTCCACCTCGGCCGGCAGCGAGCTGATCTGCTGCGAAGTGATCGTATTCGGGAACTCGTCGAACGCGGAGGGACCGTTCTTCGTCGATCACGGCGTCATGAAGGACGCCGTCGACGGCGACGCGCTTCGCCGATTGTTGGACGCGCACCCCGAAGCCGAGCTCGCGCAAGTGCTGGCGAAGGCGGAGGCGGACCCGACCGGCTTCGTTCGGGATCGCAGGCATACGATGCTGAACGATTCGGATATCAATCATACCCGGCATGCCCGCGCGGTCGTCGGGGGGGTTCTAGCTTACGTAAGCGGCGACCCGATGATTTACGTGTCCGGCGGCGCGGAGCACCAAGGCCCCGCGGGCGGCGGCCCGGTGGCGGCCATTTTCCGAAGAAAACAACCATAGAACCGGAGGAACGCGCGATGACGCTGATGAAAGAAACGAAGGTATTGACCGGCGAGACCATGAATTGGGACTTGATGCCGAACCATATTGAATTGTACCACCGGGAGATCGTCTCCGCGGCGGAAGCCGACGCCCTAGGCATTCGAATGAGCTCGATTCTATGGGAGAAGATCGGAGTCGGCGGCCAAGTGCTTCCTCATGTTCACGACGTCGTCGAGGTGATTCACATTACCGTCGGGAACGTGAAGCTCCTGCTCGGCAGCGGCGAGTGGAAGAGCTATCGGGCGGGGGACACGTTCCAGGTTCCTGCCGGCGTGCTCCATTCCGTCGCGAACGACGGCGATACCCCTAGCGAGCAGATCAGCATCTTCGTCCCGGTCGACCGTTCGGCTCCGGCGAATTCGTTCTTTAATACGACGTTAGTGGAAGATGTGTATTCCGTAAGAAAATAGTCGAGCCGGAGGCGGGTTCCATGGCGAATGACAATAAAATCGGCTTTACTTGCGGGGATATACCGCTCATTCCCGAGCTGAAGGAAGCGGTTCTGTTGGCGGGGGCGGGCGGGCTGCACCGTCCGATTACTCGCGTGAACGTCATGGAGGTGCCCGACGTCATCGATTGGGTGCGTCCCGGAGAATTTCTGATTACGAGCGGATTTCCGTTCCGGGACAACCCGGACGCGATCTCCGATATGATCCCCGCGCTGGCCGCGAGAGGCGTCGCCGCGCTCGGCGTTAAGACGAGACGATTCATCGATCGGATTCCGGAGCGCGCGCTCCGGGCGGCGGAGGAGCTCGGCTTCCCCATCTTCGAGTTGCCGGCGTCCACGGCCTTCTCCGATGTCGTGCGAGACATTATGGAGCGCGTCTTGGTCCAGGAGGCGCGGGAGCTGTCTCTCCTGCAGAGCCGCTTCCAAAAGCTGTCGCAGCAGCTGCTGCACGGGGCCGGCATCGAGGAGTTTCTGCAGGCGCTCGACGGGATGCTGAACAATCCCGTCATTTTGGTCGACGACCATGACAGGGTGCTGTTGTCGCCTCAGGCGGAGGTCGCCGCGAAGCGCATCGGGGACGATATGACGTGGTCCCGGCTGAGAGGGGACAGCGCGCTCGGCGTCAGCTTCATGACGGTGGGCGACCGCCGGATCCGCGTCTACGTCTCCGCCGTCAACGATCAATACACCAACTGTCTCATCCTCTTATTGGAATGGAATCAAGAGCACTCCGTCGTCGATCAGCTGACGATCGATCGGGTCGGCATTCTGGTGGGACTGGAAATGATGAACGCTAGCGCGCGGAAAGAGGTCGAGGCGAAATATATCGACCAGTTCCTCCAGGATTGGCTGACGGGGCGCATCGTGACGACGGAGGATGTCAAGATCCGGGCGGAGGCATGCGGGTGCCCTCTCGAGGAAGGACACGGCTTCCATGCGGGGACGATCCGCTGGGTGTCGGGCAAGCCGGGCTTGAAGCAGCTGCAGCAGGCGGTCAAGCGGATTCGGGTCCGGCTCGCCGGTCATCGCATTCAGGCCACCTTGCTGGAAGGCGGCTTCGCCTTCCTCGTCGCCGTCGCGCCGCAAGGGAACGCGCGCAGAGCCGTCGACGCCTTAATCGCGGAGCTAGGGGCGCTTGCGGATGCGGAGGGGTCCTTTTCGCTATGTATCGGGAATCGGGTCGACCGGGTGGATCATGTGCATCAGAGCTATCAACAAGCGAAGAAGATTCTGCACATCAGCGCCATCTGCGATGTAAGGGAGCCTTGCATCGATTACGTAAGGCTCGGCGTCTTCCGGCTGCTGTATATGCTGCCGGATGCGGAGGAGGTTCGGGAGTACCGCGACCGATACATCGTTCCTCTGCTCGAGTACGACAAGAAGAACGGCACGGCGCTGCTGGATACGCTGAAGACGTATTTCAAGCATAATCGGAACGTCAAGAAGACCGCCGCGGAGATGTTCACGCATTACAACACGGTCAACTATAGAGTCGAACGGATTTATGATTTGCTTGAGATTAACGCCGAGGTCGGCGACGAAATATTGCAGCTGCAGCTGGCGGTGAAGCTGCAAGAGATGCGGCCCGTCGAGGAGACGAGCGGCGAGAAGAGCTTGACATTATCCGGGTAGGAGAACCCGCGGGGGTGGCGAGGAATGGCGACGAAGACGGAAATACCGATCCGATTATCCATAGCGTGGCTAAGAGAGCAGTATGCGGCAGGAACCGTCACGCCTGAAGAGGTGGTGCGGGAGCTCGTTCGACGCGCGAACGAGGATGCGGAGATGAACGTCTGGATTACGCCGCCGGAGCTGGAGCGCATCGAGCCTTATCTGGCGCGTCTGCGAACGATCGATCCGGAGGAAGCGCCGCTATGGGGGATTCCGTTCGCGGCGAAGGACAATATCGACGTCTCGGGCCTGCCGACGACGGCGGCTTGCGCGGAATACGCCTACGTCCCCGAGACGCATGCGACCGTCGTGGAGCGGCTTGTCGCCGCGGGGGCGATTCCGATGGGGAAGACGAACTTGGATCAGTTCGCCACGGGGCTTGTCGGTACGAGGAGTCCGTACGGGGAGACGCACAACGCGCTGCGGCCGGACCTGATCAGCGGAGGATCGAGCTCCGGGTCGGCCGTCGCGGTCGCGAGGGGGCATGCGGCGTTCGCGCTCGGGACGGATACCGCCGGCTCCGGCCGCGTGCCCGCCGCGTTGAACGGGCTTTACGGCTGGAAGCCGAGCGTCGGGGCATGGCCGACGAGAGGCGTCGTGCCGGCCTGCGCCAGCTTGGACTGCGTGACGGCGTTCGCGCATACGTTGGAGGATGCGCTCGCGGTCGACGAGGCGGTGCGGGGGGAGGATGCGCAGGATCCATGGTCCCGCTCGATTCCGCGTTCGCCCTCGTCGCCCCCTTCCAAGCTGCTCGTTCCGAAGGGCCCGCTTGAATTCAACGGTCCTTACGCCGAAGCGTACGAAGCCGCCTGGAACGCTGCGGTCGAGCGAGCGGAAGCGACGGGGCTGCCGGTCGAGCGCATCGACGTCGAACTGTTCGCGCAGGCGGCAGAGATTCTATACGGCGGTCCGTGGGTAGCCGAGCGTTGGGCGGGGCTCGGCGATTTCATCGAGGCCCATCCCGGAACGGCATGGCCCGTAACGGAACGCGTGCTGCGCTCCGGCGCAGGCGGGACGTACGATGCGGCGTCCGTCTTCGCCGCGGCGCATCGGCTGCAGCGGTACAAGAGCGAAGCGAAGCGGCTTCTCGGCGACGGCGTGCTCGTCATGCCGACGTGCGGAGGCACGTGGACGCGGGATCAGGTGAGGAACGATCCGATCGCGACGAACAGCGTGATGGGCAAGTATACGAATCATTGCAACCTGCTCGACCTGAGCGCCGTGTCCGTTCCTTGCGGCGAGGCGGCTCCCGGGCTGCCGTTCGGCATTACGTTGTTCGCGTTATCCGGGAAGGAAGGGCGACTCGAGGCGGCGTCCCGGCGATTCGCGGTCCGAACGCCGACGACGCCGGTCGCCGTATGCGGATTGCATATGCGAGGACTTCCGCTCGAGCCGCAGATGCGTCGGTACGGGGGGAGGTTCGTTCGCGAGGATGCGACGGCCGCGAAGTACCGCATGTATAAGCTTCCGACCGAACCGGCGAAGCCGGGATTGGTGAAGGCGGAGTCGGGAGGCGCGTCGCTTCGATTGGAAATCTGGGAGCTGCCGCTCGAGACGTTCGGCGCCTTCGTCGCCGGCATTCCCGCGCCTCTCGGCATCGGCAAGGTAGAGCTGCGCGACGGAACGGAGGTGCCCGGATTCGTCTGCGAAGCGATCGGTACGGTCGGCGCGGAGGACATCACGGCGCTTGGAGGTTGGAGAGGGCTTGTAGAACAGGGCACGCAGTTCGAGATGTGTCTCGATTCGAAGGTGCACGGTCAATAATCGACAACGAAAAAGAGGAGCTGTCCCGGGTCGTTCCGGGGCAGCTCCTTTATTTGGCGCATCTTGAGCTTCCGGTGCAACCGGAGACTTATCGAACGATCTGACCGCGGATCTCGCCGTTCGGGTGCTGGGTCGTGTGCACGTTGACGTAGGCGTTGCCGCGATTGATTTCGGCGATCAGGTCGCGCAGCGGATCGCCTTGCAGCGGACCGACGAGATCGCTTCGCGTCAGCGAGCCGCAGACGACGCCTCTTCTCGTCGTGATGCCGTATTTCGACGGGCCGAAGAGGAAGGCGACGACGGGCCCGTTCTCCCCTCTGCGGCCGAGATGAATGTGCGCTTGGGTCACCCGAGCGATGTCGCGGACGACCATCCGGAAGAACAATCGGTTCCCGGCATCGTTAAGACGGAAGAAGACGTTCCCCGTCGCGACCGTGCGCACCGGCGGAACCTCGTTCCCGCCCCGTAAGAAGGCATGATACGTTTTCGGTTTCATTCGCAACCACTCCTTTATGCATCTACAAGAGCATATGCAGAGCGGCCGGAACGGCTTGTATCTCTACCTATTACAGGGGAAGATGGGCGAATGGATTCGCGAGGATGCGGACGTCAGTCGGCGCGCGCCTCGGAGGGGAGCCGGCCGAAGCGTTTTTTGTACATTTTCGAAAAGTATTCCGCGCTCATCCCGACCGAAGCCGCGGTCTGCGCGATCGTAAGCTGTAAATTGTCTTTGAGCAGGCTGTCTCCCGTCCGAAGCCGGTAGTCCTGCAAATAGCGAAGCGGCGTCGTCTTCAGCTTGCGGCGGAAGAGGCGCGTCAGCTGGCGCTGCGAATATCCGACGAAGCCGGCGAGCTCGGCGATGGCGACGGGGCGGTCGAGATGGTCGTGCAAGTACCGGATCGCCGCGTCCAGAATTCGTTCGGCGTACGCCCCGCTGTCGTCGGCCGAGGCGGCCTCGCGCGGAGGCGCTGCGTCCGGATCCATCTGCCGCTTCAGGAGCAGGCAATAGGCGAACGACCGCTCGCAGGCCGCCCATGCGTCGAACGCCGGGCCGCTGACGTCCCAGATCCGCTCCAATCCCGCTAGAGCGAGCTCGGGTTCGCGGATCGTCGCGAATCCCGGCCGTCGGCCCACGATCCATTCGGTCCAGCTTTCGGACGACGCCGCGGCGAAGGAGACGTACCCGATCCGCCACGGCTCGTCCCCCAATGGGACACATTCGTAAGGGCAGTCGGCGGGCAGCGTCAATAGCGTGCCGGCGGACAGCGTTCGCCACCCGGAACCGTCCAACGTTCGGAAGCGGCCGCTGCCGGCGAACGTCAGGAACAGCTGATGGGCGGAGAAGCCTTGCAGCCGCGCGATCGGCTGTTGATGCTCCGTCCCGACCGTGTACACGACGAAGGGCAGCTTGGCGCGGTCGTGCAGAACGGGATTGCTTCGTTGAGGCAGCAAGCGCATGAGCATGGGCGGGTTCCTCCGGTACTTATGTCCGAAATGGACAAGGGGTTGTCCGTTATGGACGGTTCATAGGTAGCTTATCGCTCTTCTATAATGAAAGCAATGCACCGAAGATGAAGAGACGAGGTGGCCTCATGAGGTTATGGTATCGATCGCCGGCGAAGGCGTGGACGGAGGCGCTGCCGGTCGGCAACGGTCGGATCGGCGCGATGGCGTTCGGCGGCGTGGAGCGGGAGCGAATCGCCTTGAACGAAGATACGCTGTGGTCGGGGTATCCGAAGGATGGGAACAATCCGGGCGCGCGCGACGCGCTGCCGCGGGTGCGCGAGCTCATCCGGCAAGAACGGTACGAAGAAGCGGACGCGCTCTGCAAGGAGATGATGGGGCCGTACACGCAGTCGTTCCTGCCGTTCGGCGATCTGACGCTGCGGTTCGAGCACGGCGACTTATGCCGGGCGTACGAGCGCGCGCTGGATTTGGAGACGGGCGTGACGACGACCGTCTACCGCATCGGGGACGTCGTCTACCGCCGCGAGACGTTCGTCTCGCATCCGGATCAGGCGCTCGTCGTGCGGCTCGAGGCGAGCATGCCCGGCGCGCTGCGCGTCCACGCCCGCTTGGACAGCCCGCTGCGCCACGCCGGGGCCGCCGTCGGCGACCGCTACATGATGGAAGGCGTCGCGCCCGAGCATGTGGCTCCGAATTACGAATCGGTCGATGATCCGATTCGCTACGGGGACGCGGAGACGACGAAGGCGATGCGGTTCTGCGGCGGGCTGCGGGCGGCGGCGGAGGACGGCGTCGTGCGGGCGGACGCGGACGGCATCCACGTGTACGGCGCGACCCGCGTCACGCTGACGTTCTGCGCGGCGACGAGCTTCGCCGGCTTCGATCGGCCGGCGGGCGGCGGCGGCGTCGACCCGAAGCGGAAGGTCGACGCCGATCTCAACCGCGTCGCGGGGAAGCCCTACGAGGCGCTCCTCGCGGCGCACGTCGCCGACCATCGCGCCTTGTTCGACCGGGTACGGCTTCGGATCGGAGACGGCGCGTCTCCCGGCGCAGAGCTGCCGACGAACGAGCGGATCGCGGCGTTCAGCGCGGACGACCCGGGGCTCGTCGAGCTGCTCTTCCACTACGGCCGTTATTTGATGATCGCCTGCTCCCGGCCCGGCACCCAAGCGGCCAACCTGCAGGGCATCTGGAACGAATCGACGCGGCCGCCGTGGAGCAGCAACTACACGCTCAACATTAACGCGCAGATGAACTACTGGCCGGCGGAGACGGGCAACCTGGCGGAATGCCACGAGCCGCTGCTGACGTTCATCGGCAATCTGGCCCGGAACGGAGCCGACACGGCCCGGATCAATTACGGCGCTCGAGGCTGGACGGCGCATCATAACTCGGACATCTGGGCGCAGAGCGCGCCCGTCGGCGGATACGGCGACGGCGACGCCTCGTGGGCGTTCTGGCCGATGGGCGGCGTCTGGCTGACGCAGCATCTGTGGGAGCACTATGCTTTCGGCGGCGACGAAGCGTATCTGAAGGATCGCGCGTATCCGGTCATGAAGGAGGCCGCGCGGTTCTGTCTCGATTGGCTGATCGACGACGGCGAAGGCCGCCTCGTTACCGCTCCCGCCACGTCGCCGGAGCATAAGTTCCGCACGGCGAACGGCGTCGCGGCCGTCAGCATGGCGTCCACGATGGATCTGTCGCTCATCCGCGAGCTGTTCGCAAGCTGCATCGAAGCGGCGACGATCCTCGGGACGGACGAGCCGTTCCGCAAGGAGCTCGCGCAGGCGCTGGAGCGGTTGTTCCCGCTGCAGATCGGGCGGGGCGGCGTCCTTCAAGAATGGTATAAAGACTTCGAGGACGAAGACGTGCATCACCGGCACGTGTCGCATCTGGTCGGCGTCTATCCCGGCCGAACGCTGGCCGAGCGGGACGCGCCGGAGCTGTTCGCGGCGGCGCGCCGTTCGCTGGAGCGCCGCGGCGACGACGGGACCGGCTGGAGCCTTGGCTGGAAGGTCGCCCTGTGGGCCAGATTCGGCGACGGCGACCGGGCGCTGAGGCTGCTGGGCAATCTGCTGCGCCTCGTGAAGGAGGACGAAGCCGAAAATTACCATCATGGCGGCGTCTACGCCAACTTGTTCGACGCGCATCCGCCGTTCCAGATCGACGGCAACTTCGCCGCGGTCGCGGGCATCGCGGAGATGCTGCTGCAATCGCATCAAGGCGTGCTGGACCCGCTGCCGGCGCTTCCCGCCGCTTGGGCGAGCGGGGAGGTTCGCGGCCTGCGCGCCCGCGGCGGCTGCGAGGTCGACCTCGCCTGGGCGGAAGGCCGCTTGACCGCGGCGACCATCCGGCCGGATCGGAGCGGCGTCGTCGCGATCGCGCGGGCCGCCGGGCTGCGGCTCGAGGTCGACGGGGCGCCCGTGGCGGTGGCGACGGGGCCGGACGGCACGCTGCGCTTCGACGCCGTTGCGGGCACCGAATATCGGTTATCGGCGGAGCGATCGTCGGCGGGCGTCTCTTCGCGCTCCTTTCCAAGGTAATTCCCTCTGTTCAGGAAGTCGGGGGACAACGTCTAAGCTGCCTCGAAGCAAAGCTTGTCCCACGCCTCCCGCAGGGAGGTTCCTTTGGCGGCGGCGTTCCAGCGGAAGCAGAATTCGTCGAGGTAGCTCTGCAAGTACTTCGTGCCGACGCCGTTGAACAGCCGGTTCATCCAGCTGCGAGCCTCAAGGATGCAATCTCGCAGCGGGCTACGGTGCATGCGATCGGAGTTGAGCCAATGCTTGTCCGCGCTTGGATCGACGTGTTCTTCGAGGATGCGCGTCATCCCGTGCGCGGTCGGTTCCTTGAACCCGCGGACAAGACGGTCCCGAGGCACGAACCCGAGCTTCAGCGCGGTCGGCTGGCCGCCCATCCCGACGGAAGCCGAGACGGACACGACGCGTTCGCAGCGGTAGTGCCGGTGGGGCAGGAAAATGAAAATATAGTTAGGCGCCAAGAAATGCAGCCCGGTATGTACGGTCCCCTGAAGCTTGTAGGCGTCTTCGATTTCTCCGATCGCTTGCCGGAATTTGCGCAGCATGAGCCACGCCGTCTTATGTTTTACGTCAATGAAGGCGGCGAGCTGCTTCGCGTTGACGCCGTTCGTAGAGGTGAGCAGCTCGATGGCGGCGGCCCACTTGGCGAGCGGCGTGCGCGTCTTGGCCATGAGAGTGCCGGAGGTTACGGACGTTTGATGGCCGCACAGGCGGCATTCGTAAAGCGGCAGTTGCCGCGTCGAAATCGTGTAATACGCCTCGTGCCCGCAGTTCGGGCAAACAAATCCGCTCGGCCATCGCCGCCGAAAGAAATACGCCACCCATTCCGCTTGGTCCATGAACGTCGCCTCCTTTTACCTATTATACCGAACATACGTTCCGTAATCAACGGAAAATTCCCAATCCCTTATCCTGAACAGGAGGAATCTCCTTGGAAAGCAACGGGGGCGAGACATGACCGGCCGCGCTTCTGAGCATGAGGAATGACCTTAGAAAGGCAGGCAAGGGAGGACACCTCCCGACGGAGTAAACGCAGGTGGGGATGGAGGGTAGCTCTTTTCATTTTCCAAGAGAAGTATGGGGACCGCCTTGCGGGGAAAAGATGGATATATTCCTGCGCAGGAGGGATCGTTTATTCATGGGGTTCGTCGTCATGTTCGTCGCGTCATGGCTGGCTATATTTATCTTCTACTTACTCCAAGAACGGTTGACCATTCTGGAAAACGCCTTCGTCTTCTTGGTCGCTCTTACGCTCGTCATCAACGTATCGTGGATCGTCACCGAGGAGTTGAAGCTCGTGGAGATTACGAAGGATGGTCTAGCCTATACGGGATACTTACTGAATCGGAGCATCGGCGCTCCGATGATCTTCGTCATCGTCATGACCGCCGTATTTCGCGCGAATGCGGCGTGGACGGCGCTCGCTTCGGCGGCGGCCGCGTTAGCCGCGTTGGTAGCCTTGAACGGAGCGGCATTGTATCTCGACATCCTCCGGTACCCCAAGTGGAATTTGGGGTATGACGCGCTCTTGTTCGCCGCGCTGCTGGCGGTCGTTTACGGGCTGCTTCGGCTGTATCGGAGAACGGTGTACGGGAGGCGTTCGTCTTGATTTTGTGGGAACAGTTCGACCGCAACGAATGGTTCGTGATCGGCATGACGGTCGTCGCTTACGCGGCCGTGTTTTTGCTGCCCCGGAGGGTACCGCTCAGCTTTATGATCCTTGGGTTGGTGTGGGGATTTACCAGCTCGACGCTGTTCGACTTTACGATCGGCGGGGGCTTGATGGATTTCTACGTCGTCAACGATTCGAACCGGTATGAAGTCACGGACCTGCTCGTTTATATCATGTTCGCGCCGTTCGGCTACTTGATCGTGAATTTTTATGAGATGCTGCGCATTCGGAAGAAGCTGTGGGTCATGCTGTATATCCTCGGCTGGACGCTCGTCGGCACGGGCGTGCAGTGGGTGTCCGAGTGGATGCATATGACGACCTACCAGAAAGGGTATCGGTTCGAATATAACATCGCTGTCTTCTTGGTCATACAGACCGTGACGGTGTGCTTTTATCGGTATTTGAAGGCGAGCGGCCGAGGCGACGATCCGGATGCGTCGGAACGCGACGCGCGAGCGCACAAGACAAGGACTTCGTAATTCTAGGGAAAAAGGAATCATGGAAGCTTGTGGCCCGGCGATGCGGCGCAAGCTTCTTTTTTTGCCGACCCGGGGGAGTGACATCCCTGGCGCACGCAGGCGCGCGTTTCGTCGAAATTCGACGGCGCGATTCGGCATAAGGATTTTCCAGTAACATCTATATTTCCTTGGGTTTTTTCGGCGAAGTTCCGGAGGTATGATGCCCTTGGAGGCGAAGGAGGGAATGTTTTGTAAGCGTTTTACATGGCGATGCGAATGCGATTGTCGACAAGGAGGGGACCGCGGCGGATGCATAACGGACGATAGAGGAGCTTTCCGTAGTTGAAGGGACGGCACGCCTGAACGAATTTACGCTAGGGGGAAAGCGGACATGTGGAAGAAGTGGAAGGGATTTTTGCCCGTGCTCTTGACGGCGGCGCTGCTGCTGCCGCAGCCGGGGGGCAAGCCGGTCGCAGTGGCCGCCGCCGTCGGGGAGACGGTCATCGCGAACGACTTCGAGACCGGGACGGACGGTTGGTTTAAGAGAGGGTCGGAGACGGTCGAGCGATCGACCGAAGCCGCGCACGAAGGGACGGGGAGCCTGAAGACGACCGGACGTACGCAAAGCTGGAACGGTCCGGGCATGTACGCAGACTCCTTAGTGAAGGGAGCCGCGTACGAATTTTCGTTGTACGCCAAGCTAGCGGACGGCTCGGGACCGGCCGCGATTCGGCTGACCGTCCACCAGGAAGGCTTGCCGTCGGGCGATCCCGAGACGTATAAGGGGATCGCCTCGGCGCAAGCGTCGGCTTCCGATTGGGTCGAGCTCAAGGGCGGCTTCGTCTTGGATCCTCGGGCTTCTAGATACCAATTGTACGTCGAATCGGACAGCCCTACGGCATCTTACTATATCGACAGCTTCCGGGCGAAGCTGGTCGGTATGCCGACGACGAGCGCGATCGTCTTGAATCAAAGCTTCGAGGACGGCCAGCTCGGCGGCTGGGGACCGCTTGCGTGGGGCGGCTCCGGGGAAGCGTCGATCGCTTCCGGCGTCGCGTCCGAAGGCGGCATGTCGCTGAGGCTGTCGAACCGTCAATCCCGAGCAAGCAGTCTCAGCCGCGACTTGAGCGGCGTGCTGCGATCGGACCGGACGTACGATCTAACGTTCAAGGTTCGCCTCGGCGAAGGGTCGGACGCGTACCACCTGACGGCGAAAATCACTTCGGGCGGCCAGGACAGCTACAACTGGATTATCGGGAATACGGCGGTCGACGCCGCGGCGTGGACGACGTTCGAGCTGAAGGGCTACGAAGTGCCGAGCCATACGACCGGCTTCCTGGTATATCTGGAGTCCGTCGACGGCTCGACCTCCACGGCGGACGTGTACCTTGACGAGTTCAAGGTCGTCGACGTCACCCCGGGCGAGGGGCCGGAAGAGCCCGGCGATCTGGATCAAAGCGGCGTGCAAGCGAGCTTCGAGGACGGGGTAGGCGGCTGGGTGCGCCGATTCGGAGACGGCATGATCGAAGCGTCATCGGCGGATAACCATACGAGCGGAGGCTCTAAGAGTCTGTTGACGACGGCCTCCGGGCAATACGACGGGCCGCTGTTGAACGTGCTCGGCAAGATGCATAAGAACCATGAATACAACCTGTCGGCTTGGGTGAAGATGGCGCCGGGCGAAGAAGCGACGCGCCTTCGGCTCAGCGTGCAATCCGGCGAGAGCGCGTTCGCGAACGTGTCCGCGAACGCGACGGTCACCGACGGAGCGTGGGTACAGCTCGCGGGCAAGTTTACGCTGCGGACGACGCCGACGGTCTTGAACGCGTACGTCGAGACGGCGGACGACAACGGCGAGCCGCGATCGTTCTATATGGACGACTTCGCCTTGTCGTACGTCGGTCCGGTCGAAGGACTGCTTCCGATCCAAACCGGCCTCGACAGCCTGAAGGACCTCTATGCGGGCTACTTCGACATCGGGGCGGCCGTCGAGCCGGCGCAGCTGACGGGCGCGGTCCATCCGCTGCTGAATAAGCATTATAACGCCATCGTCGCGGAAAACTCGATGAAGCCCGGCTCCATCAGCCCGAGCGAAGGCGCGTATAACATCGCTTCCGCGCAAACCATCGCGCAATACGCGAGAGACCATGACATGCGGCTGCGCTTCCACACGCTGCTGTGGCACTCGCAGGGCGCCGACTGGATGCTGAAGGACGCGAACGGGAACTGGCTCGCGGCGACGCCGGAAAACAAGGAGCTCGTTCTCGACCGCTTGGAAGCGTACATTACGGAAGTCGTCGCGGAGTTCGCCGACGTTGCCGACTCCTACGACGTCGTCAACGAGGTGATCGACGAAGGCCGGCCCGACGGCATGCGGGACAGCTACTGGTACCGCCTTACGGGCAAAGACTTCATCAAGACGGCGTTCCGGGCGGCGCGGGCCGCGGATCCGACCGCGAAGCTGTATATTAACGATTACAGCACGCACAATCCGCAAAAACGCGACTTCCTGTACGACCTGGTCATGGAGCTGAAGGCGGAGGGCGTGCCGATCGACGGCATCGGTCACCAGACGCATATCAACGTCAGCGGCCCGTCGATCCGACAGATCTCCGATTCGATTCGGAAATTCGCGGAAGCGGGCTTCGACAATCAGATTACCGAGCTCGACATCTCGGTGTATACGAACAACAGCGACAGCTACGACCCGATTCCGGAAGACATTCTGATCAAGCAGGGGTACAGGTACAAGGAGTTGTTCGAAGCGTTCGTCGCGCTGGACGAGGCGGGCCGAGCCGCCGGCAACCCGAACGGCTGGATCAGCAACGTGACGCTCTGGGGCATCGCGGACGATCATACCTGGCTCCATAACCGCGGCACGACGCGACAGGACGCGCCGTTCCCGTTCGATAAGCGGTACCAGGCAAAATACGCGTACTGGGGCATGGCGGAAGCCGTCAAGGAGATCGTGCCTTCCAAGCTGCCGATCGTGAAGAAAACCGGAACCGCCGCGTACGGCACGCCGATCGCGGGCGGGCAAGCGGACTTGATCTGGAGCGCCGTGCCGGCCCTGGAGACGGAGCGGGCGGGCGGCTTCGGAGCCAGCTTCAAGACGCTCTGGGACGAGGGGCATCTGTACGTGAGAGCGTTCGTCGCGGACGACGTCGCGTCGGCCGGCGACAAGCTGGAGGCGTTCGTAAACGACGGAGCCATCCGCGCGTTCGAATTCCCGCGGAGAGGGTCCGCCGCGACGGAGACGGAGGGCGGTTACATCGCGGCGTTTTCCATTCCGCTCGGCGCGACGCTGTCGCCCGGCGATCAAGTGTCCTTCGACCTCCGAGTCACGCACGAAGGCGTCCAAGACGGAACGGAGCACGGACGCAACGGCGCCATCGTCTCTTGGAGCGATCCGCGCAACCTGCAGCACCAAGATTCGAACGGCTACGGCGCTTTAACGCTGGTCGAAGCGCCGAAGATCGCGGAGACGGGCTACGGAACGCCGGTCGTCGACGGCGAACTCGACGCCGCGTGGGCGCATGCGAGCGAGCAGGCGACGACCGTCTGGGTCGAGGGAACGAGCGGATCGACCGCAACCTTCCGGACGCTGTGGGACGAACGGTACTTGTACGTCTATGCGGAAGTCGCCGACGCGCGGCTGAGCGATGCGAGCGCGAATGCGTGGGAACAGGATTCGGTGGAAATCTTCGTTGACCAAAACAACGGCAAGACGCCTTCCTACCAAGACGACGACGGACAGTACCGCATCAACTTCAAGAACGCGAAGACGGTGGGCGGCCATGCGACCCAAGACAATTACGCTTCCGCTACGAAGCTCGTCGACGGCGGGTACGTCGTGGAAGCGGCGATTCGCCTCGATACGATCGAGCCGCGGGACGGCACGGTCATCGGCTTCGACCTCCAGGTCAACAACGACGAGGACGGGGACGGGACGCGGAACAGCGTGGCGATGTGGAGCGATCCGACCGGCCAGTCGTATATGAACGCGACAAGACTCGGCGTGCTTCGGTTTACGAGCCTGCCGCAGCCGGCGTCCGTCCAAGCGAAGGCGCAAAACCATCAGGTCGTGCATCTGACATGGGCCGAGGTCGACGGGGCGATCGGGTACCACGTCTACCAAGCGACCTCGGCGGACGGTCCGTTCGTCAAGGTGACGAAGCAGCCGGTCGACGACGCGAATTTCGTCCTCAATAAGCTGACCGCCGGAACGACGTATTATTACCGCGTGACGGCGGTGCACCCGAACGGGGAATCCAGACCGTCGGCCGTCGCGTCCGCCGCGACGAAACAGAAATAGGCGATGTCGAGCGAGACGCCCTCCCGCGGGGGCGTCTTCTTCACGTCCCGCAAGAAAAGAAGCCGGTCGCTTACGCGAACCGGCCCTCGGCGGTCAAATACTTTTCCGTTAGAATCGTTAACAGCTGCACGCCGACCTCGTTATGCCCGCCTTCTGGAATGATGACGTCGGCGTATTTTTTCGACGGCTCGATGAACGCCTCGTGCATCGGCTTCACCGTATTCAAGTACTGGTCGTGGATCGACTGGATCGAGCGCCCGCGCTCCTGAATGTCGCGCAGCACGCGACGGAGAATGCGCACGTCCGGGTCCGTGTCGACGAACACCTTGATGTCGAGCAGCTGCCGCAGCTTCTCGTCGTACAGCACGTGCAGTCCTTCGATGATCGCGATCTTGTTGGGCGAAAGCCGAACGGTCCGATCCGGGAACCGGGCATGCGACGCGAAGTCGTACACCGGCGCGTCGGCGGCGAGGCCCTGCTTCAACCGCCCGAGGTGTTCGGTCAGCAAGTCGTTGTCGAACGCGAAGGGATGATCGTAGTTGATCTTCTCCCGTTCGGCGAAGCTCAGATGCGGGTTGTCCTTGTAGTAGTTGTCCTGAGAGACGAACGTCACCTTGTCCGAGCCGAGCCGTTCGATGACGGAGCGGGCGACCGTCGTTTTGCCAGAGCCGGTGCCGCCGGCGATACCGATGATAAGCATGCGTTGCTGGGAACCTCCCGGTGTAGTGCTTTAGTCGTTTGCAATTCAAGTATTGTAGCACAGTGTCGAAACTTTTTCATCACGGCCTCCCGCTGCCCCCTCATGTCTGAACGGGATCCGACCCTCATATATTTACACTGTCGTATTTTGCCCCGAAAATGCTCCGGAACAAGCCGCTCGGCGGCTCCATCCTGGCGTAAGGACGTGAGGGTATGCGGAGGTACCAACGGATCAAGTGGAGGCTGCTGCTCGCTCGAGTCGGCGCGGTCGCGGCGCTGGTCGCGCTGATCTTCTTAGGCGGTCCGCCCGTATGGCAAGCGACGCTGACCGCGCTTTCCCTAATATTCCAACTGCTGTTCGCGGTCTCCTTCATCATTGTTCCGTCCGCGGCGCTGTTCTGGTTTCTGGCCCGAGGCCGGACGTATTGGATTTTCCCCGACGAGACGGGCGCGACGCGGGACGATTACCGAGGCAACCCCGAAATCGTGGAAAACGCCGAGCGCATCGTCATGCTGCTCAAGGGCGTGAAGGATTTCAAGCGGATGGGCGGCGAGGCGATCCGCGGCTTGCTCTTGTGCGGCCCTCCCGGCACCGGAAAGTCGTATCTCGCGCAGGTGATCGCGAACGAAGCGCAGGTCCCCTTCGCGTACGCCTCGGCGCCGAGCTTCCAAACCATGTTCATCGGCGTCGGGAACCTGAAGGTGATGCGGCTATATGCGAAGGCGCGCAAGCTCGCGAAGGTGTACGGCGCCTGCATCGTCTTCATCGACGAGATCGACGCGATCGGCATGCGGCGCCAAGGCGGAGGGGGCGGCGGCGCGGGCTTCTTCGGCATGGGGGCCGGCACCGGGCTGCTGAACGAGCTGCTGCTGCAGATGGATCCGCCGAACATCGACGGCTCCAAGCGCGCCAAGCTGCTGCGAACGCTCGGCTTGCGGAGGTCGAAGGCGGAGCGCCCGGCCGTGCTCACCGTCGCGGCGACGAACCTGCCGCACGCGCTCGACCCGGCGCTGCTGCGTCCCGGCCGTTTCGACAGAAAGCTGTGGGTGGACGCGCCGGATTATGACGGACGGGTGGACATTTTCCAATATTATCTGAAGAAGGTCAAGAAGGACGACACGCTGACGGCGGAGAAGGCGGCGCTCGACACGATCGGTTACAACCCGGCGCAAATCAAGCACATCGTGAACGAATCGGTCGTCATCGCGCATCAGCGCGGCGCGGCGGCGGCCGGCTACGACGACTTCCGCGCGGCGATGGAGACGTACGAGTGGGGGTTGAAGCAGCCGCTTCGTTCCATGAGCGACGAAGAGAAGCGGAACGTGGCGTATCACGAGGCGGGGCATGCGGTGGCGCAGTATTTGCTGAAGCCGCACGAGCGCGTATGGAAGGTGACGATCATCCGCCGCGGCGGCGCGCTCGGTTTGGCGGCGACGAAACCGACGCGCGAGCGGTATAATCGAAGCGACAGCGAGTTGTTGGCGGCGATTCAAGTGTGTCTCGCGGCGCGCGCCGCGGAAGAGGAGTTTCTCGGGAAAAAGCTGAACGGGGTCGCCTCCGATCTGCAGCAGGCGACCCAGCTGGCGGGCGCGTATCTCGGCCTCGTCGGGATGGGCGACGATCTGTTCAGCTTCCGCGCGGTCGGCGCGGGCGCGGAGGCGATCCGAACGCTGCGGCCGAAAATCAACGAGCTGTTGAAGGAGCAGATGGCGCAGGCGAAGGCGCTCGTACGGGAGCGGGCGGAGTTCGTCCATGCGATCGCGGAGGAGCTGCTGCAGCGAGGCGACTTGACCGGCGAAGAGATCGAGGACATCTTCGTGCGCCTGTACGGGCATGCAAGGCCGGAGCTGCCCTTGATCGTCTCGCGCACGTCGGCCGATGCGGCCCGACAGGCGGCCCCGGCGCAAGAGCCGCTCGAGGAAGAGCCCGGGGCGCTATCCGAGCCGGGCGAGGACGAGGAAGCGGGCGGCGACGGACGCGGGGACGGAGACGAGGGCGATGCCGACGGCGGGATCGACGACGACGAGGACGGCGGAGCCGGAGCAGGCGAAGACGGGGACGGAAATGGAGATGGAGATGGAGATGGGGATGTCGGAAGGAAAGGCGAAGACGATGCTTTCGATCGAGGGTAAGCGCAGGGAGCTGCTGCACGCGTTAGGGGAGACGCCGCCGCTCGGCGCGCCGATGCGCGTCTTGTCGCGGGAGACGGAGGAGCGGGACGGGTACGCGCTGGAGCGGCTCGTTCTGGATTGAACGGGATCGAGCCGGTTCCGGCGCTGGCATCTACTACTACGTGCCTGGGCTCTTGCAGCGGTTCTCCACCGCGGACGTCAATGCGCTCGTCGCCCGCGCCCGCGGACGCATGGGACTTGCGCGTGTACGAGGCGGGACACGAGGAGACCGCGGACATGCGGAGCGCGGTGGAGACGTTTCTGCGGAATTGCATATAGCGAGGCAGCCGAAGCCGGCGGGGCGTCGACCCCGTCGGCTTTCGTATTGGAGCTTTCATGGATGACGGCACCCATTCCGACGCATGATATACCAATCTGGAAAAAAAAGACGTCATCTGCCGAGGAGACAGGACGATGTTGGATACGAAAAAGCCGGAACGATACGCGAACATGATCCCGATGGCGGAATTGGATACGACGGAGAAGCGGCTCTCGCCGTTCCCCGTATACAACCAGCTGCGTCGCACGACGCCCGTGCGGTACGACGGAAGCCGAAGCTGTTGGGACGTCTTCCGGTACGAGGACGCGTTGCGCGTTCTGAAGGATCCGGCGGGGTTTTCCTCCCGGCGGGGACTGGCCGGGGACGAGACGGAGACGATTCTGACGATGGATCCGCCGCGGCACGGCCCATTGCGGGCGCTTGTCAACAAAGCGTTCACGCCGAAGGTCGTATCGAATCTGGAGCCGCACATCCGGTCGATCGCGGACGAGTTGTTGGACGCGAAGCGCTCCGGAGGCGCTATGGATATCGTCGGCGATCTGACCGTGCCGCTGCCGGTCATCGTCATCGCCGAGCTGCTCGGCGTCCCGGCGAAGGATCGCGATCTGTTCAAGGCGTGGTCCGATGCGCTCGTGATGGGATTGGACGAGAACACCGACGAGGCGTTCGCGCGGGTGTCGGCGGAGAAGGCCCGAACGATCGCGGAGCTTCAGGCGTATTTCGCGGGCATCCTTCGGGAGCATCGGGAGCGGCCGCAGGAAGATCTGATTTCGCTGCTGATCGCCGCGGAGATCGACGGGCAGAAGCTGACGGATGCGGAAATCGTCGGGTTTTCGATGTTGCTGCTTGCGGCCGGCAACGAGACGACGACGAACTTGATCGCGAACGCGGTCCGGATTCTGACCGAGCAGCCTGACTTGCAGCCGCTGCTGCGGCGCAGCCCGGAGACGATCCCGTCCTTCGTGGAGGAGACGCTTCGGTACTATCCGCCGATTCAGGCGATCGGCAGAGTATGCGCCCAAGATGCGGAGCTCGGCGGCGAGCGCATTCGCGCTGGCGAGCAAGTCGTCGTTTGGGTCGCTTCCGCCAACCGGGACGAGTCCAAGTTCGACGATCCGGACGCCTTCGTCCCCGATCGGAAGCCGAACCAACACCTGTCGTTCGGGTCCGGCATCCACTTCTGTTTAGGGGCCCCGCTCGCTCGGCTCGAGGCGCAGATCGCGCTGCGCGCCGTCGTCGAGCGGATGGAAGAGATTCGCCGGGCCGCCGACGCGCCGATGAACCCGATTCAAAGCCCGTTCGTCTTCGGCGTGCAGTCGTTCCCCGTAACGTTCCGCGCGTCCGGCCGATAAGCGCATTCCCCGGAAGCCGTTCCGCAGCATGCATGCGGGACGGCTTTTCTACATAAAAAAGGAAGGCTTAGGCAAACTACCCAGTAACCATTTTCCACACTTTGACGATAACGGAGCCATGCGATGGACGCGACTCTAGAAGCCCCTTCCCCGGAACAAGCGGAAGCGTCGAAGGTACAGACCGAGTTCGACGACCTCGAATTGCTGATCGAACAAGCGAAGCGATCCACGGATTACCAAGAGATGCGCATTCCTTCCGCCGCGGACGAAATTACTGTCTCGTATTATGGAACGCTAGTCGACAAGGAGCTGTTGCGGAAGCGGCTGATCGAACCGCTGCAGCGCCATGCGTCGCAGTCGGACGATATCCACAGCCTTGAAGGTCTTGCGAGATGGATTCCTACGGAAGAAATCGAAGTGACCGATCAAGTGGAGATCATTCAGTCCAAGCTATTGAGAGGGCATGCGCTCGTCCGCCGGGCCGGCGAGCGGAAGCGATGCGCCTTAGTTCCGCTTGCCGGCTTGCACGGCATGAGGAAGGACAATACGACCGAGAACGAATTCAGCGTGGTCGGGCCGAACGTCGGGTTTATCGAAGATCTCGATACCAACTTGCATCTCTTGCGGATGCAGCTCAGCATTCCGCAGCTGGTCGTGAAAGAGCTGACGATCGGCTCGATGTCCAAGTCCAGAGTCGCCATCGTCTACATCGAAGGCGTGACGAACGAACGGAACGTGCAGACGGCGCGGCAACGGTTGGAAGGGATCGACTTCGACGTCATCTTCGATACGTCGCTGCTCGATCAAATGATCGCAGACGAATCGGCTACGCCCTTCCCCTTGTTCGTGACGACCGAGCGCAGGGATCGGGTCGTCTATGCGCTCATCTCCGGGCAGGTCGCGATCATTGCGGACGGCTCGCCGTATTTTATCACCGGCCCTTCGACGCTCCATGACTTCTTCATTTCTCCCGAGGATTATTTTTTGCCTTGGATTTTAGGGTCGTTCTTCCGCATCATCCGGATTATCGGGGTCGTGTTCTCCTTGTTCGCCACATCGTTCTACATCGCGATCACGACGTTCCATTACGAGGTCATCCCGCAGGATCTGCTCGGGCCGCTCATCTACTCGCGGATGAACGTGCCGTTTCCTCCCGTCTTCGAGGTCTTGTTCCTGGAGCTGACCATCGAGTTTCTGCGGGAGGCCGGAGCGCGGCTGCCGACGAAGATCGGGCAGACGCTCGGCATCGTCGGAGGCATTATCATCGGACAAGCCGCCGTGGAAGCCGCGCTCACGAGCAATATTCTGATCATCGTGGTCGCGCTGTCCGCGTTAGCCTCGTTTACGACGCCGATCTATAAGATGTCCAATACGATTCGATTTTTACGGTTTCCAATGATCGTACTGTCCTCCCTATGGGGGGCGATCGGCTTATTCATCGGCATCGGCTTCCTGCTGGTACATGTAACGAAGTTAACGTCATTGGGATCTCCGTATACCGTCCCTGTATACCCTTTGAGAGTAGGAGACTTGAACGATAGTCTGATCCGGCCGCCGTTCCCATGGACGAGCAAGCGGCCCGGATATTTGCGTCCGCGATCGCGTACGAGATACACGCCCGGAGCCGGAACGGGGGAGGACGCCGATGAGGATTAGCCGCATGAGCCGCCTAGGGATCGCGCTCGCGCTCGTGCCGCTGCTCGCGGCTTGCGGGGAGCAAGCCATCGTCAATGAAGTGAAGCTCGTGCAGACGACCGGGTTCGACTTGTCCGTGAAGGGGGAGTCGTCCGCGGTGTTGATCCCGCTCTATACGAAGAAAACCAAGGCCGACGTAGAGCTGCTTCAGGCCGATTCCGTCTCGCACTTCAACATGATTCCAAGCTTGAATATGAAATCGAGCGGAACGCTGGAGTACGGACAAGTCAACTTAGCGGTATTCGGCGAATCGTTCGCGAAGAAAGGGGTCGGTACCGTGTTGGATACGTTCTGCAAGGATCCGAAGATCTCGACGCGCATGATCCTCGCGGTAACGGAAGGGGAGGCCGTCGAGCTGTTGGAGCAGACGAAGAAGCGCAAGAATCGACGCTGTTGTCCGACATGGCGATGCAGAACGTTCGCAACGGCAATCTTCCGTCGTCGAACCTGCATTTGTCTCTGTACAACTTCTTCGGGGTAGGCCGCGACATGTATATGCCGTACTTCCGCCCGAAGAACGGAGCGCCGGAGCTCGGCGGGACGGCCTTGTTTCGGGAGGACCGGCTGGCCGCGGTGATCGGCTTTAAGGATTCGTTCCTCTTGAAGCTGCTCGTCGAAAACGGGAGGAACGGAAGTATGCTCATTCCCGTGAAAGAGCCGCGGGAAGCCCGGGATAGCTACGTAGCGATCCAGGTCATCCGATCGGAGACGAAGTTCAAGGTGAAGCGAGTCCGCCCGGTGCCCGAGATCTCGATCCGAACCGAGGTGGAGGCGTTGGCGAGGAAAGTGCCGGAACAGGTGAAGCTTGCAACGCCCGAAGGGCTGTCGGAGATGGAGCGCGAGGGGGCCTCGTATATCGAGCGAGAGATTGAAGCGCTGCTGAAGTATTTCAAGGAACGCCGCGTGGATCCCGTCGGATTCGGCGATATGGTTAGAAGCCGGGATCGGCGTTGGAACGAACGGGTATTCCAAGAACTATACCCGTCCGTCGGTACGGAAGTCACGGTAAAGTTGAACATCTTTCAGACCGGCGTCGGGGAATAACCCGGCGGACCGGGAGGGGGCAGCCATGAGCGGGAGTCGCCGGATCGGGGAGAATCGCCTGATTTCTTCGTTGTTCGTTTTTTTTCTCATCCATAGCAGCATCGTCGGCGTCGGCGTCTTAAAGTTTCAGAAAGAGATTCTAGAGCCGGCGGGGTATGACGCATGGATCTCCGTTCTCTTTGTCGGAGGGGGCATTCATGCGATCGTGTGGATGATGTATTTCGCATTGGATGCGTCGGATTCGCCGGCGGACGTCGTGCAACTGAACAAGGTCCACTTCGGCCGATGGATCGGAACCGCGGCGAATGCGGCATTCGTTCTTTATTTCGTCCTCGGCGGGTTCGTCGTATTCAGGATCTTCTTGGAAGTCATCCAGGTGTGGTTGTTCCCGAGAATCAATATTTATCCGCTCGCCGCTATCTTATTGCTGCTCGTGTATTACACAGTGTCCGGCGGCCTGCGGACGGTAACCGGGATGAGCGTATGGGGAACGGCGATACCCTACGCGCTGACCATTCCGTTGTTCGCGTTCGCATTTAAGTATATCCACCCGGCGAACCTGCTGCCCATAGGGACGCATTCGGTCGCCGACATTCTCCGTTCCGCCCGATCGATGGCCTTCCCGTACCTCGGGTTCGAGACGATGCTAGTGTTATACCCGTTCGTTAAGCGTCCGGCGGAATCGCAGCGCTGGACGCATGCCGCCGTCGGCGCCGCTACGATCATCTATCTTTTCGTCATGCTGGTCACGCTGATGTATTATTCGGAAGGCCAGCTCCATCATATCATCTGGCCGACGCTGAATATCGTGATGATGATCGAGGTGCCGGTCATGCAGCGATTGGAGTATCTCGTCATCTCCGTATGGCTGCTGAAGGCGCTCGTCAACGTGTCCGTCTGTTTGTGGGCGGCTTGCCGGGGAGCGGGACAGCTGTGGCCGATCAAGCGACGCGTCTCTTTGCCGTTGTTCCTCGGCGGGTATTTGGCGCTGGCGTTTTGGATCCGCGACCGGCAATCGATCGACTGGCTCGCTAACGTATATTCGAACGCGGGGTTCTGGATCGTATCCGGATACATCCCGCTGTTGTTTCTGATCGTCTGGTGGAAAAGGATGCGGAAAGCCCCGAAGGCCGCGTAAACGGCGGTCGTTGGGAATTTTTATGCGGTTCGAAAAGGTTGTCACCCCTATAAATATTATTTATGTGATAATTTTCACATTTATAATGCAGACCGGTCTGTAATGTAATAAACTATTCACAAGGACATCATTCATAGGAACGTCGGACGAGAACTTTTTAGTATGTGAAGAATTTCACAATGTATTCCGACGTCCGACACAACAAGGAGTGGGAGAAGAATGGAAGCAAGCGTAGCGAACAAGCAGCCGGCCGTAGCGACGCAAGAGTCCGCGCTGAGACCTGACGTACTCGAGCAGCTGTTGAAGCCGGAAGTGCAGGAAGCGTTGACGACGCTGGTCGACAACCTGCCGAAGCTGGCGGAGATGACGGCGCTTCTGACGAAGACGTACGATTTGGCGCAGAAGGTCGTTACCGACCGCGTGCTCATTCAAGATACGATCGGCGGCCTCCAAGAGGTGCTCAAGCCGATTGAAGAGAAGGCGAAATACTTCGCTTCCGCTGCGATCGAGGCGAACGACCGCGCGGAGACGGACGAGACGACGATCGGCTTGTTCGGCATGCTGAAGATGCTGAAGGATCCGGAGCTGCAGCGGATGCTTCGCTTCGGCCAAGCGTATTTGGACATACTCGGCGAACGTAAACAGCAGTCTTAAGGGGGGCGCGAAATCCATGAGCAAAAAAATCGTCATTCTCGGCGCCGGATACGGCGGCTTGTTAAGCGCGCTGTCCGCGCGGAAGCATCTGTCCGCGAGCGAAGCGCAAATTACGGTCATCAATAAATACGATTCTCACCAAATCATTACCGAGCTTCACCGTCTGGCCGCGGGCAACGTGTCCGAGAAAGCCGTCGCGCTGCCGCTTAGCAAGCTGTTCAAGGGCAAGGCGATCGACGTGAAGATCGGCTCCGTGCAGGCGGTCGACCCGGCCGGCAAGAAAGTATCGCTCGCGGACGGCTCCTCCTACGACTACGACACGCTCGTGCTCGCGCTCGGCAGCGAGACGAACTACTTCGGCATCCCGGGTCTCCAGGAGAACAGCCTGACGCTGAAGTCGGCGGCAGAGGCGAACCGCATCTTCGCGCACGTGAAGGGGAAGCTTCGCGCGTACCGCGTCTCGAAGAACAAAGCGGACGCGACGTTCGTCATCGGCGGCGGCGGCCTCACCGGCGTAGAGCTCGTAGGCGAGCTCGCGGACGAGCTCCCGGGCTACTGCCGCGAGGCGGGCGTAGACTTCAACGACGTGTCGTTGTACTTGGTCGAAGCGATGCCGACGATTCTGCCGATGTTCTCGCCGGAGCTGATCCAGCGCGCGGTGACGAGCCTCGAGCAGCGCGGCGTGCAGTTCCTCACGAGCCTGCCGATTACCGAAGTGAACGGCGGCGTCGTAACGCTGAAGGACGGCCGCACGATCGAAACCGGCACGTTGGTCTGGACCGGCGGCGTGCAAGGGCACGCGCTCGTTGCGAATTGCGGCATCGAAGTGAACCGCGGCCGCGCGTCCGTGAACGAGTACCTGCAGTCGGTATCGCATCCGGACGTATTCCTCGCGGGCGACTGCGCGGTCGTCTTCGGACCGGAAGGACGTCCGTACCCGCCGACGGCGCAATTGGCTTGGCAGATGGGCGAGCTCGTCGGCGCGAACATCGCGGCAACGTATAACGGCGGCAGTCTGCAGACGTTCCACCCGGTATTCTCCGGTACGCTGGCGAGCCTCGGTCGCAAAGACGGCATCGGCTCCATCGGGGAACACGGCATCGAGCTCAAGGGCGCTCCGGCTTCGCTGATGAAGAAGGCGAGCAACGCGCGGTACTTGTCGCATATCGAAGGATTGTTCGCGCTCGCTTATTGATTTCCGCGTTCGCGCGCGTAAGTAACGAAAGAGCGCCGAGAGGCGCTCTTTTCATTAGCGGATGCCGCACTTGTTCCGGATGAAGTGGATCTGATTTTCCAGCCGATGGATCGTATCGATCGTTTCCTTAGAGGCGTCGTTCCCGGTCTTCGACTTCCACTCCTCGAGCTCCTGCATCAGCTTAGGCAAGTCGTCGTCGGCGTTCGAGCAGTCGTAATTGCTTTCCAATTGATCCAGCATGGCGAATCCTCCCCGCGGTTATTGTACACGATTCAGGTGTTATATCCTGCGGATATAACACCTGAATCGTCTCGGTAAACGGAAGCCGTCCTTCATAGGACGGGGAACCCGTTTATCCTTGATCGGACAAAGCTATTGTTCGTGAACAGGGCGGCGGTTATTCGTGCGAAATGGTTCATCCTATAAAACTATTGACGTTTCTATTTAAATCCGATAGGATTACTTGTAATTATATGCGTGGGGGTAGAACTAGAGATGAACATCAACAAGAAGCTTCGTTACATAACGGGCGTCACGCTGGCTGCGGCCATCGCGCTTTCGGGCTGCGGACAAGCGGCCAAAACCGGCGGCAACCTCGAAGTGGACAATCTTCCGGCGGCGCTCGCCGAGAAGGGCGATATTAAACTGAACGTCATCCGCAAGATCGGCGGCGACGATCATACGGCGCAATTCCTCGCCGGGGCGAAGCAAGAAGGCGAATCGCTCGGCTTCAGCGTAGACACGTTCTCGGCGAACGGAGACACGGCGAAGTTCCTCGACGCGCTCGACCAAGCGGCGAACGGCGATTACGACGGCGTCGTCGTCTCGCACGGCGACGACCCGGCGACGGTCGACGCGGTGAAGAAGCTGACGGACAAGGGAATCCCGGTCGTGGCATTCGACTCCACAGGCGACTTGTCGGCGGTCGAAGGCGTAACGCTGACGTCGCAGGACGACGAAGCGCTTGCGCAATTCGCGCTCGACCAGCTCGTGAAGGAGCAAGGCGAAGACGCGAAGATCGTCTACCTGTGGGTCGACGGCTTCCCGCCGATGGTGCGCCGGAACACGGTTTACCAAGCGACGCTCGCGAAGTACCCGAACATCAAGGAGCTCGAACGGTTCGGCGTGGCGAACGAGAACACGTCGGTCGATACGCAGAACGCGGTCGCGGCGATGCTGTCCAAGTATCCGAAGGGCGAGATCGACGCGATCTTCGCGACGTGGGACGCGTTCGCGATCGGCGCGGCGCGCGCCTTGATCGAGGCGGGCCGGACGGAAATCAAGATTTACGGCATCGACGTCTCGAACGCCGACCTGCAAATCATGCAGGAAGAGAACAGCCCGTGGGTCGCGACGGCGGCCGTCGATCCGAAGATGATCGGCGCGGTCAACGTGCGCCTGCTCGCGAAGAAGCTCGCCGGCGAAGAGACGCCTCCGACGTACAACCTCGAAGCGGCGTTGATCGACCAAGCGACGCTGAACAAGTCGTCCGAAGCGGTCAACATGGCGACGCTCGCCGACATTATTCCGGGCTGGGGCACGACGGACGCATTCGAGGAAGATTGGATGAAATCGCTAAAAGAAGCGAACGCCAACTAACGAAAGTTCCATGTTATAATAGATTGTCTTATGCGGCGCCCTTGTCCTTCGGATAAGGGCGCCCTATCCTGTTCGGACGGTAGGTGGGTTTGTTGGGAGAATCGAAGACTAGCGTGCTTACGATGAGCCGGATTTCGATCGCCTTCCCCGGCGTGCAGGCGCTCGCGGACGTCGACTTTCGGGCCGAGGCCGGGCGAGCCCACGCGTTGATCGGGGCGAACGGCGCAGGGAAGTCCACGTTGATGAAGGTGCTGTCCGGCGCCTACGATCATTACACCGGCGACATTCGGATCGACGGCGAAGCGGTTCGCATCCGATCGCCGAAAGATGCGAAGGATGTCGGGATCCAGATCGTCTATCAAGAGGTCGATACGGCGCTCATCCCGAACCTGACGGTCGGCGAAAATATTATGCTCGAAAGCCTCGTGCACGAGATGCGAGGCAAGTCGTTCGTCGATTGGGCCGACGTTCATCGGTCGGCGCAGTCGATCCTCGAGCGGTTGGGCTTGACGCTGTCGACCAAGAAGCTGGTGCAGGAGCTGACGCTCGCCGAGAAGCAGATGACGCTCATCGCGAGAGCGGTGTCTCGGGAGTGCCGCTTCCTCGTGCTCGACGAGCCGACGGCGCCGCTCAGCAGCAGCGAGACGGACCGGCTGTTCGCGCTCGTCCGGCAGCTGAAGGCGGACGGGGTCGGCGTCATCTTCATCTCGCACCGGCTGCCCGAGCTGTATGAAATATGCGAGGACATCACGATTATGCGGGACGGGCGCCTCGTCGCGCGGGACGAGCTGCGGAACGTCACGCAGCAGCAAGTCATCGAGCAGATGCTGGGCGCGAGGCTCGAAGGGCAATTCCCGACGATGCAGCGATCGATCGGCGAGGTGCGCTTCGAAGCGAAAGGCATCCGGGACGGCGACAAGGTCAGAGGCGTCGACCTGTATATTCGCGCGGGCGAAATCGTCGGCGTCGCGGGTCTCGTCGGCGCGGGCAAGACGGAGCTGTGCCGCGCGCTGTTCGGGGCGTCGCCGACGTCGTCCGGCGACGTGACGCTCGGCGGGCGGCGGCTGCGCATCCGCTCGCCGTACGACGCGGTGCGCGCCGGCGTCGCCCTCGTGCCCGAGGAGCGCCGGCGCGAAGGCGTCTTCGTGGACGAGTCGGTGGCGGCGAACTTGACGGCCGCGACGCTCGGACGGTTCACGACCGCCGGACCGTGGATCGCCGCCGGCAAGCTGAGGGACGCCGCCCGCGGCCTCGTCGAATCGCTCGGCATCAAGACGCCGAACGAGCTCGCTCGCGTGAAGAACTTGTCCGGCGGCAACCAACAGAAGGTGGCGATCGGCAAGTGGCTGCTGGCCGACGCCGACGTCTATCTATTCGACGAGCCGACCAAGGGCGTCGACGTCGGCGCCAAGCGGGACATCTATGAATTAATCGCCGAGCTGGGGCGCCGAGGCAAGTGCGTCTTGTACGCATCCAGCGAAATGTCGGAAATCTTAGGACTGACGGACCGAACGTACGTCATGTACGACGGCGCCGTCGCGAAAGAACTGGAGACGCGCGGCACGAACGAGGAAGAGCTGCTGCTGTACAGTACGGGAGGCTTGAAGCGATGAACGCCGTCGGGCATAAATTTTTCGATTTTCTCTACAAGTATGGGACCTTGATCACCATTCTGCTGCTGATCGTCGTCTTCGGCGCATCGACGGACAACTTCCTGAACGGCGCGAATATCGTGACGATTCTGCGGTCGATCTCGATCGTGACGATCATCGCGATCGGCCTCACCGTCTCGCTCGCGGTCGGCGGCTTCGACTTGTCGATCGGCTCGACGGCGTCGCTCGCGAACGCGATCGTCATCTCGATGTTCGTCTGGTACGGGCAGAGCGTAGGGATCGGGATCGCGGTCGCGATCGTCTTCTGTCTCGTCGTCGGACTCGTGAACGCGTTCTTGGTCATCAACTTTAAGATCCAGGACATGCTGATGACGCTCGCGACGATGTTCGTCTTCCAAGGCATCGCGCTTACGTATACGCGAGGGGCGACGATCTCCGAGAACATGATTCTGCCGAGCGGCGACTATGCGACCGGCGAAATTCCGGACGCGTTCGGAGCGATCGGCAAGGTGCCGTGGATCATCGTCATCATGCTGATCGTCGTGCTGGCGGTGCATCTGTTCTTGACGTACACGAAGCATGGCCGCTACATGTACATGATCGGCGGAAACCCCGAAGCGGCCAAGCTGTCGGGCATCGCGGTCGGCAAGTACCGCCTGGCCGCCTACCTGATTTCCGCGCTGTTCGCCGGCATCGGCGGCATCGTGCTCGGCGCCCGGGTCATGAACGCCGAGGTGAACGCGGGCGCGCCGTATTTTGATGGACGCGGTCGCGGCCGCCTTCATCGGCTACTCCGTCTTCGGCGCGGGCAAGCCGAACGCGTTCGGCACGTTCGCCGGCGCGGTGCTGATCGGCATCTTGTCCAACGGCCTCATCATGCTGTCCGTGCCGTATTACGCGATGGATATCGTCAAAGGCTCCGTGCTCGCAGTCGCCCTCGCGATTACGTATTACAAAAGGGGGCATTGACATGACGGGATATATCGCATTATTGCGGGGCATTAACGTCGGCGGAAACAACATCGTGAAAATGGAGGAGCTGCGGGCCGCCCTCGCGTCGAACGGCCTCTCGCGGGTTCGCACCTACATTCAGAGCGGCAACATCGTATGCGAAACGTCCGACGGGTCGGAAGAGAAGGTGCGCGAGATCGTCGCGGAGACGCTCCGATCGATGCTGGAGAAGCCTATCGCCGTGCTCGTCCGCTCGTTCGAGGAGCTGGAACGGATCATGGCCGCTTGCCCGTATGAAGTCCATTCCTCGGAAGAGGGCAAGCAGGTGATGCTGGCGTTGCTGCAGGAAGCGATCCCGCAGGAGAAGCTGGACGCCGCGTTGGCGGGCGGACCGGGCGGGGACGCAGGGGACGACGAGTATACGGCGGGGGAGCGGGAAGTGTACTTTCGGTTCCGCCGGAAAGTGTCGGAGTCGCCGCTCGGCGATCGCATGCTGAAGCTGGGCGGCGGCGTCACGACGCGCAATTGGAACACGATGCGGAAGCTGCTGGAGATGTCGCGGGAGTAGCTGCAAAGAGAGGGGGCAAGGCGAATTCGCCTTGCCCCCTCTCGGTTCACCACAGCATCGTCGTCGGTTTCACGATCATCAGCAAAAACAACGCCACGGCCAATCCATGCGCAAGCCACATCGAACCGCCGACGCGTCGCAACGCGGCTTCCACCTGAAGCGGAACGACCGGCTCCTGCTGTTCGGAGGCGTCCCGCTTCCAGTTCAACACCGGCTTCAACTGCCGTCCGGCGACGCCGACGACCACGATCTGGACGAGAACGAACAGAACGAGCGACCCGACCAGCCACAGCTGCCCGAAGCTGCCGTACCCGTATAACGAGACGAGCAGAATGCCGCTCAGCACCGCGACCGGGCCGCCGATTTTCGGGAACCGTTCGACGATTCCCATCAGGTCGAGCGACTGCCGCAATTGGGCCGCCGATTGGTTGCCGCGCAGCAACAGGTGCATGATGAAGGTCGGACCGATGCCGACGATCGCGGACAGGACATGAACGGCGACCAGCGTTTTCAACCAAAACATATAATAGCTCCTTTCCCCGGAATCGAAGCCCCGCTTATTGAATTTGCTGCTGCTCCGAATCGGAAATGAAATACAGATGAATGTCGTAGTGCGGCGTCTCGAATCCCGGATGTCCCGCCGGTTGGAACTCGACGTCCACCTGCACGACTTCCGGCGAAGGAACGCCCTTCATTCCCTTCAAATTCACGTGATTTTTGCCTTCCTGGAAATCCTTCCAATCGATCATGTACTCGAGAAATACGAGCTTCCCCTCGTGCACGCCGTAGAACGGTCCGACCGGCAGGTCGCCCGCCTGCGGGTTGCCCCAATGCTCGCCCATCGCCGGCACCGTCTCCGACACTTGGATCGATCCTTCCGGCAGCGCCAACACGTAAATCTCGTTGCGCTCCGCGTCGTAGGTCACCTGCTGCGCGCCGACGGCCGCGGCCAAGTCCCGGATCCATGCGGTCGGTTCGCCCTGAATCATGCGCACGTTCGGGACGGTCCGTTCATTGAAGACGGCCTCTCGGTTCCCGCCCTTCAGCGCGAACGATCGATCGAACAATTCGGCGAACGCGCGTATCGACACGTAACGCTTCCCGTCCGCCGTCGTATGATCCGCGGCCGACTCCGCCTTCACGCCGTTGACGACCACCGTAAGCGTCTCGAAGTTCGCCGCTGCGGCTTGAGGCGCCGTGCCGTGAGCGGAGACGCTCCCGCTCCATGAACCGAATATCGCGACGGACGCGATCAGCCACTTTTTCATCATGTCGCTCTCCCCTTCTTCCGCTTCGGAATTAAAACACAATGCCGTATTTCGCCGCTTCCTCGATCATGGCGCGAATCTGATCGTCGCTCGGAGGCCCTTGCGGCGCCGGCGGGACGGCGTCCGGGTCGGCCGGCACGCCGTTCGCCCGGAAAAATTGTTCGAATCCGGCAGGGTAGATACCCACCAGCAGCTTCGCCTGTTCCGATTCGACCCGGTAGGCATGCCTTACGTCGCGGGGCAAAAACACGTACGTACCCGGCGTGGCCCGAATCGTCTCCTCGCCCACCTGCACAGTGATGTCCCCTTCCAGGACGTAATAATGCTCGTCTTCGTTCAAGTGCGTATGCGGCGGCGTGTCGGCCCCCTTCACGAGCAAAAACTCGATCAACGAAAATCGGTTTCCCGTGTCTTCGCCTTGCACCAAAAACGTCGCCCGCGTTCCCAACGAAAAGTACGTATTGCTCGCTTCTCTTCTTGCAAATTTTTTCAATTCAATGAACCTCCTCGAAAATGATGGATTGTCGTTCCGCCTTTTCAAGGTACCACCCTTCCGGGGCTGGTTGAATTATCCTATAATATAAAGCGACCCTATACTTCTGTATAAAAGACCCTTTAAGGGGGAACGAGCGTCATGGCCGACATCGACACCGACTTTCAAATCGACGCCTTCGAGAGGAAATTCATGGCGGGCAGACACCGGGAAGTCGACCGATTCCGCCGGCTGCTGGCCGGGGCGGCGCCCGAGAAGCGGTTGATCAATATTTACGGCATCGGAGGCATGGGCAAGAGCTTCCTCCTCGACGAATACCGCCGCATCGCCGCGGAATCCGGCTGCCGGTTTCTCTTGCTGGACAGCCGCGACTTCCTGCATACGCCGCAATCGCTATGCGCGAGGCTGGCGCGGCTGCTGGAAGACCCCGCCGCGGACGCGGGGGGGCCCGAACCCGAGGAAGAGACGTTCCAGGTTTCCGACGCGATCCGCCGAGTGAACGCCGTCGCGGCCGAACGTCCGATGTGCCTGGCCTTCGATACGTACGAAGAGATGGAAGCGCTCGATCAGTGGATTCGCGAGCAGCTCCTCCCGCGGCTCGACCCCTCGGTCTTGATTGCCGTGGCCGGACGAAACCCGCTGCAAGGCGCTTGGAGGCTGTCCCCGGCTTGGCGGCAGATGATCGCGTGGACGCCGCTTTCCGAGCTCGCGTACGAAGATGCGAAACAATACTTGGAGAACCACGGCGTCCGCGACGAAGCATCGGTCCGGGCGATTTGGAACAAGACGAAGGGCCATCCGCTGTCCTTGTCGCTCGCCGCGCACGCCGCGACGATCCGAGAGGAGACGCGGCTGCAGGACGAGGAGGTATTCCCGTTCGTCGCCGCCCAATGGCTGAGGGAGGTGCCCGGGCCCGAGCTTCGGTCGCTGGTCGAAGCCGCGGCGGTGCTAAGGCACTTCAATCAAGAAATTTTATCCTACGCGGCGGACAAGCCCGTGACAACGGAGCAGTTCCAAGAGCTCGTCTCGCTGTCGTTCGTGCGCAGAACATCCCGCGGCTGGCTGCTTCACGATCTCGTCCGAGCGGCCGTCGCCGAAGATCTTCGGGCGCGGACGCCGGAGACGTATAATGCGCTTCGGAGGCGAGGGGCCGCGTATTTTTACCGCGCCGTCGGCCGAGGCGCGGGCTCGTCCCGCGACGCCGGGTGGGAAGCCGGCGAGGCGTTTTATTATTTGGGCGATCACTTGATTCGCGAGTTTTTTTACCAAACCGCCTCCCCTCATTACTTCGAGACGCTGGACGATTCGAACGCGGCGGAAGCGGAGCGGTACTTGGCGCGGCGCAAGGCGTCCCCTAAGGAAGCACGCATCCCGTACGTCGATCCGGAGACGAACGCGCCGAAGGAGTTCGTCATTACGCCGGAGCAAAGCTTGTTCCCGGTCAAGCACTTGCACCTGGAGGAATTGCGTCGGCTGCACCGCGTGCATATCCGGCTGCTGCGGAAGCCGACGGGAGAGATGGTCGGACTGTCCGTCGTGATTCCGATTCACGAGAAGACGCTGGACTTCTTGCTGAACAAGCCGTTGTCCTCGGCGTACTTCCGCAGCTTGGACGAGCGGCAGCTGAACGCCATGCGCGTTCCCGCCGATACCGACTACGGATTGTTCGTGTACGGCATCGACGTGGCCGATTTCGGCGACTGGACGCTCCGGGCCGATGCGGGCTTGCACTTCATCACGCTGATGCTGACCGGCGGCTTTATCGCCGGCTCGCCGCCGCCGCTGCCGTTCTTCCGCGAGGTGCATCGACGGCTGGGCTGCGAGACGGCGGACGCGGTTCATACCGATTACGACGGTCGGACGCCGGCCTATACGTACTATCTGGATACTCGCGGCCCGCGTCTGCACCAGTACCTTCGGAAGATGATGACGCAGCTCGGACTCGACGGCCTCCCCGAACCCCAGCGAAAGTCCGAGCCGGACCTGTCGATGCTCACCGAAAGGGAAGCCGACATCGTCGCGCTCATCGGCAAGGGCCTCAAGAACGCGGACGTCGCGGCGAGATTGTTCGTGAGCGAAATTACCGTGAAGAAGCATCTGACCTCGATCTTCCAGAAGCTCGGCGTCACCAACCGAACGCAGCTTGTGAGCAAGCTGTTCGACCGAGAATAACGGGAACGATAACGAAAAAGAGCAGGCGGCCCGGTCGGCCGCCTGCTCTTTTTCCTATGGAAAGCCCTCTAGGATGCGATCGGCTCATTGCAGAAGCTCGCGGATCCGCTTGCGCATCGAATCCTTCGTCTGAAGACGCGACCAGAACAACCGGGCTTCCTTGAGGACAAGGTCCATCTCCTCCACCGTCATTCCGATATCGGTGAAAGGCCGGGAGCGGGGCAGCAGCTCGCGAAAGATGCCGTCATGCGCCGGACGGTACGAGGATCCCGGTTCCGCCGCTTCCGCGGCTTCGGTTACGGAGGGAATGCTTAAGGTGCGCTCCCGGATATGCCGCTGCGCCTGCTCGGAACACAGGAAGTCGGCTAACGCTTGCGCCGCATGGCGGACTTCCGATATCCGGTTCACCGCGATCCCGATCGTCATCAGCAACGAATCATTTCCTCCGCCGAAGGAGGGCAAGGGCGCAATGTCGAAGGGGACGCCGGATTCTCGCAGCGCGTTCAGCGCGAAATAGGTCGTCATAATGATCGACACCTTGCCCTGCGCGAACAATTCCTCCGCGTCCGTATCTTTGCCGGATAAATAGGTCGGGAATGCGCGGTGGTTGTAGATGATCTCTCCCCAATACGAAATGCCTTCGACGACTCGGTCGACGAATGCCTCCGCGCGTTCGCGGCGGCTCGAGAGCTTCGCGCCGTTCTGCAGCAAAAAGATCGGCCACCGATTGTTCGACAGCAGGTAGCTGTAAAATCCGAATCTTTCGTCTTCCACGGAGAGAAGGGAAGCGTCGCGCATTAAGTCGTCCCATCCGTTCGGTCGGAAGGGGAGCGGGAGATCCTTTTCCTGAAAATGTAAAGGGTTGTAGCAAAGGATCAGCGGCGAAAACAGCAACGGCCGAACATATAACGCATCCTCATGCGTGAACGCTTGCTCCAACGAGGGGTACACGGACGGACTCGGCTGTTGGGCGCAGAGCAAGGAAAGGCCCCCGCTCGCCTTGAATTGTTCGAAGTTACGTACATTGACGGTAACGGCATCGAGCAGGCCGGATTCCAAGTAGTTCGCCACGGTTTCGTGATAATTTTGAAACGACAACGGGATGGGATGAACGTAAACGGACGGATGGGCGGTATGGAAAAGTTCGAGCAAGCGGTTCATGTCCGCTTCCTGCTCCAAGGAGCGATGATATCCGAAACGGACGGTCGCTTTACGATCCCGGGCCGTATCGGCGACCTGATTGCCCACCCGGGGAAGCTTGACGATCAAGCCTTCGGATACCAACTGCTCCAAGCCCACGCGAACGAGTTTATTGCTTAGGTGGAATCGGGAGACAAGCTCCCGTTCGGACGGAAGGAATGCGCCGGGATGAAGCCTTCCGGTCATAATGTCGGCGCGCAAGGCGCCGATCATATGTTCCAACCGAATGCGGAACGTCTTGCGGCTGTGCGTGGAGCTCATACTGCCACCGTCCTTGAAAGGGATTTCGGAGACAAGCATACCGAAGAGATAGGCTGGAATCAAGAGAGAAGGCAGGGTGTTATTATTAGGGTTGCTAAATGTTGACAGCCAATGGGGCCGCCCATACAATGGAAAGTGAGTCAGATGTAAATCAATAACGAAAAGGAGAGGATTGCGATTCGTTCCCCATTTCGAAGGTTGGTCGGCGCATTGACCGCTCTCGTTGTAAGCGCTTCACTCATTCCTGCCGCCGGCGCGGAAGAGGTCCCGTCCTTACAGATCCGAAACGCCGGATTCGAAGAAGCCGCTTCCGCAGGAACGGTTCCCGGATGGGAGCAAACGTATGGCAAAGGTTTCGGCGAGATGTTCTATGAGGTCTCCTCGGCGAACCGTTTCGAAGGCGCGCAAAGCTTGCTGTTGGACGACACGAACACGGTTCGGGCGCTGGGCCTGGAATCCGAACCGATTCCGGTGACGCCGGGGACGAACTATTCCGCCTCGGCCATGATGAACATCGAGCGCGGCGTCGTGGGGCTGTATTTGCTTTACTACAACGCGAGCGGCGTTCGGGTCGGAGAAGCGTCGGCGTGGTTGGAGACGACGGGCGGGGAGTGGAAGAAGCACGGCGCTAGCGGCCTCGCCCCGACGACCGCGGCCTACGCGAGGATCCTGATTTATTCCTCCGGCGCAGGGATCGGCCGGGGATATGCGGATGCCGTAGCGCTCGAGGAGATGGAGATCGGTACGTTCGAGCGGATCGGCGGCGTCGTACAGGGCATCATCAATGCGGATTCCGACATCGGCTTCGAGGACGGAAAGCATGTAATCTATTCTGTGTTTAAGGGACGCGACGAGGTGCCGACGGTATTCGCGGTCATGGACGCGTTAACCCGGGACGTGCTGCGTACGTACCCGCTGCCCGGCGTAGAGTCGGCTTGGGGCGTGAAGGCGGCCACGGACGGCCGCGTGTATATCGGGACGCATTACGACGGAAGGCTGTACCGGTATACGCCGGGCACGCTGGAGTTCGAAAATTTGGGGCGGTTCGGGACGGAAACCCACGTATTTTCCATGACGGCCGGACCGGACGGGAAAATGTACGCCGGCACCTACCCGAGCGGCAAGCTCTATGTGTTCGATCCGGCGACGGAGGACATCGTCGATCTCGGCGTCGTGGAAGCAGGGCAGCGCTATGTCCGGTCGCTGGCCTACGACGCCGAACGGGATGCGCTGTACGCCGGCGCGGGCGGCACGTTGAGCCGGATCTATAAATACAGCCCCGACGGGACGCGGAAGGAAATTCTCGGCGGGTTAATTCCGGGGGGCGGAGATACGTACGCGTTCCCGTACGGCATGGATTTCGACGAGGACCGGCTGTTCGTGAAATTTTCGAACGGCGACTTGCTGGTCGTAAAGCCCGACGATACGATCGATTATTACGATCCGAACGGCATGGACATTCATTCGGGGCAGGTGGCTCCGATCCCGGGTCAACCGGGACGGGCGTTGTTTACGCTTGGCGGACAGCTGTATGCGTACGATTCCGCGACGCAATCCTCTACGCTTATCAAACAACTCGAATCTACGACGAATTTTCAAGACGGCGAATTCATCGACCTCGGCAGTCCGGACTGGCCGGGACTCACCTTCGTCGGCATGGGCTCTTACGGCCATGTGATCTACTACAATCTCGAGACCGGACATGCGGAGGTCGCTCCGGCGAACTACGGCGGCGCGCCGATCCTGATTCAAAGCATCCATGCGGGACCCGATAACAAGATGTACGTCGCCGGTTACATGTCGGGATTCGCTTCCTACGATCCGGCGACCGGGGAAGTGTCGGAGTCGAATCCGCTCGGGCAGATCGAATCGTCGGTCGTGCGGGGCGGTAAGTTGATTCTCGGCGCTTACGCGGGCGCGCGGATTTTGGAGTACGATCCGGCATTGCCTTTCTCCAAGACGAATCCGCGGGAGTTGTTCAACCTGCGCGGGCAGGGACAGGACCGTCCGTTCGCGATGGCGTACGATCCGGCGAACGACCGCTTGGCGGTCGGCACCGTTCCGAACACGACGTCGCTGCAGGGAGCGCTTGCGACGTACGACTTCGCAACGGGCGAGTTGAATGTATACGAAAATATCGTTCCGAACCAAAGCGTCATTTCTCTAACCTTTAAGGACGGACTCCTCTATGCCGGTACGACCGTGTATGGAGGGCTCGGCACGAGCGGTCCGACGGAAACGAACGCGAAGTTGTTCGTATTCGATCCGGCTACGAAACGGAAGGTGTTCGAGACGATCCCCGCGACGGGCCGGAAAGGCGTGACGGGGTTGACGGTCGGACCGGACGGGAACGTCTGGGGGGTGGCGGAGGACTATATATTCAAGTTGAATCCGGATACTCGCAGGTTCGATTACCGGGCCGCGAAGCTGCGCAGGTACGGCTCGTCGACCACTTGGGCATGGGCGTTCCTGCATCCGGGCGAGGACGGGAACCTGTACGGCACGTCGCGCGGGCAGTTCTTCATGGTGAAGCCGGAGACGAACGAGTATGTCTTGCTGGACGGGAGCAAGGGCAATTATTTGAACCGCGATGCGTTCGGGAGCTTCTACTTCTCGGACAGTTCGGAATTGTGGAAATACACGCCGCCGGGCTCGGACCGCGAGCCGCCGGTCACGTCGGCCGCCGTCGATCCCGCCGAACCCGACGGGTCGAACGGATGGTATCAGGGTCCGGCGACGGTGACGCTGCATGCCGCCGACGAGCAATCCAGCGTGACGGAAACGGTGTACAGCATAGATTCCGGTTCGACGTGGAGCGCATATACCGCTCCGGTCTCGTTCGGGCAGGACGGGCTCTATACGATGCTTTACCGGTCCGTCGACGCCAAGGGCAATCGGGAAGCGGCGAAGCGTCTGGAGCTCCGAAAGGATGCCGCTGCTCCGAACATTGCCGTCGAGATCGAGCCGGAAGCGGTGTACGAGACGTCCGGCGAAATTACGATCGCGGTCGCCGTCTCGGATTCCGCATCCGGCGTAGAGCCGGCATCCGTGTCCGTGAGCTTGAACGGCGAGCCGATTCGGCCCGGCGACGTCATTCCGCTGTACGCGCTCCCTGTCGGGGCGCATACGGTATCCGTGACCGCGAGCGATGTTGCGGGCAATTCGAAGCAAGAGCAAGTGGTCTTCCATACGGCGGCAAGCCCTGCGTCATTGTTGGAGCTGATCGACAGGTTCCTGGCCGGCGGTCGGATCGATAACGCCGGCATCGCCGAAAGCTTGCGGGCGAAAGCGCATGCGGGCAGTTGGCAAGCGCTCATGATGGAAGCGCAGGCGCTAAGCGGGAAACGGATTCATCCCGAGGCGGCGGATGCGTTGCTTCGCAATGCGGAAGTGTTAATGAATAGGGAGTAAGCGAACGAAACAGACGTCGACTCGGTACCCCGGTGTTCTCTACCTATGGAGAGCACCGGGTTTTTTCTTGCGAGAAGCGGGAAGGAGGGGGACGAAGAGGGCATCGAACTCTTTTACAACGTAACAGTGTTATGTTACAATTCACATCAGAGGTGGTCGTCGTGGACGAAACGGAATTGATTTCGAAGAAGGAGCTGCTCGAAGAAACGGGCATCTCGTACGGTCAATTGTATCGGTGGAAGCGGAAAAACCTGATCCCCGAGGAATGGTTTATTCGAAAGTCGACGTTTACGGGTCAGGAGACGTTTTTTCCGAGAAAGCTCATCCTGCCTAGAATCGAGAAGATCGTCCATATGAAGGACGATTTCGCGCTCGACGAGCTGGCGGGGCAGCTGACGCCGCGACTCTCGGACGTATCGGTGACGAGGGAAGAGATCGTTGAGCGTAACATTGTTTCGGAATTTGTGTTAGAGCGTTTCGCCGAGGAGTCGGCGCAGACGGTCTTTGACTTCGCTCGTCTGCTGCGATTGTTCGTCGTCGATAAGTTGATGCGAACGGGCGAGGCCGGTCTGGACGAAGGCGGCGTCGCGTTGGAGACGCTGCGCGCGCATCTCCCGTCGTATGAAGACGGAAGATGCGATCTCGTCCTGTTTCGGAAGATGGGCGTCCCCTTCGTCGTCTTGGCGCCGGCGGACGCCGCGTTGAACGCGGAGCCCGGCGCGAAGCTGGCGGCGCGGCTCGGCGTGGCGGCATGCATCGAAGAACTGCATCTGAAGCTGTTGGGAGGAGGAGCGCGATGACGGGAGACCTCAAGATCGTCGGGATGGGCACGGCCTCGGGCGGCAGCTACCGCCAAGTGTCCGTCGAAGGGACGGGGACGGTGAAGGGCGCGGTGACGTGCCGATCGTTTACGCTGAACGGAATGGGCACGGTGAACGGCGATATTCGCTGCGAAGAAGGCTTCGTCGTAAGCGGGAAGCTGACCGGAACGGGCGGCATCGACGCGGCGCGCGTCGGGATCGAGGGGCAAGTAACGCTGCAAGGACGGCTTCGAGGGGAGAGCGTCTCGTTGAACGGGTACGTGTCCGTACGCGGGGACGTCGAAGCGGAGGCGTTCGACGCGGAAGGCGGCTTCGCGATCGAAGGACTGCTGAACGCGGGCGTCGTCGATATTCGGCTGCAAGGCCGGTGCCGCGTCGCGGACGTCGGCTGCGACCGCATCGTCGTGAAGCGTTCGAGCCGAAGCGACTGGAGCCGGCTGCTGGCATTGATCGTCCCGCTGTTCCAGCCGCAGCTGCAGGCGCGAACGATCGAAGGGAACGACATCGACTTGTGCGAGACGACGGCGGACATCGTACGCGGCGACCGCGTTTCGATCGGACCGGGCTGCCGGATCGGCGAAGTCGAATACCGGACCGAACTGTTCGTCCACCCGGACGCGACGGTCGGCGCAAAGACGCAGCGGCCGTGACGGACGACGAAGGAGGAACGCGAATGACGTCGGAGAGAGGGAACGTCAAAATTACGGGAATGGGCACCGCTTCGGGCGGAGATTTCGGCTCCGTTCGAATTACGGGCGAAGCGATGATCCAAGGGGAGATGCGGTGCGAGCGGTTCGCCTGCATCGGCACGTGCAGCGTCGAGGGCGGATTGTCCGCGAAGCGGCTTCGGCTGCTCGGCGAGGCGGCGTTGGAAGGCGCGCTTACGGCGGACGATCTCCGGTTGACCGGACGGATCGAAGCGAAAGGCGGCATTCGCGCCCGGACGATGGTCGTCCGGGGGGAAGTGTCGACGGAAGGCGATCTCGAAACCGACCGGCTGAACGCGAGAGGCGCCTTCGATATCGGAGGGCTCTTGAACGCGGGGCAGGCGGATATTCGACTGTACGGGTCAAGCCGAGCGCAAGACATCGGCGGCGGAACCATCAGCGTACGGCGGCGCGGCTTCCGAGCGCTGAAACCCTGGTTTACGGGGAGCGGCGCGCCGGAGCTCGTCGCGCAGACGATCGAGGGAGACGACATCTACCTCGAGCATACGCGGGCGGACGTCGTCCGAGGGAAGCGGATCGAGCTCGGGCCCGGCTGCCGCATCCGCCGAGCGGAATACACCGAATCTCTTCGTACGCACAAGTCGGCGGAAGTCGGAGAATTTCGGAAGGAACCATAACGACGAGAGGTGTACCATGAATCATAAGCATACGAAACTCAATTGGGTCGTCGCGGGGCTGCTGCTCGGCCTCTTCGTCGGCGCCCTGGATCAGACGATCGTCTCCACGGCGATGCCGACGATCATGACGGAGCTCGGCGGGTACGAATATTATGTTT